>CAWERV010000016.1:0-129324 GCA_963811425.1 uncultured Acidobacteriota bacterium
CGATGGCCCTTCCATGCAGAACCACCGGATCACTAAGCCCTACTTTCGTACCTGCTCGACTTGTCGGTCTCGCAGTCAAGCTCTCTTCTGCCTTTGCACTCTACGGCTGGTTTCCAATCAGCCTGAGAGAACCTTTGGGCGCCTCCGTTACATTTTAGGAGGCGACCGCCCCAGTCAAACTACCCGCCAGAGATAGGTCCTGGACTCGGATTACGGGTCTCAGTTAGAACTCCGGCGCCATCAGGGTGGTATCTCACCGTCCACTCCCCCGAGGCCGAAACCCCAGGTTCAAAGTGTCCCACCTATCCTGCGCAGACAACGCCAAAATTCAATGCCTGGGTATAGTAAAGGTGCACAGGGTCTTTCCGTCTACGTGCGGGTAACCGGCATCTTCACCGGTACTACAGATTCGCCGAGCGCGTTGCGGAGACAGTGCCCAAATCGTTACGCCATTCGTGCAGGTCGGAACTTACCCGACAAGGAATTTCGCTACCTTAGGACCGTTCGTCGTGTTACTGCCCGATCTGGCGGGAGCCAGCATACGTTTCGGTCTGAGCGCTCGGCGTATGGCCTGCTTAGGATCGGACAATGTTCAGCACGATTCGTTCGCCGTTCCCAGCAAGTACAGTTTGCTGAGGATTTAGCCGATCGCTCCGGAGTTGTTTCTGCTGATTGCCTGCGAACAGATAGCATTTTCGACCGGCTTACTCGGTTTTGCAGAGGCATATCTCAGGATCGTCCCAGTCCGTGGCCAGCTCCATATTAATCGTGAACTGGAGAACCTTAGGCGACTTATAGTTACGGCCGCCGTTTACTGGGGCTTCGGTTCAAAGCTTTGCCTTGCGGCTAACCTCTCCCCTTAACCTTCCAGCACCGGGCAGGCGTCAGACCCTATACGTCGTTTTGCGACTTTGCAGAGTCCTGTGTTTTTAGTAAACAGTCGCTTGGGCCTTTTCACTGCGACCCCGGGACGCTTCAGGGGTAAACCCTTACACGAACCGAGGCACACCTTCTCCCGAAGTTACGGTGTTAATTTGCCGAGTTCCTTCGCAACGCTTCACTCGAGCGCCTTAGGATTTTCTCCTCATCTACCTGTGTCGGTTTGCGGTACGGTCACCCGTTCATCTCCTTAGGGGATTTTCTCGGCAGCGTGGCATCGGCGAGTTTGCGGCCTGACGGCCTCCCCATCGCTTCTCGGCGTTGAATGGAAGAGCGGATTTTCCTACTCCTCCCGCCTACGAGCTTGGCCCAGGACATCCAACACCCGGTACGCCTAGCCTCCTGCGTCCCCCCTTCGTGATAACGACAAACGAGCGGTTCCGGAATATTAACCGGATTTCCATCGGCTACGCCTTTCGGCCTCGCCTTAGGGACCGACTTACCCTGAGCGGATTAACCTTGCTCAGGAATCCTTAGATTTACGGCGAGCAGAGCTCTCATCTGCTTTATCGCTACTTGTGCCGGCAGGGTCTCTTCCTAGCGCTCCACCAGTCCTCGCGGTCTGACTTCACTGCACTAAGAATGCTCTCCTACCACGCGCGTCGGCCGAAGCCTCCGCGCATCCGCCGCTTCGGTACATCGCTTGAGCCCCGTTGAATTGTCGGCACGGAGCCGCTTGACCAGTGAGCTGTTACGCTTTCTTTAAAGGATGGCTGCTTCTAAGCCAACCTCCTGGCTGTCTGGGCGTCTCCACATCCTTTTCCACTTAGCGATGATTTGGGGACCTTAGCGGGCGGTCTGGGTTCTTTCCCTCTCGACAATGAAGCTTATCCCCCACTGTCTGACTCCCGCACTGTGATCGACGGCATTCGGAGTTTGGTTGGATTTGGTAACGTGGGAACGCCCCTAGTCCATCCAGAGCTCTACCACCGTCGTCAATCATGCGAGGCTAGCCCTAAAGCTATTTCGGAGAGAACGAGCTATAACGGAATTTGATTAGCCTTTCACCCCTAACCACAGCTCATCCGAGTTGTTTTCAACCAACACCAGTTCGGGCCTCCACTGCGTGTTACCGCAGCTTCACCCTGGCCATGGTTAGATCATCCCGCTTCGCGTGTAATCCCAGCGACTGAATCGCCCTATTCAGACTCGCTTTCGCTCCGGCTCAGCACGTTGCTTCGCCTTGCCGCTGAAATTAACTAGCCGGCTCATTATGCAAAAGGCACGCGGTTCCACCGTCTTGCGACATGGTGGTTCCACTGCTTGTAGATGGACGGGTTCAGGTACTATTTCACTCCCCTCACAGGGGTTCTTTTCACCTTTCCCTCACGGTACTGGTTCACTATCGGTCGCAGAGTAATGTTTAGCCTTGGGTGATGGTCCACCCGGATTCCCACAAGGTTTCTCGTGCCCCGTGGTACTCGGGAACGGAACTGGGAAGGAACCTCGTCTTTCGCCTACGGGGCTGTCACCCTCTTTGGCGGCACTTTCCAGTGACCTTCGACTAGACGGGTTCTTGTTGACTTCCTGGCTTGCGCCGTATTCCGCCCCACAACCCCCCGAGAACCGAAGCCCTCGAGGTTTGGGCTGTTCCGCGTTCGCTCGCCGCTACTGACGGAATCGCTGATTTGCTTTCTTTTCCTCCGGGTACTGAGATGGTTCACTTCCCCGGGTTTGCTTCTCCCTGCCTATGAATTCAGCAGGGGATCTCTGGACTTGCCTCCGGAGGGGTTGCCCCATTCGGAAATCCCCGGATCAAAGCCTGTTTGCGGCTCCCCGAGGCTTATCGCAGCTTGCCACGTCCTTCATCGCTTCTCTGCGCCAAGGCATCCACCGTCCACCCTTAGTAGCTTGACCATAAAATACCTAAGACGCGAATCGTTCGTTTCTATTACCCGACTCTCTTGTCAAAGATCGTGATCACCGCGGATCAAAAAGCCCCTCGCGCCACGCAAGGAGCTGTCTCATCCGCGTCCAACCTCGAGCACGGGACCTCGGCAGCTCATCAAAATTGGTGGAGCTGACCGGAATCGAACCGGCGACCTACGGCTTGCAAAGCCGCCGCTCTCCCAGCTGAGCTACAGCCCCACGTGAGGGTGGTTCGTTCTGAGATGGTGGGCCTAGGTAGATTCGAACTACCGACCTCACGCTTATCAGGCGTGTGCTCTAAACCAACTGAGCTATAGGCCCAGGTGGGACAAGCTTGTTTCGATGACTTCAAAGAACAACATGGATCCAGGGCCGAATGGCCCCGAGGACCGATGCCTTCAAAACTGAGTAGAGGCGAGCTTGACGTATCGACCGTCGAGTGTCCCGAGCTCTCTTCCGGAGAAGAAGGAGCCGAGAGAGGCTCTAGAAAGGAGGTGATCCAGCCACAGGTTCTCCTACAGCTACCTTGTTACGACTTCACCCCAATTACCGACCATACCTTAGGCGGCTTCATCCCTTGCGGGTTGGAACACCGACTTCTGGTACAGCCGACTTTCGTGATGTGACGGGCGGTGTGTACAAGGCCCGGGAACGTATTCACCGCGGCGTGCTGATCCGCGATTACTAGCGATTCCAGCTTCATGGGGTCGAGTTGCAGACCCCAATCCGAACTGAGACCGGTTTTTTGCGATTTGCTCGAACTTGCGTTTTCGCAGCGCTTTGTACCGGCCATTGTAGCACGTGTGTAGCCCTGGACATAAAGGCCATGAGGACTTGACGTCATCCCCACCTTCCTCCGGTTTATCACCGGCAGTCCCACTAGAGTGCCCGGCCGAACCGTTGGCAACTAGCAGCAGGGGTTGCGCTCGTTGCGGGACTTAACCCAACATCTCACGACACGAGCTGACGACAGCCATGCAGCACCTAACCAGCGGCCCCTTGCGGGGAAGGGAGATTTCGCCCCCGATCCACTGATCTTCAAACCCAGGTAAGGTTCTTCGCGTTGCTTCGAATTGAACCACATGCTCCACCGCTTGTGCGGGCCCCCGTCAATTCCTTTGAGTTTCAGCCTTGCGACCGTACTCCCCAGGCGGGGCACTTAATGCGTTAGCTTCGGCACCGCAGGGGTCGATACCCGCGACACCAAGTGCCCATCGTTTACGGCGTGGACTACCGGGGTATCTAATCCCGTTTGCTACCCACGCTTTCGCGCCTCAGCGTCAGTACCGGTCCAGGGGGCCGCCTTCGCCACCGGTGTTCCTCCCAATATCTACGCATTTCACCGCTACACTGGGAATTCCACCCCCCTCTCCCGGACTCGAGCCTTGCAGTTTCTTCCGCACGTCCTCAGTTAAGCCGAGGGATTTCACGGAAGACACGCATGGCCGCCTACGCGCCCTTTACGCCCAATAATTCCGAATAACGCTAGCCCCCTCTGTATTACCGCGGCTGCTGGCACAGAGTTAGCCGGGGCTTCCTTTGCTGGTACAGTCAACGTCCGGGGGTATTAACCCCGAACGATTTCTTCCCAGCCGACAGGAGTTTACAACCCAAGGGCCTTCATCCTCCACGCGGCGTTGCTGCGTCAGGCTTTCGCCCATTGCGCAAGATTCCCCACTGCTGCCTCCCGTAGGAGTCCGGACCGTGTCTCAGTTCCGGTGTGACCGATCGCCCTCTCAGGCCGGTTACCGATCGAAGCCTTGGTGAGCCGTTACCTCACCAACTAGCTAATCGGGCGCGGGCCCATCCGGTAGCGCGAGATCTTGCGACCCCGCTTTGATCGCCAGGACTTTCGTCCCGGAGATATCATGCGGTATTAGCTCGAGTTTCCCCGAGGTATTCCCCACTTCCGGGCAGGTTACCCACGTGTTACTCACCCGTCCGCCGCTCGACTCCGGGAGTTGCCCCCCGGGCCTCGCTCGACTTGCATGTGTTAAGCACGCCGCCAGCGTTCATTCTGAGCCAGGATCAAACTCTCCACTTAAAAGCGTTCTCACGGTGTTGCCACCGATCGATAAGAGTTAATCCTGATTTTTTCCAGGATCTCGGGGAACCGCGAGGCTCCCCGTACCCCTGGTTGGAACCAGAAACTCTGCTTTTTACAAAAAAGCAGGAAAAATGACGTCTGGCACGCTCTACTCAGTTTTCAAGGAACCGCGCCCCCGGACTTCCACGAGGCCCCAGGACCGCGCCGTACCGCCGGCGCGAGACCGAAAGAACATCCACCTTTCGGCGGACCTTCCAGTTTAGCGAAACTCGATGTCCCCCGTCAATCGAAACTGGCAACCGCTCGCCTGAGAGCAGGCGGACGGCTCTCGCCGGACGAGGGACCCTTGGAAAGAACCAACCCTTGCGGGGAACGGGAATATAGGGCCGCCCGGAGCGCCTGTCAAGGGAATTCCGAAAAGTCCAGAAACCCCAGTGAAACCGGCCCTTCTCTCGCGTTGCGTTGCACAGGAATCGGTGCACCCCTCACGCCTTCGCGGTGAGGCTTGCGAGGACCAACTGGATCGCCTCCGGATAGGCGCGGTGCTCCTCGATAAGAATTCGTGCCGAGAGCGACTCCTCGGTGTCGCCCGGCAGGATCGGCACACGGCGCTGCAGGACGATCGCACCCGTGTCCACGCCCTCGTCCACGAAATGGACCGTGCAGCCGGACTCCTTCTCCCCGGCATCGAGTGCCCGACGCTGGACGTCCAGGCCCGGGTACTTCGGCAACAGCGCAGGGTGGATGTTCAGCAATCTCCCCCGCCAGCGCGCGACGAACGCGGGAGACAGCAGGCGCATGTAGCCGGCGAGACAGACGAGGTCCGGGCGCGCCCGCTCGAGAAGGCGCAGAATCGCGGCCTCGTGTTCCCGCCGGGATGGATACTGCGTCCGATCCACCAGGAAGGCGGGCAGCCCGCGCTCGCGCGCCCGCGCAAGACCCGGCGCCTGCGCAACGTCGGAGATGACGGCCACGATCTCCGCGTCCGGAATCGCGCCGGTCGCGACCGCATCCGCAATGGACGCGAAATTCGAGCCGCGGCCCGACAGAAGCACCGCGAGGCGTCTGCGCATTGCCTATCTCCTCCAGATGGTCCCGCCGGCCGAGCGATCGACGATCCGATCGTGCCGCGAGATCCACTCGACCAGCCCGGCGCCAAACCCGCGTCCGAGCGGAGCCACGCCGAACTCCCAAACGGGCCGCTCGAAGATCACGACGATGTCGGGGGGGTTGGCCGACAGTCGACTCACGAGCGCGCGCTCCGCGTCCGCATCGAGCAGGCCGGGCATGTGCGCCGGATAGGGTGAGACGCTGCGCACGCCGAAGAGAACGTCGACCCCGTTGATCTCGGGAAGGACGAGGGCTCGCTCCCCGGCGACGACGCTCTCGCCAACCCGCCGGAAGAAGGGCGCCCGTTCGCGGGGGAGGTAGACCTCTCCCTGGCGTGTCGCGACCGAGACCACCGAGGCCGGCTCGAGGGCGCGGAACCCGGCGACGGCAGAGCGTGCCCCGACGAACAGGAGGGCGAGCGCGAGGGCGGCTCGCGCGTACGTCGCCGCGGGCTCGTTCGGGACGAGGCGCCGCGGCACGAGCGCGCAGAGCAGGAGGACCCAGGTCAGCGCTTCGGCGAAGTGCGCCGGCCCCGCGAAGGGACTTCCGGCGTCGATCGAGAAGGCCGTCCGCATTCCCGTCAGGCCGGCGAAGAGGCCGATCGCCACGAGCGACTCCCGATCGGGGAGACGGCGATCGGTCGCCGCGAGCCCGGCAACGAGAAACGCGGCCCCCGCCGAAAGGCAAAGAGGCAGGAACGGCGGCGCCCCCAGAAACGCACCTTCCAGAACCCACCAGAGGACGAACACCCCCGCCAAGGCAAGCACGGGACGCCAGCGCGGGAGCCGCCGTTCGCCGGCCGCAAAGAGCGAAGCCGCCGCGACCAGGAGCACAAAGCCGAGAAGGATCCAGCCGGAGAAGGCAACGAGCTCTCCCCATCCGGGGCGGGACGTCCCCGTGGCGAGAAGGGAGAGATCCACCCACGGCTTCGTCAGGCCGAGCTTGAGCGGCCAGACGTGACTCTGCCAGCGCAACGATGCGATCGGAGCGCTCGAAAAGACGAAAGCGGCCCCCGCCGCAGCCACGACGCCGAATCCGGCGAGAAGCCGGCCGATCGGGCGCAAGCAGCCCCTTCCGGAGAGGACGCAGGCGGCGAGCAGGGACGCGAGTGCCGCCAGCCCGATCTCCTGTTTCGCGCAGAAAGCCAGACCCGCGAGGATGCCCGCGCGGGCAACGCCGGAAAGGAGGCCATCCCGGCGCGAGAAGAAGAGCAGCGCGGCCGCCGAGAAGACGAGCGCATGGACGGCCGCGGGACAATAGGGATAGACGAGCCGCCCGCCCGGCGCGAGAACGGCCATACCGATGACGAGCCCGACGACGGCGAGGCGTTCGATCGGGCGCAGAAAGCGTTCCGCGAGGCGCAGCAGCACCACTCCCGCGAGGATTCCCGGGATCCAGTTCAAGAGCAGGAAGACGCGCGCCGAGGCGCCGAAGAGCCGCATGGCCATCGCCAGCAGATAGGGCGACAACGGTCCGTACTGGAGGTAGACGTCCCGGTAGAGGCGCTCACCGTGATTCAGCCGGTCCGCGATGGACCACCACACGCCGGAATCGCCGATCGGGTTGAGCCAGCGCCCCCCCGCCCACAGGCCGGCGGCCGTCGTGACGGCGAGAAAGAGGGCCTCCGGAATCCGCGCGCGCGCCCGCTCGATGGGCTCGGTCAGAAAGAGTGGGGGGAGGCGCCGGACGGGCTGGCCGGTGGCCTCAGGGGGCACTCTCGACCACCACGCGGTGCTGCCCGGCACGCACGTTTCCGATCGCGAACCAGGGCTCTCGCGAAGCCTTCCAGATCTCCGCGACGTGCGGCAGGTCTGCCGCCGCGACGAACACGACCATGCCGATGCCCATGTTGAAGACGCGATGCATCTCCTCGAACGAGACACTGCCCTCGCGGCCGATCAACTCGAAAATGGGCGGCACGGGCCACGCGCCGGCCTTGATCACGACGTCGAGGTCCAGGGGCAGGACGCGCGGGATGTTGTCGTAGAACCCGCCGCCCGTCAGGTGCGCCATCCCGTGCACGAGGTCCGCCTCGAGCAACGGCTCCATCGGGCGCAGATAGGACAGGTGGGGGTCGAGAAGGACGTCGCCGATCGCGCGCCCGCCGAGCTCGTCGAGGCGGTCCTCAGGCCGGCGGCCCATCGTCTCGAACAGCACCCGGCGCGCGAGCGTGAAGCCGTTGGTCTGCAGCCCCACGGAGGGCAATCCCACCGCGACGTCGCCGGCCGCGATGCGCGAGCCGTCGAGAATCCGGCCGCGCTCGACCACGCCCACGATCGTGCCGGCCACGTCGTACTCTCCGGCGGCATAGAAGCCCGGCATCTCCGCCGTCTCGCCACCGAGAAGCGCCGTGCCGTTCTCGCGACAGCCGCGCGCGATGCCCGCGATGACGCCCGCGATGACCTCCGGGTCCACCTTGCCCGTCGCGACGTAGTCGAGGAAGAAGAGGGGCCGGGCACCCTGCACCAGGATGTCGTTGACGCAGTGGTTGACGAGATCGGCGCCGCACGTGTCATGGCGGCCCATCGCGATTGCGATCTTGAGCTTGGTACCGACCCCGTCGGTCGATCCCACGAGGACCGGCTCGCGATACCTCGAGAAGTCCGGAAGGAAGAGCCCCCCGAAGCCGCCGACATCCCCGAGGACCGCGGGCGTGAAGGTCGAACGGATCGCCGCCCGTGCGCGGGCGAGCGCGGCGGCCTTCGCGTCGATGTCGACGCCGGCCTCGGCGTAGCGGGAGGCTTTCAAGAGCGCCGATTATAGCGGGGCGGGTGCGATGGGCCCGGAGGCTCTACTCGCGCGAGCCACCCGGCCGTGGCGCCATCCGCCGCAGGCCGAGCGTGGACCAGGAGCCGACCCGGCTCTGCACGCGGTCCCTGTCGGGAGAATCCTGCATGTCGTAGTGCGCGTCGAGATAGTCCTTGAGCCGCTTCCCGTAGTCCTCGCCGAACCGGCCCGGCCCGTATTCACCGGTCGGCCGGTACAAGATCACGATCGCCTTCGGCACCGCGCGCTCGAAGTCCTCGATGATACGGCTCTCGTTCGCGCTCGAGAGATAGCCCGGCAGGTAGAGCTTGTAGCGAAGCGGGTTCTGCCGCCCCGAAAGGTAATTCAGGATCTCGCCTTCCGGCAGGACCGCGAGTCCGTCCAGCGGCCGCGTGCTCCGGCGAACGCGGTCGGCCTCGCCGGTCAGGCGCGCGGCGAGCTCCGGGCGCGCGGACAGCATGCCCTGGGTCCCCGCGATCGCCACGCGCTCGTCGGCCCCGTAGAGCGACAGCCGCGCCGCGAAGGCTCCGGCGACCAGCAGTCCGAGGCATCCGCGGTAAAGCCGTCGTCCGCTCTCCGGGACTTCGACGCCCGCCCATCCCGAGCGCAGGGCCAGCTCGGCCAATCCGGCGGCGCACACGATCGCGAAGAGCAGCGGAGGACCGACATACCCGGAGTCCGCGATGTGGAACGGCCGGCGGTAGGACAGCACCAAACCCGCCAGGCCGCAACCCGCCAGCAGAGGGCGACCCGGCCCCCGGCTCCAGAAGAGTGCGACGAGCAGCCCCACGAGCGAAATCCACGGCGCGCCGCTGTAGGGCTTCACCGTCCAGCCCACGGCGAAGCCCGTCGCCGTCATGAGCCCGACGCAGAGCGCCACGGGAACCAGGAATCGCCGGACGGCCGCCGGGCCGCGCTTGCGCACGGCAACCGCGCAGATCGCGAGGAGAAGGCCGCCCCAGCCCGCAGCGACATTGAGCCCCTCGGCGGCTCCGACGCGCCAGTCCGCCACTCCCGAAAATCGGAGGAGAAACGTCCGCGTCTCCGGAGGAAGACCGGTAAGAAGAACGTGCCCGTCGCCGACGACGTTTCCCCACCCGGCCGCGGCGACGAACGCCGCGAGCACCCCGCCGAAGACCGCGGCGAAGATGACGGCCGCGGTCGCGCAACTCCTCCAGGCCTCACGACGAAAGCCCGAGCGCACCCCGATCGACGCGAAGGATGCGGCGAGCGCGGCGATACCCCATTCCGTACGACAGAGGCCGGCAAGCGCGCAGAGCAGCCCCGCGAGCACTTCGCGCCGGCGCGGCGAGTCCGCCGAGACGGCCGTCACGGCGGCGAGCGTGAAGATTGCGGCCTGCCAGATGCGGTAGCCCATGCCGAGCAGGGGTCCGCCCGCTTCGGGCATGAAGATGAGCACCGGAACGGCGAGCGCGGTCCACAGCGCCGCCTCCCACCGCCCCGTCACTTTCCGAAGCGCCCAGAACAGGACGGCTAGCGCCGCGCCGGCCGTGACGGCTCCCGCGACGACCAGTGTCGCGAAGCCCGAGCCGAGCACGCTCAGAAACGCCGCCTGGAAGTACGGGGTGAACGGGCCGAACCAGTACACGACGTCGCGGTAGAGGAGGCCGCCGCGCGCGAGCGCGTCCGGCACGATCCACTCGCGCCCGGAATCGATGATCGCGTCGGACCACTTGCCGCGCGAGACGACGAAGAGCGCGGCGCTCGCCGCCGCGACGGCCGCCGTCGCCACGATCGTGCCCGGCCGGAAGCGCCTCACGGGACCAGGATCGGCCGGTCGACGCAGCGGCGCCAGACCCCGGAGATCCGGAAGACGGCCTTCTCGAAAATCGGGAACTCGGGGCGAAATGCGAGCACCGGCTCAGCGGGCATCGGACGCGGCGGCCGGCCCGGCACCCGGGCCGACCCGCTCGCCGTTCTTGTAGACGGCGTCGATCTTGCGCGTGTTCTTCACGTCGTCGAGAGGGCTGGCCAGGAGAACCAGGAAATTCGCCTGCCTCCCGGGCTCGAGAGTGCCCCGACTCGCCTCGATGCCGAGAGATCGCGCGGCCGTCTGGGTTGCCGCCTGGATGACCGAGAGCGGCGGCAGTCCCGCCTGCACGTAGAGGTCCATCTCGACCGACACGGCCAGGCCCGGGAACGCCCACATGTCGGTGCCGAGCGCGATGGGGGCGCCGGTCTGATGGAGCCGGACCAAGTTGTCGCGAAGCTCGGGCAAGTGCCGCTTCACGTTGGCGGAATTCGGGTACCGCTTGCGGTATCCGTCGGCGTATTCCTTCGACCGCAGCCGCGCCAGTGTCCCGGAAGGCAGCCCGGACGCGGCCGCCGGGTCCGCGAGCACGGCCTCGAGGAAGCCGCGCGTATCCGCGAGGAACTCGAAGAGGTCCATGGTGGGGACGTAGTAGACCGGCTGGCGCGCCATAGACCGCACCATCTCTTCGGAGAGGGGGCCGAGAACGCCGTGCGCGAGCGCCGTCGGGCGCGCCCCGAAGGCGAAGGCGGCATCCTCCGGCTCGGGAGCATGGACGATGGCGCGCATGCCCAGGCGCCGCGCCTCCTCGATGAGCGCCTGCGCCACGGCGGGATCGAGCTTCGGCAGCGCCGGCAGGGGTGCCCGGCACCACGCCATGTCGTCGAGCATCAGCTTGATCTCCGTGGCGCCGAGCTCTCGCGCCCCGCGCACCGCCCGACGCGCCGCGTCCGGAGTGGCGGGAAACCGGTCGAGGTTCGCGTCCGCGGGCTCGTCCTGTCCCCACCAGCCGCCGCGGCGCGTGAAGATCGGGGCGGCGGGAAACACGTCCGGCATTCCCGAGCCGGCCTGCTTCGACCGGGCGGCGAGCGCCCCGGCGGCCGCCACGTCCTCGGCCATCAATCGCACCGACGTGACGCCCCAGCGCAGCATCTGGCGGAGGTCCTCGTCGGATTCGGCGTGGACGTGCGCGTCGACGAAGCCCGGGACGATCCACTTCCCCGCGAGGGACACCACCGGCGTGCCGCCGGGCAGCGCAGCGAGGGCCTCGGGCGTGGCCGTGCCGACGGAGAGGATCACGCCGTTCGAAACGACGAGCAAAGAATCCGGCTGCGGTGGCGCGCCGGTCCCGTCCACGAGCGTTGACCCCCGAAAGGCGATCACGGCGGCCAGATTGAGTCCGCGCAAGGCTGAGGGCTCGAAAAGAACGGCCGGCAGCTTACTTTGCGTCGAGCGCGTGTTCCTTCTCGCGCTCCTCTTCCTCGATCTCGACGGGGTAGATGCCCGTGAAGCAGGCCGTGCAGGTCGCCTGCTGCGGCCGGCCGAACGCGTCCAGCATTCCCTCCACCGAGAGGTAGCCGAGACTGTCGGCGTCGATGAACTTCCGGATCTCCTCGACCGACTGGTTGGCGGCGATCAGCTCGCCCCGGGTCGGCGTGTCGATTCCGTAGTGGCAGGAGTTCATCGTCGGCGGCGAGGACACGCGCATGTGGACTTCGCTCGCGCCGGCCTCGCGAAGCATTTTCACGATCTTACGGGAGGTCGTGCCGCGGACGATCGAGTCGTCGACGAGAACGACACGCTTGCCCTCGACGACCTCGCGGACGGGATTCAGCTTCACCTTCACGCCGAAGTGACGGATCGCCTGCTTGGGCTCGATGAACGTCCTCCCGACGTAGTGGTTGCGGACGAGGCCGAGCGCGAACGGGATGCCCGACTCTTCGGCGAAACCGAGCGCCGCGTACATCCCGGAGTCCGGGACCGCGACGACGACGTCCGCTTTGGCCGGATGCTCACGCGCAAGACGGCGGCCGAAGCCCTGCCGGGATGCCGCGACGCTGCGGCCGAACACGGTCGAGTCGGGCCGCGCGAAATAGACGTGCTCGAAGACGCAGGGAGTGGAGATCGGGAACGCGAAGCGATGGGAAGAGAAGCCATCGCGGGAGAGTCTGACGATCTCCCCCGGCTCGACGTCCCGCTCGTACCGGGCGCCGATCAGGTCGAAGGCGCAGGTCTCGGAGGCGACGACCGGCGATCCCTCGCGGATACCGAGAGAGAGCGGGCGCACGCCGTTGGGGTCGCGGGCGGCGAAGATTCCCTCGCGGGAGAGGATGACGATCGAGTACGCCCCGCGCACCTCGAGCAGGGCCTCCGCGATGGCCCCGGACAGCGTCGGGGCCTGGGATCGGGCAACCAGATGAAGGATGACCTCGGAATCCGAGGTCGTCGTGAAGAGCGCGCCCTTGCCCTCGAGAACCTCTCGGATCTCCCGGGCGTTGACGAGATTGCCGTTGTGGGCGAGTGCCAGCGGCCCGCGGCCCGTTGCAAAAACGATCGGCTGCGCGTTGGCGAGCAGTGAAGCGCCGGAAGTCGAGTAGCGCACGTGCCCGATTGCGGTGCGGCCCGGCAATCGCGAGAGCCGGGCCTCGGTGAAGACGTCGGCCACATAGCCCATCTCCCGCTCGACGTGGATCTTCCCCTCGTCGAGGGCTGCGATTCCGGCCGACTCCTGGCCGCGGTGCTGGAGAGCGTAGAGACCGAGGTAGGCAAGGTTGGCGGCGTCTTCCGAATCGCAGACTCCGAAGACTCCGCATTCGTCGGAGAAGCCGCCCCGGTACGCCATTGGAAGGTTATCTTAACACTCGAAGAAAGAGACTTATGCCAGCCCCGGGCGCCCGATCCCATCGAACGATGGCCGACGCGGGACCCGGAGAGCTGTCGGCAGCCGGAGATCACCGATCGCCACGATACATTAGCGAGTGCTTATATATCAAAGTGCGATCTGCGCTGTGCCCGAGACCTTCAGCGCGGCGGCATGTCGATGAGGACGACGTCGGCATTCTCCCGATAGCGGTCGAAGAGAATCGTCTTGCCATCCGGCGAAATGTCGAAGCTGCGGGTCTCGAACCCCGGTTTCAGGTCGGTCAGCTGGGTCAGCGCGCCGGAAGCAAGATCGACGCGCCAGAAGTTCTGCTGCCGCGCCTCGCCCCGCATGACGACGAGCGACCTGCCATCCGGCAGGAATCGCTGCGGATTGCGGTTAAAGGGCACCCAGAGGTCGGGCAGCGGAAACGGGCGCCGGTCCGGTGTGACAGCCTTGAGCTGCCACGATCTTCCCTGTCGCCCCTCGGCGTAGACGATGAATCGCCCGTCGGGAGACCAGACCGGACTGTGGGCAATACCGCCCACGAGGCGTTCCGGCCGGCCACCGTCGACGGGGACGAGGAAGAGCGGCTGATCCTCACCTCCCTCGCTCGCCGCAACGACGATCCACTTGCCATCGGGCGACCAGGATGGAGCATCGCGAACATCGAGTGTCTCAGCGAGGCGCCTCGGACTCGTCCCGTCCGAGCCCATGGTCTGAAGGCTCCCTCGCCCCGGGATACGGACCGAGAAAGCGATCCGGGACCCGTCGGCTGATACCGCCGGCGCGGCCGCCACCGCGCCGTCCCTGCCCCTCCAGAGCTCGGTTTCCACACCGTCTCTAAACTTCCAGAGGCCATCGGGCCCGTCCCGCGGCGAAAGATAGAGAATGTAGTCGCGTCCATATCGGGGAGCCGCCGCGCGCACGGGAGGAATGCGGTACCGGTGGACCTCGGCATCGTCGGCAACGCCCTCGGAGATCGGAGCCGCCCAGATGTTCCGGTCCGGCTTCGCCACGGTGGCAACGACCCTCCGCCCGTCGGCGCTCGCATCGATGGAAAGGTACTCCTCCAGGCCGAAGCTGACAGCGTGAGGGATCCGATTCCTGACGTCCATGGCGTAGAGCCCCGAGCCCTCTCGATCCGGTCGCGTCGCCGTGTAGAGCAACGTGCGCTCGTCCAGGAAAGCCAGGTAGGCCGAGCGTGCGTGATCGTCGGTCAGGCGCTCGGGCATCCCTCCGGACGCAGGGACACGATAGACGTCCATTTCGAACGTCGCCGGA
Organism: uncultured Acidobacteriota bacterium; assembly: GCA_963811425.1. GTDB lineage: Bacteria > Acidobacteriota > Thermoanaerobaculia > UBA5066 > Gp7-AA6 > DAHUXD01. The sequence continues at coordinate 14,647 of CAWERV010000016.1, forward strand.
ATGCCACGAACGAAGTAGATGTATCGCCCGTCGGGAGACCAAATCGGGTAGTGCTGATGAATCCCGGCTTTCCCCTTGGAGATCTCGACCTCATTGGACCCCTTGCGGTCGGCCACGAAGATCGGATCCCCGGGATCGGGAAGGTGGTACACCGTGCGCGCCCGGTCCGGAGACCATCCCACCTCGATAGCCCCCGCCGCGAGGAACGGCCGCGGGCTGCCCCCGATCGTCGGGACGAGCCACGTGGCGCTGGCGAGCGCGAGAGTCGGGCTGCTCGGCCCGACGCGCACTCGGACATGCAAATCGTCGTCGGCGAATGCAACGGTGCGGACGTCCTCGATGTACAGGGCCGGAAAGCGGCCCCGCGAGAGATTCAGGAATTCGCCGCTGCCGACCTGCGTCACCCAGAGCTCGAAGGGACCGTCGCGATCTGAGAGGAACGCCACGAACCTCCCGTCGCGCGAGATGGCCGCATCGAGCTCCGAGCCCTCCCAGTCCGTCAGGCGCGTGAACTTTGCGCCCGCGAGGGGGTTCTTCCAGAAAAAGTCGCGGCTTGCCATTCGCCATACCGCCAGACCGAGTGCCAGAAGAAGCGCCGTGGCGATTGCCGCGGCGACCCGTGAGCGCGGCCGAACCGGCTCCGCGAGAGCAGCCGGCACCGCGACGAAGCTCGTCGCCTCCGAGAGGTGATCGCGCACCGTCGCGAGATCCCGCGCGAGGTCCTCGGTCGAGGCGTATCTTCCCCGCGGCTCCTTGGCGAGGCATCGCTCTACGATCCATCGCAGCGGCGCCGGAATCGCCGGGTTACGGGCGACAATCGGCTCGGGCTCCTCCTGGATGATCGCAGCCATCGTCTGCGGCACCGACTCGCGCGCGAATGCGCGGCGTCCCGTCGAGAGCTCGTAGAGAATCGCGCCGAGCGCGAACTGATCCGACCGGAAGTCGACGGCCTTCGCCAGCGTCTGCTCGGGCGACATATAGCCGACGCTCCCCATCACGATTCCCGGCTCCGTGGCCCCCGATACGGTCGGCGCGTGCGTCGCCTCGTTCGCGCCCGAATCGGGCTCGGCGAGTTTCGCCAGGCCGAAGTCGAGGATCTTGACGAGGCCATCGTCGGTCACCATGACGTTCTCGGGCTTGAGATCCCGGTGCACGATCCCCGCTGCGTGCGCCTTCGCGAGGCCCTCCGCGATCTGAGCGCCGATATCGAGGAGCTTCCTGGCCGCGACGGGCCCATCCGTCAACAGCTCGCGCAGCGATACACCCCGGACGACTTCCATCGCGATGTACGAGGCCGAGTCGGACGTGCCGATGTCGTAGATCGTGACGATGTTGGGATGGTTGAGCGACGACGCCGCGCGCGCCTCCCGCTCGAAGCGGCTGAGCCGCTCGGAATCCCCTGATAGCGCCGCCGGCAGGACCTTCACGGCCACCTCGCGCCCAAGCCGCGTGTCCCGCGCCCGGTACACCTCCCCCATGCCGCCTGCGCCGAGCGGCGCGAGGATCTGGTAGGGGCCAAGCCGGGTGTCCGCTTGCAAAGGCATGAGGCTGCCTGAATGCTACCGCGGAGGGCAACCGCCCGGCTTTACGTCAGCCCGTCGACCAGGTAGAGCTCGTCGAGAAGTCGAACGTAGGCATACACGTAAGACAGGCCGTCCGCCGACAGCAGGACGGGCGAGATCCCGAGGACGCCGACGGAATCCAGCGGAGCGAAGTCCTTCCAAACCGCCCGCTCGCCGGAATCGAGGTCGATCCGGTAGACGGATGAGGCGGGCCCATCGCGACGGACGAGCACGTAGAGAAAGCGCCCGTCCGGAGAGAACCGGATCGGGGCATCGCCGGGCGCCGCGCCGGGAATCGACTCTGGCTGGCCTCCGTCCAGCGGGTAGAAGAGCAGGCGCCGGTCGGGGCTGATCGCCGCCGCGCGCATTCCATCCGGCGACACCGCCCACTCCGGGCCGATCCCCTCCGGCGCGATCGGGCGCGGCACTCCGCCGGCCGCGGGTTGCACGTAAAGGCGCGGGGCGCTCCCCGGCTCGTTGGCCGCGAGCACGAGGCGGGTGCCTCCGGGCACCCACGCTGCCCGGAGGATCGCGGCAAAGGGGCCCGTCCCGATCGCGCGAGGCTGGCCCACTCCGGTCGGCAGGAGCAGCAACTCGGCCGGCGACGCGCTCGGAGTCGACAGCGCCCACCTGCCGTCGGGCGAGAGCCCGAGCGCCCGCCCGTCCCCGAGCCGCACGGCAGGCCCGTCGTCGGTCTTCCGGAGATACACGCCGTAGGAGGCTCCGCCTCCCTCGCCGGTCTCGTCGAAGAGAAGCGTGGTGCCGTCGGCGCCGAGGTCGACCGGCCGCGACCAGTCGTGCCAGGACAGATCCTGCTCGGCCTCGGCAGCCGGCCACAGGACGACCATGCCCGTGCGCGCGTGCTCGCGAGCGACGAGCGCCCGTCCCTCGCGCGAGATGTCGTGAAGGGTCAGGGCCCCGGGCCCGCGCGTGACGAGCCGCCGGCGTCCGGCCAGCGACACGGCATGCAGCGCCCGCGCCGAGCCCACCGCCGCCGCCGTGAACCAGACCTCGGTGCCGTCGGGCGACCAGGCGAGGCCGCGCAGGGTCGTCCACCCGGACGAGAGCGTGCGCCGCCGACCGTCGCGGTCCACGACCGCGACCGCGCCGGAGTCGTCGCCACGCATCGGATGCTCGAGGAAGGCCACCATGTCGCCACGGGGGGAGACCCGCGGGTGCGAGAGGTAGCCGGACCTCGTCTCGTAGAGAGCGTGGCCGATCGGAAACTCGATCCGGTTCGCGCCCGACTCGTTGCGAACGACGGCGAGGCTCGAGCCGTCCGGAGCCCAATCCGCCTCCTGGACGGATTCGAGGATCTCGCGAGGGCCGCCACCCGCGATCGGCGCCCGTGCCAGCGTACCGATGGTGGTAAAGGATCCGTTGGGGCGCGCGGACAGCGAGATTGCCAGCTCTCCCGAGTTCGAGATCCCCAGTAAGCAGGCGGGCGGCAGCAGCAGGGCCGCCGACTCCGGCATCTCGGGCCGCGTCGAGTAGGCGCGTATCGGCCCGCCGTTCCAGGCGGCGCCGTAGAGCACGGTCTGACCATCCGGAGCAAATCGCGCCGACCAGACCGTGCCCTCGCGGAACGTCAGACGATGGAACGAGGGCGGCAGGCGGTTCCGTGCGCTCAATCCAACAAGGTACGCGGACGTCACGAGTGCGACCACCGCCGTCGCGACCGCCGCCGAGAGCCAGAGGTGCGACCGCTTTCTCGGCGGGACCGCGGTCGCCGCGTCACCCCCGCTCTCGATCTGGGAGAAATGATCGCGGATGCTCTGCAGCTCGCGGGCGAGATCCCGCGTCGAGGCGTAGCGTTCCTCGGGGAGCTTGGCGAGGCATCGCTCGACGAGCCACCGCAGGGGCGCCGGCAAACGGGCGGCTCCCGCCGTCAGGGGCTCCGGCTCCTCGCGTATGACCGCTGCGATCGTCTCGGCCCGCGTCGCGCGCTGGAAGGCGCGGCGCCCCGAGAGCATCTCGTAGAAGAGCGATCCGAGCGCGAACTGGTCCGACCGAAAGTCGACCGGCTGCCCGCTCGCCTGCTCCGGCGACATGTACCCGGCCGTCCCGACTACGGCCCCCTCGTGCGTCTCGTCGGCAACGGTCAGGTCTTGCCGGCTCGCGCCGTCGTGGCTCTCGAACTTGGCGAGGCCGAAGTCGAGGATCTTGACGAAGCCGTCCCGCGTCACCATGACATTCTCGGGTTTCAGGTCCCGATGCACGATCCCGGCCTCGTGCGCTCGAGCGAGGGCATCGGCGAGCTGGGCAGCCAGGTGCACCGCCCGGCGCACCGGGAGCGGTCCCGGGTAGAGCACTTCCCGCAGCGTCTTTCCGTCGACGAGCTCCATCACGATGAAGGGCGTGGACGCCAGCCGCCCGATCTCGTGGATGGTCACGATGTTCGGATGGCTCAGGGCGGAGGCCGACCGCGCCTCGGTCTCGAACCGCGATAGCCGGGTGGGATCCGCCGCGAAGTCCGCCGCCAGCGCCTTGACGGCGACGTCGCGGTGAAGCCGCGTGTCCCGCGCGCGGTAGACCTCCCCCATCCCGCCAGCGCCGAGTCGGCCGACGATCTCGTATTGCCCGAGCCGCGTGCCTTCCGTGATGCTCATACCGCCCGGCGCAGACCGGGATTCAAGGGGAGCTACGCCGGCAAGCGGCATTAGTTCCGCAAGCGGTGACGAGCGCTGCGATCCTCGTGACCGATGCCTCATTCGGCGGGACGGTTCGCCCATGAGGCCTTGCCCGCTGCTCGATCGGTCGTCTGCGTCGGGCCTTCCTTCGAAAAGCGTCGAAACGTCATCGGCACGGAGCCCACCCGGATCTCGTCGCCATCCTCGAGTTTTTCTGAGGATGCAATGCGGCGCCCGCGCAGCCAGGTTCCGTTCTTGCTGGCCAGGTCCTCGAGGACGGCGCCATCCGCGGTGATCACGATCCGAGCGTGATTGCGCGACACGGCAGCGTCGTCGATCGACACGGCCGCCGCGGGATCGCGACCGAGAACGTTCTCGCCCTCCGTCAATCCGACCTCGCGCATGCCCCACAGGAGGCGAAAAACACCGCCTTCGTCAGCCCGGCGGGCGGCTCCGTCCGAGAACGCGTACCCGAAACCGTGGACGGTCCGCACGAAGCGCGGCTCGCACGCGTCGTCGCCGATCGCGCGCCGCATCTCGGCGACGAGCCCGGCCAGGCTCGCGTCGGACACGAAGGTCCGCGGCCACAGCCGCTCGCAGAGTTCCTGCTTGGCCACCGCCCGGGGGCGGCTGTCGACCAGCACGCCGAGCAGTGCGAAGGCCTTTGGAGACAGGTGCAGCACGCCCCCGCCGCACCGGACCTCGTGCCGCTCCGAGTCGAAGGTGCACGCGCCGAACTCGATGCGCATTTTCGACCCTCAAGAAAAAGCCAAGAAATCCGAAGCAGACCTTCAAGACCCCCGGACGCCTTGCTTGCGATCGTCCTAGACAGCAGAGGAAGCGCCCCGCGAATTCCCGACTTCACGCTTTCCTCCGCGGGAGAGGCCGCATGGAGGCACCGCGCGAGAGACGAATCGCCACAGTCCGATGCTCGATTGGGCTCGCGGGACTCCTTGCCGCGGCCACAGCCGTCGCGGAGTGGAACCCCCCGCCCGCCGGGATCCAGCCGTTCTCGACGCAGTTCTATTTCGATCGCCGGCTCGGTGAGGGCATGCGCGACTCGCTCGGCGAAGTGGCTCGCCGGCTTTCCGATCCCGCATGCCAGGCGATCCTGACCGACTTCCAGGACCCCTCCGGCCGCCGCCTCGACGAGAACCTGCAGGCGATCGGCTCGAGCTTTCCCGCCTACCTCGGGCTCCTCCTCTTCTACGACGGGCGCGCGACCGTGCCGTGCAAGAACGAGCACATCCTCGCGTGGACGGCTCCGGGCAGCCGCGCCGTGCAGGTTTGCTGGAGTCAGTTCTCGAGCTGGCAGAAACTGAGCACCGCCCACACCGCCATCGCGCTGATCCACGAGACGCTGCACACGCTCGGCCTCGGCGAGAGTCCTCCTGCGCCGGACCAGATCACCGCCCGCGTGATCGCGCGCTGCGGGCAGTGACGGCTAGAGCGCGAGACCCGCGACAAATTCAGCGACGGCCCGCGCGAACGCCTCGGGCTGCTCGCGCTGGGGAAGATGGCCGGCCTCGGGAAGGACCACGAGCCGCGCCCCGGCAATGCGGCCGGAGAGACGCTCTGCATCGCGGACGGGGATGAGGCGGTCCTCCCGGCCCCACACAATCAGCGTCGGCACGCGAAGCCGATCCTCCAGGCCAACGAAGCGCCGCGGGTCGGACCGGATCGCGGCGAGAGCGGCCTGCCGCGTGCCGGGCACCGTGAGCGGAAACCAGGCGTCATCGATGAACCTGTCGGCCACGCGGCCGGCACCAGCGAACAGCCGGTGCCGCAGACCGTACGCCACGATTGGCCGGTTCGCGAGGGCCATGGCCGATTCGCCGAGCAGCGGCGCGCGCAGGATCTGCAGCGGCCATGGGATCGCCATTTCGGGTGTCGCGGGCGCGGCCAATACGACCGCCGTCACGCGCTCCGGGTGGTTCACGGCAATCAGCATGACTGCCGCTCCGCCGAGGGAGTTGCCGACGAGGAGGGCGCGCTCGATTCCGCGGGCGTCCAGGAAATCCAGCAGAGCGTTGGCTTCTCCGCCCACGGTGTAGTCGAACGGGCGGGGGCGATCCGAACAGCCGAAGCCCGGAAGATCCACCGCGATCGCCGGCCTCCCGCACGACGCGGGCACGAGAACCTCCTGCCACGTCGCCGACGAAGCGAGCAGGCCGTGCACGAAGACGACCGGGTCGCCCCGCCCGTCCGCCTCGCGCGAGCGCCAGCGCACGCCGTACACGATCGTGTCGCGCTGACCCGGGCCCGGAGGAGGAATCGCGCCGCGTCGTTTCACCGCGGCGGATTATGGGGGATCCCGATACACTGCGCCCCGTGCCCACCTGGAAACTCACGCTCGAGTACGACGGCACGCGGTACCGCGGCTGGCAGTCCCAGAAGAACACCGATCGCACCGTGCAGGGCATGCTGCTTCGCGCGGCGCAGGAGTTGTTCGGTCCCGATGCCACGGCCGGCGGGGCGGGGCGAACGGACGCCGGCGTGCACGCGCTCGCCCAGGTCGCGCACCTCAAGGCGCACAAGGCGCTCCCCGACAGCGAGATCGCGTGGGGGCTCAACGAGCGCCTCCCCTTCGACATCCACGTGCTCGGCGTCGAGAAGGCCTCCGCACGATTCCATGCGCGCCACGATGCGAAGAGTCGCACGTACCTCTACCGCGTCTCCCGCCGGCGCACCGCCTTCCAGAAGCCCTTCGTCTGGTGGGTGAAGGATCGCCTCGACCTCCCGGCCATGCGGCGCGCGGCGAAGCTCTTCGAGGGGCGGCACGACTTCGCGTCCTTCTGCGAGAACCCGGAGGGCCAGGAATCGACCCTGGTCGTCGTCGAAAAAAGCGAAGTCGCGGACGCCGGCGACGAGATCCACTTCCGGATCACGGCCTCGCACTTCCTCTGGAAGATGGTTCGCCGTCTCGCCGGCACCCTCGTCGAGGTCGGCCGCGGCAAACTCGACGGCGCCGGCGTCGAGAAGCTGCTCCGCGAGAGATCGAATGCTCCCGCAAAATGGACTGCGCCTCCGTCCGGGCTCTTCCTCGAAAGGGTCGTCTATTGAGCCGGGACTCCTGGGACCCCGCCCGGTACGCCCGGTTCGCGGCCGAGCGCAGCCAACCGTTCTTCGACCTGCTCGATCTCGTGACGCCGGTCCCGGGGGGTCGGGCCGTGGACCTCGGGTGCGGGACGGGCGAGCTCACGGCGCACCTCCATCGACGCACCAGGGCATCCGAGACGCTCGGAGTGGACTCGTCGGAAGCCATGCTCGCGAAGGCGGCCGCACACGCAGGTGACGGCGTGCGCTTCGAGCGAGGCGACCTCTCCGAGATCGCGCCAGCCGACGGATTCGACCTGGTCTTCTCGAACGCCGCTTACCACTGGGTGCCCGACCATCCTGCCCTCCTGACCCGCCTGACGCGCCTCGTCAATCCAGGCGGGCAACTCGCCTTCCAGGTGCCCGACAATTTCGACCATCCCTCGCACCGCGCGGCGGAGGAAACCGCGGCCACGGAGCCGTTCGCGAGCGCGCTCGGCGGCATGCCGCATCCCCGAAACGTGCTCGCGCCGGAAGCGTACGCCGCGATCCTCGACCGGCTCGGCTACACCGAACAGACGGTGCGGTTGCAAGTCTACGGCCACCATCTCGAATCCCGCGAGAGCATCGTCGCCTGGGTCGAGGGTTCGCTGCTGTCGGAGTACCGTCGCCGGCTCCCGACGGACCTCTACGCCGGTTTCCTCGAAGGCTATCGACGGCGGCTCTTCACGATGCTCCGAGACGAGCGCCCCTTTTTCTTCACGTTCCGACGAATCCTCGCCCGTGCGAAGCACTGAGGCGAGACCCTCGACCCGGGCTCTCTGTCATCTCGAGCGCAGCGAGGGATCGCTTTCAAGGCCTGACCCAGACTCGAAAGGGATCCCTCGGGCCTTCGGCCCTCGGGATGACAACAGAGCCTTCGGCCCTCGGGATGACACCGAGCCTTCGGCCCTCGGGACGACAGCAGGGCCCTCGGGATGACAAGGGCCCTCGGGATGACAACAGGGCCCTCGGGATGACAACAGGCCCCCGAGATGACAACACCCTCGGGGATGACAAAAGGGCCTTCGGCCCTCGGGATGAAGAGGGAGCCGCGGAACCCCTCCGGCTCGGCTACAGGACGTCGGCCGATTCGAGGGCGTGGGCGAAGGCGGTGCGCCAGAGGTCCGTCAACGGGGCGAGGGGCTCGTCGATGAGCTGGCGGCCGCGCGCTTCGATCCGAATGCGATCGCCGCCGACCCAGCCGGCGGCCGAAAAGGGAACGCCCTTCTCCCGTGCGACGGCGCGGACCCCGGCCTCGCTCTCGGGCGCGAAGGAGATCAGGGCGCGGCCGGTCGACTCGCCGAAGAGCAGCGCGCTCGGGCGCACGGCCCCGTCGAGAACGATCGAGGCGCCGAGACCGCCTTGCATCGCGCACTCGGCCACGGCAACGGCCAGGCCCCCGTCGGAGAGGTCGTGGGCCGAAGCAGCGAGGCCGCGCTCGGCCAGCGAGGCGAGCAGATCCACGAGGCGCTTTTCCGCGTCAAGATCCACCTCTGGACAAGGGCCCTCGTCGCGGCCCCGGATCGTGCGCAGGAACTCGGAGGCGCCGAGCTCGTCGCGGGTCTCTCCCAGGAGTGCGACGAGATCGCCGGACTTCCGGAACGCGACCCGGACGTGCTTCTCCACGTCCTCCATCAGGCCGACCATGCCGACCGTCGGCGTGGGAGGGATCGCGCGGCCGTCCGTCTCGTTGTAGAGGGAGACGTTGCCGGACACGACCGGTACCCCGAGGGCGCGACACGCGTCGGCGATTCCGCGCACGGCCGCCTCGAACTGGGCCATGACCTCGGGCTTCTCGGGGTTGCCGAAGTTCAGGCAGTCCGTGATGGCGAGCGGCCGCGCGCCGGTTGCGGCGATCGAGCGCGCCGCCTCGGCGACGGCGATCGCCCCGCCCCGATAGGGATCGAACGTGCAGAAGAAGGGATTCACGTCGCTCTTCATGGCGATGCCCTTCTTCGTCCCCTTCACGCGGATGACCGCCGCATCGCCGCCCGGCCGCTGCACCGTGTTCGACTGCACCATGTGGTCGTACTGGGTCCAGATCCAGGACTTCTCGGCGACGTTCGGAGCGGCGAGAAGGCGCCGCAGACAGTCGCCGTAGTCCCCGGGCTCCGGCTCGCTCTGCCAGGCGAACGGGCCAGGCGCGGGCGCCGCGCTCGAGCGCGGCCGGTCGTACATGGGCGCGCGGTCGGAGAGGGGTGCGGCCGGCAGGTCGGCGACGATTTTCCCCTCGAAGAAGAGGACGACACGGCCGGAATCCGTGACGCGCCCGATCTCGACGGCGTCGAGCTCCCACTTGTGGAAGATCGCGAGCACCGCGGACAGCCGGTCGCGGCGCGCCACCAGCAGCATTCGTTCCTGCGACTCCGAGAGCATGATCTCGTAGGGGGTCATCCCGGTCTCGCGCACCGGCACTTTCGACAGGTCGAGCTCGACGCCGCTGCCGGCGCGGCCGGCCATCTCGAACGAGGAGGACGTCAGCCCCGCCGCGCCCATGTCCTGGATCCCGATGACGGCATCCGTCTGGAAGAGCTCCAGGCACGCCTCCATCAGGAGCTTCTCGGTGAACGGGTCGCCAACCTGCACCGTCGGGCGCTTCTGCCTGGTCTCGTCGGCCGCGAATTCTTCGGAGGCCATCGTCGCACCGTGGATGCCGTCGCGCCCGGTCTTGGAGCCGACGTACACGACCGGGTTGCCGGCCCCCTCGGCACGGCCGAGGAAGATGCGGTCGCTCCGCACGATTCCGAGATTCATCACGTTGACGAGAATGTTGCCGTCGTAGCCCTTGTGGAAAGTCGTCTCCCCGCCGAGGGTCGGGATCCCGATGCAGTTTCCGTAGCCGGCGATCCCGCGCACCACGCCGTCCACGAGGTGTTTCATGCGCGGCGCATCGAGCCGCCCGAAGCGCAGGGAGTTGAGCGATGCCATGGGCCGGGCGCCCATCGTGAAGACGTCCCGCAGGATTCCGCCGACTCCCGTGGCCGCGCCCTGGTACGGTTCGATGAAGGACGGGTGATTGTGCGACTCCATCTTGAAGGCGACGGCGAGGCCGTCCCCGATGTCCACGACGCCGGCGTTCTCGCCGGGCCCCTGGATGACCCGGGGTCCGGTCGTCGGGAACTTCTTCAGGTGGACGCGCGAGGACTTGTACGAGCAGTGCTCGCTCCACATGGCCGAGAAAATGCCGAGCTCGACGAGGTTGGGCTCGCGGCCCAGGATCTCGAGGATGCTCCGGTACTCGGCGTCGGAGAGATTGTGCTCCTGGATGAGCTCTGCGGTGATCATCGCGCCGCGAGCGCCGCCACGGCGGATTCGAACATCTTGATCCCCGCATCGTTGCCGAGGAGCTTCTCGGAGCATCGGTCGGGATGCGGCATGAGGCCAACGACATTGCCCTCGCGGTTGCAGATGCCCGCGATTGCGCGCACCGCGCCGTTCGGATTGGCCGAGTCGGCGACGCGGCCCTCGGCGTCGCAGTAGCGGAAAACGACGCGCCCCTCGCGCTCGAGCGCGTCGAGCACGTCCGGCGGGGCCGTGTAGTTGCCCTCCATGTGGCCGATCGGCATCTTGACGATGCTTCCCTTCGCGTACAGCGACGTGAACGGGGTCTCGTCGTTCTCGACCCGCATGTGCACGTCCCGGCACACGTAGCGCAGGCCCCGGTTGATCTGCATGGCCCCGGGCAGCAAACCGGCCTCGAGAAGCACCTGGAAGCCGTTGCAGATGCCCAGGACCGCGCCGCCCTTGCGGGCGAATTCCGCCACGCTTTCCATGACCGGAGAAAATCGAGCGAGCGCGCCCGCCCGCAGGTAGTCGCCGTAGGCGAAGCCGCCGGGAAGGATGATCGCGTCGGCGCCCTTCAGATCCCGGTCGTGGTGCCAGATGTAGTCGGCCTCGCAGCCGAGGAGATCCTTTGCGACGTGGAAGCAATCCTCGTCGCAGTTGGATCCGGGAAAGACCACGATCCCGAACTTCACGGCGCGACCCTCACGTCGAAACCCTCGATGACGGTGTTCGCAAGCAGCTCCTCGGCCATCCTGCGCGCGTCGGTCTCGACCGTCCTGGGGTCGGTGCCGGCGACGTCGATGAAGAAGATCTTCCCCGCCCGCACGTCCCGCACTCCGCCGTGGCCGAGGCGCCCGAGCGCCGCCGCGATCGCCTTGCCCTGAGGGTCGAGCACGCCATCCTTGGGATAGACCCGGACCTCGACTTTCATGCGTCGAATGCCTCCAACCCCTGGATCTGGTCCGCGATCGAAAACGGGACGTCCCAGCCCGAGCGCTCGATGGCCCGGGCGAGCACCGCGTGCACGATCTCCGGGGTGTTGTTGGTGCGGGAAAGATGGGTTGCCACGACCCGTTTCAGGCGGGGCCCGGCCGCGCGGAAGATCGCACGGGCCGACTGCATGTTCGAAAGGTGGCCGAGGCCGCCCGAGATGCGCTTCTTCAAGGGCCAAGTATATGGCCCGTCGCGCAGCATGTCCTCGTCGTGGTTCATCTCGACGAGCAGCGTGGTCGCGTCGCGGAGAAAGTCGACGAACGGCTCCTCGGCGCGGCCCAGGTCCGAGGCAATCACGATGCGCGCCCCCCCGTCTTCGAAGGAGTAGGCGACGGACTCCGCGGCATCGTGCGGCGTCGCGAACGCGCGAAACCCGAGGTCCCCGACCCGCCCATCGCGGGAAGGGAGAATGCGGACGAATGGGGTGAAGAGGTCCCCCTCGAGGCCGATCGCCGCCGCCGTCCCGACGGTCGCGTAGACCGGGCAGTCCCAGCGCCGCACGAAGACCGGTGCCCCGCTCGAGTGGTCGTTGTGCTCGTGGGTCAGGAAAAGCGCCGCGATCGTGTCGGCCGCGATGCCGCGCCCCTCCATGCGCCGTTCGATCTCGCGGGCGGAGAGGCCGGCGTCCACCAGCACCCGCGTCCCTCCCGACTCCACGACACATGCATTGCCGCCGGAGCCGGATGCGAGGACCGTCACGCGCACGCAAGAAGACTAGCAGAGCCGTTTTTTCTTGTCATTCCGAGGCGCGGCGCGCCGAGGTATCCCTTTTGAGGAACACGGAGACTCGAAAGGGATCCCTCGCTTCGCTCGGGATGACCCGCTTCGCGGGTCATTTCCCCGTCGAACCGAAGCCGCCCCGGTCCCGCGCGGTCGCCGGAAGGCCTTCCGCGCGCTCGAACGCCGCGCGGCGGACCGGAGCGATCACGAGCTGCGCGATCCGCTCACCGCGGCAGATCGTGACGGGCTCCGCGCCGAGATTGGCGACGATGACGCGGATCTCGCCGCGGTAGTCGCTGTCGATCGTGCCGGGTCCGTTCAAAAGCGTAAGCCCCTTCTGGATCGCCAGCCCGCTCCGCATGCGGACCTGCCCCTCGTAACCCTCCGGGATCGCGACGGCGATGCCGGTCGGAACGAGGGCGCGGCCGCCGGGGGCGAGCGTCAGTGGCTGCTCGACGGCCGCGCGCAGATCGCAGCCAGCCGCCCCGGGCGTGGCGTACGACGGGAGCTCCAGGCCCTCGCCGTGCGGGAGGACCGCCACGGAGACAGGAAGATCAGCCACGGCTCGTCATGCAATCACACCGATGCCGTCGGAAGATAAGGCCGCAGCGTGGCCGCCACCAGAATTCTCGTGAGGCCGCGTTCGCTCCTGGCCTCGACGCGCACGAGGTCGTCGGGTGAAACCGCCGAGACCGGAAACCGGAAGCTCCAGCGGTGCCGCGCCCCGTGGGCCCCTGTGCCCGGAGAGACCGCTTCGACCCGCTCGCGCAGAAAGAGCCGGACGTCGGGAGGGCGTTCGTCGGCAGGCCCCATCGCCCACCCCTCGGCCGAGGCCGCGCCGTCGCGAATTGCCGAGGCGTCGAGCGCCCCCCAGGGAAATCGGGCCAGGCGCAGCTCCGGAAGCTGCGGGACAGGCGGCCGGAGCAGGACGTAGAGGTCCTGGAAGCCGCACAGTCCGAAGGGGAAGCCGACCAGGCGCCCCTCGTTCCGCGTGACCCGGTCCGCGACGGCGTGCACGAATTCGGGTGTGACGTAGGAGGTTCCGTACTCGGCGCCCTCGAGCCGCGTCGTTTCGCTCACCGGCTGGAACACGATGCCGGAGACGCGGTCGATCTCGAGCCCGGGCAACAGGTCCATGCCGTGAACGCTGAAGATGAGAGCTCCGCCCGGCGCCGTGGCGGCATAGAGCCGGCCCAGCCACTGCTCGAAGCGAACGGCGGGCAGGTGGCTGAAGAAAGACGCGGCCAGGATCACGTCGAAGCGGCCGTCCATCCGCAGGTCCTCCGGCTTCGTCGCGGACACGACGCCCCGGACGCCGAAGGACTCCTCCTGGAATCGCACCGCCGCGGGCTCGATCTCGGCGACCGTGACCCTCTCCGGGCCGAGAGCGCGCACGAGATGCCGTGTCGTGCGCCCGTAGCCGCTGGCGAAATCGAGGAACGCGCCGACTCGCGGAAAGCCCCCGAAGCGCCATTGGACGACCTCCGCGACGGCGTGCAGGATCTGCCCGCCGGTCGCGAAGTAGAGGACGGAAGCGATCTCCGGAGTGCGGTGCAGCGCCGCGAGTTCGTAGCGATACATCTCGTCGGCCGGATGGATGCGGGTCGGGAGGAGACCCGCGGCGCCCTCGAGGCCGTTCAAATACGCGGCGACGCCCTCCCAGGCGCGGGCATCGAAGGGAGCCTCGCTCGTCATGACGGCTGTCAATGCTACAGCGCCGCGCCGAGATCGGAGGCCGACACCGCCAGCTTCCCGACATCGCCCACGACCGCCAGCGAGAGCAGCCGTCCATCGAGCACCCGCGCGGCTTCCTCCCCAACCTCGTCGACCGTGACGGCGTCGACTTTCGCGATCAGCTCTTCGGGCGACAGAATCCGCCCGAAGTAGAACTCCTGCCGCGCCGCCGACGACATGCGCGAAACGGTCGACTCGAGGGCGAGCGCCATGTTTCCCTTGAGATTTTCCTTCGCCCACGCGAGCTCCCGCGGCCGTACGCCGCTGCGCTTCAACTTCGAGAGCTCGGCAATCGTCACCGCGAGCACCCGCGGCAGGTTCTTTGGCGCGCAGGCCGCCGAGATCGTCTCGTAGCCCCCGAGCCGGTAGGAGTTGAGGCTCGAACCGATCGAGTACACGAGGCCGCGCCTTTCCCGGACCTGCTGGAACAGCCGCGAGGACATTCCCCCGCCGAGAACGACGTCGAAGAGACTTGCGGCAAAACGCCGCGGGCTGGCCTGCGAGGCCCCGGCGGCGCCGAGGCAAATGTGCGTCTGCGCGAGCCCGGGACGCGACCGGACCTGGACGTGCCGGTATGCCTGCGGACGGCCTTCGGCGGCGCGGCGCCGCGGCTCCGGGCCCGCCCGGCCGCGGCGCCGGAAAAGGGCGTCCATCGCGGCGAAGACCCGATCCGGCTGCACGTGGCCGGCGACCGACACGATCAGGTTGCGCGGAACGTAGCGGGAACGGTAGTACGCATAGAGGTCGCCCCGGCCGATCGCCCGCACGGTCGTCGCGGTGCCCAGAATGGGCGCGCCGAGAGCGTGCCCCTTCCAGAACGACCGCACGAACATCTCGTGCACGAGGTCGTCGGGATTGTCGTTGGCTTCGCCGATCTCCTCGAGGATCACGCCGCGCTCGGTCTCGATATCCGCGGCCGCGAAGGCCGGAGCGAGAACGATGTCTCCCAGCAGGTCGAGGGCCTCGGCAAACCGCGAGTCCTGCGAATGGCAGTAGAACCCGGTGTATTCCCGGGTCGTGAAGGCGTCCACGTCTCCCCCGAGCCGATCGATCTCCTGCGCGATGCGTGCGTTCGTGCGTCGACGGGTCCGCTTGAAGAGCAGGTGCTCGAGAAAGTGCGAGAGCCCGCGCCGGGACGCCGGCTCGTCCGCCGAGCCCGCACGCACGAAGAAGCCGAGCGAGAAGGAGCGGACATCCTGCATCGGGTCGACGAGGACCGTGACTCCGCTGTCGAGGACGCGCTGGACGAACATGGGCGGGGGGCGGATTGTAGCGCGGGCTATTGTGAGGTCTGCGGGGGCGGCGTGGGCCTGGGGCCGCGCAACGCGTTCGGATCGAAGGTCAGTTCGTTGTCGGCGTCGCCAGCGATGAAGCGCCACTGGTCGTAGTAGTCGCGATCCCGCCACTGCCGGAGCGCCCTCTTGTGCACCTTCGAGCGGACGCCGACGATCGGGCCGATCGTCGTTCCTCCCGAGCCGAAGATTCCCCCCGACAGGAACCCGCCGGGTGTGGGCGAGACCGCCGTTGCCTGGTTCGGCACGGGCGTGACGGGCGGGAACAGGCCGCCGTACGTGTTCGGAGGCTGATTGCCCGGGGGCGGCGGGGTGCCCGGCCCCCCCGGGCCGCTGCCGCCCGGAATCTGTGGACCGGTGCCCATCGGCACGGCCTCCGGAGTCCCCGCGATGATGAACTGCCAGTCGTCGCAGTTGCACATGGGGTCTTTCCAGAGCCGCCGAATCGTGTGCGGATGCAGGTCCCTGAGCTCCTTCACCGTGTTCGGGTACCGGCCGTAGCGCTTCTGGAAGGCGACGATCGCCCGCGCATATTGCTTGCCCCGAAAGATGAGCTCGAACTCGTTGTCGCGCTGCATGATGGTCGCGATCGAGGGACCCACCGCGGCGATCAGGATCGTCAGGATCGCGATCGCAACGACCACGCCGACGAGCGTGAACCCTTCGGGAAGTCGCGAAGGGTGAACCATCACCACTCGCTGTAGAGCGTTCCGTCCAGGGCCTTCTCCTTCGAGGCGCTGTGGACATCGATGATTCCGGGAGTCGGCTGCACGCTCGGGTCGTCCGGCTGCGCGGGCTCCTCCTCCATGGTCAGCACCCAGTCCGAGGCCTTGGTCATCGGATCGAGTGGAAGCTTGCGCATGTAGCCGTCCTTGACGAGCACGGCGAGGTCCACCGGGTAGTTGCCCTTGTCGCCCTTGTACTGGTCGATCACGCTGCGGAAGGTGAAGAGGTCGGCCCGCAGCGTCGCCTCCCGCGCGCGTTTGGGCGAGTCGCGCAGCGCCGGCACCGCGATCGCCGCCAGGATGCCGATGATCGTCATGACGACCAGCAGCTCGAGGAGCGTGAAGCCGCCCTGCAATCTCCGTACGGTCGACTTCTCCCTCATCACCAATCCTTGTAATAGGTCCCGTCGAGCGCCCTCGCGTCCGAGAGCGAGTAGACGTCGTAGACGTTTTGACCTCCCCAGGCGAACGAATCGGGCTCGTCCTGGTAGGACCGCAGGCCCCACTCGGCCTTGTCCGTCATCGGGTCGATCGGAATGCGCCGCAGGAACCGCTGCTTCTTGTTGACCTGGCCGACGAGGTTGACGCCCTTGACGAGCGTTTCGAGGTCGGGCGGAAAACCTTCGCCTCCGATTTGGAGCGGAATGAGCCCGGCGTCCGTGAGCTGCTTGTACTTGTCGAGCGCCTCCCTCACGAGCCGGAGCTGGTACCGCAGCTCGAGCTCCTTCTGCCTCCGCAGAGAGTACCGGGCCACGGGCACCGCCATCGCGGCGAGGATCGCGATCATCGCCGCGACCACGGCGAGCTCCACCATGGTGAAGCCCGCCGGCAGCTGCCGGCGCGGGAGCCGGGGCACGGAAAATCTCATCGCACGTCGACGACCGCCTGCGATGGGGTGGCGGAGACGCCTGCGAGGTCCATCGGCTCGAAGGCGAGCGCCGTGCGGCCGGGGGCGATCCCGCGCAGCGTCACCTCGGCGAGGGCGCGGGTCCCGGACAGGTCCTCGGCTCCCGGGAATGCGATGACGACACGCCCGTTCTCCACGTGGCCATCCGCCATTCCGGTTCCGTTGCCGAGGATCGGCCGCACGACGACGGCCGCCGCGACGGCCGGATCGAACCGGATCCCGATCGTCCCGGCGGGCAATCCCGCGGCCGAGGTGGCGCGCACGAGAATCGTCTGCTGGGCACCCGGGGCGAGCGCCACGTAGGCCGGATCGAAGTCGAAGAGCACCTGCGTGGAGGGCTCGACGACCGAGGCCGAGGCCGCCATCGCGGTCGGCACCGTCGCGGTCGTCGTGCCCGTCGACGCGGGCGCGGCGGACGCGGCTCCCTGCGGCGGCACCTGCTGCTGCGGCGAGGGCGGCGGCGTCGGCGGCGGCCGGAAGATGTCGTTCGGCGCGCCGCCGGGCGCGAGGTTGATGCCCGGATTGCCCGCGGGCGGCGGCGTCCTCGGTATGGCCGGCTGGGGAGCCATCTTTCCGCCGGCTCCCCCCTGCGGCTCGAATGGGCCCTGGTCGCGCGTCGGGTTCTCGACCCGCGGGCCGCCCTGGTAGGAGATGTTGGCGTCGGTGCCGACGAAGTACGGGGTGACGTCCTCCTCCGTCACGTCGGGAATGCGGATGATGTGCGGCGTGAGCGTCAGAACGAGGTCGGTGACCTTGTTGTCGGTGTTGTTGTTGGTGAAGAGCTGACCGATCAGGGGGATGTCGCCCACGAACGGAATCGTTGACTTTGCGGAGGACTTGTCCCTCCGGTAGAGGCCCGCGAGGAAGTTCGTCTCGCCGTCCTTGAGCCGGATGTTCGAGGAGATCGTGCGGGTCCCGATGATCGGCTGGGCCTGCCCCCCCGCGACCGTACCGGGCGCGTACCCGTTGATGTTGGAAACCTCCGTCATGAGCTTGAGGGTCACTTCCTTGTTGTGGTGGACGCGCGGCTCGACCTCGATCTTGATGCCGATGTCCTGGTACTGATAGGAGGTAATCGGGACCACATTCGAGCCGCTGACGTTGGACGAGTTGAAGCTCGTGACGGGGATCGGGACCTTGTCGCCGATCAGGAGCTGCGCCTTCTGTCCCTCCGCGATGCGCAGCTGGGGCTTGGCCAGCAGCTCCGCATCCGTGTTGTCCTTGATGAAGGTCAGCACCACCGAGGGAATCGTGAAGCCGAACGAATTGATGTTGATCTGTTTGAGCTGATTCCAGCTGAACTGGCCCGTCCCCACCGCTGCGGCCCCGAGTGCGGCCCCGAGGTTCGTCGTGCCCCCTGGCGCCGGGATCGAAGCGCCCACGGCACGCGGCGTCAACTGGATTCCGAGGTTCAGCGCCTTCTCGGTGTTGATCTGCAGCAGCTCCACGTCCACGACGACCTCGGCCACCTGCTTGTCGTTCTGCTCGACGATGCGCTCGGCAACCGCAACCTTGTCGGCCGTGTCGCGCAGGGTGACCGAGTTCTCCGCCTTGTTGACCGATAGGCGCGTCGTCTGCAGGAGAGCGCGCAGCGCGTTGGCCACCTCCGTGACGTCGGCATTGGAGAGGAAAAACGTCCGAATGACGAGATCCTCGTAGGTTTTCCGGTTCGCAGGAGTGTCGGCCGCGATCAGGATCGTGCGCTCGTCGATGATCTTGTAAAAGTGGTTCTCCTGACGCAGGAGCGTCTCGAGGGCCTTCTGGAACTCGATCGAGGAGAGCACGATCGAGACGTTGTCGTCCTTGAGCTGCGGATCGAAGATGACGTTGATCCCCGCAGCGTCGGCGAGGGCCCGGTAGATCTGCTTGATCGGCTTGGGCTGCGGGAAATTGAGGTTGATCGGCCGGTTGCTCGACGGCTCGAGAATGACCGCGACGGCACGTGCGCCGCGCGTCTTCCTCTTCAGCTTGTCGATCCGCGACTCGGCGTTGCGCTCGGAGTCCTGGACCGCCTGATCCTCCTGGGCGTGCTTGAGCTCGTTGGCCGCGTAGTCGTTGGTCGGGTCCAGGACGGTCGCCTGCTCGAGCTCGATGACGGCGAGATCGAAGCGGCCCGACGCGCGGTACATCTTTCCCTTCTCGAAGTGGAATTGCGAGGCGCGAACGCGGGCCCGCGCGAGCGCGGCCTTGTACCCGGCGTTGGCGGGATCGAGCTCGAGTGCCTTCGAGTAGTTCAACACCGCGAGGTCGTAGTGGCCCAGGCTCTCCTCGCTTTTCGCGGTGTCGTAGGCGCGATAGCCCGCGCAGCCTGCGGCCGCGATCACGAGCGCCGCCACCGCCGCTCTCTTCATGAATTGCATCAACGGCGTCCCCTTCCGTTTGTGAATGGCGATCGAGTTCACGGATTCAGCCCGAGCCGCTTCGGCTCGGCCTCCGGAAAGTCGACGAAGCCCACGTCGATCGACTCGTAGCCCACCTTCTTGAGTACGAACTTGCCGAACAGCGTGTCGCCCGCGCGCACGTTCAGGACCTGGTCTCCCTGCTGGACGACGGCGATGGGATGCTCCTTCGGACCGAAGGTTCCGATGAACTTGAACGTGATCTCGGGCGGCCGCGGCGTGGGAGGAGGAGGAGGCGGCGGCAGCGGCCCGATGTAGCGCGGGTCTCCCGGACCGGGCGGCGCGGGCGTGGGCGTGGGCAGCGGTCGGCGCGTCGGCTCGCGCAAGTCGAAGAGATCCCGCGGCGAATCCGCTGCGCCATGGGCGGGGGCGGCCCCGAAGTCCTTGACCGACAGGAGCGGCACCTCGTCCGGCGAGACTTCCTTGACCGCGGGGCGGCGCCCGCGGGAAGGCGCCGGCGCATCCTCGACGCCCGGGGTCCCTTCCGGCCCGCCCGCACGCGCCCGCGCCGGTCCGGCTGCCGGTGCCGACACCGCGCCAGTACCCGGTCGCCAGCGGACGACCGCGAGCACCAGCACGACGGCCAGCGACGACAGCAGGATGGCCTGGCGGCGCGAGCCGAGGCTCTTCGCGAACGCCATCAGCCGGCCTTTCTCGCCACGGCGGGGGCCTTGCGCGCAGCGCCGGCCTTCGCGGGCTTGCTCTCCGTCACCGGCGCGCCCGCGGGCTCCGAGAAGTAGGTCACCGCCTCCATCTGGACCTGCACGGAGCCCGGCCGATCGGCGTCGCGGCTGATCGACACGTCACGGACCACGATCCACCGGTGGCTGGATTCGAATGCATGCAGAAGCCGCTTGAATCGCGCATAGTCGCACTGGACCGTGAAGGCGATCCGCATCTGCAGGAGCGGAAGCTTCGGGGCCTGCGTGGTCGCGTAGGAGATCTGTTGCGCGGCCACGCCCGTGTCCTTCAGGATCGCGTGCACCTCGGCGACGACGGGCGCGAGCGTCTCGCGCTCCGGCCCGATGCGGCGCCCGTAGAACTCCTCGATCGCGGAGGAAACGCCGGAGAGACGCTCGCGCTGCCCCGCCAGGCGCGTGGCCTCCGCCTCGCTGGCCTCGACGGTGCGGCGCAGCTCGTCCCGGCGCGCCTCGAGGGCGGCCCGGCGCGTCTGCGTGCTGGAGCGGTAACCCCAGAACAGAGCGAGATTGCCGATGGCGAAGAGCCCGGCCACCGCGAGCAGAGCCACCCGCCGGCGCCACATCTCGAGAAAGGGGGTCATCGCGTCGCCTCGGGCTCGTAGCGGCACGAGAGCTGGAACTGGTACGGCTGTGTGGCTGCCGCTTCCGGGGCAACCTCGATCTTCAATTCGACGCCCACGAAGGCGTGATCGCGCGCGAGGGCCGTGATCGTCGGGACCACGGCTTCCCGCGAGCGGCCGATCAGCTGCAGGTCGAGCAGGATCTCGTTGTCCTTCTCGAATCGGGGTTGCAGGCGCGCGATCCCGACGTCCGAGGGGAGCGTCCGCTCCAGCCGCGCGAGAAGGGAGGTCCACGAGAAGCGCCGCTCGGCAACGATCCGCGCGAGCTCCCGGCTCTCGTCCGCGAGCGCGGAGAGGCGATAGGAAGCGAGCGCCGTCCTCGCTGCCTGCGCGCGTTCGTCGGCCCGGCTCTGCCGCGCATCGAGCGCCGCAATCTCGGCGCGCACGTCGGCCACCTCACGGCTGTAACTCGCGAAGAGCCGGAGGTTGGCGATGAGCAGCGCCAGGCCGACCAGCAGGAGCAGGCCCGCGACCACAAATGTCGGCCGGTCGTCCCGGAAGGGCTTCCTGGCAAAGTTCCAGCCGGTGTTCATCACTTCCCGTACACCGCCGCGAACCCCGCCAGCAGCTCCGGCCGCGCGCCGACCCGGGCGTCGAAGTCCCGATCCGCCCCGAATAACCGTCCCGTGATCGCGACCGGCGCAACCGGGAAGGCCGACGCGCTCGAGAGCTCGTCGGACGGTTTCTCATCGTGGACGAAAACGGCCTTGATGCCAGGGCCCTTCAATCTCTCGGCATAGTAGGACAGGGACAGGCGCGCCTCGCGGTCCTGCTCCTCCTCCGCATCCGGTGGTCGCTGCCGAAAAAGGATCGGAGCGTTTCCGCGAGCGATGAAGAACGAGAGCGCCCCTCCCGACCGATGCAGCAGCGCGTAGTCCCCGTCCGCCTCGGCCGAGAGCGCCGGCGCCAGTCCGGCAAAGATGGCGAGGCTGGCGGGAGCGAGATAGCCCACGCGCACGCCCAGTTCCTCGAAGGCGCGCTCGATCGCCGCGACCGTCTCGCGCGGGGCGGCGGCGGCGAGCACCCGTCTCTCCTCCGACAGCACGGGCATGGCCTCGTAGACCAGGGCGAGATCCGCGGGCGCGTGCGGCAGGAGCTTCTTCCATTTCCACGCGATCATTTCGGTCGCCGCCTCGCTGCCCGACGGGAGGGTCTCGAGCTCGATCGGCAGGATCCGGGCCCAGGCGTCGGGAAACACGGCCGACGCCCGCGTCAGGCGCCCTCCGGCGAGCGCCCGCGCGGCCTTGACGGCCTCGGCGAGGGCCTCGCGCGTGACGAGCGGCGCGCCCGGGGGGTGGCCGCCGAGCGAGCCCGCCGGGTAGCGGAAATGCCGCGCCTCTTCGAACCCTGCCGGTTCTTCCCGACGCACGCGCGCATAGGTGACACCGTCGTCCGTGAGGCAGAAAACGTGCGGCGGCACGACCGGCCCGAGAAACGGGATCTTCACGAGCGCCTCCGCCCGACCCTCGACCCCCGACCCCCGACGATCTCAGTCGACAAACGTCACCTTGTTGATCTCTTTGAGCGTCGTCGAGCCCTCGAAGACCTTTGCGAGGGCGGCTTCGCGCAGGAAAATCATTCCCTCTTCCTTGGCCGCGCGCTTGATCTCGGCCGCGGGCCGCCGCTCCAGGATCAGCCCGCGGATGCGGTCCGAGAGGTCGAGGATCTCCGCGATCGCCATCCGGCCGTGGAAGCCCGTGCCGTTGCATTCGAGGCAACCCTTGCCCTCGTAGAACGGCCTGCGCGGCCATCGCGCCCGGATCGAGGCCCGCCTCGCGCAACACTTCGGCGCCCACCGTCGTCTTCTCCTTGCAGTGCGTGCAGATCTTCCGGACGAGACGCTGGGCGAGCACGCAGTTCAGGGCCGAGACGAAGTTGTACAGCTCGACCTTCATGTTCAGGAAGCGGCCCAGAACGTCGACGACGTTGTTCGCGTGCACGGTCGTGAACACGAGGTGGCCGGTGAGGGCCGATTGCACGGCGATCTGCGCCGTCTCCTCGTCGCGGATCTCGCCGACCATGATCTTGTCGGGGTCGTGGCGGAGGATCGAGCGCAGCCCGCGCGCGAACGTCAGGCCCTTCTTCTCGTTGACCGGGATCTGCGTGATTCCCCGGAGCTGATATTCGACCGGGTCCTCGATCGTGACGATCTTGTCCTCGACCGACTGGATCTCCGAGAGGCAGGCGTAGAGCGTGGTCGTCTTGCCCGAGCCCGTCGGGCCCGTCACGAGGACCATGCCGTACGGCTCGCGAATGAACTTGCGCAGCTTCTTCTTCGTCTCGGCGTCGAAGCCCACGACCTCGAGGTTCAGGCTCTTGAACTCGGCGTTGGCCGACTCCTTGTCCAGGATGCGAATGACCGAGTCTTCCCCGTGCACGGTCGGCATGATCGACACGCGGAAATCGATCGTGCGACCGCGCACCCGCAGCTTGAAGCGGCCGTCCTGCGGCACGCGCTTTTCGGCGATGTCGAGCTCCGACATGACCTTGATGCGCGAAATGATCGTCCCGTGGTGTCGTTTGTCGATCGGATCCATCGCCTGGTACAGCACGCCGTCGATGCGGTACTTGATGAGGACGACGTTTTCCTGCGTCTCGATGTGGATGTCGGAGGCCCGGCGCTGGATGGCGTTGAAGACGACCGAATCGACGAGCTTGATGATCGGCGAGGCGTCCTGCGTGATCCGGTCCATCGTGAGGGTCTCTTCGCCCTCCTCGTCCTCGGAGACGAGCTGCATCCGGAAGTCCTCGGTCGCCTCGTCGAGGACGCGCTGCGACGACTCGCTCTTCTGCAGGATGTCGTTGATGACGGCGCGGCTGCCGACCTTGATGCGCAGGGGCAGCCCGACGAGCAACTCGAGCTCGTCGAGGCGGACGACGTCGGCCGGGTCGGCGCAGATCACCGTCATCGACTTGTCCGTTCTTCGACTCCGGCACGAAGCCGTAGCGCAGCATCCACTCGACCGGTATGGACCGGAAGAGTTCCGGGTCCACCCGGAAGGATGCGAGATCCACGTACGGCAGGCCGAGCCGCTCGGCGAGCGCGATCGCCGCGGCCTCTTCCTCCGCACGCGAGGAGAACCGAACCTCGTTGTGGACTTGCTTCGCCATCAGCCCCTCACGACTTGATCGCCGACATGAGACGGAACATCGGCAGGTAAACCGACAGGAGGATCGTGACGATCACTCCTCCCATGATCACGGAATCGCGGGCTCGACGAAGGAGATGACGCGCGCGAGCAGCAGGTCGATTTCCTCGTCGTAGAACTCGGACACGGCCGCGAGCATCTCCTCGAGGGCACCGGAGGACTCGCCGACCTTGATCATCTCGATCGTCAGGTCCGTGAAGATGCGGGTCTCCTCGAGCGCCTTCCACAGCTCCCTTCCCTCGCGGACCTTCGGCACGACCTCCGCGACGCGGCGCGAGACGAAGCGATTGCCGATCGCGTCGGCCGAGTTCTCGAGCGCCGGGACCAGGGGAGTCCCGCCCCCGAGCAAGGTGCCGAGGCTGCGAGTGAACTGCGTTATCGCAAAGCGGCGGAAGATGCCCCCCACCACAGGAAGCTTCAGGATCGCGGCATCCACCCACTGGCGGCCCGACGTGGTCCGGAACCAGCGCGAGGCGAAAAAGCCCGACGTACCGAGAACTCCGACGATCACAAGGATGTTGGCCTTCAGGAAGTTCGCGGCCGCGAGAACCACGACCGTCAGCAGCGGCAGCTCCGCGTTGAAGTCGGCGAAGAACTCGGTGAACCGCGGGATCACGTAGGTCATGAGGATCGTGATCAGGCCGATCGAGAGGGCGATGAGGATCGCCGGGTACACGAGCGTGGAAACGACCTTCCGCGTGAGCGCCAGGACCGTCTTCTGGTACTTCAGGTAGCGCCGCAGGACGGCCTCGATCTCTCCCGATTTCTCGCCCGCCTTGAGCGACGTCCAATAGAGCCTCGGAAAGAGATCGCCCTCCTCGGCGAACGCCTCGGAGATGGAGGAGCCCGAGTTGACCCGCTCCCGGACGTCGGTCAGGACGCGCCGCAGGGTCGGGCTCTTCTGCCGCTCGAGCAGGATCTCGAAGCTGCGCACGACCGGGAGGCCCGCCTTGAGAAGGGCGATCAGCTCCTGGTTGAAGATCAGGAACTCCGCCATTTTGACCCGGCCCCTGCCCGCCGGCCGTGTTCCCGGCAGGCGCAGTCCGGTGCGGCGTACCTCGAACACGTGTCCGCCGCGGCGCTCGATTTCTCCGCGCGCCGCGCCGATGTCTACGGCCACGACCGACTGTTCGGCGACCGAACCATCCGGCCAGCCGGCCTTGACGCGGAACTCCGTCACGGCCGTTTCTCCACGGCCTTCGCGCCCGCGGTGCCGGCCTCCGCGTCGGCACGCGGCATCTCCTGCGCGAGCAGGATCAGGATCAGGGCGCTCTTGGAAGCCTCCTCCTTCGAGGCGCCGACGACCAGCGTCTGCGAGAGCGTCACCGGAATGGACGCGTGGTACAGGGGCCGGACGAACGCCGCCCCGGTCTCGGATTTGTAGAGCCTGGAGAGAACGAAGGGAGACAGCAGCAGCTCGTTGCCGCTCGAGGGCTTGATCGTAAAGTCGAGCATGTACTCGGGCCCGAGCTGGTACTGGACGCGCCCGCCCTCGGCGCCGCGGATGACGGCCGCGTCGATGAGCGCATAGTCGTTGAACTGGAAGAGGGACTTCAGCTTCGCGCCCAGACCGCCGATCTCGCTCGCGATCGATCCGGCCGGCACGTCGGCCCGCGCGCGCACGAGCTTGATGGCGAAGGTGAAGCCGCGGGGTGGCGCGTCGAAGGCTGCGAGCACCTTGCCGACCTGGTCGAGCTTCTCCGTGCGGTCGGTCACGGTCATGGCGTTCAACTTCTGGGTCAGGATGATCTGCGCGGACTCCGAGAGGTGCGGGCGGATGAGCAGAGCGGCTTCTTCGACGCGCCGATACTTCAGGACGAAGACGCGGACGGACGTCCCGTCCGCCGCCCGCAGGGGCGCGGCGCAGAACACGATCGCGGCAAGGAACAGAAGGGTCTTTTTCACGCGAATGCACATCCCGGCCTCTCGGAAGGCCGGCCGCCCGGAGCGTCCGGGCTAGATATCGAGCCCCCGATCCACGATCCAGACCACGCGCGGCTCCTCCCGGGCGGCGCCGGGATTCCAGTCGTAGACCGTCGCATCGGGAGACGGCGCAGGATCCGCGGGAAGCGCCGCCGCGGCGATCTCGCCCGGACCATCGGACACGGGCGGCGCAGGTGTGACTCGTGCCTCGGCCGCCGGCGCCCGGCGGACCGGATTGCCACCCAGCACCGCGACCAGCGCGGCGGCCGCTGCCGCCGCGGCAAAGCCGGCGACCCGGCGGCGGGACTTGTGGCCGATGCGCCGTTCGGTCTCCATGAGGGAGACGCCGGTGCGAACCGCGGACAGGATCTGCGCGGCCTCGGTGGCCGTCACCTCTTCCGGCGCAAGGCGGGCAAATCGAAGAGTCGGGTCCTGGGCCGCGGCGATCTCGGCGCACTCTCGGCACGCGGCCAGATGGTCGCGCAGCATCCGGCGCTGGGGCGCCGGCAGCGCATCGCCGAGATAGTCGTCGAGGCTCGCGCGGATGATCCTGCAGATCGGGCTCATGCCGGCGGCCTCCCGCGCAGAAACTCCGGATAGAGCCGCGCCATCTCCCGGCGCAGGATCCGCCGCGCGTTGAACAGGTGATTGCGGACTGTCGACTCGCCGCACCCGAGGATCTCGGAGATCTCGCGGGTTTCACGGTCCTCCATTTCCTTGAGCACGAAGACCGCCTTCTGCTTTCCCGAAAGCTTCGCGGAGACGAGCTCGAAGAGCCGGGTCAGCTCCCGGTCTTCCGCCGTGCGGGTCGCGTCCGCCGCCGTCAGCTCCTCGCGCTCGCGCACCAGATGCAGCGTGGCCCCGTGCGCCCGCTCGCGGCTGCGGCTGGAGCGCAGAAAATCGATCGCGAGGTTCGTCGCGATGCGGTAGAGCCAGGTATTGAGCGAATAGCGCTCGTCGTACCGGTGGATCTCGTTCCAGACCCGCAGGAAGACCATCTGGGCGACGTCGCGGGCGTCCTCGGCGTTGCCCACGATGCGCCGCGCGAGCGAAACCACGACCGCGGTCTTTCGCGAAACCAGGGCCTCGAAGCAGACCATCTCCCCGCTCCGGGCGCCGATCGCGAGATCCCGGTCGGAGAGCTCTGCGACCTCCTGGCGCTGCCGGTCCCGGCTATAGACGAGCTCCATGTGGTTTACGAGGTCCCCTCCTGCCGCGGTATACGGACGACGGGCCCGGATCGTTGAGGCCATTCGCCGCGCCCTAAGCCTCTGAATCTTAAACCTTTGGCCGCGGCCCGGCAAGCAATCGGAGATAATCCAGACGCTTTGCTCTTCTACCGCGCCCTGGCCCTGCTGGCGCTTGCCGCCTATGCACCCTATGCGCTGCTGCGGTCCCTCATGGGAAGACGCGAGCTGGGAGACGTCCGCGGGCGGCTCGGGCGCACCTTCTACCCCGATCTTTCCGGTGGCGTTTGGATCCACGCGGTCTCCGTGGGCGAGATCGGGGTTGCACGCAACCTGCTGAAGGCACTGCGAGAGCGGCTTCCGGACTGTCCCGTGGGCATCTCCGTCACGACGGCCGCCGGGCGCGAGCTCGCGATCCGTACTCTCTCCGCGGAAACCGTAGTCTTCCCGTTTCCCTTCGACCTCGAGGGCCCGGTCGAGAAGGCGCTCTGCGCGGTCCGGCCCGGCCTGATCCTGCTGACCGAGACGGAGCTCTGGCCTCTCTTTCTCGAGCGCGCGGCGCGGCGCGGGATCCCGGTCGCTCTGGTCAACGGCCGCATCTCGGAGCGCTCCCTGCGTGGCTACAGGCTGGTGGGCCGATTCCTCGCGCCGACTCTCGAGCGCGTCGCGCTCTTCGCGATGCAGTCCCCCGAGGATGCACGCCGCGTGGAATCCCTGGGCGCCGCGCCGGCGCGCGTCCGGGTTCTGGGCAACGTCAAGTACGATCTGCCGGCCCCGGCGCCCTTCCCCGACGCCGCGCGGCTGCGCGAAGCCGCTTCGGGCCGCGCCATCCTCGTCGCCGGCTCCACCGGAGAAGGCGAGGAGTCGCTCGTCCTCGACGCCTGGCAGGCCCTTCCCCAACGGCCCCTCCTCGTCCTGGCGCCGCGCCGCCCCGAACGATTCGACGCGGTGGCCCGCCTCTGCGAAGGCCGCGGCCTCCGTCTCATTCGGCGCTCCACTCCCGACTCCCGGCGACTCCTCCCAACTCCTCCCAACTCCCCCCCGGAGGTTTATCTGCTCGACTCGATCGGCGAACTTGCATCCCTGTACGGCGAGGCCTCACTCGCTTACATCGGAGGCAGCCTGATCGCCACAGGCGGCCAGAACCCGATCGAGGCATGGGCGGCGGGCGTCTGCACGATCGCCGGTCCTCACATGGAAAATTTCCGCGACATCTCGTCCCGTGGCGAGGCGCTCGGCGTGCTCGCCCGCGTGTCGGACTCCGCGGGCCTCACCCGCGCCATCGACGAGGCGCTGGCCGACCGGGAGGGCACCTCGCGGCGCGGCACGGATGCGGCCCGGCTGGTCGCCGCGAGCCGTGGAGCGGCCCGGCGCACCGCCGACGCCGTCCTTGCCCTTGCGCCGGCGCTCTGGCCCGAACGAAGATCCGCGACCTAATGCGCTCGCCGCTATCGAGGCTCTACGGGAAGGCGGTTTCGCTGCGGGCGGGACTCTATGCATCCGGGAAGATGGCCTCCCGGCGGCTTCCTCGCCCGACGATCTCGGTCGGCAACCTCACGTTCGGCGGCACGGGCAAGACCCCGCTCGTCGAGCTTCTCGCCCGGCGATTCCGCTTCGAGGGATACCGTCCCGCGATCCTCTCGCGCGGCTACGGCCGCACCTCGCGCGGAGTCGTCGTCGTGTCGACCGGAGGAGGGGCCCTCGTGGGACCCGAGGAGGGCGGCGACGAGCCCGTCGCGCTCTCCCGCGCGACCTCCGGCGTGATCGTCGTCGTCGGCGAGCGGCGGGAGCAAGCGGCCCGCCGCGCCGCCGACCTCGGCGCGGACCTCTTCCTGCTCGACGACGGCTTTCAGCACCTCGCCGTGCGCCGCGACGTCGACCTGCTGCTCCTCGACTCCCGCGACCCGTTCGGCGGAGGCCACCTCCCGCCGGCGGGCCGGCTGCGCGAGCCCGTCGCCGCCGTGCGGCGCGCCGACGCCATCCTCTTCACCCGGATCGATCGCGGAGGCCCCCCGCAGGACGCGCTGCTGCTGCTCGCGCGGTTCCATCCCGGCGTTCCGATCTTCCACGCCCGGATCCAGCCTACGGGGCTGCGCGATGAAAGCGGCTCTCCGATCGACGATGCACCGATGGGCGAGCGCCGCATCCTGGCCGTGTGCGGAGTCGCGGACCCGGACCAGTTCGTCGCCACGCTCCGATCCCTGGGGCTGCCTGCCGACGAGGTGCTGGCCTTTCGCGACCACCAGCGCTACGGCGAGCGGCAGCTCGCGCGGATCCGGCGCGCCGCCGACCGCGCCGGGGCGAGCCTGCTCGTCACGACCGAGAAGGACGCGGTCAAACTCACCGGGCGCACGCCCCTGCCGCTCCTGACGGTGCGTCTCGGCGTCGAGATCGTCGAGCCGGGGTTCTTTCCCTTTCTCCTTTCGCGGCTGCCCGCCGCGGCGCCGGAGCCAGCCTGACCCCGGGCACGCCGGCATCGCAGCCGCGCGAGGGTCGGCGTCGGTCGGCGGCGCGCGATCGGCTCGAGCTCGTGCTCTACAGGATCGGGGCCGGCGCCCTCGGCCTGCTGCCCCTGCGCATCGCGGCAAGTCTCGGAAACGTTCTCGTCCGGCTCTACGTGCGCCTCGCTTCGTCCCGCCGCCGGGTCCTGCGCGGCAACCTCGCCGCCGCATTCCCGGAGAAGGATCCCGACGAGCTGTCGCGAACCGCCCGGGAGTCCGCGGGCTTTCTCGGAGCCGCCTTCGTCGATTTCCTCCAGGTCTCCGAAAGGCGGGACGACGAGGTTCGAGGGCGGATCCGCCTTGCCGGGGAGCAACACCTCCGGGACGCGCTCGCGCTCGGGCGGGGCGTCCTCTTCCTCTCGGCGCACTTCGGCGGCTGGGAGCTCGGCGCGCTGCGGGCGAGCTTCATCGAGACGCCGGTGTCGCTGGTCGTCCGGCCGCTCGACAACCCGCTCCTCGAGGCCGACCTCGCGCGGCGCCGCACCCGCTTCGGCAACCGGCTCATCGCCAAGCGCGACGCGGCTCGCGATATCCTGCGCGCACTGCGCGACCGGGAGATCGTCATCATCCTCGTCGACCAGAACGTGCTCGCGAGCGAGGCCGTCTTCGTTCCTTTCTTCGGGCGCCCGGCCGCGACCACGCCCTCGCTCGCGCTCTTTCAGCTGAAGACCGGCGCGCCGGTGCTGCCGGTCTTCGTCTGGCCCGAGGGGCGCGGACGCTACCGGGCGGAGTTCGAGAAGCCCATCCTCGCCGAGGAATTCCGCGTACCGGGGGTCGACCGCGCCGAGGCCGTGCGAGGCGCGACGGCACGCTACATGGAGGTCACGGAGGCCGCCATCCGGAAGCAGCCGGCAGCCTGGCTGTGGATGCACAACCGGTGGCGGACGAGACCGGAGGAGGTTGCGAATCTCGAGTCTCGAAATTCGAGCCTGGATCCATGAGTCGACGCTTATGAACAGGCTCGTCGTCGGACCGAACTGGATCGGGGATGCCGTGATGTCGCTGCCGCTCCTGCGGGCGCTGCGGAGGGCGTATCCGGAGGATGGCCTCGCGGTGCTCGCGCCGCGCGGGCCCGCCGCGATCTACCGGGCCGAGGCGAGCGCCGACACGGTCCTGGTGCACGCGAGCCTCGCGGGCGACCTCGCCGCGCTGCGCCGGCTGCGCTTCGCGGAAGCATGGCTGCTGCCGAACTCCTTTCGCGCCGCCCTCGTCGCCTTCCTCGCAGGAGTCCCCATGCGCATCGGCTATGCCACGGACTCGCGGGGCTGGCTCCTGACCGAGGCGCAGGCTCCGCCGCCCGGTATGGGCCACCAGCTGCGCGACTACGACTCGCTGCTGCAGGCCCGGAGGATCTCCCCCGACCTCGAGCCTCCTCGGATCCTGATTTCCGCGGCGGGCCGACAGGCCGCAGGGGACCTGCTGCGCCGAGCCGGGCTGCCGACGGAGGGGCCGATCGTCCTGCTCTCCCCCGGCAGCGCCGTCGCGCCCACCAAGCGCTGGCCCTTCGAGCGCTTTGCTTCGCTGGCAGACGCCCTCCTCGCGCGGGGCCTGGCCCCGGCGATCGTGATCGGCCCGTCCGAACGCGAGCTCGGCGAGCGCGTCGCAAGGGCGACCCGAGCACCGGTCCCCGTTCTGGGCGCGGACCTCGATCCCGTCGGGCTGGCTGCGCTCCTGGCAGCGGCGTGCGTTGCGGTCACGAACGACTCCGGCCCGATGCATCTGGCCGCCGCCGTGGGCACGCCGGTCGTCGGGATCTTCGGTCCGACCGATCCCGGCCGCACGGCGCCCTCGGGCTCGCCGCACCGGGTGCTGGACCGCTACGTGTTCTGCTCGCCGTGCTTTCGAAACGAGTGTCCGTTCGGGCACGAGTGCATGAAGGAGATCACGGTGGAGGCGGTGCTCCGAGCGGTGGAGGAGTTGCTGAGCGCGCGAGAAAGGGACCCCTCGCTTCGCTCGTGATGACGCGGGCTACGGCCGGGTCACTTCAGTTCTGCGTTCCAGTACGCCACGTCGAGAAAATTCCGCCACGCCGGATGGAACCGGCTCGCTCCGAACTGGCCGACCGGATGCCAGCGGGGCTTCTTCGGCTGCACGATGAGCCGCATGGAAGCCTCCTGGGGTGTGCGATTGCCCTTACGGACGTTGCAGGCGAGGCACGCGCACACCACGTTCTCCCAGCTGGAGCTGCCGCCGCGCGACAGCGGGATGACGTGGTCGAGCGACAGCTCGGACGAGGAGAACCGGTGACCGCAGTACTGGCAGCGGTTCCCGTCGCGCAGGTAGATGTTGTGGCGCGAAAACTTGACGTCCTGGCGCGGAAGGCGATCGAAGTCCTTCAGTGCGACGACCCGGGGAACACGGATGGCCATCGACGGCGTGAGCACGACTTCGTCCTGCGGCTGGACCGGGATGTCGCACCAGTTCTCGAACTCGTACGTCGTGTAGTCGGGCAGGACCGCCTTCACGTGGCCCTTGTAGAAGAGGGAGAAGGCCTTGCGGACGGAGGTCACCTGCACGGCCTGGAAGACCCGATTCAGCACGAGGACCTGGGAGTCGAGCATGGGTTGTTTCTCGGCCGGTCATTATAATCCGCGGAAATGCCGTTCGAGGTCCCGAGGCAGCGTCTGCTCTCTCTCATCGGGGGCTTCGCCGGCCGCCGGCTGGTCGTCGCCGGCGATTTCGTCCTCGACCGCTTCGTCTACGGTCATCCCCGCCGCATCAGCCGGGAGGCCCCGGTGCTGATCCTGCGTTACTGGAAGGAAGAGAGCCTTCCCGGCGGCGCCGGCAACACCGCCGCCAACGTCCGCGCACTCGGCGCCGTGCCGATCCCCGTCGGGGTGACCGGCGCCGACGAGGCCGGGCGCGCATTGCGCGAGTCCCTCGTCTCGCGGGGCATCGACGCCGCGGGCCTCCTCGAGGTGGGCGGTTACCGCACACCGACGAAGACCCGGATCCTCGGCGGTGCGCCCCATGCGATCAAGCAGCAAATCGTCCGCTACGACGTCGAGGACATGCTCGACGAGAGCGCGGCGCGTTCGGCTGCGCTCGCGTCGCGGCTTTCCGCGGCTGCGCCGGGCGCCGACGGCGCCATCCTTTCGGACTACGGATACGGCGCGGTCTCCCCGGAGGCGATCCCCCTACTGCGCAAGGCGCTGCCTGCGAAGGCGCGGATCTGCGTGGACTCCCGTCATCATCTGCCGTCGTACGTCGGCGTGGATGCGGCCACGCCGAACGAAGAGGAGCTCGAGGAGTGCTCCGGCGAAGCCCTCGGCGATTCGGAGGAGAAGCTCGCCCGGGCCGCGGCCGCGCTGCGCGAGCGCATCCGGTGCGATGCGTTGCTCGTGACCCGGGGCTCGCGCGGCATGGCCCTCTTCGCCGACGCCGCGGCGCCGCAGCGGATTCCGGTGCACGGCACCGACCAGGTGGCCGACGTGACCGGAGCCGGGGACACGGTGCTCGCAACCTTCGCACTGGCCGCCTCGGCCGGCGCCACGGCGCTCGAAGCCGCGCTTCTGGCCAACTTCGCCGGCAGCGTCGTCGTCATGAAGATGGGAACCGCCGTCGTCACGCCCGAGGAGCTCCGGGCCGCCGTCGAGTCGGACCGCGCTCTGCTCGCGTGAGGCTCGGGGTCGGCCGATGACCGCCTCGAAAATCATGTCCCGCGACGGGTTGCTCGCGGCCGCCGCGCGCCAGCGTGCCGCCGGAGAGCGGATCGTCTTTGCCAACGGCGGATTCGACCTCCTGCACGTGGGCCATGTCCGGTACCTCGAGGCGGCGCGGCGCACGGGTGACTGGCTGGTCGTCGGGGTCAACTCCGACCGGTCCGTCGCGAGCGCCAAGGGCCCCTCGCGCCCGATCCTGCCGCAGGCCGAGCGCGCCGAGATCGTGGCTGCGCTGGCTTGCGTGGACGCCGTGGTCGTCTTCGACGACGACTCGCCGGCCGCCCTGATCGCGGAGATCCGACCGGACGTCCATGCCAAGGGCACGGACTACACCGAAGGTTCCGTGCCGGAGCGGGGCGTCGTCGCGGCTTATGGCGGCCGCACGGTCATCGTCGGCGACCCGAAGGACCACGCGACGACGGACCTCATCGAGAGGATCCAGCGGTCCGCGAATCGATGAGCGCCACGAGCTCGTGAAACTCCTGATCGTCCGCCTCTCCGCGATGGGCGACGTGATTCACACTCTGCCCCTGGCGCAGAACGCCCGCGCCGCCGGAGCCACGGTCGGCTGGGTCGTCGAGCCGGCATTCGCCGGCCTGCTCGAAGGCAACCCGGCCTGCGAGACGATCTTCCGGGCCGACACGAAGGGCTGGCGCCGCCGCCTGCTCGCGCCGGAGACCCGAGCGCAGCTCGCCGCGCTGCGGGCCGCCCTGCGCGCGTTCGCGCCCGACCGCGCCCTCGACGTGCAGGGCCTCTGGAAATCGGCGGCGATCGCCCGGTCCTCCGGAGCCCCGGTGGTCGGCTTCGCCCGATCCGCACGCCGCGAGCCCGGGTCGTCTCTGCTGTGCACGATCCCGATCACACCGCCGCCCGACGCCACCCACGTCGTCGACCGGAACCTCTCGCTGCTGGCGGCCGCCGGGATCCCCGTCAAGACGCGGGCGCCCGACGCCTCCTACCTGATGCACCTGCCGAGTCCGGACGCCGACGCGTTCCTGGCATCGGTCGAGCGCCCGTTCGTGCTCATTCATCCCGGCGCGGGCCGGCCCGAAAAAGCCTGGGGCGAAGAACGGTTCGCGCACCTGGCGCGCGGGCTCATTCGCGAACGCCAGATCTCCACCGTCGTGTCGTGGGGACCCGGCGACGAGCGTCGAGCCGAGCGGCTCCGCGGTCTGCTGCCCCGGCGCCCGCCGCTGCCCGTCTCGGCTTCGCGGGTCTTGCGCGCGTCATTCGGGAGGCCGCGCTCTTCGTCGCGGGCGACACGGGACCGCTGCACCTCGCCGACGCGCTCGGCGTCCCGACGCTCGCCCTCTTCGGGCCGTCCAATCCCGCGCGGAACGGGCCGTATCGCGACCGCCGGGGAGTGGTGGCGGACATGCACGGCACTTCGGACGAGGAAGTGTTGAGGCGGGCAATGGAGATGCTGCGTTAGACGGCTTGCGATCGACCGCCCTTTGACTCTTTGACGCTAAACCCCTACCATCTTTCAACCCCATGGCCGTAAAACTCGGAGACCTCCTCCTCAAGCAGAAGCTGATCACCCAGGAACAGCTCGAGACCGCCCTCAAGCTCCAGCGGGAGGAGGGAGGCGAGATCGGCGAGGCCCTCGTCCGGGTCGGCGCCGTCTCGGAGAGCGACATCACCGAGACCCTCTCGCAGCAGTTCGGCGTCCCGTCGATCGACCTCGCCCATTTCGAGATCGACTCGGCGATCATCAAGGTCGTCCCCGGCGAGGTCGCCCGCAAGTACGGTGTCCTCCCGGTGAACAAGACCGGTGCGACGCTGACGATCGCGATGGGAGACCCCACCAACGTTTTCGCCATGGACGACATCAAGTTCATGACGGGCTACAACGTCGAGCCGGTGGTCGCCTCGGAGATCGCCCTGCGCAAGGCGATCGACAAGCACTACGGGACGCCGCGCTCGGTCGTGCTCAAGGAGCGGGCGAAGACCGGGCGGCTCCGGCCCCACGCTCGGCGGCGACTCGAGCCTCGAGGACGTCATGACCTCCTCCGCGCTCACGATGGACGACATGGCCAGCGTCGGCCTCGGCGAGCTCAACATGGACGAGATCACCGGGATCGATGCCGGCGCCGATGTGGACGTCGTCCGCGGCGAGGAAGGTCAGGAGATCGACCTCTCGGATCTCACGAAATCGAGCGAGTCGGCCCCGATCATCAAGGTCTTGAACCTGATCCTCATCGAGGCCCTCAAGGCGGGCGCTTCGGACATCCACGTGGAGCCCTACGAGAAGGAGTTCCGCGTCCGGTTTCGCGTGGACGGCATCCTCCACGACATCATGGCGCTGCCAATGCGAAGCCCGCGACCCGCTCATCTCCCGGCTGAAGATCATGGCCAAGCTCGACATCTCCGAGAAGCGCCTGCCCCAGGACGGCCGGATCAAGATCCGCCTGCGCGTCGAGGAGCGCTCGCGCGACCTCGATCTGCGGGTCTCGAGCGTCCCCGACGCCACTTCGGCGAGAAGGTCGTCATGCGGCTGCTCGACAAGTCGAAGCTGCGCTCGACATGACGCAGCTCGGCTTCGACCAGGAGCCCCTGCGCCGCTTCAAGAACGCGATCGACCGGCCCTACGGGATCGTGCTCGTGCACGGGGCCGACGGGCTCCGGCAAGACCAACACGCTCTACTCCGCCATCGCCGCCCTGAACGACCCGACCGTCAACATCATGACCGCCGAGGATCCCGATCGAGTTCAACCTCGCCGGCATCAACCAGGTCCAGATGAACGAGCAGATCGGCCTGACGTTCGCCTCGGCGCTGCGCTCCTTTCTCCGGCAGGACCCCGACATCATCCTCGTGGGCGAGATCCGCGACTTCGAGACCGCGGAGATCGCCGTCGAAGGCCGCGCTGACGGGCCACCTCGTTCTGTCCACGCTGCACACCAACGACGCGCCGTCGACCATCAACCGCCTCATGAACATGGGCATCGAGCCCTTTCTCGTGGCGACCTCGGTCAACTGCATCTGCGCCGCAGCGGCTCGTGCGCCGGGTGTGCCGCCGGCTGCACCGAGGACGTCGAGACGCCGCCCCAGACGCTCATCCAGGTGGGCTTTACGCCGGACGAGGTCAAGGGCCTGCGGATCAAGCGCGGTCGGGGCTGCGAGCGCTGCAACCAGACCGGCTACAAGGGCCGGGTCGGGCTCTTCGAGGTCCTGCTCTTCTCCGACGAGATCCGGGACATGATCCTCTCGGGCGCTTCCTCGATCGAGTTGAAGCGCAAGGCCATCGAGGAAGGCATGGTCAGCCTGCGCATGTCGGGCCTCCAGAAGATCCGCGAGGGCGCGACGACGCTCGACGAGGTGCTCCGGGAAACTGTTCTTTAGGACGGGGCACGACACCGACACACCGCCTCGAGCCCGCGTTTGCGCGCCCCGGCACCCGGCGCCCTGCCTTCTTTCCCGCCCCAAAGGGCGTGAACTCTTGCAACACAATAATCGGGGGACCGCTGTATGGCGAGTGAAACCACGCTCCACGGCCTGCTCAAGCAAATGGTCGAGATGGGGGGCTCGGACCTCCATCTGACGACCACGTCTCCCCCGATGGTGCGCCTCGACGGGAAGCTGATCCCCCTGCCCTATCCCCCGCTGTCGGTGCCCGAGACCAAGCAGCTCGCCTACTCCGTTCTGACCGACGCCCAGAAGCACCGCTTCGAAGAGAACCTCGAGCTCGACTTCTCCTTCGGTGTCAAGGGCATCGCCCGATTCCGCGGCGAACAACTTCCAGCAGCGCGGCGCGGTCGCCGGCGTCTACCGGCAGATTCCGTACGAGATCCTGGGCTTCAAGGAGCTCGGGCTTCCCCCGGTCGTCGAGCTCCTGTGCGACAAGCCCCGCGGCCTCATCCTCGTCTGCGGGCCGACCGGGTCGGGCAAGACCACGACGCTCGCCGCGATGATCGACAAGATCAACCGCGAGAAACAGCTCCACATCGTCACCATCGAGGACCCGATCGAGTTCCTGCACGGGCACAAGAAGTGCCTCGTCAACCAGCGCGAGCTGCATGCCGACACGCACTCGTTCTCGAACGCCCTGCGCGCGGTCCTGCGCGAGGACCCGGACGTCGTGCTCATCGGAGAAATGCGCGACCTCGAGACGGTCGAGGCGGCGCTGCGCATCGCCGAGACGGGCCACCTGACGCTCGCGACGCTGCACACGAACTCCGCCACGACCTCGATCAATCGCATCGTCGATGTCTTCCCGGCCCACCAGCAGAGCCAGATCCGGACGCAGCTCTCCTTCGTCCTGGAGGGGATCATGTGTCAGACCCTGCTGGAGCGTTCGAGCGGGAAGGGCCGCGTGATGGCGCTCGAAGTTCTGGTCCCCAACGCGGCCATCCGCAACCTGATCCGCGAGGACAAGATCCACCAGATCTATTCGACGATGCAGTCGGGCCAGTCGAAGTTCGGCATGCAGACGTTCAACCAGTCGCTCGCCACGCTCTACATGAAGAAACTGATCACCCTCGAGGCGGCGCTCTCGCGTTCGTCCATGCCGGACGAGCTCCAGGAGCTCATCAACCGCGGCGCCGGCGTCAACGTGCCCACGGTGGCGGCCTCGGCGGGCAAGAGGAACTAAGGCCATGCCGAACTACGTCTGGAAGGGAAGGAATCGGACGGGGCTCGTCCAGGAGGGCGTGCTCGTCGCCGACACGAAGGAGCTCGCGCTGGCGAACCTCCGGCGGCAGAACATCGTCGTCACCGGCATCCGGGAGCGCGGCAAGGAAATCTCGCTGACGAAGATGGCCCGGAGGGTCCCGCCAAAGATCCTGGCCGTCTTCACGCGCCAGTTCTCGGTCATGATCGATGCCGGCCTTCCCCTCGTGCAGTGCCTGGAGATCCTCGCGAACCAGCAGGAGCACAAGAACTTCGCCAAGATCCTCCTGCAGGTGCGCCAGGACGTCGAGGCGGGCTCGACGCTCGCCGACGCCATGCGCCGGCACCCCAAGGCCTTCGACGACCTCTACGTCAACATGGTCGCGGCCGGGGAGGCGGGCGGTATCCTCGACACGATTCTTCAGCGCCTGTCGACCTACATCGAAAAGGCCGTGAAGCTCCGCTCGCAGGTGCGGGCGGCCCTGATCTACCCGATTGCGGTCATCACGATCGCCGCGATCGTCGTGGCGGTCATCCTGCTGAAGGTCATCCCCACGTTCGCCGCCCTCTTCACCAGCCTCGGGGCGGAGCTGCCCTTCCCGACCCGCGTCGTGATCGCGGCCTCGAACTTCCTCGCCCGGTACTTCATCTTTTTCGTCATCGGGATCGCTGCCGCCGTCTTCTTCTTCCGGCGCTATTACCAGACGTATCGCGGCAGGCGTGTGGTCGACGGCGCCATGCTGAAGATGCCCATCATCGGCATCATCCTCCGCAAGATCGCCGTCGCCCGGTTCTGCCGGACCCTTGCGACCCTGACCTCCTCGGGCGTGCCGATTCTGGAGAGCCTCGACATCACGGCCCGCACGGCGGGCAACGCGATCGTCGAGGACGCGATCGTCGCGACGCGCAAGAGCGTCGAGGGCGGCAAGACGCTGATCGAGCCGCTCAAGGACTCCGACGTCTTCCCGAACATGGTCGTGCAGATGATCGGCGTCGGCGAGCAGACCGGCGCCCTGGACTCCATGCTGAACAAGATCGCCGAGTTCTACGAGGACGAAGTGGACATCGCCGTCGCCGGCCTCGTGAAACTGCTCGAACCGGTCATGATCTTCATCCTGGGCGTGATCATCGGCGGCATCGTCATCGCCATGTACCTGCCCATGTTCACGCTGATCAACAAGATCGGATAGGGACGGGTCGCGAGTCGTGAGCCCTGAGTCTTGAGTTCGACGGCTCACGACTCACGGCTCATGGCCCACGACTAGCTTGGACGACTCCCCCCTTCGCCGCTCGCTGTTCTGGCTGACGACGGTCCGCATCGTCGTCCTCTTCCTGATCCTTCTTTCCGCGATCCTGGTGCAGGCCGGTTCCGGTGCGGAGGTCGAAATCTCGTACCTCTACGGCCTCTGCGGCGCGGCCTTCGCCCTGTCGCTCGCGCACTGG
Source organism: uncultured Acidobacteriota bacterium (assembly GCA_963811425.1). Lineage (GTDB taxonomy): Bacteria > Acidobacteriota > Thermoanaerobaculia > UBA5066 > Gp7-AA6 > DAHUXD01. The sequence goes on from CAWERV010000016.1 coordinate 53,768, forward strand.
ACCGTGGGCAGGCTCATCGCGCCGCGCGCCGAGGCCTACCTCCAGATCCTCGGCGACCTCGGGCTCGTGTGCGTCCTCGTGTATTCCTCGGGGGGCGCGAGCTCGGTCTTCACCTTCCTCTACCTCGTCGTGATCGGCGCGGCCGCCTTCCTGCTCTTCCGGACGGGCGCCCTCATCATCGCGTCGGTGGCCGCGCTGCTCCACGGCCTGATGGTGGAGCTGACGGCCTACGAGATCGTGCCGCGGCCGGCGCTGTCGGCTGCCCCGCGCTGGGGGGTCGAGCGCATCGGCTACAACCTCACGATCACGGTGCTCGGCTTCTACGGGGTCGCGTTCATGGTCTCGTACCTCTCGGAAAAGCTGCGAGGCGCCCGCGAGGAGCTGGAGCTGCGCCAGAAGGCGCTCTCCCGCATCCAGACGCTCTATGCGAACGTCCTCGCCTCCATGTCCTCGGGCCTCGTCACGGCCGACTCCCGCCAGCGGGTCACGTTCCTGAACCAGGCCGGCGGAGACATTCTCGGCATCCAGCCCGCGCGGGCGACCGGCAAGCTGCTGGCCGAGATCGGCCTGAACCTGCCGAGCGACTGGGCGGAGATTCGTCACCGGACGCGCGGCCGCGAGGGGTTCCGGGCGGAGGTCGAGATCCAGCGCGACGACTCGCGGCGCATGCTCGGTTACTCGCTGCGCGCCCTGAAGGACCCGGGAGGCGAGGACGGGGCCCTCATCGTCTTCCAGGACCTGACCGAGGTCAAGAAGCTCGAGAGGCAGGCCCGGTTCAACGAGCAGCTCGCGGCCGTCGGGGAGCTGGCGGCAGGCATCGCCCACGAGATCCGGAACCCGCTGGCATCGATCTCCGGGTCGGTCCAGGTGCTCTCGAACGAGCTGTCGGTGGGATCCGCGGAGCGGCGGCTCATGGAGATCATCGTCTCCGAGTCGAACCGGCTCTCGAAGATCCTGGAGGAGTTCCTGCGCTTCGTGCGGCCGCAGGAGCGGCGCGTCGCGGTCTTCGACGTCGCGGGCAACATCCAGGAGGTCCTCGACCTGTTCCGGCTCTCGGACGAAGTCTCCGACGCGCACGCGATCGCGACCGACGTTCAGCCACCCGCCTCTCTGCTGCCCGGCGACCGCGACCAGATCCGCCAGATCATCTACAACGTCGCGAAGAACGCCGTTCGCGCCATGCCCGACGGCGGCACGCTCACGGTGTCGGGCCGCGAGGACGGCGCGTGGTATAGCATCAAGTTCCGCGACACCGGCCGGGGGATGAGCGAGGAGGAGCTGGCCCGCGTCTTCACGCCCTTCTCCACGGCCTTCGACGGAGGCACCGGGCTCGGCATGGCGATCGTCCGGCGCATCGTCGAAGACCACGGGGGCGCGATCGACGTCGAGTCGAGGCCGGGCGAGGGAACGAGCGTGACCATACTGCTGCCGCGCCATACGACGACCCGGGTTGCGCCCGGACCCGCCGCCCTGGGCGCCGAGGCCGTGCAGTGAGCGGCCCGCGCCTTCTGATCGTCGACGACGAGAAGTCGTTGCGGGACATGCTGGGGCTCCTCTTCCACAAACAGGGCTTCGAGGTCCTGACGGCCGCCAACTACACGGAGGGCGTGGCCGCGGCGATGCGCTCGAGCCCGGACGTCATCCTCTGCGACATCAAGATGCCCGACGGCAACGGCCTCGATCTGCTGCGGAAGGTCCGGGACGAGCACCTGCCGACGCCGGTCATCATGATCACGGCGCATACGTCGACGGAGGATGCCGTCGAGGCCATGAAGCGGGGAGCCGTCGACTACATCGCCAAGCCCTTCAACAACGACGAGCTCGTCCTGGTCGTGCGCCGGGCGCTCGGCGAGAAGCGGCTCCAGGACGAGAACCTGTACCTGCGGCAGGAGCTCGCGGGCAAGTACACCTTCGCCAACATCATCGGCAAGGGCAGCCGGATGCAGGAGATCTTCCGAACCATCGAACGCATCGGCAAGGTTTCCTCGACCGTCCTGCTCACCGGAGAGAGCGGCACGGGCAAGGAACTGATCGCTCGCGCCATCCACTTCTCCTCGATCCGCAAGGAAAAGAAGTTCGTGTCGATCAACTGCGGGGCGCTTCCCGAGACCCTCCTCGAATCCGAGCTGTTCGGCCACGAGCGCGGGGCCTTCACGGGCGCCGTCCGCGAGAAGCGGGGGCTCTTCCAGGAAGCCGACGGCGGCACCTTGTTCCTGGACGAGATCTCCGAAACGACTCCGACCATGCAGGTCAAGCTGCTGCGGGCGATCCAGGAGAAGCTCATCCGCAAGGTCGGCGGAAACGACGAGGTCGCCGTCGACGTCCGGATCATCGCCGCGACGAACAAGGACCTGACCGACCTCGTCGCCGAGGGGAAGTTTCGCGAAGACCTCTACTACCGCATCAACGTCATCCCGATCGCGCTGCCTCCCCTGCGCTCCCGGGCCGAGGACGTCGCACCCCTGACGGGCCACTTCATCACGATGATCTGCAAGGAACAGAAGATCCCGGAAAAGAAGATCTCCCTGGAGGCGATGCGGCTGCTCGAGGCGTATCCGTGGCCCGGCAACGTGCGCGAGCTCGAGAACACCCTCGAGCGCACGGTGGCGCTCGAGGCCGGCCCGGTCATCAACGCCTCCAGTCTGCCAGAGGCGATCGCCCTCGGCGTGCGGACGCGGGTTCCGGATTTCGAGAGCCTTCCGGAGGAGGGCATCAACCTCGAAGCGTACCTCGAGACCGTCGGGAAGCGCCTGATGCGCGAGGCGCTCGATCGGTGCGGCGGCGTGCAGACCAAGGCCGCGGAGCTGCTGCACATGTCGTTCCGGTCGTTTCGCTACTACGCCAAGAAGTACGACCTCGTTCGAAAGGAAGAGATGTACGAGGGCGACGAGGCCGCGCCTCCCGACCCGAAGGAGTCCTCCGCGTGAGCGTCCGCCCCGGCGGCGCGCCCATTGCCGCCGCGGCCCTCTGCTTCGCCCTCGCAGCCTGCGGAGCCGCGCCACAGCCCGCCCCCGCGGCGCGGGCCACGCCCGCGCCGGCAGCCGCCCCGGGGCCGCGTGTCGTGCTGCCGTCGGGCGCCGTCTATGCCCTCGAGCTCGCGCGCACTCCCGAACAGCAGACGCAAGGGCTCATGTTCCGGGAGAGCCTCCCGTCCCGTACCGGCATGCTCTTCCTCTTCGACGATGCGGCGCCCCACCACTTCTGGATGAAGAACACGATGATCCCGCTCGATATGATCTGGCTGGACGAGTCGGCCAAGGTCCTCTTCGTGTCGGCCGACACTCCGCCCTGCAGGGCGGATCCCTGCCCCACCTACGGCCCCGACGCGCCCGCGCGAAGCGTCCTCGAGATCGCCGGCGGCCTGGGCGCCCGGGAGAAGGTCACGGTGGGTTCGACCCTGCAGGTCCTGGACGTCCCGCGATAGGCCCTTCTTTCCTGGTCCAGAACTCGACGTCCCCGGCCCGATAGAACGGGCGAAACCGAGCCCGAAGAAACGTGTCCACATGCGGAGCACGCGCCGCGCTCGACATGCCATCGATCGACTCCGCGGAGAGCCCGGACCTCACCAGCGCCAGGCGGACGCGGGGATTTCGCTCGATGGCCGCGATGACCTCCCGCTGCGCGCTCTCGGACTCGAAGAAGGAGACCTCGTAGTACCGGATCGGGCAGTCACGGTCGAAGAGGAAGTAGAGGCCCGGAGCGCTCGCGAAGTCAAACCAGGTCTCGTTCTCCCGGAGACCCGAATGCCGGATCACCTCGGAGGTCGCCTCGATCAGCCGCGCGTCCCAGGGTGCGAAGAGGGCGCCCCGGGCGCGCAGCGGCTCGTCGAATGTCCGGGTGGTGGGCGCAGTCGGCGGCTGGACGATCCTGTCCGCCAGGATCGCGACAAGAGACGCCGGCCCCCGAGTGAGGACCAGCGCCGCCAGCAGCGTCCCCGACGCCATCGCACGAGGGCTCGTCCATGGCCTCCATCCGCGGACCCACCTCTGGAGCAGGATGAGCCCAACCGGCACGCAGAACAGGGCGTATTCCAGGTGGTTGCGCTCGAGAACCGACAGCATCGCGAGCACGACCCAAGCGAACAGAGGCAACATCGCTCGAGCGCGGGCGCCCACGCGCGGCGCTCTGGGGAGGAGAGCCCCCAACAGGACGACACCGGAGGCGGCGAATCCGTACAGAAGGCCCACGCCGTTTGCCTGCCGGAGTACGCTTTCGAGGTCTCGCGGCACGACAAACGGCGGGAACCCCATCGCGTAGGCCGGCAGAAGGGAGGGGACGAAGAAGAAGGTCGTCCGGACGAAGCCACCGAGGCTCCCGAGCGATCCCAGCACGATCGCGATGGCGGCCCCGGAGGCAAGCCCGCCGAGGACCAGCCGCCGGAGATGCGCGAAGCGGTTGCCTCGCGCGATCCACAGCGCGACGGCTACACCTGCGGCCGCATACGCGGCAAAATCCACCGCCACGCACAGGTTCACGGGCAGAGCGGCGCCGCAGGCGAGCCACGCCCCGGCCTTCTTCGTCCGGGAGGCGTAGAGCGCGAGGGCGAGCGTCCAGATGGACAGGAGTGCGCGCAAGAAAACGTATTGGGGACAGAACAGGAACGAGAAGACGAGGCCGGCGAATCCAACGGCCGGGCTGCCTGTCGCGGCGAATCCCAGCGCGTAGAAGGCGGGCAGAAAGAGCGATCCGAAGAGCTTGGTGCCTCGCTTCAGGCCCCGGTAGTCGTCTCCGAAGAGCCTCAGCTGCATGGCCTGGAAGAGACCGTCCGTGACCAGCCCATGGCCCGGAACGATGTCCCGATAGGGCAGTTCTCCCCTCAGGTATTCCGAGGCCGGAAGAAGCCCGTGCCCGTCCTCGAAAACGTCGGCGACTCCGGGCGCGCGGAAGAGACTCGCCGCCGCGAGCGCCGTCACGCTCCCGGGGAGAAGAACCACGAGGGCGAGCGCCCTCAGAGGTCGTACGACATTCGGCCGAACGATCGTGATTGCGCGCGCGAGGGGCGGCAGCAGGAGCCCGCCCACTCCCGCGGCCAGCCAGACCACCGGAGGCCGCTCGCCGAGCAGCGCCAGCGGGAGAATCGGGCAGGCCGCGGCCAGGTAAGCGGCGCCGCGCTCCGAGTCGCCCTCTCCGAGGACCCTGGCGAGCGTAAAGGAAATGGCGGCCAGGAGTGCGAGCAGGGGGACAGGCGGCGCTCCGCGCGGCACGAGAACGGGGACGAGGAAGATCCAGACCGTCAGGGCGTGTGCCGCCACTGCGGGAAGAAGAAAGCCCGGGCGTGCCCGCGGCACGGCGCGCCCTTCTCCACCCGAGCCGGGGGCTGCGCGAGCTCCGCGCTTCGACATCCTGGCGGAGAGCCACATCCCCGCGGCACCCCCGATCAGGGGGAAGAGGGCGAACACCAGGAGGCGAAGTACGTCGCGGCGCGGATCGAAGCCCTGCTCGGCAGCGTAGCCCGGGAGCTGCCCGATCGCCGCGCGAGACGGCAAGTTCGGCGCCGCCGCAAGGGCGGCCACGAATCCGAGGGCCGAGCCTACGGTCGTGGCGAAGCGAGCGCCCTTTGGCAGTCTGTCGCAGCGCAGGCTGTCCCTCCTTGGCACGAATCTCGTCCGCCGGGCGCCCCGGCCGCCGCCCCTACTAGGGCTCGAAGAGAAACAGCCCGTCGCCCATCGTCCCCACATACACGCGCCCCCCGGAGCTCTGCGCCGCCGAAGCGAGGGTCAACGCGGGCCGGGGACTCGTGAAGGCGCGGCGGTTGCGCCCCTCGGACCAGAGAAGCGTTCCACCGACGTCCTGAAGGCTCGAGTAGCCGCCGGCCGGCTTGTCCGCGGCCGCCTTCATGAAGATCCCGCCGCCCAGGGCGGCCTTCTTGCGAATCGACCAGTTCTGGCCATCCCAATAGGAGAGGCTCGCTCCCGAGCGGATCTCGAGCAGAGGATTGCCGCTCGCATCGGCCAGCAACTGTGCCGCGCCCGCGGGCCGAAGCCCTCCCGGCACGGCGGCAAACCGCGAGCCATCCGCCGTGGCGTAGACGCCTTCGGTCGTCACGAGGACGGGCTCTTCGAAGACTCCGCCGTACAGCACGATCGGCGCTCCCTCGGGCGGCTGCGCGGGTGCCTCCCAGTGCACGCCTCCGTCGCGGGAGACCTTCACACCGGATGAGCTCGCCACGAGCAGCACCGTCCGGCCATCCCGTGCCCGGAACGCGGCGAGCGAGGCCGACGCCGGCAGCGGATCGCTGGAGATCTTGCGAACCTGGCGCCCCCTCGCCTCCCACACCCCGCTCTCCTCGCCGGCGAACGCGCGAAAGAAGAGGACGCGGCCCGCATCGCCGGGGTCGGCGACGAGCTCGGCAACCCGGCTTTCGGGGAGCCCGCGCGAGCTCGGCTCGAGCGTGCGGCCGCCGTCATCCGACGTGAAGACGCCCTCCCCCTCGGTGCCGACATACAGTCGCCCCGAACGGCGATCCACTTCGAGCGCTGTCACGACGAGCGACTCGCGGGAGATCCGATTCCAGGTCACGCCCCCATCGTCGGAGCGATGCAGGCCGCCGACCGTCGCAGCGTACACGACACCGGGGTGCAGCGGGTCCCGCCGCACGCTGTGGGAACGGCGGTTGGTGAATCCGGTGGTGTACCGCGTCCACCGATCTCCGCCATCCCGGGATCGATAGACCCAACCGCAGGTCGAGACCCACACGTCCCGGGAGTCGGAGGCGTCGAAGTCCCACGCATAGACCGTCGCGTCGAGAACCATGCCCTCCGCGATCCGGCTCCACACGGCACCGCTGTCCTTCGTTCGGAAGGCCTGCCGCCAGGTGCCGGCGTAGAGGACCCGGCGGTCGGTCGGATCGAAGGCGAGCGACTCGACCTGCTGGAGGCCCGCCACGCCCTCGCCCGTCCGCGTCCACGTCCTGCCGCCATCGGCAGACAGCCGGACGCCGTCATCGCCCCCGGCGGCGAGCAGGCGCGGCTCCCCGGGCGCGAGCGCCAGGGCCCGCGTCGTCACCGCCCTGGTCGACTTCCAGAGCGGCGACCAGCTGCCTCCCCGGTCCTCGCTCTGCGCAACGATGCCGCCGCCGAGCTCGCCCGCGAGCGATGCCCACAGCCGCCCGGGGACCAACGGATCGGCGATGAGCCCGGTGACGTAGTAACCGGGAAACGCCGGACCCGACTGGAGCGGCTCCCAGCTCGCGCCGCTGTCGTGCGAGCCGTAGAAATTGCCGCGCGAGGTGCCGCAGTACAGGACGTTCGGCTGGAACGGGTCGAGCGCAAAGGCCCGCACCTCGGCGCCCCAGACCGGAAGGCGCCACCACGCGGCGGCGCCGGCGACATCGGCCGCGACGAGCAAGGCCGCCGCCGCCAGCGGCACGATGGCCCGCCGAATGCCGGCTCGTTTGTCCATCTTCACCCTCGTATTGTACGGGCTTCCTCCATCCGGCCGGTCGGCTACACTCTCTCCCCATGGGCAAGATTCGCGTCGCTGTGTTCCCGGCAGCGGGCCTGGGCACCCGCTTTCTGCCGGCTACCAAGGCCCAGCCCAAGGAAATGCTGCCCCTGGTCGATCGGCCGCTCATCCAGTACGTCGTCGAGGAGGCCCGGGACGCGGGGATCGCGCGCGTCGTGATCGTCACGGGCCGCGGCAAGAACGCGATCGAAGACCACTTCGACACCTCGTTCGAGCTCGAGCGAACTCTCGAGGAGAAGGGCAAGAGCGGGCTGCTCGGAGAGGTGCGCGGCGTCTCGGAGCTGATCCCGGTCTCCTACGTGCGCCAGAAGCAGGCACTCGGACTCGGGCACGCCGTCCTCCAGGCGAGGGACCTCGTGGGCAACGAGCCGTTCGCGGTGATGCTCGGCGACGACATCGTGGACGCCGACGAGCCGTGCATTGGCCAGATGATGCGGCTCTACGAGAGGCGGGGCAATCCCGTCATCGCCCTCCAGGAAGTGCCGCACGCGGAGACCCGCCAGTACGGGATCGTCGCGGGAGAAAAGGTCGAGGACCGGGTCGTGCGGATCACCGACATGGTCGAGAAGCCGGCGCCCGACAAGGCCCCCTCCAATCTCGCGATCATCGGCCGCTATCTCCTGCCGCCCCAGATCTTCGAGATCCTCGCCGAAACGCGCTCGGATGTCGGGGGCGAGATCCAGCTCACGAGCGCCCTGAAGACGCTTCTCGCGCGGGGGCCGATCGACGGATATCTCTTCGAAGGCAAGCGCTACGACGCCGGCGACAAGCTCGGCTTCCTGAAGGCGACCGTGGAATTTGCGCTGAAGCGCCAGGACCTGGGCGCGCCGTTTCGGGAGTACTTGAAGGGCCTGAAGCTGAACTGAGCGGGTCGGCACGCCGCCCCGCAGGTCCGCGGCCTTGTCATCCCGCCCGCCCTTGTCATCCCGAGCGAAGCGAGGGATCCCTTTCGCAGCCGCAGCGTGACTTCAAGGAACCTCTCGGGCCTACGGGCCCTCGGGATGACAGGCCGCTCTGCGGCCTGTCAGTCCGCCGCCTTCTTCTCCTTCTTCTTCTCGGCCTTCTTCTCGACCTTCTCGGCCTTCTCGGCCTTCTCGGCCTTTTCGGCCTTCTCGGCCTTCCCGGCGCTCTCCGATTTGTCGACCTTCTCCGTGGCGGCCCCGGTATCGGACTTCTCGTCGCCGCTCGCCTTCTTCCCAGCACCCTCCTCGCTCTTGGCCTTGGCGTAGTCGGTGATGTAGAAGCCGCTCCCCTTGAACTGGATGGCCGGAGCTGAAAACATCTTCGTGAGCTTGCCGCCGCAGTGGGGGCACACCTTGAGGCGCGCCTCGTTCATGCGCTGGATGACTTCCGTCTTCTTCTTGCAGGAACCGCACACGTATTCGTAAATCGGCATGGCCGAATCCTAGCAGCTGCCATCGACCTTAGAATGGCTCGGTGATCACCGTGGCTCGCGCCCTCGAGATCCTTCGCGCGGCCTGCTCGCCGTGCGGAGCGGAGCGGTCGCCCCTCGGCGAGTCCCTGCACCGCGTTCTCGCGCGGGAGATCCGTGCGGACGTCGACTGGCCGCCGTTCGACACGTCTGCCATGGACGGCTATGCGGTGCGCCTGGCCGATGTTCCGGCCGTCGGGGCCGCGCTCGGAGAGCGCTCCGGGCTCGTCGCGGCCGGAGATCGGCCGCCGGGCCCGCTCGGCGCAGCCGAGGCGGTTCGCGTGATGACGGGCGCACCTCTGCCGGCCGGGACGGAAGCGGTGCTGGCCGTCGAGGACGTGCGGCGCGAGGAAGGACGGATCACAGCCCTCACCGCCCCCCACGCCGGTGAGCACGTGCGTCGGCGGGGAGAGAGTGTCGCCGCCGGAAGCCCACTGCTCGCGCGCGGCCGCCGGCTCACACCTGCCGACGTGGCGCTCGCGGCCCTCGCCGGCGCCGAGCCGATCGAGGTCTACAGCCGGCCGCGCGTCGCGATCGCAGTGACCGGAAACGAGCTCGTTCCGGCCTCCGACAAGCCCGGCCCCGGGCAGCTTCGCGATTCGAACGGTCCCATGCTCCTGGCGCTCTGCCGGAGCCGCGGCGCGACCGCCTCTGCCCGGGCCCCCGTGGCGGACGACGAGGCCGCTGTCCGCCGGCTCTTCAAGGAGGCCGGGCGCAACGAGGACGTGCTCGTGACGAGCGGCGGCGTTTCCGCCGGCGACCTGGACCTGCTCCCCGAGCTCGCGGCAAAGGCCGGCTTCGAGATCCTGTTTCACGGCGTCGCGATGCGGCCCGGCAGGCCGATCGCGTTCGGCAGGCGCGGAGCAACCCTCTGGTTCGGCCTGCCTGGCAACCCCGTGTCCACCTCGGTCTGCTTCCATCTCTTCGTGCGCCACGCCCTCGACCTCCTCGAGGGTGCCGACCCGGCGGGCCCGGCAGCCGTGTCCGCGCGGCTGTCCCACCCGCTAGCGATTCGCGGGCGGCGGGAAACGTACCTCGACGCGACGCTCTCGACCCTCGACGGAGAGAACCGCGCCTCCTTGCTCGAGAGCCGCGGCAGCCACGACCTGGCGACCCACGCCCGCGCGAACGCCCTCATCCGCATCCCGGCCGACTCGGGAACCCTCGCCGCCGGAGCCTTCGTCGACTGCCTGCCGCTATGAAACGCGGCGTGGCTCGCCGCCGCGGTGGCGCCGTCGCACCGGAGGCGCGCCATGGCACGGCGCGCTCGCACGACGGCGTGTCCATCGCATATACGCTTTGGCGCCGACCCGCGCGGGAGCTGCTCGTGCTCGCTCCCGGGTTCTGGCGCGTGCGACTCGGCCGCGAGAACCTCTTCCTCGCCCATCACTTCGCGCGGCGCGGGTACGACGTCGCGGCGCTCGACTTTCGGGGCCACGGAGACAGCACCGGAGGTTACGGCTTCGGAGCCGCCGAGCATCACGACTTCCATGCCGTGGTCGGAGAGCTCGTCGGCGAGGGCAAGCTGTACGAACGCTTCGCGGTGCTCGGGCTCTCGATGGGAGGCGCGATCGCGGCACAGGCTCTGGCCCTCAAGCCCGAGTTGCCCTGCCGAGCGCTCGTGATGATCTCTTCCCCCGCCGATCTGCGCACGTTGCGTCCCAAGCCCTGGAAGCTCGGAGCGATCCGACAGGTGCGGCTGCGGCACGCCGTGCGCGTGCCGAAACTCGCGGCCGGCAGGCTCGGACAGGACAGGCCGCGGGCCGTGGACGCCGTGGCTTCCCTCCCCATTCCCAAGCTCATCGTGACGTCGGAGGGGGATTGGCTGGTCGATCCCTCGCACGGCCGGGCCCTTGCTGCCGCCGCAGCTCTGCCCGTCGACCACGTGCATTTCGAGCTGCCCGGATCGCTCCACGCCGATGGCCTCGTCCAGTTCGTGCCCGTAAAGCTCCTGCGTCTGCTCGATCAATGGCTCGACGAGAACGCGCCACCCTAGGGCCGCCGGGCGATCTGAGGCTTTCCTTAGTCGCGCCGGACGGGTCGAGGGCAGGCGCATAGAATCGCCGCATGGTCGAGAGGCGGGTCGCGATCACCGGCATCGGGTGCCTCTCCCCCAACGGAAACGGCCGTGAGGCCTTCGCACGGGCCCTGGCCGCGGGGACGAGCGGAATCGGCCGGATCTCGCTCTTCGACCCGGAAGGCCTGCCCTGCACGATCGCTGGAGAACTGAAGGATTTCGACCCGACGGCACACGTGGGGCCGAAGGACATCCGGCACGTCTCGCGCGCGGTGCCCATGGCGATCGCCGCCTCGGCCGAAGCGTTCACCGACGCCGGGATCGACACCGGCACGCTCTCGCTCGACGAGCGGCGCGAGATCGGCGTCGTGCTCGGCACCGGAGGTGGGCCAATCGAGTTCTCGGAGCGGATGTATCACCTCTACTACACCAACCAGGTCAAGAAGGCCTCGGTGTACTCGATCCCCTCGGGAACGATCGGCACACTGTCCTCCGAGATCTCGATGCGCTTCGGCCTGCGGGGCCCCTCGCACGTCGTGTCGACCGGCTGCGCGTCCTCGACGGACGCGCTCGGCCACGCATTTCGAGCGATCAAGTTCGGCACGGCGGACATCCTCCTGACCGGCGGTGTCGACGCGACGGTCGTTCGCGGCATCATGGAAGGCTTCGTCATGATGCGGATCGTGTCCACCTGCCGCGAGCGGGAGCCGCCGCGCGCGTCGCGTCCGTTCGCCTCCGGCCGCGATGGATTCGTCCTCGGCGAGGGGTCGTGGATGTTCATCCTCGAGGATCGCGAGCGCGCGCTGGCCCGAGGCGCCCGCGTCTATGCCGAAATCCGCGGCTACGGCGCGACCTGCGATGCACACCATCGCGTCCGTCTCGACGAGACCGGCGTCGAGCCCGCGCGCGCGATGTCGCTCGCGTTGCGAGAGGCCCGAATGGCGCCCGAGGCGGTCGAGTACATCGCGTATCACGGAACCTCGACCGAGCTCAACGACCGCGTCGAGACACGCGCCGCCCGGCTCGCGTTCGGTTCGGCGGTCACGAAGATCCCGGGGTCGTCCGTCAAGTCCATGATCGGCCATCCGCAGGGCGCCTGCGGGGCGGCGGGTGTAGCCGCGGCCGTGCTCGGGATGCGCGACGGCTTCCTGCCGCCGACGATCAACCTTGACATGCCCGACCCCGAGTGCGACCTCGACTACGTGGCCAATACCGCGCGGCCCGCGTCCTTCGCCAACGCCCTCTGCAACTGCATCGGCTTCGGCTCGAAGAACAGCGCACTCGTCCTGTCCCGCGCCGGATGAGCTGGCTCGTCCCGCCCCGCCGGCCGAGCCGCGAGAGGCTGGACGATCCCACCGTGCCGGCGGACCAGATGCGGCGTTCCCTCGAAGACCTGCGCCTCGTCCATCGCCGCTGGGGCGGCGCGCGAGCCCTGGAGCGGCACCTGCTGCCGCTGGTTCGCGGCCTCCGCGCCTCGCAGGCCCTGATTCTCGACGTCGGCGCCGGCTCGGGGGACGTCGCGCTCGGACTCCAGGATGCGCTCGACGCGGCCGGCTGCGATGCGCGTGTCCTGGCCCTCGATCTTCAGTGGCGGCACCTGCATGCCGGCCGCACCCTGGCCGGACGAGCCGAGCCCCGCTGTCCCGGCGTCGCGGCCAGCGCGTTCGCCTTGCCACTGGCCGACCGCTCCGTGGACCTCGTGTACTCGAGCCTCCTGTTCCACCACTTTTCACCTGAGGACAACCGGCTGCTGCTGCGCGAGTTTGCGCGTGTGGCCCGGCACAGCGTTGCCGTGCTCGACCTGCGCCGCCACCGGTTCCCGGAGCTCTTCGTGGCCCTCGTGGGCCGCGTCTTCTTCCGCGCGCGCATCTCCGTCGAGGACGGGGTCGCGTCCGTGCGCCAGGCCTACACGCCCGAGGAGGCGCTCGAGATCGCGCGCGGCGTCTGGCCGGGCAGCCACACGCGCCGCATCTTCCCCTTCCGGTGGCTGCTGACCGGCGAGCCGTGATCGCGTACGACGCGGTCGTCGTGGGCGCCGGCCCGGCGGGCTCTGCCGCCGCCGCGACGCTCGCCCTCGAGGGTCGCCGCGTTCTCGTTCTCGAGAGGGACCGCTTTCCTCGCCCGAAGGTTTGCGGCCAGTTCCTGTCGGCCAATGCCCGCGAGAGTCTCCGGCGCATCGGTGCGCTTCAGGGCGTCGAAGCGCGGGCCGAGCGGATCGAACGCGGGCAGCTCCACCTGCCGGCGGGCCGCGTCGTGACCCTGACCCTGGCGGCGCCGGCGCTCGGGATCTCGCGATTCTGCCTGGATGATCTGCTCGCGCGCCGAGCGGCCGAGACCGGCGCCGAGATTCGCTTCGGCACCAGGGTCCTCACGGTGGATGGAACACCCGCGTCGGGATTTCGGATCCAACACATTTCGGGAACCCGGGAGGAGACGACGGGAGCGCGATCGGTCGTCGGCGCCTGGGGCCGCTGGGACGCCCTCGATCGCCGGCTCGATCGCGGATTTCTGGAGGGGTCGGGGCGGTACCTCGGCTGGAGCCGCGACTACGAAGGCGACACCGAGCATCTCGCCGGTCAGGTCCGGCTCTACGTGTTCCCCGGCGGCTACTGCGGCGTATCGCGGGTCGAGCAGGGCCGCGTGAACCTCGCCGGGATCATCCACGAGCGGACACGCCGCACACTCGGCGCGGGCTGGGAGGCGGTCGTCGCGCATGCACGCCGCTCGAGTGCGGACCTGGATCGAACGCTTTCGGAGCTTCGCGAGGGGCCGGTCGGATTCCTGGGGACCGGCCCTGTTTTCCTGGCTGCCAAGCCGGCCGTCGAAGGCGGCATGCTCATGGCTGGCGATGCCGCCGGAATGATCGATCCCTTTTCCGGCGAGGGACAGGCCGTCGCTCTCGCCTCGGGAATCCTCGCCGGCCGCACGCTCGCCCGGGGCCTCGACGGAGAAATCCCGATGGAGAGCGCGCCGGGCATCTACGCCGAGGCCTGGAAGCGACAATTCGGGCCGCGCTTCGGCTGGGGCCTGGTCTTCCGCCGCCTGATGGTGCATCCGGCCGCCGGGACCCTCGCCGCTCGCCTCTGCGGCGAGCGACTCGTCCGCTTCGCGGTCTCGCGGCTATCCGCTCACGGGGCGTAGGTGACGCCTCCCCGTCATCCTGAGCGAAGCGAGCTCGACGGGCGCAGGCAGACCCCCTCCCGAGCGAAGCGAGGGATCCCTTTCACAGCTGCAGCGTGACTTCCAAGGGATCCCTCGGGCCTGCGGGCCCTCGGGATGACCCTGCCGCGCTGCGGCGGGGTCACATTGCGCGCGCGCCATCGGGCGTGAAGATGGCGTCGTCGATTTTCGCCGGTGCGATGTCGAGGTACTCGAGCCGCGTCACCGACTGCGACTTCGCGCCGATCAACTCGCGGATCTCCATCTCGACGACGGCAGACTTCCCCCCGACCTTTCGGAACTTCATAAACAGGACCTCCCGGGCAGCTTTGCCGGAGGGCAGGGAGAACACGAGCTTGCGCGGCAGGGGCTCCCCTCCCGCGTCGAGCCAGAGAACGACGTGCGGATAGGGCGCCTTCGGCGACACCGCCGTCAGGTCGAGGACGTGGCAGTCTCGATCACCGACCCTCCCCGTCTCCGGCCGCAGGACCGCGGTGAAGTCTTCCGCGAAACGCATCCGCGCGACGTCTCCGAACGACGCGCCGCCCATCAGGCGCTGGTTGGCCGTGATCGGGACCGGATGCTCGGCACCCGGCACGAGAAGCCACATTCGGTCGCCGACGGTCAGCGCCTTGCGGCCATCGTTCTTGCCGCCGCGAAAGACGATCAGCGCCCGGTCCCGGCCCTTGATGTAGATGTCGAAATCGGCGGAGCCGACCGGCCTTCCGTCGTCGAGCTGACTCGCGCGCGCGGTGATCTTCGCCTCGGTGAACGCATTGCGCGCGTCGTCCACCGCGCGCAGCCACGCCTGGACCTCGGGGGACGAGGCGTCCGCGGCGGCCAGCGCCAGGAGCAGCACGGCCGTGCTAAACATGCGTCAGGGCGTCCACGATCGGGATCCGCGACGCCCGCCGGGCCGGAAAATACGAGGCCACGCTCATCGTGACCAGCATCGCGGCGAGCCCGGCCTCGTAGGCCAGGGCGTAGAACTTCACGTTGATCGGCATGCCATGCGTCGCCCCCGGCGGAGGTGGCAGGATGATGCCCGAGGCGTTGAGCACCGAGCGCACGACGAGGGCGAGCACGGCGCCCACGAGGCATCCCACCAGCGCGATGACGACGCCCTCAGCAAGAAACTGCCGCATCACCCGGGAAGGGCGCGTCCCCATCGCGCGCAGCGTCCCGATCTCCCGCGTGCGCTCGGTCACGGCCATGGTCATCACGATCGCCGCCGACAGAATGACGATGACCACGAGCACGGCGCCCACGAAACCGAAGATGCCGACGTAGAGCAGCTTGACCTGCTCGTAGAACGTGGCGAGCTCGCGCCACCGGCGGATCACGATCGGATAGCCGGCCCCCTCGAAGGCCTTGCCGAGCCGCGCCGCGGCTTTCTCCTCGTCCCGCCCGTTGCGCAGAAACAGCACGAGCTTGGAGACGGTCTCCGAGCTCTGCAGCAGGCGCGACACCAGACCCAGCCCGCCGACGAGGTAGCGGTCGTTCAACTCCTTGATCCGAACGTCCGCGAGGCCTTCCACGATTCCGTCCACGGCGTTGAGCGAGCCGTCGGGAGTCGTCGCCATCATGGTGATCCGATCTCCGGGCTTCACGTTGAGCGCGGCGGCGAGGCCGGTTCCCAGCACGACGCCGTCGCCGCCGTCGCCGCCCAGATACTTCCCGGCGACGATGAGCTCCGGGGCCAGCGTCGCCGCGGCCTCCGGTGCCGGGTCCACACCGACCCCGAGAAACGGAACCGACTTGGTTCCGTTGGTCGCAAGCCCGACGAAATCGATGCGCGGCAGGACGGACGCGACGTCCGGGTCGGCGGCGCCGATCGCGCGGGCCCGCTTCGCGTCCGGAAGACCGTACTCGAGCGTGGCCTCCTCCGCCTTCCCCACGGCTCGCCGGTCGACGACCTGGAGGTCCCCGACGCTGCGCACCGTGCCCTCCTTGAGTCCCTCGAACGTCTGCGCGATGAACCCGCCGGCCAGCGCGAAGGCTGCAAACCCGAACGCCACGACCGCGATCATCAGGAAGCGTGCGCCTCTTCTGGCGAACGAGGTTGCGCCAGGCGAGGGCGAAGGAGCTCATGCCGCCACATCCGACTCGATCGCCCCGTCGTGGAGCGTCACGACCCGGTGCGCGCGGGAGACGACCATCGGATCGTGCGTGGCGAAGAGGAACGACACCCCGGCGGAGCCGTTGATTTCGCGCATGAGATCCAGGATGCCCTCGGCCGTACGGCTGTCCAGGTTCGCCGTCGGCTCGTCGGCGAACACGACCGCAGGCCGATTCGCGAGCGCCCGCGCGATCGCGACGCGCTGACGCTGGCCTCCGGAGAGCAGATCCGGCCGCACGCTCGCCTTGTCAGAAAGCCCGACGGCGGCGAGCAGCTCCAGGGCCCTCGCACGGCGCGCAGCCGCGGTGACGCCCGCGAGGCCAAGCGGGTAGGCCACGTTCTCCTCTGCCGTGAGCACCGGAATGAGATTGAACGTCTGGAAGACGAACCCGAACCGGTCCCGTCGAAAGTCCGCGCGCTCGTCCTCCGACAGGGATTCGCCATCCCGGCCCTCCACATGGATGGCGCCCGCATCCGGCCGATCGAGCAGCCCGAGCAGGTTGAGGAGCGTCGTCTTGCCGGAGCCGCTGGGGCCACGGAGCGCCACGAACTCGCCCGCAGCAATCTTGAGCGAGACGTCGCGCACGGCCGGGACCACGGCCGCACCGAGATGATAGGAGCGCGACAGCCCGGACGCCTCGACGAGCGGCGCGTGCGACCCGTTCACCAGATGTCCCCGACGGTGAAGCCCTCGGGAAACGGATCCTCCGGATCGACGACGTAGCTCGCGAAGCCGGTGATCCACGCCTGAACCGGACAGCGTCGGCACGACGGCCGGGTACTGCCCGACCTTCGTCTCCGCGATCAGGCGGCCGGTGAAGACGGTCCCGAGAATGCCCTCGTGACGAAAATCCTGGTTCAGGCCCAGTCTGCCCTTCGCGTGAAGCGTCGCCATCTTCGCGCACGTGCCGGTGCCGCAGGGAGACCGGTCGATGGCGCCCGTCCAGCGTCGCCGGACGGTTCCAGTCGAGCTTTCCCGTGGAGACCGTGACGGCGTTGCGGCATGTCCGCGCCGGCACTCGCACGGCAGGGCCCGGAGAGCTGCGCGATCGTCACGCCGGAGAAGCCGGGTTGCTCCGGGTGCACGCAGGGACAGCTGCTCCTGCGCGGCGGCCTTGATCATCTCGCTGACTCGCGTGATGTCGCGGCCCTCGTCGGGCGTCAGCCGAAGTCCGAGCGCCGTGCGCGTCGCCGATGACGTAGAACATGCCGCCGTACGCGACGTCCACCGTCACCGTCCCCAGATGCGGCACCTCGATCGGCCGGTCGAGGTACACCGCGAAGGCCGGGACGTTCTGGAAGGTCACGCGCCGCACCTTGCCGTTCGCACAGTCGGCGCGCACGCGAATCAGAGCCGGCCGGCGCCTCGAGGGTCAGCTCGGTGACCGGCTCGTGCATCGGCAGCATCCCCGTCTCGAGCAGCACGGTCGTCACGCAGATCGTGTTCGTCCCCGACATGCCGGGATACTCGACCTGCTCCATGATCACGAAACCGGCGTCCGCTTCGGGAACGGTCGGCGGCAGGATCAGGTTGCAGTTGGCTGCCGGATAGCCGCGGGGCTCGCGCAGCATGCGCTTGCGCAGGCCGTCGGCGTGCTTCTCGAGATATCGCATCTTCGTCGAACATCGTTGCGCCCGGAACGTCGAGCACGCCGCCGACGATGACACGCCCGGGCTCGCCGCACGCGTGCGCGTCGACCGCCTGGATCATGTTCGCAAGTCGCATGGCAGAAAGCCTACCGCGAGTCGGTGGGCCACGGCGTCAGGGCCAGATCGAGAGCCCGGAGCCGCCGTGCATCGGGTCGCCCTTCTTCCCCGCGAGTAGCGGCTTTGACGTGAGGATGCCAAAGCCATCGAACGAAAACACGATCCGGTTGTGGCCCTGATCGACCCCCGTCACGGCCCCGGACCGCACGCGGCGCATCGCATCTCCGGCCTGCCTGAGCCGCGCGGGATCCGCCGCAGCCGTGTTGTGCGCGGGCAGCAGCCGCGTGAGCGCTGGCGTGAGTGCCGACAGACGCGCCATCGAGCGTTCGTAGTCATCGAGATCCGTCTCGGGCGCATAGAGCCAGATCCACCCGTCGTAGTAGGAGTCGCCGGTCCAGAGCAGCCCGTGGGCGCGGTCGAGCAGCGCCACGGCGTCCGGCGTGTGCCCCGGGACGTGAAGGAGCTCGAGCGTGCGTCCCCCGAGATCGAGCTGGTCTCCGTCGGCCACGATGCGGGTCGGCTTCCAGGGTCTCGTCCGGAACGCCGCCGTGTCGGTGCCCTCCGGCGGCCCGTGGCAGAGGCTCGACAGCGCAACCTCCCCGGCCAGCTCGTCGTGCGGGAAACCGTGAGAGTTCGCCCGGGTGAAGGGGGTGTCGAGGGCGAGGATCCGCTCGAACTCGGCGTTGCCGCCGACGTGATCGTAGTGGGTATGCGAGTTGAGCACGTCCACGGGCAGTCTCGTCAGCTCCTCCACCACCGGCCGGATGGGCACGAGCCCGATTCCCGTGTCGAACAGCAGGGCATTCTCCGTGCCCAGGATCAGGTAGGAGATCGTTTCCTGAAATTGGAAGGGTTCGACGAGAGCGAAGACCCCATCGGCCACCCTGTAGACCTGGAACCAATCGCTCGACACGCGGATCCGTTCGAGGGCCGCGTTGGCCGGTCGCGGCAGCTCATCGCACCAGCGCACCGACGGCGCCGCCGGCGGGGGCGGGGTCGGGCGCGCGGATCGCGAAGACGTTTCGGCCGGCCGGCAGCCCACGAGGGTCACGAGCACAGCCGCTGCGAGCCGCGACCGGGAGATCAGAGAGCGCCGTCTCCGTTTAGGGTCCGTAGAGAACCAGGTGGAACGTCGCGGTCAGGAAGACGGCCATCTGGTTGCGTTTGGTCGGATCGCTCGGGCAGTACTGCAGTGTCGGGCCCGGGCATCCCGCCGTGATCCCGAGATCGTAGAGGGCCTCGATGAAGTTCGTGTAGCCACCCGGACAGGGCACGTCCGAAAAGATCCCAGGAGGCGTGCACGCCGGCGGCGTGATCCCCGCCGTCGCGAGCAGAAAGACGGCCATCTGCGCCCGGGACACGGGCAGGTACGGCGCGTACGTGCCGTCCGGCAATCCCGAGACGATGCCCCGGGCATGGGCCTCCTCGATCGAGTCGACTGCAGGGCCTCCCGGGCAGGGAACGTCCGGGAACGTGCCGGGCGGCGTACAGATCGGCGGCTGATAGCTCGGGCCTTCCTTTGCGGCGAGCACGAACACGGCCATCTGGTAGCGCAGCGTCGGGTCGTTCGGACAGAAACTCCTGTTTTCGCAACCGCTCGTCACGCCGTTGTGGAGAATCGTCTCGATGAACGGATAGTACGGGGGTCCGGCGCAGGAACGTCCGCGAAGCTCGTCGCCCACGTGAAGCGTCCAGGTCTTGGTCGCGGCACCGGCGGTTTCGTCGATCGTCGCATCCCAATGGGCGGCGGGCCGGTCTACGGCGGTCACCTGGACCGTGTAACAGTCCGAGCACTGCACCGACGTGCCGGCACCGATGGTGCCGTATGACGCGCTCGCATCCGGGTTGTCGTAGGTCGGGCCGGAAGGTCCGATGAAGTTGGATGAGTCGCCGGTCAGTAAGGTCGGCGCGCCGCCCGTATTCTTCCAGGTAGGCTGAACGCTCGCGAGCTCGCCGGGCTCCAGGACGCCGTTGCCGGCCGAGTCCACGGCCAGCGCCGTCGGCGCCAGCGGGGCGCACGTGATGTCGAGGCTCACGTCGTCGACGTTGAAGTCCGCCCGGTTCATCGAGCCGGAGACCTTCTGCGCGTAATAGAAACGGATCACGTGGGAGTTGCCGTCGGCGAACTGCGTCAGGTCGATGCTCCGTAGGGTGTAGCCGATCTCCTTCTGCGAAGGCTCCAGATACGACTGCTGCGTGACGCCATCCACCTGAACGTCGAGTGTGTCGTCGAAGGGGCTCGTGACGTAGCCGATGTTGAGATAGAAGTGAAGGATCACCGACGCCGCACCCGCAGGAAACACAATCGTCTGTTCTGCGGTGTCGATCTGCTGAAACGTGCCCGAGATGTCATTCCCACCGAACCAGATCCACGACTTGCCGGAACCTCTCGGACCCTCACCGTCGGTGCACAGACTGTTGTCGAGGTTGCAGAGCGAGGAGAACAAGGGACCGAAGAGGTTGTCCGAAACGACCCACGGCGGGTCCTGCAGCGTGTCAGGGCTCGTGCCCTCGAGATTGCCCTCGACCCAAGGGTTTCCGCCGGTGCACGGAGCCTCCGCCGTTACCAGACTCGGCGGCGCGCTCGCCGAATCCGCAGCCGCAGCGACTGCCAGCGTGAACGCTAGAACTGCAACGGGAACTGCAAGGACCTTGTTCACGCTCGCGAGGCGTCCGCCGTTTTGAGACATGTGACAGGGATCCTTGTCTCCGACTAGGGCCCGTAGAGGGTGAGGTGGAACATCGCCGTCAGGAAGACCGCCATCTGATTGCGCTTCGTCGGACCGTCCGGACAATACAGCTTCGGCGAATCCTGACATCCGGCCGTGACCCCCAGGTTGTAAAGGGCTTCGACAAAATTCGTGTAGCCCCCCGGACAGGGGACGTCCTCGAAGATTCCCGGGGGCGTGCAAGCCGGTGGGGTGATCCCCGCCGTCGCGAGCAGGAATACGGCCATCTGCGCACGGGACACCGGAAGAGACGGCGCGTATGTGCCGTCCGGCAGGCCCGCAACGATCCCACGGGCGTGAGCGTCCTCGATCCAGTCCACGGCCGGACCTCCCGGGCACGAAACGTCCGAGAACGTGCCCGGAGGCGTGCAGGGCGGCGGCTGATATTTCGGCCCTTGCCTCGCAGCGAGCACGAACACCGCCATCTGGTAGCGCAGCGTCGAGTCATCCGGACAAAAGACCGTACCGTCGCCGCAGCCTCCCGTGACGCGGTTGTGGAAGATCGTCTCGATGAACTTGTAGTACGCGTCGTGCGGAACGTCCGTGAAGCTGTTTCCAATGTGGAGCGTCCACGTCTCGATGGCGGGGCCCGCGGTCTCCTCGATTGTGGCGTCCCAGTGCGGGACGGGCCGGCTCGCGGCAGTCACCTCGACCGTATAGCAGTCCAGGCACTGCGCCGATGCGCCCGTGCCGACCGCGCCGTAGTCGCCTATTGAATCCAGCGGGGTATAGGTCGCCCCGGGAGGTCCGTCAAAGGCCGACGTGGCACCAGTCAGAGAAGGGATGAGGGCGCCGGTGTTCTTCCAGGTCGGCTGCAAGGTCGCGACCTCGCCAGGTTCGAGGACGCCGTTGCCGCCCGCGTCGACGGCCAGTGCCGTCGGTGCCAGGGGGCCAGCAACGACATCGAGCGTCACGTCGTCGACGTTGAAATCGGACCGGTTCGGGGATCCCGATGCCTGCTGCGTATAGATGAACTTCACGGCGTGCGTTGCCCCGTCCGCGAATGCGGTGAGGTCGATGCTGCGCAGCGTGTAGCTGGATTCGGCGACGGAGGGCTCCGTGTACGTTGCACGTGGCGTGACGCCATCCACCTGCGACCTCGAGCGTGTCGGTGAACGGCGCCGTCACGTGCCCGATCTCGAGGTAGAAGTTGGGGCGTCCGACCGACGTCGCTCCGGCAGGAAACTTCACGGCCTGCTCGGCCGTATCGATCTCGGTCACGTCGCTGGCGGCATCGCTTCCTCCGAACCAGGCCCACGAGCTGCCGGTCCGCGGACCCTCGCCGTCCTGGCAATCCACGTTAGCCAGATTGCACAGGGAGGACGCGAAGACGTTGGAGAAGACGACATAGTTGGGATTGAGCAGGGTGACGGGATTGGTGGCCTCGAAGCCGCCGTCCTGCCAGGGGTTCGAGCTCCCGCACACGACGTTGATCGAAACGTCGTCCATGTTGAAATCGGCCCGGTTCGGAACACCCGTCATGTCCTTCTGCGTGTAGAGAAACTTCACCGTGTGCGCCGCGCCGTCGGCGAACGCGGTGAGGTCGAGAGTGTGCAATGTGTAGGTCGACTGCGCCGTGGACGGCTCGACGATGGTCTGCTGGGTCACTCCATCCACCTGCACCTCGAGGGTATCCGTGAACGGCGCCGTCACGAAGCCAATCCGCAACGAGAACTGGAGCGTCACCGACGACGCCGAAGAGGGAAACGTGACCGTTTGCGCGGCCGAGTCGATCTCGGCCACGTTGTTGTCTGTGTCGTTGCCGCCGAACCAGGCCCAGGAGTTCCCGCTACGCGGGCCCTCGCCGCCCTGGCAATCCACGCTTGCCACGTTGCACAGGGAAGACGGGAAGAGGGTCGACGTGACCACATAGTTGGGATTAAGGAGGGTGACCGGATCCGTCGCCTCGAAGCCGCCGTCGACCAGTACGTTTCCATTGACGCACACGGTGATGAAGTGCGGAGAGGGCGCCGCCGCGACGGGACTCGGCGCGGGGGGAGCGGGTTTCCGGGGAGTCGCTGGCACCCGCGGGGGCCGCCAGCGCCGCCGCCATCGCCATCGCAACCGCGACGATCCGGAAACGGGTCGTTGCGGATCTCTGTCTGCGGGTTTCGAAAAGTCTTCCTGGAGTCCCCGTGTACCCCGTCATGGCAACGCTCCTCCATCTCAGGATGTACCTGCGCGACCTCTTTTTGTATGTCCCCGGAGGGCCGAAGCATAGCACGCCGCAGACGTCCGCCGGACCATCGGCCCAGGCTGCAGCCCGGCCCCTCGGGGCCGACACTATTGGCGGAAGCGTGTGGGAGTCGAACCCACCCGTCCCGGCGCGAGGCCGCGACGCCGACGGATTTGAAGTCCGCGAGGGTCACCGGACCCCTTGCGCTTCCGGGCCGGATTATGGATCGGATTCGCAGCGTTTCGCCGCGGAATGGGGTGGGAGAGATTCCCGCTCGTTCGGAGGCTTTCATGGAGATGGAAGCGGCCCCTCGCTTCTACTGGCTCGAACGGTAAAACGGCGGGCGCCCGGCCTGTCGCCGCGAAGGTGGCAACACCGCTTACGAAGAGGGTTGGGCCGAATACGCCGCCTCGGTGGCTGGCGAGATGGGGATGTACGCCGACCCCTACGACCTGCTTGGCCGGCTCGACCTGGAAAGCTTCATCGCAACGCGCCTGGTCGTCGACACTGGGATGAACGCGCTCGGCTGGTCGCGCGAGCGGGCCGTCGCGTACATGCGCGAGAACGAGATGGTGTCGGACGAGCAGATCCGCGCCCAGTCGCTCCGCTACTGCTGCGACATCCCCGGGCAAGCGCTCGCGTATCAGGCGGGACACCGGAAGATTAGCGAGCTGCGCGACAAGACCAGGATAGCGCTGGGCGATCGATTCGACGTCCGGGCGTTCCATGACGCCGTGCTCGGCAGCGGTTGGCTGCCCATGACCACCCTCGAGCTCCAGGTCGACTCGTTCATCCAGACCCAGCCGAAGGCCGCGAAAAAGTAGGCGGACGCCGCGTTTGCCGCCCTCGCGGCGGCCATGCTATTCTTCGCGCCCTCTTCCGCGTGGGGCTGTAGCTCAGTTTGGGAGAGCGCCTGAATGGCATTCAGGAGGTCGACGGTTCGATCCCGTTCAGCTCCACCATTCAAACCTGCGTCCCGACGTGCTTCTCGCGGGTACCCCTGTTAACCGCAGCAACACGAGGTTCACGCGAAGGGTTCACGGAGACCAACCTCGCGGCAGGTCGCGAGAGCTTTCCGACTTCGAAAAAAGAAGGCCCCGACTGTCGGCGACAGCGGGGGCCCTGCAACGATGGTCTCGGAGCGAGACGGGAACGACGACCGAATCGATGATGTGTCGGCCGAATCAGTTGGGGAGCAGGACGGTGTCGATCACGTGGATCACGCCGTTGCTGCAGAGAATGTCCGTGCTGGCCAGACGAGCTCCGCCGACCGTCACCATTCCCTGTCCGGAGCGGATGGCGAGCGGCTGTCCATTGGCCGTCGGGGCCGAGCTCATGCCGGCGACCTGCGCTGCCAGCACCCGGCCCGGTACCACGTGATACGTGAGGATCGCGGTGAGCTTGGCCTTGTTCTCCGGCTTCAAGAGGCTCTCGACCGTGCCGGCGGGGAGCTTGGCGAAGGCCGCGTCAGTGGGAGCGAACACGGTGAACGGGCCTGTCCCCTTCAGCGTGTCCACCAATCCGGCCGCCTCGAGGGCCGCCACCAGGGTCTTGAACGAACCGGCGTCGACCGCCGTGTCCACGATGTCCTTCTGAGACGCGGGCTGGATTGCGGCGGCTGGGCCCGAGCCGGCAACCAGAGCCAACAGCAACACGGCTAGGATCGAATACCGGGTGCGCGAAGTTTCGTTTTTCATCTCTATCTTCTCCTTTCGGTTCCTCTTTCGCTCAACGTTGGATGGCACGGAGTGGACCGCCTACCGGGCGCCGGCCACGATCGGCGAGCCGTTCCAGCGGCGCTGGATTCCCTTCCAGAGAAGGGCCTGGTAACCGCCCGCCACGCCGACCAGTGCGTACACGACGGCGCTGGCCGCCGAGACTTCGCCGAACCGCAGGCCAAAGAGCGTCGCGACCAGGTCGAAGCGCGCCACCGCGACGAGCCCCCAGTTGAGTGCACCGACCACCACCAGGACCGCTGCAAGGACATCGAGCCTTTTCATGATTCGTCACCTCCGCCGTTGACCATAGTGCAAATAGTTTTGACTTTGGAGAAAAACACACTCATACTGAAACTCGTGTGAGCGACGGTCAAAACCCAGCCGGTCTTTTGACTGGAGCTCAAATGAGGAGGCGGAAGGTGCTTTCCACGACACTCGAAGAGGGCCTACGGGCGTACGGCATCGGCGACAAGCTGCGTGGCCTCCGGCTCTCGAAGAAGATGGGACTGGTCGAGCTCGGCCGTCACACGGGCCTCTCCGCCGCCCTGCTCTCGAAGGTCGAGCGGGGCCGGCTTTTCCCGACGCTCCCCACGCTCCTGCGCATCGCTCTCGTCTTCGGCGTCGGGCTCGAGTTCTTCATCGCCGGCGACAGCAAGCGCAATGCCGTCTCCATCGTGCGCCGACGAGAGCGCCAGCGCTTTCCCGAGAGGCCAGGCGCCAAAGACGTCTCCTTCTTCTTCGAGTCCCTCGACTTCGCCGCGGTCGAGCGCCGCCTGAACGCGTACTACGCCGAGTTCGAGCCCGTCCCCCCCGAGAAGGCGCGCCCGCACCAGCACGCCGGCGTGGAGTTTCTGTACGTCCTCAAGGGACAACTGGCGCTGCGCGTCGCGGGCGAGGATCACCTCCTGGACGGCGGAGATTCCGTCTACTTCCGCTCGACGCAGCCTCACAGCTACAGGCGGACCGGCAACAAACCGTGCTCGGCTCTCGTCGTGTCCGTGCCATGACGGCCCCGCGCATCCTGCTGACCGGCGCCACGGGCTACGTCGGCGGGAGGCTGCTCGCCGGGCTCGAGCTGCGAGGCGTGCCGGTGCGCTGCTTCGTGCGCCGGCCCGAGGTGCTGCGCGGTCGCGCCGCGCCCTCGACCGAGATCGCCGCGGGCGACGCTCTCGACGCCCCGGCCGTGGCCCGAGCCCTGGAGGGCATCGACGCCGCCTACTACCTGATCCACTCGATGGGCGGGGAGGACTTCGCCGCGCGCGACCGGGACGCCGCGCGGATCTTTGGCGACGCCGCGCGCGAAGCCGGCGTGCGGAGGATCATCTACCTCGGCGGTCTGGGAGCGAGCGCAGGCAGCCTCTCGGAACACCTGCGCAGCCGTCAGGAGACGGGGGAGATCCTGCGGCAATCGGGAGTTCCCGTTGTGGAGCTGCGCGCGTCGATCGTGCTCGGCTCCGGCAGCCTCTCCTTCGAGATGATCCGGGCGCTGGTCGAGCGATTGCCTGTCATGATCTGCCCGCGCTGGGTCGCCGTCGAGGCCCAGCCGATCGCCGTCGAGGACGTCATCGCATACCTCGTCGCTGCGCTCGATCTGCCGGCCGGCGCCGAGCGGATCTACGAGATCGGGGGCCCGGACCGCGTGACCTACGGCGACCTGATGCGCGAGTACGCGCGTCAGCGGCGCCTGAAGAGGCTCCTGATCCCGGTGCCGTTGCTCACGCCGCGGCTCTCGAGTCTCTGGCTCGGTCTGGTGACGCCGGTCTACGCGAGGGTCGGCCGAAAGCTCGTCGACAGCCTTCGCAATCCCACGGTCATTCGCGATCCCGCGGCGCTCGCCGCCTTCCCGGTCCAGCCTCGGAGCGTGCGCGAAGCGATCGCCCGAGCCCTGGTGAACGAGGACGAGGCCTTCGCGCGAACGCGCTGGTCGGATGCCGTCTCCTCCGCCGGGCTGACGGAGCGCTACGGCGGCGACCGGGTCGGCACCCGCCTGATCGACAGCCGCAAGGCGTTCGTTCCGGTGCCGGCGGCGGCGGCCTTTGCGCCGATCCGGCGCATCGGTGGCGACGCCGGCTGGTACTACGGCAACACGCTCTGGCACCTGCGCGGGGCGCTGGACCTGCTCGTCGGAGGAGTTGGGCTGCGCCGGCGGCGCCCCCGGGCCGACGAGCTCAACCCGGGCGACGCCCTCGACTTCTGGCGGGTCGAGTCCGTCGAACCCGATCGCCTGCTGAGGCTGCGCGCCGAGATGAAGGTTCCGGGCCGGGCCTGGCTGCAGTTTGAAACCACGCCAGTCCCGGGCGGCACAGAGATCCGGCAGACCGCGATCTTCGACGCCTCAGGACTCTTCGGGCTGGCCTACTGGTACGCCCTCTACCCTCTTCACCGCTTCATCTTCGCCGGCATGCTCCGCGGCATTGCCGACCGCGCTCTGGAGTTCGCCGGCTGACGCGACCCCTCGCGTGAGATGAGGGGTGAGCCGTGCAGGACTCGAACCTACCCGCAGTGTCGCGCCCGACCAGAAGGTTCATCCGAGGTTCACACCAACCGGTTGACCCAACTCGTACCAACTTGTCCCGACTCGACGGCTGTGTTTTCCCTTCCGGACGGATGGTCGGGACGAGGCGGGACGAGGCCGGACGCCTGGAATCGCCTGAATGGCATTCAGGAGGTCGACGGTTCGATCCCGTTCAGCTCCACCAACACAACCCACGTCCCGACGTGCTTCTCGCGATTATCTCTGTGAGCGGCGACAGCACGATCTTCGCGCCGGCAGTGCTGTTCACCATCATCGCGACGCCGGTCCTGCTCCGTCACGCGGCGAACCCCTGGGTTGAAG
Source organism: uncultured Acidobacteriota bacterium (assembly GCA_963811425.1). Lineage (GTDB taxonomy): Bacteria > Acidobacteriota > Thermoanaerobaculia > UBA5066 > Gp7-AA6 > DAHUXD01. The sequence goes on from CAWERV010000016.1 coordinate 81,125, forward strand.
GGGTTCATCCGCGGCATCACGGTGACCGTCGTCGGCGTACTCGTCGGGACGACGTACCTGGTTGGAAAGACCGCCATTGGCGACGCGCTGACGGTCGCCGTGGCTACGGCGAGCCTCGTCGCCCTATCCGTGTGGGAGAAGCTCCCGGAGCCGGTCGTCGTCCTCTTGGGGGCGCTGATCGGCCTCGTCACCTATCCAATGATTCGGTCCGAATGGGTGCTCCGCTAGGCGGATCGTCGATGTATCGCCAGGCGATCGCGGCCACAGCGCTGCTGTTGTTTCCGGCGGCTTCAATGGTCGCCCAGGAGGCTGCCCCTGTGGAAACGCCGACCGTCGCAGTGGCGACCCTCGAGATCTACACCGAGATCTACGCGCATTCCAGAAACGCGTGCGACCGTCTGGCCGAGACGTATCTGCACCTCGGCAACGCAGCTCTCGCCAGGAAGCTCTCCCCGAAGGCGCTCGCGGTCCAGCCCGACTACCCGAACGCGAAGGAGGCCCGTCGGATCGTGGAGGGCAAGACGGACTGACCTTGCCGACCCCAGAGGGCGCGACCGGACCATCGGGGGCGTAGACTCGCACTGCATCGGGAGGAAACGATGTCGAGCCTCTTCGACCCCGCCGCGCAACGGACGATCGAAAATCGACTCCATGCCCTGCCCGCGACGGCCGGGCGTCAGTGGGGAAAGATGGACGTCGCGCAAATGCTGGCGCACTGCTCTGCCGCGCTCCAGGTGGGCACCGGCGACCAGCCGCGCAAGCAGGCGTTCATCGGGAAAGTCCTCGCGCCCTTCGTGCGCTCGTCCCTGTTGGGGGACAAGCCGTTCGGCAAGAACTCGCCGACGGACCCGACCTTCGTCGTGACCGACCCTCGCGATTTCGCCCGCGAGAAGCAGCGACTGCTCGACCTCCTCGGGCGCTTTTGCGCGCGCGGCCCATCCGAGGCCGGACACCAGATGCACTCGTTCCTCGGCAGGCTATCCGGCGACGAGTGGGGCGTCATGATGTACAAGCACCTCGACCACCACCTGAGACAGTTCGGCGGCTGAGCGCCCTCAGCGCGCCAGGCGGCGCAACTGCTCGGACGCCGCCCGGCTGGCAACCAGGACGGTGCCGTCCCGCATCGTGATCGCCAGGCGGCGATCGTCGTACGGCCGCAGGTGTTCGACCGCGTCCAGATTGACGATGTGGGATCGGTGCACCTGCCGGAATCGGCCGGGGTCGAGTCGGCCCGCCAGCTCGCCCAACGACACGTGCAGAAGGTACACGCCGCCCGCGGCGTGTACCTCCGCGTAGTCTCCCTGCGCCTGGATCCGGCGCACGCCCTCCACGGGGATCGGAACGATGCGGTCTCCCTGGCGGGCGAACAGGCGCGCGAGGGGCCCGGGTCCGAGCGAGCTGCGGACCCGATCCGAGGCCGGCACGCCCGTCTGCGAGAGGCGCAGCCGGACGCGTTCGGCGGCGGCTGCCAGGCGCTCGCGGCCGAACGGCTTGACGAGATAGTCGAGCGCGCCGATCTCGAAGGCGGCCACCGCGAATCGGTCGTAGGCCGTCGTGAAGACGATCTCGGCCGGGTGCTCGATTCTCCGGGCGACCTCGAGCCCGGAGAGCTCCGGCAGGCGCACGTCGAGAAAAAGCAAGTCCGGTTTGATCTGCTCGGTTAACGCCAGCGCGGACCGGCCGTCGACGGCCTCCCCCACGACGTCGATCCAAGGCGTGTCGGCGAGGTACTCGCGCAGGCTCTCGCGGGCCGGCGCCTCGTCCTCGGCGATCAGCGCGCGAATCCGCGGCCCGCTCAGGGGGCCTCCAGGGCGACATCGTCGGGCAGTTCGAGGCGGACTCGCCAGCCTCCCCCGGCGGGCGAATCGTAGGAGAGGCGCGCCCGACCCCCGTAGAGAGCAGCCAGCCGCTCCTGCAGAAGACGAAGGCCCATGCGAGGACTTGCCGCGATCCCGGCCTCGGACGCGCCCGGGCCATCGTCCTTCACGGCCAGACAGAGCCGCCCGCCCGACCGGCTGGCCGAAATCTCGACGCGGCCTCCCGAGGCGCGTGGCGCCACGGCGTGAATGATCGCGTTTTCGACCAGCGGCTGCAGCGTGAACGGCGGAACCGGCACCTCGAGCGCGGCGTCGTCCGCCTGCATGCAAACCGTGAGGCGATCGCCCAGGCGAATGTGCTCGAGATCCAGATAGCTCCGCACGAAGCCCCATTCCTGCGACAGCAGGACGAAGTCGTCGCCGCTCTGACTGACCGACTGCCCGAACCGCAGCAAGTCGCCCAGGCGCTCGAGCGCGCTCTCGGCCCGCGCCGGGTCGCGCCGCACGAGACCGAGAAGCGCGTGCAGCGTGTTGAGAACGAAGTGCGGGTGCATCTGCGAGCGCAACAGGTGGAGCTCCGCGCGCGCGCGCAGCACGTCGGCGTGGGCCGCCCGGTCCTGGGCCTCGCGCAGCGCCTCGGCCGCGTACCATGCATATCCGACTCCCGCGAGGGCGAGGTGGATGAGGCCATTGATCACGGTCTGCCACAGCACGATGGTCTTCGGAGGCCACCTCGCGGCCCCCGTCACGAGCCATCCATCGACACCGATCAGCAGAAGCCATCCCGCCGTGGATGCGAGCGTGAGCCCCGCCAGCGCCGGAACCACGCGCCTCGCAAGACGCCAGCGGTTCTCGATCGGCCAAGGCCCGCTGCGGGCCAGCCGGAGCGAGACGAGGCCGAGGAGGGCGTTCGGGAGTACCGCCGCGACCGCGCCGCGCGCCGCCATGAAGGCAGGCACGCCGCCGGCCGTGTAGAGGACGGCATAAATCGTCGCGAGCACGGCCCAGCCTGCCGCGTACGCCGGCAGCGGCGGCCGGGGACCATTCGGGTGGTGGGCGCGGGCGATCATGGCTTCCGAGGCCCGATTGTTGTAGCGGGTCGGCCCCCGCCGCAAGGGCCGGTCTCAGATCAAGGATTGGCCGCGGCCACCGGAAGCGCCTCGATCTGCGGAACCAGGATGTCGCGGACGTAGTGCCACTCCGGCACCGCGGTCGCTGCCCCCTCCGCGTACGCCAGAGCCAGGGCGCGGTCCGGATTGGCGGCATGGGAGTACATGTAGGCGAGATTCATGAGGTTCTCGGGCCCTCCCCACGTGGGCGCCCAGGGGGGCGAACCCTCCCGGGAGGCCGCCTCGCGCCACGCGAGGGCGACGCCCCGGCGCAGCGTGGCGGCCGCCTTCACGAGGTCGCCCCCGTAGGGCGGAGGGGCGGCAAACTGCATTCCTCCGATGATCCACAGAGCGCGCGGATTGTCGCGGCCGTTCGCATCGAGCCACTTGTATGTCGGAACGAGGTCCGCCAGGATCGCCTTCTTCTTTTCGGCGTCGTCGCGGGCCAGGTAGACGAGGTTTCCAAAGCAGCCCACGAGGGCAAGTTTCGCCTCGACCCACTCGGGTCGACGCTCGAGGGAGGCCCGGAAATGGACCACCGCCTTGTCGAGATCCTCGGCGAGATCTGCAGGCGTGGGCGTCTCGTTGAATCCATTCTGCGCGCGGCGCCAGCGGGCGAACCCGCGCCAGTAATCCCGGTAGTCGGTAAGGGCGGGGTCGACGACCTCGCCGAGCAGAATGTCGAGACGAGCGAGCGCGGCCCGGTCGCCTCTGTAGTCCGCGGACCGCACTTGGGCGACGAGCTCGGCGAACCGTGCGTCCCTGACGCACGGCGAAAGGGCGGGAAACAGAGTCGCGGCGGCAAGCGTCCATGCGATGAAACCCATGACGACGACCTCCTACGGGCCTTTCTAACGGGCGCCATCGCACATCGCCCGACCGAATTCGACGAAGAGCCGCAGCGCGCGGGCGGGCGGGCGCTCACCGCGCCAAACGGCGTAGAGACAACCCTCGCTTAGACTGCGTCGCATGCTGGAAGGCGCAGCGCTCGAGAGCAGCGAGACGCGAACGGCGACAGCGTCGCCCCGCTTCTCGAACTCGCTCCTGGTCGCGGTGGCAGTCGCCGCCGCGGCCTTGATCCTGGCATCCCAGCTCCTCGTGCCGCCGGTCGTGGGCCTGGCCGACAACGGCGACTACGCGCGGGTGATGGGCTATGCCGGCTTCCAGCACACCACCGACACCGACGCGGAGCGGTACTTCTCCTTTCTGCGAACGCGGTACGCCGTCGTCTCCCCCGGCTGGTTTCGCAGCGGGTACCACAGCTCCGAGACGCTTCTCGCGCTTCTCGCGAGAGCCATTCATCTGGCCGTGGCCCCCCGGAGTCTCTTCGACCTTCGCCTGCTCGGCGGCCTTCACGGTCTTCTTCTGCTGCTCGCGCTCGCAGGAATCCTGCGGGCTTGCCGCGACCTGACGCCCGCGGCACAGCTCGTGGCGGCCTCCCTCCTCGTCTTCGTGTTCACGGACGTCGGCTACGCCGCTCCATTCAATTCGTTCTACAGCCAGACCGCGTCGCTCCTGTTTCTGCTCCTGACCGTTGCCGCGTCCGCGACGGCAGTGCGGCGGGGTTGCCTCGACGGCTGGCTGCTCTTCGGGTATTTCGGGTGTGCCCTTCTGTTCGTGGGCTCCAAGCCCCAGGAGAGGCTGCAGGCTCCGATCCTTGCCGCCTTCGGTCTCCTGCTCGCGGGCGTCGGAACGGCCGGCCTGTGGCGAAAGCCCGCGGTCTGGCTCGCCCTCGCGCTCTGTGGATTCTCGGCGGTCTACGGCCGGCACACGCCCTACACACTCCGGGAGGCGATGCTCTATCAGGTGGTCTTCGACGAGGTGCTCGTACATTCCGCGGACCCGGGGGCCGACGCGGCGAAGCTCGGGCTCGATCCAGCGTGGCTCCGTTACATCGGGACGAACCCCTTCACCAGCGACTCACCCCTGCTCCAGTCCGAATTTCGCATGCGATTCCTCCACACCGTCGGATACAGGAAGGTGCTGCGGCTCTACCTCGCCCATCCGTCCCGCCTGGCGGGTCGCATCGGGCGCGCCTCGACCCAGGCCTGGTCGCTGCGGCCACAGTTCGGCAACTTCGAGAGATCGGCGACCTTTCCCGAGAGCCGGCGCAGCGAGCGCTTCGCGGCCTGGAGCCGCCTGCGAGCGCATTTCGATGCACAGCCCTTGACCTCGCTGGCTCTTCTGCTCGCCGGCAATGCGGGACTTGCCCTTGCGACGTGGCGACGCGCCACCCACCGCGGCCGACTCTTCCTGGGGGGACTGCGTTACCATCACGCTGATGGCGACTCTGGCCTTCGCCGTGTGCGTGCTCGCGCATGCTCCGGTCGACCTCTCCCGCGCGCTTTACGCCTTTCACGCGCTCTGCGATCTCCTGCTCATCGCGGACGCGACGTGGATCGTGCAGAGCATCGCAACGCTCCGCCCGTCGTCACGCAAGGCCGGCTGAGCCTCGTCATCGGGGCGCCGGACGCCCCGGATCGGTACGAAACGCCTTCTTTTCGGGCATAATCGAGACACTCGACCTATGGCATCTGAATCAGCGCCATCCCGCGGTCCGGCCTCGCGGGGCGGCCCCTCCGGTGAAGGTCTGCGAGTTCTCGTCGTCGACGAGTCGCCGGAGGACCGCGCGCTGCTCGCGGGCTACCTGCGGGAGGGCTTGCCGGCTGCGGAGCTGCTCGAGCTCGGCGACCCGGGCGAGCTCGCAGGGGTCCTGGAGCGAGGCGGAATCGACGTGGTCCTGGCGGACCACCGGCCGGGCTGGATCGACGCATTCGCGCTCCTCGGCAAGCTGCGGGAGCGCCATCCGGACCTGCCCGTCATTCTCTGCACCGGAGCCGGCAGCGAGGAGCTCGCCGTCGCCGCGATGAAGTCCGGGTTCCACGATTACGTCCTGAAGAACCCCCGCCACCTGCCGCGCCTCGCCCCGGCCGTCTTGTCGGCCCTGGAGGCGGCGGCGCACCGGCACATCGCCCAGGAGGCGGAGAGCCGCTACCGGACCCTCTTCGAGGGCATTCCGGTCGGCCTCTTTCGGGCGACCCCGAGCGGACAGGTGCTCGACGCCAATCCGGCGCTGGTGCGCATGTTGGGATACCCCTCCCGCGAGAGTCTGATGGCCGTGAGCATGCGCAACCTCTATGTCGACCCCCCCGACCGCGAGCGCATGCGCCAGCGGCTCGAGTCCGAGGGCGAGATGAGCGACTTCGAGGTCTGCTGGCGTCGCTACGGCGGCCAGCTGATCTGGCTGCGGATGAACGTGCGCGCCGTGCGCGACCCACAGGGCCGGCTCCTGTACAACGAAGGCAGCGTCGAGGACATCACCGAACGCAAGCGCGCGCGCGAGGAGCTTCACGAGTCCAACCAGTTCCGGGAGGAGATCATCTCCGGGGCCGGCGAGGGCATCGTCGTCTACGACCGCGACCTGCGCCGCATCGTATGGAACCGCTACATGGAAGACCTCACCGGCATCCCGGCCGCCCGGGCGCTCGGAGGCCGCGCGTTCGACCTGTCGCCGGAGATGCAACAGCGCGGCGAGGAGCTTCTCGCGCAGGCCCTTCGCGGCGAGACGGTCTCCTCGGGCGACGTCTTCATTACGGTATCGGAGACGAGGCGCGCCGGCTGGATCGTCGGCACGTACGGCCCGCATCGCAACGCCGCCGGCGACATCGTCGGCGTCATCGGCATCGTGCGAAGCGTGACGGAGCGCCGCCGCGCCGAGCAGGCCCTGCGCGAGAGCGAGGAACGCTTCCGGCTCATGGCGGACACGGCGCCCGTCATGATCTGGATGGACGACGCGGCGGGGAATTCCACGTACTTCAGCACGTCCTGGCTCGCCTTCACGGGACGTTCTCTCGAGCAGGAGCAGGGCAAGGGCTCCCGGGAGGGCATCCATCCCGACGACCTCAACTCCAGGTTCGTCGACGTCTACGAGGCTGCCTTCGCCGCACGCCGTCCCTTCCAGACCGAGTACCGTCTGCGGCGCGCCGACGGCGAGTTCCGCTGGGTCCTGGAGACGGCCACTCCGCGGTTCACCTCCGCCGGCGAGTTCGCGGGCTTCATCGGCACGGCCATCGACATCACCGACCGGCGCCGCGCGGAAGAGGCGCTGCGCGAGAGTGAGGAGCGCTTCCGCCTCATGGCCGACGCCGCGCCCGTCCTCATCTGGCTCGACGACGCCAGCGCGCTCTGCACCTATTTCAACAAGCCCTGGCTGGACTTCACGGGCCGGACGCTGGCACAAGAGGTCGGTCATGGCTGGATGGAGGGAGTCCACGGCGACGACCTTCCGCGGGTCCGCGCGTTCGACGATTTCGAGCGCACCCAGAAGCCCTACCAGTACGAATACCGGCTCCGGCGCCACGACGGGGAATATCGGTGGATTCTCGACACGGGCGTGCCTCGCTTCACGCCACAGGGGGCGTTCGAGGGGTACATCGGATCGGCCATCGACATCACCGACCGCCGACAGGCCGAAGAGGCCCTCAAGGAGAGTGAGGCCCGCTATCGGACGCAGGTCCAGAACGCACCCGAGGCCATCGTGGTCTTCGACGTGGACGCCCGACGCTTCGTCGAGGCCAACGACAACGCGCTCAAGCTCTGGGACCTCTCCCACGAGGCCATCCTGCAGACGGACCCGGTGGCGCTTTCGCCTCCCGTCCAGCCCGACGGGCGATCTTCGGCCGATGCCATCGCGGCAAACATCGGACGGACCCTGAGCGGCGAGGCGCCGGCCTTCGAGTGGATCCATCGGGATGCGGCCGGGCGGGACATCCCGTGCGAGGTTCGCCTCGTGCGACTCCCGTCGGCCTCCCGTCGGCTCATCCGCGGGAGTGTGACCGACATTACGGCCCGCAAGCGCGCCGAGAACCTGCAGGCGGCCCTCTACCGGATCGCCGCCACGACGAGCTCCGCGGAGGACATCGACGAGTTCTATGCGGCCATCCACGCGATCGTCGGCGAACTGATGTATGCGAAGAACTTCTACGTCGCGCTCTACGACCCGAGGGCGGACGTCATCTCCTTCCCGTATTGCGTGGACGAGGTCGACGGCAGCCTCGCCCCGATGCGCCCCGGCAAGGGACTCACCGCCCACGTGTTGCGCACCGGGGAGCCTCTCCTGAGCCTCAACGACGATTTCGTCGAGATGCTCGAGCGCGGCGAGGTCGAGCTCGTGGGCTCGATGTCGGTGGCGTGGCTCGGCGTCCCCCTGAAGCGCGGAGAGAAGACCTTCGGGGTGCTCGTCGTGCAGAGCTATGACCCGCGCTTCACCTTCGGCCAGGCCGAAAAAGAAGTGTTGATGTTCGTCTCGCAGCACATTGCCGTCGCCCTCGAGCGCAAGCGAGCCCAGGAGGCGATCCGGGAGTCCGAGGAGCGGTACCGGCTGCTCTTCGAGCGCAACCTCGCCGGGGTCTACCGGATGACGCTCGTCGGCCGCGTTCTCGAGTGCAACGACGCGCTCGCCCGGATCTTCGGCTATGCATCGCGCGACGAGCTCGTGGATCGCGACATCGCCGTCCTCTATCCGGACGCCCACGAACGGCGCACGTTCTTCGACGCCCTCCTCAAGACCCGCGGTCTCGCCAATTACGAGATGCGCGGCGAGCGCAAGGGTGGCGGCGCCGTGTGGACTTTTCAGAATGCCTCGCTGCTCGCCGACGAAGGCGCCGGGGAAGTCATCGTCGAGGGAACGGTCGCGGACATCACCGAGCGCAGGCTCCTCGAGGAGCAACTGCGTCAGTCGCAGAAGATGGAAGGCATCGGGCAGCTCGCGGGTGGCATCGCCCACGACTTCAACAATCTCCTGACGACCGTGCTCGGCTACAGCGACATGGCCCTGTCCCAGCTCTCTCCGGAGGACCCGATCCGGCCCGAGATCGACGAGATCCGCAAGGCCGGGGTGCGCGCGTCCAACCTGACGCGGCAACTGCTCGCATTCAGCCGCAAGCAGGTTTTCGAGCCGCGCGTGATTGACCTGAACGCTCTCATCGCCGATTCCAGCCGCATGCTCGGCCGCCTGATCGGCGAGAACATCCGCCTGGTCACGCGGCTGGACCCCGCACTCGGCAGCATCCGCGCCGACCCGGGCCAGGTCGAGCAGGTCATCGTCAACCTCGTCGTCAACGCGCGGGACGCCATGCCCGGTGGCGGCACGCTGACCATCCGCACGGAGAACGTGGAGGTCAACGGAGGGTCGTCGCGCCGGCACTTCGGAATCGCAGCCGGGCACTACGTGCTCATCGCCGTCGCCGACACCGGCGTCGGGATCGACCCGGAGACGCAGAAGCGCATCTTCGAGCCCTTCTTCACCACGAAAGAGAAGCCCCACGGCACGGGACTCGGGCTGGCCACGGTGTACGGCATCGTGAGCCAGAGCGGAGGCCAGATCTTCGTCGCGAGCCAGCTCGACCGGGGGTCCATCTTCTCGATTTACCTGCCCCGCGCCGCCGAGCCCCTGAGTGCCGCGCACGTCCCGACCCCCGACGAGGTCCGACGCGGAACCGAGACGATCCTGCTCGTCGAGGATGAAGACTCGGTGCGACGCCTCGCGCGGCGGTGCCTCGACGCCGCCGGTTACACGGTCCTGCAGGCCTCGAGCGCGGAAGAGGCGCTGGAGATCGCCGCCCGCCACCCCGGCCGCCTCGACCTTCTGCTGACCGACGTCATCATGCCCGGAGCGTCCGGTCCGGATCTGGCGCGGCTGCTGCTCGTGCGCCGCCCCGACCTGCGCGTGCTCTTCGTGTCGGGATATGCCGACACCGCGATGGCCTCACGGGGCTTCGTCGAGCCGGGTGCCTCGTTTCTCCAGAAGCCGTTCGCGCCGGATGCCCTGGCGCGCAAGGTTCGCGACGTCCTCGACGCGCGGGAGCCGGCATCGATCGGAGGCTAGACGCCTTCGAACTGCGACCCTCGGCTAGTAGAAATCCGAGCAGCTCATGTAGTACCCGCACTGGCGGTTCGGGCACAGGAGCTTGCACTTCTGCTCGAGAAGGGGCGCGCCGCAGTTGGGGCAGGTACGCGAAGGCTCCGTGGGCGACGGCCTTCGCATCTCCCGATCCGGGTTCCGGCTGGTCGGCGCGGGCTCGCCCATTGCGGACATTGTGCGCCCGGCCTCGGAGGGCAACAACCCTCTACTTCGCCGGAACGGGCGTGGGTGTGGGGCCTTCGGTCTTCAGAACCAACCCGGCCGGCGTGCGCAGCACGTCGATCGGCGTCGTGTCGGGAGTTGGCGGGGCGGGGGCCGGCGTCGCCTTCTCGGCGGAGTGGTCCTCCCCGTGGGACTTCGACCCGCACCCCGATCCGAAAGCCAGGACCACCGCCGCCAGAAGGCTCGCCGCACGAATGAGCTTCATCCAGTCCTGACCTCCGCGCCGGCGGATTCTACCGGCAAAATGCCAATAATTGTCGGTTCTCCAAAACGAAGACCGCCCGCCGTTGGCGGGACTCCCGGCTCCCCGTTCCAAAATCCTCCGAAAATCGAGGAAATCCGAGAGGGCGCGAGCTGGTACGACATTTGATTAGAGAGATCGTCAAGAAGAGTGTCGGCATGGGAGTTCCGACACGACGGGAGAGGGGGGAATCGGCCGGTTCCCCCCTTGTTTTTGTCCCGAAGGCTCGCGGGCCTCAAGCCTCGACGAACCGCAGCAGAGGGCGCAGATTCTTTCTTTCGCCCGCCAGGAGCATCCAGAGCCCGTCTCCCCGGTCCTGTTCGTCCACCACGCGGAAAGCGGCCCGGGCCGCCGCAATCTCCCGAGGGCTCGTGTACGGAATCCGGACGCGGAACTCCTCGGGGGCGGGTCGCAGGCGCCGTCCGATCTCGCCCTCCAGTCGATCCATCCCGGCGCCGGTCATCGCCGAGACCGCGAGACCGCCGTGCCCTCCCCGCCCCCCCGTCCGGTCCGTCTTGTTCCACACCGCCAGGATGCGCTCCGGCGGGACTCCGAGCTCCTCGAAGGTTTCGGCGGCGACGCGCTGCTCTTCGTCCGCCCGCGGAGAAGAGGCGTCGACGACGTGCACGACCAGGTCCGCGTCGCGGATCTCGGAGAGCGTCGATCGGAACGAGGCCACCAGAGAGGTCGGGAGCTTGCGCACGAAGCCGACCGTGTCCACGAAGATGACCTCGCCGAGCTTCGACGACGCCGCCCGCGCCGCCCGCGCGTCGAGCGTCGCGAAGAGACGGTCGGCCGCAAACGCTGCGTCCCGCGTGAGGCGGTTGAAAAGCGTCGTCTTGCCCGCGTTCGTGTACCCGGCGATCGCGACCTGCGCGTGGCGTCGCCGGCCGCGCCGCCGCACCAGGCGCGCCACCTCGATTCCCCGGAGGTCGCGGCGCAGCCTGGCGATCCGGTCGCGAATCTTTCGGCGATCGAGCTCCAGCTTCTGTTCGCCGGCGCCGCGCCCCCCGATGCCGCCGCCCAGGCGCGAGAGGTGGGCATAGCCGCCGGCCAGCCGCGGCAGCAGGTACTGCAGCTGGGCGAGCTCGACCTGGGTGCGCGCCTCCCGCGACCGCGCGTGCAGTGCGAACACGTCGAGAATCAGGCCCGGACGGTCCAGCACCCGCACTCCATCGCCCCAGGCCTTCTCGAGATTGCGCACCTGGCCGGGCGAGAGCTCGTCGTCGAAGACGATGAGGCGCGCCCGCTCGAGGCCGGCCCGGTCCCCGATCTCGGTCACCGAGCCCTTGCCGATGTAGGTTGCCGGGTCCGGAGCGACGCGTTCCTTGACGAAGCGGCCGACGACCGTTCCTCCCGCCGTGTCCACGAGGCGCTCGAGCTCGTCGAGATGGTCCTCGGCCACCGCGCGGGGAACGCCCTTCGGGGCGACGCCGACGATGAGAACGCGCTCGCGGGCGGCAGGCCTGGCCACGGCCGGATTGTAGCGGTCCACACGATAGAATCGAGGCTGAAATGCGCGCGCTGTCCGGCTCCGATCGCTTGCTCGGCGAGCGGCTCGAATCGCTCTATGCGCTCTACGGTCCGGAGACGGCCGACACCGATCCCATTCTGTTCCCGCGTCGGTACGCCGATCCCGAGGATCGCGAGGTCGTCGGCTGGATCGCGGCCGCCTTCGCCTACGGCCAGGTGGCGACGATCCGGGCCAGCGTCCAGCGGATCCTGTGCGCTCTGGGACCGCGGCCCGCGCACTCCCTCGACCGGATCGGCGATTTCCGCGCGTTCGCGCGCGAGGAGCTCCACAACTTCCGGCATCGCTTCCACGGGACTCTGGACGCGGCGGCCCTGCTGCACGTGATCGCGAGGGCGCGGCAGGAGGCCGGCTCGGTGCGCGCCTTCTTCGAAAGAGAGTTTCGCCCCGAGGACGCCGATGTGGCGGGGCTGCTCTCCCGGGTCGTGGCGCGGATCGAAGCCCTGGATCATCGCCCCGTCCTCGGCCAGCGTCGCATGCCCGAGAGGTCGCCGGTGCGCTTCTTCTTTCCCGACCCGGCGGCCGGTTCCGCGTGCAAGCGCTGGAACCTGTATCTGCGCTGGATGGTGCGCCGCGACGCACTCGATTTCGGCCTGTGGCCCGGGATCCCGACGGACCGCCTCGTGATTCCGACTGACACGCACGTGCACCGGATCGCCCGGCGCCTGCGGCTGACGCGGCGCCTCACGGCCGACTGGAAGGCGGCGCGGCAGATCACGGACTCCCTTGCGCGCTTCGACGCGCGGGACCCGGTCCGGTACGATTATGCGCTCTGCCGGATCGGAATCCTCGACATCTGCCGCCCCCGGCCGAGTCGGTCGCGCTGTCCGGACTGCCCCGTGCAGGATCCCTGCTCCGTCGGCAGAAAGCGCCTCGCTCCCGTCGTCCCGAGCGCAGTGAGGTCAGCGGCCCTCGGGATGACGATGGGTGGATTGTGAAGACCCGCTCCCTGCTGACCCTCATTTCTGCCGTCGCGCTCGCGGCGGTCGGCGCCGTCTGGATCAAGTCGCTCGTTCCGCCCGAATCGCCGTCGGGATCCCTCCAATTCCTTTCCGCGGCGACCGAGCTGCCCGTCTTCGACAAGGGCGGCAGGAAGACGGATCTGGCGAGGAAAGAGGGCAAGATCGCGATCATCCACTTCTGGGCCACCTGGTGCCCGCCGTGCGTCGAAGAAATCCCGGCGCTCTCGCGCTTCTGGGACAACTACCGGACGCGCGACGACGTCGACCTCTACGCCGTCTCGGTCGACAAGGACTGGAAGACGATCGACGCCTTCATGCAGAAGAACCCGAGCTCGATTCCCCTCTTCCACGACCCGGGAGCCGCGACCGCCAAGCGGTTCGGCACCGTCCAGTATCCGGAGACCTACATCGTCAACGCGAAGGGCCGCGTTTTGTTTCGCGTGCAGGGCGCCGTCGACTGGTCCAACCCCGACCTGCGCAGCCGCATCGACCAGATCCTCGCGGGGTCATAGGCCTAGAGCTCGTCCTTCCGCGACGGGACGGGAGGCTCCTCGCCATCCGAGCGCATCAGGTAGAGGAACAGAACGACCGCCACCACCGAGAGGCCCAGGCTCCCGTAGAAGAGAACGACGTCGAGGTCGAGAGGCGTAGCGGCCTCAGCGCGACCCGCCGCCGGAGTCCGCCGCGCCCGGCCCGGAGCCGAAACCGCCGGCAGTCTCCGTCTCGCCCGCCGGCTTGAGCGGTGCGGGCGAGGTGCCCCCGTTGATCCCGAGCGACCAGACATAGTCGCGCAGCGCTCTGGTCACTGCCTCGGGGTTCGACAGGAACGCCCGGGCCTGCGCATCACCGCCGAAGAGCCGGGCGAACTCCTCGCGATCCTTCGCGAAGTTCGGCGCGTCGATCAGGGCACCGAGCGGCGAGGTCCGATGCCCGTCCTCCCCCTTGGGGAAATTGGTCGGCATGCGCGTGCCCGGCATCCATTCGTCGGGCCGCAAGATCCAGCTGTCGATCCAGCTGTGCCTCAGACGCGTCTCGGCCATCTGCAGGTTCGGCGCGAGGCTCGCGCGGTCGACCCCAGGCCGGTTCATGTCCTCGAGCGAGCGCGGATGGCACTGGGCGCACTTCAGGAGCTCGAAGACCTTCTTGCCCGCCGCCCAGTCGGCCGGGGTCGTCCCATAGTCGGCGATCAGGAACGGGTACGAGGCGCGATCGAGCGAGGCGAAGTAGCGGGTCAGGTCGTTGAGCTCCGCGTCGGTGAAGCCGAACGTCGGCATGTGCACCTCCAGCCACGGGCGGATCTGGCCGGTCTTCGGCGCGCGAAGGAACGTGAAGAGCCAGTCGCTCTGGACCTTGGCGCCCTCGCCCTGGATGATCGGCGGCGCCAGCGACGGGTCGGCCACGAGGGACCGGAACGAGCCGCCCACCCCTTCGATGACGTGGCAGCCCTGGCAGTTGTGATCCTTGACGAGCCGCCGGCCGTGCTCGATCGCGACCTCGCGCGGCGAAAGCTCCTTGACGACGCTGGCGGCCGCGTTCAACTGCTGAAATCCGAGCACCGCCGTGACGACCATGTCGAGCTCGCGGTCGGAGAAGCGGAAGTTCGGCATCCGCAGTTTCTCTTCCCATCCCCGCGCCCGGTCGCGGTCGAAGACGCGCGGCGTGTGGAGCTTCGTCCAGAACCAGTCCTGGCGCGTGTGGGGAATGTGGATGAAACCGAAATCGAGTCGGTGGACGGCCTTGGATCCCTCCTCGGTCAGCTCGGTGCCGATGGGCTTGGCGTCCTCGAAGCCCGGGATCGCATGGCAGGCGTAGCAGCCGTAGTGGGCGATGAGATTCTTGCCGGCATAGACCTCCTTGCCACGGAGGTCCATTTTCGCGAGGTCCGCCTTCGCGTCGAAGAGCGTCTTGGTGGACATCTCGAAGTACAGAGCGATCTGCTCGAGCGTCTTCTCGTCGGTCTTCGGGAGCGAGGCCCTTTCGAAGTCGGCCGGAGCCTTCAGCGTGGCGAGGTATTCGGCGATGTCGAGCGCGTCCTCGTGCGTCAGGCGCAGGTTCGGCATCTTGGTGTCGGGGTTCCACTCCTTCGGGTTCCGGATCCAGTGGTAGATCCAGTCGCGCGGGGCCTTCGAGCCGATACCCGACAGATTCGGGCCGAACTGGCGATAGGTCCCGATGAGGTCCCGCTGCGCGTTCGGATCGGCGATGTGGCAGCCAAAACAGCCCCGTTCGGCCAGAAGCTTCGCCCCGCGCACCGCGTCTCCCGTGCCGGGCACGGTCGGCACCTCGGCCGGCCGGGCCTTGTCGAAGAGGTACGCGACGATCGCATTGATCATCGTGTTGTTCTCGACGCGCCCCTGCTCGTCCATCGCCCTCTGCGCGACCGTCGGAGGCATCGGTCCGGAGACGTCCACGAAATTCTCGAGGTAGAAAAAGGTCGGCATCCGGGTGTTGGCGCGGAAGCCCGCCGGGTTCATGACCCAGCGCGTCGCCCAGTCGCGCGAGACCTTCGAGGCCACTTTTTCGAGCGACGGTCCCGCCTTCGGGAGGTGCTGTTTCTCGAGGCCGTCGATGCGGTGGCAGCCCCAGCAGCCCAGGGTCTCGACCATCCGCATGCCCGCATCGAGCCTCGGCGCGTCGGGGAAGTTGACCTCGCTCGCGTGGCACCGGTAGCAACCCGCCTCCGCGTACTTCAGAGGCAAGATCGGGTTCTCGTTGAACTTGTCGAACTCCCAGTCGTACTTCCTCGTCCATGCCCGCTCCTGCGCCTCGCTCGTGGGCGAGTGGCCAGCGGACCAGAACGACGTCGCCCGGTCCCGCCCGCCGTGACAGGGCGTGCAGCCGAAGGTCGTCGCGGGGTGCATGGACTCGCTGCCCACCATCCGATGGAAGCTCGGGTGCGTCCGAAAGACCGTCCTGATCTTCGGATCCTCGAAGCCCTTCCGGTCGGCGGCGATGTGGCAGGTGGTGCAGCGGTCGACCTTCGGGATCTTCATGAAGTTGACGTTGATGAACTGGTCGGGCAGCTGGACCTGCTGGATGCGCAGCGACGGATTGATCATGTCGAGGATCGCCGCGTTGCGGAGCTGGAAGAGCGTGTCCTGCTTCAGGCTCGCATACTTGGAGCGCGAGAGCCGGAAGGCCGCCGTCTTCTTTTCGATCGCCGCCTCGAGATCCTTCTTCTTCTTCTGGATCCCGTCCATCTCGGCGAGAACCGCGGCCTCCTGCTTCTTGAGCTCCGCCAATCGCACTGTCTTTTGATCGAGCTCCGCGACCAGACGGTCGAAGGACTTCTTGGCCCGCGGCGCCGAGGCCGGGGCGTGGGCGAGCGTATCCTCGTACTTGTAGCGCTCGGCATCGAACGACGCCTTCGTGAACTTGTACTCCTGGTCGGCCAGATAGATCCGGGGATCCAGGTCCTTCAACTTCGCTTCGAGCCTGCGCAGCGATTCCTTCTTCGCGGCGACCTCCGCGCGGGCGGCGCGCAGCTCTTCGATCAGCTTGCCATGCTCCTCGTCGAGAGCTTTCGTCCGCGCCGCGAGCGCGGACTCGCGGGTGAGCTTGGCGTCCAGGCGCATGAACGTGCGCTGGATGGTCTTCCAGTCGCGCGTGTAGTCCGCGACGATCATCACGACGAAGACGACCGTCAGCGCGAGCCCCGTCCACCAGAACGCGCGGTTCAGCCGCGGAATGTTGTAGTGGTGATCGATCGGCTCGGCGGGCGGCTTGCGGGGCATGACGCGGGCTCTAGATGTTGAACGCGAACTCGGGGATCGCGACGATGTACTTGAGGTTGAAGATCCAGCGCAGGTACATCTTGATCGGCAGCGCCATCATCATCAAGCCGAGCGACACGCCGATCATGTAACGCACCGGATCCATCTTTTCGTAGAAGCGGCGCAGAATCGTCTTCGAGAAAACCAGCGGGAGCGCCGCGATGTAGAACCCCACGAGGGCGAGGCCGAAGATCTCGCGCAGCAGCCAGAAGTTCGGCATGCTGCGTTTCAGCAGCTTGATCCAGATGATCTCGGACAGGTTGATGTTGTTCAGCGGGACGAGCTTGTTCAGGTCCCAGAATTCGTAGGGGCCGAAGAAGTTCCAGTTCGGGCCGCGCAGGAACGTCCCGAGCACGATCAGGACGCACCAGAGGACCAGGAAACCGACGAGGAAGATCGTGATCTCCCAGCGGCGTTCCCGGAACGTGAAGTAGCCGTTCCCCCTGGGGTTCGTGTCGATGTACGGGATCGCCATGAGGCCGACGATGATGAGCGACGGCAGAACGACTCCCGCCAGCCACGGGTCGAAATAGACCAGCATCTCCTGCAGCCCCAGGAAGTACCAGGGCGCCTTGGCGGGGTTGGGCGAGTCCGTGGGGTTCGCCGGCTCCTCGAGCGGAGCCTTGAGGTAGATCGACCACACGATCATCACGGCCATGACGACGACGAGGCAGATGAGCTCGACGTACACCAGGTCCGGCCACGAGAAGACCTTCTGGGCCGAGTCATCGCCTTCGATGGGTGGCCGGCCCTCGGCGATGCGGCGATCGTTCTCGTAGGCCTGGCTCATCGCGAACCAGAAGAAGAAACCCACGAGAAAGATCATGCCGACGATCGGCACGTTGTCGGGCAGCGTGGCCACCTTGTTGAAGTTCGGGTCCAGGTAGGAAAGGCCGATTCCGCCGGCCAGGATCGCGAAGGCGATCAGGCCGCCCTTCTTGGTCCAGATGGGACCCCAGTGGATCGCCAGGACGAGGCCGATGAGGGCTCCGCTCACCAGGTATTGGGGCGCCGACAGGAAGTCGATCGCGTTCTTGACGAACTGGACGAGAAACATGCCCTAGACCGGTCCCGAGATGCCGCCGTCCTTGCGGACGCGCCAGAAGTGCACCGCCATGAGAAACGCCGCGATCAGCGGGATCCCCACACAGTGCAGCACGTAGAACCGCAGGAGTGCGCCGGCGCCGACGAAGCGACCGCCGAGCAGGCCGAATCGCGCGTCGTTGGTCGACGTGACGAGCTGGATGTCGCCGATCTTGAGGAGGTTCGTGCCCGGGCCCTGGATGCCGAGCAGCGGCGTGGCCGAGGCCATGTTCGAGCCGACCGTGATGGCCCAGATCGCGAGCTGGTCCCACGGCAGCAGGTACCCCGTGAACGAGAGCAGGAGCGTCAGGACGAGCAGCACGACACCGATGACCCAGTTGAACTCGCGCGGCGGCTTGTACGAGCCCGTCATGAAGACGCGGAACATGTGGATCCACACCGAGATCACCATCGCGTGTGCGCCCCAGCGGTGCACCTCGCGCATGATGCCGAACGGCACCTGCTCGCGCAGGTCGAGGATGTCCACGAACGCGTACTCGACCGTGGGCCGGTAATAGAACATCAGGAGAAGACCCGTGAAGGTCAGCACCAGGAAGAGGAAGAACGTCACTCCCCCCGCGCACCACGTGTAACGCATCTTGACGCCGGACTTCCGCGTCTTGACGGGGTGCAGATGCAGCACCACGTTGCCGAGCATCGCCAGGACCCGTTTGCGGTTGGTGTTGGGGATGCCGACGCGAAAGATCGATTTCCAGAATTGGCTCGAGACGATCGATTGCTGCAGATCACGCCAACGAGAACCCAAATCGAACCTCCGCTTGCGATCGAGGATGAGGGACGGAAACGCCTACGCCATCTTGATGAAGGCCCGGGAGTCGGTCCACTGGCCGCGCTCGTAGAGATACCGAGTAGCCTTGTCCACGATGATCTGCCCGTCCTCGCCCGAGACCTGGATCTCGGCGCGTTCGAGCGGCCGCGGTGCGGGCCCCTCGAAGTTGATCCCGGACATGTAGTAGCCCGAGCCGTGGCACGGGCACTTGAACTTGTTCTGGGCCTGCAGCCAGTTCGGCGTGCAGCCGAGGTGCACACACACGGCCACGAGGGCATAGATCGAATTCGTGTCCCGCACGATCCAGACGCCGAATTTCTCCTTCCAGCGCTCGTCCACGCCCAGGGCGTAGCTCGAAGGGTCGCCGGCTTTGAACCGGGTTGGAGGCTCGAAGAGGACGTTCGGGAACAGAAAACGGACCGTGGCAGTCAGGCCGGCCCCGGTCGCCGCCGCAAACCCGGTCCAGGCGAGCGCCATCCACTTGAGGGTCGAGCGTCGCGTAACCCCGTCGAGGGTTACGTCGGGCGGGGACGACGGGAGCGTGTCTGGGGCGCTGGACATCGATGTCTTGAGCCGTCAGCCTACCAAATCCGCGTCGCGCGGCTCAAGGCGATTCGATCCTTTCGGACGTGTCGCCTCGACGGCCTTGCGCGCCGCGTCGCGCACGCGCAGGTTGGGATCGTCCTTGGCCAGCTTCTCGAGCAACGCGAGGCTCTCGACGTCGCGCAGCAGCGCCATGGCCTTGAGGGCGTTGACCATCGCCGCCTCGGCCTGGTCGCTCGTGAGCTCGGCCTGGCGCGCGAGGGTGCCGCGCTCGATCATGGACCGCAGCACCGGAAGGCCCGAACGGTCGCCGAGCTCGGCGAGGGCGATTGCCGCGTTCCAGCGTACGTCGGCCACTCGGTCTTCGGCGAGGACCTGCAGCCGCGGGATCGCCCGCGGGTCGGCGAGCTGGCCGAGCACGTACGCGGCCATCTTGCGCGCGCCGGCGTCTTCGGACTGGGAGGTCTCGAGCACGGTCTCGAAGCCGGCGGGATCCCCGATCTTGCCGAGCGCCCATACCGCGTAGAGCCGCGTGTCCGGGTCGCCCTCGCGGGCGGCCTGGAGCAGAACGGGCACGGCGGCAGGATCGCCGAGCCGGCCGAGCACGAGAACGAGGTAGCGGCGCACCAGCTGGTCCTCCGGCCGCTTCGCGGAGAGGCCCTGGAAGACGCGCAGCGTCTCGGCCGAGAGCTCCGCGCGCTCTTCGGGCGGCAGGTTTCCGATCGACCGGGAGAGCTCGAAGGCCGCCTGCCACCGCCGATTCGCGGTCCCGCCACGCACCTCCTGCAGATAGTCGCGCGGGCCCCTGCGCTCGAAGGTCATGTAGTTGAAGACGAGGAAGATTCCGACCGCGGCGCCCACGACCAGCAACGGGAGCAGGAAGAACCGCGCGATCAGGCGCCCGGCCCTCCGCGGCTCCCCGTCGAGTTCGGCGTCCTGTTCGGAAGGGGTGTCGGTCACAGGGCGGGCAGATACCGCTTTGCCTGCGTGATCGGGTTCGGGACGAAGATGGCGTCCTTTTCGCACACGGTCTCGCACAGGCGGCACGAGACGCAGGGCCCGGCATCCACTTCGGCGATCTTGTGGAATGTCTCGTGGAGCGGATCCTCGATGAGGTAGATGCAGTCGAAGGGACAGATGTCGATGCAGAACTCGCACCCCGTGCAGAGATCACGGTCCACGATCGCCTTGGGGATGTCCTTGGGCCGGACTTTCTCGACGAGCTCGCCCTTCTGGTCCTGGATGCAGGAAACCGGGCAGTACCGGGCGCAGACCGAGCAGTCGATGCAGCGGTCGTGATGGATCACGTACTTTTCGGCCTTGTCGCCTGTGATCGTGTGCGTCGGGCACTTGATCTCGCAGACTCCGCAGCCGATGCAGGTCTCGGTTATGAAATGAGGCATAAATCTCTCTTGGACAACCCCTTGCGGGGCCCGCTCCCATCGGAAAACTACCACAGGAGGGCCGTTTCGAGGGCGCCGGACCCGGGCGAACTTTCGGGCGCCGCCTGCGTTAAGAAACAATGGGAGACTTGTCGACAATGAACAAAGAAGTCCGCGCCGTCGTCCTCGGCCTCTTCGTGGTCGTCCTGGCCGCCCTCGCCCTGTCCTCCTGGAACCGGCCGGCGGCGGAGTTTCACCGGATCAAGAACTTCCGCGTGGAGGTCAAGGAGAAGGACGGGGATGCGATGCGGACCGTGACGTTCAACATCCCCACCAACCTCGTCGCGAGAATTGCCCGGCTTGCCCCGATGCGGGAGATCAGCGGCAACCTCAAGGCAGATTGGGGCCGCGGCGAAATCAACGCCCGCGAGATCCTGGATGCCGCCGACCAGAGCAAGCCCGACAGCCCGGGTGTCATCAAGAAGGATGACGCGACGATCGAGGTCGCCACGGACGGCCGTGCGCTCGACATCACCGTCAAGGACGACTGGGACAAGACCGTCCACATCCGCCTTCCGCGCGCGATCGTCGAGGGCCTGTCGGACGACCACAGGATGTCGACCTCGGAGGTCCTCCGGCGGCTCGACGAGCTCGACCCCGGCGACGTCGTCGTGATCAAGTCCAACGGAAAAGAAGTGACGATCACCGCCGTGCCGCGAAGGGGCATCCACATCTCGTAGGGGCCGGGAGGGATATCCTCGCCGGATGCCCAACCGTCTCACGAGCGAGTCCTCCCCGTACCTCCTCCAGCACAAGGACAACCCGGTCGACTGGTACCCCTGGGGCGAGGAGGCGTTCGCGCGGGCCCAGGCGGAGGACAAGCCGATCTTTCTCTCGATCGGCTACTCGACCTGCCACTGGTGCCATGTCATGGAGCACGAGTCCTTCGAGAAGGTCGAGGTCGCGCGGGCGCTGAACGGGAACTACATCGCAATCAAGGTGGATCGCGAGGAACGCCCGGACGTCGACGACATCTACATGCAGGCCGTGCAGATGATGACCGGCCAGGGAGGCTGGCCGCTGTCGCTCTTTCTGACCCCCGACCGCCGCCCCTTCTACGGCGGCACGTACTTCCCGCCGCTGCCGCGCTGGGGTAAGCCCGGGTTTCCGCAGCTGCTCGACGCCATCGCCCTCGCCTGGCGCGAGCGCCGGGCCGAGCTCGAGACCTCGGCCGGCGAGATCCTGGCTCACCTCGAAGCAGGTGCCGCCGCCGCCATCCCCGGGGGCCGGCCGGGTCCCGCGCTCCTCGACGGCGCCGTACGCTTGCTCCGAGGGCAGTTCGACTCTCGCGAGGGCGGGTTCGGAGGGGCGCCGAAATTTCCTCCTGCCATGCGCCTCGAGCTCCTGGTGCGCCAGTGGCTGCGCACCGGCGAGCCGACGGCGCGCGAGATGGTCGAGAAGACCCTCGCGAAGATGGCGGCAGGAGGGATGTACGACCAGGTCGGCGGCGGCTTCCACCGTTACTCGGTGGACGCGCAGTGGCTCGTGCCCCACTTCGAGAAGATGCTCTACGACAACGCGATGCTCGCCCGCGTGTACCTGATCGCCCATCGGGCGTTCGGCGAGCCGGATTTCGCGCGCGTCGCCCGCGAGACCCTCGACTACCTGCTGCGCGAGATGGCGCCCGCCGGGGGCGGCTTCTTCGCGGCCGAAGACGCGGACTCCGGGGGCGAGGAAGGAACCTTCTACGTCTGGAATCCCGCGTCGCTCGCCGCAGCCGTGGGAAAAGAGGCCGCTCCGCTCGTCGCCGCTCGCTTCGGCGTGACGGAGCGCGGCAATTTCGAACATGGCCAGACGGTCCTGTCGGCCGCACGCCCGATCGCCGACCTCGCGAAGGAATTCGCCAGGCCGGAGTCCGAAGTGGCCCGGACGTTGGACGAGGCGCGCGCCCGGATGTACGTCGAGCGCGCCCGACGCGTGCGGCCTGAAACCGACGACAAGCTCCTCACGGATTGGACCGCGCTCGCGATCTCCGCCTTTGCGCTGGCGGCTCGAGCCCTCGAGGAGCCGCGTTACGAAAAGGCGGCCCGCGACGCAGCCGACCGCATCCTGCACCGATGCGTGCGGGATGGCGAGCTCCTCCACCGCGAGAGGGCCGGGCGGGCCGACATACCGGGGTTTGCCACGGATTACGCGTATCTCGTCGAAGCGCTGCTCGATCTCTACGAGGCGACGTTCGAGCCCCGCTATTTTGCCGAGGCTGTGCGCCTCGAGAAGGTCTTTGCGGACCGGTTCGCCGACCCGCGGGGCGGATTCTTCCTCACACAAGCGGGCCACGACGGCCTGATCCTGCGCCCCAAGGAGAGCTGGGACGGCGCGACTCCGTCCTCCAACTCGGTCGCGGCGATGAACCTGCTGCGCCTGGCTGCGTTCACCGGAGACCCCGACCACACGCGCCGCGCGGACGAGCTCTTCGCCGCCTCCGCCACCCTCTGCGAGCGCACGCCGACGGCCTTTCCTCGGCTGCTGTGCGCCCTCGATTTTCGAAGCGACCCGCCGCGCGAGGTCGTGCTCGCCGGCACGCCCGGTCAGGAGGACTTCGAGGGGTTGCGCCGGGCCGCCTTCGCCAGCCCGCGACTCAATCGCGTCCTCGCCCATGCCGGAGGCACCGCGGCCATTCCGGAGCTCGCGTCGCTCTCCGAGGGCCGCGCCGCACCGGGCGGACGGGCCGTCGCTTACGTCTGCGAGAACTTCGCCTGCAAGGCCCCGATGACCGACCCGGCTGCGCTTCGGGCCGCGCTCGACGAGGCATGACGACCGGCCTCGTCGACGACGACCGTTTCCTCCTGCACCGGGCGCCCTACGAGCACCCGGAGCATCCGGGCCGGCTCGAGGCGATCCGGCACCGCCTTCGGCGGGACGGCCTGACGGACCGCTGTCAGGCCGTGGCAGCGCGCGAAGCCACCCGGGAGGAGATCGCGCGGGTCCACACCGAGCGGTACATCGACGCGGTCGAGTCGACGGCGCGTGCCGCCTTCTGCCGGCTGGATCCCGACACGTACACGTGCGCCGACTCGGCGCAGGCCGCGAGGCTTGCCGCGGGCGGCCTCTGCGCGCTCGCCCTGGACGTCGCCTCGGGCCGCCTCGACAACGGCCTCGCTCTTCTGCGGCCTCCCGGCCATCATGCCGAGGCCGACCGAGCCATGGGTTTCTGCCTCTTCAACAACGTCGCGATCGCTGCGAAGGCCGCCCGGGCCGCGGGCGCCACCCGGGTTCTCATCGTCGACTGGGATCTCCACCATGGCAACGGTACGCAGCATGCTTTCTGGGAGGATCCGTCGGTCCTCTACTTCTCGACGCATCAGTTCCCGTTCTACCCGGGCACCGGAGCGATCCACGAGAACGGCGCCGGCGCGGGCCACGGATACACCGTCAACGTCCCCTGGCCGGGTGGAATGGGAGACGCCGAATACCTCGCGGCCTTCGACCGCGTCCTGCTCCCGATCGCACGGGCATTCGAACCCGAGCTCGTGCTCGTGTCCGCCGGCTTCGACGCGGCCCGGGGGGACCCGCTCGGTGCGATGCTGGTCTCCCCCGGCGGTTACGCGCAGATGACCGCGCGGCTCCTCACGCTCGCCGGCGGCCGCACGGTTCTCGCCCTCGAAGGCGGCTACGACCTGGATGCCATCTCGCGCTCGGCGGCCGCGTGCCTGCGCGTGCTCCTCGGAGAGCCGGCCCCGCCCGAGCAGCGCAGGACGGCCGCGGATGCCGCGTTGCAGATCCTCGAAGCGGTCCTCAGGGCTCGAGGACGAGTGTCCTGACGGGCTCCGCCTGTCCGATCTCGAAATAGCGCCCGGCACGCCATTCGGGAAGCAGGTCCCGGTATCGACGGTCGAAGACATTGCCCGACTGGCCCGTCGTGGAGACGTAGGAACTCTTCGCCATGTCCGAGAGGTCGACCACCTGCCGGTAGCTCGGCCCGTCGGTCATCGCGAAGGCCCCATCCTGCGAGAAGGCGCCGACGTTGACCGTCGAGGAGTCGCCTCCCTGCCCCGTCTCCAGGTCGAACAGCCGACGCAAGAACCGCACGTTGTCGAAGACGTCGTGCGGAAGCAGCGCGTGATGGAGGCGCTCCCATTTCCAGCCCGACGGGTCGGAGCCGTACCGGCGATGGAGGCCGGCGAGGGCGTCCCGCAGAGTCGCAGCCTTGAAGTCGGCGCAGGACTCGACGCGCGGCGTGCGTACGTCGTCGCACCAGGACGAGTTCGCCTGCAGGGCGTTGACGAGGAACCGGCCCCGCGTGCGGCCGCGTGGAACGTCGCCCAGCTCGTCCTCGGGCATCTTCGCGAGCTCCACGAACCAGGCCGCGTAGATCGAGGCCGGCACCGAGTCCGGAGCCATGTCGCGATTCCAGCCGGAGAGCCGCGCCAGGGCGTCTCGCGACGCTGCGTCGGCCGGCACGGTGTCCAGGAGCAGCGGCAGCAGCTCCTCGACCTGCAGCGAGCGCCGGTCGAGCTGCATCGCCTCGATGTCCTCGACCGAGAGCTTCGCGCTGCCCTCGATCATCTGCGTGATTCGCCGAGCCCGGTACGGCTCGGCCCATTCGAGACCGAACGAGTACGGGTAGTCGGCCGGCACGAGCCGGTTGTTCGCCGTCGCGATGAAACCGCGGGGGGGATCCAGAACGCGCGGGAGTTTCTCGAAGGGAATCATCCCCGCCCAGTCGTCGTCGCCCGATCCCGAGACGGGCAGCAGGCCGTCTGATCGCGGTCGGATCGGCATCGCTCCGGAAGCCGTGTAGCCGATGTGCCCCTCGACGTCGGCGTAGACGAGGTTCTGGGGCGGCGCCTGGAGAAGGCTTGCCGCCGCGAGGAATTCGTCCCAGCCGCGGGCCGTGTCCATCGCGAAGAACGCCTCGGCCGTGCGGTCGCCGTCGTCGAGGCCCGTCCAGCGAAGCGCCACGGCGGGGCCGAGCCTCTCGGCACCGGCGAAGACGTCCGACACGACGGGTCCGTGCACGGAGGTGCGCACCGCCAGATCGACCTCCGCGCCGCCGCGGACCCGAATCTTCTCGGTCCGGACGGCGAACGTCTTCCACTCGCCCCGGTGGCGATACCGGGAAGCGTCCTTCGGGTCCACCTCCTCGATGAAGAGATCCTGCACGTCCGGCTCGATCGACGTCAGGCCCCACGCGATGCGGTCGTTGTGGCCGATGATCACGCCCGGGATCCCCGGCAGGGTCGCGCCGGTGACGACGTAGCCCGGCGCCCGGATCGCAGCGAGGTACCAGACCGAGGGCGCCTTCAGGCCCAGGTGGGGATCGTTGGCGAGGATCGGCCGACCCGTGGACGTCCGCGAGCCGGCGACGACCCAGGAGTTGCTTCCCAGGTCCTCGCCCCCGAAACCGAGCGGGTCGAGGGAGGCGAATGTCCCGTCGAGGTGCGTCCAGACCGGCGAGGGGCTGGCCGCAACCGCGGGCTGGAGGGACGCTGCGGCCGCGGCGAACGCCGGCCGCCACTCGGCGTCGGTCAGGATCGTCGGATCGGACGCCGCGATCGGCAGCAGCTCCGAGGCTTTCTCGGGGCCCACAGCAGCCGCAAAGCGACTGCGCCGAATCTCGTCGCGCGCGTTGCCGGCGAGGTCCCACGCCATCATCTTGGCCCAGGCCAGGCTGTCGACCGGGTCCCAGGGCTCCGGCGACACGCGGAGGATCCGGAACTCGATGGGCCGGGCCGACGCGCTCCGCAGGTACGCATTCACGCCGGCCGCGTACGCCTCGACGAGGAGCTGCTCGGAGCGAGACAGGCTCCTCCAGGCCGCCTCCGCGGCCTTTCGGAAGCCGACCGTGCGCAGAAAGCGGTCCGCGGGGACGAGGCCCGGCCCGAGGATCTCCGCCAGGCGCCCCGAACCCACGCGCCGCTGGAACTCCATCTGCCAGAGGCGGTCCTTCGCGTGGACGTAGCCGAGGCCGAAGAGAGCATCGGGGATCGACCGCGCATGGATCGTCGGTACGCCATGCGCATCGAACCCGATGCGGATCGCGGCCGAGGGGCCCGCAACCTCGACCGTGCCGGCTTCCTGCGGGAAGGTCCGCCAGACCGAATACGCCGCAAGAAGCCCGGCTGCCACAGCGAGGCCCGCAAGACTGACGAGGACCCGCTTCCTCAAGACGCGAGCGCGGCGATCTGGCGATCGTGATACCGGGAGAGCGTGAGCTGCGCGGTCAGAGAGCCGATCAACGCGAGGAACATATCCCACTGCGTGTCCCAGGGATCGCCCTGGGTGCGGGGCTCGCGGCGCCGCTGCGTCACGAAAGTTTCAGCCCTCGGGGCCGGAGTCGAGCCCGTTCAGGATCTCCGACAGGTCGTACGAGCCGGAGGCGAAGTGCATCGTCAGCGCGCCTTCCTCGAAAACGGTGCGCTCGAGCGAGAGATCGACGCCGGGCGGCATCCAATCGTTCAGGGTGACCACCATGATCCGATCGTCCGGGTAATACGTGAGCAGCCCCGGAGGCGCCTTCTGGACCAGGTACGTGAGGAGCTGGTCCGGGATGGGAATGAACGAGAGTGCCTGCACCCGGTCCAGGACGAAGGCGAGGAACCCGTCCTTCAGGCGCAGCTGAGACAACGAAGCCCTCGCCGACAAAGGCACGCCGAAGCGATGAACGACCAGCGTCACTGCCAGCTCCCCCGGAGACACGCGCACCTGGAGATCCTGCAGG
Organism: uncultured Acidobacteriota bacterium; assembly: GCA_963811425.1. Taxonomy (GTDB): domain Bacteria; phylum Acidobacteriota; class Thermoanaerobaculia; order UBA5066; family Gp7-AA6; genus DAHUXD01. The sequence goes on from CAWERV010000016.1 coordinate 108,221, forward strand.
TCGGGGACACGATCCACGAAACGGTGAACGATGACGTTCAGAGTCCGCTCATCAAAGGTCAGAGAGAGTCCGCTCCAGCGGACCCGATGGCCCGGCTCCTCGACCGGCGGCGCGAGCCTGGGCGCCGCCGCGTTGTCTTTCATTCCAGCTCATTTTACGCCGTCGCGGGCCGATTCACACGATGTACCCGAGGGCGAAGCCCGCCTGCGCGGCCATGAGCATCAGGTACATGTGGGTCCAGGCAGGATGATTCTCGGTCGAGGCGAGCTCGTCCGGGTTAGCGAGGAGCAGCCGCGCCGTGTACGTGCCCCAGGCCGCGAGAACGAGGCCGAGCGCCGTCAGGAATGCCCGGTTTCCGGTCAGCCGCCAATCCCCCGGAAGCCACGTGAACAGGGGCACCAGCAGCCAGGGCACGACGAAGAATGGAGCCATGATCTTCGCGGCGCGAGCCACTCCGAAACGGATCGGCAGGGTGATGCACCCGTGCGCGCGGTCCCCCTCCATGTCGGAGAAGTCCTTGGTCGACGTGGCTCCGAGCAGGAACAGCGCGAAGATCCCGCCGATCGCCCAGGCCTCGCCGTGGAGCACGGAGGCGACGAAGGACCAGCCCGCGACCTTGAGGAGCCCTCCGCGCGTGACCGCGATCGTGAAATTCGCCGCAAACCAGTGCCTCTTGGTGCGGCCGAAGGCCGGAAACGAGTACACGAACGTCGCCAGAGCACCGACGCAGTAGATGAAGAAGGCGGCGTGGAGGTGGAGCGGCGCCGCGATCCGGGCAGCGAACGTCTCGTGGGGATAGGGAACGACGAGCCAGGTCGGCGCGATGGAAAGCGCGTACAGCACCACCGCGAGCGCCCAGGCCTGGCGGATGGCGATCTCTCCCGTCACGAGCGGGCGGTCCGGCTTGTTCCTGCGGTCGATCTCGAGGTCCGCGATCTGGTTCACGACGTTGGAGGCCGCGTTCATCGCGGAGGCGCAGAGCGATCCGACCGCGACGGTGAAGAGCACCGCCCAGGTCACGCGCCGCGCGGGGTCGGGGTTGTGCGCCGAACCGAAGGCGCAGATCGCCCCCGAAACGATTCCCACGAGGGGAGGCAGGAGCGTGAAGGGCCGCGCGAGGCGGACGTAGCGCCTCATGCCCCGCCGATCCGCAGCGCCGCCATGGCGCCGACGAAGGTGTTCAGCGCGTTTGCGAACTCGTGATCGAGGGCGAAGCCGACGCGGCGCCCGAAGTCGTTGGCGAGGCTCTCCGAGATCGCGCCGAGCAATCCGCCGAGTGTCGCGATGCCGACGAGAGAGGCCGGAACCAGGCCAAGCCGCCACCCCGCGACCGCGATGACGGCTGCTCCGAGAAGGCTCGCTGCCGTGCCCGGCCAGGAGATCGCGCCGGCGGTGCCCGGTGGAAGAGCCTGCAAGGTCAGCGGCGAAAAGGCCCGCCGGCCGTAGAGCGTGCCGATCTCCGTACCGAGCGTGTCCGCCAGCGCCGCACCGAAAGCCGCGACGAAGGCGATCGGCGGCAGTCCGAGCACGAGCAGAGCGGCGGGCACGATGCAGTTCGCCGCGACGTTGCGGGCACCGCGGCGCCCCTCGTTGAACTGGGCCGTGCCGGCCTCCGCCTTTCGGTGATATCCGAGCCTCGTGGCGAGCGTGCCGAGGAGAAAAAAGGTCCAGAGCAGGCCGTAGGCACTCCATCCTCCCGCCGCCAGAATGAGGAAGCCTGCGATCCCGCCTGCCACCGCCCCGGAGAGACTCACGACGCGCAGCGCGAGCATCGCCCCCGCAACGGCCAGGTTGACGGCCATGGCGATGGCGAGACTGCCCCCGGAGAGCCCGGAAGCGAGCGGGGCCGGCGGCCAGTGCGTGTTCCACTGGTAGAGGACGAGGGCCGTCGGCAGAGCTGCCACGATGTTGTCATCGAGGCCCGACCGCACCGACTCGAGGAAGGCGTAGAGCGCGGCCCCGATCACCAGGACCAGGACCGTGTCCGGCTGCGGTTGCCGGCGCACGACGAAGGAGAACGCGCCAACGGCGGCCGCGCCGGCGACGGCCCAGTTGGCCAGCAGTCCGACCCATGTCTTCTCGCGATTCCAGGCAAGTCCGGGGCCGCCCACGGTCCTCCCGGCGATCGTCGCGGCCGGATCGCCGAAGGCCATCATGGCCCAGACCGCTGCGACGAGCGGAAGGTCGGTCTTCCCGAAGACGAGGATCAGCAGCAGGACCATGGCGGCGTAGGCGACGATGCCCGTGTCGCGCCGCGCGAGGCGGTCGCGGTAGATGCCACGGCCGACGGCCGGCATCACGAAGACGTTGAAGGCGAGCGCCGCGCCGGCGCAGGCCGCCGCGCCCCGCCAGTCGAGCCAGCGCAGGGCCAGAGCGAAGAGGCCCATCCCGGCATGGACCGCCTTGCGCTTCCACTCGGCGGGCGTCACGTCCGCCGGCCGATCAGCGGGTGGCGGCGGCCGCCGGCGCGGCCATCGCCTTCGTCGGATTCGCGTACCGGTCGTACCAGGCCACGTATCGCTCGAGCCGGTCGCGCACGTAGCTCGGCCTCCGGATGCCGTGGTACTGGCCGGGATAGATCACGAGCTCCGTCGCGATCCCGAGGCTCTTGAGCGCCTGGTACATCTGCTCCGAGTTGATCAGCGGCACGTTGAAGTCGTCCTCGCCGCACAGGAACAGCGTCGGCGTGGTGATCCGGTCGGCGTGCAGAAACGGGAACGACACCTTCAGATAGGTCTCGAGGTTCTTCCACGGCTTCCCCAGCTCCTGCTCGTACTCGCGGATGTACTGGTCCGTGCCGTAACCCGTCAGGGCGTTGGCGCTCCCGGCCCCGCTGGTTGCCGCCTTGAACCGGGTCGTGGACGCGATGACGAAGTTGGTCATCATGCCACCGTAGCTCCAGCCCCCGACGCCGAGCCGCTCGGGATCGACGATTCCCCGGGCCACCGCGTCGTCGACCGCGGCGAGGACGTCCTCGACGTCCTTGTGGCCCCAGTCGGCGTAGATCGCCGCCTGGAACGCCTCGCCGCGGCCCGAGCTCCCCCTGGGGTTCGCGCCAATCACGACGTACCCGTTGGCGGCAATCCACTGCCACTCTTCGTCAAAGGAGCACTCGTTCTGCCCGACCGGGCCCCCGTGGATGCGGAGCACCGCCGGGTACCGACGCCCCGGCTGGTAGTCGGGCGGCTTGACCAGTAAGCCGTGAATCTCGGTGCCGTCCTTGCTCGCGAACTTCGTCTCCTCGACGGCCCCGAGCCGGACTTCCGAGAGCCACGCGTTGTGGTTGGACAGACGCCGCGGCTCGCCTGGCTCGACGGCGAAGATCTCCTCGGGCACGAGAGGCGTCGACGCCAGGATCGCCGTGTGCCCATCGCGCGCCGTCGAGAACGCCGAGACGACACGGCGGCCCCCGACCAGGCGCTCGATCGCCCCGCCCGCGGCGGGGATCCGGGCGAGGTGCACCGCCTGGTCCTCCTCGAGCGTGAAGAGGATCGCGGAGCCGTCGGGCGTGAAACGCGGAGACATCACGTTGCGGTCGAGGTCCGGAGTCAGCACCCGGACCGGCCCGCCGGCCACGGGCACGACGGCGAGCTTGTGGACCGCGTAGTAGATCAGCTTGTCGGGACCGCCCTGGATGAAGGTGATCCACCGGCTGTCCGGGCTCCAGGCGAGCCGGCTCTCCCAGTCGGGTTGATTGTCCGAGACCGTGTTCGAGGTCAACTGCCGCGCCGTGGCGCCGGCGCGAGGCTCGATGGCGTAGAGATCCCAGTTGTCGGTGCGATCCGGCTCCGGCCCGCGCTTGGAAACGAACGCGATCCACTTCCCGTCCGGCGACCAGGCGGGCAGGAGGTCGTCGTAATCCCCCGTCGTGAGCGGTTCGGCCTTGCGGCTCTCCAGGTCGAAGAGATAGAGGTGACTGCGCTGTTTTCCGAGATAGCCGTAGTAGTCGAGCTTGAACTGGTATCGGTCGATGACGATCGGCTTCGCCTTCGGGTTTTTCTTTCCGGCCTCCCTGCCGACGGCGTCCGGTTCGGGATCCTCCCCGCCGAGCACGAGGCGCCGCGAATCCGGCGACCAGTCGAAATCGGACACGCCGCCCTTCAGGTCCGTGACCTTCTCGGCTTCTCCGCCGGCGCGCGGAAGCAGCCAGACCTGCGAACCGGCGCTCTCGTCGCGACTCGAGAGGAAGGCGAGATACTGCCCGTCCGGGCTCCAGCGGGGGCCGGTCTCGGAGCCCTTGCTCGTCGTCAGCCGGACGGTCTGCTTGCCGTCCCAGCTCGTCATCCAGAGGTCGGTCTCGTTCCGATCCTCCTTCAGGTCGGGGCTGCGGACCTCGTAGGCGACCCACTTGCCGTCGGGCGAAATTTCCGGCTCGGAGACGGCGCGAAGTCGCGCGACGTCATCGAGGTTCAGGGCCCGCGTTGCGGCCAGGGCGACCTGGACCGAGGCACAAAGAAGACCGATTGCCGCGAGCAAGCGACGCATGCGGTGCTCTCCTATTCCTGACCCGATTCCGGATGAGTTTACCCGCCGGCGCCGCCCCGTCAGGAAGGAAACTCCCAGTCATTCCGGCCTTTCCGGGCTCCACCCTTGCGCCGGCTCCTCCCCGACTTCGCCTATGCCTCCGGCCGGGCCCGCCGCGCCAGGTACTCGGCCAGCGGGAACATGAAGTGGCGGATCGCACGGCCGGTCAGGCGCTCGTACTTTCCGGTGTCGAGCACGGAGTACGCCGGCCGCCGCGCCGGCCGCGCAAGCGCGTCCGAGGTGGTGGAATCGACGGCCACGCCGGAACGGCCGGCCAGCCGGAGGATCTGACGCGCGAAGTCGTTCCAGGACACCTCGCCGCGATTGGCGAAATGGTAGATGCCCGAGCCGCCGGATTCGAGCAGAGCCACGATGCTTTCCGACAGATCCGTCGTCGCGGTGGGCCGCCCGACCTGGTCGGTCACGACGGACAAGCGGTCCCGCCCCTGCTCGACCTGCCTGAGGATCGCCTCGACGAAGTTCCAACCCGAGCGGCCGAAGAGCCACGAGGCGCGCACGACGAGGCTTCCGGGAAGGCGCAGCGCCTCCGCCTCACCGGCTAGCTTGCCGCGCCCGTACGCGGACTCCGGGCGGGCCGGATCGTCTTCGCAGTAGGGCGTCCTCTTGCGGCCGTCGAACACGAAGTCCGTCGATATCTGAACGAGTTGCGCCCCGACGTGCCCGCACGCATCGGCCAGGTGGCCCACCGCCCTCGCGTTGACATCGAAGCCGGCAGGCTCGGTCTCGCACGCGTCGACGCGCGTGAACGCCGCGCAGTTGACGACGACGTCGGGCCGCAGCTCCGCGAACGCCCGCGACACCTGTCTCGGGTCCACGATGTCGAGGTCCGCCTTCGAACGCGCGAAGACTTCGTACCCGGCAGCCGCGAGGGCGGGCGCGAGATCGGAGCCGAGCATTCCCGAGGCGCCGGTGACGAGGACCTGGCGCCGCGGACGCGGAATCGGGCGGGGAGCCGCCAGGGCGGCCGCGTGAGCCTCGAAGGAGGAGCCCCCCGCCTCGGCCAGCCCTCTACCCCCCGGGCCGCTTGGCGGTCGCCGAGGAGGACGCGAGCCGCTGCGCATACTGGGACCGGTAGAACTCCCGATACGCCGCGTCCCGCTCCTTGATGGGGCGCCACCAGGACGGGTTGTCCCGGTACCATCGCACCGTCTCGGCGAGCCCCTTCGCAAACGGTGTCGCCGGCTGGAAACCCAGCCGGGCGAGCTTCGAGGCGTCGAGCGAGTAGCGGCGGTCGTGGCCCGGGCGATCGTCCACGAAACGAATGAGGCTCTCGGGCTTTCCGAGCTCCCGAAGCACCTGTCGCGTGATGTCGATGTTCTCGGCCTCGTTGCCGCCCGCGACGTTGTAGGTCTCGCCCGGGGCTCCGGCGTCGAGCAGGAAATCGATCGCCGCCGCGTGGTCGCGCACGAAGAGCCAGTCCCGGACGTTGCGGCCGTCGCCGTAGAGCGGCAGGGGCTCTGCGTCGATCGCGTTCGTCGCGAAGAGCGGGATCAGCTTCTCCGGATACTGGTTCGGACCGTAGTTGTTCGACGCACGCGTGATGACGACGGGCATGCCGTACGACGCCCAGTAGGAATACGCCAGCCGGTCGCCGCCGGCCTTGGACGCCGCATAGGGGTTGCGCGGGTTCAGCGGCGATTCCTCGGTGAACGAGCCGCTGGCGATCGACCCGTAGACCTCGTCGGTCGAGATCTGGATGAACCTGCGCACGCCCCGGCGCCTGGCCTCTTCGAGCAGGACGAACACGCCGCGCACGTCCGTTTCGATGAACGACGCATCGCCCAGGAGCGAGCGGTCCACGTGCGTCTCGGCCGCGAAGTTGACCACCGCGTCGCACCCCTCCATCGCCACCCCCACCACGTCCGGGTCGACGATGTCTCCGCGGACGAAACGGTAGTTGGGCCGGTCGGCCACGTCGGCGAGGTTGGCCGGATTGGCGGCGTACGTCAGCTTGTCGAGGTTCACCACCGAAACCCCCTCGCCGCGGGACGCGAGGACGTGCCGGATGAAGTTCGAGCCGATGAAGCCGCAGCCCCCGGTGACCAGCAGCCTCATACGATCCCGATCTCGGAGTCGTCGCCCACGAGGAAGCGATGGACGCGCGGCCGCTCGAGGCCGGGATGGATCCGTACCTGTTTGCCGATCAAGGAGTCGGCGATCCGCACCGGAATGCGCTCGAGCCGCGACCCCTCGAGGACGATCGAGTTCTCGATCTCGCAGCGGTCGATCCGGCAATCCGGGCCGATCGCGGTGTACGGGCCCACGAAGGCGTCCCGGATCTCGGCGCCCGCCCCGATGATCGCGGGGCCGCGCACGGTGGAGCGGACCAGACGCGCGCCGTCTTCGACGACGACCTTGCCTTCGACGCGCGACTCGGCATCCACGCCCGCCGTGCCGCGCCGGGTGAACGTATCGAGGATGATCCGATTGGCCTCGAGCATGTCCTCGATCTTGCCGGTGTCTTTCCACCACCCCGACACGAGGTGCGGATGGACGCTCCTGCCATGATCGACCAGCCACTGGATCGCGTCGGTGATCTCGAGCTCGTTGCGCGCGCTCGGGCGGATCGCCTTCACCGCGTCGAAGATCGAGTCGTCGAACATGTACACGCCGACGAGTGCGAGGTCCGACTTCGGCTGCCTCGGTTTCTCGGTCAGGCGGACGACCTTCCCGTCCGCGAGCTCCGCCACGCCGAACTGCTCGGGGTTCGGGACCTTCGCCAGAAGGATCTGCGAATTGCAGCCGAGCCGGCGGTACTCGGCCACGAGCGTCGTGATCCCGTCGGCGATCACGTTGTCGCCGAGGTACATGACGAACGGCTCTCCGCGCAGGTACGGCTCCGCGATCAGGACCGCATGCGCGAGGCCTCGCGGCGCATCCTGCTCGATGTAGGTGATCCGCGCCCCGAACCGCGCCCCGTCGCCGAGGGCGGCCTGGATCTCCGCCTTCGTGTCGCCGACGACGACGCCGATCTCGGAGATCCCGGCCTCGACGATTGCCTCCACGCCGTAGAAGAGCACCGGCTTGTTCGCGACCGGCACGAGCTGCTTGGCGCCCGTATACGTCAGAGGGCGCAGTCGCGTCCCCTTGCCGCCCGCCAGAATCAGCCCCTTCATCGGGTCGAGATCATACCGAATGCGGCGCCGCGGCTATCGGCCGAAGATCGCGTTGAGCGATCCGTTGACGTCGAGCAGCGTCCCGATGTCCTTCAGGTTCACGACGAGCCGCACGTCGCGCCGCGGGGTGGGCGGAAGGTTCAGGTCCCGGTATTCGAGAAAGACCGTGTAGCAGGAGCCCTTGTAGGTCATCAGGAGGCGGCTCTCCTGGAAGAGATTCTGGTCGGCGCTGTAGTTGATCGCCGCGTCGGCGCGAAAGTACTTCCCGAGGTCCATTCCACCCGCGAACCGGATCTGGTCCGAGTTCGCGAGGGCCTGCCCCACGACCGTCACGGGCCGTGTACCGAACCAGCTGAGGCTCGCGTAGTTCGTTCCCCAGTTCGCCCCGGCCGTCAGCGTGGTGTTGGTCAGCTGCGAGGCGACGGGATCGAAATCGAAGCGGGCGTCGAGATGGAACAACCCGCCCTGCTGCACGCGCAGCAGCGCCTCGATGGGACCGCTGCGCCGGGCGACCACGTCCCCGGTGCTCGGCAGGAAGAGTGTCTGGGGCAGCTGAAAGGCGTAGGTCTGAGAGATCTCGAGCGAGGCGATTTCCTCGGCGGAGCCGAGAGGGGCGCCGGCCTGGCGCGCCAGCAGTCGGTTGACGAGGGCATAGCGGATCTGGTTCTGGCCGAGCGTCGAATCGATCGTGTCGAAGGCCGGGATGCGCGCCGGGTCGCTGACGTTGGAGATGTAGGTGTAATCGACGCGGGGCTCGATCACGTGCTTGAGCTTGTCCCACGGGCCGATCGACACGTCGTAGATCCGGGAGAACGAGGGCCCGACCGTCGAGAGCCCCGCCTGCGCATAGGAGCGCAGGAAGGACTGACCGAGGAAGGTCTGCTGGCCCTCGTCGGTCGAGTTCGTGTAGTAGGTCAGGCGCCCGCCCGCCTGGGCGGTTACGGAGAGCCAGGGAATCTCCTTCCACGGGAAGGAAAAGATGGGATTCAGATCGAACCGGCCGTACGTACCGTGCAGGAGCCGATCGCCCTTGTTGATGTAGAGGCCGGCCGCCGAGGCTTGGAGGGCCATGTACACCGGGCCGTTGCCGATCGGAGCGGTCCGGTGGAAGAACTCGAGCGACGGCAGACGCTCCGTGACGAGCGTGGCGGCATAGAAGGTCTCGTCGCGCTCGAACTGCAGGTTGAGCGAGTCCGCGCCGAAGTTGCGCGTGAGGTACGCGAAGGACGGGATCTGCTTGGCCGAGTTGAGGGCGAAGCTCTTCTCCCAATCCTGCAGGAACTCCTTGTCCGAGTAAGCGCGAATCGAAACGACGCCGCGCACGTCGTACGGCAGGTCGTCCGAGACGTGGTCGAGCCGGACTTTCCAGCGGGTCTCCGGCTCGAAGGTGTAGACGCCGAGCGAGCCGTCCGGAAGGGTGCAGGGCCCGCTGCCCCCGTTGGGCGGAGTCTGCGACAGCGGGACGCAGACCGTCGCCTCCTGGTCGCGCACGAGGAACCCCTGGAAGAGGCCGGCCGACTCCGCCGTGGGCCGCCAGCGCGCCTCCTGGCCGATCCCGATGGTTCCGTCCGTGAAGGCTTCGAGCTGTGTCGTGAGGTCGGTCGAGCGTCCCGTCACCCAGTAGTAGGACAGCCCGAGGAACGCGCCGCGCTGGTTGCTGTAGCCCAGGCCCGGAACGAGCATGCCGGAGGCCCGATCCTCCTTCGTCGGCCAGACCAGGTATGGCGTGTAGAGCAGCGGGACGCTGCCGGCCCGGAACGCGACGTCCTTCATGCGCGCGTAGTCGTCGAGGGTGATCGTCGCCTCCGAGAGCGAGAAGGACCAGTCGGGCTTGGGAAGATCGCAAGCCGTGAAGATCCCGTGATGAACGCGGTACGTCGCCTCGCCGATCTTCTCGATCGACTCCGCGACGATGTGGTACGTCGGTGGCAGGTCCGCCGTGGCGTCCTCCATGACCCCGGTCTTCGTGTCGAGCCGAAACGTGCCACGGCTTCCCGACATCCGCGTCGGGCCCTGGTCGATGACCACGTGTCCCGTCAGGACGGCCGTCTTCGTCGGGAAGTCGTAGCGCGCGGCGTCGGCCGTGATCTTGACGTCCTGGTACTCGATGACGACCTCTTCGCTTCCCTCCCAGAATTGATCCTTCTCGAACGTGACCGGCTTCTTCGTGTAGAGACGCACTTCGCCTCCCTTCTCCGGCGCCTTGAAGTGCACCTGGAAGTTCGGTCTCGTCTTGAAGCGGGACTCGTAGGGGTCGCCCTGCGTGAAAGGATCCTGGGCGAGCGCGGTGAGCGTGAGGAGGAAGAGGAGCCCGGCGGCACGAAGGACGTTCACGCGTCCATGGTACGGACCGTGGAGGCCGTGCGGAAGCGTGCCTCCGTCTTCGCGCGAACCTCGTCGACGCCGACCGCCGGGGCCAGCTCGATCAACTCCAGGCCTTCCGACCCGGGCAGAACGTCGAACACACAGAGGTCCGTGATGATCCGGTGCACGCACCGCTCTCCCGTCAGGGGCAGCGTGCAGCGCCTGAGAATCTTGCGCTCCCCGGACTTCGCCGTGTGCTCCATCGTCACGACCAGGCGGCGGGCCCCGGCGACGAGGTCCATCGCCCCGCCCATCCCCTTCACCATCTTGCCGGGGATCATGTAGTTGGCGATCGAGCCCTCTTCGTCGACCTGCATTGCACCGAGAATCGAGAGGTCGATGTGCCCGCCCCGGATCATCGCGAAGGAGTCCGCCGAAGAGAAATACGAGGCGCCGGCCCGGACCGTCACGGTCTCCTTGCCGGCGTTGATGAGGTCCGCATCGATCTCCTCCTCGGACGGATACGGGCCGAGGCCCAGGATTCCGTTCTCCGACTGGAGGATCACCTCCATACCCGGCGGGATGTGGTTGGCCACCAGCGTCGGCATCCCGATCCCGAGGTTGACGGTGAAGCCGTCGCGGAGCTCGCGGACGGCGCGGCGAACGATCCCCTCGCGGTCGAGCATCAGCCCTTTCTCACCGTGCGCCGCTCGATGCGTTTCTGGCGCGGCGCGACGATCATCCGCGTGACGAACACTCCCGGCGTGTGGACCGACTCGGGATCGAGCTCGCCGACCTCGACCAGCTCCTCGACCTCGGCGATCGAGATCCTCCCGGCGGTGGCGGCCATGGGGTTGAAGTTGCGGGCCGACTTCCGGTACACGAGATTGCCGAGGCGATCCCCTTTCCACGCCGCAACCATCGAGAAATCGCCGACGACTCCGCGCTCGAGCACGTAGTCGCGACCGTCGAAGCGCTTGATCTCCTTGCCCTGCGCCGCGAGTGTTCCCACCCCGGCGGGCGTGTAGAAGCCGGGAATTCCGGCCCCGCCCGCGCGCATCCGCTCCGCGAGCGTGCCCTGGGGCACGAGCTCGACCTCGAGCTCGCCCGACAGGAATTGGCGCTCGAACTCGGCGTTCTCGCCGACGTAGGAAGAGACCATCTTGCGGACCTGCTTCGTCCGCAGGAGCAGGCCGAGCCCCCAGTCGTCCACGCCGCAGTTGTTCGAGACGATCGTCAGGTTCCCGGCACCCTTGCGGACGAGGGCCGTGATGAGGTTTTCCGGTATTCCGCAAAGGCCGAAGCCGCCGACGACCAGCGTGGCTCCGTCCGACACGTCTCGAACGGCTTCGTCGGCAGAGGCGAGGACCTTGTTGATCATCCGGGACGGATGATAGCGGAGCGGGCCGCTGCCAGCCATCCGTCATCCGCCATACGGCTGTCAGATGTCGGCTTCGGCGACTGCAATGAACTCGGCGACGTCGAGATCCGCCGATGCCGAAGGAAAGGATCGGAGGCGAGCCAGGCGCGCGCCCCCCTGCGGAGACGCCGGCAAGACGACCGTGTCGATCGTCCGGAGGCGATAGCCCGACGCCTCGAAGAGATCCACGAGGGTCCGTCGCGTGAAGAAGCGGATGTGCGTGCCGGACAGGAGCGAGTACGGAACGTAATCAAAGCGCCCCCGGATCAAGTCGTCCACGATCGCCCAGTGGCCGAGGTTCGGAACGGAGGCGATGACCACACCGGACGCGGCGAGCCACGGCCGCACGTGCACGAGCGCCTCGCTCGGGTCCTCGAGGTGCTCGAGCACGTCTCCAAAGAGCACGGCGCCGAATCGGCCCGCGAAGTCGTCGTGGACCTCCTCCAGGCGCGCGGCGATCACACGGTCGTAGACCTTCACCGCGGCGGCCGCGTCCTCGGGATCGGGCTCGATCCCCACGATCCGCTCGACACCCCGACCGCGCAGCACGTCGGCCGTCGCTCCCCGCGAACAACCGACGTCGAGCACCGCGCGGCACCCCGCCGGCAGTCGTGCGGCGAGGTCCTCACGGGCCGAGGCGTCCATCGGGCCGTAGCGATGCAGGTAGGCGCGGCGGTCGATCGCGGCACGGTCACCGCGCGCGTGCGCCTCCGGCGGCACGCGCTCGAGCGGCAAATCGGGCGGCAGAGCGCGCAGGGCCTCGCGGCGCACGACGAATACGGGGGAATCGGGCGCCGCGGCCGGAACGAGCGGCCCGGCCGCTGCGGCAACCGACCGGGCAGCCTCCAGCAGGAGCGTCGGCGTGAGATAGGCGAACGCCGGTGCCATCCGCGCTTGCTCCGTCCAGGGCTCGTTCGAGACAGGCAGCACGACGGAAAGCCCGGGATTTGCCGCAAGGCTCTCCACCAGGCGCAACGCGACCTCCGGAAGCAGGTACGCCTCGGGATCGGCGTGCACGAGCACGATCGGTGCCTCTCCGGCAGCGTCTGCGACAGTCAGTGTCCGCCCCGGGGCTTCCGTCCGGCGCCGCGCGGGCAGCTGTCGCAACGAGCGCGCGAGCAGGCGCCAGGCCCAGGGCGCCTCCCCCGCAAAGCGCGGCACGCCACCGGCGACGAGATCGAAGTCGGGAAGGCTCAGACGGTTTCGACGAGCATCGCCGTTGCCTCTCCTCCGCCGATGCAGATGGCCGCGATGCCCCGTTTCCTGCCCTCCGCGCGAAGGGCGTGCACCAGTGTCGTGACGATGCGGGCGCCCGAAGCGCCGATGGGATGCCCGAGCGCGACCGCTCCGCCGCGGACGTTCACCCGGTCCGGGGGCAACGCGAGCTCCCGGATGGCCGCCATCGCCACGGCGGCGAAGGCCTCGTTGATCTCCCAGAGGTCGATGTCGGAGACCGCCAGACCGGTCTTTGCGAGCAGTTTCTGAATCGCGGCGATCGGGGCGGTCGTGAACCACTCCGGCGCCTGTGCCACGCCGGCGCTGGCGGCGATGCGCGCGATCGGCTTCCAGCCCTTCGACCTCGCCTTCTCTTCGGTCGTCACGACGAGGGCGGCGGCGCCGTCGTTGATCTTCGACGAGTTCGCCGCCGTGACGGACCCGTCCTTGTGGAAAGCGGGCTTCAACGTCGGCATCTTGTCGAGGGGGGCCGAGAACGGTTCTTCGTCGGCATCCACGCGGACCGGATCGCCCTTCTTCTGCGGCACCGCGACCGGTGCGATCTCGGCGGCGAACTGGCCGGATTTCGACGCGTTCTGCGCCCGCTTGTACGACTCCAGAGAGAAGGCGTCCTGCTCCTCGCGGGTGAAGCCGTACTTCGCCACGCACATCTCGGCGCAGTTGCCCATGTGGGTGTCCTTGTAGGGGTCCCACAGTCCGTCCTTGATCATCGAGTCGACCAGCGTCCCGTTGCCCATCCGCAGGCCGGTGCGCGCCTTCTCGAGAAGATAGGGCGCGTTCGACATGGATTCCATGCCCCCGGCGACGGCGACCTCGTATTCCCCGGCGGCAATCGCGTTGCCGGCGTCCATCACGGCCCGCATTCCGGAGCCGCAGACCTTGTGGACGGTGACGCAGGGAACCGTGTTCGGAATCCCGGCCGCGAGCGAGGCCTGGCGTGCCGGCGCCTGTCCGATCCCGGCCTGCAGCACGTTGCCGAAGACGACCTGCTCGACCTGTTCCGGGCGAACGCCCGAACGCTCGAGCGCGGCGCGGATCGCGACCGCCCCGAGGGCCGGCGCGGGCAGGGTCGAGAGCTTTCCGAGAAACGAGCCGATGGGCGTCCGCGCGGCCGAGAGAATCACCAGGTTCTTCATAGGGGACGGATTCTACCGCCCCGCGCCAGAGCCCCGTCCCGGCGACCGCTTACTTCGCCGACTCGAGCTTCCATCCCGTACGGACCGTCGTCGCCTGACAGTAGGTCTTCAGGCAGTCGACGTTGTTCAGGCACGCGAGGACCGCCTGGCAGGCCTGCTGTGGCGTGGAGCCCTTGACCAGGGAGGTCGTCTGCGTGCACTTGCCCGAGTACCCGGGATTCGTGAAGACGCAGGTCGCCTGCGGCGCGGCGGGCGTGCTCTGTGTGCCCGACCCGCGGCGCTCGGCGACGACGAAGAGCAGCGCGACGGCCAGGCCGATGCGCCAGGCACGCGCGGAGTCGATCGATCTCATGCTCAGTCCTTTCGAATGCCGCCATCATAGCGCCGGGGCCCAGCGCGGGTTACTCTTTCGCCATGACCCGGATCGTGGCCGTCGACTTCGGGGAGAAGCGGATCGGCATCGCGACCTCCGACGCCTCCGGGACCCTCGCCACGCCGCGCCACACGCTCTCCCGCAAGAGCGACGAAGCCGCGATCGAAGCCCTCGAACGCTTCTGCCGCGAAGAGGAGATCGGCCTTGCGGTGTTCGGAATTCCCCGTTCTCCCGAGGGTGTGGAGAGCCCTTTCGCCGCGCGAATCCGGTCGTTCGCCTCCAAGTTCGAGAGCCAGACGCGGCTGCCCGTGCGTTTCCACGAGGAGACCCTGACCTCCGACGAGGCGGCGCGGCGGCTCCCCCGGACTGCGGACCCGACCGAGATCGACCGGATGGCGGCCACGGTCCTTCTCGAGGATTACCTCGCCAGCACCCGAGCGAGCGCCCGATGAGCGCGGGCCGCCGATTCCTGCGTCTTGGCCTGCTCGTGGCGTTGCTCGGACTGGCCGTTGCGATCTACCTCTACCAGAGCCTCGAGCACCCGCGGCCCGGAGCCGCCGGCGCCGAGGCCACGGTCTTCTTCCCGTTCGGGACGCCGACCTCCGAGATCTTCCGGAAGCTCGAATCCGACGGTGTCGTTTCGAACGGCTGGCTCGCCGAGATCTACTACCGCGCCGCCCGTAGCGCGACGCCCCTGCAGGCGGGGGAATACCGGTTCGCGAAGCCCACGCCGCTCTCCATCGTTCTCGAGAGAATGAGCCGGGGCGACGTGGTCCGGTACACGATCGTGGTCCCCGAGGGCCTGACGGCCGAGGAGACCTTCAACCTCTTCTGGAGCCGGGGTATCAGCCGGCCCGAGGCCTTCCGCAACTCCTTGCGCAACCCGCAGCTGGTCGCCTCGATCGCGCGCGGCGCGTCGGACGTCGAGGGGTTCCTGTTCCCCGACACATACGTCGTCACGCGCTCGACCTCCGCGCGCCAAATCGTGGAAAAGATGCTCGCCAACTTTCGCAAGCACTTCACCCGCGAGCTGCGGGACCGCGCCCAGGCGTTCGGGTTGACGGAGTACGACGCCGTCACACTCGCATCGATCGTGCAAAAGGAGACCTCGCTGCCCCGCGAGGCGCCGATCGTGGCCGGCGTCTACTGGAACCGTCTGCGGCGCCACATGCGGCTGCAGGCCGATCCGACCGTAACCTACGCCCTGAAGCGCGACGGAAAGTGGACCGGAACGCTGTACCGGTCGGATTACGGCTACGAGTCGCCGTTCAACACGTACCTCAACGACGGCCTACCCCCGGGGCCGATCTGCAACCCCGGCGTCGGGGCGCTCGAGGCGGCGGTCTCCCCCGCTCGCACCGACTTTCTGTACTTCGTCGCCGACCACTTCGGCGGCCACACCTTCTCGCGGACGTTCGAGGAGCACCTCGACGCGATCGCGACGGCCCGGCGCCAGCGCGCGGAGGGCTCCGCCGAAGCGCCCGAGCCGCGCCCCCACCGGTCCACGAGATAGTCGGCGCTCCTTGACCCGCCCGGAGTGGCGGGCGACAATCGACCGAAGCCCCCCAATGATCGCGGAACCACTGCCTCGTCCGTTTGGTCTCTACACGTTGACCGCGGCGCTCGGCCAGGATGCCCTCGGCCGGGTGTATCGGGCAATTCGCCCCGGCGACAATCCGCCTTTCGTGCGCCTGCGGCTGCTCGAGGGGCCCGAGCTCTCGAGCGACCTCCTATGCGACGCCATCGAGGACAACGGCGAAGTCCATGAGCTGCTGAAGAATGCGGCCATCGCGCGCGGCGTGGACATGGACGCGGTCGATGGGGTTCCTTACATCGCCTGGAGCGAGCCGAACGGCCGCACCCTGGACACCCTGATCGCCAGGTGCCGCGGCCTCAATCGCAAGATCCCCGTAGAACACGCCCTGCTGATCGTCGAAAAGGTGGCCACGGCCCTCGACCACGCCTACAACACCACGATTGACGGAGATCGAACAGTTCACGGCCTCGTGTGGCCGGGATTCATCACGATCTCCGACGACGCCGAGGTCCGGCTGGGCGGATTCGGGCTGGCTCCCGGCGTGATTCCAGCGCTCGGCAGGCCGGGCCTGACCCGCGAAATCGCGCCGTACATCGCGCCGGAGGAGCGCGCGCGCGCCTCGATCGGGGGAAACTCCGACGTCTTCTCGGTCGGAGCCATTCTCCTCGAGCTCCTGACGGGGTCCCCGCCGCCTCCCGACCCTCTGACCTTCGTCAAGGGAACGGGGACGACGCCGCCTCCGCCGGTCCCGCCCGAGGTCCTCGCCGTGCTGCGCATGACGCTCGCGCCCGCGGAGAACCGCTACAAGTCGAGCGGCGACCTGCGGCGCGAGCTCGGCAGGCTCCTCTTTTCGGGCCCCTACTCGCCCTCGACGTTCAATCTCGCCTACTTCCTCCACGATCTCTTTCGCGACGAGATCCAGGCCGAGAGCCGGTCCCGCGGCCGCGAGTCGAGCTCGGGCGAACCCGGCGCGACGGCCGCAACCGACTCCGTCGCCTCCCGGCCCCCGAGGCCCTCCGCGCAGGCCGAGCCGGAGCCGGCGCCCGACACGTCGAGGGTCGCGCCGCCGGAGATCGAGATCGCCGCGCCTTCGCGCCGCGGCCCTGCAGTGCTCGTGGCGGCCCTGGTCGGAGCGGCGATCATCGGTGGCGCGATCTACGCACTGCTGCGGAGAGGGCCGGCGGCGGGCGTTCCGGGCCCCTCGTCCCCGGCACCCGTGGTCCGAGCGACGCCCACCCTCCTGCCCGAGCTCGGGACAACTCCAGCGGGCCCGACGGCGGGCCTGTCGGAGGCCGAGTTCCGGGACGAGGTCGCGCGCCGGCTCGCGCTGGAGGTCCTCAAGCTCGAAGCCGCGCAGCCTCGTCCTTCCGAGCCGCCGGCCGAGACGCCGGCGCCTCCCGCAGCCGCCAATCCCGTCGAGCCGACCGCAGTCGCCCCGCCGACCAGCGTTCCCGCGGAGGCGGAGAGGACCGCCCCCACCCCTCCTCCGGTTCCCACACGGATCGCCGTGCGCGAAGGAGCGCTCGTTGCCGTGGAAGAGGCGGACTCGCCCCCAAAGATCGCCCGGATCGTCAAGCCCCGCTACCCGCCGCTCGCGCTCCAGGCGCGCATCGGGGGAATCGTCGTGCTGCGCGTGCTCGTCTCGGAAAAGGGCCTCCCGGCAGAGATCGAAATCGTGCGAGAGGGCCGGGCCGGTCTGACGGAGTCGGCGGTCAGCGCCGTGCGCAATTGGACCTTCCAGCCCGCCATGAAGGACGGCGTCGCAGTGCGGACCTGGATCGCCGTCCCGATCCCCTTCGAACCGTGAGCCGCGGGCCTAGCGCCCCTGCGCCTTCGTCCCGTAATCGATGGACTTCAGGCCGGGATCCCGGGTTCGCAAGTAGTCCTCCATCACCTTGTCCTCGATCCAGGAGATCTCGGTTCCGTCGATGAAGTAGGTCGGCGTCGAGCGCACGCCGAGACGCTGGCCCTCCTCCATGTCCTTGCGCACGTCGGTCAGGCTCTCCTCCCGCAGATAGCAGTTCAAGAAGTCCGCACGGGGAATGCCCGAGGCCTCCGCGAAGGTCAGCGCGAGGTCGTCGATGCCAGCCACCGTCATCACCGCCTGCTGCGCGTAGACCTGCTTCTTGAACGCAAACATCGCCTGCTTCGCGAAGCGGAAGATGCAGTCCGCCGCCGAGGCAGCCTTCATGGACCAGGCATGCGAGAACCAGAGGGGGTAGAACTTGTAGTAACGCTTGTAGGAGAGGTTCGGGTTGGCCTCGAGCAGCGCGTCCATCTGGAGGCCGCGAAAGCGGCAGTACCCGCACTCCATGTCCGCGTACTCGACCATCGTGATCGCTCCGTTGGGCTTGCCCTCGAAGCGCCCCTGCGAGAGATCGATGCGCCGCCGGCGCTCCTCCCGGGGATCCATCTGGAAGTCCCAGAGGGTGCCGTTGAAGAAGCGTGCGCCATCGGGCGTGATGTAGCCCGGCATCCGCGCCGGACCGAATCCCGACTCCAGGGTCATCACGATTGCCTTCAGCCCCGCGGCATCGCGCTCGGGCATGAGATAAGCCTTCGCGCGCGTGTGGTACAGGCTCGCCGTCTTAGCCTCGAGCCAGGCGAGGTCCGCGGCGGTCTGGACCGGCTGGGGATTCGGGTTCGTCATGCTGTCGCCCTCGAAGAACCACTTCCCGTCGTCCGAGACGTACACCGTCTTGTCGACCGCGAGCTTGGGGTACTTGCCGGTCCGCTTGATCTTGTATCCCTGGAACCCCGGCAGGCGCTCGGTGGATTTCTCCACGGTCACCTTCGTTGCCGGATCCCAGGTCAGGAAGTTCGTCAGATAGGCCGGCAGCCGCGCCTCGACCGACGAGCCCGAGGCCGCCTTGCCTTGCTGCTCGCCCGCGGCAAGCGCCACACCGCAGAGGATCCCGATGAGAACGAGTCCCGTTGCGCGCATTTTCATCCCTGCATTCCCTTTCCCGATTCGTCTATTGGCCTGCGGACAGGCCCTTTTGTAGCAGATTTAGCGATTGCACGACGCCCGGCTGATCCGCCTTGAGGGCCAGGGACCGCTGGAAGAGGGCGATCGCCTCCCCAGGGCGCCCGAGGCAGGTGCGAAAAAGCGCGAGCGTATTCAACGTTTCGGGGCTCGCGCTCGTCGGCTCGAAGACGGTGAGCGCCCGCTCGGCTCCCGCGCAGTCCCTCATCTTGTACCGCAGCAGGCCGAGCTTTCGGCCGACCGGCTCGCTGGCCGGATAGCGCGCGGACCCCCGCTCGAGCACCTCCAGGGCCTGCCTCGTCTTTCCTTTGGTCTCGTACTCCCCGGCCCAGCGCAGGATCGTCCCCTCCGGATCGGAGTGGCCCGCCTCGACCGAGCGAAAGAGCCAGTCGATCGCCTTCGCGTCCTCACCGCGCTTTCGGTACAGGACAGCGAGGTTGAACTGCGGCGACGCGTAGTCCGGGCGCAGGGCGAGCGACTTCCGAAAGGCCGACTCGGCGGCCGCGAGGTCGGGCTTCGCGCTCTCGACCAGATACAGACCGAGGTTGTTCCAGGCCCCCTCCGTCATCCCGGGCCGATCCGCGCCGGTGGGAGCGAGCTTGCCGGGCTCGGCGCCCGAGAGGTAGCCGAGGGCCATGAGCTTCTTCGCGTACTCGTCGGCCTGTACGGGAGAAAGCTCTTCGGCGGCGACCCGGCGCACCACGGTCCCTGCGAGATCCCGGCGGGCAGGCGGCGGGAGATCGGGGAACGCGGCCCGAATCACCACGCCCGCCGACCTGCGATCGATCGGCACGTCGAGCAGCGCCGCCACGGACGGAGCGATGTCGAAGACCGAGGCGCTCCCGCGCTCCGCGCTCCTGTGGACCCGCGCACCGTATGCGGCAAACACGCCGTCGATCCGATGCCAGAAGGCCGCCGTTGCGGGGTTGAGCGACCCCTTCTCGCAGGACCGGTCGTCTCCCCACTTGAAGCCATGATCGGAGTTGACGATGAGCGTGGCCCCGTCCTCGTCCGCGCGACGCATCCACTGTCCGAGCAGGCGATCCACCAGGGCGTAATACTCGTCCACCGCATGCTGGTAGCGTGCGAAATCGTCGTCCGTGACGCAGGCCATCTTCGGCGGCACGTCGGGGGCGAAGACATGGCCGATCACGTCGGTCCCTTCGAAATAGATCATCATGAGGTCGGGAAGGTTGCGGTCGTAGAGCTCCCGCCCGATCCTCGCCGCGACACGCGTCGCGCCCAGAATCCGGGAAAGGGCGCCGATCGGATCTTCGAGCCCCTTGCCCCGCGACCCTGCGATCTGGCCGGGAGGAACGTCGACGAACCGCGCGAGCTCCTCGTCGGCGACCTTTCCGTCCCGGGCGAGAATCTGCTCGATTCCCGGTGCCAGCGAGACGGGGTACGCAACCCCGGTCCGGGGCAGGCCCTCGAAGAGAATCGCGCTCGCGTGGTCCGAAACGAAGAAGCCGCGAACCTCCTCGGCCGGGTGCGTCGCCCACCAGCCCACGACGCCCACGGAGCGCCCCTCCGCGGAGGCGACGTTCCAGATTGCCGGCGCCGCCCGCGTGCGGCCCGAGATCGGAACCTTGTGGCCGCTCGCCGGGTCCACCTCCTGAAAGTCGAGGACCCGATGAACGTCGGGCGGGACGCCGGTCGCAATGGAGGTCCACACGATCGGGGACAGGATCGGCATGAAGGACTTCAGCCGCGCGGTGTACCCGTCGGCAGTCAGGCGTTTCCAGTTGGGCATGCGCCCTTGTGCCGCGAGCCGGTCGAGCAGCTCCCAGTCGAGACCGTCCATCCCGAGCCAGATCACCGGAGAGCGGCCGCCAGCCGGACGGCGGCTCCTCGTTGCGGGGTCGGAGGCCTCGACCGCGGGAACGGCCGGGGCTGCTGCCGCGGCGGACTGCGGCGCCGCGCGCTCCGGACTGCGCCCGCAGCAAAGAGCAAGCAGCACCATGGCGGCGCAGAGGCCGCCACGCCTCGGGCCTCGCCCCATTACCCCTGGTCGCCCCTGCCCGAAAAGACGGCCGCCCGCATGCCCGGAAGTTAACACGCGGAAGGGCTCAGGGATTTCCGCTCGACCCTTCCTCGGCCCGGAGGAGAACGAGCCGCGCGCCCCCCTCGACGGGCCTTCCCGCTTCGACCTCGATCCTCGCCACGATGCCGCCGCGAGCCGTGCGAATCTCGTTCTGCATCTTCATCGCCTCGAGCACCAGCAGCAGCGCGCCCGCCGGGACACGGTCTCCCACCGCGACTGCCCACCTCGACCCACGCGGCCGGGCATCAGGGCCCGGATCTCCTCGTCCTCGCCGGCTCCGTCGGCGGCGCTGCCGTGGGCCAACTGGTCCCGCAACGGCTCCGCCAGCCCGAAACGGAAGCTTCCGGTCCCGGTGACGACCTCGACGTCCCCGTCGGCAGAAGGCAGGACGCGGCCGCTGACCGCGC
>CAWERV010000017.1:0-462216 GCA_963811425.1 uncultured Acidobacteriota bacterium
ACCCCGGCGCTCCGTCGCGTCGGGTCGCGGCGAGAGCCCGCGCGCGCAAGACGCGGTCGCGGATGTCCGCCGAGCTCTCGGCCGGAGACGAGGCCCAGAGGTCTTTCCAGGGAACCGCGGCCATCGCGACGTGCAGGTCGATGCGGTCGAGCAGCGGGCCCGAGAGCTTGCGCGCATAGCGCATGCGTTCACGCGAATCGCACGAGCACGCGCGCCGCGGATCTCCCAGAAATCCGCAGGGACAAGGATTCATCGCCGCCACCAGCAGGACGTCGCAGGGGAAGGTGCCCGCTCCGTGCACGCGCACGACCGAGACGCGCTTTTCCTCGAGCGGCTGCCGGATCGCCTCGAGGGCGTCGCGGCGGAACTCCGGAAGCTCGTCGAGGAACAGGACGCCCCGGTGGGCGAGCGACAACTCACCGGGCAACGGCCGGGCGCCGCCGCCGACGAGACCGGCTGCGGAGACGCCGTGATGGGGCGCTCGCAGGGGCGGCCAGCCAATGAGCCCGCCTCCCGCCTGGAGCGTGCCGGCCACCGAGTGGACCTTGGTGACCTCGATCGCTTCGGGCAGAGAGAGAGGCGGCAGGATTCCCGGCAGACGGCGGGCGAGCATCGTCTTGCCCGCACCAGGAGGCCCGGTCAGCAGGAGGTGGTGGCCTCCGGCGGCCGCGATCTCGGCCGCCCGGCGGGCCACGGCCTGGCCCCGCAGTTGCGAGAAGTCCGGGGCGGCGACGGGAGCGGGCGGGCCGGAGGGGACGGATGCCGCCGTCAACGGCCGCGGCCCGCACAGATGCTCCACGACTTCGGTCAGGTGGCTCACGGGAATGACACGGATGCCTTCGACCGGGGCCGCCTCCGCGCCGTTTCCCGCGGGAAGGACGATCTCCTCGAATCCGGCGTCGCGGGCGGCCAGGGCGAGGCAAAGCGCGCCCCGTACGGTCCGCACCTGCCCGCCCAGGCCGAGCTCGCCGACGAAGGCGCGCCGCGTCGAACGGACGGGTCGCACACCGGAGATCTGAAGGAGCCCGACGGCAACCGGGAGGTCGAGGGCGGCGCCGCATTTTCGGAAGCTGGCCGGAGCGAGATTGACGGTGACGGCACCTCCCGGGAATGGAAAGCCGCCGTTCTTCAGGGCCGAGCGCACGCGCTCGCGCGCCTCGCGCACGGCCGTGTCCGGAAGGCCCACGATGGTGAACCGGGGAAGCCCGTCCGACGCATCGACTTCGACGTCGAGGACGCGCGCATCGAGACCGAGAGTGGCGGCTGAGTGAATCCGGGCCAGCATGCAACCTCCTCGGTGCCGAGGAGGCGCCTGATCGGATGAGGACGAGGGAGATTCGAATCTCGCGATTCGAGTCCCGAGTGGAATTCTAGCCTAGTTCGGGATCTTCAGCTTGTCGCCCGGCTTGATCGAGCCGCCGCCGAGGCTGTTGACCGCGAGAATCTCGGCGACCGACACTCCATGCCGGAGGGCGATGCGATAAAGGGTGTCGCCGGTCTTGACCTTGTAGCTCTTGGCTGCCGCGTCCTGGGCCTTTGCCGGCTTGCCGGCCTTCGCCGCCGAGCCCTTCTTGCCGGCGGCACCGGTCGACACCGCAGAAACCTTCTGCGGGACCAGGATCTCCTGGCCGCGCGACACCCTGGACTTGGAGGACAGGGAGTTTGCCGAAGCGAGCGTCGCAACCGGCACCCCGTAGCGCTTCGCGATACGGGGCAGCGTGTCTCCCTTGAGAGCCACGTAGGTCCGGAAGGCGGGCGGTTTGGCCGTTGGAACGGACGCGTAAGCCAGGAGCACGGTTTCGCGGGCGCCTGCGGGGATCTTCAGCTCGTAGCCCTCGGACTGGTGCGGTGTTACTTGCGTGCGCAGCTCCGGGTTGAGGCCCTGCAGTTCTTCGAGGGAGAGTCCCGCACCGCTTGCGAGCTTCTGCATATCGATCGACCGGTCGAGCCGGATCGTCTCGAATGCGATGGGCGCTTCGGGCACGAACTCGAAGCCATAGTTCGAAGGGTCCTTGGAGATGAGGACCGAAGCCAGAAAGGCGGGAACGTAATTCTGCGTCTGGCGCCGGATCGCACTGGTCGACGCGAGCTGCCAGAAATCCCTCGCTCCCGTCTTCTCCATCGCGCGCAAAATCTTTCCCTCGCCGGCGTTGTAGGCCGCCATCGCGAGGTACCAGTCGCCGAAGATCTCGTGGAGGTAGGCGAGGTATCCGGCGGCGGCCCGCGTGGCCTTCTCGGGGTCGCTGCGCTCGTCGACGACGCCGTTCGCCTTCAGCCCGTACTGCCGGCCGGTCCGCGGCATGAACTGCCAGATTCCCTGGGCCGCGCGCGGAGAACGGGCGTGCGGCAGAAACGAGGATTCGATGAAAGCGATCCAGGCGAGGTCGCGCGGAAGGCCTTCCTGGGCGAAGTTTCTTCGATCATCGGAACGTAGCGTCCCGAGCGCGACAGCCCCGCTGCGATCTTGTCGTGCAGCGCGTCGCTCTGGAAGGCCGCGATGACCCGAAGCACGGAGTCGTTGACGACGATGGGAACGTCGGACGACACGGTCGGAAGGGACGAGGCCACTTCGGCCCGGGCGTTGGAGATCTCCTCCGGCGTTGCGGCCGGGGCCTCGATCCCGGCCAGCTCGGGGGCGACCTGGCCGTGCGAAGTGCCGGCCTCCTCGGTTGCGCCCGCGAGAGCCTCGTACCGTTGGATCCCTTCGTAGAGGTCGAAGGAGAAGGCGAGCCGGGTACCCTCGGCTGCGGGTGCTCCGGCCGGCTGCACGGCGTCGACGGAGAGTTGGAAGTGGTAGCGGGCGCACTCGAAGTCGCCTCCGAGGGCAGCTTCGCGGCCGATTGTGAACTCGTCGGAGCTCCGGGCGATAGCCGGATCCGGCGGCGGAGCACCGTCGGCTGCCGAGCCGCTCGCCGGTTTTATAGGTCCGGCGGTGGACGCGCATCCTGTCGCGGCCATCACCGCGAGGACAAAAATCCCCTGTCGCACGCCGGAGGCCGAACGCATGGAAAAAGAGTAAACCGGCAGCGGTCGAGATTGCAAAGGCTTTTGAGGACAGTGTCTTGCAGGGAGGACAGTGTTTCTGCTCACATCCCCGTCACATCGTCGCCCTGGCTCACGAAAATTGAGCCTCACGGCCCTCGGGATGACCGCGCGCGTGCGGCGCGCGGCGGTTGCGTGTCCTGTCATCCCGAGCGTAGCGAGGGATCCCCTTTTGAGCCGCGGTGTGCCTGAGAAAGGGATCCCTCGGGCCTCACGGCCCTCGGGATGACCGCGCGCGTGCGGCGCGCGGCGGTTGCGTGTCCTGTCATCCCGAGCGTGGCGAGGGATCCCCTTTTGAGCCGCGGTGTGCCTGAGAAAGGGATCCCTCGGGCCTCACGGCCCTCGGGATGACCGCGCGCGTGCGGCGCGCGGCGGCTGCGTCTCCTGTCATCCCGAGCGTAGCGAGGGATCCCTTTTGAGCCGCGGTGTGCCTGAGAAAGGGATCCCTCGGGCCTCACGGCCCTCGGGATGACCGCGCGCGTGCGGCGCGCGGTCACTTTCCGAGGATGTGGAATTTGAGGGAAAGGAGCAGCTTTTCGATGTCGCTGCGGGACTGAAGCTCGATCGAGAAGGACTGGGCTTCGCCCAGCTCCTGGCCCTGTCGATCCTGGAAGCGCAGGCCGACCGTGACCTGATGTCCCTGGGCCAGTTGGCGCTTCGGCACCTGGACCTCGAAGACCTTGCTCACCTCCTTGCGGTGATTCAGGCTCGAGGCGAGAAGGTCGTCCACCGAGATGCCGGCGGCGACGCGCCGCGGTTTCTCCTCGACCGTCGGGGCGGTTGCCGTGGAAGTCTTCCGCAGCCTCTCCAGTTCGGCGAGGATGTCGACGTTGGAGCGGACTTTGACGTGGCGGACCTCTTCGGTGACGGCCTTCTCGGGCTCAGGCTCGGCGGACTCGGCAAACGAGACATCCGCAATCTCGGCCTCGGGCGCCCCTTCCGCGGCCCGGGCCTGGTCGGGCAGCGGCGCGTCGAGCGAGTCGAGCGCCTGCTCAAACTCCTGTACGGTCTCGACGTCTCCCGCGTCGAAGGCCGACGGCGGCTGATTGAGCTCGTGCGCCAGCGTGGGCGGGGCGGTCTTGTCGGAAAATGTGCCCGGCTCGACTTCCAGAGCCTCCTCGATTTCCGCGGTCGGCTCGGGCGCCCGAGGCTTTGGCGCGGGCGAAGCAACCGGCGGTGCGGCCGGTGCGGCCGCCATGGGCACCGTGGGAGCGGGGCGCGGCGCCGCCGCCGGAGCGGAGGGCGCGGGCTTCTCCTCGCCCAGCATCCGCTTCTTCAGCGAACGCAGCGTCAACCGCGAGATGGCCTTGAGCGTCTCGAACACGCCCTGACCGAGTACCGCGCATGCTTCGTAGCTCTCGTGGAGCCGGTCGGGATTGAGGCTGTCCTCGAGCTCTTCGACCGACAGGATGTTGGCGAGATCGCGCTTGTTGTACTGGAACACGAGTGGTATCTCGTCGAGCTTGATGCCGATCTCGCCCAGATTTGCCCTGAGGTTGGCCAGGGATTCCACGTTGGCGTCCTTCATCGCGCGCTGGGAATCGGCGACGAAGACCATCCCGTCCACGCCCTTGAGCACGAGCTTGCGGGTGGTGTTGTAGAAAACCTGGCCGGGGACCGTGTAGAGCTGGACCCGGGTCTTGAAGCCTCCGATCACGCCCACGTCGAGCGGCAGCAGATCGAAGAAGAGCGTGCGGTCGGTCTCGGTCTCCAGGGAGACCATCTCGCCGCGCGAACCGGGCGCGGTTCGGCCGTAAATGTGATGCAGGTTGGTGGTCTTTCCGCACAGGCCCGGGCCGTAGTACACGACCTTGGCCGCCATCTGCATCGTGGCGTAGTTGAAGAAAACCATTCGGCTGTTTGCCACCGCGCGTGCGCGGCGGAC
Organism: uncultured Acidobacteriota bacterium; assembly: GCA_963811425.1. Classification (GTDB taxonomy): domain Bacteria; phylum Acidobacteriota; class Thermoanaerobaculia; order UBA5066; family Gp7-AA6; genus DAHUXD01. The sequence goes on from CAWERV010000017.1 coordinate 4,928, forward strand.
TGCCGAAATTGTAACACTCTGAGAGGGTTACGACGAGCCGGTCGTCGGCACGGACGAGTCGCGCCGGCCCTCGAGCAGATCGCGAGTCTCTTCCTCGCGGCCTCGGGCGGCGGTTCTCGCCAGGATCTCCTTGCCGAGAGCGCGATAGAGGCCGAGCGCGTCCGGATGTCCGGCGAGCGCGGCGAGGTGGGCTCGAATGGTGCCGAGATCGCGCCGGGCGACGGCGCCGGTCAGCGCCTCGGCAAAAGGCCGATCCGCCGCGGCGGCGGTGGCGCGGGACGCAAGGGCGGCGAGCGCCTCCTGCGCGACGCTCTCGGGGATCCCGGCCTCGGCCCAGCCGCGGACGGCGACCGACAGCACCGCCACACTTCCTCCCGCCGCAAGCGATGCGCACGCATGGTAGAGCGGCTTGTTCGCGGCCTTCAGCACGTGAGGGCGGGCGCCGACGGCCGTGGCGATCCGCTCGCCCACGGCGATGGCCTCCGCATCCCCCTCGACCGCGACGAAGGCGCCGCTCCAGTCTTCGTCGTCGAGGCCCGTGAATGGCCGGACCGGATGCAGCGATCCGATTCGAGCCCCCCTCGCGTAGAGCGCAGCAAGCGCTCCCGCAGGCAGCGCTCCCGAGAGGTGAAACGCATACCGGCAGGTCAAGCGGTCGCTGAGCCGGGTGGCCACGGCTTCGATTGCATCATCCGGTACCGCGAGCACGAGAACGTCGACCGGCGGAAAGGACGGGTCTTGCGCGCCGGCCACTGGAACGCCCTGGATGCCTGACTCGGAGCCGGAGCGACGGGCGATGACGGCGGCAATGCGACCGCCGGCGCCGAGCCACGAGCGGGCGAATGCCTTCCCGGCTCGCCCCGGACCGACGATCGCGAGCGAACTCTCCAGAATCCGCATCATCGCCATCGTCGCAGTCTAATCGCCATCCCGCATCCCGCATCCCGCATCCCGGATCCCGCATCCCGTATCCCGACTTTGCTATCATTAGCACTCTCGGAAACAGACTGCTAAATGATCAGCCTCGATACTCGCAGCCGCGCCATTCTGAAGGAAATCATCCGGGTCCACGTGGACACGGGGTGCCCGGTCTCTTCGCGCACGCTCTTCAAGTCCAACCGCTTCGGCCTTTCGCCTGCGTCCATTCGCAACATCATGGCGGACCTGACCGATGGCGGCTATCTGGCCCAACCGCACACCTCCGCAGGGCGGGTCCCGACGGACCGGGCCTATCGCCTCTACATCGACGAGCTCATGCGACAGCGCCGGGTCGCCGACGATGTTCGCGAACAGGTGGGCTCGGATCTGGACATGGCCGGCGGCGACGTGAGCCGCCTCTTCACGGCGGCTTCGCGCCTTCTTTCGCAGCTCTCCGGCGAGGTCGGGTTCGTCGTGGCCCCGGACGCCCTGCACACGGTCATCAAGAGCTTGCGGTTCCTGGTGGTCGCCCCCGGCAAGATTCTGGTCATCCAGGTCAACGAGCCGGACGTCGTCATCTCGCGGGTCCTCGAAACGGACGCGACCTATGCGCCGGCCGAGCTGGAGGCGCTCTCCGACCGGCTGACCCGCGAGTACGGCGGGCTGACCCTCCACGAGGCGCGCCGCAGGCTGCTGGCTGCGATGGCCCGGGAGAAGGACGAAGCCGACCGGATCATCGGCCGGGCCTCGGAGCTGGCCGAGCGGGCCTTCGACAAGAAGGACGGCGAGGACCGCCTGTTTTTCGACGGTACGGCGCGTTTGCTGGAGAAACCCGAGTTTTCCGACGTTTTCTCGCTCGAAGAAGATCTTCCAGGCCTTCGAAGAGAAGGCACGCGTCCTGGACCTCGTCTCCCGCTACCTCGAGGCGCGCGGGACGAGCGTCGTCCTGGGGTCCGAGGATGACCACACGGTCGACCCTCGCCTGTCGGCCGTCTTGACCTCGTACGGAACGGGAGAGACACTGACGGGAATGCTGGGTGTCATCGGGCCGGCGCGGCGGGAGTACACCCGCGTGATTCCCGTCGTCGAGCTGCTCGGCCGCGCCGTGTCCGACCGCCTGGAGTCTCGCGAGGATCAACGCGGGGCGGAGGACTCCGAATGACCGATCGCGATCGCGACGCTCCACCCGTGCCGGACGAGGACCTGATCGAGGTCCAGGACGCGGGCGAGTCTCTCGATGCGGCGCTCGCCGCGGAAGGGGAGCGGGCGCTCGCGGCGGCGGAGGAAAAGATCGTCGGGATCCAGAAGGACCTCGAGGACCTCAAGGACCGCTATGTCCGCAAGCTCGCGGAGTTCGAGAATCACAAGAAGCGCAGCGAGCGCGAGCGCCAGGAGTATTTCAAGATCGCGCTCGCCGGGTTCGTGCACGATTTCCTCCCGATCATGGACAACTTCGAGCGCGCGCTCGCGCACGCCCGTCCCCAGGATCTCGAGAGCGACTTCGGGCAGGGAATCGCGATCATCCGCAAACAGCTCGGGGAGCTCTGGAAGCGGTACGGCCTGATTCCGATCGACACGACCGGCGTGTTCGACCCCAACCTGCACGAGGCCGTGGCGACGGAGCAGAACGACTCGGTGGCGCCGAATGCGATTCTCGAGGAGCTTCAGAAGGGGTACTTCCTGAACGATCGGCTGATCCGGCCATCGTTCGTGAAGGTGGCCGTGCGCAAGGGCGAATCGGACGGGAACGGGTAAGGAGGCATCGTGGGTAAGATCCTCGGCATCGACCTCGGCACGACGAACTGTTGCGTCTCCGTGGTCGAGGGCGCCACGCCGCAGGTGCTCACCAACCGCGAGGGGAGCCGAACCACCCCATCGATCGTCGGCTTCACCGAGGACGGCGAACGGCTGGTCGGCCAGATCGCCAAACGGCAGGCGATCACCAACCCCATGAACACCGTGTTCGCCGTCAAGCGGCTGGTCGGCCGCAAGTACGAGGCCGACGAGACGCAGCACGCGCGCGAGGTGCTGCCCTACGAGATCGTCCGCGCCGTCAACGGCGACGTCAAGATCCGGGCCCGGGCGCGCGAGTACAGCCCCGAGGAGATTTCGGCGTTCATCCTGCGGGAGATCAAGGAGTTTTCGGAGGAGGCGCTTGGCGAGGAGATCACCGAGGCGATCATCACCGTCCCGGCCTACTTCGACGACGCCCAGCGGCAGGCCACGCGCGACGCCGGAAGGATCGCCGGCCTCGAGGTCATGCGCATCATCAACGAGCCGACGGCCGCTTCCCTCGCCTACGGCCTCGACCGCAAGGGCAGCGAGACGGTTGCCGTGTACGACCTCGGCGGAGGCACGTTCGATATCTCGATCCTGCAGCTGGGCGACGGGATCTACGAAGTCAAGGCGACCGCCGGCGACACCTATCTCGGCGGCGAGGACTTCGACAAGAAGATCATGGACTGGCTGCTCGACGACTTCCGCAAGTCGACCGGCATCGACCTGCGCCAGGATCGCATGGCGCTCCAGCGCCTCAAGGAGGCCGCGGAGAAGGCCAAGTGCGACCTCTCCACGGCCACCGAGACGACGTTGACCTTGCCGTTCATCTCGGCCGACGCATCCGGGCCCAAGCACATCAATCGGACTCTCACGCGCGAACGCTTCGAGACCCTCGTCGCGGACCTGATCGACCGGACGGCGGCGCCCTGTCTCGATGCGCTCGCCTCGGCGGGGCTGAAGCCCTCGGACGTCGACCAGGTCATCCTGGTCGGCGGCCAGACCCGCACGCCCAAGGTACAGCGGATGGTTGCCGAGCTCTTCGGCCGGGAGCCCAACCGCGACATCAACCCGGACGAGGTCGTCGCGATCGGCGCCGCCATCCAGGGCGGCGTCCTGAAGGGGGAGATCAAGGACGTCGTGCTGCTCGACGTCACGCCGCTCTCGCTCGGCATCGAGATGCACGGCGGCGTGTTCGAGAAGCTCATCGAGCGCAACGCCACGATCCCCACGAAGAACACGAAGGTCTTCACCACCGTCGCCGACAACCAGTCGGTCGTCGAGATCCACGTTCTGCAGGGCGAGCGCGAGATTGCCAAGGACAACAAGTCGCTGGGGCGTTTCGAGCTCGTGGGCATTCCGGCGGCGCCCCGGGGGGTGCCACAGATCGAGGTCACCTTCGCGATCGATTCGAACGGCATCGTCAATGTCTCGGCGCGCGACCTCGCGACCGGAAAGGCGCAGGGGATGCAGATCAACCCCGCCGGCGGGCTCTCCCAGACCGAGATCGACAAGATCATCCGGGAGGCCTCCGCGTTCGCCGAAGCCGACCACGAGCGGCGCGAGATTGCGGCGATCAAGAACCGACTGGAGGGCATGGTCGCTTCGAACGAGCGTGTTCTCGCCGAGTTCGGCGCGGCCCTGGCCGACGACGAGCGCCAGCGCATCGAGGAGACCCTCAAGCGCTCGCGCGAGATCGCCGCCGGCGAGTCGCGGGAGGCCTTCAACGAGGCGATCTTCGACATGCAGGGAGTCTCCAAGGTCCTGACGCGCGTCATGCTGCAGCGCGCCGGTGCGGGGGGCGCGGCCGCGAGTTGACGTGGGGTCAGGTCTCCGAAAGTGTGAATTGGATTATTCTGACTCGGTCGCGGGGTTCCTTCGGCCGCGACCGGCCTTGTAAGAGAGTGTAAATTCACACTTTCGGAGACCTGACCCCAACATGACACAACGCGACTACTACGAGGTTCTGAGCGTCAGCCGTGACGTGGACGCGGCGGACCTGAAGTCTGCCTACCGGAAGCTCGCTTTGATGCACCACCCCGACCGCAACCCGAATAACCCCGAGGCGGCCGAGAAGTTCAAGGAGGCGTCGGAGGCCTATGCGGTGCTCTCCGATTCCGAGAAGCGGGCGCGCTACGACCGCTTCGGGCACGCCGGCGTCTCACCGGGCGGGGCGGGCGCGGGAGGGTTCTCCGGCTTCGACGCCTCGTCGTTCGGCGATTTCTCGGATCTGTTCAGCGGTCTCTTCGGCTTTGCGTCCGGCGGGGGATTCGGCGCGGCCGCGCCGGGGCCGATGGCGGGGAGCGATCTCGTGTACCGCATGGAGATCTCCTTCCGCGACGCGGCGTTCGGCGTCGAGGCTCCCATCGCGATCTCCCGGCTCGAGCGGTGCGAAACCTGCAAGGGCAGCGGCGCCGAGCCCGGCACGAAGCCGAGGACGTGTCCGGCGTGCGGCGGCCGGGGGCGCCAGCGGATGTCCCAGGGCTTTCTCACCGTCATGCGCCCGTGCCCGGAGTGCCAGGGCGAAGGGCAGGTCATCGACAAGCCGTGCGCCGACTGCCGCGGCGAGGGGCGGCGCCGCGCGAAGAAGGACATGACGATTCGCATCCCGGCCGGCGTCGAGTCGGGCTCCCGGTTGCGCCTGACCGGTGAGGGGGATGCCGGGCCCAACGGGGGGCCCGCCGGCGACCTCTACGTGGTACTCAACGTCGCGGCCGACGAGGTCTTCGCGCGGGAGGGCGATGACATCATCGTGTCGCTCGACGTGGCCTTCCCCACGCTCGTACTCGGCGGGGAGATGCCCGTTGCGACCCTCGACGGCCCCGAGACGGTGACGGTGCCGCCCGGCACGGTCGTCGGCGCGGAGTTGCGCCTGAAGGGCCGGGGAATGGGACGGCTCGGCCGCGCCGGGCGTGGCGATCTCGTCGCACGTGTCAACGTGCGTGTGCCGCAGTCCCCGTCGAAGGAGGAGAAGGAGGAGCTGCGCAAGTACGCGGAGCTCATCGGCGCGCCCGTCGGCAAGGGGAAGAGCGTGTTCGGAAAGGCGAAGAAGATCTTCTCGTAATTTCGAAATGCGAATTTCGAAATGCGAGACTCGAAATGCATGCCGGCCCCGCTGTATAGCCGTCTGCGCGTCCCGAAGAAGGCCGGAGATGAAGTGGTGCTGGGGGTCCTCTGTCTCCACGGCCCCCTGGGCTTCGAGATCGCGGGCGAGGACCTGGTCGCGTATTTCCGCGAGGCCGAGTCGGCCCGGATCGCCGGCGGCGCGCTGCGGGCTCGCCGCGTCCTCCACGAGCTGACCCCCGACATCCCGGAGGGCGATCCCCTGGAGGCCTACCGCGCGGCCTCGCGGCCGTTTCCCGTGGGCCGGCGGCTCTGGATCGAACCGGGGGAGTCGCGCGGCGAGCCGGCTCCCGAGAATCGGGTCACCCTGCGCGTTCCCGCAACGCGGGCCTTCGGCACCGGCAGCCACGCCTCGACACGACTCGCCCTCCTCGCGCTCGAGGACGAGCTGCTCGCCGGGCGATCGCTCCTGGACGTCGGGACGGGCTCGGGCGTCCTGGCGCTGGCCGCGGCCGGCCTCGGCGCAACTCGGGCGGTCGGCCTCGATACCGATGCCGACGCTGTCTTCGTGGCCCGGGAGAATCTGCGGCGCCACGCCTTCGGCGCGCGGGTCCGGCTCTACGCGGGCCCGCTGGCGGCCTGCGCGGGCGAGTTCGACGTCGTCGTTGCCAACATGCTGGCGGAGGAGATCCTGCCCGAGGCGCCCCGGCTGCTCGAGCGCGCGGGGACAACGGGGCGCGTCGTCGTCTCGGGCGTGACGCGGGAGCACGAACGCGAGGTTCTCGGGGCGATGCGGAGAGGCCCGTGGAAGCTCGCCGCCCGCAGGACGGAGGGGGAGTGGATCAGCCTGTGCATGGCGCGCGCCTCGTAGTCGAAGTTCTACCGCCGGCCGGGACCTCTTGCCGGATCGAGGGTGACGAAGTGGCACACGCGCGCGCCCGACGGCTGTCCGTCGGCGACGCGGTCGTCCTCGTCGATGGAAGCGGGCGCGAAGCGATCGGCCGTCTCGTCGCCGTGGCGCCGCGCGCGCTCGAGGTGCACGTCGATTCGCAACGGCAGTGCGCCGAGGCTGCCGCAGCCATCCACCTGCTCGTCGCCGCGGTGCGGCCGGAGCGGCTGTCGTGGATCGCGGAGAAGGCCACCGAGCTCGGGGCGTCGCGCCTCACGCTCGTCGTGACGGATCGCACGCAGCGGTTCCGTGCAACCGACACGCTCGTGCCGCGCCTCGAACGCGTGGCGCGTGAGGCTGCCAAGCAGACCGAAGCGGCGCGCTGGCCGCGGATCGCGGGCCCTCTCGCGCTCGGCGCGGCCCTTGGAGGCGAGGCGTCGGCGACCCGCCTGATTCTCGACCCGAGCGGCGAGGCTTTTCCGACGTCCCTTCCTCGCGCCGCAACGGCTCTGCTGGTCGGACCCGAGGGAGGGTGGACGGACGCGGAGCTCGCTAGGGCGCTGTCGGCGGGATGGGTCGCCGCGTCGCTGGCCGCCGGCAAGCTGCGGGCCGAGACGGCCGCGGTCGCGGCGCTCACGCTCGCTCGCTCCGCGCTGGCGCGCTCGGGCGCCTCAGATCCGCATTGACACGTCCGTTCGAAGGGGGAAATACTGAGGCGTCGGGATCACCCCGAAGCGGAGGCGGCATGTCCTACGAGGACGTCAAGAAGGTCTGGATGAACGGCCGACTCGTGGATTTCGCCGACGCGAAGATCCACGCGTTCTCCCACGTGTTCCACTACGGCTCGGCGATGTTCGAGGGGGCGCGCGTCTACAAGACGAAGCACGGCTCGGCCGCCTTTCGCCTGGACGAGCACATCAAGCGGCTGTTCGACTCGTGCAAGGTGTACCGGATGGAAATTCCCTACACCGCGGCGGAGTTGCGGGAGGCCATCTTCGAGACGGTCCGCGCCAACGGCTTCGACGAGTGTTACATCCGTCCGGTGGTGTATCGGGGCCTCGGCGCCCTCGGCGTGAACCCGTTCAACAGCCCGGTCGACGTCATGGTTGCCGTGTGGCGCTGGGGCAAATACCTCGGCGACGAGGCGATCGAGGCGGGCGTGGACGTCTGCGTGTCCTCCTGGAACCGGATGGCACCCAACACGTTTCCCGCGATGGCCAAGGCGACGGGCAACTACCTGAACTCCGCCCTCATCAAGATGGAGGCCATCACCAACGGGTTCACCGAGGGGATCGCCCTGGACAATGCCGGGCGGATCTCCGAGGGCAGCGGCGAGAACATCTTCCTCGTCTACGGCGGCCGGATTCTGACGCCGCCGCTGGCCGGCACGATCCTGCCCGGTATCACCCGGGATTCGATCATGCGCCTGGCGCGCGACGCCGGGTTTCCGGTAGTCGAGCAGCAAATCGCCCGCGAAATGCTCTACCTCGCCGACGAGGTCTTCTTCACCGGCACGGCGGCCGAGATTACGCCGATCCGGTCGGTCGACCACATCGTCGTCGGGGCCGGCCGCCGAGGCCCCGTCACCGAGCGCCTCCAGAAGGACTTCTTCCAGCTCATTCACGGCCTCGCCGAGGATCGCTATGGGTGGCTGACGCCGGTCCCGGTCGAGGCGGGCGTCCGCTAGCTGTTCAGCTATCGGCTATCCCCTCAATACGTTAGGGAGAGGGCTCATCGCGTCGGGACCCGGCTGAGAGCCGAGGGCCGGCAGCTGACGGCTTCACTTCCCCATCCAACCGGCGTACTCTAGTCTCCAACCGAAGGACAACAAGATCATGCATATCAACGATCTGCTGAAGATTGCGGTCGAGCGCAAGGCGTCCGACCTGCACCTGAAAGTTGGCGCTTTTCCGGTCATTCGCATCGACGGGACACTCGTCCCCCTGGCCGACATGCGCCGCCTCATGCAGGAAGACACGATCGCGATGGCCTTTTCGATCATGTCGGCGCGGCAGAAGGAGAAGTTCAAGAACACCTTCGAGATCGACATCGCGTACAACGTGCCGAATCTGGGCCGCTTCCGTTGCAACATCTTCCAGCAGCGGGGTACGGTGGGACTCGTCCTGCGCGTCATTCCGGCCCGCATCCTGTCGATCAAGGACCTGCTGCTGCCCCCGATCCTGGAAAAGATCTGCCAGGAGCAGCGCGGCCTCGTGCTCTGCACCGGAACGACGGGCTCGGGCAAGTCGACGACGCTGGCGGCGATGATCGACCACATCAACGCGACCCGCAACGAGCACGTCATGACCGTCGAGGACCCGATCGAGTTTCTGCACCGCGACAAGAAGTCGCTCGTGAACCAGCGCGAGGTGGATGTCGACACGAAGGGCTTCTCGGTCGCGCTGCGCAGTGCCCTGCGCCAGGACCCCGACGTCATCCTGGTGGGCGAGATGCGCGACTACGAGACGATCGAGACGGCTCTGACGGCCGCCGAGACCGGCCACCTGGTCTTTTCGACGCTCCATACCCTCGACGCGACCGAAACGATCAACCGGATCATCGCGGTCTTTCCTCCCCACCAGCAGAAGCAGATCCGCCTGCAACTCGGGGCGGTGCTCAAGGCCGTCATTTCTCTGCGCCTCATGCCGCGCGCCGACGGTCTCGGTCGCGTGCCGGCGGCCGAGGTGCTCATCCGGACGAACTACGTCCGCGAGTGCATCGAGAACAAGGAGAAGACCAAGTACATCAAGGACGCGATCCAGCAGGGTACGTCGCAGTACGGCATGCAGACCTTCGACCAATCGCTCTACAGCCTCTACAAGTCCGGGCTGATCACGCTGGAGGAGGCGCTCAAGCGGTCCACGAACCCGAACGAGTTCAAGCTGAAGATCCAGGGCATCCAGTCGACATCCGACGTAGCGCGCGAAGAGATGGACGCGGCACTCGAGGTGGCGTCCGACTTCAACCCGATGCAGGAGGAGTCGCCGTTCGACTTCTCCAACCAGCCCCCCGGCCGCGGATAGCCTTTTCCGACGGCTCGCCGACCCTCGCCTCCCGCCGACCCTTCTTCCGCCGACGCGGCGCGCGAGAAGGGCCTGCGCCTGCTCGCGGTGCGGCCGCGCGGGCGTGTCGAGCTCGGGCGCGCCCTCGCTTCCCGCGGGTTCACGGCCGGTGCGGCCGGGGAGGCGGTCGAGCGTCTCGAGCGCGAGGGCTGGCTCGACGACGATGCCGCCGCCCGATCGGTGGTGCGGGGGCGCGGAGCCCGATACGGCCGCGCCCGCGTGGAACGAGAGCTGCAGGCGCGCGGCTTCTCGCGCGAGACCGTCGCGGCCGCGATCTTCGCGGAGGGAGGCGAGGCGCGGGAGGCCGAAACGCTCTCGCGGGCTTTCGCCAGGCTCTGGAAAGCGCGCGCGCACCTCGCGCCGGCGCTGCGGCGCCGGCGCGTGTTCGACGCCCTGACGCGGCGCGGTTTCCCGGCCGAAAAGATATCTGAGATGATCCGGGGCCTGTATGAAGGCGACTGAGGTTCGGGAGCGATTCCTCCAGTATTTCGAGCGGCATGGGCACCGCCGCGTGCCGTCGTCGTCGCTCATTCCGGCCGAGGATCCGACGTTGCTCTTCACCAACGCCGGAATGAACCAGTTCAAGGACGTCTTCACGGGCCGGGAGAAGCGCGAGTACGCCCGCGCGACGACCGCGCAGAAATGCGTCCGTGCGGGCGGGAAGCACAACGATCTCGACAACGTGGGTTACACGGGCCGCCATCACACGTTCTTCGAGATGCTGGGCAACTTCTCCTTCGGCGACTACTTCAAGGACGAGGCGATTCGCTTTGCCTGGGAGCTCGCCACCGAGCCGGGCAATGGCTACGGCCTCGCTCCCGAGAGGCTCTGGGCCACCGTCTTCACCGACGACGACGAGGCCGCGAGGCTCTGGGAGCGGCACCTGCCTGCATCGCGGATCCTGCGCTTCGGCGAGAAGGACAATTTCTGGGCGATGGGGGAGACGGGACCGTGCGGACCCTGCTCCGAGCTCCACTACTACCGTGGCGCGAACCTCGCGGGCAACGACGCCCGACCGGGTCAACGGGCCGGGCGACGACACGCTCGAGATCTGGAACCTGGTCTTCATGCAGTTCGAGAAGGAGGCTTCCGGCCGGACTGACCCCGCTGCCGCGGCCGTCGGTCGACACGGGCGCCGGCCTCGAGCGGATCGCGGCGATCCTGCAGGGCGTGAACAACAACTTCGACACGGACCTCTTCGCGCCGATCCTTGCCCGGATCGAAGAGCTCTCGGGGCAGAAGTACCGCGGGGGAATGGCACCCGAGGACGCGCCCTTCCGCGTCATCGCCGACCACTCCCGGGCCGCCTCCATGCTCATCGCCGACGGCGCGTTGCCTTCGAACGAAGGTCGCGGTTACGTCCTGCGCCGGATCCTTCGGCGGGCGATCCGCTACGGGCGCCGGCTCGGCTTCGAAGGGCCGTTTCTCCATGAGATCGTTTCGACGGTGATCGGTGGCTTTGCCGGCGTCTACTTCGACCCGCCGGACGTCGGTCGCGTTGCCGCGAGCGTGTCCGGCGTCGTGGCCCCGGAAGAGGAGCGCTTCGGCCGCACGCTCTCCGAGGGAGCCGATCGCGTGGGCGAGGCGATCGAACGGCTGCGCCGCGAGGGCGCGACGGCCCTGTCGGGGGAGACCGTGTTTCGCTTCTACGACACGTACGGGATCCCGCTCGAGGTGATCGAGGAGATCGCGGGCGACGAGGGTGTGGCCGTCGACCGCGCGGGATTCGAGGAGGCGATGGAGCGCCAGCGCGCGTCCTCGAGGGCCTCGGCGAAGTTCGAGGCGGCCGATGCGTCCGTCTTCGAGAAGCTCGAGCTTCCCGTCGCACACTCGGAGTTTCGCGGGTATCCGGAGCAGGATTTCGTGGCGCTGGCCGGCGCGCGTGTGCTGGCGATCGTGCGCGACGGCGGCGAGGTCTCCCTGCTCGAAGAGGGAGATTCCGGCGACGTCGTCACGGACAAGACCGTCTTCTACCCCGAGGGGGGCGGCCAGGTTGCCGATACCGGCTCCTGGAGCTGGGAGGGAGGCTCGGGCGAGGTCAACGACGTGCAGAGGCCGGCGCCGAACCTGATCGCGCACCGGGTCCGCGTGCTCCAGGGTCGGCTCGAGCTCGGGATGGCCGTGGACATGTCGGTCCCCGAGTGGACCCGGCGCCGCACCCAGGCCAACCACACGGGGACGCATCTTCTCCATGCCGCGCTGCGCAAGGTGATCGGCGCCTCGGCGAGGCAGATGGGGTCCCTCGTCGCTCCGGACCGGTTGCGTTTCGACTACGCGGCGACGGCCGCCACGACGGCCGAGCAGCTGGCCGAGATCGAGCGCCTCGTGAACGAGGAGATCCTGCGGGACCTCGCGGTGACCAAGGAGATCCTCCCCATGGACGAGGCGCGGCGCCGCGGCGCCGACATGTTCTTCGGCGAGAAGTACGGCGAACGGGTGCGCGTGGTCGCGGTACCGGGATTCTCCACCGAGCTCTGTGGCGGATGCCACGTGCCGCGCACGGGCGAGATCGGTGCGTTCAAGATCGTTTCCGACCGAGGGCTCGCGGCCGGCGTGCGCCGCCTGGAGGCCGTGACGTCGCTCGGGGCCGTGGAGCTGCTGGCGCGCGACGAGCATGTGCTCAACACTCTCGCGTCCGCGGCCCAGACGCCGCGCGAGGGTTTGCCGGAGCGCTGGCAGGAACGGGAGGATCGTGTCAAGGCGCTCGAGCGCGAGGTCGCCTCGCTCAAGCTGAAGCTGGCCTCCGGGGATGTGGGCGCGCAGGGAGACCGGATCGAGGTTGCGGGAATTCCGATCGTGACTCGGGTCGTCGAAGGGCTCTCGATTCCGGAGTTGCGCAATCTCTCCGACACCCTGCGCTCGAAGTTGAAGAGCGGAGTCGTCGTCGTCGGGACGGTGGCCGAGGGGAAGACGTCCGTGATCGTCGCTGTAACGCCCGATCTGACGAAGCGGCTTCCGGCGTCGCAGATCGCCGGCCGCGTGGGCAAGGCGCTCGGCGGAAGCGGAGGCGGCAAGCCCGATCTGGCGCAGGCGGGCGGCAAGAACCCGGCCGAACTTCCGGCCGGCCTGAAGGCTGCGGCGGAGGCGGTGCGGGACCTGCTGGCCGAGCCGGTCGCGGCCAGATGACAGCGGGCTCGGAGCTGGTAGCAGGATAAGTCGCGCCCTCTGAGCACCTTGCGGGCCAGCCGGGGTCGGCTATAATGGATTCACTTCCCATGAAGATGCGGGTGATCCTCCTTCCGGGGGTTCTGTTGGCCGTTGCGGCGGTCGCTTCGGCACAGGTGCGCGTGGCCGTCAAGGACGGAAAGCGCGTCATCTACAACGACGGGCCCGCGAACATTGCCGCGAGCGAAACGTGGCTGGCGTCCCGGGTCCGTCAGACTTCGGCATACGACGCACTCATCGCCGCGGCCGCGGCCGAGAACGCGGTGGACCCGAAGCTCGTCAAGTCGGTCATGCTGATCGAATCGGGCTTCAATCCGGCGGCCATCTCGCGCAAGGGCGCGCGCGGGCTCATGCAACTCATGCCGGAGGTGGCAGCCGAACACGGCGTCTCGGACGTTCATGATCCGAGGCAGAACATCGCAGCCGGAACCCGCCAGCTTTCGCGACTGCTCGCCTACTACGGCGGCGACCTCGTGAAGTCGCTCGCCGCGTACAACGCCGGGGAGGCCGCCGTGGACCGGTACGAGGGCGTTCCCCCCTATGCCGAGACGCAGCTCTACGTGCGCAAGGCGCTGGCGGCGTACTATGGCAGGTCGACGCTCGGCGGAGGCTTCGGCAAGCCGGCGGCGGAAACGTATCGGGGCATCGAGACCGAGAAGGGAAAGACGGTGCAGTGGGTGCGCGACGCGACCACGCATCGGGTCACGTTGACGACCAAGGGGCGACCCGCGGCGCGCCGGCTCGGCTAGGCGCACGAACCCGGTGTCGAGCGCTGCCGGCGACCTGCCACCCTTCGACCAGGGGCTCTTCCTTCTGCACTTGAACCGCGCGCGGCGGGCCGTGCGGGAGGGGCGCTACGACGAGGCCTGGGAGGAACTCGATCAGGCTCGGGGTCTGCGCCCCCAGGACGAGGACGTGCTCAACCTCGTCTCCCTCATCGAGTTCAAACGGGGCCGGTACGACGAAGCAGCGAGCGCGGCGCGGGCGCTGCTCGCGGCGAATCCTGCGTCCGAAGTGCTGCGCGCGAATCTCGGCCTCATCCTGCTCAAGTCGGGGCGTCTGGTCGAAGCCGAGAAGGAGCTGCGGGCGTCGATCGAGCTCGCTCCCGGCCACCTCCGCAGCCACCTCTACCTCGGGCTGCTCTACCAGATGCGCGGCAAGCTCGGCCTGGCCCTCGAGCACCTGCGCGTGGCGGGCGCTCGGCGCCGGGTCGCGGAGATCGAGGAAGCCCTGCGTCGCCCGGGGCGAGACACCAACGGCCGCGTCAACCTGTCCGACACGGCGCCGTCGCAGCGGGCGGCCTCGGGCGAGCCTGCACTGGCCGAACAACCCAGGTTCGAGCCCGCGTTCCCGGAGCCCCCCGAGTCGGCGCCTCCTGTCGCCCTGGCGGCGGCGCCGGAGGCCCGCCCTCTCTTCAAGATCCGGCCGGAGGGTGGACTCGAGGTGGCCTCGCGGGGCACGGTCTTCGTCCGCAAGGGTTGCGTTGCCTGGTACAGCGGCAAGATCCAGTTTTCCGCCGAGCCCGCATTCCGCGGGACGTCGCTCGAGCGAATCCTCCGGGCGACCGGGCTGGGGACGCTGCTGGTCAACGACGCCGGCCGCCGGGCATACCGGAAGGACCTGAACTCCCAGACTCTCTTCGTGGAGGGCAGTCGGCTCCTCGCTCTGGACCACGGCCTGACGTTTCGCCTCGACGCGATCCACGACTTCCGCCGCAGTCGCCGCGTGGACGTGCTCAAGGTTTCTGGCCGGGGAAGCGTCGTTTTCTCGGTGGGAGGGCCGGTGCTCGCCCACGAGGTGTCGGCGCAGTACCCGCTCTCGATCTCCTCCCGAGACCTCGTCGCGTGGACCGGAGAGCTCGTCGCGTCGGTCCTGGACGATCAGTTTCTCGAAGAGGTCATGCAGCCGGACGTGTCGAGCCCGCCCAAGATCCGGTTCGAGGGCGAGGGCGTCGTATTGACCGAGCCGCCGCGGCCGCGTCGCCGCGCCTCGGACATGGACCGCCCGGTGGACCAGAGGAGAAATTAGGGGAGTCAGGGGGAGTGTGGAGTTTGGAGGAGTCAGGACGGTGTCTTCTCCCGACTCGCGAAGTCTCTCAACCGCTCCTCGGCCTCTCCCAGGATCTGCTGCATCCTGGCCTCATCCTCGTGCTCGCAATAGAGCCGCACCATGGGCTCGGTGCCCGAGGGACGGTGGAGGAGCCATCCGCGCTCACCAAAAAGGTACTTGACGCCGTCGCGATCCCGCACCGCCGTCAAGGCCTCCCCGGCCATGGAGGCGGGCGGAGCGGACCGAACGCTCTCGATGTACCGGCGGACGGTGTCGACCGGCAGATGCACGTCGCGGCGGCCGTACTCGAAGCGCCCGAACTCCGCGCCGAGGCCGGTGAGCGCGGCTTCCAGCGTATGGCCGGACTTCGCGAGACTCTCGAGCAACAGGAGAGCTGAGAGGATGCCGTCCCGCTCCGGAAGGTGGAACGCGAAGGCATAGCCGCCGCTCTCCTCGCCTCCCGCCACGGCATCGCCGCGATTCATCAATTCGGCGACGAACTTGAATCCGATGCCGGTCTCCACGAGCGGTGCGCCGAGCCGCGCCGCGATGCGGTCGACCTGGAACGAGGTCGAGAATGTCTTCGCGATTCCACCCCGGATGCCGCGCGTGCGGAACGCGTGGAGGAGCAGGAGCGCCAGGACCTGGTGTGGCGACACGAAGCGTCCGTTCCGGTCGAGCACGCCGAGTCGGTCCGCATCGCCGTCCTGCGCCACCGCGAGATCGAAGCCCCCGGCACGCACCCGCGCGGAGGAGGCCTCGAGGTTCCTGGCGATCGGCTCCGGATGGACGCCGCCGAACAGGGGGTCGCGCCGCGTGCGGAAACCCTCGACGCGCAGGCGACCGCCTCCGAGGATCTCGGGAAGGATCTCGCCCGCGGCTCCGTGCATCGAGTCGGCCAGCACCGATAGCCCGGAAGCGCGAATGGCCGTGACGTCGACGAGGGCTGCGAGCCGATCGCGATACGGAAGGCGCAGGTCGGCGACCTCGATCCGGCCGGCGCGGGGAGCGGGGCGCAGGGGAAGATCGGTCTCGGCCGCAATCGCGGCATAGTCCTCGGGCGGTGCGCTTCCGCCGAAATGGGCCTTGACCTTGAACCCGTTGTAGCTGCCGGGGTTGTGGCTGGCCGTGATCGCCACACCACCTCGGAGGCCGAGGCGTCGGACATGGTACGAGACGGCGGGAGTCGGAATGGGCTGGTCCGCGAGGAGCACGTCGATGCCGGCCTCGGCGAAGACCTCGGCCGCCGCACGTGCGAACTCGGGCGAAAGGAAGCGCGTGTCGTGACCGACGACGATCCGGGTCCGGTCGCCCTGCGCAGGGCCCGCGGCGTAGAAGCGGGCAGTCGCCGTGGCGATGCGCCGGATCTGCGCGAACGTGCAGTCGTCGGCGATGACGCCGCGCCACCCGTCGGTTCCGAACGCGATCGTCATGGCACGAGGGTCTGCGCGGCCGGGCCGCGAAACGAGGCCAGCCGTGTCGCGTCGAAGCCCTCGCGTTCCAGGAACTCGGAAGCCCGCGCAAAGCGGAACCCGCGGGCCCTCAATCCGTCGAACAGGATCCCGATTTGCGAAGCCACCGGCTCGTCGCGGTCGCTACCGAGGTGCAACAGGACGATTCCGCCGTTCTCGGCATGCTGCACGAGCCGGGCGAGGAGCCGCTCGGCCGGCTGGTAGAAGCGGGAGCGGGAATCCGTGATCCAGTCGAGTCCGTCGAGCCCCGTGCGCCCGCCGGTCCAGCCGACGTGCCAATAGCCCTGTTCGGCGGCCCAGCGACGGATCTCGGCATTGTGCTCGCCGAAGGGTGCGCGCCAGAGGGGCGCCATCGAGCGGCCGGTCGTCTCGCGATAGAGGCGCGCCGTTCGCCCGAGCTCACCGGCCAGGAAGGCGCGGTCGACACCTCTGCGCGTGGCCTGCCGGCCGTCTGCGGCGTAGGTCGTCAGGTGCGGGTGTGTGTCGGTGTGGTTGCCGACCTCGTGTCCGTCGGCCGCGATGCGGCGGACGATGTCAGGGTAGCGCCGGATGAACTCGCCCGTCACGAAGATGGTGGTGCGGATCCCGCGTGCGGTGAGCGCGTCGAGAATCTGGACGGCCCCTCGCTCCGAGGAGCCGGCGTCGAAGGAGACGAGGACATCCTTGCGGTCGTCGGGACCACGCGTCAGGTCGGGCGGGGTGGCGCCGGCCATCGAGGGCGGCGGGGCCTGCGGAGCCATGGCCTGGATCGGCGCCAGTGTCGGCCGAGAAACCGGCGCCGGCTCGGCCGGAGCCTTTTGCAGGGCGGCCACACCGGCGGGCGCGGGGGTGGGGCGGGCGGCCGGCACGGCGGCCGCGGCGGATGGTGTTGCCGCCTCGGGGACGGAGGCAGGGCCGCGTCCTCGGGACAGGGGCGGTCGGGTCTGGGGGGCGAGGTCGCTCAATCGATCGAGCTCGCGCACGGTCCGCAGCATGAAGGGCAAAGGCGCGGCTGCCGCGAGCACCACGAGGGCGACGGCCAGGCGGGCCGGCACCGGCAGGACGAGAACTCCCCGGACGCGGCGCCACACCGCATGCCGGCCGGCGTCGCGGGCGCAGCGCTCGGAGCAGTAGAGGTGGCCGCGCATGCGCACTTCGCAGAGCCGGCAGATCGGCTTTCGGCAGAAGTGGCAGCTCTTGTGGGCGCGCCGGCCGGCGTGGGTCGGGCAGGGGACGTTCACGCTCCTATTATGCGGGACGGCGGTGCCCGGCGCCGGAGACGATATAGTTCGCCGTGACGCCCTTGAAGATCAACCTTCCCACCGCGCTCACGCTGCTGCGCATCTTCCTCGTCCCCTTTCTGGTCGTCGTCCTGCTGACGAAGTTCGACGGCCGCGAAATGGTCGGTCTCGTGATCTTCCTCACGGCGGTCGCGACGGACTTTCTGGACGGATGGTTTGCGCGCCGCCGGGGCGAGATCACGACGCTCGGAGCCCTGCTCGATCCGATTGCCGACAAGCTGCTGATTTCTGCCGCCTTCATCTCGCTCGTCGAGCTCGGCCTGGCGCCGGCCTGGATGGTCGTCGTCGTGATCGGGCGCGAGTTCGCCGTGTCGGGCCTGCGGTCGATCGCCTCGGGCCGGGGCATCGTGATTTCGGCCTCGGGCTGGGGCAAGGCGAAGATGCTCACGCAGATCGCCGCGGTCTCGCTGCTCATTCTCGCCCTGCGACACGAGGTGCTCGCGGCGCCGGGGCGGGCGGCCCTGTGGATCGTCGTCGCGGTCGCGCTGATCTCCGGGACCGAGTACTTCGTGCGGTTCCTAAGGCGAATCGCCCTGGACGGGCCGTAGGACCCGGACTCCGGGGCGTTACGGCCTCCTGCGGGCGAGGAGGCGCCAGATGGGCCGTCCCTGCTGCGTGTACTTGATCTCGTAATTGGTGGGTGGCGGCGGTTCGATCGCGTCCCAGGGCAAACGCTCGAGGGCCGTCACGGTGTCGAGCAGGGGGCCCAGGCCCGCGCCGTAATCCGGGTGATCGGTGGCGATGCGCAGAATCCCTCCGGGTTCGAGGCGCGAGGCGGCGAGCTCGAGGAAAACGCCGTCGATCAGGCGGCGCTTCTTCTGTTTCTTCTTCGGCCACGGATCCGGAAAGTAGATGTGGATGGCGCGCAGCGATGCGGGGGAAAGCGCTTCCTCGAGGAAGGCGCGCCCATCCGCGCGGAGCATCTTCACGTTGGGGAGATCGGTGCGAGCGACGCGATCGCGGCAGAGGCGGTAGTAGGAGAGCGACCGCTCGACTCCCAGGAAGTCATGGGCCGGCCGCGCGCGAGCGGCCTCGATGAGAAACCGCGCCTTGCCGCTGCCGATCTCGATCTCGAGCGGCGCCATGCGGTGGAAGAGGGCGCCCCGGTCGAGTGCGTGCGCGCGCCAGAGCTCCTCGTCGGTCGAGGCCGGAAGGCGGCCGGGCGCCGGCGCTGTGCTACCCTGACTTCGCAAGACCGCGATTCTCATGCCCACGATCGTGTTCGTCAACGAAGGCAAAGCCGGCGTGGTCGCGGAAGGCACGACCGTGCTTCAGGCCGCGCTCGATCTGGGCGTCAAGATCAGTCATGTCTGCGGCGGAAATGGGACGTGCTCGACCTGTCGCGTGGAAGTCGTGGTGGGGGGCGAGTGCCTCTCGGCGCTCAATCCGCAGGAGCAGGCCTACGACATGGGCGACGGTCGGCGACTCGGGTGCCAGGCGCGCGTTCTCGGAAACTGCGCGGTCCGTGCGCTGATGATTCCCAAAGTGGAGTTGTACTGACACGGCCCCCGGCCGTGTCCAGGACAACTCCATCCCGAGGGCCCGCAGGGCCCGAGGGATCCCTTTCGAGCTGCACTTTGGCTCTGAAAGGGATCCCTCGTCGCCACGCTCCTCGGGATGACAGTGGCCCGCAGGGCCCGAGGGATCCCTTTCGAGCTGCACTTTGGGTCCGAAAGGGATCCCTCGTCGCCACGTTCCTCGGGATGACAGTGTCCCGTAGGGCCCTCGGGATCCCTTTCGAGCTGCACTGTGGCTCCGAAAGGGGTCCCTCGTCGCTACGCTCCTCGGGATGACAGTGGCCCGCCGGGCCCGAGGGATCCCTTTCGAGCTGCGCTTTGGCTCCGAAAGGTATCGCGCGCCGCCACGCACCTCGGGATGACAGCGCTTTCTCTAAATGCCGATCCTCTCGGCGACGCCCGCGGCGAATGCCTTCGTTCCGGCCGTTCCGCCGATGTCGGGCGTCTTGATGCCCGCGCGGAAGGTCGCGAGCAGGGCCCGCTCGACGCGGTCCCCGATTTCCGGCAGATCGAGATGGCGCAGCATCAGGATCGCCGACATCAGGAGAGCCGTCGGGTTGGCCCGGTCGGTCCCGGCGATGTCCGGCGCCGTGCCATGGACCGCCTCGAAGATCGCGGCGTCTTCCCCGAGATTGGCGCCGGGAACGAGGCCGAGCCCTCCGACGAGGCCCGCGGCGAGGTCGGACACGATGTCCCCGTAGAGGTTCTCGAGCAGGAGCATGTCGAAGGACTCGGGGGACATGACCAGACGCATGCACAGGGCGTCCACGATGCGATCGTCGGCGGCCACCTCCGGATAGTCCTCGGCGACGCGGCGAAAGCAGTCGAGGAACAGGCCATCCGAGAGCTTCATGATGTTCGCCTTGTGGACGGCGGTGACGCGGCGGCGGCCGTTCTTGCGCGCGTACTCGAACGCGTAGCGAGCGATGCGCGTCGACGCGGCCTCCGTGATGATCTTGAGCGATTCGACGACCCCCGGCACGACGGTGTGCTCGAGGCCGCTGTACAGGTCCTCGGTGTTCTCCCGCACGACCACGAGATCCACGTCCGAGAACCGGCTCTCGACCGTCGGCACGTTCTTGACGGGCCGCAGGTTCGCATAGAGCCCGAGCGTCTGGCGCAGGCGCACGTTGACCGATTGGAACCCCTTGCCGATCGGCGTTGCGACCGGGGCCTTGAGGGCGACGCGGGTCTTCCGGATCGAGGCGAGGGCGCGCTCGGGCAGCGGATCCCCCTCGGTCCTCTCGGCCTCGCGGCCGACCAGCACCTCTTCGAAGGCGAGGGGAGCGCGCGCCGCCGACAGAATCGAAAGGACGGCATCGGCGACCTCCGGCCCGATTCCGTCGCCGCGAATCAGCGTGACGAGGAACGGCGGTGTCACGCCATCTCGCGCTTCTCCGGCGTCGCCGGGAGGATCATCTTCACCTTGCGGATCGCGGTCGGAGTGGCATCCTCGATCACGAAGTCCGCGAAGCGGCCCTTCCACCGCTCCCCCTTGCGGGGGATCCGGCCGAAGCGGAGCATCAGGTGTCCCGCGATCGTCTCGGCCTCGTCGCGAGGCAGTTTGAGGCCGAATTGCTCTTCCAGGTCGTCGAGTCGGAGGCTTCCTTCGAGGAGGTACTCTCGGTCCCCCGCGGGCACGAATCCGGGGGCTTCCTCGTCGTACTCGTCCTGAATCTGGCCGAGGAGCTCTTCGATGGCGTTCTCGATCGTCACGAGACCCGCCGTTCCACCGTGCTCGTCCACCACGATCGCCATGTGGGTGCGCCGCCGGCGCATCTCGCGGAAGAGATCCTCGGCCCGCTTGAACTCGGGCACGAGGAAGGGCGGATCGAGGTACTTCGCGAGCTCGAACCGCTCCTCCTCGGCGTCGGTCAGGTCGAACAGGTCTTTGGCGTGCAGGATGCCGACCACGTTGTCGAGCGACCCCCTGTAAACGGGCAGGCGGGAGAGCTTGTGCTCCCCCAGGAGCTTACGCACGTCGAAAAAGCTGGCCGTTTCGGGCAGCGCCACGATCTTCGTGCGAGGGACCATGATGTCGCGGACCGTCTTGTCCCCGAACTCGACGACGTTATGGAGAAGCCGCTTCTCCTCGCGGTGAATGACGCCTTCGTCGGCTCCCAGGTTGAAGACGCTCTTGAGCTCGGCCTCCGTGAGGCCGGGGCGCATCTCCGCCACGCCGAAGGCCCGCAGGAGACGGGTCGTGAAACCGACGCAGACTTCGGCCACGGGGGAGAGGAGCCTCACGATCCAGGAGAGGGGAATGGCCACGGCGCGCGCGACCGCCACGGGGGACGCGGCGCCGATCGCCTTCGGAGTCATCTCGGCAAAGATGAAGAGCGCGATCGTCGACACGAGGACCGAGAGCAGGACTCCGTATTTCGGTCCGAACCATCCGGTCGCCAGCGTCGTCGCCGACGCCGTGGCCGCGGAGAGGAAGAGGTTCTGGCCGATCAGGATCACGGCGAGCAGTCGCGAGGTCTGGGCCTTCAAGCCCCGGATGATCGCTCCGCGCCGGTCGCCCTTTTCGCGCATTGCCTGAAGGTCGATGCGTCCGATTGCCACGAGCGCCGTCTCGGACCCGGCGAAGAACCCGGAGAACCCGAGGGACACGACGAACGCCAGGATGTAGAAAGTGGTGTGGGGATCCATACGGACTCTTCCTTTCGAAGCCGGACGCGAGAGTTTACAGGGGAAGGCCGGGCAGTCGCGCAAGCGCCCAGCGGGCAGCGTCGGAGAGACCGGCTTCCGCGAACCGCGAAGCCGTGCGCAGCGCCGGGCCGCACGACGCGTCCGCCAGCGCGCCGGCGGCCAGGGCGGCGTTGCGCTGGAGTCCTCGGCGGGTAGCGCGATTCACGGCGCTTCGCCCGAATCGCCGACGCCAGGCGCCCCTGCCCATCGCGAGGACCTCGCGACGGGTCGGGGCGGGGGCCTCGCTCGGCGGGGCGAGGCGGGCGAGCGGCGCGTTCCAGGGGCAGACCTCCTGGCAGACGTCGCAGCCGAAGAGGTGATCGCCGATCGCTCCCTTCCACGGCGCCGGAATCGGGCCCCGGTGCTCGATCGTCCAGTAGGCGATGCAGCGGCCGGCTTCGAGGAGGCCTGGAGCGAGGAAAGCGCGGGTCGGGCATGCGTCGAGGCAGCGCGCGCACGATCCGCACTGCTCGGCCACCGGTTCGTCGGCGGGAAGGGCGAGATCGGTGAGGATCTCCGCCAGCAGCAGGTAGGAGCCCTGTTCCCGGTCGATGAGGCAGCCGTTCTTTCCGATCCAGCCCAGCCCTGCGGCGGCCGCGAAGGATCGCTCGGCAAGGGGCGTCGAGTCGACGCACACGCGGTGGCTCCAGTCGCCTCCCAGGCGCGCGCGGGAGCGCTCGACGACACGGATCGCCCGCTCCCGGAGGGAGCCGTGGTAGTCGGCGCCGCGAGCGTAGCGCGCATAGCGCGATCCGTCCGGGGCGACATGGGGGGACGCCGGATGGGGTGCGGCGAGGCAGACGACCGAGCGGGCCCCCGGCAGGAGCGAGGCGGGGGAGCGTCGCGTCGCGCGGGTCTCCGCGAGATACCGCATGGAGGCGTGATGGCGGCCGTCGATCCACTCTTCGAAGCGCTCGAAACCGGGCGGACGCCCGGCCCGCGCGACGCCAAACCGCGTGAAGCCCTCGCGCTCGGCCTCTTCGCGCAGCACCCGGACGGCCAGCAGCCGATCGGGGCCTCGATTCAGGGTCACGGTTCGCGATGCTAGCATCGGCCGGGAGACAGCCTTTGACGCAAGCGGACCGGTTTTCCACGCGCGCCTTCGGTCTTGCCGTGGCGGCGATCCTCGCCTACCTGCTGTTTCAGATCTTCGAGCCCTTTTTTGCCCCGATCTACTGGGCGTTTCTACTCGCCTTCATGCTCTTTCCGGTCAACCGGCAGGTGCGCCGCCTCGTGAAGGGCCGAAACGGGTTGGCCGCGGCGCTGACGACGCTCGGCGTCACTCTCGGGATCGTCGTTCCGGCCGCCGTCGGAATGGTCGCCTTCGCCAGACAGGCGGTCGAGCTCGGCGGACGGCTGTCGGCACTCGCGCAGCGCTACCAGATCGGCGGCGTCGAGGACGTTCTGAAGCTGCCGGTCGTCGGCGGCGCCATGGCATGGCTGCGCGACCACCTGGGCCTGGATGCCGGGCAGATCCAGAAGTGGCTGGTCCTGGGGGCGCAGCAGGCGGTCCAGTTTCTGTTCGCGCACAGCCGCGACGTGCTCTTTGGCGCGCTCGGGATCTTCGGGAGCCTGACACTGACGCTCTTCATCCTTTTCTTTTTCTTCCGCGACGGCGATGTCCTCGCAGCGCGGATATGGGTGCTGATTCCTCTGGATGCGAAGCGCAAGGAGCGGCTCGACGCGCGCCTGCAGGGCGTCACCCGGGCCGTCGTCATCGGGACCGTCCTGACCGCGCTCGCGCAGGGCGCGATGCTCGCGGTCGGATTCTGGATCACGGGGCTGAGCTCGCCCATCGTCTTCGGAGTGATATCGGCGGTGGCCTCGTTCATTCCTCTCGTGGGGACGGGGATCGTGTGGGTGCCGGCCGCGATCTACCTCTTCGCGCAGGGCGTGGCCTGGAAGACCGTCTTCCTCGTCGTCTGGAGCGCTGCCGTTGTCGGATCGGCCGACAATGTTCTGAAGCCCCTGCTGGTGTCGGGAAAGAGCCAGATCGGCACGCTGACGGTGTTCTTCGGAGTGCTCGGCGGCCTCGCCGCCTTCGGTTTCATCGGCCTCTTCCTGGGTCCGGTGATTCTCGCGCTCGCCCTGACGCTGATCGAGTTCGCCGAGGAAGAGGGCCGGAAGAGCGCGCCCGGAGGCTAGTTCCCGACCCAATCCGCCACGAAGATGTTCGTCTCGTGCGGTGCCTTCCCGTTGCGGTTGGAGGCGAACACGATGCGCTTTCCATCGCGCGTGAGCATCGGGAAGCCGTCGAAGTCCGGGCTGAAAGTCACGCGGCGCAGGTCGGTTCCGTCGGCGCGAATCACGTAGAGGTCAAAGTCGCGTCCCCTCGGGTCGGCGAGATTGGACGAGAAGATGATCTCCCTGGCTCCGGGAAGAAAGTAGGGCGCAAAGTTCGCTGCCCCGTTCGAAGTGATGGCATGGTCGTTCGAGCCGTCCGCATCCATGACGCGAATTTCGAGGGCGCGGGGCGCATACGTGTTGCGCATCAGGTTTTCCCGGTATCGCGCGAGGTCTTCCGGTGTCTGGGGATGGTCCGCACGGTACACGATGCGCTTGCCGTCATCCGAGAAGAACGGGCCGCCGTCGTAGCCCGGCGTGTGGGTCAGGCGCTTCACGTTCGAGCCATCGGCGTTCATCGTATAAATCTCGAGATCCCCGTCTCGGGTCGACGTGAACACGATCGTCTTGCCGTCGGGCGAGACGGTGGCCTCGGCGTCGTAGCCCGGGGAGGCGAAGAGAGGTCGGATGTCGCTGCCGTCCGCCTTGGCCGTGTAAATGTCGTAGTCGTCGAGGGCCCAGGCGTAGCCGTGCGATCGGTCCGGCGGAGGAGGGCAGGCCGGCGAGGCACGAAACGTCGAGGCGTAGAGGATGCGTTCGCCGGAGGGAAAGAAGTAGGAGCAGGTGGTCTTACCTTCGCCGTTGGAGACGCGGCGCCGATCCGACCCGTCGGCCTTCATCGTGAAGATCTGATCGCAGGGGAGGCTGCCGGCGTTGGACTGGAAGATCAGGCGCGAGCCGTCTGCCGACCAGTACGCCTCGGCATTCTGGCCGCCGAAGGTCAACTGGCGGATGTTCGCGAGGTACTTTTCCTCTCCCGGCGCGAGCAGGCTCGCCTCGCCGGGCCTCGGGGTGGGTGGATCCGGCGCGGCCCCGATCACCAGGAGCAGGGCCAGCGAGGCTCCGAGATGTGGGAATCGCATGCGGCGAGGCATTCTAACAGCCGGCGGTTGCATCCCTGCAGGCCGGCCCTTATTCTCGCCCGAGGCCGGCGATGGACGCACCGAAGGATTTGAAGAGAATGCTCGCGGAGGAGATCCGCGCCGCGATCGCGGAAACGAGCCCGTCGCCTGTCGGGCCGGGCGCAGCGCAGTCGGCCACGGGCCAGGCACGCGCCTCGATGCGGCGCGCGGCCGAGGCCCTCACCCCATCCGTGCCTCCCGGAGCACGGCTGGAGCCCGTGAAGCGCCTGGCGCTTCGAGCGCTTCGCTTTCTGTGGCGCAACCAGTCCGCCTTCAACTCACTTGCGCTCGATGCTTCGTCCGAGCTGGCCGACGGCCTGGATCGGCTGCGCGCGGAGAGCGAGCGGCGCTGGGACGAGCTGTCGCGGCGCGCGGGCGTCCAGGAGGCCCGTCTGACGCTCGCGGAGTCGGCCGGCCCGGCGAGGAGCACTGGCCCGGCGCTACCGGCTTCGGCCGCGGAGGGATTGCCGGCCGGTGTGTACGCCCTCTTCGAGGAGCGATATCGCGGCAGCCCCGGGCAGATCGAGCAGGGGCAGCGGTGGTACCTCGATCTGCTGCGGGGAGCCGTGGGGCCGGTGCTCGATGTCGGGTGCGGGAGGGGAGAGTTCCTGCGTTTGCTGAAAGGGGCCGGAATCACGGCGGCTGGAATCGAATCCAACCCGATCTCGGCGGCGAGCTGCCGCAAGGAGGGCCTGGAGGTCGAGGAGGCGGATGCCCTGGCCTCGCTCGCACGGCGTCCCGCGGGGCGCCTCGGGGCGATCGTCGCCTTCCAGGTGGTCGAGCACTGGGCGCCCCCGATTCTGTTTCAGTTCCTCCAGCAGGCCCGGCGTGCGCTCGCTCCGGGCGGACTTCTGGTCGCGGAGACGATCAACGCCGACTCGATCTCGGCGCTGCGAGCCTTCTATCTCGACCCGACGCACGTGCGGCCGGTGCCGCCGGAGGCCCTGCGATTCCTGGCCGAGGCGGCCGGTTTCACCGACATCCGGATCGAGTACCGCTCCCCGCTTCCGCCCTCCGAGCGACTGGAGGAGCGGTCCGATAACGACCGCAAGTTGAACGCGTTGCTTTTCGGGCCGCAGGACTACGCGCTCATCGGTCGGGCGCCCGCGGCCGTCCCTTGAGACGCCGGCGCGTTCTTGTCCTGGCGGTGCAGACTCCCTTCTCTGACGGAGGAGCGGAGCGCCACGTCCGCCGACTGACCGCGGAGCTCGGCCGGCACGATGTGGAGGCGGACCTCGTCACCATGCCGCTCGTCGAGAGGGAGAGATTCGACCTCGTGCGCGGCGCGCTCGCCTGGCGCAGCCTCGACCTGAGGGAGGTCGGGGGAGGGAGCGTGGACGCAGTCATTGCCACGCGCTTTCCGAGCTATGCGATCCGCCACCCCAACAAGATCGTCTGGCTGATCCACCAATACCGCCAGGCCTACGACCAGTTCGGGACGGCTTACAGCGACTTCACATCCGCGCCCGAGGATCGCCGTACGCGCGAGGTCATCGCACGGATCGACTCGGTCGGCCTGACGGAGGCGCGCAAGGTCTTCGCGAACTCGCAGACCGTCGCCTCGCGCCTGTACCGTTTCAACGGCATCCCGAGCGAGCCCCTGTATCATCCGCCGCCCCTGGTCGGCCGTTACCGCAGCGGCCCGTCGGGGAACGCCGTATTGTGGGTCGGAAGGCTGGACGCGTGGAAGCGCCCGGCCCTTCTGCTCGAAGCGCTTCCGCACGCACCCGAGGCGCGGGCCGTCTTCGTGGGGTCGGGTCCCGAGGAGGGCAGGCTGCGCAGCGTCGCGCGGGATCTCGGCGTTGCCGGGCGCGTCGACTGGGCGGGTTGGGTCGACGACGAGACGCTCCTGCGGCTGTATTCGGAGGCGCGGATCGTCGCGGTCACCGCTGCCGGGGAGGATCTCGGATACGTTCCTCTGGAGGCATTCCTCTCCGGCAAGCCGGTGTTGACGACCGAGGACGCTGGAGGTCCACTCGAGTTCGTGCGGGACGGCGAGACAGGGATCGTCACCGCGCCTCGTCCCGAGGCACTCGGGGTCGCGCTGCGTCTGGCCTGGGCCCGGACCGACGTGCTGGCGGCCATGGGAGAGGCCGGGCGCCGGAAGGCGGCACGCCTCGACTGGGACGGTCCCATCGCCGCGCTGCTCGCCGCAGCCGGGCTCGCATGAGCAACGGGGTTTCGCCGGACCCCCTGCGGCGCCTCGCGCAAGAGCGGGGGCGAATGCTGGGCGAAATGGGCGTCCGGCCCGAGGACGAGAACTGGGCGCGGGCCGAGGCCGAGGCGCTCGCGAGCCTGACCAGCGTGAGAATCTCGCCGCGCCTGCCCGAGCGGCTCGCGCGGCTGCTGCGCAGGCTGGCGCGGGCGGCGCGCCAGGCCTAGGTCCGGTTCGGCAGGCGCGGCCGTGCGGCGTGGCGGCGTTCCGTCCATAGCCGCACGCGGTTGCGGCCCTCGTCCTTCGCGCCGTAGAGAGCCTTGTCGGCCCGAAAGAGGATCTGGTGGCGGTCGTCGCGCCCGAGGCCCGCGGTGTCCGCGACGCCCGCCGAGACCGTGACGTGGAACGGCCGGCCCTCGCTCGTGAACGGCTCCTTGTCGAGCGCACGCCGCACGCGCTCGGCCACGGCGAGCGCCGCGCGGGCCGTCGTTTCCGGGAACAGGACGGCGAATTCTTCGCCACCGTGGCGGCAGGCCAGATCGCTCGAGCGGACGGCATCGCGGAGAATCGCCCCGAACCGGCGGATGGCGGCGTCGCCGGCTCCGTGTCCGAGCGTGTCGTTCAGCTTCTTGAAATGGTCGAGATCGAAGCAGGCCACGGCGACGGGCGCCCCGTAGCGCAGGTGGCGGGCCCATTCTTCCACCAGGCGGGTCTCGAAGTAGCGGCGCGAGAAGAGCCCGGACAGCTCGTCGGTGACGGCGATCTCCCAATTGCGGGAGGCGTGGAGGGAAGCCGTCAGTGGTGCGAGCAGCGCGCGGATCTCGGCCTTGCGGTTCTCGTCGATCGGCTCCGGGGAGGCCAGGGTCAGATACGCGACCAGGCTGTCGCCCGAGTAGAGCGGCAGATGGAGGCGCTGCGTCGGCTCGGACCCGGGCAGCAGTTGCATGGGTGCGAAGGACCGGTCGGTCTCGGTGGCGGCGAACTCAAGAACGGCTCGGGAATCGATCTTTTCGCCGAGGTAAGGGTGCTCGGGCGAGCGCGTCGGTCGGCGTCCGTCGGGCCCGTCACCCGACAGCGACCAGACTTCGTGGATGCGTTGTGCCTGATCCACCCGGTACAGGTCGAAGGCGTCGAGGGGCAGGATTTCCCTGGCTGCGCGGTAGGCGTGCTGCAGGATCTGTTGCGGATCGGGGGATTCGCCCAGGAAGTGGCTTTCGCGCTCCCGGGCCTGGAGCCGCGCCGCGAGCACGCGGATGCGGTGGCCGAGCCGCCACGCGCGCAGCACGGCGCCGGCGGCAGCCAGCAGGAGAAGGGCTTCGGCCCAGACCGGCAGCACTGGCAACCAGTGTAGTGGCAACTCCGCATGCGGGACGCCGCAGGCAGAAACAACGAGGCCCCCGGTGAAGGGGGCCTCGAAATGTGCGGTGGAATTCCGGAATTACTTGGAGCTGGTCGAGGTCGCCGGGGCCGTCTCGGTCGAGGTCGTCGTGGTGGTGGTGGTCGTCGTCGTCGACTCGGTTCCCGTGGTGGCCGTGCTGGTCGCCGCAGTGCCGGTCTCCTCGACCACGGCCGGGGCTTCCGCCGCGGGCGCGCTCTCGGGTGCGGCCGCCTCTTTCTTCTGGCAACCGGTGGTGAGCGCCATCGCCGCCACGGCCGCGAAACCCAGGGTCAGGAACTTCTTCATATCCCTCATCTCCTTCTGTAATTGAAAGCGCTTTTCTCCTCGAGAGCGCAAACGAATCGCTGCCGCGGGGAAAATCGACGGGGAATCATATCGAAAGCCCGCCCGGTGTCAACTGCGAATCCGGCTCGACCCGGGAGCCTGTGCCCGGTATCCTCCGAGGGCCGGCGTTTTCGGCGCTTTTCCAGCCAGCAGGACGGGGGTTACCAGTCGTGTTCGAGGGTTTGAGCGAGCGTCTCCAGGGAGTTTTCAAGGAGCTCCGCGGCGAGGGGCATCTGACCGACTACCACCTCGAAACGGCGATGCGGGAGATCCGGCTGTCCCTGCTCGAGGCCGACGTTGCGCTTCCCGTCGTGCGGGAGTTCACGGCCCGGGTCAAGGAGCGCGCGGTCGGCGGGAAGGTGACCCAGCAACTTTCGCCGGCGCAGGAAGTCACGCGAATCGTCCGGGACGAGCTGATGTCCCTGCTCGGGGGCCAGAAGGCGGATCTCGCGCTGAAGGGGAAACCGGCGGTCATCGCCCTCGTGGGACTCCAGGGGTCGGGAAAGACGACCTCGGCTGCCAAGCTCGCCCTCCACCTGAAGACGCGGGGGCGGTATCCGCTCATCGTGGCCGCCGATCTCGCCCGGCCTGCGGCGGTGCAGCAGCTCGTCACCCTCGGAAAGCAGATCGGCGTGCCGGTGTTCGAGCCGGGCGGCCGCACCGATCCGGTCGTGGTTGCGCGCGAGGGCGTTCGCGAAGCGAGGCAGACCGGTCGCGACACGGTGATCATCGACACGGCGGGGCGTCTCCATGTCGACGACGAGCTGATGCAGCAGATCCGGGCCGTCGCGGCCGCGGTCGAGCCGCACGACATCCTGTTCGTCGCCGACGCCATGACCGGGCAGGACGCCGTGAACTCGGCGGCCGGGTTCGCGCAGGCGCTTGCGTTGACCGGAGTGATCCTGACGAAAACCGATGGCGACGCCCGTGGCGGGGCTGCGCTTTCGGTGGTCACGACGACGGGAAAGCCGATCCAGTTCGTGGGTGTCGGCGAGAAGCCCGAGGACTTCGAAGCCTTCCATCCGGATCGCATGGCCTCGCGCATTCTCGGCCTCGGCGACGTGTTGACGCTCATCGAGAAGGTCGAGGCGGGCGTGGATGCCGACGCCGCCCAGAGATTCGCCGAGAAGACCGCGGCTGGCGAGTTCACCCTCGAGGACCTGAGGGAACAGCTCGTCTCGATGAAGAGGATGGGGCCGCTCGAGGGGATCCTCGATCTGCTGCCCAAGGGCGGGGCCATGAAGGCGCTGCGGGCACCGGAGAGCGTCGACGAGAAGGCCCTCACCCGCACGACGGCGATCATCGATTCGATGACCGTCGAGGAGCGCCGCTACCCGCAGGTGCTCAACGGCAGCCGCAAGAAACGGGTCGCGGCAGGCTCGGGGACGTCCGTCGCCGAGATCAACCGCCTTCTGAAGCAGTACCAACAGATGCGAAGGCTCATGCGCACCGCACGAAAGGGCTCGCGCGGGCTGGATCTGTCGAAACTGGCCTTTCCGGCCCCGAAGGCGGGCTCGTGAGTCGGGGCCGGGGACTTCGTGTAGAATGCGCCGTTCTGTCGAGGAAGGGATAACGAAATGCTCAAGATTCGCCTGCGCCGCATGGGCGCCCGCAACCGCCCCTACTACCGGATCGTGGTCTCGGACTCCCGCCGGACGGCGCGTGCCGAGGTCCTCGAGGAGCTCGGCTCCTACGACCCGGTGACCAATCCGATCACCCTGTCGTTCGATCGCGACCGGGCCCGGCACTGGATCGGCAAAGGGGCACTCGTCTCGCCGACCGTCCAGTCATTGCTGGATCGGCCCGAGCCCGCTGCGGCTCCGGCGGCCTGAGCCTTCGCGTGAAGCGTCTGATCGAGACCGTCGTGCGCCGCCTCGCGGATCATCCCGAGGAGGTCCGTGTCATGGAGGGCTTCGACGGGAAGACCGCGGTCTATGACATCGAGGTTCGGGAGGAGGACCGCGGACGGCTGATTGGCCGCGAGGGGCGCACCGTCCGCGCCCTGCGTGCCTTCGTCACGGCCGCGGCCAATGCGCGCGGCCGGCGGGTCCTGATCCGCGTCCGCGACTGAGCCGGGCGCCCGGCGGGCGGCGCGTCCATTCACGATCATGCCGGAGCTCGTCGTCGGCCGCATCGCCCGCCCCCATGGGCTTTCGGGCGAGGTGTCCGTGGAACCCTGGACGGACTTTCCCCAACGTTTCGTGGCGGGGCTTCGCCTCGTGTGGCGGCGCGATGCGGCGCATCAGGAGCTGACGGTCGCTGAGGTCCGCGGCAACGGCCGCCGGCTGCTCGTGCGCTTCGAGGGCGTGACCTCGGTGGAATCGGCCCGTGCGCTTCAGGGCGGCGAGCTCTGCATCTCTGCCGCCGAGGCGTTTCCGGCACCGGAGGGCTTCTACTACGCGTTCGAGATTCAGGGCTTTTCGTGCGAAGAGCCCTCGGGAAAGGTCCTGGGACGGGCCACCGGGCTCGAGTCGACGGCCGCCGGCCCCATGCTGACGGTCGAGACCGCCTCGGGCAAGGAGGCGCTGGTGCCCTTTGCGCATCCCATCGTCGTGCGCGTGGATCGGGCAGAACGGCGCATCGTGCTGGACCCACCCGACGGCCTGCTCGAGCTCTGAGGGCGCAAGGCGATGCGGATCGAGATCCTGACTCTCTTTCCCGGGTACTTCCAATCACCCCTGCGCGAGAGCCTGCTCGGCAAGGCGATCGAGGCGGGGTTGCTCGAGGTGCTGGTCACGGACCTGCGCGCCTTCTCGCAGGACCGGCACCGCAAGGTTGACGACGAGCCGTACGGAGGCGGAGCCGGGATGGTCATGATGGCTCCCGTGGTGACCGCCGCAATCCAGGCGCGCCGCGACGTTGCCGGCCTTCCCCGCGCATGGACCATCTTGATGGCGCCGGAGGGCGCGCCGCTCGATCAGGCGCGGGCCGGAACTCTGGCCCTGCGCCCGCGCCTGCTGCTCGTCTGCGGACGCTACGAGGGAATCGACGAGAGGGTGCGCGAGCTCGGCCTGTACGACGAGGAGATCTCGCTCGGAGACTTCGTGCTTCCTGGCGGAGAGTCGGCGGCCCTGGCGCTGACAGAGGCGGTTTCCCGCCTCGTCCCCGGCGTGGTCGGGGCCGCCGAGTCGCTCGAGAGGGAATCCTTTCTGCGGGAGCGCCTGGACTACCCACACTACACGCGGCCCCGGGAGTTTCGAGGCCTGCCGGTACCGGACGCCCTCCTGTCCGGCGACCATGCGCGCATCGAACGGTGGCGCCGCAGCCGGGCCCTGCGCCGGACCCGCGAGCGTCGGCCCGATCTTCTGGAGAAGAGGCCTCCGGAGCCCGGGGAGTCGGAGGAATAGGAGCAGGAACGGGCGCGGGTTGCGCGCAGGCCTGCCCTTCCGTTAGAATCCGCCGCTTCCTGTCGCCGTGCGGGTCGTCCCGCCTGAACTTGGAGAGATTCGCCATGAGTGATGTTCTGCTCGAGTTGGAAAAGCCCTCGCTCAAGAGCGGGTTGCCGGCGTTTTCGCCCGGGGACTCCGTGAAGGTCCACGTCAAGGTGCGCGAGGGCGAGAAGGAGCGCATCCAGATGTTCGCCGGCGTCGTGATCGCGCGCCGCGGCGGTGGCTCCCGCGAGACGTTCACGGTCCGTAAGATTTCGGGCGGAATCGGCGTGGAGCGTGTCTTCCCGCTCCATTCGCCCATCATCGATCGCATCGAGGTCGAGCGGCAGGGCGCCGTCCGCCGCGCCAAGCTGTACTACCTGCGGGACCGCAAGGGTAAGGCGGCGCGCATCGACGAGAAGCAGGCAGACTAGCCGCTCGGCTCTCACTCCGTGACCAGCGAACCGCTCGTCGCTCTGTTCGCGGAGCTCGGGCGGCTGCGAGAGCTCGCGCGCCTGGAGCTCGAGTTCTCTCGCCGCGGGTTCGTGCGCGTCGCAGGCGTCGATGAGGTCGGTCGCGGCTCACTCGCGGGTCCGGTCGTCGCGGCGGCCGTGATTCTTCCATCGGGCTGCGTTCTGCCGGGTGTGGACGACTCGAAGCGCCTCGACGCCGATGCACGGGAGCGGCTGGACCGCGAGATCCGCCGCGTCGCGCTCGCGCTGGCGATCGCCGAGGTTCCCGCGAGGGACATCGACGCCGGCGACATCCTGCGCGCGAGTCTGGAGGCGATGCGGCGCGCGGTCGTCGCGCTCGTGCCGGGCCCGGACGCGCTGCTCGTGGATGCCGTGCGGGTGCCGGGCGTGCGGATGCCCCAGCTGTCGATCGTCCGCGGCGACTCCCTCTCGGCGTCGATTGCGGCGGCGTCGATCGTCGCGAAGGTGCACCGCGACGGCCTGCTCGAGGCCCTCGGCCGGGTGCATCCCGCGTATGGTTTCGAGTCCCACAAGGGCTACGGCACGCCGGAGCACTGGGACGCCCTTCGGCTCTGCGGGCCGTGCCCGGAGCATCGCCTGACCTTTCGCGGGGTGGTTCCCGACGGTGCATCCGGGGCAATCGCAGGCGGTCGCGGTTAGAATCTCCCTGAATGGCGGTCAACCGCGAACAGGTCCTCCAGTCCGCCGAGAAGCTTCTCTCCCGAGGCAAGCTCGATCAGGCGCTCAAGGAGTACCTGCGCGTCCTCGAGGGCAATCCGAAGGACATCGCGACCCTGAACAAGGTCGGGGATCTCTACGTCCGGATGAATCGGCCGGGCGATTCGATCCCGTTCTTCGAACGGATCGCCGACTTCTACTCGAAGGACGGGTTCTTCCTCAAGGCCATCGCGATCTACAAGAAGATCAACAAGATCGACCCGGCCCAGCTGGAGGTCTACGATCGGCTCGCCGACCTCTACCACAAGCAGGGTCTGGTCCAGGACGCACGGAGCCAGTACCAGGTTCTCGCCGACCACTATCAGAAGAACAACCGGCTCCCGGACGCGATCGGCGTGTACAAGAAAATGGCGGCGATCGATCCCGCGGACCTGCGGATCCAGGTTCGTCTGGCCGACGTCTATCGCGCTGCCAATCAGAAGGATCAGGCCGTCATGCAATACGGCCTGATCGGCTCGATGCTCCTGAAGCGCGGCGCGCACGACGAGGCCGCGCAGGTTTTCCAGAAGGCCCTCGAGCTCTCGCCCGACGACCTCGAGGCCCAGCGCAACCTGGTGCGCTCCCTACTCGCCCAGAAGAACGGCGAGGCGGCGATGGCCATCCTGAAGGCCGCCCCGCGCACGGGCGAGAGCCTGGGGCTGATGGCCGAGGCCCAGCTCGCCATGGGGCAGCGGGCCGAGGCCGTCCGCACCGCCGAGCAGGCCCTGGCCCTCGACGCGGACGCCGAGACCCCGAGGCTCTTCCTGTGCCGTCTGCGGCTGGAGGAGCAGGCGTTCGAGAAGGCGGCCGCGATCGTGGCCCCCATCGTGGACGTGGCCATCGCGCGCAGGGAGTTTGCGCGGGCCGCGGAGTATCTCGAGCCGATCCTGGCGGCCGATCCCCTTCAGACGGCCGCGCTCGAGAAGTTGAGCCAGGTCCAGGAGGCGGAGGGCAATCGGCCCGCACTCGCGAAGACCCATGTCGCCCTGGGCGAGGCGGCCGAACGGCGGCAGGATCCGGCCACCGCCCTGGCGCACTACCATCGATCGCAGGAAGCCGACCCGTCGAACATCGAGGCCGCCACGCGTCTCAAGGCGATCGGCGAGCCGACGCTCACGGCACCGCCCGCCCCGGAGCCGTCCGCCGAGGAAGCGCCGGACTACCAGGAGCTGGTGATCGACCTCGAGGACTCGGGCTCGGTCCATGCGCCCCAGCCGAAGGTTGCCTCGATCGAATGGGAGGAGTCCGGGGCGGCGCCATCCCCGGCCGCCCCCGCGGCGCCCGCCGTGGCGCCCTCCAAGCAACCGCCCGTGGCCGCCCCCGCGGAGGCCGAGGGACTGGAGGTCGACGATCAACAGGTCGAGACCATGATCGTGGAGGCCGAGGTCTTCGCGAAGTACGGCCTGGCGGACAAGGCGATCGAGCGCCTCTTCGTGCTCGCGCGCCGGCGGCCGGACCTCTTCAAGGTGCGCGAGCGGCTGGTGGAGCTTCTTGCGGAATCGAAGAACCCGGCGCTCGCGCGCGAAGCCGAGTCCCTGGCCGCCGCGTACGTGGAGGCGAACCGCCCTGCCGACGCGAGCCGCGTGCTGGCGCGTGCAGGGCTGCATACCGCCGAGGCCGAGCTGCCCTCCACGCCCCAGGATCTGCCGCCGGTTCCCGGCGTGGAGATCGAGTTCGAGGAGTTCGACGCCGTGCATCCGGCCGGGCCGCCGGCGCAGGCCCCTCCCTTTCGCGAAGAGGCCCTGGACTTCGGCGAGCCGGATGGTGGCGCGGCGCCCACCGTGGAGCGGCTGGCGACCCCGGCGGCGCAGACGCCGCCGGACACCGAATTCGTCGCATACGAGCAGCTCGGAAACCTGCTCGAGGACGAGATGCACCGGGCGGGCGAGATCGGGCCGCCCGCGTCGCCGGATGCCCCGGTCGTCGCCGACGAGAACCTGTTCACCGACGAGCAGAAATTTTTCAATCTCGCCGAAGAGCTGGAGAAGGATCTCGGAGACGAGCCTGCGATCGAAGAGTCGGCCGAGATCTCGACGCCCCAGGGCGAGGTGTCGCTCGAGGAGATCTTCCGCGAGTTCAAGAAAGGGGTCGAGCAGCAGCTCTCTGCCGAGGACTACGAGACCCACTACAACCTCGGCATCGCCTACAAGGAGATGGGTCTCGTGGACGAAGCGATCGGCGAGTTCCAGCTCGCGAGCAAGGATCCGGGCCGCGCCGTCGAGTGTTGCAGCATGCTCGGCCACTGCTTTCTGGAGAAGGGCATGCCGCAGCTGGCGATCAAGTGGTTCCGCAAGGGGCTCGAGGCGCCGGGCATCGCGGAGATGTCCACGGCGGGAATGCTCTACGACCTCGCGCAGGTCTATCAGGATACAGGCGACATGGAGCTGGCCTACAAGACGTTTCAGGAGGTCTACGGGTTGAACGCGAACTACCGGGACGTCGTGCAACGGGTCCGGGAGCTCGATGCCGTCCGAAAGAACTCGTGAGCGACGGCCGGGTGACGAGAGACGAGTGACGGCCGACTCGACGCGCCTTTCCCCTTCCGGCAGGCCCGAAATCCGAACCCCGAAACCCGAACTCCGCCAGCCGCTGCTTCGGGTCCAGGACCTGACCGTCGAGTTGCCGGTGGACGGCGCCTTCTATCCCGCAGTCGACGGCGTGTCCCTCGCCCTGGACGCGGGGGAGGCCGTGGCGGTCGTCGGCGAGAGCGGTTCGGGAAAGACACAGCTGGCGCGGGCGGTCCTCGGCCTGTCTCCCGCGCAAGCGCGTGTGCGTGGTCGGGTGGTGTACGGCGGCGAGGATCTCCTTCGGCTCTCCGACCGCCGTTGGGGTGCGATCCGCGGGCGCGAAATCGCCATGGTCTTCCAGGAACCGGCATCGGCCCTCGACCCGGTGCAGACGATCGGAGCGCAGATCGAGGAGGCGGTCCGCTCGGGCGGTCCGGTTTCCCGCGCGCAGGGGCGCCGTCTTGCGCGCGCGGCCCTGGAGGAAGTGGCCTTTCCCGACGCCGAGCGCGGGCTCGACGAATATCCCCATCGTCTATCGGGAGGTCTCCGACAGAGAGCGTGCCTCGCCATCGCGCTGTGCGGGAGCCCGAAGGTTCTGGTTGCCGACGAGCCCACCGCGTCTCTGGACGCGACCGTCGCGGCCCAGATCCTGGATCTCGTCGACAGGCTGCGGCGAGATCGGGGATTGGCCGTTCTACTGATCACGCACGATCTCGGGATCGTGGCGACGCGCTGCGATCGGGTCCTCGTTCTGTACGCCGGGCGGACCGTCGAGGAAGCCTCCACAGCCGGGTTGTTCCGCGAGCCGGGCCATCCGTACACTCTCGGCCTGCTGCGCTCGGTCCCGCGCCTGGATGCGCGGGCGCGATCGGTGGGTGAACGCTTCGACGCCATCCCGGGATCGATCGCAGACCTCGCCGGGCGCATCCGAGGGGGTTGTGCGTTCGCGCCGAGATGTCCGGACCGGTTCGAGCCGTGCGAGCGTCGCGAGCCCGATCTGTACGCGACCGGGATCGGTCGGGCGCGCTGCTTTCTCCATGAGGCGTCCTCCGGCGGGCCCGCGTGAGCGGACAGGTCGCCGCATCCTCGCCGGTCCCGTTTCTCTCGGCGATCGGCCTCGAGAAGCGATTCGCCCTGGCACGCGGCCTTTTCGGAGGAGGAGGCGGGCACCTCCCGGCTCTGCGCGGCGTGAGCTTCGACATCGCATCGGGGGAGACGCTGGGTCTGGTGGGGGAGTCGGGAAGCGGCAAGACGACAGCCGGGCGCATCGTCGCACGGCTGGTGGAGCCGGACGCCGGCCGCGTGCTGCTCGACGGCGTTGACTGGCTCGGTTTGTCCGGGCGGGAGCTTCGGCGACGGCGGCGGGACGTCCAGATCGTCTTCCAGGACCCGGTGACCTCGCTGAATCCGCGCATGCGAGCCGGCGATCAGATCGCCGAGCCGTTGCGCATTCAGGACCTGGTGCCCGGCGCGGGGATTGCCGACCGCGTCCGCAAGCTCCTCGACGACGTGGGGCTCGCGCCCGAGATCTCCTCCCGGTTTCCGTCCGAATTGTCCGGGGGACAGCGTCAGCGTGTCGCGATCGCGCGCGCCCTGGCGACGCGGCCACGATTGGTGATTTGCGACGAGCCGGTCTCGGCGCTCGACGTGTCGATCGCGGCGCAGATCGTCAACCTCCTGCTCGATCTGCGCGAGCGGGAGGGTCTGTCCTACCTCTTCATTTCCCACGACCTCGCCGTCGTTGCGCGGGTCGCGGACCGCATCGCGGTCCTCTATCTCGGCCGGATCGTCGAGGAGGGAGCCCTCGAAGGCGTGACGCGGCGCCCCCAGCATCCGTACACGGCGGCCCTGGTGTCCGCCGCTCCGAGGCCGGATCCGTCTTCGCCCCTCCGGACGACGCCGCTCGCCGGCGACCCGCCGTCGGCCGTCGATCCTCCGCCCGGCTGCCCGTTCCATCCGCGTTGCCCGATCGCGCGGTCGCGATGCCGCGACGAAGCGCCCGCGCTTCTCGAGGTCGAGCCCGGCCATCGAGCCGCTTGCTTTTATCCGGGCGAAATGCGGTGATAGGGCCTCGTTTTCCGAAACTTTCCCCATCGGGGATGCGTAGAGTGGTGTGACAAAGGAGTCATGGAATGAAGAGGTTGGCCATTTTTCGGGGGTCCCGCGCGCCGGTCTCGGCGGTTCTCGTTTTTCTGCTGGCTGCTCCGCTCACGGCGCAAACGGGCCCCGTCGTGTCAGCCGTTCCGGGGCAGCGAACGACGCAGCCGCTGCCCGCGGCCGGGGCGGACGGCATTCGTCTGACGCTCGACCAGGCGATCGGCCTGGCCATCGCGAACAACCAGGACCTGAACGTCACGATCAACGCCGCCGAGGCGTCGCAGTTCTCACTGCTGTCGAACAAGGGCATCTACGACCCCTTGCTGCAGGCCTTCGGAAGCCGAACCCACAATGACGCGCCGACGGCCTCCCAGCTCGCCGGCGCAGCCGTCCTGAAGACCGACCTCTCGGACGGAGGCGGTCAGGTGTCTCAGCTGATTCCATGGGGCGGCACGTTCACGCTCGGCTTCGTGGGCAACCGCACGAAGACCAACTCCACGTTCTATTCGCTGAACCCCTCTTTCACGGCGGGCCTGTCCCTCGCGTTCTCCCAACCCCTCCTGCGCGGATTCGGCAAGCTGCCGACGAACTGGCTGATCGAGACCGCGCGCAACACGCGCGATGCCTCCTACCAGCAGTTCGTCCAGAGCGTGCAGGCCACCGTCAATGCGACCGAGCAGGCTTATTGGGACCTGGCCTACGCCTACGACAACCTGAAGGTCAAGCAGGAGACGAAGGCGATCGCCGTCGAGCTCAACCGCATCACGAAGATCAAGATCGACGTCGGGTCGCTGGCGCCGATCGACATCGTCCAGACGGAGGTCAACATCGCAACGGCGGACCAGGACATCATCAACGCCGAGGGCGCGATCGGCCTCGCTCAGGACCAGCTGAAACGCCAATTGAATACGGATCCCGCGAAGTGGGGGTCGGAACCGATCATCCCGACCGATTCGGTCCGCGTGGAGCAGCAGACCTTCGACCTCGAGGCCGGCATGAGAATGGCGCTCGAGCGTCGGCCGGAAATCATCGCGCAGCAGTACAACGTGGCATCGAACCAGATTCGGTACGCGTATTACGACAATCAGGTGCTCCCGCAGCTCAATCTCCAGGGAACCTACGGCAACAACGGGCTCGGCGGAGAAGGCACGCTGAACGACGGGCTGTTCGTGGACACCGGCTGGGGCGGCGCGGTCAACCAGGTTTTCGACCGCACCTACAAGAACTGGAAGGTTGGTCTCGTCCTCTCGTACCCGATCCTGAACCGCCAGGCGATCGGCAATCGGGGCGTGGCGAAGTACAGCCTGGAGACTTCGAAGTCCCAGCTCACGGTGATCGAGCAGGACATCATCGTCAACGTGCGCAACGCACACCGGGCCATCGACACCGCGGCCAAGCAGATCGTCGCCGCCGCCAAGGGGAGCGAGCTCGCCGAGCGCAATCTCGACGCGGCCCGCAAGAAGTACGAGAACGGGATGACGACGGCGTTCGAGGTCTCGCAGTTGCAGACGAACCTCTCGGACGCGCGTTCACGCGAGCTGAACGCCCTCGTGATCTACCGCAAGGCCGTGTCCGCCTACCATCAGGCCATCGCCGACATCCTCGACTGGAAGGGCGTGAAGATCGAGGGGATGCCCGAAATGGCGCCGCCGGAACAGATGGACGTGCGCGCCGACCTCATCCGCACGGCTCTGCGGGGCGCCACACCAGCGCCGTAGTGACGGGGGACGCAACGCCGGAACGGCCTGCGGCAGGCCGGGGCCCCGACTCCGCCTTCGGGCGTATGGTCGGGGCCTTCCTGTCTCCGACGACGACCTTCGCCGCGATCGCCGCCCGGCCGACCTGGCTCGCACCGCTGATTCTCTGGACGTCCCTCTCGTTTCTCGTCGGCGAAATCGTCGTCACCCGCACGGACTGGGGAAGCGTCATCCGCGAGGGCGCGATCCGGCGGGACCAGAAGCTCACGGACGCCCAGGTCGAGGACGCCGTGGAGCGCTCGCGGCGCTTCGCCTGGATGTTCGAGGCCTTTGCCGCCGCCGCTCCGGCGATCATCGCGACAGCCACGGCGGCGGCCCTCTGGCTGGCGTGTCAGGCATTCGGCTGGGAGGTGGCGTTCCGGCAGTCGCTCGGGATCACGTTGCACGCCTTCTTGCCGGGTGTCGTGGCGTCGCTCGTCCTGCTGGCGATGCTGTGGAACCGGGCCTCGATCGACCCGCAGAGCGTCGCAGACCTGCTGCCCACACATCCGGGGGTGCTGGTCGATGCCAGGCGCCAGGCGGCGCTCCACTCGCTCCTGTCGTCGCTCGACGTGCTCTCCTTCTGGACGATGGGGCTGCTCGTCCTGGGGCTGTCGGCGGCCGCGAGGGCGCCCCGCGCCCGTGTCGCCGCGCTGGTCGTGACTCTCTGGGGGCTCTACGCCCTCGGGAAGGCAGGCGTGGCGGCGTTGTTCGCCTGAGGCTCGGCCGGACACCCGAAACACCGGGGGTCGAAATCCGTATATTCGCGCAGGGAGCCGTGCGACCAGTGACAGAATGGCCGCGCCGCGGCGGATGCCGGGTGCGAGGGAGACGGGCGCGATGCTGATCGATATCCGCGATATCACGAAGGTGTACGACATGGGCGAGGAAAGGGTCCAGGCCCTCGCCGGCTGCACTCTCGGCGTGGAGCGCGGCGAGTACGTCGCGATCATGGGGCCCTCGGGCTCGGGAAAGTCGACGCTCATGAACCTGATCGGGTGCCTCGACACGCCGAGCGCGGGCTCCTACATCCTCAACGGCAAGGAAGTTGCCCGGATGACCGACGACGAGCTCGCGGCGATCCGCAACCAGGAGATCGGCTTCGTGTTTCAGACGTTCAACCTGCTGCCGCGCACGTCCGCCCTGCAGCAGGTCGAGCTGCCGCTGGTGTACGGAGGCCTTCCGCGAAAGGAACGGCGCGAGCGGGCGATCAAGGCGCTCAACGCCGTGGGTCTCGCGGACCGGATGAGTCACACGCCCAACGAGATGTCGGGCGGCCAGCGCCAGCGGGTCGCGGTCGCTCGGGCTCTGATCAACAACCCGAGCATTCTGCTCGCCGACGAGCCGACCGGTAACCTCGACTCCCAGACGGGGGCGGAGATCATGGCCCTCTTCGACGAGTTGAACCGGCGCGGCAACACGATCGTTCTCGTCACGCACGAGGAAGACATCGCGGCCCACGCGCGCCGGATCGTGCGCCTGAGGGACGGGAAGATCCGGGACGACAGCCCGAACGAACGGCCCGCGCTCCGGGTGGGGGCCCCCGCTGCCGGATAGCCCCTCGCAAACGGGGTACCCGGCTGCCGGACCGTCCGTGCCAATACCCAACGTCGATCGCGATGTGGCGCGCGCCTTGCGCGAGATCGAGCGGCACGGCCTGCTTCTCGAGACGGACGCCAGGCTGCCGAGTCTCGTGGCCCTCGTGACCGGCGCGCCCGTGCGCGGATCCTGGTGGAGCCATCCGCTCGGCCACACGATCTTTGCGACGGCGGCGATGCTGGCGAGGAATCCCGACGTGCTGCTCGCGAAGCTCGTGAGCGGCAAGCAGACCTGGATTCACCGGCGGCTGTGGACGGCGCTGCTCGTCGCGGTGACGGCGGGCGAAGCCTGGCAGATGGATGGCCTGTCCGAGGAGGGACGGGATCTGCTCGCACGGGTGGGCCGCGAAGGCGCCGTGGCCGCCTCGGGCTCCGCGGCGCGGGAGCTCGAGCTGCGGCTGCTCGTCCAGGCCGAGGAAGCGCACACGAAGAGCGGCCATCACGGGCGCGTTCTCGAATCGTGGCAGAGGTGGGCGAAGCGGGCCGGCGCTTCCCGGGGCGAGATCCGCGCCGAGGAAGGACGCGCCGAGCTCGAGCTCGCGCTCTCCGAGCTCAACAGCCGCTACGAAGGCTCGGGCCGCCTGCCGTGGCAAAAGGGTGTGCGCCGCCGCACGCGACCCACCTCGCGGTAGAATCCGTCGCCCCATGGCGACCGGCAAGTTTCTCTTCCGCCAAGTCGAGAAGGCGATCGAGGCCATCGATCGCGCCGCGGACCCGTCGGCCACGATCATGCAGACGGCTTCGACCGTCATCGAGCAGTTCTCGGGCGTTCTCGGCGTGCGCGGAGGGCGGCTCTACGAGCGGCGCGACGGCGGCTACGAGTTGAAGCGCACCTTCGGCGGCGTTCCCGATGTCGCGCCGGGGCTCTTCATTCCCGACGAGTACGTGCCGATCGAGAGGGTCGTCGACGAGGGCGTGGTCGTCATGGACCTGTCGGCTCCGGGGGTGGACGCGGATCTCGAGCGCAAGCTCGGCGCGGAGCGCTTT
The DNA here is from genome assembly GCA_963811425.1 of uncultured Acidobacteriota bacterium. Taxonomy (GTDB): domain Bacteria; phylum Acidobacteriota; class Thermoanaerobaculia; order UBA5066; family Gp7-AA6; genus DAHUXD01. The sequence continues at coordinate 47,416 of CAWERV010000017.1, forward strand.
GCCGCGATCGCCGTCGGGGACGACGAGTACATCCTGTCGTTCACCGTCGACCCGACGGCGCCCGAGGACGACCTCGTGGCGTCCCTCGGGATCCTCCGCCTCGCGGTCGATCAGAAGCTGCGAGAGGACCGCTACGTCACCGCCCTCCAGGAGGCGCGGCGCATCCAGATGTCGATCCTGCCCAAGCGTGCGCTGCGTCGCGGCGAGCTCGAGATCGCCGGGTACACGACTCCGGCGGAGCTCGTCGGGGGGGACTACTTCGATTTCATCCCGGTCTCCGACCGGATCATCGGCCTCGCCATCGCAGACGCGTCGGGCCACGGGCTGCCCGCGGCGCTCCAGGTCCGGGACGTGTACACGGGGCTGCGCATGGCGGTCGAGCGGGATTTCAAGATCGTCCGCACGGTCGAACGGCTGAACCGGATCATCCACGAGTCGCGCCTCACGACGCGGTTCGTGTCCCTGTTCTACGGCGAGATCGAAGACAACGACAGCGTGATGTATGTCAATGCAGGCCACCCCCATCCGCTCCACTTTCATGGAAGCAGTGTCACGCCACTCATCCAGACCGGGCTCGTGCTCGGACCCACGTCGAACGCCACGTACACGCGCGGCTACCGCCGGCTCGAGCCCGGCGACGCCCTGCTTCTCTACACCGACGGCATGGTCGAGGCCCACGGCGAGGACGACGAGGAGTACGGCGTGGGGCGGCTCACGAAGGCCTTCCTCGCGATCCGCGACCGACCCTGCGACGAGATCGCGCGCGAGCTCATCAAGCGGGTGGGGGAGTGGTCCGGAGGCGGCGAACCCGAGGACGACCGGACGGTCGTGGTGCTCAAGCGCCATTTCGGCCCGGCGCCAGTTCCCGAGGAGCGCCGGCCAACCACCGGTTCGATTCCGGTCACGAAGCCGACCTGAGCGGGCGGGGGTTCTAGGCTCGGTGCCGGTTCCGGAAGAAGTCGGCCGTCGCCTTGAGCCCGTCCTCGAGCCGTGTCCAGGGCGGAAGGCCGAAGTCCTTGCGCACGAGAGAGCCGTCGAGAACGCTGCGCATTTGCTCGCCGGCTGGCGCGGGCACGTGCGGCGGCGTGGCGGTGTACCCGTACTCGCGGGCCAGTGCCGCGAAGAGTCTGTTGACGGATGTCTCGACTCCGGTCCCGAGGTTCCAGACGCCGCTCTTGTCGCTCGTCGCAGCGCGGCTGGCCGCTTCGACCAGGTCCCCCACGAAGACGTAGTCGCGGGTCTGCTCGCCGTCCCCGTTGATCTTCAACGGGCGCGAGCCGAGCATCGCCTCCGAGAAGATCGCGACGACGCCGGCCTCGCCGGTGCCGTCCTGCCACGGTCCGTACACGTTGGCGTAGCGGAACACCTGCGTCTGGAGCCCGTGCACGACGCGGTAGTAGTGCATGTACTTCTCGATCGAGAGCTTGGCGCATCCGTAGGGCGAGATCGGATTGGTCGGGTGGCTCTCGGGGGCCGGCCGGCCGCCCTCGGGCTCGCCATAGATGGCGCCGCCGGTGGAGGAAAAGAGAACCTTGCGGGTTCCGGCGCGGCGCATGGCCTCGAAGAGCTTGAGGCTCCCGATGATGTTGGCGCGCGCATCGCCGATGGGGTCCGCCACGCTGTGCCGCAGGTCGATCTGCGCGGCGTGGTGGGAGATGAAGCCGATCTTCTCCTCGCGCAGAAGCGGCTCGAGGTCCGCCTCGGCGATGTCGGCCTGGACGAATCGCGCAGCCTGAGGGAGCCGCTCGCGCCGGCCGGTGGACAGATCGTCGACGATGACGACGCGGTGCCCGTCGGCCAGATGCCGCTTGGCCATGTGCGACCCGATGAAACCGGCGCCGCCGGTGACGAGAATGTTCATAGAATCCCTTCCTTGTCCTGGTTTCCCGCATGATACCGAAGAAATCTCCGGATCCGTGCCTCGCGTTGGACCCGAAGGCGCTCGGGCTCACCCAGCCTTCGCGGGAGTTTTATCGGCGTCCGACGGTGGCCGTGGCGCGGAGCCTCGTCGGGACCTACCTGGTGCGGCGGCACCGCGGGCGCTGGTACGGCGCGCGAATCGTGGAGACCGAGGCGTACCTCGGGATCAAAGACCGTGCCGCGCACTCCTGGGCCGGGCGTCGGACGCCGCGGGTCGAGCCGATGTATGCGGATGGCGGACACCTCTACGTGTTCCTCGTGTACGGCATGCACCATTGCGCCAACATCGTGACGCGGCGCCGGGGCGTGCCTGAGGCGGTGCTTCTGCGCGCAGCCGAGGGCTCCAAGTGCGCCCCGAGCTTCATGGCCGGCCCGGGCAAGCTCTGCAGCGCGCTCGGAATCACCATCGGCGATAGCGGTGTCGATCTGCTGGCCGGCTCGATCCGGATCTTCGTCCCGGCACGCCGGGCCCGTCGCCGCCTCGGCGTCACTGCCCGCATCGGCATCGACTACGCCGGAGCCGCACGCGCCTGGCCCTTGCGCTTTTACGACGGAGACTCCGCCTCCGTGTCGCAGCCGCGTGAGCCGCACCTCGACTCGAAAGGGATCCCTCGGGCCTGTCGGCCCTCGGGATGACGGGCGACGGCGCTCGAGCGCTTCGCCCGTCAGTGGGGCAGGAGCGGGAGCTGGCCCGGGCCCGACTCGGACGTGGCGACGACGGCGTTCTTGCCGCCATGCTTGGCGCGGTAGAGGGCGGCGTCAGCCTTCTCGACCAGGTCCTTCTTCTCGGCGGCGTCGTCCGGGTAGGTGGCCAGGCCGATCGATACGGTGGCCCGCAGGACCTGGTGGGAATCCGGCATCCGGAAGAGACGCTCATCCACCCGGCGCCGCACGCGCTCGGCCACGATGGCCGCCTCGGCGACCGGCGTTTCGGGCAGCACGAGCGCGAACTCGTCGCCGCCATAGCGGGCCAGCAGGTCCATGTCGCTGCGAACTTCGTTGCGGATCTCGGCCACGATTCCCTGCAGGATGGCGTCGCCGACAGGATGGCCGAAACGGTCGTTGATCGATTTGAAGTCGTCGATGTCGAGCATCAGCACCGTGAGGGGACGGCCCAGGCGCTCCGCGCGCCCGAGCTCGCGCTGGAGCACTTCCTGGAAATGCCGATGATTGAATGCGCCGGTCAGCGAGTCCCGGATCGACTGCTCGCGCGCTTCGTTGTAGGAGCGGGCGCTCTCGATCGCCGTCACCGCCTGATTGGCGAAGATTTCCAGGGACCGGATGGTTTCGAGCGAGGGCGATCGCCCGTTGAGCGGCGAATCGACGGAGAGGCAGCCGAGCAGGCGATCCTCCGAGTAGAGGGGAATCCAGAGCAACTCGTCGGGAGCCCAGCCGTCGTCCGCCCCGGCCAGGACGCGGCGGGGAGCCGAGGCGCGGGAGATCCCGCCCTCCCGCGGACCGCGGTCCCGTACGTGGTACGACTTGGACACGCGGTTGCGCTCGTTCCAGTGGCGGGTGATCTCCTCCGCCGGCACGCTCTGGTCGCGCATCGCGGGCCAGCGTTCGTCGAGCCCGAAAGCGGCGCGGGGCGTGAAGACGTTCTTCTCCCGGTCGTAGAGGGATAGCACGACCTCCTGGAACCCGAGGCCCCTCGCGACGGCGGATGCGATGGAGGGGAAGAGATCGTCCAGCGTGCGGTTGCGCTTCAGGTCGTTGGAGATCCCGAGGATCTGGTCGAGCGTTTCGGCGCGCTGGCGGTTGCGCTCCGAGAGGTCCTCGATCTGGGCACGGATGGAGCGGTCCTGGAGCACGAGGGCGATGTGGTCCGCGACCGTGTGCAGCGAGGCCAGGGCTTCGGCGGAATGGAGCGCCGGGGCGTCTCCCTCGACGATCATCAGCCCCGCGTGCATCTCGAACGTGGAGAGTCGGATTCGCACCTGGTACGGCGTTTCGAGCGTGAGGCGCACCTCGCGGGAGTCGCCGGTTGCGAGCTCGTGCGTCGAGAGACCACGGTCCAGGCGCGCCTCGTCGATCCGGCCTCGGCGGGCCCATGCCACCAGCTCCGCACGGGCCCCCGCCGCGCCCTCGGAGAGATGGACCGTGAGCTCGTCGCCGTGGACGCCGCCCCACTCGAGGATCGCCGCGGCCCGCGCCGGCAGAAGCCGCGCGATCGCCGCGAAGAGCCGCTCGTAACGATCCACGCGAGCGCTGACGCCGAACGTGTTCGAGATGTCCCGCAGGACGTCGAGCTGGCGGTTCTCCCGCGAGACCTCCTGGACGCGCCGCTCCATGGAGGAGAGGTTGCGCATGACGAACGAAGCCAGCACGACCGGGAAAAAGGCGAGCAACATCCCGGGCGGCCCGAAGAGCGGATAGACGAGCGTCTCCAGGATCACGATGGGCGCCAGGAGCAGCAGGGCGGCCAGCTGAAACAGGGCGATCTCGAGCAGGCGCTCGCGCGGCACGAGGGAGCCGAGCTCGAGGTACGCGAGGACGAGGGCCGTGTTGACGAAGAAGAAGACGAGCAGAACACCGATCGCCAGAGCCGCCACCGTGGCCCAGCCGACCATCGCGGCGTGGAGAGCGCGGCAGAAGAGGGCCGCCGCGGCGTAGGCGATGGACAGCTGCGCGAGGTCGAACGCGTTCGAGAGCGTCACCCGGCGTGTCTTGCCGATCCACTTGGCCACCGCATCCGCGCCGAGGCAGATGAGAAGGGCGGCTCCGGGCGCGTTCAGCAGCAGGATCGCGGGGGCGAGCGCGGCGGCCTCCACGCCGACGAAATTGCCCGCGTAACGCACCCGCAGCCGGAAGGCGAGCACGGCGAGTGCGGTGAAGAAGAGCAGCTCGCCGGATCGTCCCCAGGGAATGCCCGGGGAGAGAACCGCCAGCAGCGCGACCGCCGCCGCGCAAACCCCCACCTGGAGCCCCCGGAAGGCCCGCGCTCGGTTGCGCGATGGGGTCATCCCGAGGCCCCTCCTTGCATCCCTCATTCTACGACGACCCCCGGGCGGCCGCGGGGCGTGTCAGCCGCGGGTCGGGCGGCCCTTGAAGTGGATCACGCCGTCCTTCAGGAACTTATGGAAGATCATCAGGACCTCGAGCTCCTTCATCGGCGAGATCTTCATGATGGATTTGACGTCCCACTGTCCGTTGATTCGGGACAGCACGAACCCCTCGTGCGGCGAAAAAGCTCTTTGGGTCAGGCTCTGCATCGAGATGGCGAGCTCGGGAACTTTGTCGCCCGAGACGCCGTCGCGGTCGAGGGCGGCCTTGATCTCGCGCTCGGCCTCGCGGATCGCCTCGGTGGTGCGGCCGTCGTTGGCATCGAGCTCGTGGGCCACCTTGAACATCTTGTAGGCGGCCTGCGGATCATCCTTCAACTGGGCCCGGCCCCGTTGGAGGAAGTGGTCCACCTCGGACACGCCGGGACCGAGCGTGGGGACTGCCGGAGTGCGCGGCCCGCGTTCGACCAAGCGCATCGTCCCGGTGCGCAGGCCCTCGGAAATGAGCTTCGAGACCGTGAACTCGGCGTTGTGCGTCTGGAGGGCGACTTCCTCGATCGAGCGCTGCCCGTCGATGTACGGCACGATCAGCTTCTCGCGGTCCGACAGCAGCTCCATGTCGAGGGGTCGCATGATCTCCGGGACCACCGAGGAGTCGGGGACCCGCTGGCGGATGAGCTGCCACTCGTCGTACCGCCGCATCCCCTCCATGATGATGCCCGTCACGTCCAGAGACAGCGGGACCATCTTCTGGTCGGGCATCTGGCCCTCGACGAACTCGAAATCGCCCTCCGTCCACAGGAAGATGTCGTAGATCGACTCCTCGGCCTTCTTCTTCATGAGGCGCATCAGGTCCGCCTCGGCGATGGCGTTGATCATCACGAGGATCTTGCCGAGGAGGATCTGGGACTCCTCCTGCACCTCCATGGCCATCTTGAGCTCCTCCTCCGAGATGAAACCGTGGGACACGAGGAAGTGGCCGAGGTACTCGCGCTCGGAGGAGGAGGAGGTCGACGCGATGCGGCCGTCCTGGAAGTAGATGCGTTTCTCGATCCCGTGGCCGTCGATCAGGAGGGTCCCCGTCTTCGAGCCGAGGGAGAGCCATTGCAGCAGCTCGCCGAGCTGCATCGTCTTGAGATTTCCGGTAATGCCCAACGAGACAGTATCTTAACGCAAGAGACTGTGGGGCCGTGATTTGGGAGGCCGCGTCTAGTCCATCGGCGGGTTGTAGGACGCCACCCCCGTGACGGCCTCGCCGATGATCAGCGTGTGGATGTCGTGGGTCCCCTCGTACGTGTAGACGCTCTCGATGTTGGCGAGGTGCCGGAAGACGGGATACTCGTTGACGACGCCGTTGGCACCGAGGGTCTCGCGGGCGAGCTTGGCGCATTCGCGCGCAACCCACACGTTGTTGCGCTTGGCGATGGAGACGTGGTGCGGCTTCATCGTCTTGTCGTCCTTCATGCGGCCCAGTCGCCACGCGAGCAGCTGGGCCTTCGTGATTTCCGTGATCATCCAGGCGAGGCGTTCCTGGACGAGCTGATGCGCCGCGATCGGCCGGTCCTTCCACTGCTTGCGGCTCTTCGCGTAGTCGAGCGCGGCCTGGTAGGTCGCCATCGCGCTTCCGATCGCTCCCCAGGCAATCCCGTACCGCGCCTGCGTCAGGCAGGAGAGAGGGCCCTTCAGGCCCTCGACTCCCGGCAGGATGCTCTCGGCCGGGATCCGGCAGTCCTCGAACGCGAGCTGCGAGGTGACCGAGGCCCGTAGCGACATCTTTCCCTTGTGCTCGAAAGTGGAGTAGCCCTTCGTGCCCTTCTCGACGAGGAAGCCCCGGACCACGCCGTCCAGTTTCGCCCAGACGACCGCCACGTCGGCGATCGAGCCGTTGGTGATCCAGGCCTTCGCGCCGTTCAGGAGGAACGAGGCTCCGTCTTTCTTCGCGACCGTGCGCATGCCGGCGGGGTTGGACCCGAAATCGGGCTCGGTCAGGCCGAAGCAGCCGATCGCTTCCGCTTTCGCGAGCCTCGGAATCCACCGGTCCTTCTGCTCCTTCGAGCCGAAGGCGTAGATCGGATACATGACGAGGCCCGACTGGACCGAGACGAAGGAGCGCAGCCCCGAGTCGCCGCGCTCGAGCTCCTGCATGATCAGCCCGTAGGCGATGTTGTCGAGCCCGGGGAGCCCGTACTCGGCAATCGTGGAGCCGAAGAGATGCATTCCGGCCATCGCGGGGATGAGCTCCTTGGGGAATCGCCCCTCCCACGCCGCCTCCTCGATCACGGGCAGGACCTTGTCATCGACCCAGTCGCCCACGGTGTCCCGCACGAGGCGTTGCTCCTCGGTCAGAAGCGTGTCGAAATCGAGATAGTCCGCTCGGGTCGTCAAGGTGGGCCCTCCCGCAAAGGCGGGAATCGTACCCCGGACGGGCCTCCCGCACCAAGCGGTGTCCCCTCCGCGCCCGCGCCGGGGTAGACTTTTGACCTTCGATGAGCGCTTTCCTGGGAGGCTCCGCCTACACGATGGTCCGCGACGTGGCCGAGGGCTACATCATCGCAACCGAGCTGACGTTCAAGAAGTTCCAGGCCGCCGAGTTCCAGCAGTTCGGCTTCGAGGCGGACAAGTTGTTGCGCGAGATTCGCGGCAACGTTCCGCCCACGGGCGACATCGATGCCACGCAGAAGCGACATCGAAAGATGCAGCGGTTGCAACAGGCGATGACAATCGCCAACAACGTTCGCTCCCGGGTGCGTTGAGTCGTCCGGCGCCGGCGTCCCGACCCGCCCGCGGGTCGGCCCTGGCGGGGCTTTTCTTTCTCGCGGCAACCGTCGTGATGACCTGGCCGCAGGCCGCGCATCTGTCCGACGGGATGACGGATCTCTGGGACGCGAAACTCAACCTTCGAATTCTGGATTGGGACTTTCGACAGACTCTGCGCGATCCCGCGGAGCTCTTCCAGCTGAATTTCTTCCATCCCGCCCGCTACGTGCTGGCATTCTCGGAGAACCTGTACGGCGTCGCCCTCTTCGGATTCCCGCTCTTCGCTCTGGGAGCGTCGCCCGTGTTCGTCTACAACGTGCTCCTGCTGCTCGGAATGTTCCTGTCGGGCTGGTCGGCCTGGGCCCTGGCGCGCTACGTGACGGGGGACGCCGTGGCAGCTGTGGTGGCGGGCTGCATCTATGCCTTCGTGCCATGGCGATTCTCGCAACTGCCGCACGTGCAGCACCAGTGGGGAGCGTTCCTGTGCCTCCTTCTCCTCTTTCTCCTGCGCTACCTGGACGGGGGCGCGCGCCGCGACGCCGTTCTCCTCGGCGCCTGCTTCGCCTGGAACGCGCTTTGCAACGTGCACTTTGCGCTCTTCTCGGGATTCGTGGTCGCCGTGACGCTCGTGCTGTGGGCGGCGGAGAGGACGCCCGAGAGGAGTCGCAGGGTCCGGGGCGCGGTCCTGGCTGCGGCAGCCGGGGGTCTGGCGTTCCTGCCCTTTGCCATCCCGTACCGGAAGGCCGCCGAGCTCTATGGCATGCGGCGGTACTTCGGCGAGATGATGACTTTTTCGGGCCGCTGGAGTGACTTCCTCTCGGCCGGCGAGAAGAACCGGCTGTACGGGGCACTCACGTCCTCCTGGCGCCACGCGGAGGGGGACTTCTTCCCCGGCCTCCTTGCGATCGCGCTGGCGCTCCTTGCGGTCGCGAAGCTCCCGCGGCTTCCTGCGGCCCCGCCGGGCGAGGCCCCGGATTCGCGTGTCTGGCGGCGGATGGCTCGCCTGCTGGACGTCCTGATTCTCGCGATGGGAGCGGTCTGGCTGGCCGCGCTGCTGCGGCCCGGCCTCGCCGTCGGGCCCGTGGGTCTCGGCGATGCCGGGCGCGTGCAGGTCCTGCTGACGTGCATCGTTCTCGTGCGGCTCGCCGTGGCCTTTCCAGTCGGAAGCCGGTATGCGAGCCTCGGCGACCTCGTCCGACGCGGTCCGCTGCCGCCGCGATTGGTCCTTCTGCTTGCCCTCGCTGCCGTCGGGGTTCTGGTCGCGCTCGGAGGCAACACGCCCTACTACCGATTTCTGTTCCGGTCCTTCGGCGGAGTCTTCGGAGCCGTACGCGCTCCCTCGCGGGGGATCGTGATCTTCGATCTCGCGCTCGCGGTGCTCGCGGCCTGGGGCCTGTCGATCGCGACGCGTCCGCTCGCAACCTCGCGTCGGGTCGCGTGGGCGGGCGCGTGCATCGTCCTGATCGGCGCGGAGTACCGGGCCTTTCCAGTCGCGATCCATCCGGTCGAGGCCGAGGCTCCTGCGGTGTACCGGTGGCTGAAAGGGGTGGATCTGCCGGGCGCGGTGGTGGAGTGGCCCCTTGGCCCCCCGGACACCGAGTATCTCTTTCGTCAGCCTGCCCACGGCAAGCCGCTCGTCAACGGTTATTCCGGCTTCTTTCCCAAGCCGTACGACGAACTCCAGGCCGCGCTCGGGAGTCGCCCGATCCCGGACGCGGTCTGGAGGCAGATGTCGGACCTGCAGGCGAGCCTCGTGATCTATCATCCCCGCCTCGCCGACCCGCTGCGGCAGCTCGAGCTCTCCCGGCTGATCCGGCGTGGTCTGCAGGACGGCCGGTTGGAAGCGCTCGGGGACTTTTCGGGCGGCGCCGGACGCGACTTCGTCTTTCGTCTCACGGCGGCGCCCCGCTTCGACGCACGGCTGCCGCCTGCGGCGGCCGGGCAGGCCGAAAGGCTCCTGCAGGTGGCGGACGCAGAGATCGCTCCGCCGTTCGGCGTCATCGACGTCCCGGCCGAGGGCGCCGAGGTCTCGCCTGGATCCTGGGGCTACGGCTGGGCGCTGGACGATTCGGGGCTTGCCGCGATCGAGGTTGCCGCCGACGGCGAGTCTCCGGTTGCGGCAATGCGGGGCGGGAGACGGCCGGACATCGCCAGGGCCTATCCCGATTACACCGACGCGGACCGAGCGGGCTTCGGTTTCGCTGTGCCGCGCCTGGCCCCTGGCCCGCATCGCCTCAGGGTCACTCTGATCGCCCGGGACGGCGGCAGGACGACCCTCGAGAGGGCGATCCGGATCCGATGACCGTATAATCCCGCCCCTTTATGGAAACGACGGCGATCTCGAAAATCGGGGGCAAGGCCGGGGGCACGGCGACGGTCCGCGGGTGGCTCTACAACAAGCGCTCCTCGGGGAAGATCCAGTTCCTCATCGTGCGGGACGGGACCGGGTACCTCCAGTGTGTCGTGCCGCGCGCGGACGTTCCGGCCGAGGTATGGGACGCGGCCGAGCGAACGACACAGGAGTGCTCGCTCGCCGTGACGGGCGCCGTGCGCGAAGACAAGCGCGCCCCGGGCGGGTACGAGATGGTGGCCAGCGCCGTCGAGATCCTGGGAGCGTCGCCCGATTACCCGATCTCCCCGAAGGAGCACGGCGTCGACTTTCTGATGAACCTGCGGCATCTCTGGATGCGCTCGTCGCAGCAGCACTCGGTTCTGCGGGTGCGTTCGGAGATGGAACAGGCGATCGCCGACTTCTTCCACGAGCGGGAGTTCGTGCGCATCGATTCGCCGATCCTCACGGGCTCCTCGGTCGAAGGGACCTCGACGCTCTTCGAGACCGACTACTTCGGGGACAAGGCGTACCTGTCGCAGTCGGGGCAGCTCTATCTCGAGCCGGCCGCGGCCGCGTTCGGCAAGGTCTACTGTTTCGGGCCGACGTTTCGAGCCGAAAAGTCCAAGACCCGCCGCCACTTGACCGAGTTCTGGATGGTCGAGCCCGAAGTGGCCTTTCTCGAGTTCGAGGGGCTCTGCGAGCTCGCCGAGGAGTTCATCGTCTACCTGGTCGGTCGCGCGCTGGAGCGCTGCGGCGAGGAATTGAAGCGGCTCGAGCGGGACCCGGCGAAGCTGTCGGTCATTCAGAAGCCGTTTCCACGCATCACCTATCGCGATGGAATCCAGGCGCTTCAGCGCAAGGGATTCCCGGTGAAGTTCGGCGACGACCTCGGCGCGGACGAGGAGACCGCCCTCTGCGGGGAGCACGAGCGCCCGCTCATCGTTTCGCGCTTCCCGACCGCGATCAAGTCGTTCTACATGCAGCCGGATCCGAAGGACCCGGACGTGGTGTTGGGACTGGACATGCTCGCGCCGGAAGGCTACGGCGAGATCATCGGAGGGTCCCAGCGCATCCACGACCTGGCCCTTCTCGAGCGGCGGCTGGAGGAGCACAAGCTGCCCCGCGAGGCCTACGAGTGGTACCTCGACGTGCGCCGCTACGGCACCTTTCCGCACGCCGGGTTCGGCATGGGCCTCGAGCGGGTCGTGACCTGGATCTGTGGAATCCACCACCTGCGCGAGGCGATTCCTTATCCCCGGACGCTCAAGCGGATCTACCCTTAGGCGCGGACATGACTACGAAGACCCTTCCGACCGTCGGCGTCGTGTCGCTCGGCTGCCCGAAGAACCTCGTGGACACGGAGATCATGCTCGGGCACCTCCAGCGCGCCGGCCACGCGATCGTGCCCGACGGAGAAGCGCGGGTCGTGCTCGTCAACACCTGCGGCTTCATCGACCGCGCCAAGGAGGAGTCGGTCGAGGCGATCCTCGAGCAGGTCGAGCGCAAGAAGCGGGGCGAGATCGACCGCGTCGTCGTGGCGGGCTGCATGGTCCAGAAGTACGGGCGCGAGCTGTCCGTCGAGATCCCCGAGGTGGACGCGTTCGTGGGGCTCGACGAGCTGGAGAGCGCGCCCGCGGCCGCCGTGGGGCTGCCGACCCTGCCACGGTTCACGGACAAGCCGCTGGCGACCCGGCTCTACGACGAGCTCGCACCGCGCGTGCTGACCCGGCATCGCGGCTACGCGTACCTCAAGGTCGGCGAGGGATGCGACAACCCGTGCACGTTCTGCACGATTCCGCAGATGCGCGGGCTCCAAAGGAGCCGCACGATCGAATCCCTGCTCGCCGAGGCGCGCAGCCTGGAAGCGCAGGGCGTCTCGGAGCTCGTCCTGATCTCGCAGGACACGACGCGCTACGGAGAGGATCTCGGCGCAGGGCGCGACGGGCTCGCCCGGCTCGTCGAGGCCCTGCTGTCCGGGACCTCTTTTCCGTGGATCCGGTTTCTCTACGCGTACCCCAAGACCCTGGACGACTCGGTGCTCGCCCTGATGGGACGCTCGCCGCGGTTCGTTCCCTACGTGGACATCCCGCTCCAGCACGTGTCGCGGCCGATCCTGGCGGCGATGCGCCGCGGCGGCGACGCGGCCTCGTACCTGAGGATGATCCGCCGCATGCGAGAGCTCGTCCCCGACATCGCGATCCGGACGACGTTCATCGTCGGGTTTCCCGGGGAGGGCGAGGCGGAGTTTCGCGACCTCTGCCAGTTCGTCCGGGACGCCGAGCTCGACAACATGGGCGCCTTCACCTATTCCCCGGAGCCGGGCTCCGGCTCGGAGCCTCTCGGCGATCCGGTCCCGGCCGAGGAGAAGGAGCGACGCAAGGACTTCCTCCTCTCGCTGCAGCAGCCGATCGCTCGCCGAAAGCTGCGAGCGCTGCGCGGGCGGACGGTGGAGGCGATCGTCGAGGGCCCGTCGGAGGAGACCGAGTACATCCTCGAGGGCCGCCTGCGCTCGCAGGCCCCCGAGATCGACGGGTGTCTTCTCATCACAAACACCGGCGGCCGCTCGCTGACTCCGGGACAGATTGTGAACGTGAAGATCGAGAGGACGTTCGAGTACGACGTCGCAGGCAGCGTGACTACGTCTTGACGACGCGCACGTTTCTGTCTCCAAGGGACGGCCGTCGAGTTGCCGCAATGTGGGCGCTCTGGGCCTCGAGTGTCGTGGTCCTCGCTTCACTGGCAATGACCCTGCCGGTCGCGAACGAGAGTCCGTGGACGGCGGTCTTTCACGCCCCGCCGCTGGCGAGGTGGGATGCGGTCTGGTACCGGAGCATCGCTGTCGACGGCTATCACCTCGTGGGGGCCCAGGGTGATGTCAACGTCGGCTGGTACCCGCTGTACCCGTTCCTCCTCCGCGTCACATCGGCGATGCTCGGCACGCCGATCCTCTGGACGGGCATCGGATTGTCCTTGGCGGCGCTCCTGCCGGCGCTCTGGGTCGTTTCCGATCTCTTCGCGGAGTGGGGAGGAGGCGAGGCCGTCGTCCCCGGAATCGCCGCGATTCTTCTCTTCCCGACGGCGTTCTACCTCGCATCGGTGTACTCCGAATCCCTCTTCTTCCTGACAACGGTGCTGGCCATCTGGGGTGCGCGCCGGCGCGCCTGGCTCGTCGCAGCTCCGGCGGGGTTCCTCGCCGCGCTGACGCGGTTCAACGGAGCGCTCGTGGCCCTTCCGGTCGCTTGGTATGCGGTTTGCGCGGTCCGTGAGGAGCGCAAGCGCGCTGCTCCCGCTCTGGCGCTTTTCGCCGCTCTGGCCGGCGCGGCCGCCTACCCGATCTATCTCTGGTCGCGTTTTGGAGATCCCCTCCTCTACGTGCGCGACCGCATTCGTGGCTCGAGTGTCCGGCCGATGATGCTCTGGGAAATGGGCGTGTCGGTCGTCGCCCAGATTCGTGGCCGCCTCTCCGAGACGCCCAACCTCGAGAACTTGAGCTTCGCCGTTCAACTCGTGACGGCGGTCCTCTTCGTCGCCCTCGTCGTCGGGCTCTTTCGACGGAGGTTATTCGCGGAAGGCCTGTACGCTGCCGCCACGATTCTCCTCCTGTTTCATTCCGGCACTGTGGCCGGCTTGGATCGATACGTCCTCGCGCTCTTTCCCTGCTTTTTCGTACTGGCGGAGTTCCTGCGCCGGCGGTACGTCCTCGCGTTCGGCTACGTTGTGGCGTCGACGGGCCTCGGCGTCGTCTTCCTTCACCGTTTCGTTCACTGGATCATGGTTTCGTAGAGGAGCCCGATGCAAGTCATCCGCGATCCCCTGCGGTCCAGCGACTTGCCGCGCGGAGGCGTCGGCACGATCGGCAACTTCGACGGCGTGCATCTCGGGCACCGCAAGATCCTGGAGACGGTCGTCCGGCGGGCCCGGGAGATCGGCCGTCCCTCCTTCGCCATAACGTTCGAGCCCCACCCGATGGCGGTCCTGCGGCCCGACCACGCGCCGCGCCGCATCCAGACCCTGCGGCAGAAGGAGGAGGCGATCGAGGCGATCGGCATCGACGCCCTGCTCGTGATTCCGTTCACCCGCGACTTCTCCCTGACGGAGCCCGAGGAGTTCGTGCGTTCCCTCCTGCGGGATCGGCTCGGCGCCTCGGAGCTCCGCATCGGCGCGCACTTTGCCTTCGGCCGTGGCAAACGGGGCGACCTCGCCCTTCTGTCGCGCCTCGGCGCGGAATGCGGCTTCGCGGCCTCCTCCGTGGGTGAGGTGGTGGCCGGAGGGGAGCCGGTCTCCTCCACGCGGATCCGGCGCGCGCTGGAGCGTGGAGAGATCGTCGATGCCAACGCGATGCTCGGTCGCGAGTACGAGCTCGAAGGCATCGTCTCCCGCGGAGACCGGCTCGGTCACCAGATCGGCGTTCCCACGATCAACCTCGAGGCCGAGAACGAGCTGCCGCCGGCCGACGGGGTGTACGTGACCGAGATCGAGATCCGTTCCTTCGGGCGGCGGTTTTCGAGCGTGAGCAACATTGGCCGCCGGCCCACGCTCTACGAGGACTACACGACGACGATCGAGACCTACGTCCTCGACTTCTCCGCGGATGTCTATGGGGAGAAGGTCCGCCTGTACTTTCTGGATCGTCTGCGCGAAGAGCGCAAGTTCCCCTCGATGATGGACCTCAAGGCCCAGATCCAGAGAGACATCGAGGCGACGCGCGCCTATTTCCTCCGGCGAGGGCCCGGCGGGCCGCCAGCCCCGGGCTCAGGCGGCGCGGCGGGTCAGTAGCCGGAGCCCGGCGACCGCGAGCAGCGCGGCGCCGAACGTCGCGACGATCGTCGCCCCCGTGGGCAGGTCCCACAGGAAGGAAAGGGCGACGCCGCCCGCCGACACGAGCGCGCCCATCGTCCATCCGATCGCCAGACGGACTCCCAGGCGCTCGGCAAAGAGCATGGCCGTCACGGAGGGCACGATGAGGAAGCAGAAGACGAGGAGGACCCCGGCGATCGCGACCGACGAGGTCACGACGAAGCCAAACGACATGTAGAAGAGAAAGTCCCAGAAGCGGATGTTCAAGCCCTGCTTCTCGGCTTCCTGTTCGTCCATCGAGATGAGGAGAAACCGCCTCCGAAAGGCGAAGTGAAAGAGGCCGACGAGGGCGTACAGGACGGCCGTCTTGCCGAGCTCTTTCCACGACACCGACAGGATGTTTCCGACCAGCATTTCCTTCAAGTGCTCGGTTTCCTGCGTCGCCTTCGACATCACGAGGATGGCGACGGCCGCCGAGACCGCGTAGACGATCCCGATGATCGCCTCCTGGGGAATGCGCGTCTTGCGATGCACGCGCGAGACCGCGAAAATCGCCGCTCCGAGGAACGTGAAGCCGAGCGAGTACACGTACGCCATGCTCGAGTGCAGGTCGTGGCCGGCCAGGTAGGCGACCGTCGTTCCGAGGGCCGCGATCTGCGCCAGCGAGAGGTCGACGAAGATGACGCCGCGCTCGACGACGTGCACGCCGAGGTAGGCGTGGATCCCGGTGAGAATCAGGCTCGCCACGAAGGCAGGAAGAAGGATTTCGAAGGCCGTCACTGCGCTCCGCCTTTCTTTGCAGCCAGGGTGTCCGCAAGCAGCTTCACGTCGTAGTCGAAGAGGGCGAAGTAATCTTTCACCTCGGGCACCCCGCCCACGGAAGGAATGAAGGTGAGCAGGGTGGCGCCCGTCTTCTCGGCGATCTGCGCAGGGGTCTTGCGGTCGAAGTAGGGCTCCATGAGGATGGCCGGGACCTTCTTTGCCCGCATGAGGTCGATGATCTCGACGGTGTGCGAGGGCGAGGGCGGGATGCCGGGCTTGGGCTCGATGTAGCCGGCCGCGACGAGCCGGAAGCGCTTCAGGAAGTTGGGCCAGGAATTGTGGTACGTCACGAGCTCCGTGCCGGCATACGGCGCGAGCGCCGCCTCCCAGCGCTTCTCGCCCGCGGTCAGCTTCGTCTCGAAGGCGGCGAGGTTGGCGTCGTACTCTGCGGCTCCCGCCGGGTCGAGCTGTTTCAACTTGGCCGCGATGGCGCGGGCGATCACGCGGCCGTTCTCCGGGTCGAGCCAGAAGTGCGGGTTTCCGAAGGGATGGACGTCTCCCATGGCGCGGGTCACGGTGCCGGTCGGCCGCTCCAGGATGTCGCAGCCGTTGGAGGCGTCGAGATAGCCGGCGGCCCCCGGGCGGATCCTGTCGTTACGGCTCTGGTCGATCAGCGGGGGCAGATAGCCGATCTCGAGCTCGAGTCCGGCGACGATCAGAAGATCCGCCTTCGAGAGCTTGAGCACGAAGGAGGGCTTCGGGTCGACGAAGTGCGGGTCCTGGTAGCCCTTCGCCAGCGCGAACGTTTCGACGCGGTTGCCGCCGATCATGTCGGCAATCGAGGCAAAGTCCTGGGTGCTCGTGACGATGGCGACCTTCCCGAAGGCCGGCGCCGCGACGAGCAACAGGACGAGGGCGAGTGGAGAGCGTCTCATGTGTGTTGACCTCAAAATGGATGGGCGCCGTGGGCGCCGATCGCGAACTGTATCTGCAGAAAGCCCTCGCTGGCCTTGATACCGGGGGCGTAATCCCGATACCTGTATTCGGCGCGCAGCACCGAGAATTCGCTCGGCATGAACGTCAGCGTGGCCGCCACGCCCTTGTCGCGCAGCGCGGCGTTGATCGCGCGATCGGAGAACTCGTAGCGGGCACCCGTGAACCAACGCCGGCCGAGCTGCCAGTCGCCACCCACGAAGAATCCCTGCGCCTTCTGTTTGCCGTCGGGCTGCTCGCGTTGACTCCAGAAATACTCGCTCCGAAGAATGAACGACCGGTAGGGCTGGCCCTGCAGGGGTTTCCAGCGATAGACGAGCGCCGCGTTCTGCAGGCTCGTCGTGTTGGTCAGCGACGTGCCGTTGTGGCCATAGGCGTAACTGAAGGACATCTCGAGGTTGTGGTCGTCGCCGAAGTCGCGAAAGACGCGGTACTGCCCGTCGTACGTCAGGTCGCTCTTGGAGGGCGCGACAAAGAGGCCTCCTCCCGACGTTCCGTCCAGGACCTGGAAGTAGGCTTCGGAAAACGTATCGCCAGGCAGCTCGATCACCTTCGAGGTCGAGATCCCTTCGGCCGCCCACGTGTCGAACTGGGGCTGCAGGAGGATGTCGGTGACCGGCAGCGGCTCGTCCACCCAGGGCAGGACGTGGAGGTGCAGCGTATTCACCTTGCCGAACTGGACCTTGAACTTTCCGGCCTTGGCCTGCGTCTGCCACGGAAGGTTCAGGAACGTGACGTAGCCCTCCTCGACCTCGACGCCGTCGTTGGTGAAAGAGAGAAAGAGGTCCGCGCGCGCGTACGGATCCACGACCGCCTGAAACGAGATCTCCGACTCTTCGACCTGAAAGGCCGGGCTGGGCTGCACCGGATTGTGGCCTGCGGAGGCAAGGAAGTTCCCGATGACCGCGATGGCCGGATTGAAAAACGTCGGATTGACGGCCGGGGCGGGTGCGGGGGCCGCGGTCGGAGGCTCTGGAGGCGGAGTGGGCGTCGGCGCCGGAGGGGAAGCGTCCTGGGCGAGAGCCGGGCCGGCCGCGAACAGCCACGCGGCGGCAAGGAGAAAACGAAATCGGGCGTCCATGCGATCCTCCTGACGAACTCGGATTCGGGCTTGCCCGCGATGCGCGAGCCGCCCTCGAATCTACGAGCGGTCGGGAGGAGAGCGGCCCGCGAGATTTCGTCCGGCCAGCCTGGCCAGGGGGTTCGTCGCGGGAGACTGCAGGGAGCGCGCCGAGCCCGTGCTCGACATGATCACGCCCCCGATCGGCGTCGCGACCGCGGCCCCGCATGTCAGACAGGCCAGACAGGTATGCGAGGAGGCGCGGCTCGTGCCGGCAGCGGCGACGGAGCCGGAGGGGCCCGTGATGCGGGGGGCCCCAGGTTCGGGGTGCAGGCCGAACGAGGCGACGACGGAGAGAAGGACGGCTGCGCACAACGCGAGCTTGACTCCCGCCGCCGACCGCATCGAACCGAACATCGGATCTCGCAAGGCTTTCTGCGCCAATTGTATTCCTTCCCGCGGGCCTTCCGGCGGCGCGGCTGCGTAGAATGCGCCGGTGAGCACGGATTTCCCCGCGCAGGCCCGGTCGGGAGGCGCCCATCCGCACGAGAGCGCCATCCTGAGGCGGCGCATGCACTGGCTCCTCGGTCTCACGTTCCTGCACGTCGTGGGTGAGGGGGGCCTGGCCCTCTTCGAGGCGATCCGGACGGGGAGCCTGGCGCTGCTCGCGTTCGGCCTCGAGAGCGTCATCGAAGGCGGCGCGGCCTTTCTGGCGGTCCGGCACCTTCGCCACCTGGCCGACGAGGAGGAGGATCACGCCCGGCATGACCAGGTGCTGGCCCGCTGGATCGGCGTGTCGTTCCTGCTGCTCGCCGCCTACACGCTGGCGCGCGGCGTGGCCGAGATCGCCGGGGGCACGCACGTGAAGCCGAGCGTGCTCGGCCTGCTGCTGACGATCTTCGCAACGTTCGGAATGCCGCTGGTGGGATACTTCAAGTGGAAGACGAGCCGGCGCCTCGGGAGCAAGGGGCTCGCCGCCGAGGCGAAGGAGTCGATTGCCTGTTCCATCGACTCGGCCCTGACGCTTCTCGCCATGGTGGCGGCTCTCGTCGGAGCACCCTCCTGGATCGACCCCGCGCTGTCACTCCTGATGGTTCCCTGGTTCCTGCGCGAGGGCCTGGCGCACGCCCGCGGACGGGTGCATGCGCATGTTCACTGAGGCGAAGCCACCGCCGGTTCCTGATAGGATAGGAGCTTCGATTGCCGTGAATCTTCCCGGAGTCTCCCGGCATATACCTGTAAGGAGTTTTTTGATGTCTAACGCCAACGTGGCACAGGTCTCCGACGCGAGCTTCGACGGGGACATTCTCAAGAGCAGCGTTCCGGTCCTCGTGGACTTCTGGGCGCCGTGGTGTGGCCCGTGCCGCTCGGTCGCGCCCATCGTGGATGATCTGGCGACGCAGTACGCCGGGAAGATCAAGGTGGCCAAGGTCAACGTCGACGAGTCGACGGATGTGGCCATGCGCTACCAGGTGACCTCCATTCCGACGTTCATCCTCTTCAAGAACGGCCAGGTGGCGGACCGGGCGCTCGGCGCCCTCCCGAAGAGCGAGTTCGTGAAGCTGATCGACCGCAATCTGTAAGTCGCTCGACCGCGGGTCCAGAAGGAGGGAGCAATTCCTCCTTTTTTCGTGCCTGGCGGGCGGTCGCGGCGGCCCGGACGAGCGGCGCCCCGTTGTAATCTCTGCCAGACCTCGGCCGTTTCGATGGGCAGGCGCTGCGTCCGGAAGAACCCGGCGGCCGCGCACGTTAGACGGAGCGACATGAAGAAGTGGCTTTTGGCTGTCCTCGCCCTGGGTGTGGCAGGGGGCGGGGTCTTCCTGCTGGGCAGTCGGAAAAAGGCCGAGCCCAAGTACCGCACGGCGACCGTCGATCGCGGCAACGTGACGCAGACGGTGACGGCGACCGGCACGCTTTCGGCCGTGACGACCGTCAAGGTCGGCAGCGTCGTGTCGGGCAACGTCGCGGTGCTCCACGCGGATTTCAACAAGCAGGTCAAGAAGGGCGAGCTCCTCGCCGAGCTCGACCCCGTGCCCTTTCAGGAGAAGGTCGACCAGAGCCAGGCGGCTCTGGCCAAGGCCCGGGTGGACGTGCGCAACGGGGAGATCGGCCTGCGCCGGCAGAAGGCGCTCGCCGAGCAGGGGCTGGCACCGCAAGCGGATCTCGACCAGGCCCAGGCCAACTACGACTCGGCCGTCGCCTCCGTGGCACAGGCCGTGGCCTCGCTCCAGCAGACGCAGACCGACCTGAGAAACAGCAGGATCGTCGCGCCGATCGACGGCGTGGTCGTGGACCGCCAGTACGACGTCGGCCAGAGCGTGGCGGCGTCGTTCCAGGCCCCCACCATCTTCACGATCGCGCAGGACCTGACGAAGATGCAGGTTTCCGCCGACGTGTCCGAGTCGGACATCGGGATGTGCAAGGTTGGCCAGCCCGTTCGCTTCACCGTGGACGCTTATCCGGATCAGACCTTCCGCGGCACGATCTCGCAGATCCGCCTGAATGCGACCGTGAACCAGAACGTCGTGACCTATCCGGTCATCATCGACGTTCCGAACCCCGAACTGAACCTGAGGCCGAACATGACCGCCAACGTCACGATCGACGTGGCCGTGGCCCGGGACGTCCTGCGGGTCCCCAACGCCGCGCTGCGCTGGCGGCCGGAGGAAAAAGCCGCGCCCCCGGCCGTCGAAGAGCGTGCGGCCGCCAGCTCCGCCGAGAAGGGGCCTGCCGCCGCCATGAAGCAGTTCGATCGGACGTCCACGAAGACGCGCAAGGCGGGGCAGACCGTCTACACGATCGGCGCCGGCCTCCTGGGGGAGCCGAAGGCGGTCGACATCCGCGGCGGCGTGACCGACAACCGGTACACGCAGATCGTTTCCGGCGAGCTCAAGGAGGGCGACACGGTGATCGTCGGGCTCGCGACCACGAAGGCGGATGCCGGGACGCGACCTCCCGGAACCGCGAGCGGTCCGGGGGCGGCCGGCGGGCGGAGATTCTGAGGTTGCCCGACGTCATACGGATCGAGGACCTCGTCAAGGTCTACCAGATGGGCGAGGTCGAGGTTCGGGCCCTGGACGGCGTCTCGCTCGCCATCGGCACCGGGGAGTTCGTCGCGGTCATGGGCCCGTCGGGATCGGGGAAGAGCACGTTCATGAACATCGTGGGCTGCCTCGATCGCCCGACCTCCGGACGGTATTTTCTGGACGGCGCCGATGTCTCGGAACTCGACCGCGACGCGCGCGCCGAGATTCGAAACAGCAAGATCGGCTTCGTCTTCCAGTCGTTCAATCTCCTCGCCCGCACCTCGGCGCGCGAGAACGTGGAGCTGCCACTGATCTACTCCTCGGACGGGGCGACGACGCGCAAACGCGAGCAGAAGGCCCGCGAGTGCCTGGCGATCGTGGGTCTCCAGGGGCGGGAGGATCACCAGCCGAGCCAGCTCTCCGGGGGCCAGCAGCAGCGCGTCGCGATCGCGCGCGCTCTCATCAACGATCCGAAGCTGCTGCTCGCGGATGAGCCGACCGGCAACCTCGACACCCGGACTTCCGAGGAGGTCATGAGCGTCTTCCAGAAGCTGAACGACGACGGTAAGACCGTCGTCGTGATCACCCACGAGAACGACATCGCCCAGTACGCCAAACGGGTGATCCTCTTTCGGGACGGCAAGCTCGTCGAGGATCGGCCGGTGCCGCGCCGGCGCCGGGCCGAGGCCCGGGCCTGACGGAAGAGGCGCAGTGCCATGCTGAAATTCATGACGATCCTCAAGGTGGGCCTCAAGGCGATCGGCCGCAACAAGATGCGGTCGGCCCTGACCTCGCTCGGGATCATCATCGGCGTGGCCTGCGTCATCGCGATGATCGCCGTGGGCGAGGGTTCGCAGGCGGCGATCCAGGCGCAGATCTCGGCGCTCGGGACCAACTTCCTGATGATCTTTCCCGGAATCGCCACGCAGTCGGGCGCCCGCATCTTCACGGGGCAGTCCACGCTGACCGAGGATGACGTGGCGGCGGTCAAGGCCGAGTGCCCGGCGGTGGCGTATGTGTCGCCCTCATCCCGCACGGGCGCGCAGATCATCACGGGCAATCTCAACTGGGGAACGACGATCCAGGGAGTCGGCGTGGAGTGGCCCTTCGTGCGGTCCTGGAACGTCGAGAAGGGCGCCTTCTTCGACGAGTCCGAGGTGCGCGCCGCGGCCAAGGTCTGCGTGCTGGGAAGCACGGTGGCCGACGCCCTCTTCGAGGGCCAGGATCCCGTCGGGCAGACGGTGCGGATCAAGAACTTTCCCTTCCGCGTGATCGGCGTCCTGGAGACCAAGGGCGGCAGCGTCATGGGCCAGGATCAGGACGACATCGTCGTGGCCCCTTACACGACGGTGATGCGGCTCCTGAAGCACAACGTGAAGATCGACATGTTCATGGCCTCGGCGGTGTCGCGGGGCGCCGTCGACGAGGCGCAGAAGCAGATCGAGGCCCTGCTGCGCCAGAGGCATCGTCTCCAGCCCGGGCAGGACTCGGACTTCATGATCCGGTCGCAGCAGGAGCTCGCGCAGACAGCCGACCAGACCTCGCGCACGCTTTCCTTGCTGCTTGCGTCGGCGGCATCCATCTCGCTGCTCGTCGGCGGTATCGGGATCATGAACATCATGCTCGTCTCGGTCACCGAGCGCACGCGAGAGATCGGCATCCGCATGGCGATCGGGGCCAAGGGCCGGGACATCCTCACGCAGTTTCTGATCGAGGCCCTCACGCTGTCGGTCGCCGGCGGCGCCATCGGGATATCCCTCGGGATCAGCGCGTCGCGGTTCCTGGCCTGGAAGGCGCGCTGGCCAATCGTTCTCTCGCCGGGCGCCGTCGGTCTCGCCTTCGGATTCTCGGCCGCGATCGGCATCTTTTTCGGCTTCTATCCGGCGCGCAAGGCGTCGCGGCTGGATCCGATCGAGGCGCTGAGGTACGAGTAGCCGGTCGCGCTAAAATCTCGTAGTGTCACCCCTGCCGTTCGAGCGCTTCTGGCGGCGCTTCGATCCGCGCCGCGGCATCGCGGCGCGCCTGTTGCTGGCCTTCTTCCTCGCGTTTCTGCTCCCCGGCAGCATCTTCGTCCTCCTGATCCAGAAGCGGTTGTCGGAGCTCCAGACGGCGGCGGCGGCCCAGGTGGGGGCGGTTCGAGTCGCCGAGGCCGACATGCGCCTGTCCCAGGACGCGAGCTTCCGGGCCGAGTGGGTCGAGCGGCGCGCCCGGGTGGCCGAGGAGGGCGCCTGGTCGCTCGCGGCCGGTGCGGCTCTGGCCCTCGGCGGTGACCTGGCGTCCTCGGCGACCGGGTCCCGCCTGGTATCCGACGCCGACGGGCACGTGTGGACGCAGATTCCCGAGGAGGAGTCCGTTGCCGTCGTCTCCACGCGAAGCCCGGATCCGAAGGCGGCGCGCCAGGACGCCGCGCATCTGCGTGCCCTGGCGCCGATGATGCTGGAGCTGCGGCACCGGCGACCGAGCGTTTCGTCCGTCGGTGTCTGGACGGCCTCCGGCGCGATGCGGCAGAGCCCCTGGCTCGAGCTGCATCGGGCCAACCGCGACTCCGGCGGCGAGTTCGAGCGTTTCGTGTTCAACCGGGTCGCGCAGTTTCCCGAGGCGAAGCCGGCATCCGGGGACACGGCAGTCTGGACCGGCATCTACGCGGGGCCGTCGCTGACGCCGGAGGCCCGCATCGCGACCGTCTTCGTTCCGGTGCGGGAGAGCGGAGGTCGGCTCATCGCGGGGGTCGCCATCGAGGTGGACCCGCGGCACTACTTCACCGAGGCACTCGAGACCTGGGAGCCGGCCGGCGATTTCTGGTTCGCCACCGATGCCACCGGCCACGCGATCTTCATGACGCCGCGGGCAGCGGCGATTCTCGGCTGGAGCGGCGTGGGGCGCGCCCTCCTCTCGCAGGCGCCGTCGCCCGACCTGAAGCGCCTGGCATACCGGGCCCTGCACACGCCTCGATCCATCGAAGGCTACGTGGTGGACGGAAAGCCTCTGCGGATCGCGGCGGCCCGGGTCGGGGCGACGGGCTGGGTCTTCTTCGAGGGCCTGTCGCGCGAGGCCGTGGACGGCCTGCGGGCCGAGGCGGTCCGCGCCTTCCCGCCGGCGTCGTATTCCGGGCTCAAGCAGGACGTCCTGTTGCTCTTCGCGCTGCTGCTCGGAGCGGTGTTCGTCGCCGTGGGGATCGTTTCCCGCCGCGTGTCCGCTCCGGTGGGCGAGCTCGTCCGCGCGGCCGAGGAGATCGGCCGCGGGAGGACGGTCGAGGTGGGCGGCAAGGGCTCCGCCGACGAGATCGGCCGTCTCGCCCTGGCGATCGATGCGATGGGCAAGCGCGTGGCGCGTCGCGTCGAGACGCTGCGGCGCCTCCACCAGTTCTCCCGAGCGGCCTACCGCATGACCGATGAGCGAGAGGTGCTCGCCCGGGCCACGCAGGCGATTGCTGCGTTCACCAACGCCGAGCGCGTCTGGTTCCACCTCTTCGATCGGAACACGAATCGCCTCGAGGCGGCCGTGCCGGCCTGGAACCTGACCGAGGCCATGGCCCGACAGCTGAAGGTGTCCGTCGATGCGCGGTCGATCGCGGGGATGGTGTTCCGCACGGGCGAGGTCTATTGCTCCAACGACCTCGACCGCGACCCGTACTCCAACCGCGACCTGCAGCAACTCGTCGCGGCGCACAACGGCGTCTTCGCTCCTCTGAAGACGGAGGAGGAGACTCTGGGTGTGGCGGTGGCCATCAACCGGACCGAGGGCTTCGGCCAGGAGGAGATCGACGCGGTCACCTCGTTTGCCGACCTGTCCTCGCTCCTGCTCAAGAACGCGCGGCTGTACGCCACGCTCGTGGGAACGGTAGACGAGTTGAAGCGCGCGAGCCGCCTGAAGGACCATTTCCTGCAGAACGTGAACCACGAGCTGCGCACGCCGCTGACGGCGATCGTGGGCTGGACGGACCTCTTCGAGGAGGAGGCGGAAATCGATGCCGCCACGCTCCAGCGCGGGCTGCGCCAGATCCGGCAGTCGGCGCGCGTGCTGCTGGCGCTCATCGACGATCTTCTCGACCTGGCGCGCCTCGAGCGCGGCGCCCTGACCCTGGAACTGCGTCCGGTCTTCCTGTCCGAGGTCATCCAGCGATCTCTCGAGACGGTGCGGCGGATGGCGGAAGCCCGCGGCGTGGTCTTGATGCTCGCCCCGCTGCCCGAGCCCATGTCTCCTCTGCGCGCCGATGCCCTCCGCCTCCAGCAGGTGCTCTGGAACCTGCTCGCCAATGCGATCCAGTTCACCCCCGCACACGGGCGCGTGGTCGTGCGGGTCGAGCGGGAGCCCGAGCGCTACCTGGTCAGCGTCGAGGACGACGGGATCGGGATCCCCGACGGCGAGCTGCCCCACGTCTTCGAGCGGTTCCGGCAGGTCGACGGGTCGGCGACGCGCGGCCACGCCGGCATGGGAATCGGGCTGGCGCTCGCGCGCTCGCTCGTCGAACTGCACGGCGGGTCCATCTGGGCGTCGAGCGTGGTCGGACAGGGGAGCCGGTTCACCTTCGCGCTGCCGATCCGCGGTTCGGACCGCAGGGGCGAGGGTGTCGTCGCGGCGCCGGCCGCGGATTCCAAGACGTAGACCGAACTATCCAGCCGCGGGGAGCCCGGTGCCCTTGAGAAGGTCCTTGACGACCTGCGCGGTCTCTTCCTTGCCGGGCACGCAGAGGTTCGGGTCCTTCTCCTTGCCCGAGGCGAGGGCGGCGGCATATCCCTCGCAGTCGTAGCCGCAGGCGGTGCAGTCGGTCTGGGCCATGGCGGCGTAGAGCTTGAGGGCGAGGTTGCCGTCCCGGGCCATCTCCATGCGCTTGGGCAGTGGGATCGTCTCGTCGTGGAAGGGCGGCGCCTCCTTCTTCGGCTTTGCCGCCGCGACGACCTCGTCCTCCTCTCTTCCGGTCTCGATCCACTGGCCGTAGGACAGGCAGGTCGGGCAGACGAACGAGTAGTCCCAGCCCTGCGGGATGAATACCGCCGGCGTCCGGTAGACGACCAGCGAGTCGAAGTCCTGCGGGCAGGTCGGAGCCTCGCGCTCCTGCGCGTCCTGGACCATCGTCTTCACGTGCGGCCGCGAGAACTCGATCTGCTTGGGCTTCTGCGCGAACCGGAACATCTCGCCCTTCGGGCAGACCATCACGACCTGCGGCTTGTAGACGCGATCCACGAAGAACGTGCGCATCGGCACCTCGTGCGAGGGGCAGACCGAGGCCGAGTCCTTCCAGAAGGCCGACACGAGCTGGGACTTCTCCGGCAGGGACAGTCTCATGGACCGCGATTATAGCGAGCCGGCGAACGGGTTGAGTCGCTTCTCTTCGTCCACGGTCGTATTCGGACCATGGCCGCAGACGACCGGCAGGTCGCCCGGAAGAACGAAGAGTTTCTCGCGGATCGAGGCGAGGATTGCGTCCGTATCGCCGCCCCACAGATCGGTGCGTCCGATCGAGCGCCGGAAGAGCGTATCGCCGGAGAAGAGCATGGGGCGCTCGCCCCGAAGCTCGAAGCACGTGGACCCGGGGGTGTGACCCGGAGTGTGGATCGCGCGCAGGGTGTGACGCCCGAAATGGATGATCTCGCCGTCCTCGAGGGGCGCGTCGAGCGGAAGCGGCGCCTCCGCGCGCAGGCCGAAGAAGGCCGCCTGCTCGGGAAGCGCCTCGTAGAGCGGCCGATCGGCCGGATGCAGGCGGATCGGCGCATGCGTGACCTCCTTGACGGCGCGC
Source organism: uncultured Acidobacteriota bacterium (assembly GCA_963811425.1). GTDB lineage: Bacteria > Acidobacteriota > Thermoanaerobaculia > UBA5066 > Gp7-AA6 > DAHUXD01. Next base: position 73,802 of record CAWERV010000017.1, read on the forward strand.
GACCCCGTAATGTGGTCGAGGTGCGCGTGCGTGTGCAGGAGCGCCACGACCTTCAGATGCATGGACTCGAGTTCCCGCACGATCCGCTCCGGCTCGTCACCCGGGTCGATCACGACGGCTTCGCGCGACTCTTCGTCGGCCAGAATCGTGCAGTTGCACTGCAGCGGGCCGACCGGGAAGGTCTCGATGAGGGGACCGGCGCTCACGGGTGCACCGCCACGACCGTGTCGACGTCGTGGCGCTCCTTGAGCGCGGGGTTCGCCCAGATGGTCTCGGGCGAGGCCAGGGGAATCTGGACTGCCCATTCCTGGTTGTCCGGGCGCCGGTACTCGGAAGCGAACAGCTTGCGCCGACTGCGGGGCGTGAAGATCTCCCAGCGCACGTACCCGAAGTCGACGAGGTCACCGTGGAGGAAGAATGCCGGAATCCTCTCGCCAGCTTCGATCGGCGCCTCGCGCACCGTCATCGGGGTAAAGCCGTGGGCGGCCAGGCGCTGTTCGAGCTCGGCCGCACGAGACGTCCCCGGAGGCTCAGGCCATGCCGCCCCCGGGCCACGCCGCGGCCGAGCACGAGGTCGTCGAGGGCGTCGGAAAGCGCCGCGTCCATGGTCGTTCGATCTTAGCGCGCCGCGGCCAGCGCTCCGTCGCGAAGCTCCGGGTCGAGGCGGTGGAGCACGGAGCGCTCGGCGCTTGGAAAGGGCAGGGTCGGGAAGCGCGCGGCCCATTGGCGCAGGGGCTCGTGCACGGGCTGCCCGGCGAGCACGAGCCACGCGCGGGTCCCGGGCCTCCAGGCCCAGTTGAGGCGGACGCTCTCGCCTTCGAGGTTGGGTAGCAGATCGCGTGCGGGCGCGCGACCCTCCATGGCCTCGGAGAGCCACTCGGGACCCACCAGATAGAACGCGAGGCACATCTGCGAGTACTGATTCTCCATGAAGACGCGTTCGCCGGGAGCGGCTTCGCGGCGCAGATAGTCGGCAAGAGTCCGCCAGTCGGCGCGGCCTTCGCGAAAATAGACGCGGAGGCTTCGCGCATCGAGAACGAGCACCGCCGCGAGGAGGGCCGCTCCCGCCAGGCGCGTCACGGGTCGCGCGAGCAGCCCGGCCAGAGGCAGAGCTGCGAGCGCCGTCACCGCCGGACCGGCGGGAAGGAAGCGGCGCGAGACGTCGTAGTGCGGATGGATCTGGCCGAGGACCTCGATCGCGACGAAGCCGCCGACGCCCCAGGCAGCGAGGAACCGCGACCCGCTGCGCGAGATCGCAATGACTGCGCCGACTCCGGCGAGGGCGAGAAAGGCGATGCCCGCCCGACCCAGCGGCTGTCCGTCGTCGGGAGCGAAGGCGAAGTAGGAAAGGATGCGATCGGCGCGGGCGAGGGAGAGAAGAGCCCGCGGAGCCATCGGGGAACGGCGGGACGCCTGGAGGAAGACCGGCCACCAGGGGAGGTAGGCGATCCAGAGCGCCGCGAGAAACGCCGGGCTCCCGACCAGGAAACGCCGGGCCGATCGGCGGCGCTCCACCACGGGACCGACGGCGTCCTCCGCCAGCAGAGCCGCCGCGGCGAGAGCAAGGACGAACGCGGCCGTGTAGAGCGTGTACGCGGTGGCGAGGCAGGCGAAGAAGACGGCGACCAATCGAAGCGCGCCCGGCCGCTCGAGGAAGCGGTCGAGGGCGAGCAGCGAGAGGCTCATCAGAAGAAGCGAGAGGGAGTAGGGCCGCAGCTCCTGCGAAAACCGGACGTGGAAGGGTGCGAGCGCGAGCAGCGTGGCCGTGCAGAGGCCGGCTGCCTCGCCGGCGCGTCGAGCGAGCAGCAGTCCCATCGCGACCACCGTTGCCGTGCCCCATGCGACCGCGGGGAGCTTCCGGACGGCGTCGGCCGGCTGGAGGGCTTCGACGCCACGCCCGATGAGGTAGTCGAGGGGCGGATGGAACGCATCGAGGCGCAGCGACCTCCAGAAGAAGTTCCACGGACCGTGGATCCAGTAGGCCTGGAGGATCTCGTCGAGCCCGTATGAGAAATGGTCGAGGCGATAGAGGCGGATCGCGAGGGCGGCTGTGGCGATTCCGAACAGGCCCCAGCGGAAGCGGCGGGACATGGCATCAGGATAGCTCGCCGGGCCTCGGTTAGACTCGCGCGCTTGGAACTCGCCGACCAGGCCATCCGATTCTCGCTCGCCCTCTGGGTCGGCGGCACGCTGCTCGTCGTGATCGCCGCGCCGATCGTCTTCCGGCAAATCGAGTCCAGAGATCTCGCGGGCGCCGTCTTCGGCGAGATCCTGCGCCGCTTCGAGGTCGTGAAGCAGGCCCTGTCGCTGGCTCTCGTGATCGGGATCTTCGTGACCCTGGAGCGCGGTGGAGTCGTTGCGACGCGGTCGGTCGTCGCGGCCGTCGCCATTTTCCTGGCGGTCGCGACCAACGTCTACCTCGCGATGGTCCTGCGCCCGCGCATGAAGTACTTCCAGATGAAGGTTGGCTCCTTCGACGCCGCGGCTCCCGATGATCCCTGGAGGTCGCGCTTCGATCGGCTGCATCGGCGGTCGACGAGGGTCCTCGTCCTCGGTTGGATCGCCGCGGCCGTGGGCCTGGCCTGCTGGGGCTGACGCCGTTATAGGCTCTGCGGGTCACAAAGGAGGAATGCGTGAGACGAGCTTCGACTTGGATGATCGCCGCGGCCGTTCTCTTCTGCAGCGCGGCGGCGCCGGCTCAGGAGAAAGCCGCCGACAAGGACAAGCCGGCCGCAGATGCCGCGAAGAAGACGGAGCCTCCCAGGCCCGAGCAATCGGTGACGCAGCACAACATCGCCATCGGAGGAGTCCCGATTGCGTATACGGCCACGGCGGGCACTCTCATCGTGAAGAACGACAAGGACGAGCCCTGGGCGAGCATGGGCTACACGGCCTACGTGAAGAAGGAGGCGGGGACGGCCGGCCGCCGGCCCATCACGTTCGCCTACAACGGGGGCCCGGGCTCGTCTTCCGTGTGGCTCCACATGGGCGTGCTCGGCCCCAAACGCGTCGTCACGACGGACGCCGCGTTCACGCCCCCGCCGCCGTATTCGGTGGTGGACAACGCCTACAGCGTCATCGACAAGACGGACCTCGTGATGATCGACCCGGTTGGCACCGGACTCTCGAAGGCCGTGGGCGATGCGAAGGACAAGGACTTCTGGGGCGTGGACCCGGACATCCAGTCGGTCTCGCTCTTCATCAAACAATACGTGAGCGACAACGCACGCTGGAATTCGCCGAAATACCTGCTCGGGGAGAGCTACGGCACGACCCGTTCGGCGGGTATCGTGAACTACCTCCAGGGACGGGAGGGAATGGCCTTCAACGGCGTGATGCTGGTCTCGGTGGCGCTGGATCTGGAAGCGATCTTCGACTTCCCGGGAAACGACCGGCCCCACGCGCTCATCCTCCCGACGTTCGCGGCGACTTCCTGGTACCACAAGGTCCTGCCCTCTCAGCCGAAGGAGCTCGATCCCTTTCTCGACGAGGTCCGCAAGTACGCCCTCGGGCCCTACGCGGACGCCCTCATGAAGGGCGACACGCTGACGGACGCCGAACGGCACGCCGTGGCCGAGAAACTGCAGCAGTACACGGGCCTTTCGGCGGACTACATCGAGAAGGCGAACCTGCGCGTGACCGAAGGGGAGTTCACGCAGGAGCTCCTGCGCGAACACAAGGAGACGGTCGGGAGACTCGACTCGCGATTCACCGGCGTGACGTTCGACCAGCTGGGCCAGGAGGCGGAGTACGACCCGCAGAGCGCCGCAATCAGCTCGGCGTTCACGGCCGGATTCCTTGAGTACTACCACGGCGAGTTGAAGTTCGGCGAGGGCAAGAACTATCGGCTCCTGAGCGAGGAAGTCGGCCGGAACTGGGAGTGGAAGCATCGCTCACCCGGCAGCGACTTTCCCATTCCCGGTTTCGCGAACACGGGCCCGGACCTCGCGCGGGCGATGAGCTACAACCCGAACCTCAAGGTCCTGTTCATGAACGGCCTCTACGATCTCGCGACGCCGTTTCTTGCGACCGAGTACATGGTCTCGCACCTCGGTCTGAACGCGAAGCTGCGCTCGCACATCGAGATGAAGTACTACCCGGCCGGGCACATGATGTACATCCAGGACGGGTCGCTCAAGAGTTTCAAGGCGGACGTCGCCGCCTTCATCGACCAGACCAGCCGCCCCTGACGGGGCGGTTCAGGCGCGGAGCCGGGCGACGAGGTCGATCTCGACCGAAGCGCCCTTGGGGAGCTCGGCGACGGCGACCGTCGAACGGGCGGGGCGGTGGTCTCCGAAGCGGCGCGCGTACACGCCGTTCATCGCCGCGAAGTCCGACATGCGCAGCAGGTAAACGGTCGTCTTCACGACGTCGCCCAACGAGAGTCCGGCTGCCTGGAGGACCGCCTCGAGATTGTCGAAGACCCTCTCGACGCCGGCCTCGAAGCCCCCGGCGACGAGCTCGCCGGTTCCGGGGTCGAGGGGGATCTGCCCGGAGGCGAACAGCAGGCCGCCGTCCAGAATCGCCTGGGAATAGGGCCCGATGGCCCGGGGAGCACCGTCTGTCGCGATCGCCTTCATCTTCCTCTGCCCCCTCGCCCTTTCCGGGCTAGAATAAAAGCAACCGCGGAACAAGACGATGTCCGTCGAGCGAATTCAGCTTCTTCACGAAGACTACATTCGCCTTACCGAGAGGTTCAAGGCGCAGTGGACGTTTCACCAGTTCCTGCGCGGCGTGCAAAAGGCCTTCTTCGCCTCCGAGCCGGGCTACGTCCTCGACTTTGGACGGCTTTACGAGGACGTGCGCGGAGTCGCCGGTGCGCTCGACACGACCTCGCCCGAAAAGGTCACGCCGCGGCTGCAGGAGCTCTCCGAACGCCTCGACGCCTTCGGCCGCAAGCTCCGCGATGCCGACCGGCATGTCTCGCCATCCTACGTGCGCCGGTTCTTCGAGAAGGTGCGGCCCCAGGACGAGAAGATTGCGTTCCATCTGCTGCGGTTCTATTTTTCCCAGCCCGACGTCGACGAGGACGTGATCGACAAGGTCGACTTCCTCGCCACCGTTCTCGCGGGCGGCGAGGCCACGGACGCGTCCGCCTCCCGGCCCCGGCCCGACATGCGGAAGTTCTTCGAATCCGCGACGGCCGTATCGGTCTGGCCGCGCCTGGACGCCACGTCGGCGCCGACGATCGCGCGGGCCTTCGACGATCTCGCCGCGGAGATGACGCGTGCGCAGGAGTTCGAGGACCTCGTGACGGCCCGCCTCCTGAACAACGTGCGCACGCTCAAGCGCCAGGTGGCCAACGGACTGTCCAACCCGGAGGTTCTGGCGGCGGTCGCCTCCTGCAACCTGCGCACCCGCTCCGTCTTCCACCGCCTCTACGAGCGGGAGGAGGAAAGGCTCGAAGAGGCCACCGGGCGGATCGGCGACCTCGAGCGGGAGCTCGCGCGCGGCGGCCTGGAGACTCCGACCGCCGACGAGTTTCGAAGGTTCCACGAATCCCGGCAGCGCTTCGAGCGGCAGTCGCGCGACAGCAACGTCAAGGCGCTGCAGGTCGTCGAGCTCAAGGAGGCCATCGGCCAGGTCCTCGGGCGCTTCGAGCTCGCCGGCCTCGCGGCCGAGGACATCGACGGCGTCCTCGAGCTCGTGGAGGAGGTCGACTCGGAAGAGGACGAGGAGGCCTTCTGGAAGCCGTATCTCGATCGCATCCTCGGTGCCGTCGAGTTGTACGACGACGGGACCGGGCCCCTGCGCACGGAGATCGCGGGTCTGGCGAACCTGCGGCTCGAGCCGTGGGAGCTGAAGGCTGCGCGCCGGGCCGTTGCCGCCGGAGGCCAACCGAAGTTCGAGCGGGACCGGACGCTGCTCCGTGCCGTGGCCCTGCGATTGAAGGCCGAGGAGGAGACCGAGACCATGCGCGCGGCGTCGGGCTTGAACCCCTCGGCCGACACCCTGCGGGCGGCCCGCGCCACGCTCGGGAGGATGCCGACGCTGGACGCGGCGCTGTCGTCCATCATCGACGAAGCGGAAGCCGTCTCCTCGTCCGAGGAGATCCGGGCGTGGACGCGCACGCGCTTCCGCCTCCTGCGGGTCACCTCCGACCTCTGGCTGATGCAGGACTCGCCGAAAAGCGATCGACGCGACAGCCGCGGGTAGACCCGACCGGCTCCGCATCCCGAAGGGGACGCTCCACCCGTATACTCGCGGTCGATGAGCGGCCCCGACGAAAAACCGGACGCCACCCAGGGCCCGTCGGAGAGCGATCTTCTCCGCAACCGGCGGGAGAACCTGCGTCGGGTCGAGGAGCTCGGCCTCGGCGCCTCGCCGGTCCGGTTTCCCCTGAGTGCGACGGTCTCCACGATCGGCGCGCGCTGGCGGGCCCGGAGCGGGGAGGAACTCGAGGCCGAGAAGGCGTCGGTCGTGACGGCAGGCCGTGTGCTCTCTCTGCGCACCGCGGGCAAGGCCGGCTTCCTCGATCTCTCGGACGGGCGGTCCCGCCTTCAGGTCTACCTGCGTCGCGAAACCGTCGGTGACGGGGCCTTCGAGCTCTACCGCCATCTCGACCTCGGCGACTGGATCGGGGTCGAGGGGGAGATCTTCAAGACGCGCACGGGGGAGCTCTCGGTGAAGGCGCGGTCCCTGACGCTGCTCGCGAAATCCTTCCGGCCCCTTCCGGAAAAGTGGCATGGCCTCAAGGACGTGGAGAGCCGGTACCGGCAGCGCTACCTCGACCTCGCCGTCAATCCGGAGTCGCGGGAGGTTTTCGAGCGGCGGGCCGCGATCGTCCGGTTCCTCCGGAGGTTCCTCGACGAGCGCGGCTATCTCGAGGTCGAGACGCCGATGATGCAACCAGTGCCCGGGGGCGCGGTGGCGCGCCCGTTCGTGACGCACCACAACGCCCTCGATCTCGATCTCTTTCTCCGGATCGCGCCCGAGCTTTACTTGAAGCGCCTCGTCGTGGGCGGGATCCCGAAGGTCTACGAGATCAACCGCAACTTTCGCAACGAGGGGATCTCGACCCATCACAACCCCGAGTTCACGATGCTCGAGTTCTACGAGGCCTACGCCGCGGCGTCGGACCTGATGACGCTCTCGGAGGAGTTGCTCTCGGGTCTCGCCCGCGCGGTGACCGGGGGCGCGAAGACGCCGTGGGGAGAAGAGACAATCGACTGGTCTCCACCATTTCGCCGGTTGACCATGCGCGAGGCCGTCGTCGCCTTCACGCGGGACGACCCGCGCGGCGGCGTGCGGCCCGAGGACCTCCGGTCCGAGGCGACGCTGCTCGAGGCGGCTTCGCGGTTCGAGGTGGAGAAGCCCGAGCGCTTCCGTGGCCGGAAGGGGAAGCTCCTGGCCGAGCTCTTCGAGGCCGTGGCCGAGGCCCGGCTCATCCAGCCGACGTTCATCCACGAATTCCCCACCGAAATTTCGCCGCTGTCGCGCCAGAGTCCGGAGGACCCGGAATGGGTGGACCGCTTCGAGCTCTACGCCGGAGGCATGGAGATCGCCAATGCCTTCTCGGAGCTGAACGACCCCGTCGAGCAGGGAGCCCGGTTCCGGCGGCAGGCGGCGGAACGCGATCGCGGCGACCTCGAGGCCCCTCCGTACGACGAGGACTACGTGGAGGCCCTCGAATACGGCATGCCGCCCACGGCGGGCGAGGGCCTCGGCGTAGACCGGCTCACGATGCTTCTGACGGACCGGCATTCGATCCGGGACGTGATCCTCTTTCCGCTGCTGCGGCCGCGCTGAAAGCGCCGATGCGATTCGAGACCGCCGTCGCGCTGCGCTATCTCGTCGCCCCGCGGCGCCGCGCGCACGTCGCTCTGGTTGCCACCATCTCGGTCGTCGGCCTGGCCGTGGGCGTCGCAGCGCTCGTCGTGTCCCTCGCCCTGCTGTCGGGATTCCAGGACCGGATCCGGCGCCAGATGATGGACCGCAGCGCGCATCTGCGGGTCTCGCCGGCGCGTGGGGCGGTCCTGGCGGATGCCGATCGCGTTCGCAAGGCCCTGGCGTCCATTCCCGGGGTCCTCGGGATCGAGCCGGCGATCGAGGGGCGTGGCTGGGCCTCGGACGCGCCGGGGACGACCGCCGTGCCGGTGCGTTATCACAGCGGGCGGCTCCCGGAGGGGGAGGAGCCGGTGGTGCGCGTCGCGTCCCCGCTGGCAGCGCGGCTGCACGTCGCGGCCGGCGACGAGATCCGGATCACCTCGTCGCGCACGCGGCTGTCTCCGGTCGGGCCGCTTCCGGTCATGGTGATCCTGCGGGTGGCGGATGTCCATCGCGCGAGCGCGCTGGATCGTCCGGGCGAGGTCGAGGTCTCCGAGAGTGCCGCCCGACTGCTGGCGGGTGTGGCGTCCGGGGCCGCGGCCTTCGAGGCGCGCCTCGCGGATCCGTCTCGGGCGGACCTGGCGGCGCGCCGCGTCGAGTCGCAGCTCGGGCCGGGCTACCGCGTGGAGACCTGGCGGGAGCTCAACGGACCCCTCGCCTTCGCCCTGCGCCTGGAGAAGGCGGTCATCTTCGTGACCGTGGGGCTCGTGATTCTGGTCGCGGCTCTGAACATCGTGTCCAACATCGCGCTGACCGTGGTCGAGAAGAAGCGGGATCTCGGCGTCTTCACGGCGATGGGGGCCGCTCCGTCCGCGCTCGCGCGCATCTACCTCACGCTCGGCCTCGTGGTCGGCGCCCTGGGGACGGGTGCCGGAGTGCTCTTCGGGGCCGGGCTCTCGGTCGCGCTCGATCGGTTCGGGCTCGTCCCGCTGCCGGCCGACGTCTACATGCTGTCCCACGTGCCGTTCTCGGTGCACCCGGGCGAAGTGGCGCTCGCAGCCGCGTTCGCCCTCCTGACGGCCGTGGCCGCCGCCGTGCTGCCCGCGCGCGCGGCGGCGCGCCTCGCGCCGGGAGAAGCGATCCGGCTGTCGCGATGACGACGCTTGACCCTTCCTCGCCGAGCGAGCCGAGGCCCCTCGCGATCAAGGCGGATGCCCTCGCGAAGACGTACAGCGGCGAGGGGGCGCCGGTCACCGTCTTTTCGGGCCTCTCCTTCCAGCTGCCGGAGGGTGTGTTGGCCGCGGTGATGGGACCGTCCGGCGTGGGCAAGTCGACGTTGCTCCACCTGATCGGGGGCATCGACCGGCCCGACAGCGGCCGCGTCGAGGTGTTTGGCCGATCCCTCGAGGAGATGCCGCCGCGGGAGCGGGCCCGCTTCCGCAACGAACGGATCGGATTCGTCTTCCAGTTCCACCACCTGCTGCCCGAATTCACGGCGGAGGAGAACGTGGCGTTTCCGTGCCGCATCGCCGGCCTGCCGGAGCGCGAGGCGACGCGCCGTGCCGCCGAAATGCTCGGCCGCGTCGGGCTCGGCGACCGCCGCGATCACGGGGCGCGCGCGCTGTCCGGCGGCGAGCAGCAGCGGGTCGCGATCGCTCGTGCGCTCGTGCGCAACCCGTCCCTGCTGCTGGCCGACGAGCCGACCGGCAATCTCGATGCCGCCGCGGCGGGGGGCGTGTTCGACTTGCTGCGCGCGCTGCACCGGGAGCGGGGGATGACGACCGTCGTCGTGACGCACAACCCCGAGATCGCCGAGCGCTGTGATAGACTTTTCGTGATGTCGCGGGAAGGAGTGGCTCCTTCGCAGGGTTTGCCAGAGAGAGGATGATTCCGGAGTCGTCCGTTCATGGCCCACGATTGCCCCACTGATGCCTGAGCCAACCTCCCATGTTTGAGAAATACAACGAGAAGGCGCGCAGGGCGCTGTTTTTTGCGCGCTACGAGGCCTCGAAGCTCGGCTCCAAGGTGATCGAGTCCGAGCACCTGCTGCTGGGGATCCTCCGGGAGGGCGAGGACATCATCAAGGAGATCTTCGCCCGCTTCAACGTGAAGCCCGAGGAGGTCCGCCGCGAGATCGAAGGCGACCGGATCTTCGTGGAGCGCATTTCCTCGACGGCCGAGCTGCCGCTCTCCGAGGAATCCAAGAAGATCCTCGCCTACGCGTCCCACGAGGCGGAATCCATGATGCATCCGTACGTCGGGACGGAGCACCTGCTCATCGGCCTTCTCCGCGTCGACGGCTGCGTGGCGGGCCGGCTGCTGACGGCGCGCGGCTTCAATCTCTACGGGGTGCGGGAGGAGACGATCTCGCTCATCAAGGAGCGGGAGGTTTCGAAGCAGAAGAAGGAACTGCCGTTTCTGGCCGAATACAGCCGCGACCTCACGCAACTGGCGGCTTCGGGCGCCTTCGATCCCCTCATCGGACGCGACAAGGAGGCCGAGAGGATCATCCAGATCCTCTCGCGGCGCACCAAGAACAACCCGATCCTGCTCGGTGAGCCGGGCGTCGGCAAGACCGCCATCGTCGAGGGTCTGGCGACTCGCATCGTCGAGGGCGCGGTGCCGATGTTCCTCTCGGCCAAGAAAATCCTCGCACTCGACCTCTCGCTCATCGTGGCCGGGACGAAGTACCGCGGGCAGTTCGAGGAGCGGCTGAAGGGGATCATCCGCGAGTTGCGCGAGAATCCCGACCTCATCATCTTCATCGACGAGATCCACTCCTTGATCGGGGCCGGCTCGGCCGAGGGATCCCTCGACGCGGCGAACATCCTGAAGCCGGCGCTGTCGCGCGGCGAGGTGTCGTGCATCGGGGCGACGACGCTCAAGGAGTACCGCAAGTACATCGAGAAAGATCGCAGCCTCCTGCGACGCTTCCAGGCCATTCACGTCACCGCGCCGTCGGAGAACGAGACCTTCGAGATCCTGGAAGGCGTCAAGGACCGGTACGAGCAGTTCCACAAGGTGCGGTATTCCGCGGAGGCGATCAAGACGGCCGTCTACCAGTCCAACCGCTACATCACGGACCGCTTCTTCCCCGACAAGGCGATCGACATCCTCGACGAGGCGGGCGCCAAGGTGAAGCTGAAGCGGGTGGCCGACACGCAGAACCTGCGCAAGCTCGAGGTCGAGATCCGGCAGATCGTCAAGGAGATGAAGAAGGCGATCTCCGACAAGGATTTCGAAAAGGCCGTGTTCCTGCGGGAGCGCGAGATCGAGCTCAAGGAGGAGATCGAGCGGGCGAAGACGCAGTCCGCCGAGCGCAGCGAGGCGACGCAGGAGGTCACGCGGCGCGACATCGAGGAGATCATCTCGTCCTGGACCGGGATTCCGGTGGCATCGCTGGAGATGGAGGAGGCCGAGAAGCTGCTCCACATGGAGGACGCCCTGCGTCGCCGGATCGTGGGGCAGGAGGCGGCGATCATCGGCGTCTCCAAGGCAATCCGGCGCTCGCGCCTCGGTGTCAACAACCCCAATCGGCCGATGGGCTCGTTCATCTTCCTCGGCCCCTCGGGCGTGGGCAAGACCGAGGTCGCGCGCCGGCTGGCGGAGTTCCTGTTCGAGAACCCCCGCTCCCTCGTGCGCTTCGACATGTCCGAGTACATGGAAAAGCACGCCGTGTCGAAGCTGATCGGGTCTCCGCCCGGGTACGTGGGCCACGAAGAGGGCGGCCAGCTGACGGAGCGGATCCGGCGCAATCCCTACAGCGTCATCCTCTTCGACGAGATCGAGAAGGCGCACCCCGACATCGCGAACCTGCTGCTCCAGATTCTCGAGGACGGCATCCTCACCGACGCCTACGGGAATCTCGTGGACTTCAAGAACGCACTCATCATCATGACCTCGAACATCGGGACCAAGCACCTCGTGAATCGCACGCGCGTGGGCTTCGGCGGCTCGCGCGAGAACCAGACGAACAAGGAGATCGAGGACCTGGTCCTGAAGGAGCTGCGGCGGGACTTTTCGCCGGAGTTCATCAACCGGATCGACGACATCATCGTCTTCCATCCGCTCGGCCGGCCCGAGCTCGCGAAGATCTGCCGGCTCCTGATCGACGACGTCAACGCGACGATCGCTCCCAAGGGAGCCGTGATCGACATCGACGACGCCGCGGTCGAATGGCTTCTGGCCCAGAGCGGCGACGACCCGAACATGGGCGCGCGCCCCCTGCGGCGGGCCATCCAGAAACACGTCGAGGACCCGGTTTCGGAGCTGTTGATCGCGGCCCGCGAGGAGCGGCTCGAAGCGATCGAGGTTCGGGTCGGCCCCGAGGGCTTGCGGGTCGAGGCACGCGAGAGCGAGCCGATCCCCCAGGGGCACTAGCCTCTTGCGCAAGGGGTCCTTCGGGACCGCGGTCGCCGCCGCGGTGGGGATGTCGCTTTCGGTGCTCCGCGCCCAGGAGCCGCCCCCTCCCGTTCCCACCCCGGCGGCGTCCGCCGCGCCGGTCGCGCCCGTGCCTCCGCCCGCGGCCGCCCCGACGGGGGAGAAGCCCGCCGTCACCGATGCCGGGCCAACTCCGGAGTCTACGGCCGACCGCATCGTCGGAATCCGGGTGGTCGGCTACCAGACCGTGTCTCCCGACGCCATCGCCCACTACCTCGGCGTGAAGGTGGGCGACGTGTACGACGCCGAGAAGATTCGGACCAACTTCCCGACCCTGTGGAAGTCGGGCCTTCTCGAGAACGCGAAGATCGAGGTCGAGCGCTCCTCGGCCGGAGTGACTCTGGTCGTGTCGATCGAGGAGCGCCCCATCGTCAAGGAGGTCGACTTCGTCGGCAACAAGAAGGTGACGACCTCCCAGATCAAGGACGCCCTGAAGGAAGCGAAAGTTGAGATCCACGGCGGAGCGCCGTTGTCGGTGCGGGAGGTGGCCCATGCACGCGCCGCGATCGCGGAGTTCTACCAGTCGCAGGGGTTCCGCAGCGCCACGGTCGATTTTCGCATCGACGACATCACGAAGATGGAGAAAAAAGTCGTTTTCCTGATCGACGAGGGCGAGAAGGTCAAGATCGAGTCGATCTCCTTCACCGGCAACCCCCACGTCTCGGCGCAGGCGCTGCGCAACGCCATGCACAAGACGAAGGTGGCGACCTGGTGGCGTCTCTTCTCGGAGGATACCGTCTACAGCCAGGCGAACTACGAGGCCGACGTGGAGAGCATGAAGGGGCTCTACCAGTCCAAGGGCTACAAGGATGTCGTCATCAAGGACGCGATTCTCGACGTCTACGTCGCCAACCCCAAGGCGGCGCCCACCAAGATCAAGCGGCGAGTGCGGATCACCGTGCCCATCGTGGAGGGCGACAAGTTCTACACGAACTCGGTCCAGATCACGCGCGTCCAGCAGAACGGGCAGCCGGCGGACCCTCCCGAGCCCACCGTGTTTCCGGCGAAGGTCCTGCTCAAGCAGTTCTGGGAACTGCCGCCGGGGTCAGTCCTGAATCGCGACCGCCTGGTGGAGGCTCTTGCGTCGATCGAGTCGATGTACAAGACCCGCGGCTACATCTACTGGTTCGCGGATCCGGTCTACAAGGAGGTCGGCAAGGACCGCGTGGACGTCGACGTGAAGATCTTCGAGGGCGACCGGTACTATCTCGGCCGTCTCGAGGTTCAGGGCAACACGCAGACGCGGGACAAGGTGATTCGCCGGGAGTTCGCCCTCGACGAGGGCGACGTGATGGACATGGAGGCGATCAAGAAGAGCATCACCAAGATCTCGCAGCTCGGGTATTTCAAGCTCGGCGAGGAGCCCCAGTTCGGCGTTCGGGCCGAGGAGAAGAAGGTGGACATCGTCCTGAAGGGCCAGGAGAGCAGCCGGAACGAGATCCAGTTCGGCGCCGGCTACTCCGGCTTCGACGGGTTCTTCGGGCAGTTTTCCTTCCAGACGCGGAACTTCCTCGGACGGGGCGAGGTCCTTGGGGCCTCGGCCCAGCTCGGCAAGGTGTCCAAGTTCTTCGACCTGTCGTACACGATCCCCTGGTTCCTCGACAAGAACCAGTCGGTCGGAGCCTCTCTCTACAACCGCAACCAGAACTACCTCTCGATCCAGGAGAAGACCCGGGGCGGGACGCTCTTCTACGGCCGGGGGATCGGCCTGTTCGACAGCGTGTCGCTGCTCTACTCCTACGAAGGGATCACGGCCCAGTTCCCGGCGCGTAGCGCGCCCAACCCTCCCGGCCAGCCGATCCCGCCCCAGAAGTTCACCGAGACGACCGGCACGACGTCGTCGATCACGCCCTCCTACCGCTGGAACAGTCTCAACGATCCGATCAACCCGACCAAGGGGTTCAAGCTCTTCGCTGCGGTTCAGGTCGCCCCCGATTTCCTCGGAGGCTCCAACGCCTTCGTCCGCCCCACTCTCGGGGCGACCTACTACCTCCCGCTTCCTTTCCCGCGCCACGCCGTTCTCGGCCTGAATGCCGAGGTCGGGTACGTGATTCCAGTGTCGGGGACGCCGCTGCAGATCTACCAGAGGTTCCAGCTCGGCGGCGAGCAGAGCCTGCGCGGTTTCTCTCAGGGCGCGGTCGTTCCCCTGCACCCGAAGACCAACGTGGTGTACACGGACGACCTGGGGCGCATCCTCGGGGGCAACAAGTTCTTCGTGGTCAACGTGGAGTATCAGTTCCTGACGATCGGGCCGGCCACGCTGCTCGCCTTCGTCGATTTCGGCCAGAACTACTACGACACCCAGTCCTTCGACCTGACCAACATCCGGGCAGCCACCGGCGCGGAATTGCGGATTTTCCTTCCGATTTTCCAGGCGCCCCTGCGCTTCATCTACGCCTTCAACCTGCATCCCGTGCAGCCCCTGGACCAGTACGGGTTCCCGATCAGCTACCTCGCCGAGAAGCCCTCGGGGTTCTTCTTCTCGATCGGCAGGACGTTCTAGGCCGCCAGAAGGCCGGAATGGGCCGAAATCCGGGCCTGTTGTGCAGGCCGCGGTTTTGCTACACTCTCGCGCTTTCGCGAATAAGGAGCTTCGAATGAAACGCTTTGTCTTGACGGTGGTGGCGGTTCTGTGCGCCGTCACCGCGGGGGCCCAAACACCCGGCGCAACGGTGCCGAAGATCGGCGTGATCAACGTCGAGCGGCTCGTCCAGGAATCGGCGCTCGGCAAGGAGGCGTTCAACCGCGTCAAGAAGTTGAACGATCAGAAAAAGGACGAGGGGGACAAACTGTCCAAGGAGCTCCGGGACATGGAGCAGAAGCTGGCCGACCAGGGGCAGGCCATGGCCGAGGACAAGCGGGACGCCCTCCAGAAGAACTACCAGGAGAAGGCCATCGCCTTCAAGCGGTTCCAGGATGACGCCAATCGCGACCTCGAAGCCGCGCAGAAGAAAGAGCTCTCCGAGCTCGAGCGGCGGGTCTTTCCGGTCATCAATCAGGTGGGCAAGGAGAAGGGCTTCACGCTCATCTTCAACAAGTTCCAGTCGGGACTCGTCTACGCCGACGACGCCGTGGACATCACCGACGAGGTCCTGAAGGTCTTCAATACGACGGTGGCCGTGCCTGCGGCCAAGCCCGCCGAGGGGGCCCCGAAGGCGACCACACCCGCGGCGAAGCCGCCTGCGCCGGCGCCCACGAAGAAGCCGTAGCGCCGGATTCCGAGAACTAGAGGCCGTGGCCCGCTCGCGCGTCCCGGGACGAGGCAAAGGCAGGCCCCGGCGTTCGGCGCCGCCGCGGAAGGGGTTTACCCTTCAGGCCGTGGCCGCCGTGACGGGCGGGCGACTGTGCGGCGACGGGAGCCTCCGCCTGACGGGGGTGGCGTCTCTGGAGACGGCCGCGGCAGCCGACCTGTCGTGGGCCGCGGACGAGCGGCGGGCCGGCGAGGCCGCGCGCAGCCGTGCCGGAGCGCTCCTCGTCCCCGCCGTGGCGATCGCGGGCGGGAAACCGTGCATCGTGGTGGACTCTCCGTCCCTGGCGCTCGCCGTCTGGCTCGAGGCCGCTTACTCGACTCCCCGTCCCACGGCCGGCGTCGCGAAGGGAGCCTTCGTGGCGCGCAGCGCGAAACTGGCCGCGGGCGTCTCCGTGGCTTCCGGCGCGACGGTCTCGGCGGCGGCCCGCGTAGGCGCCCGGACCATCCTCCATGCCGGCGCATTCGTCGGCGAAGGGGCGCTCGTCGGCGAGGACTGCGTCCTGCATCCGAACTCGGCGGTGCTGGCGCGCTGCAAGATTGGCGCGCGCTGCACGCTGCAGCCGGGGGCCGTCGTCGGCGCCGACGGATTCGGCTACGTGTGGGACGGGACGAGGCACCGCAAGGTCCCGCAGATCGGAATCGTCCGGATCGAGGACGACGTCGAAGTCGGCGCCAATGCGGCGATCGACCGGGCGACCCTCGGTGAGACGGTCATCGGCCGGGGGAGCAAGATCGACAATCTCGTCCAGGTCGGGCACAACGTGGTGATCGGGGAGCACTCGATCCTGTGCGGCCAGGCGGGCATCGGCGGGTCCTCGACGCTCGGCAAGGGGGTGACGCTGGCGGGGCAGGTCGGCGTTTCGGACCACGTCACCATCGGCGACGGCGCCATCCTGACGGGCCAGGCGGGCATCGCGCGGCAGGGCCGGGTCGCCGCGGGCGCGATATTGTCGGGGATGCCCGCGCTTCCGCACCGCGAGTTCCTGAAACGCGCGGCGCTGCTCGGGAGGCTCGAGGCGGCCCTGGTGCGCCTCACGGCGGTCGAAGAGGCCGTCGGCCGCATGGAGAAAGGGGGGAGACCTTGGAGCTCCAGATCGGCGAAATCCTGAACACGCTGCCGCACCGTTACCCGTTCCTCCTCGTGGATCGGATCCTCGAGCTCGAGCCGGGCAAGAGCGTCGTGGGGATCAAGAACGTCACGTTCAACGAGGAGTTTTTCCAGGGGCACTTCCCGGGTAATCCGGTCATGCCGGGCGTGCTCGTCCTCGAGGCGATGGCGCAGGTCGCGGGGATCGCCCTGCTGGGAGTGACCGAGGGCCGCGAGAAGAAGCTCCTCTATCTGTCGGGCGTCGACCGGTGCAAGTTCCGCCGGCCCGTGGTGCCCGGCGATCAGCTTCGCATCGAGGCGCGGATCGTGTCGCTGAAGACCCGGGTGTGCAAGTGCCGCGCGACCGCCTCGGTCGATGGCAAGCTCTGCGCCGAGGCCGAGCTTCTTTCGGTCCTCGTGGAGCGGCCATGAGGGAAGTCATCCACGCCACCGCCGTTATCGCCGGCAGCGTGGTCATCGGCGAGGACGTGACGATCGGTCCCTATGCCGTGATCGGCGAGGATGTCGTGCTCGGCGCGCACACGACCGTCGGAGCCCATGCATCGATCCAGGGGCCGGCCATCCTCGGCGAGTCCAATCGCGTGTTCGACCATGCCACGCTCGGCTTCGAACCGCAGGACCTCAAGTACCGGGGGGAGCCGACGCGACTGATCGTCGGCGCACGCAACGTGTTCCGGGAGTTCTGCACCATCCACCGGGGCACGGCGAGCGGCGGCGGCGAGACCGTGATCGGCGACGACAACTACTTCATGAACTACGCGCACGTGGGGCACGACAACCGGATCGGATCCCGCGTCGTGATGGCCAACTACGCGGTCCTCGCGGGGCATGTGGAGGTCGGCCACAACGCCAAGATCGGCGCCTTCAACGCCATCCACCAGTTCTGCCGGGTGGGTGCGCACGCATTCCTCGGGGCGTACACGGGCTGCCGCCAGGACGTGCTGCCGTTTTGCCGCACGGACGGGCTCGATGCCAAGACGTATGGCCTGAACACGATCGGCCTGAAGCGCAGCGGATTCTCCGACGAACGCGTCGAGGCGTTGCAGAAGGCCTACCGGCTGCTCGTCAAGTCGAAGCTCAACACGAGCCAGGCCCTCGAGCGCATCGAGGCCGAGCTTCCCGGGCAGCCCGACGTGGAGGAGCTGGTGCGCTTCATTCGCTCGAGCGAGCGGGGCTTCATCAAGTGATCGGCGCGCGCCGGGAGACCGGCCGCGAATGAGCCCGGGCGAAGCGGCCGTTCGACTGGCGGTCGTCGGCGTGGGCCACCTCGGCCGGCACCACACGCGCCTGGCGGCGGCGCTGCCGGGCGTCGCGCTGGTCGGCATCCACGACCATCATGGGGGCCGCGCCGAAGAGGTCGCGAGGGAGGGCGGGCTGGCGGTCCTTTCGGGACCGGAGGAGATCGCCAGGAAGGCCCAGGCGGTCATCATTGCGACACCCACGAGCACTCACGCCGAGCTCGCTCGCTTCTTTCTCGAGCGGGGTCTCGACGTCCTCGTCGAGAAACCGATCGCGAGCTCGCTTACGGAGGCCCGGGCGCTCGTGGCGCTCGCACGTTCCCGGGGCCGCATTCTGCAGGTGGGGCATGTCGAGCGGTACAACCCGGCCGTCCAGGCCGTGCTCTCCGTCGCGAAAGACCCCGTGTTCATCGAGGGGCACCGACTGGCGGCCTTCACGCCGCGGGGCCTGGACGTCGATGTGGTGCGGGACCTGATGATCCACGATCTCCAGATCGTGAGCGACCTGGTGCGCCGGCCGGTCCGGGAAGTCCGCGCGGCCGGCGTCCCCACGCTCACGGCCCAGGTCGACATCGCGAGCGCGCGCATCGTGTTTGCGGGCGGCTGCGTCGCCAACCTGACGGCTTCGCGCGTCTCTTTCGAGCGCGTGCGCAAGCTCCGCGTGTTCTCCCGAGGGCTGTATTGCTCGATCGACATGGATTCCCGGACGGTCGAGGCCCACGGCCTGGAGCACGGCCCGGACGGCCCGCGCATCGTGCCGGTGGACGTGGGCGTCCGTGAGGGAGACCCGCTCGCGTGCGAGCAGGCGGACTTCGTCGAGGCAGTGCGCCAGCGGCGGGACCCGCTCGTTTCGGGGGAAACGGGGTTGATCGCCCTGGAGCTGGCGGAGCGCGTCCTCGCCGCGATCGACGAGCATCGGCGCAGTGCGGCGGAAGTCGGGCCGTGACCGCGCCGCGGCGGGTGGGTCTCGTCGGTGGGAGCGGCGTGTACGACCTCGCGGCCCTGAACGACCTTCGTCAGGAGCACGTGACGACCCCGTTCGGCGACCCGTCGGATGATTACTTCACGGGGACACTGGGCGACGTTGCGGTCGCGTTCCTCTCCCGGCACGGTCGCGGCCACCGGCTCTCGCCCACGGAGATCAACTACCGCGCCAACGTGTGCGGCTTCAAGATGCTCGGATGCGATGCGCTGCTCTCGGCGTCGGCCGTCGGCAGTCTGCGGGAGGAGCTCGCCCCGCGCCAGGCCGTCATTCCGGATCAATTCATCGATCGGACGCGGCATCGTGTGGACACGTTCTTCGGCGAGGGCGTCGTCGCCCATGCCGGGTTGGCGGATCCCGTGTGTCCGGAAGTCTCGGCGGCGCTCGAGCACGGCGCGCGGCAGGCGGGGCTCGTCGTGCGCCGCGGCGGGACGTACGTGTGCATGGAGGGCCCCCAGTTCTCGACGCGTGCGGAATCCCACCTGTACCGTTCGTGGGGCGCCGACGTAATCGGGATGACCAACCTGACCGAGGCCCGCCTGGCACGCGAGGCCGAGATCTGTTACGCGAGCCTCGCCCTCGTCACCGATTACGACTGTTGGCGCGAGGTGAGCGACGACGTGTCGGTCGAGACGATCCTCGCGATTCTCGGAGAGAATGCCGCAGCGGCGCGACGGGCGCTGTCCGGGGCGGTGCTGCGGATCGCGGGCGACCGCGGCTGCGGCTGCCGCGACGCGATGCGGTTCGGAATCATCACGGATCGGAAGGCCGTGTCGGAGTCGGCGCGGGAACGCCTGCGCCCCATTGCCGGGAGGTATCTGTGAGGACGGACGGGCGCATCGTGGTCACCGGGTCGGTGGCCTTCGACTACCTGATGACCTTCCCGGGGAAGTTCACCGACCACCTGATTCCGGACCGGATGGCCCGCCTCTCGGTCTCCTTCCTGGTGGACGAGATGCGACGCGTGCCGGGCGGCTGTGGCCCCAACATCGCGTACGGGCTGGCGCTCTTCGGCGAGAGGCCTGCCCTCGTGGCGACGGCCGGCAAGGACGCCGTCGAATATCGCGAGCGCCTCGCAACCGAGGGGGTCGACGTGACGGGCTTGCGGCTCGAGCCGGACCTCTTCACCGCCTCGTTCTTCGTTTCGACCGACGAGGTGCAGAACCAGCTCGCGTCCTTCTACACGGGGGCCATGGCGCGCGCCCGCGAGCTCTCCCTGCGGGCACAGGATCCGGCGTCCATGGCGTTCGTCGTCATCTCGCCCAACGATCCGCCGGCGATGGCGAACCACGCGAGCGTCTGCCGAGAGCTCGGCATCCCGTTCCTCTACGACCCGAGCCAGCAGGTCACGCGCCTGTCCGGGGAAGAGATGCGGGAGGGATTTCGGGGGGCCGCGGTGCTCATCGTCAACGACTACGAATTCGGCATCCTGACGCACAAGACGGGGCTGTCCCGGGAACAGATCGAGCAACAAGTCCCCGTCCTCATCGTGACCCACGGTCCGGACGGGTCGACGATTCATGCGCCCTTCGGAGCCGGTGCAGCGGGCCGGCTCGTGCACCACGTGCCGGCGGCCCGAGTCGAGACCGAGGCGCTCGACCCCACGGGTGTCGGGGATGCGTACCGTGCAGGCCTGATCCGCGGGCTGCGGATCGGAGCACCCTGGCCCGTCGCGGGCCGCATCGGCAGCGTGGCGGCCGTATTTTGCCTCGAGACCCAGGGGCCTCAGCCGCCTCGTTATACGCCCGCCCAGTTCCTCGAGCGGTACGCGCGGAACTTCGGGGACCCGGACGGGCTCGAGGGTCTGTTCGCCTAGCCCGGCCGAACCGGGTTACAATCGCGATCTTTCAACGAGGTCAGGTCCTTGAGCATGCGCGCGACGCGCCGGGCAGCGGTGTCCTTTTCCCCGAGGCAGTTCGAGGGAAGCCTCGACGCGGCGGGATTGAAGTTCGGCGTGGTGTGCGCGCGGTGGAATCCGACCGTGACCGACGCGATGCTCGCCGCGGCCCTCGACACGCTTCGCCGCCGCGGAGCCCGGGCGGCCGACGTCGCGGTGGTGCGCGTGCCGGGGGCGTTCGAAGTTCCCGGCGGTGCACGGGCCCTCATCGACTCGGGCGCGAAATACAACGGGCTCGTTGCGCTCGCCGCGATCGTCCGGGGGCAGACGAGCCATCACGAGATCCTGGGCCGTTCCGTGGCTTCCGCGCTGGCCTCGCTGACCGTCGCGGCAGGGGTGCCGATCGGCTTCGGGGTCCTGACGTGCGACACGATGGGGCAGGCGCGCCGCCGCTCCGACAAGGGCGTGGAGGCGGCCGAGGCCGCCATCGAGATGGCGAATCTCCGGCGCCACCTGCGGAAGCGCTGAGTGGGCGCGCGGCGCAAGGCGAGAGAGCTCGCCCTTCAGATGCTCTACGAGTACGACGTCTCCGGCACGGAGCCTCAGGAGATGTTCCGGCGTTCCGACGACCTGCAGAAAGCCCCTGACGGAATCCAGGCATTCACGCAGCGCCTGGTGACGGGCACCCTGTCGCATCGCGACGACCTGGACGCGATCATCGCGCGCCAGGCCGACCACTGGCGCCTGGCGAGGATGCCGGTCGTCGATCGCAACATCCTGCGGCTGGCCCTCTTCGAGCTGCTCCACGAGCCCGACACGCCACGCCCGGTCGTGATCGACGAGGCCCTCGAGATTGCCAAGCGCTTTTCAACGCCGAAGTCTTCGCAGTTCATCAACGGCATCCTCGACGGCGTCCTGAAGGGGCGGCGCCGCGAGGTGTCTCCGGCGTGAAACGCCTGGCGGGCGCCGTGGTGGTCGCAGCCGCCCTGGCCGGGGAGTGGCTCGGCGCCGATGAGCTCGCGATCTATCGCGCGGCGGGCGCTCCCGCCGGCCTCTTCGACCAGTATGACAACGACGGCTACTCACTGGCGGTCACCGCGGGCCCGGAGGGGTTGGAGCTGGTCGTGCGGGTGAGCGCGGGACCGCTCGAGAGCCGCGCTCCGTTTCCCACGGGGCTTGCGCCCGAGCGTTCGCTTCCCGCCTCGCCGTCGCGGGACGCCTTTGCCCGGACAATCGCGGGCGACGCGGTAACCCAGGCCCAGGCCGTCGAACGGATCCTCGCGGGAATCGCCAGCGCGGTTCGTTACGACACCGATCGCGGGCGGCGCCAGGATCCGGCGTCGGTGTTCGCCTCGCGGCGGGCGCACTGCGTCGGATTCTCGGAGCTCGCGGTGGATCTGTTGCGGCGCGTGGGGATCCCCGCGCGTACGGTACAGGGCATCCTGCGCTCGAAGCCGGGCGGCGACGGGTACGAGAAGAAGATCGGCGGCGCGTATCACCGCTGGGTGGAGATCTACTATCCGGATCGCGGTTTCGTGTTTTCCGATCCGTCGGCTTCGATCAACGGTGTGGATGCGCGCTACATCCCGTTCGGGCAGCGCACACTCGAGCGCCCCCGAGGTCTCACCGTGACGCAGCTCGAGGCGTCGGGCCACCTGGACTATCCGCTCGTCCGCCTGCCCGAAACGACGCTGCGGGTCCGGCCCACGGGAGGTTCTCGGTAGAGCTCCGGCCCGGTTGGGTAATATGGCGTCGGCATGGGCGACCGGTACGACCCCCGCGAGATCGACTCCAAGTGGCAGCGGCGCTGGGAGGAAGCACGCGTGGCGCAAGTGGACACGGCGGCGCCTGGCGGAGAGTTCTACATGCTCAACATGTATCCCTATCCCTCGGGCAGCCGCCTGCATGTCGGGCACGGGCGCAACTACATCCTGGGCGATGCCCTCTATCGCCGCGAGCGGATGGCGGGTCGCAAGGCGCTGAACCCGATGGGTTGGGACGCCTTCGGGCTGCCCGCCGAGAATGCCGCGATCCAGAACGGGGTTCCGCCGCGAGAATACACGGTCGGGAACATCGCTCGGATGAAGGAGCAGCTTCGGTCGCTCGGCTGCCTGTACGACTGGTCCAAGGAGCTGGCGTCATGCGATCCGACGTACTACCGCTGGAACCAGTGGCTGTTCCTGCGCATGTGGGAGCGCGGACTGGCCTACCGGAAGACGGCTCCGGTCAACTGGTGCCCCGGATGCCGAACGGTTCTCGCCAATGAGCAGGTGGTGGAGGGCCGGTGCGAGCGGTCCGGCGACGCGGTGGCGATCCGCGACCTGACGCAGTGGTTCTTCCGCGTGACGGACTACGCCGAACGGCTCCTCGACGGCCTCGACCGCCTGCCCCATTGGTCCGAGCGAGTCAAGACCATGCAACGCAACTGGATTGGCCGCTCCGAGGGGGCCGAGGTTCTCTTTCCGGTCGAGGGACTCCCGGAGGCCGTCACGGTATTCACGACGCGCCCCGACACGCTCTACGGGGCCACCTTCCTCGCCCTCGCGCCGGAACACCCGGCCGTCGCGCAGCTGAAGGTCACGGCGGCGGAGCGCTCGGCGATCGACGCCTTCGTGGAGCGCGTGCGGCGCGAGTCGCGGATGGAGCGGGAGGCCGAGGGCGGCGAGAAGCAGGGTCTGGCGACCGGTGTCTTTGCGATCCATCCCGCAACCAACGAGAGGATTCCGATCTGGCTCGCGAGTTTCGTCCTGCCCGAATACGGCACTGGAGCCATCATGGGAGTGCCGGCGCACGATCAGCGGGACTTCGAGTTTGCCCGGAAGTTCGGCCTTCTGATCCGGCCCGTCTACCGCCTTCCGGAAGGGGAGGTGGACCCGGACAGCATGACGGCGCCCCAGGCCCACGACGGCGTCCTGTGCCGGTCCGGCAGCTGGGACGGCACTCCCAATGGCCCGGAGGCGGTGCGCGTCGCGATCGCGTGGCTCGAAGCCCGGGGAGTCGGGAAGGGCAAGGTCGGCTTTCGCCTGCGCGACTGGCTGATCTCGCGCCAGCGATACTGGGGCACGCCGATCCCGGCGGTGCATTGCGCGGCCTGCGGTGTCGTGCCCGTGCCGGACTCGGAGTTGCCCGTGCTGCTCCCCGAGGACGTGGATTTCCTGGGAGCGGAGGGCAATCCGCTCGAGAAATCGGAGGCCTTCCTCCGCGTCTCCTGTCCCCGGTGCGGCGCGGCGGCCCGGCGGGAGACCGACACCATGGACACGTTCGTGGACTCGTCCTGGTACTACCTGCGATTCCTCAACCCGCGCGACGCGGCGCGCATGGTCGACACGGAGCGCGTCGGCAGATGGCTGCCGGTCGACCAGTACATCGGAGGCATCGAGCACGCGATCCTGCATCTGCTGTATGCCCGCTTCGTGTGTCGCGTCCTCAAGGACATGGGCCTCGTCCACCTCGAGGAACCGTTCGAGCGGCTCTTCAACCAGGGGATGATCACGCGCCTGAATCCATCCACCGGGAAGATCGAGAAGATGTCGAAATCCCGGGGGAACACGGTCTCTCCCGACGAGCTGATCGCGCGCTTCGGAGCGGACACCGTGCGCCTCTATACGCTCTTCATCGGGCCGCCCGAGAAGGAGTCCGAGTGGTCGGAGGAAGGCGTGGCCGGCGCCTACCGGTTTCTCAACCGGGTGCACGATCTCTGCGGGCGCGTGCTCGAGCTTCCGGACGACGGCCGGAAGGCGCCGCGCGACACGCCTCTGTCGCGCCTCAGGCACCGTGTGATCGAGCGCGTGACCGGAGACGTCGGCCGCTTTCACTTCCACACGGCCGTGGCGGCGCTGATGGAATTTCAAAAGGGGATCGCCGACGCCGTCGACGAAGGGGAGGAGACGCGCGATGCTTTGCACGAGGCCGCCGCCACGCTCCTCAAGCTGCTCCATCCGATCGCCCCGCATCTGACCGAGGAGCTGTGGGAGCGAATCGGGACCGGCGGTCTTCTGGTGGAGGCGCCCTGGCCCGGCTTCGACCCGGAGCTCGCGACCTCGCTGGATGTCACGCTCATCGTGCAGGTCAATGGCAAGGTACGGGGAAAGCTCTCGCTCGCCCGGGGGGCCACCGAGACGGACGCTCTGGCGCGGATGCGGGAGGACGAGCGCATACGCCCCTGGGTGGACGGCAAGGAGATCACGCGGACGGTGTTCGTACCCGATCGGCTCCTGAACCTGGTCGTCCGTTGAGAGCGCCCGATCGAGAGCCGGGGACCGGGAATCCCGGACGGCCCCTCCGGATCGCCATGGGGATGCTGGCACTGCTCGCCGCGACGGGATGCGGTTATACGCTGGTCGGGAAGGGCTCGTCGCTTCCGGAGTCGGTGCGGGTCGTCCAGTTCACCACGCTCGAGAACCAGACTCCCCGCGTGCAGCTCGAGCAGCGCTTCTCGGAGGCGATTGCCCATGAGCTCGCCTCGCGCGGCCGGTTCAAGGTCCAGTCGGGGCCGGACGGGGCGAACGCCGTTCTCGCCGGAGCGGTGACCGCATTCGACCTCTATCCGGTTTCCTTCAACGCACAGGGAGTCGCAACCGACTACCAGGTGCGCGTGACGGCGCGCGTGTCTCTCAAGAGCCTGCCCGAGGAAAAGCCGATCTGGGAGAACCCGGCCTACACGTTTCGGGACAACTACGAGTTCTCGGCGACCGCCGCCTCGTACGTCGACCGCGAGAACGACGCGATCGACCGGGTGGCGGTGCGGTTCGCGCAGGCGCTCGTGACGAGCATGCTCGAGGGATTCTAGGGAGCTGCGCCGGGCTTCTCCCGACCTCGGACTACTTCGCGGCTTTCTTGGCGAGCCGGGACTTGTAGCGCGCCGCAGCGTTCCGATGGATCACGCCCTTCGCCAGCGCCCGGTCGATCTCGGAATGCGTTGCCGCGATCGCCTCGCTCTTCTTCTTGGCGTCGAGCGATCGGTACTTCTTGACCGAGGTGCGCAGACGGGAAACGCGCGTTCGGTTGCTGGCGCGCTTTCTGGCGGAGGTCAGGACGCGCTTCTTGGCAGACTTGATGTTGGCCATCGGACTCCTCAGTAAGTCGGTGGTTGCCGGCGGTGGTCGGTGACCGGGCTCGATGCCCGGCGGTTACTTGGTATCCACTCCGATCGATTTGAGCTTGGCGCGGGCGAGACGCGCCTCCTCCGAACTCGGAAACTCGTGGATCACGTACTGCAGCTGGACGACGGCCTCGGCCTTCTGGCCGAGCTCGAGCATGGCGTAGCCCTTCTTGAGCAGCCCTGCGGCCGCCTTGTCGCTCGCCGGCCACTGTTTGAGGAGCTTCTCGAAGTCCGCGATCGCCTCCGTGTACTTCTTCTGGGCGTACCGCGATTCGCCGATCCAGTACTGAGCGTTGTCCGAGAGATCGGTGGACGGGTAGCTCGAGAGGTAGTCCTCGAACCCCTGGATGGCGAGCGCGTAACGGCCCTTGGTGTAGTCGGCATAGGCCGTGTCGTAGAGCTCGGCCGGCGAGGGCGCGGCGTGTGCCGGGGCCGGCGCGGCCGGAGTCGACCCGGGCGCGGGCGCGGCGACCGGAGCCCCCGCGGCGGTATTGCGCAGGCGCAGCAGGTCGCCCTGCGTCTCCGCGATCTGCTGCGAGAGCTGCGAGAGCCGGCGATTCGTGTCCTCGAGCTTGGCCTCGAGCTGCTCCATCTTGGTGGTCAGCTCGCCGAGCTTGACGGCCGTGTCGGCGTTGGACTTCAGCAGCTGGTTGGTCTGGGTGGCGACGTTCTGGTTGAGCTTTTCGACCTCTTCCTTGCTCGAGGACTTGCGCTCGAGCGTCTGGATCTGTTTCTGGATGTCGCCCATCTGCCGGTGGAGACTGTCGATGTCCCCCGAGGAAACGCAGGCGGCGCTCCCGAGGAGCGCCGCCACCGTTATCCCGGCAAGTACCGGGCGCGAACTGGCGGACAAGGCTATCTGGCCGTGATGACGAGGTGGGCGCGGCGGTTCTTCTGCCAGCAGCTCTCGGTGCTCTCGGTGCAGAAGGGACGCTCCTTCCCGTAGGACACGGTGCGCAACCGCGAGGCGTCGACGCCCAGCGACACGAGATAGTCCTTGGCGGCGTTGGCGCGGCGGTCGCCGAGGGCGAGGTTGTAGGCCGACGTGCCGCGCTCGTCGCAGTGGCCCTCGATGAGGACCTGGACCGACGTGTGTTTCTTGAGCCACTGCGCGTCGCCGGAAAGGGCCGAGCGCGCATCCTCGCGGAGGTCCGACTGGTCGAAGTCGAAGAAGGCGTCCGTCAGGTACCCCTTCTTGTTGAGGACCTCGATGTCCATGACCTCGATGACTTCGGTGTCTCTCTGGGGCACGGGCGTGACCGGGGGCGCGACCGCGCTCTCGGGAGGCCTGGCGGCAGTCACGGGAGGCTTTGCCTCGGCTGTAGTCGTCGGGGCCTTCTTCTTGCACGCCGCGGCGAACGAAAGTAGGGCGGTGGCGATCACCGCGAGCATCGTGAGCGTCGTCAGTCTCTTTCTCATTCCATTCTCCTTAGGCCGGCCGGGTCTGGCCGCAAATGCGTGTCCCCACCGACAAAGTCAATATAGCAAAGAGTTTGCGAAAACCCCAGTCCGAAGAAGCCGGACTCACGGAACCCAGAACGGCTGCGAGTGGTTTGTGCTCTGCGTGAGCTGTCGCTTGTTCTGTCCGTTGGCATCGACCGTATAGATCTGCGTCGAGCCGTTACGCCTCGATGAGTACGCGAGCTTTTGGCCGTCCGGCGACCAGGACGGCCGCCCGTTGGAGCCCTCTGCCGTCAGCTGGATCGTCTGGCCGGTCGCGAAATCCATGACGCAGATGTTGAAGTCTCCTTCGTTGCGGCAGGCAAACGCGATCTTGGAACCGTCGGGCGACCACGTGCCCTCGTCGTTCCAGTTGCCTGCGAAGGTGACGCGCCGCGATTCCGTTCCCTCGGCGTCCATCACGTAGATCTGGGGCGTGCCCGCCAGATCGGAGGTGTAGAGGATTTGCCTCCCCGTCGGAGACCAGGCCGGCGACGCCTCCAGGGCGCGCGTGTTCGTGAGCCGGCGGAGGGAACCCCCGTTCACGCCGATCGTGTAGATGTCGCTGTTGCCCTTCGTCGAGCCGGCGAAGGCGATCTGGGTGCCGTCGGGCGAAATCGAGGGCGAGGCGTTCAGCTCGACGCCCGTCGGCACTTCCTTCTTGTCGCTGCCATCGAGGGCCATCGTCTAGATCTGCGGAAAGGTGCGCCCGTAGGAGGTGTACGCGACCCGTCCCCCTCCCGCGGTCGGGCTGATCGACATGGTGCGCTGGGAGGTCAACGGCCGCACGTTGCGGCCGTCGAAATCCATCGCGGCGATCTCCTTGGCGGTGCCCTGTTCTCATGACGAACAGGATGGTCGAGAGGAAGACGCCGGACTTTCCGGTGAAGTACTTGACGAGATCGTTGGCGAGGGTGTGCGCGATGCGCTCCACGTAGGAGGCTCCCCCCGAGTAGCGCCGGCCGAGGATGAGCTTGCGCGACTTGAGGTCCCAGACGCGGGCATCGACGGACACGCGGTCGCCGGAGACCTCGGCGCGGGTGTCCACGAGAACCTCGGCCCCCGTCCCGAGCCATAGATCCGCCGTCTCGGGTGTCAGGGTGTCGCGCGAGCCCGAGGGATAGTGCGCCGGATCGGCCATGGAGAAGGCCCCGGCGTACTCGAGGTCGGATCGCAGGGTTCCTGTGAAGGGATCGGCCACACGGGCCTGCAAGGCCGCCGTGCCGGGCGCATAGAGCGAGGGTACGGCCACCGCGAGACGCCGTTCGCCGCCCCCCTTGATGACGATCTGGATGTCGTCGGCGGGGCTGGGGTCACCGGCGCCGGCGCCTGCGCCGCGAGCGGCAGGCTCGAGAGAGCCAGCACGACGAGGGCGCGAATCGCCGGGAGGGCTCGATGCATGGCGCTCCTCCGATCTTTCACTCGAACACGACCTGGATGCCCAGGCGCGCGCCCGCATAGTCGGCGGGCAGCGGGGGCAGCGGGGAAGAGGCGATGACGGCCCGAAGAGCGGCGCGGTCCACGAAGGCGAGCCCGCTCGAGGTCACGATGCGCGGATCGGTCACCGTGCCATCGCGCTCGATCTGAAAGTGGACGACCGGAGTCGTCTGCACGGACTGGGCGGGGCGGAACCAGTTGAGGCTGATGATCAGGACCAGGCGCTCGATGTAGACGGGATACTTGAAGTCCGCCTGATCGAGCTTGAGCCGCGCCGATTCCGGCCGTTCCGCCCGCCCCGGCGGCGGGCCCCGGTGGGCCGGGCGGCCGCCGCGTCCTCGCCTGCGGAGGGGAGGCTGACGGCGGGAGTGGCGGCGCGGCCCGGGCGGCTGACGGAGGCGGCGTCGGCTTCTTCTTGTCCTCCTTGGCCGGCAGGAGGAGCGCCTTCTTCGAGGGCTGCTGCGGGGCCTCCTCGGGTGGCTTCTCGATCTTGGGCTTGGGCGCAGCGGCCGGAGGTGCCGGCTCGGCGTGGGCGGGTTCCCGCACCGCAATCGAGCCCGCCGCGAGCAAGCGGACCGCGACCGCCCGCGGTGGCGCGTAGTGCATCGGGCGGGAGAGGGTCGAGCACGATCAGGCCGCCCAGGACCCCTGCGTGGAGCACGGCCGCCAGGATCGCGGCGGGTGCCCAGGGAAGCGGATCCTCCCTGCGATCTGCGAGGATGTTGCCGACGGCGTCGATGGGCGTCGAGCCGTCAGCATTCCGCCGTCAGCTCGAGGCGGGGCTGCGGTCGGCGCCCCGCGGAAGGCTGACGACAGAAGGCAGAAGGCTCCTCCTTCACTTGGGCTTCGAACTCCCGGAGGTGTCCGTGATCATTCCGAGGCTCTCGATGCCCATGCGGTTGAGCAGGTCGAGCGTCTCGATCACCGTGCCGTAGGACAGGCTCCGATCCGCCTTGAGCAGGACGGACTTCTCCTTGTGCCCTCGCAGGATCGCGCGGAGGCGTTCGCGGAGCATTCCGCGGGCGACGGGAGTCTCGTTGATGTAATAGAGCCCGTCCTTCGAGATCGAGAGCACGATCGGGTCCTCGAGGGTCGAGCGCAGGTTTGTCGTGGCTGTCTTCGGCAGGGCCACCGAGATTCCCTGGTGAAGCATCGGCGCCGTGACCATGAAAATGATCAGCAGCACGAGCATGACGTCGACGAGCGGGGTGACGTTGATGTCCGCCAGGTGGTCGAACTCGTCGCGGGATTGTCGCTGGAAGGCCATTCGCGGTGTTGTGGTCAGGAGTCACGAGTCATGACGCGTCGTGAAGAGTTCGCCCGCTCACCACTCATGACGCACCACGCATGACCGTCTCTTCTAGGTGAAATTGCGCTCAGCCAGATTGATGAACTCCAGGGAGAAGTCTTCCATTCCGGCCCGCTGTTCGCGGACCTTCCCCATGAAGTAGTTGTAGAAGATCATCGCGGGGATCGCGGCGGCCAGGCCGGCCGCCGTGTTGACCAGGGCCTCGGAGATGCCGGGGGCCACGGCGGCGATGGAGGTCGAGCCGGTCTGCCCGATCGCGCGGAAGGACTGCATGATGCCCCACACCGTTCCGAAGAGGCCGATGAACGGGCAGGCGGAGGCGGTCGTGGCCAGGAACGTCATGGAACGTGTGAGCCGTGACATTTCGACGCCGATCGCCCGTTCGAGCGCGCGCTCGATCCCCGAGATGTTCTTGATCAGGAGTTTGCCCTGGGAACCGCCGGCCGTGGTCGGCCCGTCGTCCGCGCGAATCGCCTTGACCTGGGCGTCGAGCTCGGCGTAGCCGGCCTGGAAGAGGGTCGTCAGGGGCGTGTCGGCGAGCTCGCCCGCGAAGGTGTTGACCTCGGAGAACCGCTTGGACTTGCGGAAGAAGGTGACGAAACGCTCCGACTGCCGGGAGACCCGGCGCAACCGGATGAACTTGGCGAAAATGATCACCCAGGACACGAAGGAGAAGAAGAGCAGGATGCCGAGGACCACCTTCGCCGTTGCGCCGGTCTCGGCGAAGAAGGAGAGGATCGAAGTCGATCCGGGGAGGTTTTCGGAGGTAACGGCTTGAAAGGCGGACGCCAGCATCGGTTTCGACCGTAACATAGGCCCCGAAGAGGGTCAAAGGGAATGGAGCGGCGAACCGGTGGCGTTGTGCCTGCCGTGAGGCAACGAATGGGTCGAGTTCTGCTGGCCCTGGCGCTCGCGTCGGGGGCCGGCACCGCGCTTGCCGCTCCCACCGAGATTCTTCCGGCGGGTGACCTCGCACCCGGGATGCGCGGTTACGGGCTGTCGGATTTCGGCGACGGCAAGGGGGTCCAGCGCTTCGACGTCGAGATCGTCGGTCCGCTCAAGAGCTACGCGCCGAGGCAGGACCTGATTCTCGCGCGCATCCTGAGCGACGCGCTCGATCGGACCGGCATCATCGCAGGAATGAGCGGAAGCCCGGTCTACGTGAACGGCAAGCTGATCGGCGCGCTCGCGTACGGATGGCCGTTTTCGCGGGAAGCGATCTGCGGAATCACTCCGATCCAGAGCATGCTCGACATCCGCAAGGCCCCGGCCTCGCCGCCGGTGCCGATCGGCGGCGCCGCGACGCGCGCGGCCGCGTTCGTCGCCGCATTTCGAGACCGGAGGTTCGAAGAGCCGTTGGCGTCGCTCTGGAAGCCTCTGGGCGCCGAGCCGGCCGCTTCGGGCCCCTCGCCGTTGCCGCTGCCGGTGTCGCTCTCCGGCGCAGCGCGCCCGGGCGGCTGTTCGGGCGGGTCGCGGAGGCGGCAGGATGGGTGGTCGCTCCTTCCGGCGCTTCGGGGCCGTCGGCCTCCGGGCGGGCGAAGCCGGGGGACCAGGGTCGGCTGGAGCCGGGTTCGGCGGTCGCGACCGTGCTGCTGTCGGGAGACATGGTTCTTTCGGCAACCGGCACGGTGACCTGGGTCGACGACAAGTCCGTGCTGGCGTTCGGCCACCCCTTCCTGTCGATGGGGCCGGTGAACATGCCCATGGCGGAGGCCGAGGTGCTGACCGTGCTGCCGTCGCTCTATCGCTCTTTCAAGTTCTCCACGACCGGGCCGGTCTCGGGTCCGTCTCGCAGGATCGGTCGACCGGAATTCTCGGCACTTTCGGAGCGCGCCGACGATGGTTCCGGTGACGATCCGAATGTCGTCGGACGAGCTCCCGACGCAGACGTTTCATTTCGAGGTGGTCCACAACTCGATGCTGACGCCGATCCTGCTCGCGATGGCGATCGACAACGTGCTGACGACGCTCGAGAAGCGCGCCGGAGAGCGCACGATCGTCTGGAAGTCATCGATCCAGACGGCGGAGCGCATCGTCCGCTGGGACACGGTGTTCACCGGACTCACCGCCAAGGACGAGGCGGTGGCCTCGCTCGCTGTGCTGACGAACTTTCTGATGGCCAACGAATTCCGCGACCTCGCGATCCGGGGCGTGGAGGTCGACATCACGCACTCGGATCGGCTGCAGAGCGCCCGGATCGTGCACGTCGAGGCGACGAAGGAGCGGGTGCACCCGGGCGACGTCGTGCCGGTCCGGGTGGATCTCGTGGACTTCCGCGGCGGCCCGCGCCGCGTCGCGATGACGGCCCGGGCGCCGGTAGACGTTCCCCCCGGCCCGTGACGCTCTTCGTCGGCGACGGCGACGCGGCGACGGCGTATGACCTCTCGCTCTTTCCGCCGGATCCCCAGTCGCTCGACCAGGTCCTCGATTTCCTCTCGCGGGTGCGGCCGGCCAACACGTTGAACCTGCTCGCCGATCGGAGGGCGCCGGGCGCGCTCGTCAAGGGTGAGGCGCTCTCCGCGCTGCCTCCCACGCGGTCGGCCGTTCTGCTCGACCGGGGTCCGGGCGCACGGCACATCGGACCTCGCGTACCTCAGGCTGGAGGCGGAGTCTATCGAGCAGCCGGTGCCGGTCCCGGGCTCGTTGAACCTGCTGAAGTCCTGCCGAGACTGGTTGAGGGTCGCCTCGCCCGGATCGGTTCTCGCGGCAGCTCTGCTGTGCGTCGGAGGGCCCGCCCGCGGCTCGGAGACGCGGATCTGGCTCTCCAACACGGCCTCGGACTTTTCGACGGGGGAGGCGCGGGGCGTGTCCGTGACGGCCGACGGAACCCTACTCGGTCGCGGCATGCCTCCGTGGCGGGAATCAGGTCTCGGAGCCCGCCATCTACGCTGCCGCGCAGGCCCGTCCGGGGATCTTTCGTCGGCACGGGGGACGCCGGGAAGGTCGTGCGCGTCACGGGCGGAAAGGCCGAAACGGCGGCGACCCTTCCCGAGAAGGAGGTCACCGCGATCGCGATCGGGCCCGACGGCGCCGTCTATGCGGGCGCGTCGCCGGGCGGAAAGGTGTACCGCGTCGCGAACGGAAGAGCCGACGTCTACTACGAGACGGGAGCGAAGTACGTCTGGGCGCTCGCCTTCGGGGGCCCGGCCCTGTACGTCGCGACGGGGCTGCCGGGAGAGATCCACCGCGTGACGTCCGCACGTCAGGGCGAGCGCGTGCACGCGGCTTCGGACCCGCACGTCAAGTCCCTGTACTTCGATTCCGAGAAGCGACTCTGGGCGGGCACGGCGGGATCGGGCATCGTCCTCCGCCTCGATCCGAACGGCAAGGTCTCGACGGTTTACGACTCGTCGAAGACGGAGATCTCGTCGATCACGGCGAGCGCGGACGGCCGGATCTGGGCGGCCGCCGTCGCGTCCGAGGGATCGGCCGGTTCCGGAGAGCCGATCACGGCGCCGGTGGCACTGCCGACGGGCAAGGCGCCACGCGGCCCCGGCCGCGATGAGGACGAGAACAAGGACAAGGCGGAAGTCACCGTGTCCGTATCGTCGGCGCGGGTGGCGCCGCCGCCCTTCGGGGAAGGGCGCGTACTCCTCCGAGGTCCTCCTCTTCTCGCCCGAGGAGCCGCCGCGGGTCGTGTGGTCGAGCTCGGAGGAGCTCGTCTTCGATCTCGCGCCGGACGCCGCGAAGGGCGAAGTGCTCGCGGCGACGGGGCCCAACGGCAAGCTCTACCGCGTCACGAATGGTTCGTGGTCTCTCGATCGAACGCTCGACGAAAAGCAGGTGACCGCGCTGTCCGGCGACGCGATCGCGACCAACGGCTCGTGCGCCGTGTACCGGCTGTCCGAGGAGCGCGCAAGGGCGAGTACGTCTCCGCGGTGAAGGACACCGGCCGGACCAGCCGGTTCGGCACGTTCCGTTTCGACGGCGACGTCCCGGCCGGCGCCGACGTCGAGTTCGCCTTCCGCTCGGGAGAGTCGCAGGTCCCCGACGCCGCGTGGAGCGGCTGGTCCGCCTGGACGTCCGGACCGCAGGCGACGAAGGTGGCGGCGCCGCCCGGCCGGTATCTGCAGTGGCGCGTGCGCATGAGCTCCGACGGGAACGCCGCGCCGACGGTCCGGCGCACCGAGGCGGCTTATCGCAATCGCAATACCGCGCCGGACGTCGAGAGCCTGACGGCGCTCGCGCCGGCCGAGGTGCTCGCGCGGTCGACCTCCGGAGGGTCGAACGTTTTCGAGACGCAGTCGCCGGACGAGAGAAGGCATCTTCACGGGACTCGAGGAGGCGAAGGTCGAAGGGGCGCCGCGGCGGCTCCTCCGGAAGGGATATCGCACGCTCACCTGGAAGGCCGGCGACCGTGATGGCGACGCCCTGAGCTTCGAGATCCGCGCTCGCCCCGTGAACTCGGACCGCTGGATCCTTCTCCGCAAGGACATCAACGAGACGTTCTACGCGTTCGACACGACGTCGCTTCCCGACGGCGACTACGTCTTCCGCCTCATCGCGTCGGACGCGGACGCGAATCCCGACGATCCGAAGACGACGTCGCGCGACTCGGCGCCGATCCGGATCGACAATACGCCGCCGGTGATCCGCCGGCTCGAGGGGTCCGAGGGGATTCTCCGATTCGAAGCGGCCGACGCGGCGTCGCCGATCCTCGAGGCGGAGTACAGCGTGGACGCCAAGGAGTGGGTCCACGTCGAGCCCGAGGACGGACTCTCCGATTCGCCGACCGAGACCTACCGGATCCGGCTCGCGGGTGCGCCGCGGGGGGGCCTACATCCTCGTCCGCGTCACCGACGCGTCCCGCAACGTCGCAGCAGCGAGCTTCCGGGCGCCATAGACTCCGGCCGCGCTTCGTCCGAAGCCGGCCTTCCCTCATAATCGCCGCGTGATTCGGCTCCGGACGGCCCTGGCGGCACTCGTGTGTGTGTGTGCCTGTCGGGCCCGCGACGGCCAATCGCATTCGCCCGGCTCGGGGCGGATCACTCCCGGGTCCCCGGCGAACACCGCCGCGGCGGCGGCCGGCACGCTGCAGCGGCGCCTTTTCGGCGAGCCGGGCACGCTCAACGCGGTTCTGCAGACGGACGTGCCCGAGCAACTCGTCCTCCAATATCTTTCGCGGAACCTCTTCGACTTCGACTCCCGGATGCGCCTCGTTCCGGGGCTCGCGGAGAAGATCGACGTCTCGGCGGACGGACGCGCGTTCACGATCGCGATCCGTCCGGACGCCGTCTGGGAGGACGGCACGCCGGTCGGAGCGGGCGACGCCGTCTTCACGATCCGGAAGATCGCCGACCCGAACGTCGCCTCGCCGCTCTACAAGGCCCTCTTCGAGGACCTCGTGTCGGTCGAAGAGCTCGACCCGAAGACGTTTCGCGCCGCGTTCCGCGAACCCTACGCGTATCGCGAGATGGCCTTCGCCCTGCCGCTGTTGCCGGCGCGCCGCTTCGAAGGGGTTGTGTTCGAGAAGGCCGGGCAGAATCGGTCGCCGCTGTCGAACGGCCCGTACCGGCTGCAGTCGTGGAAGGCACAGGAGTCGATCGTCCTGGAGCGCAACCCGCGCTACGCCGGACCGGCGGGGTCGTTTCGAGCGGATCCTCTTCCGGATCCTGCCGGACAATGCCGTCGCGTATCGCGCGCTGCTGCAGGGCGCGCTGGACGAAAGCTGGATGGACGCCTCGCTCAAGGCGCGCGCGGACGGCGACCCGGCGTTCGCCGCGTGCTGCCGCCTCGTCGAGTTCTACGACCTCGATTACAACTACATCGCCTTGAACGCGCGGCTGCCGTTTTTCGCGGACGCGCGGGTGCGGCGAGCCGTCACGATGCTTCTCGACCGCGACGCGATCGTCCGTCACCTCTTCCAGGGGTCCGCGCGCGTGATCTCCGGGCCCTGGGCGCCCGAATCTCCCGCCTACGACGCGTCGGTGAGCCGCTTCCGTTCGACCCGCGAAAGCGGCGGTGCTCCTGGACGAGGCCGGATGGCGGGACACGAACGGCGACGGAATTCGGGACCGGGGCGGGCGCGAGTTCGATTTCGATCTGCTCGTCTCGGCCGGCAACACGATCGGGCTCCAGATCGACGAGATCTTCGCGGCGTCGCTCGCCTCCGCGGGAATCCGGCGCGCATCCGCCCGATCGAGTGGGCGAGCTTCGTCGAGCGGCTCGACGCCGGGGGGTTCGAAGCGGCGTCGCTCGCGTCGAGCGCGTCGGACCCCAATCCGGACCCCTATCCCTACTGGGACTCGTCGCAATGGCCGCCGCGGGGCTTCAACAGCGGGTTCTATCGGAATCCCGAGGCCGACCGTCTCATGCGGGCCGCGCGGCGAGCTGGACGCGAAGCCCGCGGATCGCGCTGTTCCATCGGCTGCATCGCATCTTCCGCGACGACGCACCGGCGGTCTTCGTCGTCAACGCCACGAAGCAGTACGGTCTCGCGCGGCGCGTCGAAGGCGTCGAGACCTCGCCGCTCGGGCTCTTCGGGATCTGGCCCGGGCCGATGGACTGGTTGCAGGCGCCGGGCGGCGGCGCGGCCGGGAGGCGGCCCGATGATCGGATACATCGTCCGCCGCCTCCTGCTCGCGGTCCCGACTCTCTTCGGGATCGTCGTGCTCGTGTTCCTCCTGCTGCATCTGGCGCCCGGCAGCCCGGTGCGCGATGGGCGCGGATTCGGGCGCCGTGCATCGGCCCGGGCCGCCGAGGAGATGCGCCGGCAGTACGGCCTCGACCGCCCGCTCCCCGAACGGTTCGGCGTGGATCGGCCGTGTGGCGCGGCTGGACCTCGGGGAGTCCTTCGTGGACCGTCGCCCGGTCGCCGCGCGGATCCGGGACGCGCTGCCGTACACGCTCCTGTTGAACGGCGCGGCGCTGCTGCTCACGCTCGGTCTCGCGATGCCGCTCGGGGTGGTGGCCGGCGGCCGTCCGGACGGCGTTGTGGACCGCGTCTCGGGGGTCGCGTTGTTCGCGCTGTACTCGCTGCCGTCCTTCTGGGCCGCCCTGCTCCTGCAGACGCTCTTCTCGGTTAAGCTGCGCTGGCTGCCGCTCTACGGGGTCGCGTCCGACGCGCCGCCGTCGGGCTGGGAGGGCCTGTCGGATCGCATCGCGCACCTCGCGCTTCCCGTGACTGCCTGACGTACGGGACGCTCGCGTTCGTCGCGCGCCTGGTCCGCTCGGGCGTGGTGGAGGCGCGGCGAGCGACTACGTGCTGGCCGCGCGCGCCCGGGGCGCCTCGCGGCGGCAGGCCCTCTGGAGGCACGCCTTGCGCAACGCCCTGCTTCCCTTGATCACGCTCTTCGGGCTGCTGCTGCCGGCGCTGCTGTCCGGGAGCGTGATCGTCGAGAAGATCTTCGCGTGGCCCGGGCTCGGGCGGCTCTACTTCGACTCGATTCTTGCCCGCGACTATCCGGTCATCCTCGCCCTGTCGCTCGTCGCTGCGGTCGCCATGCTCGTGGCGACCCTGGCCTCCGACATCGCGCTCGCCGCGGCGGACCCGCGCGTGCGCGACGGCGCCGTTGGATAGGCCGCGCGCCGTGCACGTGCCGTCGACCCTGCGCATGCGATTGCCGACGAGTGCCCGGATGGCGCTCGTCCTCGTCGTCCTCCTCTGGGTGGTGGCCGCGTGCGCGCCCCTCTTCTCCCGGCGCGCCCAGGAGATCCGACTCGAACAGCGGCTGCTGCCGCCCTCGGCAGCCCATCTTTTCGGCACGGATGATCTCGGGCGAGACCTGCTGTCGCGCGTCGTGACGGCGACGCCGATCTCGCTCGCGATCGGCCTGGTGGCGGCTGGCGTCTCGCTCGGCATCGGTTTCGCGGTCGGCGCCACGGCCGGTTACTTCGGGGGTGGCGTGGATCTGGCGCTCTCCCGCCTCATCGAGGTGATGCTCTGTTTCCCGGTGCTGTTCCTGTTGCTGGCGCTGGCGGCCTTTCTCCCGCCTTCGCCGCTCACGGTGATCCTCGCCATCGGATTCACGACCTGGGCCGGCGACGCGCGGTACGCCCGCGCGGAGATTCTGAAGATCAAGGATCTCGACTACGCCCGCGCCGCCCGCGTGGCCGGCGCGTCCACGCCGCGCATTCTCGTGCGGCACCTGCTTCCGAACGCATTGCCGCCGCTGATCGTGTCGGCGGCCTTCGGCGTGGGATGGGCGATCTTGGCGGAAGCGTCGCTGTCGTTTCTGGGCGTCGGCCTTCCCGCTCCGGCGACTTCGTGGGGCGGCATCCTCTCGGCGGCGCCCGGGCTCATCGAGGAGGCCTGGTGGATGGCGCTGTTCCCGGGCCTCGCCCTGTTTCTGACGGTGTCCGCCTATAATCTGCTGGCCGAAGGCCTCCGCACCGCGACCACCGAAGGGGGGAGCAGACCATGACGGAGCGCATTGCCGTCTATCCCGGTTCCTTCGATCCGCTGACCAACGGGCACCTCGACATCCTCGCCCGCGCTCGCCGCCTCGCCGATCGCGTGATCGTCGCGATCCTCGAGCAGGACCAGAAGACGCCGCTTTTTTCGGTCGAAGACCGCGCAGGAATGATCGGTGGAATCGTGGGGGGAGATCCGTCGGTGGCCGTCGCGTCGTTTTCCGGGCTGCTCGTGGACTTCGCGACGCGCTCCGGCGCGACGATCATCGTCCGCGGGTTGCGCGCCGTTTCGGACTACGAATACGAGCTGCAGATGGCCCTGATGAACCGGCGCCTGGCGCCCTCCATCGAGACCGTGTTTCTCATGGCCAAGGAGGAGTACTCCTACGTCTCGAGCCGTCTGGTCAAGGAGCTCGCGCGCCTGGGCGGGGATGTGACGGGCCTGGTGCCCAACGTCGTGCGCCAGCGGCTGGCGGACCGGTTCTGACGGCTCCATTGCGCGCCGTCGAGACGGATCTGCGCGTCCGCTACTCCGAGACCGACCGGATGGGCATCGTGTACCACGCGCACTACCTGGTCTGGTTCGAGATCGGCCGGACCGAGTGGTGCCGGGCGGCGGGGCTCCCGTATGCCGGGATGGAGCGGTCGGGCCTGTACATTCCGGTGACGCGCGTCGAGTGCGCCTTCCGGAAGCGCTCGAGTTACGACGATCCGATCCGGGTCTCGACGCGGATGCACCGAGCTCGGCGGCCGCGGCTGCACGTTTGCGTACGAGGTCCGAAGCCCCGCCCGGGATCTGCTGGCGGAGGGGTCGACACACCACGTCTTCACCGACCCGCTGGGGCGGGCCGGGCGCGCGCCGGCCGACGTCGTCGCCCGCCTCGAAGCATTCCGCGGCTCGTTGGAGGGAGGGCAGGCGTGATCGCTCGGGTGTGGCATGGCGCGGTTGCCGCCGGACGGGCGGACGCGTACGCGGCGTATCTCGAGAAGACCGGCATCCCGGGCTACCGAGCCACGACGGGGAATTGCGGCGTCTACGTCCTTCGCCGGACGGAGGGCGGCGTCGCGCATTTCCTGCTCGTCTCGCTCTGGGAGTCTCGCGAGGCAATCCGAAGGTTCGCCGGTGAAGACCTGGAACGGGCTCGCTACTATCCCGAGGACGCCGACTTCCTGCTCGAGCTCGAGCCGACGGTCACGCACTACGACGTGCTGACGGCGCCCTGAACGGCGGGAACGGCCTTGCCCGGCCGGGCCAAACGCGAATAGAGTTGGCCCGCTGTTTCCCTTTCGCACTCAACGGAATTCAAGGAGGAGTCGCGCATGCCGCTCGGCAAGAGAACTGTCGCAGAATTCATCGGTACGTTCTGGCTGGTTCTCGGAGGATGCGGCAGCGCGGTGCTGGCGGCCGCGTTTCCCGGCCTGGGGATCGGGTTTGCCGGCGTTCGCTCGCGTTCGGCCTGACACTCCTGACCATGGCGTACGCGATCGGCCCATCTCGGGCTGCCATATCAACCCTGCAGTCACCGTAGGTCTGGTGGCCGGGCGGCGGTTTCCCGCGGCGGAACTCGTGCCCTACGTCGTCGCTCAGGTTCTGGGCGCCATCGCCGGGGCCGGGGTTCTGTACCTGATCGCCAGCGGGAAGGCCGGTTTCGATCTGTCCGGCGGCTTCGCTTCCAATGGCTATGCGGAGCACTCGCCAGGCGGCTACTCGCTCCAGGCGGCGCTCGTTTGCGAAGTCGTGATGACGTTCATGTTCCTGGTGGTCATTCTCGGATCGACGGACAAGAGAGCGCCCGCCGGGTTCGCGCCAATACCGATCGGCCTGGCGCTCACGCTCATCCATCTCATCAGCATTCCCGTGACGAACACGTCGGTGAACCCGGCCCGCAGCACGGGACCGGCGATCTTCGTGGGCGGCTGGGCGATCGGCCAGCTCTGGCTCTTCTGGGTGGCACCGATCCTGGGTGCGGCGATCGCGGGCGTCTTCTACCGCTGGTTGGGTGGAGGCGATTCGGCGCGGGCATGAGAATCTTCGTCACCGGCGCGACGGGTTACGTCGGGCAGGCTGTGGCGATGGCCTTTCGACGCGCGGGCCATCAGGTCTGGGGCCTGGCGCGTACCGACGAGAAGGCAAGAGCTCTTGCCCGCCAGGAAATACGGCCGGTTCGGGGCTCTCTGGAGGAACCCGACACTTTTCTCGGCGCGGCCGAGGCCTGTTCGGTGCTCGTCCATGCGGCCAGCGTGGCGGGCCCCGACCCGTTCGGCGCGGACCGGCGGGCAATCGAGGCGCTCGCCTCGACCGCGGAGCGCGGGCCCCGGCCGAAGACGTTCCTCTACACGAGCGGCGTCTGGATCTATGGCGACACGGGGGGCCGCGCGGCCGACGAGACGTCGCCGGTCAATCCGGCACGCGCGGTCGCGTTGCGCCCGCAGAGCGAGCAGTTGGCTCTCGGTTCTCCGGGCGTTCGAGTCCTGGTGCTTCGGCCCGGCTGCGTCTACGGGGGGCAGGGGAGCCTCACCTCCTTCTGGTTTCGGGATGCGGCCCAGGGCGCGCTCCGGATCGTCGGCGACGGAAGCGCGCGCTGGGCGATGGTTCACCGGGACGACCTGGGCGACGCCTACGTGCGGGCGGCCGAGAGCGGCCTGTCCGGCGAAGTCTTCAACGTCGCGGACCAGTCCCGGGCAAGCGTCCTCGAGATGACGCAAGCGGTGGCCCGAGTCACCGGCTATGCCGGCGCGATCGAGCGGGTGCCGGTCGCGCGGGCCGCCGAGACCCTGGGAGATTTTGCGGAATGTCTCGCCCTCGACCAGCGTGTGGATTCGCGCAAGGCCGGGCGGATGCTCGGCTGGCAGCCTCGGCATGCCGGCTTCGTGGATGAAGTCGAGGAGTACTACGAGTCCTGGAAGGCGTGGAGCGAGAAACCCTAGGGTAGGGGTCGGGCGGGAAGGCGCCGGCCGACGAGCGTGACGCCAAGACCGGCAAAGATGAGCAGCGCGGCCCAGACCGTCTTGAGGGTCAGGCCCTCTCCGAGGACGAGAACGGCGAGAACGGTGGCGATCAGGGGCTGCAGGAAGACGTAGAACGCCACGCGCGAGGCCTGCGTGCGCGCCAGCGCCCAGGAGTTCAACAGATACGGGATCACGGTGCACAGCAGGATGACGCCCGCCAGGCACATCCACGCCACTGCGGAAACCCGTGCCGGCTCGAAACGGCGCAGGTCGGGAAGGGCGAGCAGGACGATCGGGGCGGCTCCGTAGCGGAAGACCGCGGCGGTGAACGTGGCGACGCGGTAGTGGGCCAGCACCGGCCGCGAGAGGACGAGATACAGGGAGTACGAGGTGCAGTTGGCCAGGATCAAGAGGTCGCCCCGAAAGGACGCGCTTCCCCAGTCGAAGCGCTGGGCGTTGAGCAGGGCGAGTGCCCCGGCGCCGGCGAGCGCGAGCCCGAGGGCGGACCGCGCCGTCATCCTCTCGCGGCCCAGGAGCACGGCCGCGGCCAGGGTGAAGACGGGAATGGTTGCCGTCAGGATCGTCGTGTTGATGGCCGTCGTGAGGAACAGGCCCGTGATGAACAGGACCTGGTTGAAGGAGACCCCGAGGAGCGCGTAGAGGAGCATCCGGGGGCGGTCCTTGGGGCGAATCGCCTCCGCCGGCGAGCGCACGCGCCGTACGCCTTCGAGCAGAACGGCGGCGGCTACGACGCGGAAGGCCGCGAAGAGGAAGGGGGGCACCGCGCCGAGGACGAGCTTCCCGAGTATCGGAAAGAGTGCGAAGCCCGACT
The DNA here is from genome assembly GCA_963811425.1 of uncultured Acidobacteriota bacterium. GTDB lineage: Bacteria > Acidobacteriota > Thermoanaerobaculia > UBA5066 > Gp7-AA6 > DAHUXD01. The sequence goes on from CAWERV010000017.1 coordinate 115,844, forward strand.
GCGCGCCAGCGAGCGCGAGGTGGATCTCGAAGCGTCGGAGGGTGGCGTGGGCCCTCACGCGAAGGGCAGCGGCGCGATCACCGCCTGCCTTTCGGGATGGCCCGCGTCGGCGAGCGTAGCGCCCAACGCGACGTCCCGAAAGGCGAGGCCGAGCCCGATCGGCCCGAATCGCGGCGACAGGGCGGCGCTCGTCACGCGGCCGAGCTCGAGTCCGGGCTTGTCGGCGTCCGGAAAGACCGTTCCAGGCGGAACCGGAGCTGCTGGAAAGCGAAGGCCGACCAGCCTCCGGTTGACGCGCCCGTACGTCCGCAGACGCGCGACGACTTCCTGCCCGACGTAGCAGCCCTTGCTCGTCGAGATCGCGGCCGACAAGTGGATCTCGTCGGGCAGCGTGTTCTCGTCGGCCTCGGAGCCGAAGCGAGGGCGACCGGCCTCCACGCGAAGGACCTCGCCTGTCTCCGGGCCGAGGGGCGTGGATCCTGCCGCGGCGAGCAGGAGTTCGAGCTCTTGCCGGCGGCGGGCGGGGGAGAGGATGCCGGCTGCAAATTCGCCCTCCGCCGGCAGGCGCTCCGCGTATTCGGGCACCTGGATGTCGGCCGCGGCGGGGCCGTAAAGAGCGACCACGCAGAACTCGTTCGTGGCATCCGCGATCGTGGCCTTCTGGAAAGCGGCGTACTTGGCGAGGTGGGACTGGACGAATGGGCGGTCGAGCCCGGCCCCGACCAGAAGCAGGCGCTCGGGCAGCGCGACGACTCTGCCGAAATAGAGGATCTTGCCCTTCGGCGAGAGGCCGGCGGCGGGCAGGGAGCCTCCGGGCACAAGAGTGCGCAGGTCCTGCGTCAGCTGGCCCTGCAGGAAGGCGGCGCGGTCGGCGCCGGCCACCGCCAGGATGCCGACGTGCCGGAATCGATGCGCGGCTCCCGCGAGGGCGGCTGCGTAGTCCCGGGGAGTCTCCGGCCGGGCGAGCACGGAGCGACTCATCGCGGGCGGCGTCTACTTCGGGATGATCTCGGCACGCAGGCGCACCTTCGGAGAATCGGCGGCGTCGAGAGTCCGCATGCGTGTGGAGACCCGGAAGGACTCGTCGACCTTGCCCGCCTCCACGCTGGCGCTACGGTCGCCGTCCTTGACGACCTTGCCCGACTTGTCGAGGACCTCGACCCAGAGGTGGAGCTTGCAGTCCCGCGTGCCGCGGTTGTCCACCTCGAACTGCCACCAGAGCCAGGAGTGGTCGCCGGGATCCTTCGTCCGCGCCTTCTCGATGTCGTCGGCGTTCGGATAGTTGTTGACCTGGACGCTGCGGATCGTGCACTTCAGGTACGTCCAGTCGAGGTTCGCCGGACGATCCCGCGGAAATGGGATCGTCTTCTCGAATCGGCCGTCCCCCGGGGCGGCTTCTGCCGGCGCCGCGAGGAGAAGGGCCGCAAGCAATGCCAAATGCCTGGCCATCGTCACCTCCCGTTGGGCGTCACAGCGTATCATTGGCCCATGCCGCCCTCCGACGATCGCCCCGAGCTCCATGTGATCGACATCTTCATGATGTCGATCAAGTGCGGCAACTGCGACGGGTATCAGACCGTCGTCAGGTTTCGCAAGGACGCCGACAAGAACATCTACACCTACGAATGCGACAACGAGGTGTGCGACCCGAACGTGACGAGGACGCTCGTCGAGGTTCCGCGTCACCTGGACAACTCCACGCGCCGGGCCGAGGAACTCCCCTACTACGTGTCGGAGGCCCCCCCGGAGCCCTCGGAATAGGCCCGTCCGGATCGCATAGAATGGCAAGTTCGTGAGCCTGCAACCGGCCACGCAGGACCGGGCGGGAGTTACCCCCGACCTCCTGCAGCGCCTACGGAAACGCCTCGCCGACTCTCCCGCGCTGGGGTGGCTGCGCCCGAGCCTCGAGGAGCTGTGGCTCGACCACTGCCTGCTGCGCCTGCCGTACCGGGAAGAGATCACGAACGGTTCGGGGACCGTTCACGGCGGGGTCCTGGCGACCCTGGCCGATTCCGCGGTGGCGTTTGCCCTGGCTACGAATTTTGACGGAAAGATGGGATTCGCGACGACGGATCTGACGATCCATTTCCTGCGCCGGGCCCGGGGCGAGGTGCTGGCGCGGGCGCGAATCCTCAAGAAGGGACGACGCGTGAACGTGGGGGAGGTCGAGATCGTGGACGGGAGCGGGCACGAGGTGGCCCGCGTGCTCGCTACCTTCGTTCTGACGACATCCTCGTTCGACTACGCGCCAGAAAGGACATCATGACCGACGAAACCGTTCCATTTCCCGCGGCCGAGACCGCGGAGGAAAGAAAACCTCGGCGGCGCCGGGGTGGCGCGAGGAGGCACAAGGCCTTCTCGGGGCCGGCCGAGGACACGGGGCCGCCGCCCACCCCGGCACCGACCCTCCCGTCGAGCGCGCCGATGAGCGTGGCCGGAGCGCCGCCCGCGCGCGTCGGGGTCGATCAACGGCTCTCGCTCTTCATCGACTTCGAGAACATCGCGCTCGGAGTGCGCGATGCCCAGTACAAGAAGTTCGACATCCACCTCGTTCTCCAGCGACTGATCGAGAAGGGGAGGATCGTCTTCAAGAAGGCATACGCGGACTGGACGCGGTACTCCGAGTACAAGCGCGAGTTCCACGAAGCGGCCATCGAGTTGATCGACATCCCGCAGCGCAACTACTCGGCGAAGAACTCGGCCGACATCCGAATGGTGGTGGACGCCATGGACCTGGTCGCCTCGAAGGGGCACATCACGACCTTCGTGATCTGCTCGGGCGACTCGGACTTCTCGCCCCTCGTCTCCAAACTCAAGGAGAACGACAAGAGCGTGATCGGCGTGGGGGTGAAGAACTCGACGTCGAACTTGCTCATCTCCAACTGCGACGAGTTCATCTTCTACGAGGACCTCGTGCGGGAAACGCACGCGATGCCTTCGATCGACAATCTGCCGAAGAAGAAACAGGACGTCTTCCGGCTCGTGCTCGACTCGGTGCAGGCGCTGCGCCGCGAGAACTACGACGTGATCTGGGGCTCGATGGTCAAGCAGACGATGCAGCGCAAGCAGCCCTACTTCAACGAGTCGTACTACGGGTACAAGTCGTTCTCGGAACTGCTCCAGGATGCGGAGCGCGCGGGGCTGCTGACGATGAAGAAGGACGTGAAGAGCGGGGGGTACGTCGTCTCGGCGTGACGCCCTACTGGCGGTGGAGGATGAGGCGGTCCTCGCTGCCGGCGGGCTGCGAGATCGTGGCCCGGACCTGCAGAGTCACGAAGTCTGCGGCCCCGGAGAGGTCCCAGACGAGGTTGCGGAAACCGCGCAGGGCGCTCCCGGGACCAGGATGGATGACCCGTGAGAGTGCATCGTTCCCGCGCCCGGACTCGTAGGGGGGCGAAAGAAACAGGTACGAGAGGAACCCGCTCGCGTTCACGCCGGCCTGGACGAGAAAATCCGGTTCGAGGGACTCGAGCAGAAGGTAGGTCGGCTCCTCCCCGCCGCGGCGCTGCCCCTCGACCGCCCGCCAGAGGCGGTCTCGGTGCGGCGCCCAGGGAGGCAGAGGGACGAAGTCGAGGTTGAGAGCGGCTCCGTGCGGCGATGCTCCGAGCGCCGTTTCGATCTCGCGGATCCGGCGGCGTCCGTCGGGAACGGTCAGGTAGCCTGCGCCGGCGCCTCCGTGGCCCGGATCGGTGAGCACGGCGCCCGCCGCGACGATCGCACCCGAGCGGTCGGTCTCCAGGAAGACCTCGCGCAGCGCGGGCCGCGGCGGCGGCCCCGCGATCGTCGTCGGGACGGACGACTGCCATCGGCCGGTCAAATCGAGAGCCCATGGCTCCGGAGTCGGAGGCGCCACCGTGGCCAGGGTTTCGGGCGGCATCGGATTGCGGGCGGTCCAGTAGAGAACCGCCGCGACGACCAGCAGCGCGAGGCCCGCGAGCGCCAGGACGTACTGGCGCGGAACGGCCGGCCCGATGCTCTCGGGCGGCGCCGGCGTGCGCCGGGACGCGTCCTCCTTCGGAGACGATGCCGTTCGCTCCAGCGTCTTGTGGCACTTGAGGCAGCGGGCGGAGGGGATCTGCGTGAACCCGCAGTGTGGGCAGGTTACCCAGGCCATGGGCCCCATGGTAGCAGGCCCGCCGGGAGCCGGACGTGACGCGATTGCGCCGGGCCGGTTAGATTTCCCGGAAGAAGAAGCGGTCCAGCACCGACATGCGGTCGGCGAGCTGCTTCGGGTCCGGATCCATCAGCCAGAGCGCCGCGTTGATCGACGACGCGAGCGAGTTGCCGTCCTGAGGCGTGAAGCAGAAGCCGATGATCTCGTTGTCGCCCTTGACCGCCACGGTCGCCGAGGCAATCACCGCCTGCGAGAGGATGCGGCCGTAATATCCGTGGTCGCGGCCGAAGGAGAAGATCTGGTTGGCCGAGCGGCGTTCGGTGAGGGCGATGCGCCGGTTGGCGCGCAGGCGCCCGAGCACCTTTTCCTTCGTGGTTGGCGTCGAGACCTCCATGTCGAACCACAGCGAATGCATGTACTGGGTGTTCAGCTTCATCGCCGAGGAGAAGATGGGAGGCTTCCAGCCGATCGTCGAGAGCAGGGCGGAGGCATCGCGGGCGTGGTGCGTGCCGAACTCGGGGTCGTCGTGCTTTCCGGCGGACGGCGCCGGGGCGAAGCCGGAATCCTGCGACACGTCGTTGGCGCGACGCATGCACACGAAGCGGCCTTTGGTCAGGATCCGGTGGCCCGCGTCGTCCGATCCGAGCGTCTTGATCAGACAGGCGATGTTGTGGGTGTTGCAGGAAACGATCTGCAGGAAGCGGTCCTTTCCGGGCTGCAGGGCCTCGTCGTTGATGCCCATCGCGTACATCTTGCCAAAGCCGAACTCGCTGCCCTGGGCGAGGAAGCCGCGCGGGCCCGAGATCTTCTCGTAGTGCTTCTTGTTCTCGTTCCCCGCCGGGGTGCAGTCGATGACGACGGTCGCGCGCTCGAGGGCGGCCTGGGCCTCGTGGGAAACCCGGTGGCCGAGCGCCTCGAAGTCGGCCGTCTTGTCGGAATCCACGGCGAGCTTCGCCCCCCGCTCGAGCAGGTGGTTGACCTTGGCCCGCTCGGTCGTCATCGGAGTCCGCTTGTGGAACGTGACTTCGTCGATACCGAGGTGCTTCCCGAAGTCGGTGAAGAGGCCGATCAGCGGCTCACCAATCGTGCCCGTGCCGACGACATGGACGATTCTCTTCATCGCGTTCTCCTCTGCCGCGCCGAGGCGGCCACGGCGCGCCCGTTCGGGATGGCGGGAAGGATACGATGAGAGTGGCGTTTCGCCAACCGGAGGAGGGAGAGCCCTGACGGGGACGCTGCAGCCGCGCATGTTCCGGGGCCCGGCAGGGGCGCTCGAGGGTCTCTGGAAGGAGCCCGAGGGGCCGTCCCGCGGGTCGGCGGTCTTCGCGCACCCGCATCCGCTCCACGGGGGCACGATGCACAACAAGGTCGTGTACCGGGCGGTTCGATCCCTCACCCGCTCCGGTTACGGCGCGCTGCGCTTCAACTTTCGCGGTGTCGGCCTGTCGCAGGGTCGCCACGACGCGGGCAGGGGAGAAGTGGACGATTTTCGGGCGGCCCTCGACGAGGCCGAGAGGCTCGGAGGCCGGCCGATCGTCGCGGGAGGATTCTCCTTCGGGGCCGCCGTCGCGCTGCGTGCGGCCGACAGGGAGCCCCGCGTCACGTCGCTGATCGCTCTCGGCCTGCCGCTCGGAACCGAATCGGGGCGGGACGTCCCATTTCCCCTGGTGCCGACCTTCTATGCCATGGGTGAGCGCGACACCTTCGTGTCCCCGGGAGAGCTCGCCCGCTTTGCCGGGGACGGGGCCGCGATCCTCGTCGTGCCGGGGGCCGATCATTTCTTTGCGGGCCATCTGGCGGCGCTCGGCGAAGCCCTCGAGGTATTCCTCGCCGATCCGGCGGGCCGGCAGAAATCCGCGGCCGGCGGGAGCCCGGCATGAAGGGCTCGGATTCGCTGACGGAGGGCGCCCGCGCCGACCTGCTGCGTCTGGCCCGGGCCGCGCTCGCGGCCCACTTCCGGGGTGACCGGCCGCCGCGCCTCGGTTCGGACCGTGCAGCGACCTTCGGAGAGGCACGAGGGCTCTTCGTCACGCTCAAGCGCGAAGGACGCCTGCGCGGTTGCATCGGCACGCTCGCTCCCACCGGGGACCTGACCCGCGCGGTGACGGAGTACGCTCTGCGCGCGGCGCTCGAGGACCCGCGGTTTGCGCCCCTCGGGGCGGACGAGCTCGAGGGATGCACGATCGAGATCTCCGTGCTGGGGGCGCCGCGGGAGATCGAAGCCCCCGCGGACATCGAGATCGGCGCGGACGGCCTGATCCTGGAGGCCGGTGGCCACCGCGGACTCCTGTTGCCGCAGGTGGCAACCGAGTGGGGGTTCACAGCGGAGCGGTTTCTCGCGGAGGTGTCGCGCAAGGCGGGCCTTCCGGAAGACGCGTGGCGCGGAGGGAGGGCGCGTGTGTGGGCGTTTCGGGCGGAGGTGTTTTCGGAATGAAGGGTACCGGAAATCGCCAGAAGAAGGTGGTGACGCCGCGCAAGGTCCGGAGCGCGCCTACGCCCGACCGAGTGCCGGCGAATACAGCAGCAGAGCGGTGGCGACGGCGGCGTTCAAAGAGTCGACCGGCTTGCGCATCGGAATCGTGAGCTTGCGGTCGAGGTAACGGTAGGCGCCGGCGGGCAGGCCGGCCCCCTCGCCGCCGATGACGAGCACGGCGTTGGGCTCGAGCGCGGCCGAGAAGGCGTCCTCGCCCCCGTCCGAAACGGCACCGCAGATCGGGCGGCCCGACGCCTTCGCATCGGCCGCAAACGGCTCGAAGGAGACCTTCCCCGATACCGGCACGCGCAGGACGCTCCCCGCGCTCCCGCGCACCGCGCGTGGGTGGAAAAAATCGGCCGTGCCGGGTGCGCTGACGACGCCCGCCCCGCCCGCGGCTTCCGCGACGCGAACGATGGCGCCGAGATTGCCGGGGTCCTGGATTCCGAACACGAAGACGATCGGGCCCACACGCGCGAGGATCTCCGCGACCGGCACGTCGCGGCGCCGCGCGACCGCGAGCAGGTGCTGCGGTGTGCGGGAGTCGGCGAGCCGCTCGAGGACCGCGCGCGAAACCAGGCGAGGGTGTGCCGCGGTCAGGGCGGCGAGACGGCCCGGGCGGATGCTCTCGTCGTGAAGCACGTGCACGAGGGAAATTCCGGCCGCGACGGCATCGAGGATGGTCTTCTCTCCTTCGAGGAGCAGGAACGTCTTCTCCTCGAGGCCTCGCGCGATCTCGCGCACCAGCGGGTTGGACGGCGACGCGATCGCGGGCACGGCCTCCATGCTATAACCGCGCGCGATGAAAAAGCCTCGCGGAAGGGGCGCGCTCGCCGTCGTCGCGCCGCATGCCGCGGCCGGCTCCGTGTTGTCCGCGCTCTGGACCTTCCCGGCGATGATCGGCGCCGCCTTCGTCGTGGCGTGGGGGGCGGAGGCGGCGGAGTTCCTGGTCTCCCAGGGTCTGGCTCTCGCGATGCTGGCGCTGGTTCAAACGATGCCGGAGTTCGCCGTGGAGGCCGTCATCGCGTGGAAGGCGGGCAAGAACCCGGACATGGTGCACCTGGCAATCGCCAACTTCACCGGGAGCCTCCGTCTCCTGACCGGGTTTGGGTGGCCCATGATCTACGCGGTCGCCGCCTTCTCCTCGCGCCGCCGGCGCGGCAAACCGCTCGGAGCGATTCCCCTCGCGGACGACCACGCGGTGGAGGTCGTCGGGCTCCTTCCGCCGCTGTCGTACTTCATCGTCGTCTGGGCCAAGGGAAATCTCTCACTCGTGGACTCCGTCATTCTGGTCGGGACCTACGTCGTCTATCTCGTCGTTCTGCTGCGCCTGCCCCCGCGCGAGGAGACGGTCGAGGAGGAGGAAGAAATTCCGGCGCCGTCGCGGTGGGCGCTGTCCTTCTCGGGATGGAAGCGCTGGGCCGCGGTGGGCGGTCTCTTCGCCGCCGGCGGCGCGATCATTTTCGTGGTGGCCGAGCCGTTCCTGAATTCGATGATGTCCCTGGCGCTGAGCCTCGGCATATCGCAGTTCGTGTTCATCCAGTGGGTGGCTCCCTTCGTGTCGGAGTTTCCCGAGAAGACGTCGGCGTTCGCCTGGGCGCGTCGCATCTCGCGAGCTCCGGTGGCCCTGATGAACATGGTTTCCTCGAACATCAACCAGTGGGGCGTCCTGTCGGGCCTGCTCGCCGTCATTTATTGCGTGAGCCACGGCGATGCATCGGCCCTGCCGTTCGACGAGTTCCAGAGGCTGGAGATCCTGCTCACCATCCTTCAGGCATTCCTGGGCTGGATCTTCCTGGCGTCCATGAGCTTCGAGGCCTACGAGGCGGCGGGCCTGTTCGCCCTCTGGCTGGTCCAGTTCGCCCTGCCCTCGCTGCGGCACGACATGCTCTGGGTCTACGCCGCGTGGATCGCCGTGGAGCTCCTCCTGGTGGCTCTGGGAAGGAAGCGAATCGTGGCATTCTCGGCGTTCGCGCGGTCCTGGAGGTCCAGACGATGACCGACCTGAGGCTCTCCCATCGCATTGCATCTCTGGCGCCGTCCTCGACGGCCGCGGCGGGCAAGCGCGCCAAGGCGCTCGCGGCCTCCGGCGTCGACGTGGTCGACTTCTCGATCGGAGAGCCGGACTTCGCGACGCCGGATTTCGTCGGGCGCGCGGGCGTTCGAGCGATCGAGGCTGGCCGAACCAAGTACACGGACGTCGCCGGCGAGTCCGCGCTGCGGGACGCCGTCGCCGCCAAGTACCTCCGGGAGCAGGGCGCGCAGGTGTCCCGCGAGAACGTGATCGTCACGGCGGGCGCCAAGCAGGCCGTGTTCAACGTTTGCCAGGCCCTCTTCGACGAGCGCGACGAGGTCGCACTCTTTGCGCCGTACTGGGTTTCGTTCCCGGAGATGGTCCGCCTGACCGGCGCACGCCCGGTGTTCGTGCCGACCGAGCTCGATTCGGGCTGGCACCCGACGGCCGCGGCGCTCGAGCGCTTGGTACCGGGGCCCGTCCGCGGGGTGATCGTCAACTCTCCGAACAATCCGACCGGGGCCGTGGTGGACGCGGCGGAGCTCGAGCGGATCGTGGCCTGGTGCGAGGCGCGCGGCGCGTGGCTCATCTACGACGAGACGTACGACCGCTTTCTCTACGATGGGAGGAGCCACGCGTCCGCGGCGGCCCTGCGCCGGCGCTACGAGAGGATCGTGGTCACCGGGGCGGCCTCGAAGACCTGGGCGATGACCGGCTGGCGTCTGGGATGGGCGGTCGGCCCGCCGCAGCTCGTGGCTGCGGTCACGTCGTACCAGAGCCACACGACGTCGAACGCGTCCTCGATTTCGCAGGCCGCGGCACTCGAAGCGCTGACCGACGTGCCCGGCACGACGGCGGCCGTCGCCGCGATGCTGGTTCACTATGAAGCGCGCCGGAAACGGATGGTCGCGGGACTGGCCACCATTTCCGGCGTGCGCTGCCCGAGCCCCGAGGGCGCCTTCTACGCTTTCGCCGACATGTCGGCCCTTTACCCCGGGAAAGCCGTGTCGGGGTCGGCCGCGTTCTGCGACCGGCTCCTGTCGGAGGCCCACGTGGCCGCTGTGCCCGGAGACGCCTTCGGTGCAGATGCCTGCGTCCGGTTTTCGTTCGCCACGGCACTCGAGCAAATCGAGGAGGGGCTGCGACGAATCACGCGGTGGGCGGAGCAGCCGGGATAGAACCTGGCCGGGCGCATGCCGATCGCATTTCTGACTGGCGCAACGGGTTTCGTCGGTGGCCATGCCGCGCGGGCGCTGGTGGCGAGCGGCTGGAACGTTCGCGCGCTCATGCGCCGACGCGGCCGGGCGGGCGCGGGTCTGCTGGCGGGCATTCCCGTCGAGGAGGTCGCCGGCGACCTCGCGAGCCAGGACACGTTCGCCCGAGCGCTGACGGGGGTCGATGCCATCGTGCACGTGGCGGGGATCGTGAAGGCCCGGACCCTCGAGGACTATCGCGAGGTCAACGTCCGCGGGACCGAGCGCCTTCTTTCGGCCGCGGCGCGATCGGTGCCGTCGGCACTCTTCGTACTCGTCTCGAGCCAGGCGGCGGCGGGGCCTGCGCGGGAGGGCCGCCCGGTCCGCGGCGAGGATCCGTGCGCTCCCGTTTCCTGGTACGGCCGTTCCAAGCGGGAAGGGGAGGAGGCGGTTGCCGCACTCTGGAAGGGGCCCTGGATCGTCGTGCGCCCCGGCGTGGTCTACGGGCCGGGCGACCGGGGGCTTCTCGACTACTTCCGGATGGCAGCGCGAGGCTGGGTTCCGGTTCCGGCGGGCGGGACGCGGGTGCAGCTCATCGGGGCCGATCGGGCCGCGCTCGCCCTGGCCAGGGCGGCTTCTCGCAGAGACCTCGCGGGCTTCACGGGTTTCCTGTGCGACCCGGACCCTGTCCGCGTCGGTGACCTGGCCGCGAGCATCGCCCGGCTGCCGCCTCGGCCCGCCCGCTTGATCGGCCTCCCCGACGCCGTGGTGCGGGGTCTGGGGGCTTTCGAGACGCTGCGGGAGACCCTCACCCGCAAGTCGAGGCCCTTCAATGCCGACAAAGCCCGGGAAATCCTTGCGGGAGACTGGATCTGCGATGGCCGACCCCTGAGCTCGGCTCTGGCGCTCGAACCCGGCCCTGCGTTGGAGGCGGGTCTGAGGACGACGTGGGAGTGGTACAAGTCCGCGGGTTGGCTTGCGGGCGAGAACTTGTAAAATTTGCTAAGATCCCGCCGCTGGTTCAATGACCGGAGGTGGGGGGAAGATGACCAGAGTGGCCCGGGCAGTGAGGCCGGACGCGGTAGGAACTGCGCCGTTCTTCGAAAAATGCTACCGCTACGAAGACGCCGCCCGCGTCCGGCAGACCGGCTACTACTCCTTCTTCCGCGTCATCGAGTCCGCCCAGGACCCCGAGGTGATCATCGGCGGCCGCCGGATGATCATGCTCGGCTCCAACAACTATCTCGGACTGACCAACGATCCCCGGGTCAAGGAAGCCGCGATCGCCGCGATCCGGAAATACGGATCGGGCTGTGCGGGCAGCCGATTCCTGAACGGCACGCTCGACCTCCACGTGAACCTCGAGAACCGGCTCGCGGAGTTCATGCGCCAGGAAGCCGCAGTGACGTTTTCGACCGGCTTCCAGGTCAATCTCGGCGCGATCTCCTGCCTCGTGGGCAAGGGGGATACGGTCTATCTCGACAAGCAGGACCACGCCTGCATCATCGACGGGGCGCGCCTGTCCTTCGGGGACGTCAAGAAGTTCAAGCACAACGACCCGGCGGACCTGCGCCGCCAGATGCGCAACGACAGCGAGGCCAAGGGCAGGCTGGTGGTCGTCGACGGGGTCTTTTCCATGGAAGGGGACATCGCGCCCCTCCCGGAGCTGCTCGCGGTCGCCCGCGAGTTCGCGGCCGGGATGATGGTCGACGATGCGCACGGCATCGGGGTCCTCGGCCGCACGGGCCGCGGCACGGCCGAACACTTCGGTCTCGAGCACGACGTCGACCTGATCATGGGAACGTTCTCCAAGTCCATGGCCTCGGTCGGGGGGTTCATCGCCGGCAACGCGACCGTGATCGACTACATCAAGCACCGCGCCCGGCCCCTGATCTTCTCGGCCGCGCCCCCTCCCGCGTCCGCTGCTGCCGCGCTGGCGACCATCGACATCATGGACACGGAGCCGGAACGCCGCCAGAGGCTCTGGGACAATACGAAGTTCTTTGGCGACGGTCTGCGGTCGCTCGGTCTGAACACGGGCGAGTCGAAGAGTCCGGTCGTGCCGATCGTCGTGGGCGAGGACCTGACGGCCCTGCGCATGGTGCACCGGCTTCAGGAGGAGGGGGTCTTCGTCAACTGCGTGCTCTCGCCGGCGACTCCGCCGGGCCGGGCGCTGATCCGCACGTCCCTGATGGCCACGCATAGCCGCGAGAATCTGGCCCGGGCGCTCGACGCGTTCGAGAAGGTCGGTCGCGAGGTCGGGCTGGTGCGGACGGGCGCCTGATCGGTCGGGCCGCGAGCTGGGAAAGACGTTGACCGACCCGTCCCCTTCGGTCGTGATCGAGCGCATCGGACGCGGTGGCTCCGACCTCTCCCGATTCTTCGACGTCGCCGAGCCGATCTACGCCGGAGACCCGAACTGGGTCGCCCCGCTGCGGTCGGACGTGGCGAAGGTCTTCAAGGATGAAAACCCGTTCTTCCGTCACGGCGAGATGCAGCTCTTCGTTGCGCGCCGGGGCGACCGCGACGTCGGGCGGATTGCGGCGATCCTGGACCGCAACCACAATTCCTTCCACGGGGAGAAGGCCGCGTTCTTCGGCTTCTTCGAGTCGATCGACGACCAGGAGGTCGCCGGCGAGCTGCTGGATGCCGCGGCGGTCTGGGCTCGCGAGCGCAAGATGACGGTCCTGCGGGGGCCGACGAATCCGACGCTCAACGACGAGTGCCGGCTTGCTGGTGGACGGCTTCGACTCGCCGCCCGTCATGATGATGACCTACAACCCGCGGTACTACCCGACCCTCGTCGAGGCGTGCGGGCTGCGCAAGGCGAAGGACCTTCTGGCCTACTGGTTCCCGCTGGAAGAGAAACCGCTCGAGCGCCTCTCGCGAGTCGCCGATCGGCTGCGCAAGCGCGAAACGGATCTCTCGGTCCGGAACGTTTCGAAGAGCAGCCTGGCGCGAGACCTGCCCAAGATGCGGGAGGTCTACAACGCCGCCTGGGAGAAGAACTGGGGCTTCGTGCCGATGACGCCCGAGGAGATGGACTTCATGGCCGCCCGCCTGAAGCCGCTGCTCGTTCCGGAGTTGCTGTGGCTCGGCGAGGCGAAGAAACCCGACGGCAGCCTCGAGCCGATCGCGTTCATGCTGATGCTGCCGGATTACAACGTGGCGATCGCGCCGACCGGCGGGCGCCTGTTGCCCTTCGGGTGGCTGAAGTTCCTCCTCGGAACGCGCAAGATCAAGACCGTCCGCGTGCTCGTCCTGGGCATCAAGCGGGCTTACCGGATGCGCGGGATCCAGTCGATCATGATGGCGGACTCGCTGCGATTCCTGCTCTCGAAGGGCTACACCGGGGCCGAGGTGTCGTGGCTGCTGGAGGACAACGATCTCGTCATCGGTGCCGTGAAGCTCTGGGGCGGCAGACTCTACAAGACGTATCGCATCTACGAGAAGAGCCTGTAGTTCCCAGTCTGCCCGGGGAGTCGTTCGCTGCTCCTGCCGACTAGCGGCTGTGGGCCGCCGACTCCGCCCCGCGGGCCGCTTCCAGGCGTCGCATCCAGGCATCGTAGACTCGGTCCCCGAACGGCACCGTGAGGAAGGCGAGGGCCATTCCCGCGATCACGTCGACGACGTAGTGATAGCGGCAGTACACCGTCGAGATCACGAGCAGCGTCGCGACCGGGAGGAGACCCCAGAAGACGTCGCGGGCCCGCTTCCAGGCGACCAGCAAAACCGCAACCGAGATCATGGTGTGGCCCGAGGGGAAGACGTCGAACTTGGTCTTCTCCAGGCTGTTGATCGTGTCGTTGATCGTGCGCGCGATGGGCGTGGTCGTGAGCGAGATCGTGTACTGGGAGGCTTGCGCAAAGCGGGGCCCGAGCGCGGGAACCGCGAAGTAGCCCGCGTACGAGACGTAGTAAACGGCCATGAGGGTGAACACGAAGCGGCGTGCCGTCGACCGGTCGCGCAGCCAGAGGATCGTGCCGAGCGTCAGCGAGATGAAGTAGTACGTGGCGTAGAAGATGTAGAGGAGATCGTTCAGGCGGGGGTGGACGAGCCGCTGCATCCAGACCGTCACGTCGACGCCGAAGATCGCCCGATCCGCGGCGATGAGCAGGTCGTCCCGGGCGCCGCCGCGCAGGGCCTGGATCAGAGGCTCGAGCGTGTTGAAGAGAAGCGGCAGGAAGGCCGCCGGGTAGAAGTCCAGGAAGTAGGCGACGGGCGCGGGCAGGCGGTCGATCCGAGGCACCAGGGCCGTCACGACCAGCAGACCGGCGGCAAGACCGGCATACCCGAGCAACATCGCGGTGGGGTCCTGAAGCCGATCTCGCAGAAAGAGAGCCATCACCGTGAGGACGGCGAGCGCCGCGAAGTGGATGGCCTCGGTCGGTCGAACGCGCACGTGCCTTTATAGCAGAGGGTGGCATGAGGGGCGAGCCGGTGCGATATAGAATCGCGGCCTCCATGAAAAGGCGGGCGCTGCTCGCGGCCTCGCTCCTCTTCGCGTCGGCAGGACTCGGCGCGGCGACGGGGCCGCTGGTCGTGGTGGCGGAGATCGACACGCCGATTCATCCCGCGGCCGCGAATTACTTGAACCGGATTCTGGCGGACGCGGAACGCGCTCACGCGGCACTGGTGGTTCTGATGCTCTCCACGCCGGGCGGTCTCCTGGCCTCGACGCGGGAGATGAGCTCGGCGATTCTGCAGTGCCCGGTTCCGGTCGCCACCTTTGTCGCTCCATCCGGTGCGCAGGCCGCCTCAGCGGGATTCTTCCTGCTGCTGTCGGGGGACGTTGCGGCGATGGCTCCGGGCACGAACGCCGGGGCCGCGCACCCCGTCGGCGGGGAGGGGCAGGATCTGCCGAAGCGGCTCAACGAGAAGGCCGAGCAGGACGCGCGGGCCTTCGTGCGCACCCTGGCGAAACAGCGGGGCCGGAACGTGGCGAAGGCCGAGGCCGCCGTCGAGAAGAGCCTTTCGTACACGGACGCCGAAGCCCGCGAGGGCGGGCTGGTGGAGATCATCGCCCGCGACGTCCCCGACCTGTTGAAGCAGCTCGATGGCCGGCGCATCACGCGCATCGGCGGTGCCGAGGCAACGCTCGCTCTGGGCGGCTGGCACATCGCGGATCGGCCGATGGGAAAGATGGAGAAGGTGCTCGGAGTGGTCTCGCATCCCAACGTCGCTTACGTCCTGTTCCTGCTCGGCCTCGTCGGCCTCTATTTCGAGCTCTCGACACCGGGAGCCATCCTGCCCGGCATCGTCGGCGGAATTTCCCTGCTGCTCGCCCTCTACGCGTTCTCCGTGCTGCCCGTGAGCCTGGCGGGCCTTGCCCTCATCCTGTTTGGACTTCTTCTCTTTCTGGCGGAGGTCAAGGTCGCCAGCCACGGATTGCTCACGCTCGGCGGGGCGCTGGCGCTTGTCGCGGGATCGCTCCTGCTCTTTTCGGGAGGCCACGGGGACTCCGGATATCGCGTGGATCTGTCGATCATCGTGCCCGGCCTGGCGATCACCGTCGGCATCGTGGGCCTCCTGAGCTGGAAGACGCTGCAGTTGCGCCGGATGCCCGTGCGCACGGGCCTTTCCGCGATGGTCGGCGAGCCGGCGCGGGTGGTCGAAGGGTTCGGACCGCCACCGGGCGGGGGCCGAGTGCAGGTTCACGGAGAGTACTGGGACGCGGCGGGCCCGGAGGGGCTGAGTCCCGGGGAGATCGTGCGGGTCGCGCGAGTCGAGGGAAGAACGCTCTATGTCGAACGGAGGAAACCATGAGGGATGTGATGTCCTTTCCCGGCCTTCTCGTCGCGGTCTTCGTCCTCATCCTGTTCCTGTTCAAATGGGTGAACGTCCTCAACGAGTACGAACGCGCCGTGACGTTCTGGCTGGGGCGCCTCGGCAAGCAGCCGAAGGGGCCCGGCCTCGTGCTCATCTTCTGGCCCTTCGAGCGGATGGTGCGTATGTCGCTGCGGACCGTGGTGCACGACGTGCCGCCTCAGGACATCATCACGCGCGACAACGTGTCGGTGAAGGTCAACGCCGTCGTGTACTTCCGCGTGGTCGAGCCCGAGAAAGCGGTCGTGCAGGTCGAGAATTATCTCTACGCAACGTCGCAGCTGGCGCAGACGACCCTGCGCAGCATTCTCGGTCAGGCTCTGATGGACGAGCTCCTGTCGGAGCGGGAGAAGCTCAACAGCGACCTGCAGAAGGTGATCGACGAGCACACGCAGCCCTGGGGGATCAAGGTCTCTCTCGTCGAGGTGAAGCAGGTGGACCTGCCCCCCGAAATGCAGCGCGCGATGGCCCGACAGGCCGAAGCCGAGCGCGAGAAGCGGGCGAAGATCATCCATGCCGAGGGCGAGTACCAGGCCGCGACGAAACTGTCGCAGGCAGCGGAGATCATTTCCAGGCAGCCCGCGACGCTGCAGCTGCGCTATCTCCAGACGCTGACGGAGATCGCCAACGACAAGAGCTCGACGATCGTCTTTCCGCTGCCGATGGACTTGATCCAGATGTTCCTGCCGAAGGAGAAGCAGAGAGAGTAGACGCGGGCCGGCGGCGATCGGCCCGGCCCCCGACGGCTGGTAAACTGGCGCCCGTGGCAGAGCCCCGAACGCACTACCAGATCTCGCTGACCGCCGGTCAAGCAGTCGGCCTCTTCGTCGGGTTGCTCGCCGCCCTCGGCGTGGCGTTCTTCTTCGGGCTCATGGCCGGGCTGTCGGGCCGCTCCCCGGCCAACGCGGGAGAGCCGGGGCCCGTGGCGGTTGCCGAGCGCGGCGATGCCGGGGTCTCGGAGCCGACACCGGCGATCGTGCCGGCGCCGGCGACGTCCTCCTCGGCCCCGTCTCGCACGGAGCTCGCGGGCGGCGCGCCGGGCCCGGAGCCGACCGCTCCCTCGACCCTGAGGCCCTTCGAGGATGGCGCGGGGGAGGAGCCGTTTCCGGCCCCGGTCGCGGGCCAGGCGGCCGACTCCGCGACGTCCAAGGCCCCCGCGAAGGCGGCGGTGGCCGCTGCCAGACCGCCCGCCGCGGCGCCCCCCGGGAAGGTCTGGGTGCAGGTCGCCTCCCTGTCTTCGCACGACGAGGCGAGCGCGCTGAGCGCCATGCTCTCGAAGCACGGATTCCATACCGTGGTGCTGTCCGGATCCGGCTCGAAAGGGAGCAGGATCTACCGCGTTCGCGTGGGTCCGTACCGCACGGAGGAGGAAGCCGGAAAGGCGGCAGCCCGCCTCACCCGGAACGAAAAGGTCAAAGAGCCCTGGGTCGTGCCGGAAGGCAAGTGAGCACACCCGCTCCGGGGAGAGCCCCGTCCTGGATTCGGGAACGAAAGCTGCGGCTCTCCGATCTTCACGCGGTGCGCAGCCTCATGCGCACCCACGGGCTGCACACGGTCTGCGAGGAGGCCCGCTGTCCCAACCGCGGGGAATGTTTCGCCCGCGGGACAGCGACGTTTCTGCTTCTCGGCGACGTCTGCACGCGGGCCTGCGGTTTCTGCGACATTGCGACGGGGAAACCGAAGCCCCCGGATCCGGCCGAGCCGGCGAGGCTGCGCGCCGCGGCCGAGGCAATGGGGTTGAGGTTCGTCGTTCTGACCTCGGTGGACCGCGACGATCTTCCCGACGGCGGCGCGGCCCACTTCGCCGCGGCGATCCGGGCGGTGCGGACGCTCGATCCGGCGCCCGGGGTCGAGATCCTGACGCCCGACTTCCTCGGCCGCTTCGATTCGCTGCGGGTCGTCGTCGAAGCGCGGCCGGATGTCTTCAACCACAACGTCGAGACGGTGCCCCGCCTGTACACCCGCGTGCGGCGCGGGGCACGGCTGGACCGCTCCCTCGGCCTGCTCTCGGCGGCCAGGATTCTCGATCCGGATCTCACGATCAAGTCGGGGTTGATGCTGGGCCTGGGGGAGCGGGAGGACGAGGTGCGCGCGCTCCTCGAGAAGCTGCGCGGTGCGTCGGTCGACATCGTCACGATCGGGCAGTACATGCAGCCCTCGCGCGAGAACCTGCCCGTCGTCGAGTACGTGCGTCCCGAGGTCTTCGAGCGCCACCGCGAGTTCGGAGAGAGCCTCGGTTTCCGGCATGTCTTCGCGGGGCCGTTCGTGCGCTCGTCGTATCGGGCCGAGGAAGCCCTGGCCGCGGCCGTCCGGGCGTAGGGCGTGGGAGGCAAGGCCGACGACGCGCCCCGGCCGGTGACACGGCGCCGATGGGCCTCCTCGGCGGCGGCGCTGCTGTCGGGGCTGCTCTTCGCTCTGGCGTTTCCGCCGGTCGAGTGGGTGGTCCTCCTGCCACTCGCACTGGTGCCCTGGCTCGTCGCGCTCGGGCGAGAGCAGAGCCGGCGCCGGGCCTTCGTGTCGGGCGTCGTCTTCGGTCTCGCCTACTGGTGTGCGTCCATTCCGTGGATTTACTATGTCGTCACCCACTACGGCGGGCAGGGAAGCGCGATGGGCCTGGTTTGCCTCGTGATCCTCGCCGGGATTCTTGCGGAATGGCCGGCCATCGTCGCCTGGGGAACGGTGGCGTGCGCGCCTGCCGGCTCGCCTCGACGATTGGGCGGGTTCGTGGTTCTCTGGGTGGCGACCGAGCACTGGAGAACGGTGGCGTACGGCGGCTTTCCGTGGAATCTGACGGGACACGCGCTCTACAGGCATCCGCTCTGGTTGCAGACTGCCTCGATCTGGGGCGTCTTCGGTGTGGGCGCGCTCGTCATGGGGGCGTCGGCTCTGCTCGCGACGGCCATTCTGCGGCGACGCGCGCAGCCGATCCTCCTTGCGACCATTCTGGTATTCGCCGTCGGCGCCTGGGGTGCGTGGCGCTTGGCGGCTGGCCCCGGCGAAGCAGCCGGGCTGCCCGTCGTCCTGCTGCAGCCCAATCTCACCGAGGAGATGCGCGCGACGCCGGAGGGGGCGCTCGCTTCGTACGAAGCGGTCATCGCGCAGACCGCCGGCGCGGCCCGGTCCCACCCTGCCCTCATCGTGGTGCCCGAGTCGGCGCTGCCGGTCTACTGGGAACGCAGCGAGACGCTCCGGCGGGACCTCGGCGCGATCGCCTCCCAGGGGCCGGCCATTCTCTTCAACGACGTGGAGGAGCGGGAGGACGGCCGGACCTACAACGTGGCGCGCCTGCTCGCCCCGGAAGGCCTCGACGGCCAGCCCTATCGCAAGGTCCACCTGGTGCCGTTCGGAGAATACGTTCCGCTGCCGAGGGTCTTCTTCTTCGTCCGTCAGATCTCGACCGAGATCGGCGAGTTCACTCCGGCGCCCGAGCCGACCCTCATTCGCCACGGCCCCTTCCGAATCGGGATGGCGATCTGTTACGAGACCATCTATCCCGCGCTGGCCCGGCAGGAGACGGCCGACGGGGCGAACCTGCTCGTCACGATCTCGAACGACTCCTGGTACGGACGTGCCGGCGCCCAGGAGCAGCACTTCGCCGGTGCGGTGCTCCGGTCGGTCGAGAACGCCCGGTTCCTCCTGCGCGCCGCGATCACCGGCGTTTCCGGCATCGTGGATGAACGGGGCCGCATCGTCGCCGTGAGCCGGCCGAACGAGCGCGGCGAGCTGCGCGGCACCGTCCGGCTCGCGTCGGAGCGCACGATCTGGGTTCGGTGGGGCTTTCGCATGCCGCTCGTCGTCGACGGGCTCGCGGGAGCCGTGCTACTCTGCGCCCTCGTCCGTCTCCGGCCGCAGCGCGGGCTGAGAGCCGAGAGCTGACGGCGGAAAGCGCACCATGACCGAACGCGACGACCTCGTCTCCGCTCTCGCAGCCGCCTCGGAGCGCCTCGCGGCGCTTCGGGGCTATCTTTGATCTGGACGCCGCGCGGAGCGCGCTCGCCACTCTGAAGGAGAAGGCCTCCGCCCCGGACTTCTGGTCCCGGCCCGAGGAGGCCCAGGAAACGCTGCGCCGGACGAAGGGGTTCGAGCGAAAGGTCGATACCGCGGCAAGACTCGACGAGCTGCGCGGCGAGCTCGACACGCTGGCGGACCTGCTCCGCGAAGGAGAGCCCGCGGAGGCCGAGGCCCGCGAATCGCTCCGGGTGGCCGGTGCCTTCGGCGACGAGCTCGAGCTCGCGGTCAAGATGGGGGCCCCGGAGGATGCCAACAACGCCTGGTTTTCCATCCACGCCGGAGCCGGCGGGACCGAATCTCAGGACTGGGCGGAGATGCTGCTGCGCATGTACATGCGGTTCGCGGAGTCCCGGGGATGGAAGGCGGAACTCATCGAGCGGCAGGATGGGGAGGAGGCGGGTCTCAAGAGCGCCACGCTGCATGTGGTCGGCGACCACGCGTACGGATACCTCAAGAGCGAGATGGGGGTGCACCGGCTGGTCCGCATCTCGCCCTTCGATGCGGCGCAGCGGAGGCACACCTCGTTCGCCTCGGTCTACGTGGCGCCGGAAATTGACGAGAACATCGAGATCGAGATCGCGGACAAGGATCTGCGGGTGGACACGTACCGGTCGAGTGGCGCGGGAGGGCAGCACGTCAACGTGACCGACTCGGCCGTGCGGATCACGCATCTGCCCACGAACATCGTGGTCACCTGCCAGAACGAGCGCAGCCAGGGGCGCAACCGGGAGATGGCGATGCGCGTGCTTCGGGCGCGCCTCTACCAGCGGGCCCTCGACGAGCGTCGGGCCGAAGAGGAGCGGCGGGTCGGCGAAAAGAAGTCGATCGAGTGGGGAAGCCAGATCCGGTCGTACGTTCTGCATCCGTATCGGATGGTGAAGGACCACCGGACGGGCCACGAGAGCGGGGACACGGACCGCGTTCTGGACGGCGACCTGTCCCCGTTCATCGAGGCTTACTTGAAGTCGGCGGCCGAAGGCGGCCGCGAGCGTGCGTCTTAATCCCTCGCCCCGCCCGGGGTTGCCGTGGATGGAGGAGGTCCGGACGCGCCTCGAGGCGCGGGAGTCGGCGCCCCTGGACCCGGCGGCGGGACAGACGCACGCCGCGGTTCTCGTACCCCTCTTCGTGCGCGGCGGGGCGCTGCGGGTCCTGCTGACACGGCGCACGGAGACCGTCGAGCACCATCGCGGACAGGTCTCGTTTCCGGGCGGGGCGCAGGAAGAGGGCGACGAGTCGCTGCTGGCGACCGCGCTGCGCGAGACGCAAGAGGAGCTCGGCATCGCGGCGCGGGACGTCCGTTTTCTCGGGGCGCTCTCTCCGCTGACGACCGTGACCGACTTCTACGTCGAGCCCTTCGTCGGAGCGATTCCGCATCCGTATGCGCTGCGTCCGGCCGAGGCGGAGATCGCCGAGGTCATCGATCCACCGATCTCGGCTCTGCTGGATCCCCGGTCGCTCGAAGTGCGCACCCTCGAGGGGCGCGCCGAGCCGACGCTCTTCTACCACTACGGTGCTCACGTGATCTGGGGCGCCACCGCGCGGATGCTGAAGGAACTCCTGGACGCTCTCCGTTAGTTTCGAAATCCGAAGCTTACGGAGGGTACTTTTTCTCGCCCGCCTCGACCCGTATCGGCAGCCTGTTGCCGGGAGGCGGCAGCGGGCACGTCGAGAACGGCGTGAAGACGCACGGCGGATTGTAGGCCTTGTTGAAATCGAGGACCGTGCGTCCGCCCTCCGGGGGCGGGACGTACACGAACCGGCCGCCTCCGTACGTGTCGGGGCCGTTGGTCCGATCGCCGAAAATGATCCAGTAGTCGGTCTCGGCGCGTTCCAGGATGGGGGTCAGGCGATGCGTCGTGCCCGCCACCTCGAACGCGACGACACCAGGGGCGACTTCGTCCTCGACGTTCCCGAGAATGCCGGTGATCCGAATTTTCTGCGGCGGGTCGTAGGGCTCGAAGCGGGCGTCGAGGCGCCAGGTCGCGTCGACGGGGAAGTGCGATACGTCGCCGGCGAACGCCGCGCGGACGGGGTTGCCCGGGTCGCTCACGCGCGCCGCGAGACGCCCTGCCCGCCAGACGAGATGGAGGCGCGTCGGGCCGAACGTGAGGCGAGTGGGCTCGTCCGAGGCGTCGGACGCGAGGGCGATTGGCCCGGCTGCCTGCCGACCGTCGGCCAGGAAGGCGACGCCGGGCTCCGGCGTGAAGGTCGCCGCGCTGCCCTCGACCCGAATGACGCCGGCTGTTGCCGGTGCCCGGCCCTCGGCCCAGCGGATGCGGTGGCGCGGGCCGCTTCCAACCGTGTTCTCGCCCTCGTCCAGCCAATAGAGGCCAGTGAGGGAGAGCCAGCCATCGTCGGCCATGAGGCGGTCGATTCGCCGCCGACGCCAGGCCTCGATCTGCGCCGGATAGTCCATCCTGCCAGGTGGGGTTTCGAGGGCCGCGCCCGGACGCTCTAGGAGCCGGCTTTCTCGAGCGCTCCGAGCTGTCCCGCTCGGGCGAGGTTCGAACGTGCGACGTCAAACGCCGCGTCGAGCCCGAGGGCCTTCTGAAACGCCTCGGCCGCGGAGGCATAACTGCCCCGCTCGACGCGCACCACTCCAAGGTTGTTCCAGAGAACGGGCGACTTCGTATTGTTCTCGATCGCCTTGATGAGCGCGGCCTCGGCCTCGGCGAGCTTGCCTGCGGCGGCGAGCGCGTGGGAAAGCCCGACCGCCGCCTCCTCGCTCAACGGGTCGAGCGACAGGGCGGTCGAGTAGGCGATGGCGGCCTCGTCCATCCGCTTCTGCTCGACACGCGTCGCGGCCAGCGCCACCCATACGGCCGTTTCGTTGGGGGCGAGGCGCGCGGCATCGGCGAACTCGCGCTCGGCCTCCTTCCACATGCCCTTCTTCCGGAAGACGCGGCCCAGGTTCTCGTGGAAGGCGGCCGACGCGGAATCCAGCCGCACCGCCTCGATGAGCTCCTCGAGCGAGCGGTCGACCTCGTCGGAGCGGAACAGGAAGACTCCGAAGTCGTTGCGTGCGCCTGCGGAGCCCGGGTCGATCTCGATCGCGCGCCCGAACGCGATGCGGGCCGCGCTCTTGTCGCCGATCTCGCTCATGGATCGGCCCAGGCCGCGGGCTGCGCCGACGCTCTGGGGGTTGAGCTCGAGGGCGCGGCGATAGTGGCTGGCGGCCGTGTTCCATTTCCTCTGGTGCTCGGCGACGATGGCCAGGCCGAGTTCCGACTTCGCATTGGCGGACTCGAGAACGATTGCGGCGGTGAATTCGCGCTCGGCCTCAACGTCCTGACCACCGGCGAGCGCGGCCTCGCCGAGGAGCCGGTGCGCCTCGGCGTTCTTGGGGTCGGCCTCGGAAGCCTGCCGGGCGGAGAAGCTCGCCGCCCGGAAGTCCCCCGAGGCGAGCGACCGTTCGGAGGCTTCGAGCAAGGGCACCACGGACGCCGGGCCGGCGGGTGCCGGGAAGCCGGTCCCTCCGGCCCCGGCGCCTTCCGGGGCCGCGCCGATCGCGACGGAGCTGACGAGGCCCTTTTCGAGATCCGCGGCGCGCTTGCGGGCCGCATCGGCGTCGGCGGTGCGGCCGAGGCGATCGTCCGCCTCCGCGATCAGCCGGAACACTTCGGGGTCCGTGGATGCGGAGGCGCGCTTGAGGTCGTAGAGGGCGTCTTCGGCCTTTCCGTCGGCGAGCTTGGCCCGCGCGGAGCGCTTGAGCTCGTCGACGTCGATCGCGGGTACGCTGCTTCCGGCGACTTCGGCGCGAACCGTGGCCGCCAGGTTGGCGAAGTCCGGGCTGTAGAAATCCGGGATCACGCGCAGGTCGGGCCGTGCCGAAAGCGCAGCCTTGAGCTCCTCGCGAGCGCTCTTCGAGTTGCCGGCGATGTAGTAAGCCCAGGCGCTCTGCAGATAGAGGTCGGCCTTCTTGTCCGAGGCGAGGCCCGGAGCCTCGGCCGCTCTGGCGTAGCGTTCCCCGGCCTCCTTGAACCGCCCCGCGTCGAAGGCATGCTTCGCGTCGGCCTCGAGCTTGGCGGAATCCTGGGCGGCCGCCGTGACGGCCCACAGCAGTGCAAAGGCAACCGCAAGCAAGCGCCTCACGAGGCGCCTCCCGGCCCTGCGGGCGACGGTGGAGGAGGCGTCCAGGTCTGCGGAGATCCCTGGGGCACCGTGATCTTCTCGGTCACCGGGCTCATTCCCTCCCGCGAGAGCGTCACGTTGTAGGTTCCCGCGGCGAGCTTGAGGTGTGCGGACTCGGGAAGGGTGCCGCGGAACTTGCCGTCGACGAGGACACTCGCGCCGCTCCAGGCGGGTGCGTCGATCACGAGCATCGAGATCGGGAATTGGTAGTGGATCCGGTCCTCGGACTTCGCGTCCACGCGAATCTTGGCCTCGTGGGCGGGAAAGCCTGGCGCCTCGAACCGCACCGTGTGGTCCCCTTCGGAGAGCGGGACGCTTCGCGCGGGGACGGATGGCCCGATCACCTTGCCGTCGATCGAAAGCGTGGCGACGGGCACGGACGAGAACTGTATCTTGAACTTCCGCGCGGGGGCGGGAGCCGCATTGTCGGCCGCCGGTTTTTCGGATACGGAGGCGGCCGCGGGGTGGGCCTCCGGCGCCGCGGTCGGCGCGGCCGCAGGGGGCGCAGGCGGCGCCGCCGACTGGCCCGCGCCGAGTTTCGGCACCGGGAACTCCAGGGCCGGGGTCGGTACGGCGGGGATCGGGGCGGGCGCGGGCCGGGCAGCTGGCTCCGGAGCCTCCGGCCGGCTCAGGATGCGGTAGACCTCGGCGCCGCCGGCGGCGAGTATGAGAATGCCGGCCAGAATCGTCAGCCTCGTCTTTCTGACCGAGGGCTGCGCGATGGCCGCGCCCC
Source organism: uncultured Acidobacteriota bacterium (assembly GCA_963811425.1). Classification (GTDB taxonomy): domain Bacteria; phylum Acidobacteriota; class Thermoanaerobaculia; order UBA5066; family Gp7-AA6; genus DAHUXD01. Next base: position 140,339 of record CAWERV010000017.1, read on the forward strand.
GCGGAGCCGCCGCGGTCTCTTCGGCCGCCGCATCGGCCTCGGGGTCGCGGAAGTTGACCAGCTCGAGCGGCGGTCTTAGGCCTGCGCGCACGCTGGCGGAGGTGGGCGTGGGATCCGAGGGCGCCGGCACGCGGGCCAGGGCCCCGGACGGGGGCGTGATGTGAACGGGGGCCACGCCGCTCGACGGCGTCGCGAGCGTCGTGTCGATGTCCTCGGCCGACCCCTCCCGGATGGTGCGGACCGTTTCGGCGAGCGCCCTGGTGGCGGGATACATGCCCGAGGCCCCGACCAGCTCGCGATGAACCGCGTGGAGGTCTTTGCGCAGCTCTTCCATCGTCGGGTATCGCTCCGCCGGGCTCTTTGCGATGCACCGGTTGACCGCTGCGACGAGGGCCGGCGGCACATCCTGGACCAGGGTGTCGATCGGCTCGGGCGTCTCGTTCAAGATCTTGTAGAGGATCGTCGAGAGGTGTTCGCCCCGGAATGGTTTGCGGTACGCGAGCAGCTCGTACGCGAGGATCCCCATCGCGAACACGTCGGTTCGGCGATCGATGGCTTCCCCGCGAATCTGCTCGGGGGCGAGGTAGGCGGAGGTGCCGAGCGTGATTCCGGTCTGCGTCAGGTTCGAGTCCGTCTGGAGCGACTTGGCGATCCCGAAGTCCATGACTTTCACGGTACCGTCCTCGAGGACGCGCACGTTGGCAGGCTTGACGTCGCGGTGGACGATGCTTGCGTTGTGCGCGTAGCCGAGGCCGTCGGCGATCGACATCAGGATCTCGATCTTCCTGGCCACGGGAATGGGGTCGCCGCGCTTGATCTTCTTGTCGAGGTCCTCGCCGGTCAGGAATTCCTGAACGATGTAGGGAGTCCCGTTCTCGACGCCGAAGTCGTAGATCGTGGTGATGTTGCGGTGGTGGAGATTCCCGGCGAGCTCGGCCTCGCGAAAGAATCGGTGCTTGATCTCTTCGTCGTTGACCTGGCAGGTCTTGATCGCGACCGTGCGCTTGATGAAGGGGTCCCGGCCTCGATAGACGGCTCCAAAGCCGCCCACCCCAATCTGCTCGGAGACCTCGTACTTGCCTATCTTCTCCAGCACACACCTTCCCCGATCGACTAAGTGTAAACGAACGGCGCAGCGGCGGAAACCGTTTCCCATGAGAGGCTTGGGATCGGTACACTCTGGGGCGTGCGACGTGCGGCCCTGCTCGTTCTCCTCGGAGCGGTTTCGTTCGGTGGCGGTTGCCGCAAGCTGCAGGTCGGAGGCGAGGACCCGGTGCAGGCTATCCGTCGCCGCGTGGAGCCGCGGTTCCGTCCGCCCGTCGACGGGCTTCTCACCGACGCCCAGCTCGATCTCTTCGTCCGATCCACGCGACGCGGCGGCGGCCCGCAGGCGGGCCAGGTCGGGGACTCGGCGCGAGCCGACCCGGTCGAGCTCGCCTGGATTCACGCCCGCATCGTCGAAGCGCTGCTGGCGCTCGACGCGAAGCGCGTGACCGACGCCGCTCTGGAAGTGGACGTGAAGGCGGTCGCGGATCTGCGCGCGGCGAGGCGTCAGGCTCACGATCCCCGCGCAGCCGCCCGGCTCGACGGAGAGATCGCCGCCGTCGAGCGGGAAAGGGCGGCGCTCTCCCGCGGCGCCGTTTCGCCCGCGACCTGGAAGAACGCCGCGCGCGTTGCTCCACGCCGCGCGGAAATCGAGTTGCTCGGCCCGTGACGGCACTCGGCTCCTTTCTCGAACAAGAGATCGCGGCGGGTTCTTTCCCCGGCGGCGTGGCTCTCGTCGGTTCTGGGGACGAGGTCCTGGGGCTCGCCGCCGCCGGCCACGCCTGCCTCGAGCCCGACCGCGCGGCCGTCTCGGAGGAGACCCTGTTCGATCTGGCGAGTCTGACGAAACCGCTCTGTACGGGCGCGCTCGTCGCCGTGGCCGGTGAGCGTCTTGCGCTGGACGGGGTCCCCGGACACTTTCTGCCGGAGTGGAAGCAGACGCGCTTCCATGGGATCACTCTCGAGTCGTTGCTCACGCACACCTCGGGCCTGGCCCCGTGGTACCCGCTCTACGTTGCCGGCGAGGGGGCGGCCGCATACCGGCGCACGCTCTCCGAACTCGAGCCCGAAGCCGCTCCCGGCGAGCGGGTCATCTACAGCGACCTGAACTTCCTGGTCCTCGGCGAGATCCTGGAGCGGGTCCACGCGGCGCCCCTCGACCGCTGCTTCACCGAGCTCGTCGCGAAGCCGGCCGGGTCGAAGGCCCGGTTTCTGGAGAGCGTCGAGCCGGCCGCGGCCGCCACGGAGAAGGGCGACCGATTCGAGCGGGCCATGGTGGAGAGTCGCGGTCTCCGATACGCCAGATTCCGCGATGGCGTGGTGCGGGGCGAGGTGCACGACGGGAACGCGTTCCGCCGCGGCGGTGTTGCCGGACACGCCGGCCTGTTTGCCACGGCACGCGACGTGTGGGCGCTCGCGCGGACCTGGATCGGGACGCGACGCGCCGCATTCGGGTCGGATCGAACGCCGTTGCTTTCGGAGGCGCGAGGGCTCGCGTGGCAGGGCCGACGCGGAGCGGGGTCCGCGATCGCGCGGATGTCGCCGCGGGCGTTCGGGCACACGGGCTTCACGGGAACGTCCGTGTGGATCGATCCAGATCGCGACCGGATCGACGTGTTGCTGACCAACCGCATCCATCCGGAGGTGCGCGAGATTCCGTTCAACGAGGTGCGCCAGCGCTTTCACGCCGCGGCCGACGCGGCCTTCCGCTGAGATAGACTCGGGCGGGCATGGCGGGCGGCGGCGAAGACGTAGTCATTCTGGACGGCGCGCGGACGCCGATGGCGGAATACAACGGCGCGTTTTCCGACACGTCGGCGATCGAGCTCGGGGTCCATGCGGCCCGGGAGGCCATGCTCAGGAGCGGCGTCTCTCCCGACGAAATCGGCCACGTCATCTTCGGCAACGCGCTGCAGACCTCGGGCGATGCGATCTACGGCGCCCGGCACGTGGCTCTGAAGGCCGGTGTGCCGAAGGAAGTGCCGGCCCTGACGGTCAATCGCCTCTGCGGCTCCGGGTTCGAGGCCATCATCCAGGGCGCGCATCGAATTCTTCTCGGGGAGGCACAAACCGTCCTCGCGGGTGGTATGGAGAACATGTCGCAGGCGCCGCACGTGATACGCGGGGCGCGCAAGGGCCTTCGCCTCGGGCAGGGACAGCTCGAGGACTCGCTGATGGTGGCGCTGCTCGACTCCTATTGCGGCCTCTACATGGCGCAGACGTCCGACCGGGTTGCCGCGAAATACGGCATCACGCGCGCGGAGCAGGATGCCTACGCGCTGTCCTCGCAGCAACGCGCGGCCGCCGCGTGGGATGCGTGCCGCCTCTCCGAGGAGGTCGTGCCGGTCGAAGTGAAGATGGGGCGCAGACCCGTCCGCGTCGAGCGGGACGACCACCTGCGCCCCGACTCGACGCTCGCGGGTCTGGCCCGCCTTCCTCCCTCATTTGGCAAGGACGGCTCGGTGACGGCCGGAAATGCCTCGGGCATCGTCGACGGCGCGGCCGCCGTCGTCGTGACGTCGGCCTCAAACGCGAAGGCGAGGGGAGCAAAGCCCCTCGGCCGCCTGGTCTCCTGGGCGGTCGTGGGTGTCGAGCCGGAGTTGATGGGCCTCGGGCCCGCCCCTGCCGCCCGCGCGGCGCTCGCGAAGGCCGGACTGCGGGCCGACGAGATCGGGCTCTGGGAGATCAACGAGGCCTTTGCCGGGCAGATCCTCGGCGTCATCCGCGAGCTCGGGTTGGATCGCGAGAAGCTGAATGTCAACGGCGGAGCGATTGCACTGGGGCATCCGCTCGCGGCGACCGGAACGCGATGCACGCTCACGCTGCTCAAGGAGATGCGGCGCCGCGGCGTTCGCTACGGGCTGGCCGGCGCCTGCATCGGCGGCGGGCAGGGGATTGCGGTCGTGGTCGAAGCGTTGGGGTAAAATCGACCGTTCGATCTCGGGAACAGGGAGGCTCCAATGCGTACGCACCGCGCTTTCTCGCTCTGCCTCGCAGCGCTCGCGTTCGCGGCGGCCGGCGCCGCACAGAATCTGATCGCCAACGGAAACTTCGATACCGACCTCGGCGCCTGGCAGGGGCCGGGCAACCCTGGCGTCACCTCGGCATGGTCCGGCGTCGACGCATCTTCATCCACCAGCTCGGGTTCGGCGTCGCTGGTCGCCTCCTTTGCCACCGTCCAGACGAGCTCTCCGGCCCTCTCGCAGTGCATCCACCTCGCGGGCGGGCTTCCGTATAGGTTGGGCTTCGACGTCTTGTATGCCGCGGGGGCCGTGCCGACCGACCAGGTCTCGGTCGTCGTCTTCTGGTCCGACCTTCCCGGCTGCGCGGGAAACCTGTCCTCCGCGTTTCTCGCGATTCCGAAAGGCGCGAGCTCCGGGTGGCTTTCCCAGACTCTCGACGTCTCGGCGCCGAGTGCGGCGACCTCGGCCCTGATCCAGGTCGATATCTACAAGGAAATGGGAGGTGGAAGCCTCACGGCCTACCTCGATGACGTCGCGCTCGCTCCAGTCGGGGCGTCCTCGGAAGTGCTCGTCGGGTACCTCACGGTCGCCAGCTCGACGCCCGGCGTCGGAGGCTCGTTTTTCAAAACCTCGGTCCAACTGCTCAATCCGAATTTTTCGGCCATATCGGGGCATCTCGTGTTCCACCCGGCCGGTGCCTCGGCGAGTGCGGCGGATCCCACGATCGGCTTTTCGCTGGCGCCGGGCCAGACGACTTTCTGGGCCGACGTCGTCGCCGCAATGGGGCGTGCCGGGGTCGGCAGCATCGACGTGTATTCGAGCGACGGGGCCAACCCACCGATCGTTCTCACGCGCATCTTCAACGACGCCGGCACCGCGGGGACGAGCGGGTTCACGGAGCCCCTCGTCAAGCCCTCCGACGTCCAGGGGGGCCTGGGCGTGAGCGTGACGGGATTCCTGATCGGGCCGTATGACACCGCCGCGTATCGCTACAACATCGGCATTCGTACCCTGGACGCGCCCGTTTCGGTGACGGCCATCGTGAAGGATGCCGGTGGCGCAACGCTCGCGTCGATCACGAGGAGCTACCCGGCCAACTATTTCGAGCAGAGATCTTCGCTCGACTTCCTCGGGGGCTTCGTTCTGGGCGACGGCCAGTCAATCCAGATCACGTTTTCCGGCGGAGGCCTCATCGTCTACGGTGCCACGGTGGACAACATCACCAACGACCCGAGCGCCCAGTTCATGCCGTATGTGTTTGCGATTGCGTGAGGCAGCAGGCCGATGAACTGGACGGAGAGAATCCTCGACTTCCCGGTCCGAGCGGCCGCCGTCGACGATTTTCTGCGCGACTTGCGAGCCCGTGGCGCGGGCGACCTGAACGCGGTTCTCACCACCCTGAACGAGGGAGGGCTCTGCCGGGAGGCGGTGAGCAACTGGACCGGCCGCGGGTGGATCGAGCTGGCGCCGAACGCTCCGACCGTTGCCCTGACCGGGCCGGCGTTTTTCGCGCAGCTGACATTGCGGGAGTTCTGCGGCGGGACGGTGGAAGGTGCCGACGCCGACGGAAACGTTTCCTGGATCGAGGAGGGGCCGCAGCAGCATGACCATACGTAAGGTAGGCGTTCTGGGTGCCGGCCTCATGGGCTCGGGCATTGCCGAGGTTTGCGCGAAGGCGGGCTACGAAACGCTGGTTCGGGAGGTCGCGGACGACCTGGCGAAGAAGGGTCTGGCTCGCATCGAGGGCTCGCTCAACAAGGCGGTCGACAAGGGGAAGCTGGCGGCGTCGGACCGGGACGCGGCATGGAAGAGGATCTCCTCGACCACGCGTCTGGAGGACGTCTCGGATTGCGACATCGTGATCGAGGCGATCGTCGAGAACCTGGACGCCAAGAAGGAAACCTACGGGGCCCTCGACAGGCTGTGCAAGCCGTCGACCATCTTTTGCTCGAACACGTCGTCGCTGACGATCACCGAGATGTCGGCCGCGACCCGGCGACCGGAGCGGTTCGCCGGCCTGCACTTCTTCAACCCGGTACCGGTGATGAAGCTCGTCGAAGTGGTGCGGACGATTGCAACCTCCGAGGAGACCGCAACCGAGGTCTTCGAGTTCGCGAAGTCGCTCGGCAAGGAGCCGATCCGGACGCAGGACAACTCGGGATTCATCGTCAACCGGCTTCTGGTGCCGTATCTGCTCGACGCCGTGCGGGCGCTCGAGGAGGGCGTCGGCACGCGCGAGGACATCGACAAGGGCATGGAGCTCGGGTGCGGCCACCCGATGGGGCCACTGAAGCTGCTCGACTTCGTGGGCCTGGACACGACCTACGCGATTGCGGAGATCATGTACGATGAGTACCGGGAAAAGCGCTTCGCGCCGCCACCGCTGCTGAAACGCATGGTGCTCGCCGGTCGGTACGGCAAGAAGTCGGGCCGCGGCTTCTACGAATACTGAGGGCAGGCGCATGGGCGAATTCATTCGGACCGAAGACCGCGACGGCGTGCGCGTCCTGACGGTCACGCGGCCGGAGAAGTTGAACGCTCTGAACGCCGCCGTGCTCGACGATCTCGGGGCCGCGGTCGGGGCCGCCGAGGCCGCCGCCGATCTGCGGTGTGTGATCGTGACCGGGGCGGGAGAGAAGGCGTTCATCGCGGGCGCGGACATCGGCGAGCTGTCCCGGCTCACGCCGCTCGAGGGCCGGGAGCATGCGCGGCGCGGACAGGGGATTCTGGATCGCCTCTCGGGCCTCCCGATGCCGACGATTGCCGCCATCAACGGTTATGCCTACGGCGGCGGGCTCGAGCTCGCCATGGCGTGCAGCCTCCGGGTCGCCTCCGAGAACGCCCGGATGGGCCTTCCCGAGACGTCGCTCGGCATCCTTCCGGGATACGGCGGGACGCAGCGCCTGGCGCGCATCGTCGGTCCCGCGCGGGCGATGGAGCTCGTGTTGACGGCCGAGAAGGGGCTGACGGCCTCGGAAGCCGAGCGCATCGGCCTCGTCAACCGGGTGTTTCCGGCGGGACAGGCTCTGGAGGGCGCCCTCGGAATCGCAAAGAAGATCGCCGCCAACGGCCCGGTCGCCTGTCGCTACGCGATGGAGGCGATCCGGCGCGGGCTCGAGATGGGCCTTGCCGAGGGGCAGCTCTTCGAGGCGACGCTCTTCGGTTTGTGCGCCGCGACCTCGGACACAAAGGAGGGCATGACGGCCTTCCTCGAGAAGCGGCCGGCGAAGTTTCGCGGCAACTAGGCGGATGAGGCGCGGACTTGGGAACTGACCTCGTCAGCGCCTGCATTTTCTGTGCGGGCCTGGTGCTCGGCATGGACCTGCAGCCGCGCGACGGCCTCGGCGGCGAGATGGGCTTCTCCTACGCCACGCTGGCGCGCCGCTTCCCGGTCGTCGGCGACGGGACCGACACCTCCGACGTGACCCCCAAGTTCGTGCTCATCGGCATCGGCAACGCGCGCCAGCCGGCCGACGGGCTCGGGGCGGGCACGCCGGCCTTCCAGTGGGCGTTTCGTGTGGCCTTTGCCACGTCGCACGACGAGCAGTTCCGCGGGGACATCAATAGCCGAGTCATCGCGACGGGCACGGGCCGTTACGAGAACTTCGCGCTCCTCGGGCGGATTCCCATCGGCCCGGCCGACTCCGTGGAGCTGGGGATCAACCGCCGGGCCGAAAGCGCTACGGACCTCGTGAACATCGGCGGTGGCGACCATGCCTTCAGCGAGCAGCGATCGCTCTCGGCCTCGCGCGCCGACCTGGCGCTCGGATGGCGGCATCGCTGGAAGGGGCTCGAGGCGGAAGCGGCTTTGCGGTGGACCAAGCCCGACGGATACAACGCCACGGCTCGCTACTATCTGAACGCCTCGGGCAGCGGGCTGTTCGGGGGCGAGGCGGAGGTCCGCTGGCGCAGTGGCCCGTGGACGGCGTTGTTGCACGGCGAGTCGATCGGCGGGTCGCTCAGCGTGCGGCGCTCGCTCTATCCTTTCGAGCAGGTGCGACAGGACTCTCTGCCCGCGTCCTTCGCGGCCGCGCGCGCGGGCGTGGGGTACTCCTGGCCCTGCACCGAGCTCTTCCTCACGGCCACGTACGACAAGCAGAAGCTGCCGTTCGTGTCGCTGGCGGTTCTCGGCGAGGAGACGATGGCGTTGGACGGGGGATTCGATGCGAGTTCTTTGAACAAGGAGCTCTACACGAACCTCGCGTTCCGGTACCGGATCGCTCCCGCGATCGCGCTACGGGTCGGCCTGGCGCTCGCCTGGGGTGACGAGACGGTGACGTTCACCGACGCGGCCGGAAATCAGCCGGCACGCCAGATCGACGTGATGCGGCGCGGGGTCTTCGGCGGAGGACTGTCGAGCTCGATCGGCCAGCCCGAGCTCGCCCTCTTCATCGGGGCCGATTTCTCGATCGGGGCGCCGCCCTCGGAGCCCGCCCGTTAGGCCCGCCGGTTGATCTGACCGGTTTGCCGGTTTAGACTCAACCGGAAAGAAGACACCGTTGCACCCTCCGGACTCCGATCTCATCTACGACTGGAACCGCGCCGGCGGAGCGGTGTCCCCTGCGCGGGGCAGGGTCGAGATCGACGACGAGACCCTCCGCGACGGTCTCCAGTCGCCGTCCGTCAAGAGCCCGTCGATCGACCAGAAGCTCCGGATCCTCCATTTGATGGAGTCCCTCGGCATCGACTCCGCGGACATCGGGCTTCCCGGAGCAGGGCCACACGTGGTCGAGACCGTGACACGCCTGGCGCAGGAAATCGTCCGCGGGAAGATGAAAATTCAGCCCAATTGCGCCGCCCGCACGGTGGCGGCCGACATCATTCCCATCATCGAGATCTCCCAGAAAGTCGGCATCCCGATCGAGGTGTCGTGCTTCATCGGGTCCTCGCCCATCCGGCAATACGCGGAGGATTGGGACTTCGACCGGATGCTGCGGCTGTCGGAGGATGCGGTGTCGCTGGCCGTCCGGGAGGGCCTCCCGGTCATGTATGTCACCGAGGATACGACCCGTGCTCAACCGGAGCACATCCGGCGGATGTACGAGACGGCGATCCGCGCGGGCGCGGGGCGTGTGTGCGTGTGCGACACGGTCGGTCACGCCACGCCCAACGGCGTGCGCAACCTCGTGCGATTCGTGTCGGGCTTCGTCGCCGAGATCAATCCGGAAGTCAAGGTCGACTGGCACGGCCACCAGGACCGCGGCCTGGGCGTCACCAACGCGCTATGGGCCCTGGAGGCCGGGGCGCATCGGGTGCACGCCTGCGCCCTCGGCATCGGGGAGAGGGTCGGCAACACGCCCATGGATCAGCTGCTCGTCAACCTCCAGCTGCTCTCGTGGATCGATCGCGATCTGTCGAAGCTGGCGGAGTACTGCGCGGCGGTGTCTGCGGCCACGGGCGTGCGCATCCCGGACAACTATCCGATCGTGGGCCGGGATGCGTTCCGCACTGGAACCGGCGTGCACGCCGCCGCCATCATCAAGGCGCGCAAGAAGGGCGATGAGTGGCTGGCCGACCGCGTCTATTCCGGCGTGCCCGCGAGCATGATCGGAAGGCATCAGGTGATCGAGGTCGGGCCCATGAGCGGCCTATCCAACGTGCAGTGCTGGCTGGAGGACCGCGGCCTCGATCCCCGCCCTGATCTCGTCGATGCGATCTTCCGGAGGGCCAAGGAGAGCGACCACGTCCTCGACGACGGCGAGATCCTCGAGATCGTGCAGCGTTTCGCGCCCGCGGCGACCGCACATTAGGCGCCCACGTCGCGGGATACCGGCCCCGGGGGAGGCCCGTCCGGCGTCGCGCTTCCTCGACCGCGAGCTGCCGACGTACCTCGATCATCTGGCCGTCGAGCGAGGCCTCTCGCCCGCGACTGTGGCCGCGTACCGCGGCGACCTCGAGGCGTTCGGCGCCTTCCTGCGCCGGAGGCGAATCGAGGCCTCCGGGGCCTCCCGAGCGGACATTGGACGGTATCTGGGGACGCTGCGTACACTGGGACTGTCGGCGCGCTCGGCGTCGCGGGCGTTGTCGGCCGTTCGCGGTTTCTACGGGTTCGCGGCCGCACACCTCGGGTTCCGCGACGATCCGACGGCCGACCTCGTGAATCCGAAGACCGGCGTTTCGCTGCCGAAAGGGCTCGGCGAGCGCGAAGTCGAGGCCCTGCTCGAGGCGCCCGACACGAAGACGCCGCTCGGTCTGAGAGACCGCGCGATGCTGGAACTGCTTTACGCCTCGGGGCTGCGTGTCTCGGAGATCGTGGGATTGCCCCGGGACGCGGCCGACATGGCCGCGGGGATCCTGCGAGTGTCGGGAAAGGGCGGCAAGGAGCGGCTCGTGCCGTTCGGGCAATCGGCGGCTCGCTGGCTCGGCCGATACCTGGAGTCGGCGCGGCCCGGTCTGGACCACAGGCGCTCGCCGTTTCTCTTCCTCAGCGCGCGCGGCTCGGCGATGACGCGCCAGCGGTTCTGGCAACTCATCCAGGCGCATGGGCACGCCGCCGGCATTCGGGCGCGCCTGACCCCGCACGTGCTGCGGCACGCGTTTGCCACGCACCTGCTCGAGCATGGCGCCGATCTGCGCGCCCTCCAGATGATGCTGGGGCACGCCGACATCGCAACGACCCAGATCTACACGCAGGTCTCGCGCTCGCGCCTGCGGCGGGTCTATGACGAGTTTCACCCCAGGGCCCGGAAGGGGCCCGTGCGAAAATAGCGGCGTGAGCGCCCTGAGCCCGGAATGCCTCGCCTCGCGAGGCGGTTTCCAGTCCGGCATGCGTCGGTCGGTACTGGTGGTCGTGCTCTGCCTGGCTGGGGGCCTCGCCTCGCCCCCGGCGCGCGCGGAGCTGGTCGTGTTCGAAGACGGCCGCGTCGTGAAGGCGTCGGGGTATCGGCTTCTTGGCGAGGAGCTGGAGATCTCGCTTCCGGGCGGCGGCAGCTACCGGGTCGCCCTGTCCCGCGTCGATCGGATCGTGGACGACGAGGTTCTGGTGGATGCAGTCCTGGTCGAAGGAGGCCCGTCCCGTCCGTCGCCTGTCTACGACCTTTCGTACAAGCCCGGCCGGGGCCCCGGGTCGGGATCGGCATACGCGCCGCTGATCGAGCGCGAGGCCAGGCGGCAAAACATCGATGCTTGGCTCGTGTCCGCCCTCATCCGCGCCGAGTCCAACTTCGAGCCGAGAGCCGTCTCGCGAAAGGGCGCGCGGGGCCTCATGCAACTGATGCCGGCCACCGCGAAACGGCTCTCCGTCGGGAAGCCATTCGACCCGGCGGCCAACATTCGCGGAGGCGTGGCCTATCTGCGAGAGCTGGTGGACCGCTTCGGCCAGCGACCGCAACTCGTGCTCGCCGCGTACAACGCGGGAGAGCAGGCGGTGGAGAGCTACGGCGGCGTACCTCCGTATCGCGAGACCGTCGCGTACGTGAATCGAATCATGGGCTGGTGGCAGTCGAGCGGAGACGAAGCCTCGCGCACCGGTTCGGCGACGGTGGCCGCCGACCGCTAATCGGCGGCAGCGATCGTCTTCACCAGGATCGTGTCACCTTCGATGCTCCCCTCGATTCGGACCCTGAGGCCGGCGAGCGGGGCAGGCGATTCCTGGTCGTCGAGCTGGTAGAACCTTCCGCTCGATCCGTCGACGAAGCCGAAAGTGGCGCCTTTGCGAATGCACGCGAGGGTGCATTCGTGATCGTCCTTGCCCATGTCACCCCTGGCGAGCATCGGGCGATGGTCCGGACCGCATTCCGTATCGGTGATCACCCCGACGAAGGTCTGGTCTTCACGGGCTGCTGCGGCAACGAGGACCAGGAGGACGAGAATCAGGGCCGCGCCGAGCGGGACACGGCGCCAGACTCGATAGGATGAGTGCATGCGCGCGCTAAGAATACTCGCCCTCACGGGTCTCGTCGCCGCCGATGCGTCCCGGGCGTTGGCGGCAGATCCGAACTTCGAGGCGGCCGGCAGAGAGGCGGTTTCCCTGCTGCAGCAGTACCTCCGGGTGGACACGACGAACCCGCCTGGAAACGAGCGTCGGGCGGCGGACTTCTTCAAAGGCATCTTCGACCGCGAAGGGATCGCCAATCGGGTTTACGACCTCGGCAACGGCCGCGCGAACATCCTGGCGCGGCTCCCCGGGAGAGGCGGGCGGCCTCCGATCATCCTCCTGAACCACATGGACGTCGTGCCTGCCGATGCCGCGCGCTGGACCGTCCCGCCCTTCTCGGGAGAGCTCCGAGACGGATATGTCTGGGGGCGCGGGGCGACGGACATGAAGGGGACGGGCATTTGCCAGCTGATGACTGTCCTGCTCCTCAAGCGGGGCGGCGTACCGCTCGAGCGGGACGTGATCTTCCTCGGCACCGCCGACGAGGAGGCCGGCAAACAGAACGGCGTCTCGGCGATGGTGTCGCAGTACCGGGAGGACCTCGAGAACGCCGAGTTCGTGCTCACGGAGGGGGACACGCTCTCCGTCGAGAACGGAAGGACGACGGCCTGGAGCGTCGACATCACGGAGAAGGCGCCGCTCTGGCTGAGGGTCACGGCGAGGGGAAGGGCCGGACACGCCTCCGTTCCGGAGCCGGACGGCGCCGTGGCGCGCCTGATCCGGGCGCTCTCGCGAATCATCGCCTACGAGCCGCCCCCGAGGATCGTCCCGCCGTGCGTGCCTACTTCCGCGAACTGGCGAAGACGCAGACGGGGCCGCTCCAGTCGGCCCTTCAGGATCCGGATGCGGCGCTTCGGGATCCGGCCCTGCGGCGGCTCCTTCTGGTCGACCCGGAGCGTAATGCCGACCTGCGGCCGACGATCTCGGTCACGGGCCTGTCGGGCAGCGACAAGGTCAACGTCATCCCTGCCGAGGCGACCGCGTCGCTCGACTGCCGTCTTCTTCCGGGCGACGATCCCGAGGCGTTTCTGGCCACGCTCAAGGAGGTCGCGGCGGATCCGTCGCTCGACTGGGAGGTGATGGTCTCCGAAGCGGCGACCGAATCGCCGATCGACACGGAGCTGTTTCGCGCGATCGCGCGGGCACGAGATCGGTTCGATCCAGGCGTGCCGCTGCTCACGGCACCCCTGACCTCGTCGACCGATGCGACGCGGCTGCGCCAGATCGGGATGGTCGTCTACGGCTTCGAGCCCTTCGGCCTGGCCGAGGGCGACGACCACAGCCACGGGGACGACGAGCGCCTTTCGGTTGCCAACCTCCGGCGCGGCGTCGAGATTACTTACGACGTGGTGTTGGACGTGGCCGGGTCGCGAGCCCCTCCGCTGAACTCTCGAGCGGCCGCCGTGGCGGCGTCGAGCCGCTTGCCCAGACGTTCGATCTGGGCACGGGCCATGTCGATGCGATCGCCGACGACGGCTTCACGAATCCCCGGAAGGGTCTCGGCCATGTACGAGGGCAGGGGGGCGTACACGAGGTGGCGAAACCATGGGCGGCCCGGGATGCCCCCGCCTTCGGTCATCGCTCGCTCGAGGGAGAGCAGCCAGCCGTTGGCGGCGCGCAAATCGAGAGCGCCAGCCTGCCCCGCGCGCATCTTCAGGGTGAGCGCCTTCTGGGCTGCCTCTGCGGTGGAGCTCCATGCGCGGGCCTTGACGGCGAGATCCCGCAGTGGCCCGGCGATGGCGCTCGATCCTGGGGCGGCTGCCAGATCCTCCGCATATCCGGCGATGGCCGCCCCGTATGCGGGAGCGTCGAAGGGCAGGAGATTCGCGTTGGCGAAGCGCAGCGCGAGCAGGCCCGCATACCGTGCCATGGCCGCGTGGTACAGGAAGCCCGGATCGCCCTCGGTCGCCATCCACTCGTACGAGTCGTAGACGGAGTGATAGACGCCGTACGGCCCGTCGAAGACGAGATCCGTGGAGGCGACTCCAATGTGGTTGAAGAAGACGGTGTAGTCGGATCCGCTGCCGAGGATCGCGACGGGCAACTCCTCTGTGCCGCCCGTCGCCGTGGCGTAGCTGCCGACGCCGATGAAGCCGGCATTGGCTCGCCACGAGTCGGCGACGCTCCGTCCGGCGGCGCCGGGATCGGGAAGATCGCGCGCCGCCTCGCGGATCGCGGTGAAGAGAAGCGGAGACGCCGCGGGTGAGAAGATCCGGCCGTGCGTCGCTTCGTCGACGTTGATGCAGACCACGGCATTGCGCCGCAGGTCGGCCTCGTTTTCTTCGCCCCACTCGGTGGACCCGGTCAGGGTGTATTCCTCGGCGTCCCAGGCCGCGATCACGATCGATCGGCGCGGCCGCAGCCCCTCGCCGGCGAGCTTGCCGAGCGCCCGGCCGAGCGCGAGCATGGCCGCGGTGCCCGAGGAGGGGTCGACGGCCCCGTACACCCACGCGTCGTAGTGGTTCGACAGGAGGATCTTCTTCTCGGGCTCATCGGTCCCGCGCAGCGTGGCGATGACGTTGGTGATCGTGCGTTTCTCCCGGCTGTTGTCGATCTTCAGATGCAGGCGAATGGGGCCCGGGCCCAGCCGGAACGTGTCGGCCACCGCGAGGCCCTGCCACGACTCGTCGGGGACGGCGGGTCCCTGGAGGCGTCGGAGAATCTCGGCCGCGTCGCGCCATGAAAGGGGCATCATCGGCATTTTCGGCAGGATCTCGGATTCCGAGATCGGAATGCGGCGGGCCGTGGGTGTCGAGGCCCATCCCGGTGTGAGGGGATCGCCGGGAACGATGAAGTCGTAGACGTTGGCGCCGCGCTGGAAGTGCGAGGCCGGGCCCCACGGACCGCCCGGGTAGACCGGGCCCTTGAACCAGCCGTCATCGGCCGGATCGGAGTAGACGAGCACGGCGGCCACACCGCGCTTCTCGGCCTCGAGGGACTTGCCGCCACGGTAGCCCCCGTAATACCGGGCAAGAGCGATCTTGCCCCGGACGTCGACGCCGACCTTCGCGAGGTGATCGTAGTCCGCCGCGCTCCCGCGATTGACGTAGACCACTTCGCCGACCACGTCGGCCGCGGGGGCATAGGCGTTCCAGGCGACGGCTGCCTCGGCAACGGCAGAGTCCGGGTCCGATGCGATGGGCTCCTCGCCGCGCCCGAGCGGGACGCCGGGCTCACCGACGATCTCGAGCCGTGCGCTCCGCGGGTACGACAGGAGAACGTCGTAGCTCGGGGTCTCCACCTCGAATCCCGCCTTCCGGTACTCGGCGGCCAGCCATGCCCCCAGCCTGGCGTTGCCCTCGGTGCCGGCCAGGTGCGGGGTGCGGGTCAGCTCGCGCAGGATGGCGTCGCAGTCCTCGGGCCGGGGCAGAGCGAGAAGCCGCCTCTCGTACTCCCGCTCCCGCGCACTCGAGCCGGGGGAGAAACCCGTCAGCGGCGCCTCCGTCTGCGGGGCGGTGGTGGCAGCGGCCAGTACGAGAGCAAAGGCGGCGACTTTCATGGTGCGGTCTCCTTCGAGCGGCGTCGCATCGAGAAATAGACGGGCAGGCCGAGAAGCAGGATCCCGATTCCGGCAAGGGTCTCCCTGGGTTGCTCCCGGATCGTGTTGACCGCGAGCACGACCGAGGTCCCGACGAAGAGGAAGGGCACGGAAGGGTATCCCCAGCAGCGGTAGGGCCGAGCCAGGTCCGGTCGTCGCCGCCGGAAGACGAAGAGCGCGATACCGGTGGCCGCGTAGGCCGCCACGATGGCGAAGGTGGCGTAGGTGTAGAGCTGATCGTACCGGCCCGAAAGGCAGAGCACCGACATCCAGACGCCCTGGACGACGATGGCGAAGGAGGGGGTCCGGAACCGGGGATGGACGCGCGTGAAGCTCCGCGGAAAGAGTCCGTCCTTGGCGAGCGCGTAGACGATCCGCGGACCGGCGAGCAGGCCCGCCGAGGCGCAGCCGACGGAAGCCGCGGTGATGGCGAGCGACAGGAGAACCTTGGAGCCTGGCCCGAAGAGCCGCTCCGCCGCGAGCGCTGCCGGCTGCGCCGTGTGGGCCATCTCCGCGGGGGGGATGATCTTGAGGAGGGTGATGTTGACGGCCAGGTAGAACGCCGTGATCAGCCCGGTCCCGAGAATGAGCGCAAGCGGCAGCGTCCGCTCGGGCCGCGCGACTTCCCCCGCGACGGCCACGATGTCGCTCCAACCGTAGAAGCACCAGAAGACCGCGATCATTGCCGTGCCGAAGGCCGCGAGGCCGAGCGGCGGCGCAGGCGCGGGCGGCGCCACCGGCGCGACCGAACCGGCGAAGAACCCTCCGATCCCCAGCCAGACGAGCGCCAGCACGATCAGCAGCGTGAAGAACCCCTGGATGCGCGCCCCGCGGCGCACGCCCACGTAGTGGGTCGCGGAAAGGACGACGGTCAGGGCGACGGCCACGAGCTGACCCGCGGAGATGGTGAGCGGCCCGGCGGCGAGAACCGCTCGCGAGGTGGACAGCGAGGAAAAAACACCGACAGATAGACGGCGAAACCGACGGCAACGGCGGCGTTGGAGCCCGTCTGGATCACCCAGTAGGCGACCCACGCGTACAGGAAAGCCGGGAGTTCGCCGAAGGCTTCGCGAAAGTAGAGGTACATCCCGCCGGGGCGAGGGAGCATCGCTCCCATCTCGGCGTACACGAATCCGCCCAGGATCGACAGGACCCCGCCCGCGATCCAGACTCCGAGGATCGCACCTTTCGCCGGCAGGGCCGCCGCGATGGAGGCAGGGGTCAGGAAGATCCCGCCTCCGAGGACGAGGCCGAGCACGACGAATGTTGCGTCCCAGAGGTTCAGGCCCCGCGCCAGCTCTTGTGCGCCGGCCGGCTTTTCGGCGGTCACGCGGCGTTGGGCAGGTGCAGGATGTGCCGCGCCTCGGAGATCGAGGCGGGCTCGCGGCCGACTTCGCGGGCGATCCGAACGACCCGCTCGACGAAGCGCGCGTTCGAGTCGGCCAGCTCGCCCTTGCGGTAGTAGATGTTGTCCTCGAAACCCACCCGCACATGGCCGCCCATGGCGATCGCCATCGTGGCCATCGCGGTCTGTCGGCGGCCGATGCCCGCCACGGTCCAGGTGCATCCCGATGGAATGGAGCGCGCGAAGTGCCCCAGGTTCTCGGACGTTGCGGCGGCGGCACCGGGGACGCCGAGGACGAAATCGAAATGCGCCGGGGGAGCGAGCAGCCCCTTGCCGAAGAGCACGTCGGCGGTGGCGAGCATGCCGTCGTCGAAGATCTCGAGCTCGGGGGTGATGCCGTGCTTCCGGATCCTGTCGAGAATGATGCGGATCGTGGGCAGCGAGTTCTCGAAGACGTCGTCGCCGAAGTTGCAGGTTCCCAGCGTCAGCGTCGCCATGTCCGGCTTGAGGGCGAGCGCGGCGATGCGCTCCTCGACCCCCATGCCGACGGCGCCGCCCGTCGAGAACTGCTGGACGATTGGGCACTGCGCGCGGATGGCGGCGGAGTAGGTCCGGAAAGTCTCGAGGTCCTGCGTGGGCGTTCCGTCCGGTTTGCGGCCGTGGATGTGCCCGATCGTTGCGCCCGCGTCGAAGGCGCGCTTGTATTCCCCGGCCACCTCATCGGGAAGGAGAGGGAGGTGCGGCTGCTGCGACCGCATGACTTCCGCGCCCAACCCGGCCACCGTGATCAGCAGAGCGTCGCTCAGGAAGGCCTCCGCTGTTTGTCGAGGGGAACGACGCAGGTTCCCGCCGCGCGGGCCACGACGAGCGGCGGCTCGAGGAGGCGGGCCGACGAGCCTTCCTGAGGGACGATCACCTTGCGGACCTCGAAGCGCATGGTCCGCGAGGTGCTCCCGACCGGTGATCTCCGCCGGTGGCCCTCGACGTAGTCCCCGGCGTACACCGGGGCGAGGAACTCGACCTTGTCGTAGGCGCGGAAGAGCCCCTCGTCGCCGTCGTGGCGGATGAGGAGTTCCGTGGCCACGTCTCCGAAGAGCTGGAGCATGCGGGCGCCGTCCACCAGGCTGCCGCCGTAGTGGGCGTCAGCCTGCGACATGCGCATGCGAATCAGGACACCGTCAGCCATCTCTCACCTCCGGGTGCGCCTTGCCCGCCTTCTCCAGCACGCGCCCCACGATGTAGTTTGCCACGTCGGACGGCTTCGTCCCCGGACCGAATCCAGCGTCGTACCCCAGTTCCAGCGCGAGCCGCTGGTCGATCCGCGGCCCGCCCAGGATCGCCACCACCCGCTCCCGGATGCCCGCCTTCTCGAGTTCCTTCAGGAGGGCCAGCGCATTCTCCTTGTGAACGTCACGCTGGGTCACCACCTGCGACACCAGCACCGCGTCGGCGTTCGCCGCCCGGCACGCACTGGCCAGCGCGGCGTTCTCCACCTGCGAGCCGAGGTTGCGCGCGTCGAAGCCGGGGTATCGTTCCAGGCCGTAGTCGCCGGCGAAACCCTTCATGTTCATGATGGCGTCGATGCCCACGGCGTGCGCGTCGGATTCGAGAGCGCAGCCGAGGACGACGATCCGTCGGCCGAACCGCCGCGCGATCTCGGCGTCGATCTCTTCGCGGCCGAGCGCGGCCGCGGGAGCCTCTTCGGCCGTGATCGCGGAGACGTCGACGTCGTGCGTGGCTCGTCCGTAGACCACGAAATACGTGAACTGCGGAGCGATGGCCTCGGCGAGGGTCACGTACGGCTCGCGGATTCCCATCCCGGCGACGTAGCGCTTGGCCGCCTCGGTCGCGACGGCCGACTTGGCGATCGGCAGCGTGAAGGAGATCTGGACCGCCCCGTCGTTCTTCTTGTCGCCGTAGGGCCGAATCGCCCGGGGTCCGGTCATGCGCGGGCTCCGGCCGGCTCCTGCGTCCACGCCTCGAGGAAGGGGTTCGCGTATCCCGGATCGCGTCGAATCACGCCCTCGTACCCTCGGCCGCCGTCGATCTTGCGGCGCGTGTCCGCGAAGACTCCTTCGGCGAGCGCGGCGAACAGGCCCCTCGCGGCGACGGTTTCGAGGATTCTCTCGGCTCCGGCGAGCACTTCCTGGGCACGACGGACGATTCGCCCGTTGGGTCGAAACGCGAGTTCCTCCGAGAGGTGCCGGGCGTTGCGGCGGATCGTCTTCGCCTGGTCGATGGCGAGCCAGCGGTCGTGGAGGAAGGGCGTGTGCAGGGCCTCGGTCAGCATGCCGAGAAGGTGGATGGACTGGCCCGTCGCGACTGAGGTCAGCATGAAGAGGGCGTTCTGCTGGTAGCCGCGGAACACGTTGCCGGTCATGTGCTTCGTGGGAGGCATGTACTTGAGCGGCGCGTCCGGAAAGATCTCGCGCGCGGCCTCGGCCTGAGCGATTTCCAGAAGGAGCCCGTCTTCGAGCTCGGGGTCGATCTCGAATGCGTGGCCCAGGCCGATCTGCCAGTCCTCGAGCCCGGCGTTCTTCGCGAGCCGCTCGTTGATGAACTGCGAGGCCAGGACCGCGGGCGCCTGCTCGACGGCGTCGGCCGTCGTCAGGTAGTTGTCCTCGCCGGTGTTGATGACGACACCGGCCACGGCGTTGATGCGCCGCGAGAAATTCTGGTCGATCAGCGTCCTCAGGGGATTGATGTCCCGGAAGATGATGCCGTAGAGGGCGTCGTTGAGCATCATGTCGAGCCGCTCGAGAGCGCCCATCGCCGCGATTTCCGGCATGCACAGGCCGGAGCAGTAGTTGACGAGGCGCACGTAGCGGCCGATCTCGGGCTCGAGCCGGTCGAGCGCGCCGCGCATCAGGCGAAAGTTCTCCTGCGTCGCGAAGGTGCCGCCGAACCCCGAGGTCGTCGCGCCGAAGGGGACGTGATCGAGCAGCGACTGTGCCGTCGATCGGATGACCGCAATGCACTGCGCCCCGGCGCGCGCGGCGGCGTCGGCCTGCACCACGTCCTCATGGATGTTGCCGGTCGCCACGATCGCGTACAGCAGCGGCAACTCCTCGGGCGGATGCGCGGCCATGCGGCGCTCCCTCTCGGCCCGGTTGCTCCGGATGCGGGTCAGGGTGGCGGCAACGTGCGGCGCAATGGCCTCACGCCACGCCGGGTGTTCCGCCAGCGCCGCGCTCCGGTCCGGCTCGGCGAGCAGTGCCGCGGCCTCGGTGGGTCCCGAGGCCCCCCGCGCCAGTGCGCTTCCCATCCACACGCCGACCCCTCGCCCGAGCTTCCCCGAGGCCTGCAGGGATGCGACCACGCGGTTGGGAAGCGGGACCTCGTCGGCATCCACGCCGTCCACGCCGAGCAGCCGCAGAACCGTCCGCTCGGTCGCCACGGTCGTGTAATTCGCGGTCTCGTCGACGACGCCATCGGCGACCCGGCGGGCAAAGCCCCGGCAGCGCTCGATCCGCTCGGAGGAGAGGCCCAGTTTTCCGACCATGAGCGCGGAAATTATAGCTTCAGGCCTGCGGTGACCGGAGGTCTCCGACGATGTCGAAGAGCGGGGTGTCGGGGAACGCACTTGCCAGGGCCTCGAAGAATCGTGCCGCCGGATGGGGAGGCCGCGCCGGAGCGGTCGGATTGGCCGTGATCGCGAGCAGGCGAGCCGGATGGCGCACCGCCAGCGCGATGCCCTCCTGCTGGAGCCGCCGCCGCCCGACCGGGGACAGGAAGATGGCGGAGAAGTCCTCCGTGACGAGGGTCTCTCCGCGTTGAGGCGGTGTTTCTTCCAGATCGAGGTCGGTCAGGGCGCCCGGCACGGGTCGTCCCGGCCGGTCCGGACCGGGGGCGGGAAGCCGAATGAGCTCGACCGTCGCGCGCGCAGCCGCGAGGACACCATCGAGCGAGCTCGCCGCCGCCATTCCGACCGATAGAACGATTCCGTCGGCGACGCGCGAGGCCGCGAAGGCGCGACGGCCGATGGCTCCGTCGAGAAGGAGCGTCGCCGCGCCAGCGGCTTCCAGGGCGGCGGCCGTCTCGGCGATCTCGGAGGCCGTCGAGGGGCCGATCAGCTCGATCTCGCCGTCGCCCACCACGCGGCGAATCTCGATCGATCCGAAGCGCGTGGAGAAGGGGAGCGCGGCGACCGCCGTGGTCGCGAAGGAGGCGGAGGCAAAGGTCGACGCGGCGGACGCGACGAGCTGGCCAGGCCAGACGCGGAAGCGGGGCTTGGCCTCCCCGGTGATGGCGTCGAAGCTCTCACCGTCACGGCCGGCGGAGGTCGTGCCGACCGCCACACCGAGGCGGTGCATCTGCTCGAGGACCGCTACGAGTGCCGTCGTCTTGCCGACGTTCTTGGCGAGACCGAGAAAGGCGATGCGCCTCGAGCCGGACCGAAGGATCGTGTCGGTCAGCGCCCGGGCGGCCGACGTCACCGCGGGGCGCTCCCCGAGAGCGACGCAAACGTTCGCAGGAGTTCAGGATGGCGCCGCAGAATCGCGAGCGCGGTCTCGGCGTGTCCTGGCACGAAGCCGTTGCCGATCAAGAGTGTCGTGGGCTTGGCGAGGCCTTCGGCGCCGAGAGCGGCGGCGGAGAACGAGGTCGCCATGCCGAAGAAGACCACGGTGCCGTCGTCACGCGCCCCGAGCACGCTCGCCGCTTCGGTTCCAGCGGCGTTGGCGACGTTGATGACGAGGTCCGCGAGCCGGCCGGCCGTGGCCTCCTCGATGGTTCGGAGCATCGCAACGGGGTCGCGGGCGTCGATTGCGAACACCTTGTCCGCGAAGCCGAGGGAGCGGGCCCTCTGCGCGGCGGCCGGCGAGGGCTCCACGGCCAGAAGCGTTCCGCCGCCGCCGATCGCTTGGCGGGCGGCGGCGAGACAGAGGAGACCGGCCTTCCCCGTGCCGATCACGGCCACGGTCTGCCCCGGCTTCGCGTACCGCAGGACGGTGGCCGGCGCGCCCGCCACGTCGAAAGCCGCGAGGGCGACCTCTTCGGGGAGGTCCTCGGGCAGGCGCGCAAAGAGCGTGCGCGCGAAGAGAATCGCCGTGCCCGCGACGTCCACGCGGTCGGTGTCCGCGTGGACCTGACGGATCGCATCGAGGTGCAGTGGCGTCAGCGAGAGGGATACGAGCGAAGCGACACGATCCCCGCGCGAGACGTGCCCGGCCGCGGGGTGTCGTGCTCCGACCGCGGCGACCTCACCGAGGAGCATCCCTCCGGATCCCGTCACGGGATTCTGCATCTTGCCGCGGTCCCGGACGATTCGCTCGATCTGAAGGCCGATCGATTCGCCAGTGGCCGCTTCGGTCTCCCGCAGCTGCCGGAAGGATGCGGAGTCGATCGACAGCGCGCGCACCGCGATGGCCATCTCGTTCTCGAGGGCGCGAGGGGTAGCATCGAGCCGCCGGGCGACCTGAGGAAGGACGCCGGGAGGATCGAGGGATCGGTGGAGGCCGAGCTCGTGGGGCGTCATTCCTCGGGCCCGCCACCGGCCCGTGCGAGTTGCTCGGGCTTGACGGCGTCCGGCTTGAACTTCCGAGCCGAGGCGAGCATTTTCGCCATCGTCTCGTCGAAGTCCGCCTTCGCGGCGCGCTGGAAACGGATCGGGTTGATGCGCGCGACGACGAACGGGCGCAGGTAGGGGCTCTCGAAGCCCCGCGCCTTGAGGGCGGCCATCGCAGCGACGACCGCCGCATCGAGCTCGAGCAGGCGCGCGGCGCGGTCGGCCCTCACCTCCAGGGCCCGGGCCAGCGGCTTGCCGAGAAAAACGTCGATGCGTTTCAGAAGGGCGTGGTAGGCGCCTCCGGCGAATCGGCCGTTCTGCTCGTAGCAGACGCCCAGCGTCAGGAACGCCGCCTCCTCGAACTCGAGTGCGTAGTCCTTCTCGGTGGCATCGTCGCGGCCGGCGAGATCGCGAGCCATCCGAATCACCTCGAGGGATTTCTCACGGAGGTTGTGGGCCTTCTCGGTGTTCAGGGCCAGGATCTTGTAGGCGAGGCCGGGGTCGGGCAGTACGAGCGCGACCACCGAGCGCGCGCCGAGAGCGCGCAGGGAAGCGAGCCGATGATTGCCGTTGGGCGTCCAGTATCGGCCGTCGGGGCTGCGGACCGCGATGATGGGGTCGAGAAATCGATCCAGAGCGTCGAGAACTCCGGTCAGCCGCTTCACGTGGCTCTCGGACAGGTCGCGTTGAAACGGCGTCGGGTCGACCTTCTCGATGGGGAGCGCCGCGAGCAGCTGCCAGTGTCCTCCGAGCGGATCCCGATAGACGCCGAGGACGGAACCGCCGTCGCTGGCGATGGCCGCGCTCACGGCCACGGCCGGGGCCGTGGGCGTTCCGGTGGCGACCTGGGCGGCGGTGAGACCGCGCGACCGCTCGGGGACGCTGGCTTTCTTCTTTCCCGCCATGGCAGGTCGGGATATTTTCACGGTTCATGGCAGAGGTCGAGCGGCTCGCGTCCTCCGGCCGGGTCGCGCCGTGGCCCATCTCGTTCCACGACGTGCTTGCGGCCGAACGGCGAATCCGGCTGCATGTCCCGCCGACCCCGCTGCGACGATACGCACCCCTGGATGCGCTTCTCGGCTGGGGCATCGAGGCGGGGATCAAGCACGAGAACGACAACCCGACGGGGTCCTTCAAGGCGCGCAACGCCCTCTCCGCCATGACCCGGCTCACGGCCGAGCAGTCGCGGCGGGGTGCTGTCGCCGCGACCCGGGGCAATCACGGACTCGGCGTGGCCTTTGCGGGGGCCCTCCTGGGGAATCGAGGTCACGATCTGCGTGCCGATTGGCAACAACCCCGAGAAGAACGAGGGGATGCGGGGCTACGGCGCGACGCTCGTCGAGGACGGGCGGACTACGACGACGCGGTTGACGTGGCGCAGCGGCTCGTGGCCGAGCGCGGGCTTCACCTCCTCCACTCCACCAACGAGCCGGACGTGATCGCGGGCGCGGCCACGATCACACTGGAGGTGCTCCGGGAGCAGCCCCGGCTCGACGCAATGGTCGTCGCCGTCGGGGGAGGGTCTCAGGCCGTCGGAGCCCTCACGGCCGCCAGGACCCTTCGTCCAGACCTGGAGGTGTACGCGGTGCAGGCGGCAGGCGCGTTGGCGACGCACGATTCGTGGCATGCGGGCCGGCCCGTTCGCGAAGGAATCCGCCGAGACGTTCGCCGATGGCCTGGCGACCCGCAATGCGTACCCGATGACCTTCGGGCCGTTGCGTGAGGGGCTCGCCGGATTCGTCACGGTCACCGACGCCGAAATCGCCGAGGCCGTGCGGGTGTTGCTCGCCACGACTCACAACCTGGCGGAGGGAGCGGGAGCCGCGGGGCTTGCCGGATTGTTTGCGCTTCGGGACCGCCTAGCCCGTCGGCAGGTGGGGATCATCCTCTTGGGCGGGAACATCGACGCCGCGACGCTGGAGCGCGTCGTCACTCGCAGAATTTCGAGGGCTCGACGGTCAACCGGGGGCGGTGACCGTTCGTCGAATGCACGGAGGCAGGTACATGAACCGAATCCACCTGGCGCCGATCGTTCTCGCGGGACTTCTGGCTGGAGGCTCGCCCCTGATCGGGGCCTCCGTCTACGTCCAGGTCGCGCCGCCGGCGCCGCCGGTGGAAGTCCGCGTCGTCGCGCCGGGCGCCGGATACTTCTGGGTCGGTGGCTACTACCGGTGGAAGGGCTCCGCCTACGTCTGGGTGCCCGGACGGTGGGCGCTGCCGCCGCGGCCGGGCGCAATCTGGGCTCCCGGGCACTGGAAGCAGACGCCGTCGGGCTGGCACTGGAAAGCGGGGCACTGGCGCTGAGGTTGCCGGAGCGGCCGGGAACCACCCGAATCAGGGGAGGGTGAGCAGCAAGAGCGTGCGGTCGTCGTCGGCTGGACGCTCGCCGGTGTGGGCGGCGACGGCGGCCAATATGGCGGACCGGAGGGCGGCCGCCCCCAGGGCGGCGTGAGAGCGCAGCACCGCTTCGAACCGGTCGAAGCCGAACGGCTCGTCGTGCGCATCCACGGCTTCGACGAAGCCGTCGCTGTGGAACACCAGAATGTCGCCGGCTGCGAACGTGACTTCGCGAGTCGGAAAACTCTTTGCCGGAAAGAGGCCGAGCGGAAAGGACGGCAGCGAAAGCGCCTCGACCGCGCTCGCCGAAACGCGGTATGGCGCGAGCTGGCCCGCGTTGGTCAGCGTTCCCCGGCGGGTCGCCGAATCGTAGGCGAGCAGGGCGAGCGTCATGTAGTGGCGCGGGTCCGTGGAGCGGTGGATCAGGTCGTTGAGCCGGGAGAAGAGCTCGCTGCCCTCGTGTCCGGCCTCGAGGAGCGTCGAGAGCGCCGACTTGGCCATGGCGACGAGGAGGCCCGTCGGAAGGCCGTGGCCCGACACGTCGCCGAGAGCAAAGGCGGTCCGCCCGTCCGGCATGGCCAGGTAGTCGTAGTAATCGCCGCCGATCTCGGCAACGGGGTCGAAGTGGGCATGGACCGCAACCCCCCCGGCGGTGGCCTCGGGCGGCGGAAGCAGCTTGTGCTGAATCGTGCTGGCCATCGCGATCTCGCTCTCGAGGCGCTCCTTCTTCGCTGTGTCGAGCAGGAGCCTCTCGATCGAGGCGGCCATTGCATCGAAGGAGCGAGCGAGGTCTCCGATCTGGTCACGCGATTTCGAATTCACCCGGACGGAGAAGTCTCCGCGAGCCA
Organism: uncultured Acidobacteriota bacterium; assembly: GCA_963811425.1. Classification (GTDB taxonomy): domain Bacteria; phylum Acidobacteriota; class Thermoanaerobaculia; order UBA5066; family Gp7-AA6; genus DAHUXD01. The sequence goes on from CAWERV010000017.1 coordinate 165,796, forward strand.
CCGCCCGTGTCGCGCGAGTGAGTCGATTGACGTTGCGCGCAATCGATCCCACCAGCCCGAAGGCGATGCCGAGCGCGACGAGGTAGACGAGGAGGACGGCGGCGCTGAGACCGAGGAACGCGATGCGAAACACGCGACCGATCTCGTCCACGCCCTGGGCGAAGAGTTGCCGAAAAACGACCTGCGGCGATGTTCGCGCCGTGAGCACGGCGACGTTCCTGCCCGACTCGGCGTCTTCCCGGCGGGCGTTGAGGGCGGTCTCGAGATAGAAGGCGCGGAGCCAGTCGCTCGCCCAGAGGCCGCGTCCGGCAGGCGCCGCGTTGCGCGGCCGGCGGACGTTCGCGCCCTCGCCCCCGGCGACGACATGGCGGCGGAGCCGGTTCTCGCCGGAGCCGCCGGTCACCGTGAATCCCCGGTCCCGGGTCTGGGCGCGACCGGTGTCGATGGTCACGGTGTATCCCGTGCGGTCCGCCAGCTCCTGGAGCCAGGGAGACGAGGCGTCGGTGACTTCGATGAGCCCTACCGAGGACCCGGATCCTTCCGAGATCGCGAGCCAGATGTGATCGCCCTGCAGCAGGAAGCCGGGTTTGTCGAGGGGACGTTCCCACGGGGGTTGTACGCCCACCGGGACCGCGGGCAGAGGCGAAGCAGTCACGATGCCGTCGGCTCCAACGGCGATTACCGGCAGCCGCGCACCGGAATGCAGGGCGGCCTCTCCGACGGCCGTGATCTCCCGGCGCAGGCGGTTGGCCACGTACTGGTTGGCCACGAGGTAGGCAGCCAGAGAGAGCAGGGCGGCGAGCAGCGGGATCGGAACGATGCCGATGAGGAAATAGGAGAACGCGAGGCGCAGGGCGAGCCGCCGGACGATCAGCCGAAAGGCCGCAATCACGAATCGCGCAAGCAGGATGCTCGAAGACAGGGCCCCGGCGATCCAGACGCCGGCCGTGGCGCACCCGCTGGCCGCCGTGCTGCGGTCGAGGATCGCAGTGGCGACCGCGGAGGCGGCCCAGATCCCGATCCAGACCCATGTGGACCTTCGCAGCGCCACGACGAGGCCTAGTCTATCGGTCCGCGGCGTCGGCAGTTCGGCTACAATCGGTCGGGACGTGAGGTTCTTGCGGCAAGCGGCGCTCCTTCTTCCTCCGCGTTCCTCCTGAATGTGCTGGTGTTCCTGCTGACCCACGGCAGAAACGACCCGGGTTTTGGCGCGTACCCCTTTTTTCAATCCTGGGCGGGCGAGGCCGCGGCCAGCACCGCTCCGGAAGCCCGTTTTCTGGAACAGGCCCTCGTGTTTTTCGGCCCGGCCTACGCGGTCACGCTCATCTTCATCCTCAGTGTTGCCATCGCCGAGCGAGCGCTCTTCGGCGGCAGGCGGATGCGGCGCCCCTCGACCTACCGGCGCGCCTTCGGGGCCGCGTTTCCGCGCTCTTTCTGGCGGCGAGCGCCGCGATCATGTGGCTCGGAGAGCGAGCGGCTCTCTCGCAGGCCCCCGGCTCCCTCGTGGCCCCGCTGATGGCGGCCGGCGCCCCCTTCGTCGCGGCGGGGGTCGCCGTGTTTCCGGCCGCCGCCGTCGCCGGGCCTCTCGCGCTGCTCTGGAAAGCCTCCGCCGCATGAGTGCGCCGCCGCGCTCGATCGTGATCGTCGACTTCGGCGGTCAGTACACGCAATTGATCGCTCGGCGCATCCGCGAGGCGCGGGTCTTCTCGGTGGTCGTTCCGCCGTCCGCTTCCATGGAGGAGATCCGGCGATGGAACCCGGCCGGAATGATCCTCTCGGGCGGGCCGCAGAGCGTGTACGCGAAGGATGCCCCCGTTCTCGCCGCCGATCCGCTGGCCGCCGGCGTGCCGGTGCTCGGGCTGTGCTACGGAATGCAGTGGATGGCGCACGCTGCCGGCGGCAAGGTTGCCGGCGCCGAGGGCAGGGAATTCGGGCGGGCGACGGCACGGCTCGGGGTCGACTCGGCGCTCTTCCACGGTCTCGAAGAAAGCCAGACCGTCTGGATGAGCCACGGCGACTCGGTCATGGCCCCGCCGCCGGGGGCGCGCGTGATCGCGTCGACGGCGCACACTCCGATCGCCGGCTTCGAGAACCCGGACCGCGGCATGTACGCGCTTCAGTTCCATCCGGAGGTGCGCCATACCGCGCACGGCACCGAGATCCTGCAGAACTTCCTTTTCCGCGTCTGCCGGGTCAAGCCGGATTGGACGATGGATTCCTTCCGCCACGAGAAGGTCGCCGCCATCCGGGAGCAGGCGAAGACGGGCGCCGTCATCTGCGCCCTCTCGGGGGGCGTCGACTCGTCGGTGACCGCGATCCTGCTGCGTGAGGCGTTGGGCGACCGGGTCCATCCGATCCTCGTGGACCACGGTCTCATGCGGGCCCACGAGCGCGAGCAGGTGGTCGAAGCGTTCGGCAATCTCGACATCCGGGTCCATGCCGTGGATGCCGCCGATCTGTTTCTCACACGGTTGTCGGGCGTGACGGATCCCGAAGAGAAGCGCAAGATCATCGGCCGCACCTTCATCGACGTTTTCGAAACCGAGGCAAAGGGCATCCCCGACGCCCGATTCCTCGCACAGGGGACCCTGTACCCTGACGTGATCGAGTCGGTCTCGATCAAGGGCCCCTCGGCGGTGATCAAGACGCACCATAACGTGGGCGGCCTTCCCGAACGGCTGGGGTTCGAGCTGATCGAGCCCGTGCGCGAGCTCTTCAAGGATGAGGTGCGGCTGCTCGGCGCCGAGCTCGGTCTTCCCCGGGAATTCCTGGCGCGGCATCCCTTTCCGGGTCCGGGCCTCGCGGTGCGCATCCCGGGCGCGGTGACGCGCGAGAAGGTCGCGATCCTTCAGAAGGCCGACGAGATCGTTCTCGACGAGATTCGCGCAGCCGGCCTCTACGACGCCATTTCGCAGGCCTTCGCCGTGCTGCTGCCCGTGCGCTCGGTGGGAGTCATGGGCGACGGCCGCACGCACGACTTCGTCCTGGCCGTGCGCGCAGTCCAAACGACGGACTTCATGACGGCCGACTGGTTTCGCATGCCGCACGACGTCCTGGACGCGATCGCCCGGAGGGTGGTGGGCAGCGTCCGCGGCATCAATCGGGTCGTCTACGACATCACCTCGAAGCCCCCGGCCACGATCGAATGGGAGTGACCCCGCGCGGAGCACGGCGTCATCCCGAGTCGCGAAGCGACGAGGGATCCCTTTCCTAGCCGGGCCGTGACTCGAAAGGGATGCCTCGCTTCGCTCCCGACGACATCAATGCAGAGGGCCCGCGCGAGCGGGCCCTCTGTCCGGTTCGTCCGAGGTCCTACTTCGCCGGCGCAGGCGCGCCGCCGGCCTGCATCCCGAGCAGGCCCATGACCTCCGTGGCCTTGTCCTTCACGGTCGTCGCCTTGGCGATCGCGTCGGTCCACTTGCCGGCCTTGAACATGTCCTGAGCCTCGATCCAGGCCATGTTCGCCGCGGCGAGCCCGTCCTTGGCGGACGCCAGCTTTGTTGCATCGAGACCGGCGGGAAGCTTCTTCGACTGCGACAGGATGTCCACCCGGCTCTTGATGGCGTCCAACATCTTGGGAAGGCTCTCGCTCATCTGGTTCCACGTCGCCGTGAGCTCGTCCTTCTTGGCCTTGGCCTTGGCCAGCACGTCGTTGGCCTTCTGCTGGATGGATTGCGCCGAGGCCAGGGCGGCCTTGTAGTCGCCCTTCGTCATGGCGTCCTTGGCGGCATTGAGGTCGTCCGACAGCGACTTGAAGTCATCGGGAACGAGGCTCTCGCCTTCCGCCCGGGCGCCATTGACCGCCTCCTCGGCGAGCTTCATCGCGGCCTCGGCGGGGGCCTTGCCGCTGTTGCAGGCGAGCGCGAGCGCGCAGGCTGCGGCCATGGCGTACTTCCAGGATTGTTTCAGCATGTCTCCTCCTCTTTCTCTATCGTTGGAGCGTGACGAATCGTCAGCCGCGGTCGCGCGGCCTTCAGGGAATCCGAAGTTTCTGGCCCACGCGGATCATGTTGGGGTCCTTGATGGTGTCGCGGTTCGCCTCGAAGATCTTGGGGTAGAGGCTGGCGTCGCCATAGTAGTGCTGGGCGATCTTCGAAAGCGGTCTCGCCGCTCTTGACCTCGTGCCATTGGGTGAAGTCCGACTGGGATCCCGGGTTCTCGTCGGCCATGTGACCTCCTTATGCCGCCGTGGGAAAGAGCGAACCGTAGGACGGCGGGTGGTGCTTGTCAAGCCGCGTCACGCCGGAGGCGAGCGATCGAGGCTCCCGGAGATGGCGGCGAGGCCGGCGGCGACGTCTTCGGGCCGCCCGCCGAAGGCAACCCGGAAGTGGGCCGGGCTGCCGAAGAACCGGCCCGGTGCCACGGCGGTTCCCGTCTCCGCGAGGAGCTTTTCGACGAACGGGCCCGCGTCGTCGGTACGCGTCAACCGCGGAAAGGCGAGTGTTCCCGACGGGGGCACGCACTCGAGGTCCGTGCGCTGCGCGACCCATTCGCGGACCCGCGTCCGGTTCGGCTCGACGATCGCCCTCGCGCGGGCCCCCAGGCGGTCGAGGTTGCGGAAGGCCACCACGGACAGGCGGTCCGCCGGCATGGGGGCCCAGACGTCTACGATGTCCCGGATGCGGCGGATGCGCCGGGTGACCTCGGGCGAGGCCAATGTCCATCCGCAGCGCAAGGACGCCAGCCCATAGGCCTTCGTCAGGCTGCTCGTGGAGATGAAGATGGGGGAAAGCGTCGCAGCGGGAGCGGGTCGCCCGTCGAAGACGGTGTCGCGGTATACCTCGTCTACCAGCACGTGAAGTCCACGGCGTTCCGCCAGGCGGCCGAGGGCCCGGAGACTTTCCTCGCTGGCCAGGGTACCGGAGGGATTGTGGGGACTGGAAAGGATGATCAGACGCGTGCGGGGAGTGATTCCGGCCGCTACCCGCTCCGGGTCGATGGCATACCCGTCCTCGAATCGGCGCTCGAAGTGGATGACGTGTGCGCCGAGGAGGCGGGCAGCGGCGGGCATCGGGTCGTAGAAGGGACTCTCGGCCAGCACCTCGTCACCGGGCGCGAGCAACGCCGCGAACGCCAGAAAGTTGGCACCGGAACACCCCGAGGCCGTGGCAACGCGCTCGACCGCCACCTGGTGCCGGTCGGCGATCGCCGCGAGAAGGGGTGGGTACCCGTCCGGGCTCTCCCCGGCGATGTCCACCGCCTCGCGCGCGCCGGGCAGGTCCTCGAGACCGCAGCCGAGCAGGTTGCTGCCGGCGAGGTCGATCCTCGGACGCGGCCGCGCCTTGGCCCATTCCATGTAGGGGGCCCCCCGGGTCGTCACGACGCGCCCCCCGCTGGCGCGCGACCTCGGGACGACAGATAGATGGGGATTCCCGCCGCCATGAGGACGAGGCCGATTCCCGAGCGCAAGGGGTTCGAGCGGATGACGCCGGCGAGTACCAGAACCGCCGCGGCGACGAAGAGCAGCGGGAGCAGCGGATAGCCCGGCGTGAGAAACGCCCCGGGCTCCCGGGACGCGGGCGGAATCCGGCGCCGGAAGATCAGCACGGCGATGACCGCGAGGCCGAAGAAGATCCAGTCGGCGAAGACGACGGAGTCCACCAGACCGCCATATGTGCCGGTCGCCACGAGAATGATCCCCCACAGAGCCTGGAGGAGGATCGCGCGGTGGGGCGTCCCGAATCGGGGGTGGAGCCGGGCAAGCCCCGGGAAGAACACGCCGTCCTGGGCCATGGCGTAGTAGATGCGCGTGGGCGCGAGCAGGGTGAGGTCGAGGAATCCGAAGGTGGAGATGGCGATGGCAGCCGAGATCCAGCGGTCGGCGCCGCCTCCGAAGATCCGGCGCGCGGCATCGGCGGCCGGCGTGGCGGTCGCTGCGAGGCCGTCCCGCGTCAAAGTCATCAGGTAAACGAGATTGACCAGCACGTAGACGACCACGACGAGCAGAGTCCCCGCCACGAGCGCCCGCGGGAGGGTGTGCCGCGGGTCGCGAATCTCCTCGGCGACGCTGTTGGCGCTCTGCCAGCCGCCGTAGGAGAAGAGGATCGGCACGAGCGCGGCCGCGAAGGCCAGGACCGACAGGGGAGGGCGCGGTGCGGGCGCCTGGGGTTGCGGCGCCGGGGGCAGCGATCGGGCGAGCCATAGCCCGCCGAGGATCAGCACCGCGAGGGCGCCGACCTTCAGAAGCACGAGAACATTGAGCAGCCGGCTGCCGGGCTTGACGCCGATGTAGTTCACCAGAGCGACGAGGACGAGAGCGAGCACGGCCAGGGGCTTCGTGTCTGAGGGCGAGGCGCCGAAGAAGCGAAGCAGGTATTGTGCGAAGGTGATGGCGACCGCCGCGATTCCGCCTCCCTGGATCATCACGAGCGAGGCCCAGCCGAAGAGGAACCCGACGAGGGGATGATAAGCGTTGCGCAGGTAGACATACTGGCCGCCGGCCTTCGGAAAGAGCGCGGCCAGCTCGGCAAACGCCAGGGCCCCCGCCATCGCCACGAGCCCTCCGGTGGCCCAGGCGGCGAGCACCCAGCCGGCGGAGGGCAGGCGCTGGGCGACCAGGTAGGGATTGATGAAGATTCCCGCGCCGATGATTCCCCCGACGACGACCATCGCGGCGTCGAACAGGCCGAGCTCGCGGCGCAGGCTCACGGGCGCGTCATCCCGCGTACCGACGCGGCACGCGCTGGGGCGGTGACGAGACCGAGAACTCTCATGATGGGCGAGGGCGCAGTCGGAGAGACTATCGCGATCGGAAGGGACTAGAATCGCTTCTCGATGCCCGGCGACTTCGTTCACCTCCACCTTCACAGCCAGTACTCCCTGCTCGACGGCGCGAACAAACTGCCGGAGCTCTGCAAGCGCGTCGCCGAGCTCGGCATGCCGGCCGTGGCCGTGACCGATCACGGAAACATGTTCGGCGCTTTCCATTTCTTCCACGAGGCGATCCAGCACGGCCTGCGGCCGATCATCGGCGTGGAGGCCTACATCGCGCCCGCCGCGCGGCAGGACCGCGAGGCTCACGCCGCGAGCGAATCCGGCGAAGGGTACGCCTACCACCTGACCCTGCTCGCGGCGACACAGAAGGGCTACCGCAACCTCGTCCGCCTGGTCTCCGAGGCCTACATCACGGGCTTCTATCACCGCCCCCGCATGGACAAGGCCCTATTGCGCGAGCATGCGGAGGGGCTGATCGGACTCTCGGGCTGCCTCAAAGGGGAGGTCGCGGGCTCGCTGTCCCGCGGCAACTACGGCGCCGCGAAGAAGGCGTTCCTCGAGTACGAAGAGATCTTCGGCAAGGGCAACTTCTACGTCGAGCTCATGGACCACGGCCTTCCCCAGCAGACGGCCATCCTTCCCGACCTCCTGCGTCTGGCGACCGAGACGGGCGCACCGGCGGTCGCGACGAACGACAGCCACTATCTCCGGCGCGACGACGCCTTCCCGCACGAGGTGCTCCTCTGCATCGGGATGGGCAAGACGCTCGAGGACGAGCGCAGGATGCGCTTCTACAACGACGAGTTTTACGTGAAGGACCCGGACGAGATGCGGGAGCGTTTTCGGCCCTGGAGTCTGGAGGCCGTCTCCAACACGTCCGCGGTCGCCGAGCGCTGCGCGGTCTCCTTCGACACCGACGGGCTCCATCTGCCGACCTTTACGGCCCCGGATGGACGCCCTCCCGCCGACTTCTTCCGAGAGCTGGCCCGCGAGGGCCTCGACCGCAGGCTCGGCGAGCGTTGCGCCGAACCGGGAGGGACGGCGACGGGGATCCCCGACGAGAAGTACCGGGAACGGCTCGAGTACGAGATCGGCGTCATCGAAAAGATGGGCTTTCCCTCGTACTTCCTGATCGTGTCGGACTTCATCCGCCACGCGAGGGAGAAGGGCATCGCGGTGGGCCCGGGGCGCGGCAGCGCGGCAGGCTCGATCGTGTCGTGGGCCTTGCGCATCACGGAGATCGATCCGCTGCGCTACGACCTGCTCTTCGAGAGGTTCCTGAATCCCGAGCGAATCTCGATGCCGGACATCGACATCGACTTCTGCCAGGCCCGGCGCGGCGAGGTGATCGACTACGTGACGAAGAAGTACGGCCGCGAGAACGTGGCGCAGATCGTGACCTTCTCCCAACTCAAGCCGAAGCTGGCCGTCCGCGACGTCGCCCGGGTCCTGTCGCTTCCGGTCGCCCTGGGTGACCGCATCGCCAAGCTCGTGCCCGACGGCCCCGACGTCAACTTCGAGCGCGCCCTGCGCGAGTCGCCGGGCCTCAAGGAGGCGATCGCGTCGGACGAGGCCGTGGCCCGGGTCGTGAAGATCGCCGAGCGGCTCGAGGGACTCTCGCGGCACGCGGGAATGCACGCCGCGGGTGTGGTCATCGCTCCCAGGCCCATCACGGAATTCCTGCCGCTGTACCGGACGAGCAAGGACGAAATCACGACGCAGTTCGACATGAACGCGGTCGAGAAGATGGGTCTGCTCAAGATCGATTTCCTCGGCCTCATCACCCTCGACATCCTGGAGGCTGCGGTCGCGGCCGTGCGCGATCGCCTGGACGTCACGGTGGACCTCGACCATCTCCCGCTCGACGACGAGCCGACGTACGAGCTGTTCCGCTCCGGGAAGACCGCATGCGTGTTCCAGTTCGACTCCGGAGGAATGCGCGACCTGCTGCGGCGCGCCAAGCCGCGTGTCTTCGCGGATCTGGCGGCGCTGAACGCGCTGTACCGGCCGGGAGCCCTCGACGCCGGTACGGTCGAGGACTACGTGCGGCGCCGCGGCGGGACGAAGGTGACCTACCCGCTCCCGGAGCTCGAGCCGATCCTCTCGGAGACGCTCGGGATCCTCGTCTACCAGGAGCAGGTCATGCGCATCGCGCAGCTGGTGGCGGGCTACTCGCTCGCGGAGGCCGACCTTCTTCGCAAGGCGATCGGCAAGAAGAAGCGAGAGATCATGGTTGCCGAGGGCGAGAAGTTCATACGCCGGGCCGGTGAGCACGGCACGCCCAGGAAGAAGGCGCAGGAGCTCTGGGCGCTGATCGAGCCCTTCGCCCGATACGGCTTCAACAAGTCCCACGCGGTGGCCTACGCGCTGCTCGCGTACAAGACCGCGTATCTGAAGGCGCACTATCCGGTCGACTTCTTCGCGGCCAACCTCTCGGCGGAGATCGGATCGACGGACGGGATTGTGAAGGTGATCGGGGACTGCCAGGAGTCGGGTATTCCGGTGCTCCCGCCCGACATCAACGAGTCGGGGACGAGTTTCTCGGCCGTCGGCGGATCCATCCGGTTCGGACTGGCGGCCATCAAGGGAGTCGGCGAGGCCGCGGCCCAGGCGATCCTGGATGAGAGGCGGATCCAGCCCTTCGCGTCGTTCACGGATTTTGCCGCGCGTCTGGATTCGCGCCTCGTCAACAAGCGTACGCTCGATGCCCTCATCGCGGCCGGTGCATTCGATTCCCTCGGCAGCAACCGGGCGACCCTCGCTGCGGCCTGTGAGAAGGTCCTGGCCAGCGCGGCACGGCGGCGAGAGGAAACTGCTCTGGGTCAGTCGAGCCTCTTCGGTGGAGGCGCAGCCGAGGAGGGCCCGCCGCAGGACGACTTCCCGCAGCAACCGGAATGGGCGCTCGACGAGCGGTTGAAGGGCGAGAAGGACACGCTCGGCTTCTACGTCACCGGCCATCCCCTGACCCGGTTTTCGGGAGAGATCGAGCGTTTCGCGGAGGCGCGGGTCGCCGATCTCGCAACGCGCGTGGACCAGTCGGTCCGGATCGCCGGCGTCCTCGGCAGCCTCAAGAAGCAGAAGATCAAGAAGGGCGTCAACGAAGGCAAGACGATGCTCAAGGCGGTGCTCGAGGACACGAGCGGGGGCGTGCCCGTCGCGATCTTCGCCAGCCTCTACGAGAAGGTGCAGGGCTGGGTGCGCGAGGATCTGCCGGTGCTCGCCACGGCAACGGTCCGGGAGGCCGGTGGCGCGCTCGAGTTGACCGTGCAGGATCTGGCTCCCCTCGAGGGCATCCGGGAGCGCCGCGCGCGGGAGCTCGCCATCAAGGTCAATCTCGCCTATGCCGACGAGAGCGTGCTCGCCCGGCTGCAAGAACGGCTGCGGTTGCATCCGGGCACGACGCCCGTGTCCATCCGCCTGATCCGCCCCGGCGAGTTCGAGGCGACTCTCAAGGCCGCCGACTCGATGCGCATTGCCCCGTCGGCACGCCTCACGAGCGAGATCCAGGCGCTGGCGGGGGAGGGGTCCGTCGAGTACGTCTTCTAGCCGCGGCGCGCATCCGACCCGGGAGCCCTCGCTTTCGCGGTTGCCGGGAGCGCTTCGCCCGGCGCTGGCCGCGGCCCGGGGCGTGGCCAGGCGACGCGGCGCGAGAATCTACCTGGCCGGGGGTGTCGTGCGGGATCTCCTGCTGGGTACTGAGGTCCGCGATCTCGACCTGGTGGTCGCCGGGGATGCCCTGGGGTTCGCGCGCGACCTCGCCGATCATCTCGGGGCGGTCCCACGAATCCACGAGCGTTTCGGGACCGCGACCCTCCGGCTCTCGAACGGGAGTGCGCTCGACGTGGCCGGTACCCGCCGGGAAAGGTATGCGCATCCGGGTGCGTTGCCGATCGTAATGGTCGCGAACTCGATCGAGGAGGACCTGGCGCGCCGCGACTTTACGATCAACGCCATGGCGAGGGAGGTCTTCCCGGGCCGCCGCTTCTCCGATCCCTTCGGCGGCCGCCGGGATCTGGAGCGCGGGAGAATCCGGGCTCTCCATCCCGCCTCGTTCTTCGACGATCCGACGAGGGCCTTTCGCGCCGTGCGCTATGCGAATCGCCTGAGGTTCCGGATCTGCGAGACGACGCGCCGCGAGGTGGCAGCGGCCCTCGAGGGGGGAGCCTTCGGCCGGATCTCGGGCAATCGGCTCTGCCGGGAGCTGCAGCGGATCTTCGAGGAGCCCCGCCGCGCATCGGCTCTCCGGCTTCTTCACGAGAACGCTCTCGACGGGGTCGTGGACGTCGCTCTTCGCGAATCGGCGCGGACAGCCTCCGTGGTGCGCGCGGCCGAGGAGATCTGTGCCCGCCACCCGGGCAGGGCCACGTGGCTCTGCTACCTTTTCTCCTGGATGTGGCTTGCAGACGCGGCCGTGAGTCGGCGCGTGGCAAGCCGGCTCGCTTTGGCCGGGCCGGAGAGCCGGAGGCTGCGCGCGTGGCCGCAGGTCCGGGGCCTGCTGACGGCGGGGCGACCGGCTCTTGGTCGGTCGGGGTTGAGGCAGCGGACGGAGGGGCTCCACCTCGATGAGGTCATCGCCGCCGCAGCGGGCCTGGGCCCGGGCGTGGCCCGGCGCGCGTTGCTGCGACACGGCGGCCTGCAGCCCCGCGTCGCGCTGCGGATTCGCGGCGCGGATCTGCGGGCGGCGGGCCTGTCCGAAGGGCCGGAGATCGGGCGCGCCCTCGCCGCGACGCTCGCCGCGCGGCAGGACGGCCGCATCACGGCGCGCGAGGAACTCGGCTTTGCGTTGGGTTGCGCCGCGGAGGAAGGAGATTGACGCCTGTCGCCTTCGCCCTGGTCGTGGCGCTCGCCGCGGACGCGACGCCGACGCCCGTTGCGGAGCGCGGTCCGACGTTCTGCGCGGAATGGATCGCGCAGTCGCGCGAGGGGTACGAGCGGCTGACGCTCTTCCGCGATCGCACCCTGGTTTGGAAGACCAGTCGCGGAGGAAAGGATCGGGTGCGCCGGGAGACGCTTCCGACGGACGAAACCCAGTACTTCTGCAGCTTCTTCGGCCGCGCGGAGTTCTGGAGCATCCCGCCCGACCTGCGCACGGGGCTCGCCGGCGAATTCGCCGTCCAGTCGGCCGTCACGCTGGCCCGGGCCGACGGATCCCGGAAGACGATCCGCTTCGATGAGCTGTCGACGTTTACCAACGAGTCGGCGGCCGTCCGGTCCGCGCTCGAAGGTCTCAAGGGCGTTTTTCTGGCCCCGCTCGCTCCGGCCTCGCGCTTTGCGCCCGACCTGCTCGCACCGGGAATGCTGCTCCGGCGCTTCGACGGCCACGTGTTCCGGATTGCCCGGGTCGAGAAAGCGACCGGGTTCGTCGAGGTCGAAGGGGTCAACGAGCCATATTCCCAGTTCATCAAGATCGAGGAGCTGCGCTTTCAGTTCGCGCCGCCGGAGCCGCCGCGATGACCGCGCGGGGCGGACTCCCGACCGCCTCCGTCCGCGTCCTCGGCGGCCGTTGGAAGGGCAGGCGCCTCGACGGGCCGGCCTCCGCCAGGCCGACGTCGGGGCGTGCGCGTCAGGCGCTCTTCAACGTCCTCGCCCGGAGGATTCCGGGCGCTCGCGTGCTCGACCTCTTCGCGGGCACGGGCGCGATCGGGATCGAGGCCGTCTCCCGCGGAGCGGCGGCCGCCGTGCTCGTGGAAACCGATCCCGATGCAGCTGGGCGAACGCTCGAACGGCTCGGCGCGACACCGGCCGAGGTCCGCCTCGTCGCGAAGCCGGCCGAGCTTGCGCTCGACGAACTCGCCGGCCGGGGCGAGAGATTCGACATCGTGTTCGCGGACCCTCCTTACGGTCTTGGCACCGCAGAGAGCGGCCTGGGCCGGGTGGGGGAGGTCCTCAGCCCCGGGGGGGTTTTCGTGCTCCAGCAGGACCGGGGAGCCGGGGCCATGGAGCTGGCAGGCCTCGCCATCGTGGATCGCCGGCCCTATGGACGTAACGTCTTCCTTTTCTTCGGGATGCTTTGACGATCGGGGCGCGAGATGTTAGGCTTCGCCGTTCTAGCGAGGGCCCCCCAACCCATCTTCAAGGAGTGGATCCGATGCTTCAGAGCGGCAGGCACTTCTTTACCTCGGAGTCGGTGACCGAAGGACATCCCGACAAGATCGCCGACCAGATCTCCGACGCGGTTCTCGACGCAGTCCTGCGCGACGATCCGACCGGGCGCGTCGCGTGCGAAACGCTCGTCACGACGGGTCTCGCCTTCATCGCCGGCGAGATCTCGACCAAGACGTACGTGGATCTGCCGTCCATCGTGCGGCAGACGATCAAGGAGATCGGGTACACACGGGCCAAGTTCGGCTTCGACTACGAGACGTGCGCCGTGGTGTCCTCGATCGACCCGCAGTCTTCCGACATCGCGCAGGGCGTGGACACGGGCGGGGCGGGGGACCAGGGCATGATGTTCGGCTACGCCGTCCGCGAGACGGAGGAGCTGATGCCGCTGCCGCTGACGCTGGCGCACCGGCTCGTGCAGAGGCTCTCGCAGGCCCGGCGCCAGGGCGAGCTCGATTTCCTGCGGCCAGACGGCAAGTCGCAGGTCACGGTCGAGTACGACGGCAGCCGTGCGATTCGCGTCGAGACCGTGGTCGTGTCCACGCAGCACGCCGAGGCGATCAAGCACGCTGCCCTGAAGGAGGCGATCATCGAGGAAGTGGTACGCCCCGTGATCCCGGCCTCCCTCCTGACGCCGGACACCAAGTTTCACATCAACCCGACGGGCCGGTTCGTCATCGGCGGACCGCAGGGCGACACGGGCCTGACCGGCCGCAAGATCATCGTCGACACCTACGGCGGCAGCGCCCCCCACGGCGGCGGCGCCTTCTCCGGAAAGGACCCCACCAAGGTGGACCGTTCGGCCGCCTACATGGCGCGGTACGTGGCAAAGAACGTCGTGGCCGCGGGCATCGCCGAGCGCGCGCTGATCCAGCTCGCGTATGCGATCGGCGTGGCGGACCCGGTGTCCGTGCACGTCGAGACCTTGGCACGGGCAAGCTCCCCGAGACCCGCATCGTGGCCCTCATCCGGGAGCACTTCGCATTGACCCCGAAGGGCATCATCGACACGCTCAACCTGCGGCGGCCCATCTACAAGGCGACGGCGGCGTTCGGGCACTTCGGCCGCCGGTTGCCCGAGTTCACCTGGGAACGGACCGATCGCGCCGAGGCGCTTGCCAGGGCGGCGGGCGTGGAAGTCGCGGCTCCGGTGGGAGGTTGACGATGGCTACGGAAGTTTCGACCGGGGCAAAGTCCGACGTTCGGGACCTCTCGTTGGCCGCCCGCGGCAAGACGCGGATCGAGTGGGCCGACGCGAGCATGCCCGTGCTGAGGCAGATTCGCGAGCGCTTCGAGAAGGAGAAACCTCTTCGGGGTGTCCGGATGTCGGCCTGCCTGCACGTTACCAGCGAAACGGCGAACCTCGCCCGGACCCTGAAGGCCGGCGGAGCTGATCTCGTGCTCTGCGGGTCCAACCCGCTGTCCACGCAGGATGAGGTCGCGGCCTCCCTCGTCACCGACTACGGCGTGGCCACCTATGCCATCAAGGGCGAAGATCACGCAACGTACTACGATCACATCCGCGCGGCCCTGGCGCATCGGCCCAATCTCACCATGGACGACGGTGCCGACCTGGTTTCCTCGCTTCTCTTCCTCGCGCTCGGCCGGGATGCCGACGTGGACCCGGTCATCCGCCAGTGGGCCCGCGGTCTGTCCCCGGAAGATCGCCGCGCGCTCTTCGACGGCGTGATCGGCGGAACCGAGGAGACGACGACCGGCGTGATTCGGCTGAAGGCCATGGAGAAGTCCGGCGTATTGCGCTTCCCCGTGGTTGCCGTCAACGAGGCCAAGACCAAGCACTTCTTCGACAACCGGTACGGAACGGGACAGTCGACGCTGGACGGAGTCGTGCGCGCGACGAACCTGCTCATCGCGGGGCTCCACGTGGTCGTGGCCGGGTACGGCTGGTGCGGCCGCGGCGTGGCCCTTCGGGCGCGGGGACTCGGCGCCCAGGTCATCGTCACTGAGCTCGATCCGACCAAGGCCATCGAAGCCGTCCTCGACGGCTACCGGGTCATGACCATGGCGGAGGCGGCGGCGATCGGCGACATCTTCATCACCGTGACCGGCAACAAGGGCGTCCTGCGGGAGGAGCACTTCCAGGCCATGAAGGACGGGGCGGTGGTCTGCAACTCCGGCCACTTCAACGTCGAGATCGACATTCCGGCTCTCGAGAGGCTGTCGGCCGCGCGCCGGCCGATTCGAGAGTCCGTGGAGGAGTTCCGCCTGCGCAGCGGCCGGAAGATCCACCTGCTCGCCGACGGGCGGCTGATCAATCTGGCGGCGGCCGAGGGCCACCCGGCCTCCGTCATGGACATGTCCTTCGCGAACCAGGCGCTCGCGGCCGAGTTCATGGTCAAGAACCACGCGACCCTGGAGAAGAAGGTCTACGCGGTGCCGGAAGAGATCGACCGGGAGATCGCGCGCCTGAAGCTCGCCGCAATGGGGATCGCGATCGACGCTCCCACCGCCGAGCAGCTGAAGTACATGAGCTCCTGGGAGGAAGGGACCTAGCCTCCGGGAGCCGTCTTCGCCGGGTTCGACCTAGCTGCGCAGCCGCAGTACGAAATAGGTCGCGGCGAGGCCGAACAGAATGTTGGGCGACCACGCCGCGAGCATCGGCGGCAGAGCCCCCACGTCGCCGAGCTTCGTCAGAAACGCGGTTGCGATGAGCGCCGCGATGCCGAGCAGCAGTCCCACACCGATGCCGGCAAGTGTTCCGCGGCGTCCGACGCGGAATGCGAAGGGTGCAGCCAGCAGCGCCATGACCGGAATCAGCGCCGGCTGAGCGAGCTTGGCCTGAAGGGCGGTCTCGAGGCTCGCGGTGGCGTAGCCGCTCGCGCGCAGGCGGCTCGCCAGGCGCTGCAGTTCTCGAAATCGCATCTCTTCCGGGCGCCGGCGCCCGGCCGCCAGGGCTCGAGGGGGATCGCCGACCATCGCTTCGTCCGCAAAGGAACGGTACGGCACGGCCTCGGACGGGTCGAATTCGCGGGTCCAGCCATGGCGCAGCTGCCAGTGATTGCCCTCCCAGATGGCGCGATGTGCAGCGGTGCGGCGTAGCAGCTCGAAGCGTGGGCCGAAGGAGAAGACGGAAAGGCCGTAGAGCTCGCTGGCCGAGGGGTTGGCGTCCTCCCGGTGCCAGATCTCGCCTTTCTCGCTCAGGTACCAGTTTCGTTCGCCCGGCGCCTTCACCCCGGCGTCCTCCGGCCAGCCGTAAATCACGTTTTTGTACCGCTGGGCGTTGCGCTCGGCGAAGGGGAGGACGTACTCGCCCACCGAGAAGCACAGGGCGGCTAGGGCGCAGGCGAGCAGGACGACCGGCGCGGCGAGGCGAAACAGCGGCACGCCGGATGCCTTGAAGGCTGTGTCCTCGTTGTTCTTCGAGAGCGTCCCGAGGCCCGACAGAGTGGCCAGCAGGACCGCGAAGGGGAGGATTTGCAGGGTCAGCGAGAGCAGGAAGTACCGGTAGTAGCCGACGACCACCGCCGCCGGCGGATGGTTGCGCGCGACCTCGTCGAGCTTGTCGGCATAGTCGACGACGATCCCGAGAAGGACCGAGGAGGCGAGCACGAGGGCGAGCGCCCCGAGGAACCGAGCGACGACGTAACGGTCGAGCAGCGAGACGAGCTGGAACGACAGGCGGCCGGGGACGCCCGGCTTGCGGGCGTGGACCCGGGCGTCCGCCGCCGCTGGCTCCGCCAGGGGGCGCGGGAGGGCGAGCGGCCGTCGACCGGAGGGAATCATGGCGGCCGCGATGCCGAAGAGGAGGAGGAAGAGGTTGGGAAGCCACATGGCCAGCGCAGGCGGCAGACGGCCCTGTTCGGCCCAGGTCTCGCCGCTGGTGAGCAGGATGTAGTAGACGAGCAGGATCACGAGCGAGAGGGCGAAGGCGCTGCCGCGGCCGCCGCGTCGCAGGCTCTGGGCGAGCGGGACGCCGGCGAAGGCGAACGCAAAGCATGCGAAGGGGATCGCGAGCTTCTTGTGGATCTCGACCCAGGCCAGCCGCCGGTCTGCGGCCGGAGCGTTGGTTCCATGTGCCAGGCTCCAGAGCTCCGGAAGGCTTCGCGCCCGTACTCCGCGCGAGCTCACTGCGCTCGAACCCGTGGGGCTTGCGGCGAGCCCGGCGAGCAGCAGTCGCTGGGCGGCGTTCTGGCTGGTGCGATACCGCGAGGGGTCTTCGGGATCGATCTCGTGGACGGTCGAACCGTACAGGTCGAGCCAGAGGCGATCGCCCTCGAGAGTCAGGCCGCCGCGCCGCGCGACGATGATGCGGTTCGGCGCCTCGGCCTCCTCGCCGAGCTTGAGAAAGATCCCCTCGAAGCTGCGGCCGTCGGGGGCGATCCGGTCGAAAAAGAACGTGATCCCGGGGCGCGGCTCGCGAAAGGTCCGGGGCGAGACCAGGTTGACGATGGACGTGGCGGCCACGCGGGCCATCGCGCGCTCGAGCTCCGCATTCGTCGCAGGCAGGACGGCGTTGTAGATCCCGAAGACGAAGACGCTCAGAGCGGCCGCAGCACCGAGTGCCGGGCGATAGAGAGCCGCCGGACCCACGCCGCAAGCTCGCAGAGCGATGATTTCGGAGTCCGCCGACATCCGGCCGAGGCCGATGAGCACACCGAGGAGAAAGGCCATGGGAAGGGTCAGGACCACGATCCACGGCAGCGAGAGAGCCACCAGCCGGGCGACCTCGAGAAAGGGCGCGCTGCGGCGCACTGCGAAATCGGCGAGAAAGAGGATCGTTCGGATCAGCAGGACAAACGTGTAGGCGGCAAAGCCCAGAAGAAAGGGCGGCCAAATCTCGCGGACCACAGAACGGGAAACCAGGCGCATCGGGATGGATAGTGAACAGGGCGGAGGTCCAAGTAAAGGTCCCCGTGGGCAGCCCCGAATTAGGACTTTACATAATATATGTTATCGGACACTGTAGCAATCCCCACGGGGTGTGCGGGCCTCGGCTTTCGGTGTCCCTGTACCTTACTTCCTGGTGAGCGGCAGGTCGCCCGACTCGAGCTCCTTCAGGACCCGGCGCAGCGCATCGATCACCTCGTCGCGATTGACCCTCGACTTGGAGAACTGGATGTTGACGCGGTACGGCCCGTCCTTCGGCTTGTAGACGAAGTGGAAGGGTCGCGCTTTGGCCTTGCCCGAGGCGGCCGACTTCTTCTGCTCTCGGAGGTCGTCGCGCGTGGAGCCGCTCGCGACGAAGGCGATCGCCGCTTCCATCTTGCGGCGGTCGTCGAGCCGCGCGATCTCGAGAAGGACCGAGCGTGCCTCGATGTCGGCGCGCCGACATTTCTCCCGGAGGTCCTCGGGAATCTGCAGGAGCGACATGGACTCGGTGACCGAGACTCTCGACTTGCCGATGGTCGACGCGATTTGTTGCTGTGTGTACCCGTGGGTGTCCGCGAGCAAGAAGTAGCCCATCGCCTCCTCGAACGGGTGCAGGTCGCGGCGATGGAGGTTTTCGATGAGAGCGATCTCCATGACCTCGTTGTCCGGTACCTCGAGCTCGATGCAGGGCACCTCGGCCAGGCCCGCCTCGAGGGCGGCCCGGAACCGCCTCTCCCCCGCGATGATGCGGAAGCGGCCATCGGCCTGCGGACGCACGAGGAGGGGTTCGAGGACGCCCTTGGACTCGATGGAGGCCTTGAGCTCGGAGAGGTCGCCCACACTCCTTCTCGGCTGGTCCGGGTTCGTCTCGATCTCCTCGATCGGGATCAAGCGGCCGAGTGCCGCCCCGAACCGCTCGGACAGGGAGTCGACGAAGTGGGAATCGTGGCGCATCTGGGACGAGTTCGGCAGGCCGCGGCGCTTAGACACGGGAAAGCACCTCCTCGGAGAGTGAGTAGTATTCGGCCGCGCCGCTCGAGCGCGGAGCGAACGTGAAGATGGACTCCTGGTGCGCCGGGCTCTCCTCGAGCCGGACGCTCTTGGAGATCGTGGTCTTGAAGATCTTCTTGCCGAAGACGCTGGAGATCTGCTTGTAGACGTCCTTGCCGAGGACGGTCCGCTTGTCATGCAGCGTGATGACCACGCCGAGAATCTGGAGGCTCGGATTCGGGCGCGCTTTGATCTTGTCGATCGTCTCGAGGAGGTCGTCGGTGCCCTCGAGGGCAAAGTAGGAGGATTGGATGGGAATCAGGATGTGGGTCGAGGCCACCATCGCGTTGACCGTGATCATGCCGAGTGTCGGTGGGGTGTCGACCAGAATGGCGTCATAGGCCCGGCGCGCCGCATCGATCTTGTCCCGGAGGCGGAAGTGCCCGTCGATTTCCCCGAGCAGCTTCGACTCGAGCTTGGCGAGCGAGATCCGTGCGGGAGCGATGTCCAGATGCTTCAGGCCGGAGGGGCGAATGATGTCCTTGAGCTTGACGTCCGGATCGGTCAGCACGTCGAACATGGACTTCTCGACCGTGCGCCGGTCGAGGTAGGACATCGTGCTGTTGCCCTGGGGGTCGAGGTCGATGAGGAGGGTTTTCATCCCCTTCTGGGCCATGGCCGCCGCCAGGTTGATCGCCGTCGTGGTCTTGCCGACACCGCCCTTTTGATTGGTGATGGAAATGATCACGATCCGGAGTGTACAACGCGTCCATTCTCGAGGGGCGGGTCGACGCTTGCGGTCGGCCGGAGGACTACATGCGGTACTTGCCGAGCTCCTCGGGGGTCGCTTCCTCGAGCCACTTGCGCAGCCGGTCGGGGTCCTGGTCCGAGCCCTCCGCGCGCAGGTTGCGGCTCTTCTCGAGGACTTCCTCCTCCACGAAGATGTCGGCGCGCGAGCGAAGGGCGAGCGCGATCGCGTCGCTGGGGCGGCTGTCCACCGACAGCGACGAGTCGCTGCGTATCAGGTGAATCCGGGCAAAGAACGTGTTCTCCCGCAGGTCGTTGATCACGACCCGCTCCACCCGGGCATCGAGCTGCGCGAGGACGTTCTTGAGCAGATCGTGGGTCATCGGCCGCGGGGTCGTCACCTTTTCCATCTCGAGGGCGATGGCGTTTGCCTCGAAGATCCCGACCCAGATCGGAAGGAAGAGCCCGTTTTCCGTGTCGCGGAGGATGACGACGGGCATATTCGAAACAGGGTCCATCAGAAGCCCCTTGATCTCCATCTTGATCATCTCCGGCTCCTTCCCGTTACCGCTCGAGCGAACCGATCAGGGAGTTCGGCAGTCCCCGCACGATGCGCACTCGGGCGTAGCCGCCGGGCTCCACCGCCCTCGCGGTCCCCTCGATGTGGACGATCCGGTTGCAGGCGGTTCGGCCTGTGCTCTGTCCGCGCCGGTCCGGGCCCTCGACGAGGACTTCGAAGCGGCGGCCAACGAGGCTTCGATGGATTTCGAGCTGAATGCCGGACTGCAGGGCCAGCAGACGCTCGAGGCGCCCGGCCGCCACCGACTCGGAGACCTCTGCCTCGGCCCCCCACCGGGCGGCGGCGGTGCCGGGGCGCGGCGAGTAGCGAAAGCCGAAGAGGCTCTCGAATCGGACCTGCCGAATGAGCGAGAGCGTCTGCTCGAAGTCCTCGTCGGTCTCGCCCGGGAAGCCCACGATGAAGTCGGAGGACAGCGCGACTCCCGGGACGCGGGCCCGGATCTCCCCGACGGTGTCGAGGTACTCGGCTGCCGTGTAGCGTCTCTTCATCCTGCGCAGTACCGCGTCGGATCCGGACTGGGCCGGAAGATGGAGATAAGGGGCGATGCCTCCCCCTTCCGCGAGGGCGCCGACGAGGTCCTCGTCCACGAGGCCCGGGTGCGACGTCAGGAATCGGAGACGGCGGATGCCCTCGACGCGCGCTGCGCGCCGCAGCAGCGCTCCGAGCCCGAACCCCTCCTCGGGGTCTCGATAGCCATTGACGGTCTGGCCGAGAAGCGTGACCTCGGTGAACCCGAGTGCCGCCAGGTGGGAGAGCTCCTCGAGGATCTCGGATGCGCGGCGGCTGCGCTCGCGGCCCCGCGTGAAGGGGACGATGCAGAAAGTGCAGAACTGGTCGCATCCCTCGATGACGGTGACGTAGGCCTGGAAGGCGGAGTCCCGGGAGATCTGGTGGAACTGGTAGACGGGATCCTCGGCGGGAAGGTCGATCTCGAGCGCCTGGCGCCGCTCGCGCCGCGCCTTTTCGACGAGCTCGCCGATCCGCTCGACCTGTCCCGTTCCGGCGACGAAATCGACCCAGGGCGCCCGCTCGAGGATCTCCTGTCCCGAGACCTGGGCGACGCAGCCGGTCACGCCGACCACGAGGTCCGGGTCGAGCTGCTTGCGGCGGGCGAGCATGCCGAGCTCGCTGAACACCTTGGCTTCGGCCTTCTCGCGTACCGAGCAGGTGTTCAACAGAACGACTCCGGGGTCTTCGCCGGAGGCCGCCTCCGTCAGCCCGAGGCCCTCGAGCTGTCCGGCCATCCGCTGTCCGTCGAGGACGTTCATCTGGCAGCCCCAGGTCTCCACTCGGAACGCGTCGCGCCGCGTGGGCCGGAGGGCCTCGGGGTCGGGGCGGGCTTCCCGCTGCGCGGTGCGTTTCATTCGCGAGTCCAGCCGGGCAGTGCTCCCGCCCTTCGGGCTTTCTCGGGCAGGTCGGCCAGCTCCTTCTCGGCCTTCGCGAGCTCCTCCTTCGCGGTCTCGAGCTCGCTGCGAGCCCGATCCCAGGCCGGCTTGATCACGCGGTCGCGATACTGGCCGTCGTCCCACGCGTAGAAGTCGTTCTCGAGCTTGTTCACCGTCGCCGTCAGCTCGGCCACGCGCGCGCGCCCGTCGACGACCCGCTTTCGGTCGCTCTGGGCTCGTTCCCTCCACTCCGCCTCCGTCCCCCCCGTTGCGGCTCCCGCGGCGGCAGCGGCCTGGGACACAGGCGTTGGAGCGTGGCCACTCTCCCCCGCCGCGACGGGCGTCGGGGCCGGCTTGTGCGGAGGCGGCGCGGCCTTGCTCGTCGAGACGCGGCCCTTGTCGGCGTCCTTGACGAGGGAATGGTTGCTGATGGTCAACGAGGTCTTTCCGGCGGGCGCGACCTCCCGGGGCTCACGGGCAGCCTGGACGACGTCGGCCAGGCTCTGTCCACCCGAGGGCGCGGCGGGTGTCGGCGCCGTTTCGGCCCTGGGGCGGCCGAAGCCGCCCGAGAGGCGGGGTGCCGGTGTCGGAGTCCGAGTCGCCTGTTGCGCGGCGGCGGAGGCCAGCAGCAGGCATCCGCAGATTCCGAGTCCGAAGGGGGGAAGCCAATGTCTCTTCACGGTTCCCTGGTCCCTGCCCTCCCGTAGGCGTCCTCGAGACGGACGACGTCGTCGAGCTCCGGCGATGACACTTCGACGATCACGCAGCCCCGGTCCGAGCGCAGCCGGTGCCGGGTTCCCGGGCTGATCCGGTGTGCGCTTCCCGGGCCGAGAGTCAGTTCCCGCATTTTCCCCTCGACGCCGACCAGGAGCCGCACCTCGCCCTCCAGAACATAGAGTGTCTCGTCCTTGCGCTCATGGTACTGCAGCGAAAGGCTGTGGCCGGCATTCAGAAACAGGAGCTTGCCCGCGTACCTCTCGGTTTCCGCGAAGATTTCCTCCCGGCCCCACGGCTTCTGGACGGTCCTCAGGGCTCGCCTCCGAAGATCCTCTCGACGTCCTCTGCCTCGGCGGCCTCCAGAGCGCGCGCCGCGAGGGCCCGGGCCTTCGATGCGTCGATCGTCGAGACGTGCTCCTTCAGCCCCGGAATCGCGACGGGGGTCACGGACAGGTCCGTGATGCCGAGGCCGATGAGCACCGAGGCTCCGATCGGGTTCGCGGCCAGCTCGCCGCAGACCGCCACCGGGCGCCCCCGGGCGCGCCCGGCCGCGACGACGATCTGGATCATTTTCAGGATCGCCGGGTGGAGCGGCCGGTAGAGATTCGAGACGTCCGGGTTCGCACGGTCCACGGCGAGGCCGTACTGCGCGAGGTCGTTGGTTCCGATCGAAAAGAAGTCGGCGTGCTCCGCCAGCCGATCCGCAAGGAGCGCGGCCGACGGGACCTCGACCATCACGCCGAGCTGCGGCGCGACGGAATTCCCGGCCCGGGCCGCGGCCCGGGCGAGCGCTCTGCGCGCCGCCGAAAGCTCCGACAGGGACGTGACCATGGGCAGGAGGATCTTGAGTTCGCCCTTGCGCGCCGCCAGGCAGAGGGCCGTCAGCTGCTCGTCGAAAAGCTCGGGATGGGCGAGGCAGTAGCGCAGGCCCCGCAGGCCGAGAGCCGGGTTGTCGCCCGGGGCCGGACCAATCCCCTTCTCACCTCCGAGGTCATAGGTGCGGACCACCACCGGGTGGGGCGAAGCGGCTGCAAGAAGCGTTTCGTAAGCGGCGCGCTGTTCCTCGATCCCCGGGGATCGGGGCAACGCCCGGAGGTACAGGAACTCGGACCGAAACAGCCCCACACCTTCGGCTCGCGAGCGCTCGAGCGCGGATATCTCCTCGGGGAGTTCGAGGTTCGCGCGCACGGCGATCTTGAGCCCGTCGGCGGTAACCGCCGCCCGCAGGGCCCGACCCCTGAGCCGGCGGCTCCTTTCCCGTCCCTCGTTCACCGCGGCGAGGCTGCGGCGCAGCCGGTCCCGCGAGGGCTGCTCGTCCACGAAACCGCGGTCCCCGTCCACGACGATCGGCCGGTCCGGCGACACGGCCTCGCAGAGACCCGCAATGCCGACCACTGCGGGAAGCCCGAAGGACCGGGCGATGATCGATGCGTGCGACGTGGGGCCGCCGCGCTCGAGGGCGAGCGCCCGGACCCGCCGCGGGTCGAGCCGCGCGGCATCCACCGGAGAAAGCTCGTCGGCGACGAGGATCGAACCGCGCGGCAGCTCGTCCGGACCGGGGCGCTCGCCTCCGGAGAGGTGCGCGTTGACTTCGCGCGCGACGTCGTTGATGTCGGCTTCGCGCTCCCGCATCGCCGCCGAGTCGGCGGCACTGAGCCGCGCCCCAAGCTCGCGGGTCACCTCGGCCAGGGCCCACTCGGCGTTGACGTGCTCGCGGCGGATGCGTTCGACAATGGCTCCGAGAAACGTCTCATCCGTCGCAATGAGGCTGTGCGCCTCCAGGATCGCCGCGAGTTCGGACCCGATGTCCCCCTTCGATTCGCGGGCGTGGCGCTCGAGCTCCTCTCCGGCGCGGGCCGCGGCGCGGCGCAGGCGACGTTCCTCCTTCTCGAAATCCTCGGGCGCCACGGCGCGGCGGAAGGCAGGGAGGCGGCCGAACCGGATGATGACCGCGCGTCCGACGGCGATGCCTGGAGAGACGGAAAGGCCCTGGAGCATGGTGTGTGAAAGCGGAGTCCGGCTACTCTTCCTCGTCGAAGCTGCGCGCGATCAGCTCTTCGACGGCGGCGAACGCATCCTTCTCGTCCTCGCCCGAAACGGCGAGCGTGATGCGCGTGCCCTGGGAAGCCGCCAGGAGCAGGATGCCGAGGATGCTCTTGCCGTCGACCTCTTCCCCGTTCTTGCGGATCTTGACGTCGGAGCGGAAGCGACTGGCCGTCTGCACGAACTTGGCCGCGGCGCGGGCATGCAGGCCCAGCCGATTCCGGATCGCGAGCTCGCGTTCGATCACGGGCCCTGCTTCTCCGCGGCGACGGAGGGTGCGTGCTCCTCCGCGAGCAGGTCCGATGCGACGTAGATCGAGCGCTGGCCGCGATCCTTGGCGACGTGGGCGATCTCGGTCACCGGGCGGCCGCTCTTCTGGAGGGACGCGCACTTCAGGACCATCGGCAGGTTGACGCCGGTCACGATTTCGACGTGGTCCTTGCGGAGGAACGGGAGCGTCAGGTTGGTGGGTGTGCCCCCGAACATGTCGGTCAGGATGATGGCGCCGTCGCCGGCATCGGCCTGGACGAGGCCCTGCCGGATCTTTTCGCGGGCGTCCTCGCCGGTCTCGCTCCATTCGAGTGCCACGGCAACGATCCGCTCGAGCCCGGGCTGGATCGTGAGGGCAGCTGCGCGCAGCTCTTCGGCAAGCCTGCCGTGGGTGACGAGCAGAATCCCAATCATGCGAGGAGCGCCATTATCTCACTCGCGGGTGGCATCGCGGTGCGACACGCGAACGGGATACCCGCGCTCCTTGAGCAGGCCCGCGAGGCGTTCGGCGACGTAGACGGAGCGGTGCTTGCCGCCCGTGCAGCCGATGCCGATGGACAGGTAGCTCTTGCCCTCGGCGTCGAATCGCGGCAGGAGGTAGTCGAGAAACGCGACGAGACGCTCGAAGAAGGCCTGCGTCTCGGGGTCCTTCTCGATGTAGGCGGCCACGGCGACATCCATTCCGGTCTTGCCCCGCAGCTCCGGCACGAAGTGCGGGTTGGCCAGGAACCGGACGTCGAACAGCAGATCTGCGTCGTGGGGAATTCCGAACTTGTACCCGAACGAGGTGGTGGAGACGATCATCCCCGCGCTCTCGGCTCCTCCGACGAACGTCTTCTGCATGAACGACCGCAGCTCGTGGACGGTCATCGACGACGTGTCGACGACGACGTCGGCAACGGCCCGCACTTCCTCGAGCATGGCCCGCTCGCGGCGCAGCGCCTCGAGCAGCGAATGCTTGCCGGCCAGGGGGTGGGGGCGGCGCGTCTCCGAAAACCGGCGGATCAACGATTCCTCCGAGGCATCGAGGAAGAGCAATCGGGTTCCGGGAACCCGGCTGCGGAGCCGGGCGAGGATCTCGGGGAAGCGCGTGGAGAAGTCCGGATTGCGGACGTCGAGGATGATGCCGACCCGGTTCTTCGCGGAGATCTGGTCGAGCAGGGGCTCGACGAGCTCGAGTGGGAGATTGTCCACGCAGAAGTAGCCCATGTCCTCCAGGCACTTGTTGACCCAGCTCTTCCCCGAGCCCGAGAGGCCGGTGACGACGACGAGGCTTTCGGGCACGTGCCGATCGTTCACGGCCGGCGCCCGCCTTCCGGCGTCGCATTGCGGGCGATCTCCTCGTCCACGCGCCGTGCGAAGTCCTTCGCGGCGTCGTAGCCCTGGCTCTTCAGGAGTTCGTTGCGCGCGGCGATCTCGATGAGCAGGGCCAGGTTGCGGCCGGAGGCGACCGGCAGCCGGAGCAGCGGTCTGTCCCGCCCGAGGATCGAGTACGTCTCGCCATCGAGCCCGAGGCGATCGTACTTCTTGGTGGGGTCCCAGCGCTGGAGCTCGATGACGAGCTCGATCGACTTCGACGAGCGCACGGCCGAGACGCCGAAGAGGTGCTTGATGTTGATGATCCCGATCCCGCGCAGCTCCATGTGGTAGCGGATCATTTCGGCGGCCCGGCCCACCAGCGCCCCGCTCGGGTAGCGCCGTATCTCGACCGCGTCGTCGGCGACCAGCCGGTGGCCGCGGTGCACGAGATCCAGCGCGCACTCGCTCTTGCCGATCCCCGACTCTCCGAGCAGCAACACGCCCATGCCGTAGACGTCCACGAGGACTCCGTGGAGCTGGGTCGACGGGGCGAGCTCGTCTTCGAGCACGCGGGTGATCGACTGGATCACGACCGAAGTCGTGCGATCCGATACGAGCAGGGGAATCTCACGCCGGCGGCACTCGCGGATGATGTCCTCGGGGGGCGTCTGCCCCTTGGTGATCACGAAGGCGGCGATGGGCAGGGCGCAGATCGCCTCAATCCGTTCGCGCCGCACGCCTGCGGGCATCGTGTCCAGATAGTTGAGCTCGCTCTCGCCGAGGATCTGGATGCGCCCGGGCTTGATGTAGGGGATGAAGCCGGCGAGTGCCAGACCGGGCCTCTGGATTCGACCCCACGAGATCGCGCGCCCGAAGCCCGCTTCCCCGGCCGCAACGCGCAGCTCGAGGTCCGCGAGCAGGGGTGATCGAAGGATGTCGGCCGAAAGCGATGGGCTGCGCATGCCGCCCGAAGGGCCGCTCATGGGGACGCCGCCGAGCCCGCGCGCGCCTGGCGAAGCGCCTCGAGCAGCGCCGTCGAAGTCGCGGCACCGCGCAGGCTGTCCACCACGCCGGGAGTGCGCAGCAACCGGGAGATCCGGGCCAGCGTCTGCAGGTGCGCCGCGGCTGCATCCTGGGGCGATGCGACCAGGAAGATCAGGTCCACGGGCCGGCCATCGGCGGCGCCGAAGTCGATCGGGCCCTCGGTCGTCGCCACGGCGAACACGACGTGGTGGATGTCCCGCAGCTTGCAGTGCGGGATGGCGATGCCACCGCCGAGGGCGGTGCAGCCGAGCCTTTCCCGGTCGAGCAGGCACCGCACCAGCTCTCCGGGCTCGCGTATCGACCCGGTCACCGCCATCCGCAAGGCGATCTCCTCGAGCACCTCCTCGCGCGTGCTTCCGGGAATGCGCGAGAAGACGAAGCGAGAGTCGAGCCCCGGCTCGGGTGGAGGCGTCGTGACGCCCGGGATGCCGGTCTCCTCCATGCTCATTCCGGCACGATCAGGCCCAGATCTCCGTCGCGTCGGCGGTAGAGCACGGAGACGCGTTCGTTTGCGGCATCACGGAACACGAGCACTTCCTGGCCCGAGGATTCCATGGCGAGGGCGGCCTCGTCTACCCCCATCGGCTTGGCCGCCGGCGCAGGCGTTCGAACCACACGGGCCACGGACGGCAGGGCTGCGGGAGCATGTGCCGCAGCCGCCCCCGACTCCCCGCGCCAGCCCCTGGGCAGGAAACGGGCCCAGCCGCGATGCTTGCGGTCGCGGCGCTTCTCGGTATCACGCATGGCCTGCGCGTCGATCTTCTCGAAGGCCAGTGCCAGAGCCGCGCGCGGATCTCCCGTTTCCTCTTCGGCCTTCCATCGCCGGCGCCCGTGAATCGCGAGGATCTCGGCGCCGAACCGGTGTTTCTCGTGCGAGAGGACGATGCGCACGTCGGCCGGGCCGCCGAGGTGCCGCTCGAGCCGGTGGGCGCGCTCCTCGGCGAGCGCTCGGACGGAGGACGTGATGTCGACGTTGCGACCGGTGCATTCGACTCCCATGGGGACCTCCTAAAAGCTCCGCTTTCTCTGGGAGGACGAGGGGATGCGCAGCTCCTCGCGGTACTTGGCCACGGTGCGGCGGGCGATCTGGATTCCCTCGGCACGCAGGCTCTGCATGATGCGCGCGTCGGAATGCGGCCGCCGGGAGTCCTCCTCCTGCACGATCCGCGCGATCTTGTTCTTGATCGAAAGCGACGACACGTCGTCTCCGGTCGAGGAGTCGATCCCGCTGTGAAAAAAGTACTTCATCGGGAAGAGGCCTCGGGGCGTGTGGATGTACTTGTTCGACACCACGCGGGAGACGGTGGATTCGTGCATCCCGATGTCGTTGGCGACGTCGCGCAGCACGAGGGGGCGCAGGTGCTCGATCCCGTTGTCCAGGAATGTCCGCTGGTGGCGCACGATGGAATCGGCCACCTTGTAGATCGTGCGCTGCCGCTGATCCAGGCTCTTGATCAGCCACACGGCCGAGCGCATCTTGTCCCGGAGGTAGTTGGCCGCCTCCGCGCCGATCGCCCCGGTGCCGCCGCGCAGCAAGCGCCGGTATGCCCCCGAGATCCGCAGCTTCGGCAGGCCGTCCTCCGAGAGCTGGATGATGTACTCGTCGCCGATTTTGCGCACGAAGACGTCGGGTTCGACATAGATCGTCCGCTCGCTCGAGTATTTCCGGCCGGGCTTGGGCTCGAGGTTCTTGATGATCTCGAAGGCCGCCTGGAGCTCGGACATGCCGACGCCGAGGACTTTCGCCAGAGGAGCGAACTGTCGGCTGAGGAACTCTGCCCAGTGCTCGCGGATGATCTTTTCGATCAGCGCGTTCTCGACGCCGAGCGCCCGGAGCTGCAGCAGGAGGCAGTCCGGCAGGTCGAAGGCGCCGACCCCCGCCGGGTCGAAGCCCCGCACGAGGGCGATGGCGGTCTCGACGTCGGCCTCGTTGTCGAAGTCCGCCTGACGGATCTCCTCGCGGGAGACGCGCAGGTACCCGTCCTCGTCGATGTTACCGATCAGGTATGCGGCAATCTCCCTCACGGCGGCGCTCGGGCCGGCCATCGAAAGCTGCCAGGTCAGGTGCTCGGGAAGGCCTTCGGGCTTCGTCAGGACGTTCTCGAGCGAGAACTCCTCGGGCTGCTCCTGGTACTGGCGAGGGTTATACGCGGCGTCCAGGTAGTCTTCGAAATAGGAATTGAAGTCGATCTCTTCGAAGGAGTCCCGTTCCTTCTCGGCCGCCGGCGAGGCTTCGGGGGCCGCGACCGCGTCCTCCGCGTCCCGGGCCGCGTCCAGGCGCTCGGCGTCGGTGGTCTCCTCCTGCTCCTCGAGGATCGGATTCTCGACCATCTCCTGGGTGAGCGTTTCCTGAAGCTCGAGCCGCGACATCTGCAGCAGCTTGATGGCCTGCTGCAGCGACGGCGTCATGACCAGCCGCTGAGAGAGTCGGAGGTTGAGCTTCTGTTCCAGGGCCATAACGACGACGGGGCTTACTGCAGCCGGAACCCCTCCCCGAGATAGATCTTTCTGACGACGGCATCGCTCGAGAGTGCAAGGGGCGTGCCGGAGCGAAGGATTTCTCCTCCGCTGATTATATAGGCCCGCTCGACGATGCTCAAAGTCTCGCGCACGTTGTGATCCGTGATGAGCACGCCGATGCCCGAGGTGGCCAGCCTGCGCACGATCTTCTGGATGTCGAGCACCGCGATCGGGTCGATTCCCGCAAACGGCTCGTCGAGCAGGAGGAAATAGGGGGACAGGACGAGGCTCCTCGCGATCTCGACGCGCCGCCGCTCTCCGCCCGAGAGCGAGTAGGCGCGGCCGCGGCGCAGCTCCTCGAGGCCGAACTCGGCCAGCAGCGCGTCGCAGCGCTGCTGCCGCTCGGACGGAGAGAGCGCGAGCGTTTCGAGGATCGCCAGCAGGTTCTCTTCCACGGTCATCTTGCGAAAGACCGAGGGCTCCTGGGGCAGGTACGAGATCCCGGCGCGCGCCCGGCGGTACATCGGCAGATCGGTCAGGTCCCGGGAGCCGAGGCGCACGACGCCCGCGTCGGGACGCACGAGGCCGACCATGATCGAGAAGATCGTCGTCTTCCCCGCTCCGTTCGGACCGAGGAGCCCCACGATCTCGCCGGCGGCGATCTCGAGGGCCACGTCGCGGACGACGGTCCTTCCGCCGTAGGCCTTGACGAGACCCTCGGCGGAAAGGACGGGCCGGTCAGCGGGTCGCGAAAGGTTCTGGCTCAATCCTTCTCGGTCCGGTGAATCGTCTCGGTCTTCCCGCCTTCCGGCGCGGTGATCTCGACGCTACGCCCGCGGTCGAGGATCGTCAAGATGGCGCCCGCAACCTTGTTGCCCGAAGCATCCGTCACGCGTGCCGGGGCGCCCCAGAGCAGCGTCTTGCCCTGTCGCGGGTAGTCGAGGGCCTTTTCCGCCTTGGCCGTCCGCCCGACGGTGTGATCCACCAGATCGACATCCCCGGAGATCTCCATGCAGTCCACCCCGCCGTCCTTGCCGAGCCAGGCCGTGGATTCCCCCCCGGTCGCGCGCCAGCCTGCGCCCCGCGTCACGACGACGCCGCCCTCGAAGCGGCCGCTGCGATCGTTCTCGTGGTAGATGAGCCGCTTCGCGGTGACGACCGACGGCGTGCGCTCGGCCGGCTTCGCGCTGGGTTCCGGCGTGATCACGGCACGCACGTTGCGCACGGCGGTTACGCTCTTGTCCGAGTCCGAGAGCGTGATGTCGTCGGCGAACAGGGACGAGTTTTCCTGCCAGAGCGAGGCTCCGCCCGAGAGCGTCGCGTTCTGGCCGGTCTCGTCCAGGGCGATCCGGTCGGCCCGGCCGTACGTCGGGCGTTTCGGGTCACCGACGAAGGTCGCCGTGCGCGTCTTGCCTTTCGGGTCGGGGCTGAAGATCGCCCGGGCCCGCCCCTCCCCGACGACGGTCCCGTGCGCGCGGTCGATCTGGATGCGATCCGCCGAGAGGCGGGAGCCGGCACTCTCCGCGCGGGCCGAGCGTCCGGAATCGCCGGTGAGGACCCACACACCGGGAGCCTCCACTTCGACCGCGCGTGCGGCCTCGCCCTTACGGCCATCCGCCTCCATGCGCACGTCGCCATCGAGCACGATGTTCTGGGCCGTGCCATCCGGGGCGATCCCGAGGCTGCCCTGCGCGGCTTCGGCGTGGCCGTTCTCGCCGTCGAGGCGCAGCCCTCCGGTGGCCCTTGCCGATACGGCGCGGCCGTCCACGAACGTGATGTCGATCTGCTGTGCCGTCAGCCGCTGTCGCGGCTCGGAAAGAATGGCCGGAGCGCCCGAGAACGTGAGCGAGCGGGCTTTCCCCGCGGAGTCCAGTGCGAGAAGGCTCTCGTCCGCGGCGTACTGCCGATCGATCCGGGGTTTTCCAGCCGTTGGTTCGGACGCGAGGATCCCGCGGACGTTGCCCTCCCCGCGAATCCACTCGGCGCGCCCGCCGTCGGCTCCCGTCTTCACGGTGACGTGGTCCGCCGCGAAGCGATCCCCCGTACGTGACTCGCCGTCCGCCGATTCCAGCTCCAGCAGCCCCTGATCCCGGCGAAAGAGCCCTTCGCGCGCGGTGAGCTTCGAGAGCCCTCCCGTGTCCTCACCGCTGGCCGATCCGTGGATGGGGCCGGCGAGCCGGACGCCGCGGTCCCGAAGATCGTAGCGGGCAGACGGCGCAGCCAGATCGATCGAGCCCTGCGTGAAGTGGACCGCGTGGGGTGCCTCGAGGACGTGCGACGAAGGGTGGAAGCGAACCTCGTCGGTTTCGGCGAGAGAGCCCTCGGCATCGGACCAGCGCACGTTGCCCTGCAGCTTCGATTCGCGAGTGCGCTCGTCGTAGTCGCCTCGCTCGGCGTTGACCGTCACGGGAGCGCCGTCGTCGGGATAGACGGTCAGCGTGACCGTTTCGCCCGCGTAGAGATCCGGCGCCAGCCCGGCGCCCGGGCCGTATCCCACGGTGCGGACGGCCTTGATGCGCAAGAGGGGCTTGCCTCCGACGGTCTCCGTGAAATCGAACCCGTCGAGCAGCGTCGTCGCCTCCCCGGTCGAGGCTGGGGTCGAGGAAAGCGGGACACTGGCGTGCCGCCCCGGGGCAGGCCTTTCGGCTGCTCGGAAGGACCACACCAAGAGCAGGACGAAGGTCAGGCCTCCGGCCAGCACGACGAGCTCCGAGCGGCGCACTTTCATGGTGCCCCGGCCGAAGGCCGGGCCGCGACGATCTCGACCTGGAGGCCATAGCCTCGCCGATCGGGCGCGACCCGATAGTGCACGTCGAGGCGCCGCCCCGCTGCCGCCAGTTCCTCGAGCGATTCCTCCGGTTGCCACGCGATGCACGCGACGCTGCCTCCGGGCCTGCGCAGCCGACCGCGCAGCCCGCTCGCGCCGACGGGAAGAAACGGCGCGGCCGCCTCGACGCCGCGCGCGAGGAAGACGGGCCGCGGATTTCCCGCGCCGTGCGGTTCGAGGGCGGCGAGCTCCGCGACGAGCCCCGGGGAGAGCTCCTCGAGAGCGAGCTGCGCCTCGGCATCCCGACTGGGGACCAGTGCCGAGGGCTCGATGCGGGCGGCGAAGAGGGCTCGCGCCTCCGCCCGAAACGCGTCGAAGCGATCCGCGGGGAGCGTGGCTCCCACGGCCTGGTCGTGGCCACCGAAGTCGATGAAGTACGCCGCGAGCTCCTTGAGAATCGCATGGAGCGAGACGCCCGGGATGCTGCGCCCGGATCCGCTCGCCCTCTCCCCCTCCAGACCGAAGAGCAGAACGGGGCGGTGATATTCCCGGGCGAGCCGCGATGCCGCGATTCCGAGCACGCCCCGGTGCCACCCGGCGTCGCCCTCGAGGATGAGTGCCGAATCCGCCGGGTCCGCGTGTCGCTCGATTCTCTCCCTCGCTTCGGCCACGACCCTGCGCTCGAGACTCTGGCGCTCGCCGTTGCGTGCCGAGAGCTCCCGGGCCGTGTCCCCCGCCCGCACGGCATCGCGTTCGTCGAAGAGGGAGAGGGCGAGGTGCGCGGTGTCGAGCCGCCCGGCGGCATTCAAGCGTGGCGCGACGCGAAACGCGACGTCCTCCGCGGTCGGCGAGGTCCCCGGCGTAAGCCCCGCCTCCACGAGCAGGGCCCGCAATCCCGGGGCTCGAGGGGACGCCAGGGCCCGCAGTCCGAGCGCGGCAATCACGCGATTCTCGCCCGTCAGCGGAACGAGGTCGGCGATGGTGCCGAGGCACGCCGCGCGCAACAGCGAGTTGCGAGACAGGGAGACGCCGGCCCGTCGGGCGACCGACTCCGCGATCTTCATGGAGATGGCCGAGGCCGCCAGCTCCTTGTAGGGGTAAGGGCATCCCGGCTGTTTCGGGTTGACGACGATCGCGCCGGCAGGCAACGCGTCCGGGACCAGATGGTGATCCGTCACGATGACCTCGACACCAGCCTCGCGGGCGCAGGCGACCCCTTCGGCGGCCGTGATGCCGCAATCCACGGTGACGATGGTTGCCGGCGACAGCTCGGCGATGACCCGTCGGACCGTGTCCGGCTTCAGGCCGTACCCGTCGCGCAGGCGGTGCGGGATGAAGGCCGCAGCGTCGGCTCCGACGCGCCGCAACGAGGCGGAGAGCTGGGCGACCGCCGTCACTCCGTCCACGTCGTAGTCGCCGAAGACGACGACGCGCTTGCCGCGGCGCGCCGTGGACACGAGGAGATCTGCGGCCGATTCGGCGCCGAGCAGGAGCGACGGGTCGTGGAGTCCGCCCTCATCCGGGGTCAGGAATGCGCGCGCCGTCGCGGCGTCGTGGATGCCGCGCCGCAGGAGCAGGTGCGCGATGGTGGGCGAAACTCCGGCGGCCGCGCGCAGGCGCTCCACCTCCCGGGCATCGCAGGGCTCCACTTTCCACTGTGCCGCGGCCCGGATTGCCGCGCCGGGACCGGCATGGCCCGGGTCGCCGGCCGCGGTCCGCCTCGCGGGCGGCGCCGTGCTCACGGAGCGCCGACGGTGTCGAATCGTCCGAGGGCGCGGAAGCGGCGATACCGCCGTTCCCGGCGTTCCTCGGGGGTCAGGTCCGCGACCTGGCCGAGGTGCCGCTCGATCGCTTCTCCCAGGGCCGCGGCGGCGCCCGCGGGATCTGCGTGGGCTCCCCCCGGCGGCTCGGGCACGATTTCGTCGATGACGTCGAGGCTCGCGAGATCGCCCGCCGTCATCTTCATCGCCTCGGCCGCGTCCTTCTTGCGCGCGGCGTCCTTCCAGAGGATCGAGGCGCAGCCCTCCGGGGAGATGACCGAGTACGTCGAGTGCTCGAGCATCAGGACCCGATCGCCGATTCCGAGTGCGAGCGCTCCTCCCGAGCCTCCCTCCCCCGTCACCGTGACGATGATCGGGACGTGAAAGGCGGCCATCTCGCGCAGGTTCAAGGCGATCGCCTCCGCCTGTCCCCTCTCCTCCGCGTCGATTCCGGGATAGGCGCCTGCGGTATCGACGAAGGAGAGAATGGGGCGGGAGAACTTTTCGGCAAGCCGCATCACCCGCAGGGCCTTCCGGAATCCCTCCGGGCGGGGCATGCCGAAGTTGCGTCGGATCTTCTCCTTGGTGTCCCGGCCCTTCTGATGCCCGACCACGGCGACGTTGCGGCCCCGGAACTGACCGAACCCGGCCACGATCGCGGGGTCTTCGGCGAACCGGCGGTCCCCGTGCAGTTCGACGAAATCCGACATGAGCGCCTGGACGTAGTCCAGGGTGTAGGGGCGCGCGGGATGCCGCGCGACCAGGGTCTTCTGCCATGGAGTCAGCGTCGAGTAGATCTCCCGCGACACACGCTCGAGCTTCTCCCGGAGCTTCTCGATCTCCCGGCGATGGGCCGCGTCGTCGGGCAGTGCCGAGAGCTCCTCCACGCGCCGACGCAGGCGGAGGATCGGCTCCTCGAAGTTTCCGTTGTCGGTGGTCACGTGCCAATTGTACCGGGGTTGGCAGAAGGGACGGGTCGGGAAGACTCCACCCGACTCACAGGAGGTCCTGCGGGTCGACGTCGACGGCGATCTGGACGCCGGGCGGCGTACGCTCCGAAATGGCAGATGCCAGTGTCGTGAGCAGCGACCGGCGCTGCGCGGCGCGCAGCAGAATCTGGAATCGCCACCTCCCCTGAAGCCGCTCGAGGGGCGCGGGCGCGGGGCCCGAGAGCCGCAGGGCCGTCCCGGCCCGCCGGAAGTTCGTGCCGAGATCGCGGGCGGCCTCCTCCGCCCTGTGGCGGTCAGCCGACGAGACGAGGATGGCCGCGAGCTCGGAGAACGGCGGGTAGAAGAAGGCGCGGCGGAACTCGAGCTCGGCCGCGGCGAAGCCCGCGACGTCGTGTTCGGCTGCGCGGCGAATCGCCGGGTGCTGGGGATGAAACGTCTGCACGTGAACGGTTCCCGGCTCGGAGCCACGGCCCGCGCGCCCCGAGACCTGTGCGAGCAACTGGAACGTCTTCTCGGCCGACCGGAAGTCCGGAAAGTGCAGCAGCGTGTCCGCCGAAAGCACACCCACGGCCGTCACACCCGGAAAGTCGTGCCCCTTGGCCACCATCTGGGTTCCGATGAGGCATGACAGTCGGCCCGACTGCATGCCCTCGATCACCGCGGCCGCGGCCCCGCGCCGGCGTGTCGTGTCGCGATCGAGTACGGCGTGCGTAACTCCCGGGAAGAGAGCGGCGAAACGCCCGGCGACGCGCTCGGTGCCAGCGCCGATCGCCTCGAGAGTTGGCCCGCCGCAGTTCGGGCATCGCTCGGGCCGCCCGCGGCGCTCTCCGCAGTAGTGGCACAGCAGGGACCGGCCGTGGTCGTGCACCGTGCGGGCGACGCTGCAACGGGTGCAGCGAAAGTCGTGGCCACAATCCCGACAGAGGAGAAACGGCGCGAACCCGCGCCGTGGCTGCAGCAGGATGGCCTGCCCGCCGGATCCGAACACCTCCCGCAGGCGCGCGACGAGCGGCTGCGAGAAGAGTGGCACTCCCTTCTCCTCGGGAAGCGCCGTCTCGTTGCGAAGATCCACGATCTCGACGGCGGGCAGCGGCCGTGCTCCGATCCGCTCGGGAAGACGAAGCAGGGCGAGGCGGCCGAGTGTGGCGGCGTGGCGCGCCTCCACCGAAGGCGTCGCCGAGCCGAACACGAGAGCGGAACCATGTTGCATCGCGCGCAGGGCGGCCGCCTCCCGGGCGTCGTAGCGCGGAGCCTCGCGCTGCTTGTAAGACGCATCGTGCTCCTCGTCCACGACGATGAGCCCCGGATCGGCGACCGGCGCAAAGGCGGCGGAGCGCGGTCCGATGACCGCCCGCGCCGCCCCCGAACGGACGCGATCCCAGGCCTCCCCGCGCTCCCGTTCCGAGAGAGCCGAGTGGAGGACGGCGGCGTCCGCCGGGAACTGCCGCTTGAGCTCGCGCGCGAAGACGGGTGTCAGGGCGATCTCGGGAACCAGCCAGATCGCCCCGCGACCGGCATCCAGGGCGGCGCGGATGCCGCGCAGATAGACCTCGGTCTTGCCGCTCCCGGTCACGCCCTCGAGGAGTGCCGGGAAGTACCGGCGTTCACGGATCGCGCTCGAGATCGCGTCGATCGCGACTTGCTGGTCCGCGGTCGGCGACACGATGAGCGGGCGCGCCACAGCCGGGACGTCCTCGGGGCGCCGCGCCTGTTCGAAGCAGCGCAGCACGCCCCGGGCCACCAGACTCCGCAGGAGGGCCGGTCCCGTCCCCGTGGCCAGGCGGATCTCGGCTCCCGCGGCAGGCCGCGCGATCTCGGCCAGAAACGCGATCGCCGCCCGGCCCTGCCGGCTTCGGCCGAGCCGGGAGGCGAGCTCCGCGGCTTCCAGACGTACGGGTTCGTAGGCGAGCTCGGAGCGCCGCCGAGGCGCGCTGGATCCGGACACGGGTCGGATCCAGCGCCGCTCCTCCAGCGCCCGGACCAGCGCACTCCGCTCCGTGGCCTCGCCGGGCAGCTCGATGACGCGAACCGCCTCGCCGCCGCCCAGGCGGTCCAGGATCGCGCGCTCGGGCAGGGGCGCGGACTCCCGGCCCAGGGCTCCCCTCTCCGTGATCCGGTATCGGACGGCACCCGAGGCGGGGAGTCGGGCCGGCAGGACGCTCTTGAGCACTTCTCCCGTCGATGCGAAGAAGCGCTCGGCAACGCGTGCTGCGGTGAGGAGAAGGTCGGCCGGACAGACCGGCTCCGCATCCAGGATCTCGAGGATCTCGCGCACGGTCGCCGGCGCCTCCCCCGGCGGCTCCGCCACGACGACTCCGGTCAGGACTCTCTCGCCGAAGGGGACCCTCACGCGCGCGCCGGGAGCGGGCTGGGCCAGCGCGGCGGGGACCGCGTAGGTGAAGTTGCGGCGCAGGGGAAGCGGCAGTGCGACGGAGACCGTGCGCGTCGCGGCGCTCAGATCTGCGACGGGGGGGGCGATGTTGGTTCCTCGGAATCGTCGTCGCGCACGAAGACGTGGCGCTGCTTCGCGGCATCCCAACGGTAGCGCCGCGACAGGTCCTCGCCGACGTCCGGCGTGACGACGACCGCATCCCGATCGAGCGACAGGTCCCCGTCGGCCAGAGAGACCTCGCGCTCGAGAAAGCCGCCGGGTGTGAACGTTCCATCGGCCCGGCCGGAGAAGACCACGACCGAGAACCAGCCGGCCTTCCGATCGGAATCGCGGCGCACGAACGCCATGACGAAGTCCAGCAGACCGTCGTCGTTGGCGTCGCCACGCACGAAATAGGGGTGGTAGATCCCGTACAGGGCGCCGACGTCGCTCGCCTCGGAACTCTCGCGATGGTCCGCGTCGAGGGCGGGGCGCAGGTCGGGATTGCGGCGCAGGAAGTCGTCGACGGCCACCCTCTCCGAAGGTCGCAGAGCGTATCCGGCCGCGTCGGCACTTGCCGGCGTGCGGGTTGCCGCGGCGGCAGGCGGAACCGACGCCGGAGGCGGCGCGGTCGCCGTCTTCGGGCGGCACGCCGCGGCGAGCACGGCGAGAGCGCCGAACACAGCGGCGGCCACGCGCCGCGCATTTGGCGGGGAGAAATCGTCGGGAGAAGCGGGCGACGTCCTCATCCTCGTTCGGAGGGCAGATTCTACGGCAGCGGCGCGGGGCTGTGAGAAGATTGCGCCGCTTCCATTCGAGAGGAGGTTTGGATGATCAACTGGCCACAGGATTTCGCGACCAACTTCCAGTTTCTGCTCCGGTGGGTGCATTTCCTCGCCGGGATCACCTGGATCGGAATGCTCTATTTCTTCAACCTCGTCAACGTCCAGTTCCAGAAGGAGCTCGACGCCGCGACCAAGGGCAAAGTCGTCCCCAGCCTCATGCCGAAGGCCCTCTTCTGGTTCCGCTGGGGGGCGATCTTCACGTGGTTCTCGGGCTTCATCTATTACTACCTGCTCGTGGATTCGGAGAAGGCGGGCCACATGGCGCTCGTCTATTTCCTGGTGGGCTGGTCGATCGCCTTCGTGGTCCTGGCCGCCCTCTTCCGGGCCTCGGTCGCCGGAGGCCCGCTCCAGGACGGCCGCCTGCTCGCCCTCGTCATCGCCATCGTCGTCGCCTTCATCGCCTATGCAACCGCCCTGATGGCGCAGAAAGGCGGATCCTCCAGCCGGACGATCTCGATCATGGTTGGCGGCGGGCTCGGCACGATCATGCTTCTCAACGTCTGGATGATCATCTGGCCGCTGCAGAAGCGGATCATTGCCGCCGTCAAGGCGACCGCCGAAACGGGCGCCGCCGCTCCGCCCGATCAGGCCAAGTGGGCGCGCCGCGCGTTCCTCGCCTCACGGACGAACGCGTGGCTTTCGATTCCAATGCTCTTCTTCATGGGCGCCGCGAGCCACTTCCCGATCTTCAACACCCTGGAGAAGTTGGCCGCACCGTAGACGGCGTCGAGCGTTCGGTGGTTCCGAGGGCGGCCGTCGAGGCCGCCCTCGTCATGTTTGCGCCAGAAAGTCGCGAACGAGTTTCATGTCCTCCCAGACGTCCTTCTTGCGTTCGGGCGAGCGCAGGAGGAAGGCCGGGTGGAAGGTCGGCATCACGCGCACGCCCCGCATCTCCCGCCATCGGCCGCGCATGCGGCCAATGGGCTCGTCGGTCTCGAGGATCGCCTGCGCCGCGAACGTCCCGAGCGTCACGATGACTCGCGGCGCGATCAGCCGGATCTGCTCGTCCAGAAACGGCCGGCAGGAGGCCACCTCGTCCGGCTCCGGGTTGCGGTTGTTGGGGGGACGGCACTTGAGCACATTCGCAATGAAGACGTCGTCGCGTTTCTTGCCCATCGCCTCGATGATCTTCGTGAGGAGGTGGCCCGCCTTGCCCACGAAGGCGAGGCCCTGCTCGTCCTCGTCGCGGCCGGGGGCTTCGCCGACGAACATGAGCTCGGCATTCGGATTCCCCTGGCCGAACACGATGTTCGTCCTGGTCTTCGAAAGCTTGCAGCGGGGACAGCCCTCGAGAGACGTTGCCAGCGCCGCCAGGTCCGGAGTGGAGCCGGCCACGACCGCCGGCGACGGGGCGCGATCGACGAAGACGTCGCGGACGCCGATGTCGCGAAAGAATTCGAGTTGATCGTGGTCTGGCGCGTCGGGCACGGGGCGAGTCTATCGCCGCGCGGCGGACGGGGCGCTATCCGATTGCGGGAGCTGGGTGGGGCGCCGCGGCGGCGCGGGCGGCCAGGAACTCGTCCCAGATCCGGTCGGCGATCTCGCGCTTGCTGCGCCGCGAGATCTCGGTCCTCGCGCCGTCGCGCCCCAGAATCAAGACCTCGTTGTCCTCGGCGTCGAAGCCGATGCCGCCACGGCCGACGTCGTTGACGACGATCAGGTCTGCGCCCTTGGATTCCATCTTGCGCCGGCCACGGCGCTCGAGGTCCTCGGTTTCCGCGGCGAAGGCGACGACCGTCTGGGCGCGGCGCAGGGGGACGAGGCCAGCCAGCAGGTCCCGACCGGGGCGCAACGGCAGGTCGCGAGGGCCCTCGTCGCGGTGCAGGCGGTGCGGGCTCAGTGCGGGGATGAAGTCGGCCACGGCGGCTGCCATGACGAGACCGTCGCTCTCGGGAAACTCGCGCACGAGGAGGGCCTGGAGGTCATCGGCCGTCTGGAAGGACAGGACCCGCACGCCCTCGGGAGCCCGGAGCCCGACCGGCCCGGACAGCAGCGTCACGCTCGCGCCACGCTCGCGCGCCGCCTCGGCCAGGGCGTAACCCATCTTCCCGCTGGAGCGGTTCGAAATGAACCGGATCGGATCGATGGGCTCCCGCGTTGGGCCGGCGGTGATCAGGAGACGAAGCCCGCCCAGATCCTGGCGCCCGGTGGTCGCCAGCCGCCAGGCCTCCGCGACGATGGCGGGCGGCTCCGCCATGCGCCCGATTCCCTCGTGGCCGGATGCGAGTCGCCCGGTGTCGGGCCCGACGTACTTGACGCCGCGGGAGACAAGCCGTGCCACGTTGGTCCGAACCGCCTCGTGGCTCCACATGGCCGACTCCATCGCCGGCGCCATCAGTACGGGCCCGCGATGGGCCAGGAAGTACGTCGAGAGGAAGTCGTCGGCCAGCCCGTTGGCGAACTTCCCGATCGTGTGGGCGGTCGCCGGCGCGACGAGAAGAAGGTCAGACCAATCCGCCAGGGCCACGTGGTCCACGGCGGGTTCGTTGCGGGAGCCCCAGACCTCCGTGTAGACCTCGTGCCGCGAGAGCACCGCGAAGGTCAGCGGGGCGACAAACTCGCGGGCGCCCCGCGTCATTGCCACCCGGACCGTGGCGCCGCGCTGCGTGAGGCCGCGGAGCACCTCGACCGCCTTGTACGCGGCGATGCCACCGCTGACGCCGAGAAGAATCCGCGGTGGGCTGTGCATGGGTGGCGGACGACGCCCCGGGAATCAGCGGGCGGCTTGTTCCTCGACCAGCTTCTCTTCGAGCGGCTCGGACTCTTCGCCGGGCGTCTCGAGCACGCCGCCTTCCGAACCGAACCCCCACCGCACCTGGTTCTCCTCGAATTCCGCCGCTGCCAACCTCGTGGGCTTCAACGGGCGATCGGTCTCCAATTTCGGGCGAGCGCCGCGCATCAGCTGCTCGGCGCGCCGGGCGATGAGGAGCACGAGACGAAACTTGCTGTCCACCCCTTCCGGAATCGACTGAATCATGGCTTCAATCCCTTCTAACGAAAGTCCTTACGCAGACGCTCGAGGACCTGAGCTTGCCTGGCCGGCGTCAGCCGGCAGGCGCGAACCACGGATTCTAACTCAATACCGGCCCTCTCGAGGTCGTCATTGACGATAAGGTACTGAAAAGTCGC
Organism: uncultured Acidobacteriota bacterium; assembly: GCA_963811425.1. Classification (GTDB taxonomy): domain Bacteria; phylum Acidobacteriota; class Thermoanaerobaculia; order UBA5066; family Gp7-AA6; genus DAHUXD01. The sequence continues at coordinate 206,798 of CAWERV010000017.1, forward strand.
GGCTTGCGCAACTTCCTTGGCCGCGTTGATGAGCCGCTTTCGGATGGCGTCTTCGCCGTCGAGGCCCCGGGCCCGGAGGCGGCGCTCGAGCTCGGCGGCCGAGGATGGCACGATGAAGATCGAGATCGCCTCCGGGTAGGCGGCCCGCACGTCACGGGCGCCCTGCACGTCGATGTCGAGGACGACGTCCTCCCCCGCCGCCAGCCGTGGCAGCACTTCAGACTTGGCGGTGCCGTAGAAATTGCCGTGCACCTCGTTGTGTTCCAGAAACTCGCCGTTCCTGGCCATCTGCTCGAACTCGCCGGCGGTCACGAAGTGGTACTCCCGCCCGTCGACCTCCCCGTCGCGACGCGTACGGGTCGTGTGCGAGACCGAGAACCGGAGGGGCCGGCCCGGCGAGTTGGCGAGAAGGCGCCGGATGAGCGTCGTCTTGCCTCCGCCCGAGGGCGAGGACACGATCAGGAGGAATCCCTGGGGCGCTCCGCTCATTCGACGTTCTGGGCCTGCTCGCGGATCTTCTCCGTCTCGGCCTTCATCGCGAGAATCTCCCGCGTCGAAACAAGGTCCCGGCTCTTCGAGCCGAGCGTGTTGAGCTCCCGGAGGATCTCCTGCGAGAGAAAGTCGAGGGTCTTCCCGACCGCCGACCCGCCCTTGCGGAGGATGTCCTCGAACTGGTCGAGGTGGCCCTGGAGCCGCTGGAGCTCCTCGGCCACGTCGGCCCGGTCGGCCGCGATCGCTGCCTCCTGCTCCACGCGGCCGGGGTCGAGGGAAGTGTCGGGAAAGAGGGTCCGGATGCGTTCCCGCAGGGTCATGGCGAGGCTGCGGGCGATCTCCTCGCGGCGGCCCGCGAGGCCGGCGGCGATCTGACGCAGGAGCGCGACGCGCGGCGCGAGCTCGACGGCGATTGCCGCGCCTTCCGCGGAGCGCATGGCCAACAGCGCGGCCACTGCTTCTTCCGTCAGGGCCTCGACCGCAGCGATCTCCTCGGGAGAGAACCCGTCGGCGGCCGTATCGACCGTGAGGATCTGGGGCATGGCCAACAGGTCGCGGGCAGAAACGGTGCCCTCGATCGGGTACTTTCCGGAGAGGGCGGCGATGCGCGACAAGAGAGCCTCGAGCAGACCCTCGTCTACGACGATCTGTTGCATCGAGGGCGCGACGCGCTTCAGGCGCAGGGCAACCTCGACCTTTCCACGCTGCACGTGGCGCCCGATGACGCGGCGCAGCGTCGGTTCGAGCGGCGCCTCCGCCTCCCTGGCCTTGATCGTCAGATCGAGGAAGCGGCTGTTGACGCTTCGCACCACGACCTCGCCCGTCCAGTCGCTGCCGACCGGGCCGCGGGCGCGCCCAAAGCCGGTCATGCTGCGTAGCATCACGGCTCGGAAGGGGCGGGCTGCACCCCCTCGGCCTCGGCAAAGTACTGCATGTCGTGCAGCCTGCGATAGAGGCCGCGGTGAGTCAAGAGCTCCGCGTGCGTGCCCTCTTCGACGATGCCGCCGGACCCGAGCACGAGGATGCGGTCCGCCCGACGGACGGTCGAGAGCCGGTGCGCGATGACGAGGGTCGTACGGCCCCGCATGAGGTTGGCGAGGGCGCGGGCGACGAGGGCCTCGGACTCGGTATCGAGCTGGGACGTGGCCTCGTCGAGAATCAGGATCGGTGCGTCCTTGTAGATCGCCCGCGCGATGGCGAGGCGCTGGCGCTGGCCGCCGGAGAGCCGGGCGCCGCCCTCGCCGACCCGCGTGTCGTAGGCCTGCGGCAGCCGCGCGATGAATTCTTCCGCGCACGCGGCGCCCGCGGCCGCTCGCACCCGGTCCTCGGGCGGGGACTTTTCGCCGTACGCGATGTTCTCGCGGACCGTCGTGTCGAAGAGGATGGTCTCCTGGGTCACGAGGCCGATCTGTCGGCGCAGGGACCGCAGCGTCACGTCCCGCAGATCCACACCGTCCAGCGTGACGCGGCCTGCCGTCGGATCGTAGAGCCGCGGGAGCAGATTGACGAGCGTCGTCTTCCCCGCTCCGGAGCTGCCGACGAGCGCCACCGTCTCTCCCCGCCCGATGGTGAGGCTGACGCCGGAGAGCACCGGCTCGGGTCCGTACGAGAAGGAGACGCCCTCGTAGCGCAGGCTGGAAGCGAAGGGCGCGAGATCCGGTGCCCCCGGCTTCTCCGCGATGTCGTTGTCGCCGTCGATGACCTCGAAGAGCCGCTCTGCGGAGGCGAGGGCCACCTGCAGCACGATGTTGGTCTTGGTGACGTCCTTGAGCGGCTTGTAGAGCATCATGATCGCGGTCAGGAAGGAGAGCAGGCCGCCCACACTCATCTGGCCGCTGCGGATCTGGCCCGCCGCATAGACGAAGACGAGTGCGAGGCCGAGGCCTCCCAGGATCTCCATGAGCGGCGAGTTCAGCGCCTGGAGCCGGATCGTCTGGCGGCTCGCCGCAAAGTAGCGCCGGTTCGCCTCGCCGAAGCGGTCGGCCTCGAAGTCCTCCATCGCGTAGGTCTTGATGAGCCGGTGGCCGCGCAGCGTCTCGCCGAGGAGCGATCCCATCTCGCCGATGCGCTCCCGCGCCGAGAGGCCCGACCGCCGGAGCTTGCGAAAATTCCCGACGATCGGCACGACGAGCAGGGGCGCGACGACGAGCACCGCGAAGGCGAGGCGGAAGTTCAGCGAGAAGACGTAGAGGAGCACGAGGCCCATGGTCAGCACGCCCTGCACGAAGTCGGCCAGGCGCGCACCGAAGGCCGCCTGGATCTGCTCGGCGTCGCCGAGCAGGCGGCTCATCATGTCCCCCGAGGAGCTTTCCGCCGAGAACCGCGTGGACTGGTCGAGCAGCGCCCGGTACGCGTCTCCGCGCAGGTCGCGCACCATCGCCAGACCGATCGAGTTGAGCGCGAACTCCGAGAAGTATGCGAACACGTTCTTGACGACGAGGGCTGCGACGAGCAGCAGCGGTACGGCGTAACGCGTCGCGAGGCCCGCCCGCACGGCCGCGCCCCGGGCGGCCCCGTAACCGGACTCGAGCGCCTGGACGAGCGGCGCCATCCGCGCCGAGCCCGGCCCCGGACCGACTCCGGCCAGGGCTCCGGCGGCTCCGGCCCCGAGGACCTCGTCGACCACCTTCTTGAGAAGAAAGAGCAGGGCCACCGTGGCGAGCGAGACGATGACCATGGCACCGAGCGAGAGGAGCGCCCGTCCCTTGTATCGGGCGAAGTAGCGAAGCAGGCGCGGAAGGGGCCTCATCGCGCGAGCCGCGAATCGGCCGCCGGCATCGCCGAAGAATCCGGAGCCAGGGCCGACAGCACGTAATCTGCCGCGCGGGCGCTGGCTCCCGGGGGGCCGAGCTCCCTGGACACCCGCTTCAGGCCCGCCTTCATCTGCGCGACCAGTGCCGGTGAGTCGAGGAGCCGCTCGCCGGCCTGTACGAGATTCTCGACTGTCAGGCCGTGCTGGATGAGCTCCGGGACGACTTCCTCGCCGGCCACGATGTTGACTAGGGAGACCCAGCGCACCTTGACCAGGCGGCTCGCGATTGACCAGCTGAAAGCGGAGGTGCGATAGACGACGACCATCGGCGTTCCGCAGAGCGCTGCTTCGAGGGTCGCCGTTCCCGAGGCCACCAAGGCGAGATCCGCGGACGTCAGCAGGGCGTGGAGGCCCGTCTCGACGATGCGGATTCCACGCTCGGCCGCTCCGGGGTACGCCGACTCGGGAAGTCCGGGCGCCCGCATCACGACGGCCTCCAGCTCGAGCCGTTTCGCCAGGATGGCGGCCGCCTCGGCCATCGGCTCCCAGTGCCGGTCGAGCTCCATGTCGCGGCTTCCGGGCAGCAGGACGAGGCGCCTCCGTGTCTTCGGAGGCAGAGGCGAGGGGACGGCGAGACCTTCCTGCACGTCCTCGACCAGCGGATGCCCCGCCCAGACCGCGTCGGCGCCGAGCCGATGGTAGATGCCGGTCTCGAATGGAAAGAGCGTGATGATACGCCGGGCCCGGCTGGCGATTGTCCGCGCGCGCCAGGACCGCCAGGCCCACACTTGCGGGCTGACGTAATAGATGACCGGTACGCCATCACGCCGGAGCCGCCGCGAAAGCAAGCCATGGAAGTCCGGAAAGTCGATCAGGATCGCGGCATCGGGCCGTCGGCGCCGGGCCTCCACGTCCAGAGTCCGCAGGGCGCCCACGATGAGGGGCAACTTTGCGACCACCTCGGAAATCCCGACGACGGCGAAGGCGCCCGAGCGCACGACGGACTCGAGGCCGGCCGCCGCCAGGCGCTCCCCACCCATCCCGAAGGCCGAGAGATCGGGCCTTCGCGCCCGCAGGGCCTTGAGCAGGCGGGCGCCGTGAAGGTCGCCCGAGGTTTCTCCCGCCGAGATGAGGAGGTTCACGTTTGTAGGATAGTCGAGAGTCCAGGGTCCGGGGTCGAGACGAAGCCTCGACCCCGAGCGATGCGCCCTCGACTCTGAGCTCTCGGCCCTCGATGTCCCCTAGCTCGGAAACGAATACATCAACCAGGCGACCGCAAGGCCGCCGAGTACCAGCGAGGCCATCAGGGTTCCAAAGAGCTTCCAGCGCTCGCGGCGCTCTTCCCGCCACAGGAGAGCGAAGAACACCGAGACCAGCAACGCGTAGAGCGTCATGATCAGGAAGTGGTCCGCGGGAAGGATGGCAATCATCGCTTGCGCCCTGTCGCCAGGTCATGTGCGTCGAGCACGAGAAGCAGATTCATCAACCCCGCGGTCAGGAGGTAGGCGCACCCATACTCGTAGGTCGGGGCGAGGATCGTGCCTCCGGGATTGTCCGAGATCCATCGCGCCGCGAGGTTGAGGAGGCCGGCGCCATAGACGGCGAACGTCGCGAGGATGGTGAGGGGCTGGCCGGATTCCACGGTGTAGAGGCGGCCCTGCAGGGAAAGACCGGCGAGAAATGTCGCGGTGACGATGGCGCCGAAAGCGATTGCGGTACGGCGCCGCCCGAGGTAGAAGTGCCCGAGCCCGGGAACCATCCAGGCAAGGAGCATCGCGGCGATTGCGGGGCGAGCCGTGGCGGCGCTCCGATCGCTCAGGCGAGCCTCCCGAAGAGGGGCGCGAGCCGCCGTCGGGTCACCGTGAGGTCCTCGGGCACCACGCGCACGGAACCGGCGACCGTCATGAAATTCGTGTCGCCGGCCCAGCGCGGGACGACGTGCACGTGGTAATGGTCGGCGACACCGGCACCGGCGGCCGCGCCGAAATTCACGCCCACGTTGAGGCCGTCGGTCCGGAACTCGGAGACCAGGATCTTCTGGGCGCGCGCGATCGTCTCGATGAGCTCGCCGAGCGTCTCCCGACCGGAGTCGGAGAACCAGGCCTCGTGGGCCGTGGGCGCCACCATGACGTGACCGTTGGTGTAGGGATAGCGATTCAGGAGCACGAATACCCGCTTTCCGCGAAACACGACGAGCGATCCCTCGTCGTCGCGCGAGGCCGCCGCCTCGCAGAAAATGCAGCCGCCCGACTTGTCCGCCACGAGGTAATCGTAGCGCCACGGAGCGAAGAGAACATCCGGCATTACCGGTTGATCAGTTCCTTCAGCTCCTTGCCGGGCTTGAAATAGGGAATCTTCTTTGCCGGAACCGAGACCTTCACGCCGGTCTTCGGATTGCGGCCCATGCGCGCGCCCCGCTCACGAAGGCGGAAGGAGCCGAAGCCGCGCAACTCGATTTTCTGGCCCTCCTTGAGGGAACGCACGATGGCCTCGAAGACCGTATCGACGATCGCCTCGGCCTGCTTTTTGGTGACGTCCGTCGCGACCGCCACGCGCTCGATCAGTTCGGCCTTGGTCATCGCCCGTGTCTCCTCGCGAAACGCCGCGGAAGGCTCCATCCGGCGGCCACCTCTTTACCGCTTGGCGGCGTCGTCGGCCTTCTTGCGCGACCGCTTCTTCTTGGGAGCGGCTTCCTCCGGCTCCGGGGCTGCGGCCTGTGCGATTTCCGCCTGCGGTGCCTGGGCTTCCGCGGCCGGAGGCTCCGCATCGAGGTTCAAGCCGGAGAGCCCGACCTTCATCTCCGGGTCCTCGATTCGAAGGATCCGGGCGCGGACGGGGTCTCCCTCCTTGTAATGGTCCTGGGGCTTCTGGCCCCGCTCGAGCGGCGTCTCCGAAACGTGCATGAGCCCCTCGACGAGGCCCTCGATCTGGACGAAGACCCCGAAGTCCGCCACGCGCGTGACGACGCCCTCGATGATTTCACCGGCCTGATGCTTGTCCTTGAAGGCCTGCCAGTCGTTGGGCTGGAACTCCTTGATCGAAAGGGAAATGCGGCGGTTGTCCTGGTCGACGGAGGTGATCATCGCCTCGACGTCGTCGCCCTTCTTCAGGACCTCGGACGGATGCTTGATCCGACGCGTCCAGGACATGTCCGAGACGTGCACGAGCCCGTCGATACCTTCCTCGATCTCGACGAAGGCGCCGAAATCGGTCAGGTTGCGGACCTTTCCGGACACGCGCGTTCCCACGGCGTATTTCTCGGCCACGCTCTCCCAGGGGTCCGGCAGTGTGTCCTTGAGCGAGAGCGAGATGCGCCGGGCCTCCGGGTTGACGTCGGAAACGATGGCCTCGACGGTGTCGCCCGGAGACACGACCTTGGCCGGGTTCTTGATCTTCTTCGACCACGACATTTCGGACACGTGGACGAGTCCCTCGACGCCGCCCTCGAGCTCGACGAACGCTCCGTAGTCGGTCACGTTGGTCACGCGCCCCGTCACGCGCGAGCCGGCCGGATATTTCTCGGGCACGTGCGCCCACGGATCATCCGTCAGCTGCTTGGTGCCGAGGGAGACGCGCTCGGTCTCGCGGTCGAACTTGAGGACGACCACCTCGATCTCGTCGCCGACCTTCACGAGATCCGAGGGGTGATTGACCCGGCCCCAGGACATGTCCGTGACGTGCAGCAGGCCATCGAGGCCCCCGAGGTCCACGAACGCGCCGTAGTCGGTGAGGTTCTTGACGGTACCGTGGAGAACGCGGCCCTCTTCGAGCAGCTGGAGCGTCTCCTTCTTGCGGGCCTCCTGCTCGACCTCGACGACGGCCTTGCGCGAAAGGACGATGTTGCCGCGCTTCTTGTCGACCGAGATGACCTTGAAGTCGAGGTCCTTGCCGCGCAGGGCCTCGAGGTTCTTGACCGGCTTGACGTCGACGAGCGAACCGGGGAGAAACGCCTTGACCCCGATGTCGACGGCCAGACCGCCCTTGATGCGATCGATGACGCGGCCGCGGACGGTCGAGCCCGAACGATAGGACTTCTCGACCTCGTCCCAGACCTTCATCTTTTCGGCCTTGTCCTTGGAGAGCACGACGTAGCCGTTCTGGTCTTCGGTGCGCTCCAGGAGGACGTCGACCGGGTCCCCTGCCTTGATCGTGACCTGGCCGGAAAAGTCGGTGAATTCGGAGAGCGGGATCATGCCCTCCGACTTGTAGCCGATGTCCACGATCACCTCGGAAGGCGTGATCGTCAGAACGCGACCCCGGATGATCTGCCCCTCCTGCAAGTTCTTGAAGGAGTTCTCGTACTGTGCGAGGAGGTGTTGATACTCCTGCGGAGTCAGTTCCTGTTCTGTTTCCATCGGCTCGGTTTCCCGACCTCCCTCTTTACGCTGATCTGCCGCCATCGGATGAGCGGTCCCCTCTCTTAAGTCGCTGAGACGCAAAGCAATATCCTATGTTGAGGGATCCGGCGGAGTCAAATCGCCTCGCGTACGAGCCTCTCGATCTCAGCCACGACGGCTTCCACGGGCCTGCCGCTCGAGTCGATCAGGACGTACCGGTCGTCCAGCGTGAGGGGGGAGTCGGCCCGGGTCCCGTCGTCCCGGTCCCGCCGTTCCATCTCCCGGAGGACCTCCTCGTAAGGTTGAGGGGTGCCTCGGGCGGCGAGCTCGCGGGTCCGCCGCTCGGCACGGACGGCCGGGTCGGCGGTCAGGAAGAACTTGTGGGGAGTATCCGGGAAGACCCGCGTGCCGATGTCGCGGCCTTCCATGACGCCCCCCCCCTGCCGGCCCAGGCGCTGCTGCTGGGGGACGAGCAGACGGCGTACGGCCGGAATGGCCGACACGGCGGAGGCGTAGAGGGAAATCTCGGGCTGCCGGATCTGCTCGGTCACGTCGCTCCCGTCGACGAGGACGCGAGCGCCTTCGGCCGACGGGGCGAGCTCGATCCGAGCGGTGCGGGCAATCTCGGCGACGGCCTCCGGGTTCTCGATCGGCAGCGAGATGCCCCGGCCTCGGGCGGCGAGTCCGACCGCGCGGTACATCGCCCCCGTGTCGATGTAGGGAACGTCGAGGCGCGCCGCGAGCGCCCTCGCGACCGTCGACTTTCCCGCCCCCGACGGCCCGTCGATGGCAACGATCAGCGGCCGGTTCACCGCGAAGCGCCGAGGCGCTTGAGGGCCGCGACCTCCGAGGCAACCAGGCGCCGGTAGGCCCCGGAAGGAAGGGCTGCGTCGCGCACCGGGCCGATGGCCACGCGTTTCAGCTTCGAGACGGGGTGTCCGATGAGCTCGAACATGCGGCGGATCTGGCGCGTTCGCCCCTCCCGCAGCGTGACCCGGAGCCACGTGTTTCCCTCCTCCCCTCCCCGGCGCGGAGTCCCGGAAACGCGCTCGATGTCGCAGGGGCGGGTCCGCTCGCCCTCCAGAGAAACACCCCGGCGCAACTTCTCGAGGCGCGCGGGCGTCGGTTCGCCCGAGACCTTGACCATGTACTCCTTCGGGCACCCGGTCGAGGGGTGGGTGATCAGGCGCGCGAGTTCTCCGTCATCCGTCAGGAGAAGCAGGCCCTCGGTCTGCACGTCGAGCCGTCCGACGGGTTTGACGCCCCGACGCAGCTTCCCGGGAAGCAGCGAGAGGACCGTGTCCCGACCTTCCGGATCGGAAACCGTGGTCACGAATCCCTTCGGCTTGTTGAGGAGAATGTAAGTGCGGGGGCCTGTCTCCGGCCGCACGCGCCGGTCGTCCACCTTGATGGAATCCTTCTGCGGGTCGGCGCGGTCGCCGAGCGTCGCGAGCTTTCCGTTGACGCGGACGCGGCCCTCGCGGATCCAGCCCTCCGCCGCGCGGCGCGAGGCGAGCCCGGTCGCGGCGATGATCTTCTGGATCCGCTCGAGCGCCAGCCTCATTCCTCCGCTTCGGGATCCCCGGGCTCCACGTCGGCCTCCGCCTCCGGGTCGACGTGAATCGCCGTCGGCTCGGAGGTCGGCGCCGCGATCTCCCGGGCCTCGACGGTCGCGGCCAGATCGGCGTCGAGATCCTCGGGCTTCGGGAGCTCGGTCAGCTCGTTCAATCCGAAGCGCATGAGGAAGTCGGGCGTGGTCCTGTAGAAGAACGGAGTGCCGACAACGGGCTTCTTCCCGGCCGTCGTGATGAGCTTCTTCTCGAACAGCGTCTTCAAGACGCTCGCCGAGTTCACCCCGCGGATCTCCTGGATCTCGGGCAGCGTGATCGGCTGCCGGTAGGCGATGATCGCGAGCGTCTCGAGGGCAGCGAGCGACAGCCGCGCCCTCTCCGTGACCTCGTGGAACTTGCGCAGCAACGCGTCGAACTCGGGCCGGGTCACGAATCGCCACCCCCCGGCCACTTTCTCGACGCGGACTCCCCGATCCTCGGCGTCGGTCCGTCCGACGAGCAGGGCGAGCGCCTCCGTCACCGCCTTCGGCGTCGCCTCGAGCAGGTCGGCGAGATCCTTCTCCCGAACCGGCTTGGGCGAGGAGAACAGGACGGCCTCGACGGCGGTCAGGATCCTCTCGGCCGACGTCTCCCTCGGCGGGCTGGGGGCCGTTTCGGCCACGACGGTGGACGTGCTCTCGCTCATCGTGCTACTCGGCGTAATTATCGCGTATCTGCTCGGCGGAGAACGCGAGGTCCGTGCGGCTGGCGTGGATTTCGGCGAACGGCCGGGCCTGGAAGACCCGGACCACGCCGAGGCGGATGAGCTCCAGGCAGGCGAGGAAGGACGTCACCGCCTCGGCCCGGTAGTGCATCTGTCCCAGGAACTCGAGCAGGGAGAGCGTCCGCGCTTCGTCGAGCCGGCCGAGCAGCTCGAGCATCTTGTCCCGCACCGAGAACCGCAGGTGGTGGATCGCCAGGGCCGGGGGGTGCGCGAGACGGTACTGCTCGGTGACCTTGCGAAAGGCCTCGATGATGTCGAAGAGCGAGACGTCGAGCGTCTCGTCGGCCCCCTCGGCGTGCGGGATCTCGATCTGCGGGCGGGCCCAGAGGCCGCCGCGCAGCGTGTCGATCGCGTGGAGTGTCTCAGCCGACCGCTTGAACCTCTCGTATTCCTGCAGCCGCTGGGCGAGATCGGCGCGCGGATCGACGTGCTCCTCGCCCGGCAGGCGGGGTAGCAGCATCTTCGACTTGATGTAGATGAGCTCGGCGGCCAGGGCGATGTACTCGGAGGCGACGTCCAGGTCGAGTTCGCGCATCGCATCGAGGTAGGCCGTGTACTGTTCCGTGATGTCGGCGATCGGGATGTCGGTGATCGACACCTCGTTGACCCGGATCAGGTGCAGGAGCAGGTCGAGGGGTCCGCTGAAGGCCGCGATCGCGACGTCCGGAAGCGCTCGCTCGACCGAGTCGTCGGGCATCAGGGCTCGGGCGAGAGCCGCACGGCGGCCCGCACCTTCTCCATGGTGTCTTCCGCGGCCTCCCGGGCGCGGCCGTCGCCCGCGTGCAGAACGTCCCGCACGACGTCGGAAGGGGACGCCAGGAGAGAGGCGCGCCGCTGGCGAAACGGCTCCAGGGCTGCGTTCAGGTTGCCGATCAGGTGCTTCTTGCAGTCCACGCAGCCGCGGGCCGCCGACCTGCATTCCTGGTCCACCGTCCGGACCTCGGGGGGTGGCGAGAAGAGCTCGTGAAACGGAAAGAGATTGCAGTTCTCGGGATTGCCCGGGTCCTGGCGGCGCGCCCGCGCCGGATCGGTCACCATCGCCATGACTTTGTCGCGAACGCTGTCGGCCGCTTCGGTGATGCCGATGGTGTTCCCGTAGGACTTGGACATCTTCCGGCCGTCGATGCCGTTGACCCGGGGCGTGGGCGTGAAGAGCGCCTTCGGCTCCGGGAACACTTCGCCGTAGAGCCCGTTGAACCGGCGCACGATCTCGCGGCAGATCTCGAGGTGGCTCGCCTGGTCCTCCCCGACCGGCACGTGCTGCGCCCGGTAGACGGCGATGTCGGCGGTCATGAGCACCGGGTATCCCAGGAAGCCGTGGGTTCCGAGGTCGCGGCTCCGGAGCTGCTCGATCTGATCCTTGTAGGTCGGAACCCGCTCGAGCCAGCCGAGGGGCGTGATCATCGAAAAATACAGCGCGAGCTCGGCGTGCTGCGGGACGCGAGACTGGAGAAAGACCGTCGCCCTCTCGGGGTCCAGTCCGACGGCCAGCCAGTCGAGCACCGCTTCGCGGGTGTTGCCTGCCAGGCCCTGAGTGTCTGCGTAGTCGGTCGTCAGCGCGTGCAGGTCGGCGACGAAGAAGAAGCAGCGGTACCTCCCGCTCTTTTCGAGGTCCACCCAGTTCTTGACCGCCCCGAAGTAGTTGCCGAGGTGGACCCGGCCGGTCGGCCGCAGGCCGGAGAGAACGATCTCGCTCAAGTCAGGCTCCGAAGACGAGCCGCACGACCAGGTGCTGCACCGGGCGAAAGATGTTTCCCAGCACCGGCGTCGCGATGAGGACGATGAGGATCAGAAAGCCGAAGGGGCGGATGGCGGCGAACGCCCGGGCGACGCCCTGGCCGCCGATGGAGAGCAGGACCCCGCTGCCATCCAGGGGTGGAATCGGGATGAGGTTGAAGACACCGAGCATCACGTTGACCATCGTGAAGAAGAACAGAACGTAGGTGATCGGGGCGAGCGCACCGGAGGCGAACCGGTTTCCCTGGAGCGCCTCGAGCAGGTCGTTCATGGCCTGGGGTTGAGCGTTGCGGATGACGGCGAACAGCACGAACCCGATTCCTGCCAGAAGGAAGTTCGAGAGGGGCCCGGCGGCGGAGACCACGAGGTTCGCCAACCGGGGGTTCTGGGTGTTGCGCAGGTCGACCGGCGTCGGCTTGGCCGCGCCGAAGATCAGGCCCGAAAAGATGTACAGCAGAAGAGGTACGAGAATGCTGCCGACCGGATCGATGTGGCGCATGGGGTTCAGGCTGATGCGACCGAGGTCTCGAGCCGTCGTGTCGCCGAATTGGAGCGCGGACCAGGCGTGCGCCGACTCGTGAAAGGAGATGGCAAACAGGACGACGGCGAGCTGGATCGCGAAGTCGACGACCTTGTGTTCCAAGCAGCCGGACTATACCAAGCGGGTTTTCTCGGGCCTGGTTGGATCGGGCCGGGAGCGGCAAAAGGACGTAGATTTGGCGCCGTGGACCCGAAACCTTCCCTGCCGGCCGCCGTCTCTCTCCATGGCCAGGCCGAATGGAGACGACGGTAGCAAGCGAAGACGTCAGCCTGCTCGACCGGATCCGCCGTGGAGACACGGAGGGGGCGGGCGAGCTGTTCGAGCGCTACGCTCCGGCCCTCCTCCGGTTCACGGATCGGATGCTCTCCGATCGGGCCGCGGCCGAGGAAGTGACCCAGGAGGTTTTCGTCAAGGTGATCTCACGCGCGCATCAATACGACGGTCGGGCCGGGGTGGCATCCTGGCTCTTCGCCATCGCGGCCAACGCCTGTCGGGACCGGCGGCGCCGCGATCGGCGGGCGACCGTCGTGCCCCTGGAGGCCGTCGCGGAGCCCCGCGCGAAAGGGGAAGGCGTCGAAGCGGCGATGGCCTCGCGCGAGAGGCGTCGGGCGGTGCGCGAGGCGCTCGCGGACCTCTCCGAAGAGCAGCGCGAGGCCCTGATTCTCGCCCGCTATCACGGCATGCCGTACGCCGAGATCGCCGAGACGCTGGGCATCACGGTCGGCGCCGTCAAGACTCGCATCTTCCGGGCCGTCGAGACTCTGAAGGCCCGATTTTCCGAAGGAGAGAACTCATGGACTGCCGCGACGTAGGCACGCTCGGAATCGACCGGCTCGCCGGGGAAGCCGACGGGGCGACCCGACGCGAGCTGTCGGCGCATCTGGCGGGCTGCGAGGCCTGCCGCCGCGAGATGGCGCGCCTCGAGGACGTCTGGACGACGCTCCTCCAGGATCCCGACGCTGCCGTGACGCCGGATTTCCGGCGCCGCACGCTCGAGCTGCTCGAACGGGAGGCCTTGCGAAATCGCGTCCGCACCTTCCGCGCCCGGCCTCACCTGGCCCGTGGTCTCGCGCAGGCGGCGGCTCTGCTGCTGGCGGCGGGCCTGGGCTTCATTGCGGCGCGCGGCCTGCCGAAGCTGTCTGCCCCGGTGGCGGCCTCTTCCGCGGCCCCAGCGCCCGCCACCGTGCCCGACTTTGCCTCCAATCCCCGCCTCTCCAACGTCTCCTACCGCGCCGCCGACAAGGACGGACGGGTTGCCATCGGTTTCGACGTGACTTCCCGGCACGAGCTCGCGGGCCGGCCGAGCGATCCCGAAGTCGCCAAGCTGCTGGCCTACCTCGTCGCGCACAACGCGGAGACGGCGGGCGAGAGATCGCGAGCGATCGAGCTCGTCTCCGAGCACTTCGGCACGAACAACGCGGCGGCCTCGCCCGAGATCGTCGCCGCGCTCTCCGCGACCTTGCGCAAGGACGAGAACCCCGGCGTTCGGAAGAAAGCCGCCGATGCTCTGGCCTCGTTCCCGATCACGCCCGAGATCCGGGCGGTGTTCCTCGAATCGTTGCGGTCGGACAAGAATCCGGCCGTGCGGCTCGTGGCGGTCGACGCGCTGGCGGCCGCGGCGAAGCAATCGCCCGACGCCGGCACGATCCAGTCTCTGCGCGAGAAGGCCGCGGACCCGCAGGAGAATGGCTTCGTGCGCGCCAAGGCTGCCTCGGCGCTCAAGGCCATGTCCTTTTGAGAATGGACGCGAAACTCCGATGCTTGCAGAACGTCTCCCTCTTACGATGAACATGATCAAGAACACCGGGTCGGCCTCGGGATCCCAGAGCCCGGCCGCGACCGCCAATCGTCTCGCCGTCTGGATCCTGCTCGCCCTCGGTCTCCTGCTGATGCTCGTCGCTGCCGGGAAGGCGGAGCAGCCGACGGCGACGCGCGTCGACCGGTTCCAGGGCCCCATGACACCGGGCCAGACGCTCCACGTCGAGAACATCACCGGGGACATCGTCGTCTCCGCCGGCAAGGAGTTCTCGGCCGCTGTCACCGTCACCGTGTCCGCCCCGACGCGTGAAAAGGCGGAGGAGATCCTGGGTAAGACCCGGGTGGTCGGCGACCGCGACGAGGGCTGGTCGCTCGAGACGCGCTGGCCCGGTATGCGCCAGTCGGGCCGCCACGACGGCCGGCACGCGTCGCCCTGCTCCAACTGCAAGATCGTCGCGCGCTACGAGATCGTCGTACCGTCCGGGATCACGGCGGAGCTGCAGACGGTGAACGGAGACGTGCGGGTCGCCGACTGCGACGGAACGATGACGCTGACGGCCGTCAACGGCTCCATCGATGCTCGCGGGTTGCGCCGGTCTCTCGAGGCCCAGACGGTCAACGGAAGGATCCTGGCCTCGGTCGACGCGCTGGCCCACGACGCCAGCTTCGAGCTCAAGTCCGTCAACGGCAACGTGACCCTGACGCTGCCCCGGGACGCGAAGTTCGACCTGGCAGCCTCGACGATGAACGGCTCCATTGCGTCGACGTTTCCCCTGCCCGTGCGCGGTCCGCAGACGCCTCCGGAGGAAACGGTGCGTCGGGAAGCCACCAGGAGCGGCCACTCGCCGCGGGTCATCGTCAGCGACGAGGACGGCGAAACGACCGTGATGGACGTCCGGGAGTTCGAGCACGAGATGTCCGAGTCCATGAAGGAGATTCGGGTCCAGATCGAAGAGGGAATGCGCGATGCCGACGAGGGCATGCGCGAGGCCGAACGGGGCATTCGCGAGGCGGAGCGGGAACTGCGCCGCGTGCGCATCGACACGCCCGGACGCCAGTACAGCGGCTCGATCGGCAAGGGCGGAGTGCGGGTCCAGCTGTCGACGCTCAACGGCAATGCGGTCCTGCTCGCGGCCGGAACGAAGGAGGCCGACGCCAAGCCGCTGGTCTCCGAGCGCCGGTCGTTCGTCGTCACGATTCCGAAGGTGGAAGTCCACGTCGGGCCGGGGCCCCACCTCGCCCCGGTGCCTCCCGCGCCGGGTGTGCCTCCGGAGCCGGCGATCGCTCCGCTGGCTCCGTTGCCTCCCCCGCCGGCGCCGTTCGAAGGAGAGGTCGTCCGGGGCGACATCTCGGGCGATTTCCTCTCGACCTCGACCGGGGGCAGTTGTCGGGTCGGCAATGTCAGCGGTCGCGTCAAGATCCTGACGCACTCCGGCGAGATCCACGTCCGTTCGGCCGGCGCCGGGGCGGACCTCAAGAGCCTGGGCGGCGACATCGTCATCGGACCTGTCAACGGGGACCTCAAGGCCTCGACCATGGCGGGCGACATCCGCGCCGGCGCCGTGACCGGCTCCGCGCTGGCGGATACGGCCGGCGGGGACATCCGCATCGATCGCATCGCGGGCAACCTCGATGCGAAGACCGCCGGCGGCGACATCGTCGCGCCCCGGGTCGGCGGAAGCGTGCGGGCCGCCACGGCCGGCGGCGACGTCCGGATCGGCATGACCTCGCGCGACATCAAGGGCGGCGTGACGATTCGCAATTCGGGAGGGGACGTGTCGATCTGGCTGCCATCCGACTCCAAGGCGGACGTGGAGATGATCGTCGACGGGGCCGACGAGGACGACACGGCGATCCGATCCGAGTTCGGGAACCTGACCGTGTCGAAGAGGCCCGGTTACCAGCGGGCAACGCTTTCCTTGAACGGCGGAGGTGAACGGGTCGTGATCCGGACGTCCTCGGGCACGATCCGTCTGAAGAAGGGGACTCCGGGTCAGTAGAAGGCGACGCGGCGACGTCGGCTAGCGGATCCGGAGAACCGCTCTTCGCTCCAGCTCGACTTCGCCGCCGAACCCCGCCCGGGGATCGTGGCGCCCGTCCGCCAGATACTCGCGGATCCCGGGTCCGAAGCGCCGCCACTCGCCGCCGAACATGGCCAGCGTGGCCGACACGTCCGCGACGTTGTCGCGCGAGAGACTGCGCAGCTGGTCTCTGGTCAGGGGCGGGGCCTCGAGGACTCCCCGCCTCGCGAGCCATTCGAACGCGCTCGCCAGGAGGCGCCCGTACCACAGCGGAAAGTGGACGAGCGGCTTTCCAGGCTTCCCGACGGCCCGCGAAGTCTCGCGATAGATGTCGTTGAGCGTCAGCACCTCGGGCCCGCCGACCTCGAAGGTCTTCCCGCTGGTCTCTTGCCGCTCCAGGGACTCGGCGAAGAGCCTCGCGACGTCGTAGACCGAGACCGGCTGGAACCGGGTGGTTCCCGGCCCGATGACGGGGACAAACCCCGGGTTGCGCCGAACGATCGGCGCGAGCAGAGAGACAAAGCCGTCGCCGGGCCCGAAGACGATGGAGGGTCGGAAGATCGTCCACGAGAGCCTGGACGCGCGCACCGCACTCTCCCCCGCCGCCTTCGTGCGGCCATACTCGGAAGGCGCGTCGTCGGTGCTACCCATGGCGCTCATGTGCACGAGGCGGGCGACCGAGGCGCCCCGAGCTGCCGCGATGACGTTTTCCGTGCCTTCCCGGTGCACCCGGTCGAAGGTCTGCGTCCCCTTCTCGTGGATGATGCCGACGAGGTGGACGACGGCATCCCGGCCCTGCGCAGCACGCGCGAGCGAGTCGGGGTCGAGGACGTTGCCGACGGCCGTCTCGACCGGGCGGTCGTACCGGTTCCGGGCACGGTCGGGGTTGCGCGCCAGAACCGCAACGCCGTGGCCCCGCTGCAGGAGCCGGTTGACGACGTGCGTCCCCACGAACCCGGTGCCCCCGGTGACCAGTACCTTCAAGGTTGCCTCCGCCGCTCGTCTTCTATCACGCGGCTCTCCGGTGCCCCTTCTCCGTCCAGTTCCCGATCCAGGAGCCGATCTCCGAAACGCGGCTCACGGGTACCCGAACAGGTCGCTCTCAACCCGCTTGCCGGCTCGCCGCATCGCCACGACCTCGCGCCTGGCCTCGCCGAGGCGCTGGAGGTCGCGCGTCGGATCGGCGACGCGCATGGCGGGCAGTCCCGATTGACGGGTGCCGAGCAGATCTCCCGGGCCCCTGGCCTCGAGATCCTTCTCGGCAATGACAAAGCCGTCGGCCGTCCCCTCGAGGACCGCGAGGCGCAGGCGTGCCTCGGCAGAGGCCCCCTGCCCCGCGATGAGCGCGCACCAGGAAGCACGCGTGCTGCGTCCGACCCTGCCGCGCAGCTGATGAAGCTGCGCGAGGCCGAACAGTTCGGCGTTCTCGATGATCATCAGCGTCGCTTCCGGCACGTCGATCCCGACCTCCACCACGGTCGTCGAGACGAGAATCGGGAGGCGCCCCAGTCCGAAGTCCCGCAGCACCGAGGCGCGTTCGGCGGGCGGCATTCGGCCGTGCAGCACGCCGATCGAAACCCCCGGCAGCGCGGCGGCGATCCGGGCGGCCGTCTCTCGCGTCGCGGCGAGCTCGCGGTCGCCCTCCTCGATTGCCGGAACCACGACGTAGACACGCTCCCCGGCGAGCACACGCTCTCCTGCGAACCGATAGACCTTGTCCCGCGCCGCCCCCTCCCGGACCCGGGTCACGATCTGCGCCCGGCCGGCCGGCTTTTCGTCGAGCACGGACACGTCGAGCTCGCCGTAGATCGCCCAGGCCAGCGACCGCGGAATCGGCGTGGCCGTCATGACGAGCACGTGCGGCGCCTCGCCCTTGCGAAAGAGGTTGGCCCGGTGGGCGACGCCGAAGCGGTGCTGCTCGTCGATCACGACGAGGGCGAGCCGACGAAAGCGGACGGGCGCCTCCGCCAGCGCGTGTGTCCCGACGAGCACGTCGATCGTCCCGGAGGCGAGCCCCTCGAGAAGCCGCCGTCGCTCCATGCCGCGCACGCGCCCGGTCAGCAACGCAACGCGCACGCCGGCGGCCGTCAGCCAGCCGGACAGGCTCGCGGCGTGCTGCTCGGCCAGGATCTCCGTCGGCGCCATCAGGGCCGCCTGGACCCCGTTCTTCGCCGCCAGCATCATCGCGAGGCCGGCCACGACCGTCTTGCCGGATCCGACGTCACCCTGCAGGAGCCGGGCCATCGCGCGGCCGGAGCCGAGATCGGCCGAGATCTCGCGGACGGCCCGCTTCTGCGCGTTGGTCAGCCGGAATGGAAGGGCCTCGCGGGCTTTGCGGCGAATCTCCTCCGCCGGCACCAGAACGACGCCGCGGCGTTCGCGCAGGCTGGCCCGGCGATCCTCGATTCCGGCCGCGAGCACGAGCAACTCCTCGTCGGCCAGGCGACGTTGCGCCGCCTCGGCCGCCGCCGGGTCCGGCGGAAAGTGCGCCTGCGCGAGTGCGGCCAGGATTTCGCGGGCAGGCCCCTTGGCTGCGGCGAAGTCCGGCTCGAGATGGTCCAGGCAGCGGCGCACGATCGACCGCCAGAGCCGGGAGGCGATGTCCGCGTCGCGGTGATAGATCCCCACGATGCGCCCGGAGTGGATCGGGTCGGACTCCTCGCCCGGCTCGAAGAGCTCGGTCTCCGGGTTCTCGATCCGCATCTCGCCGCGCGGCGTCGCGACGGGCGTGCCGAAGAGGGCCGCGTGGCTCTTTGCGAGCGCCTTGACGAACGATGGGTAGCGGTTGTGCCAGATCACCCGCACCGCGCCGGTGCCGTCGTCGGCCACCGCCTCGACCCGCAGGAGACCGCGGCGCATGCGAACGGCGCGCACGCCGTGGAAGGCGACCCGCAGCGTCGCGGCCACCCCCCAGGCGAGATCTGCCACGCGGGCGTAGCGCCGCCGATCCTCGTAGCGAAAGGGCAGGGCCAGGAGGAAGGCGCCGACGCTGGCCTTTCCCGCGGCCGCCAGGCGCGCGGCCCGAGCCGTGCCGACACCCGGAATTCGGGAGACGGGGTCGCGCAGGCGTAGGACCGCGATCCTGGAAGCTGGGCCCGGCGTCAGTGGGCCTCGGGAGCCTGAAACGTCAGGGAGACGAGGCCGAACTTGAGCACGTCGCCGTTCTGCAACGCGATCGGTACGCCGGTCATGAGGCGGTTGCCGTTGACGTAGGTGCCGTTCATCACGCCGATCTCTTCCATGACGTAGAACGTCTCACTCATCTGGTAGAGCTTGGCATGACGCCGCGAGGTGGACCGCTGCCCGTCGAGAGGCGTCAGGTCCACGTCCGGAGTGATCCCCGTGACGGGGTCGCTGCGGCCGACGAGCGTGTCGCCTTCCCGGTTGAGGAAGAACTCGGCCGGGGGGTCCTCGCTGGTGAGGCGGCAGGCGTTGTGCTCCGGCTCGACCTTGCGCTGGACCGGCTTCTCCTCCTCCTGAACCCGGCGCCCCAGGGACTCCTCCAGCATCGCCGTGACCTCGCGCAGACGACGGGAGAGCTTGCGCATCATCCGCACCGCGATCTCGGTGTTGCTCTTCAGCATCGCGTCGAACGTCGCACCGTTGATCTTGACGAGCTCGACGTCGGTCTTGGCCCTCGCGGAAGCCGTGCGGGGAACGTCCTCGAGAACGCTCATCTCTCCGAAGAAATCGCCCTTCTCGAGCGTGGCGAGGACCCGGGTCTCACCGCCGATCACCTTGAGCAGCTCGACCGTACCGGCCTGCACGATGTACATCTCGGTACCGATGTCGCCCTCGGAAAAGATGATTTCGCCCATCAAATGGCTGACGAGGTACTTCTCGTACGGGCTCTTGCCGGTGCCCCCGGGGCCCGATTTGAAGACGGCTTTCACGGACGGCATGCGGGACTCAAATGACTCCGGGCCCCGAAAACTCGATGCGTCCCCGGTCGGCGTCGACCGTCACGCGAGTTCCGAGAGGCAGGGTGCGGGCCGCGCGCTGATGGCCGGCCGGGAACCCGAACACGACGGGGAACGGGGACCCCGCGAGACGGTCCCTGAGCCAGGCTTCGACGGCTTCCGGAGACTCGCCGCCGCGCACGCCGGGCGAAATCGAGCCGATGACCATGGCTTGCAGTGCATCGAATGTACCCGACCGCTCGAGCTGGGTCAACATTCGATCCAGGCGGTAGGTGTCCTCCGCCACGTCTTCCCAGAAGAGAACGGAATCCCGGCCGGAAACCGCCTCCGCCGTCCCGGCCAACGAGGCGAGCAGGGAAAGGCAGCCTCCCTTCAGCGGCCCCGAGCCGGTTCCGCCGGCGACGACGTGCTCGTCGCCAAACACGTGCGTTGCCGGGGTCTGGCCGGCCAGCACGCTCTGCCAGTCGAGCCCGGGCTCCCCGGCCATCGTCACGGCAACCATGGGGCCGTAGAAGCAGGCGAGATCGGCCCGGCCCTGAAGAAGAGCGAAGAGGGCCGTCAGGTCGGAGCCCCCCAGATGGATGAGAGGCCGAGCTCGAATCTCGTCGGGGTCCAGCAGCGGGAGGACACGCGCCGCCCCGTACCCTCCCCTCGCGAAGAAGACGGCGTCCACCGACGGGTCCCGCAGCAGCTCCAGGTAGCCCTCCGCGCGCTGCCTGTCGGAGCCTGCGAGAAAGCCGGAGCGCGCGTGGATGTTGGGGGCGAGTGTTATCCGATAGCCACGAGCCTGGAGCGAATCCACGCCGGCGGCGAGCCGATCCGGATCCACTGGCCCCGAGATGGCGGCGACGCCGATCGTGGCACCGGGCTGAAGTCGCGGAGGCAGAACCAGAGGCCGGTTCACGATTGGTAGCGCATGCCAAAGAGCCCCGAGCGGGCCGGTAAGCCGAATTCTGTCCCCCTGCGGTTTCCCGCCGGGGCCGCGATCATTCCTCTGGGCCCGAGGTCGCCCTCGGGCTCGAGCAGCCGACCCGGAGGCAGCTCACGGTGCGTGAGGCGGGACGGGCTCCCGCTGCCTCCCTATTTGGCCTTGCTCCGCATGGGGTTTGCCGTGCCCCCGCCGTTGCCGGCGGGGCGGTGCGCTCTTACCGCGCCGTTTCACCCTTGCCGTCCTTTCGGAAGGCGGTTTGTTTTCTGTGGCACTTTCCTTCGCGTTTCCGCGACCGGGCATTACCCGGCATGCCGCCCGTGTGGAGTTCGGACTTTCCTCTCCGATTTCTCGAAGCGATCACGTGGCCCGCTCGGAGCCGTACAAAGACTAACACGGGGTCAGGGCCGATTTTGAGACTGGTGAGGCCGTATGAGTTGCGGGGTGCCCTGACCCCGTCTCCGATCTCAGCACGGCGGCTCACTTCCGGTTCGATTCGTCGCCGAAGTAGCGCATCCATTCTTCGACGTCCACGGGCGGGGCGGGGTCGCGACCGGGAGCGCGTCCCCGCGCGGCCTGGCCAAAGCGCTCGAAGAACTCGGGCGGCGGCCAAACCTTCGCGCCGATGTCCCGGGCTCGCCGGGCCAGATCGCGGTCCGCGGTGACGACGATCGCCTCGGCCGGCGTCCGCATCCGTCCAAGAGCGCCCAGAATCGCATCGTCGGCTGTACCGGCTGCCGGCACTCGAACCGTCAGGCTGCCGAGCGAGGCGGTGCGCTCTCCGGGGGGCCCGTCGAAGTAGATCGTCGCCCGGGCCCGGGTCGCCCGCAGTCGCTCCGCGATCTCGGCGATCAGGGCCGAACGATCCGCATCCGACGGGCGCGAGGTCCGCCGCACGATCCCGATCAGATTGTTCCCGTCGAGAAGGTACGGCATCTCGTTACCGGATTTCGGATCTCGGAGTCAGGTCCCGCGCAGAGCCCGCCGCGGGTGCTTCAGGCGGAAGAACATGACCGCGAGACTGTGGAGAACGCGTTTGCGATCGATGAGGAGGAGCACGAAGAGGGCTCCGACGAAAATCGCCGAGAACCAGGGCACGAAAAAAACGAGTGCGCCGACGGCCAGTGCGACGGCGTCCTCGGCCAGCGACAGGGCGAACTGCGCCAGGCCACGGGTCGCCGCCGTCGAGGTCAGACGGGTCGTAGACTTGGCCAGATGCGCCGCCAGCGTGGCCGTGGCTCCGGCGGCCGCCAACGCGAAGCGCCGCGGCGTCGAGGCTTCCGGAACGGCGGCCAGCATCAACAGAGCCCCGACGAAGGGTCGGAGCAGCGTCTGTGCGAGGTTCCAGAGGTGGTCGACGATCGGAATCTTGTCGGCGACGAATTCCGCGAGGAAGAGGATCAAGGCCGCAGTGACAGCGGTATGACTCGAGAGCATCGAGGCGGCGGGGCCCGGGAACTCCTGGGGCAGCACGAGGAACAACCCGTTGAAGAGCAGGAGGACCGCCCAGGCGTTGAGTCCGGCGGCGGCAGACAGGCCGAGGCCCGTCAGGATGGCGGTCAACCGCGGTGCCGGAAGAGCCGCGAGAGAAGGCCGGAGGGCTGGGCCGCCGCCGGAGCCTCCCCCGGAGGCAGCGACTCGCCCGGGGGCGCGGATTCGACGCCCGGCACCGGGAGGCCCGCCGCCGCGTCGAGAACCCGCTGCAGCAGCGCCTCGTGCTCCGGCGACGGGTCGAGGGACACCGCGCGTCGGGCGAACGGTTCGGCCTCGCCCGGCCGCTTGTGCTCGAGCAGGGATCGGGCCGCCTCCGCGGAAAACGCCACACGGCGGCTGTCGAGCCGGGCGGCCTCTTTGAGGTTGGCCAGGCCCTGATCGATCCAGTTGGGGTTCTTCAGCTCGACCTGAGACAGGACATAGCGGAATTCCGCATTGTCCGGCACGAACCGCACCGCTTCGCGCAGCATCTCGACGGCCGGGTGGTAGTCCTTCTCCTCGATGAGCTGTCGCGCGCGGCGATAATTCTGCGTGGCGAGCTTCTTGCGCATCTCCGGGTCCGTGGCCGTTTCGGCCATGACCGGCGGCGGCGGCGCGGCATCGAGGCTGGCGTCGTAGAGCGCCCGCTTCTCGGCGTCCGACAGCGTCTCGTACGCCTTCTTCATCCGCTCGAAGACGGCCGTGAGCTCTTTCTCGAAGCGGGCGAGGTCCTCCCGGTGCCGCAAATCGGGATGGAAGAGGCGGCTTCGCTCGAAATAGGCTTCGGCCACCTTCTCGGGCGTCGCGTCCCGCGGCACGCCGAGCAGTTCGTAGTGTGTCAGCCAGTCGATGCGGCGATACGTGTTCTTGACGAGCTCGGCGTGGCCGGGCGATCGGTCCGTCGGTTCCGCGGAGACCTCGACGTTCAGGCCGTGGAACCCGCCACGCCCGCTGACGGGCCGCTCCGCCCCTTCCTGCTTCCATTCCACGATGCCGCAGGAGACGAGGGCGTACAGAATCTTCGCCATCGCCGCCCGCGAGGTCCCGGTGATCTTGAGCAGCGAGTCGACGTCGAGGATTCCGTCCACGCGCGACAGCAGGTAGGCCTCCTGCGGCGCGAGCGGCAGGTACTGGTACCGCGACATGGGATCCGTCGCGAGGATGGGGACGCGGTGACCGGCGCCGAGGCGCTCCCGAAACACCTCGGTCTCCGGGAGGCGACGTATGCCCTCGACGATGATCACCGCGGTGGACAGCGTCAGCGCCACGTCGGGGTCGAGCACGCCCGCCGAGGCCTGGAACTTGTACTCTCCGGTGTCCCAGGCGAACGTCGAGAAGACGATCTCTTCCACCAGGCGCCGCATCTCGGCGTCGAGCACGGTTCGAGAGACCAGCCCGCGCTCGACGAGAATCTTCCCGAGGCGCGCACGGCCCTGCTTCGCGATCGTGTCGAGTGCCCAATTGAGGTCGGTCTCGGTGATCCAGCCGCGTCGCTTGAGGAACGCGCCGATCCTCTGGCCCTCCCGCGACGACGTTGCGGTCCGGATCTCACCCTTCTCGAAAAAGAGGTGTCGCGTCTCGTCTCCGTGGACGAGCGAAAGGGTTCCCTTCAGCCCCTCCAGGAAGATCCGCCGCAGCACCTGCGGCAGGGGTGTCTCGGAGAGGGATCCGCGAAACCCGGCCGGTTTCCCCTGGGTCGTCATCGGATGCTCGTTGCTGGCCATTGAGGGTAACAGAAAGCGGACGGTCAACGAACGGCGGTGACGACCGGGCGGTTGCGGGGCGTCGTGAAGAAGGCCGGTATTCCGGGGAGTGCCTGGCGCGCCGCCTCGCGGCTGCCGTAGCGGCCCCACAGAACGCGGAAGCAGGGCCGACCCTGGAAGGTCGTCGCGAGCAGCCACATCGTTCCGGCCGGCCGGTCGTGCTTCCACGCGTCCACGAGCGATCCCACCTCGCAGGCCAGCTCGAGTTGGATCGTGAAGCGGGCCTTGCGGTCCGACTTCCAGCGCTTCGCATCGCGCGCGGCCCGGTCGGCCCAGTACGAATGCGTGGTCTCCCGCGCAGACACCGGGGATTCCGCGGCACCCGGCTCCGGCGTCGGAGGGGCCGGGATCCGGGTTGGGCGAGCCGTGGGCGCCGCCGCCCGCGGGTGCGTCGCGCTCGGCTGGGCGGTCGGCGATGCTGGAGGCGGCGTCACAGCGGGACCGGCAGCAAGACCGGGCTCCGCGGGCGTGGAGGTCGGCTCGACGATTGCCTCCGCAACGGTCGGCGTCGGCACGGCGAGCGCCGCCGATGGCGGCGAGGGCGCCCGGCCCCGGAGCCAGACCACGGCGCCGACACCGGCCAGCAGAGCCACGAGGACCCAAAGCAGGGCGGAAGACGAGCGAGTCCGCGGCCCGTCGAGAGCGCCGACCCCCGTCGACAGGTCCAGAGGCGGCTCGGGCTCGCCCTCGCGATTGCCCAAGCCCTCCGGCTCCCTCGTCTCCGCGTGCGCCTCCATGCCTTCGCCGAGATCCTGGTCGTCGATCTCCGTCCCGCCGTCGTCGCCGCCGTGCAGCCGCGCCTCGGCCATGGGCGAGTCGGTCTCCGGCGCGGGCTCGCTCGTCGCCGGCTCGAAGGACTCGGGCTCGAGCGCGTCCAGGTCGGTTTCCGGCTCCGCGGATTTCTCCTCTTCGTCGGCGGGCACGCCCGGGGTCGGTTCCCTGCTCAGGAGCTCCTCCAGACTCTCCACGGCCGCCGCCTCCTCGATGTCCGGAGAGTCTGCGGATTCACGAGCTTCCTCGATCGAATCTTCTGCCGACAGCCGCGGTGGCAACTCCGCGGCTGCGGCGCGCGCCGCTGCGCCCGCACCGCTCGAGAACTCGGCGTGGACGAGCCCCAGCGTGACGAGGGCGGCGAGCAGCTTCTCCACGGCGAACGCGTCGGCCGGAGCTTCACTCGCGATCTCGGCAGCCGTCGAGCGCCCGTCGATCAGCCGCACGACGGACTCCGCGTCCGCGGTCAGTCCGAAGGTCGCAAACTCGGTATCGAAGGCCTCGGAACGCGCCAGCGGCACGTCGGCCCCACCGAGGTAGTGGAGGACGAGACTCCGGTCCCGCGAGCGGAGAAAGAGCTCCAGGATCAGACGCGGCACGGGCAGCCGGAACTCGCCCGGTCCGCCCTCCGGAGTGCGAAAGAGCAGGTACTCGCCCTCGATCCAGCCGAGCAGATCCGAGAGCACTTCGACGGCGCGGATCTTCTCGCCCCAGCGCCATTCACGCCGCGTGAGAACGCCGGCCTGGAGGGCCACCAGCGCGCGATCCGAGCCCTCCGGAAAAGCGAGGCGCCCCAGGGTTCCCTCGTCGATCTTGCCGGCGCGGACCAGAATGGACGCCGTTTCGAAGCGTGTGTCGGAGGAGCGCGTGGCAGTGATCTCCCCTCCGGAGAGCTCGAACCCAGCCGTCTGGCCCGAGCGCGAAAACTGGAGGCTGGCGCTCGCCCCCTCGCGCCACAGCGCGACGAGGCCCGCCAGCACATCCATGCTCCGGACGTCGCCCTCGCTCTCGAACTGGGTTCTCATGCGGAACCGGCGCTTGCGCCGGCCAGGTACTGCGCGACGGCGCGTGCCGTGGATGGCCCGACCGCTGCGACGATCTCCGCCTGAGCAGCCCCACGCACGCCCTGGATCGAACCGAAGCGCCGCAGAAGCGCCCGGGCGCGCACCGGGCCCACGCCCGGGATTTCCGTCAGCCCCGTCTGTCGCATCCGGCGGCCGCGCCGATGACGGTGCTGCGCGATGGCGAAGCGGTGCGCCTCATCCCGCACGCGCTGGACCAGTTGGAGGGCGGGATCCTTGCGCGAGAGCCGGACCGGCTCCGGGCGACCCGGCACCCAGATCTCCTCCTCGCGCTTGGCGAGGCCGACTACCGGCAGGTCGAGGCCGAGCCGGTCGAGCGACGTCAGGGCAGCCTGCAGCTGTCCCCTCCCGCCGTCGACGAGAACGAGGTCCGGCATCGCCGCCTGTTCAGCCTGAAGGCGCCGGTACCGGCGTTCGACGGCTTCGGCCATGCTGCGAAAGTCGTCCGGCTCCAGCAGCTTCTGCGAGGCGATGTTGAAGAGACGGTAGTCCGCCTTGCGCGGTTTGCCGTCCTCGAAGACGACCATGGACGCAACGCTGTCCGTGCCCTGTGTGTGCGAGATGTCGAACGCCTCGATCCGATGCGGGGGGAGCGGAAGGCCGATGGCCCGGGCGAGACGCTCGACCGCGACCGCTTCGTCCCCGCCGGTCCGACGGAAGCGAACGCGATGCCGTTCCCGTGCATTGACCTCGGCCAGGCGCGCGCGCTCGGCGGCAGGTCCCCGTTGAGGCGCCCGGACCGCGACTTTCGCCCCGCGACGGGCGGCGATGTACTCCTCGAGGAGATCCGTGTCGGCGATCGCGACCGGCAGGTGGACCTCGGTAGGGAGAAACGGGTTGGCGTCGTAGAACTGGGGGAGAAACGCCTCGAGAAACGCCGCCGGTTCGAGCTCCTGGGCCTTCTCGAAGAAGAAGTCCCTGCGGTCCTGCAGGGCCCCGCCCCGCACGATGAGCGCGCAAACCGCGACGTCCTGGCCGGACTCGAAGAATCCGAAGACGTCCACGTTCTCGCCCTTCAAGGACTGGACGACCTGCCGCTCGGCCACGTCGCGGACGGTCCGCAGGACGTCGCGGTAGGCGGCTGCCATCTCGAAGTTTTCGGAATCCGATGCCGCCTGCATCTTTTGCGAGAGGCTGGCCTCGAGCTCCCGGTTGCGCCCCTCGAGAAAGAGGACCACGTCGGCGACGGCCTCGTCGTAGGCCTGCTTCGTCGTCAATCCCGCCACGCACGGCCCGAGACAGGCGTGGAGGTCGTAATAGAGGCAGGGCCGCGGCAGCTTGCCGTCGATCTCCAGCGTGCAGGTCCGGATCTGGAAGTGCCGCGTGATCATCCGCATGATCCGCCGCGCGAGCCCCCCCAGAAGGGTCCGTAGTACGAGTGACCGTCCTCCAGCACACGGCGCGTCACGAGTGCCCGGGGCCACGCCTCCCCCGTCGTGATCTTGATGTAGGGATAGGTCTTGTCGTCGCGGAGGCAGACGTTGTACCGGGGCCGGTGCTTCTTGATGAGGGTGTTCTCGAGGAGCAGGGCCTCGAGCTCGGTCCGGGTCGAGATCGTCTCCACTTCCCGGTGCAGGCGGCGCAGGGCCTCCTCCTTCGCGCCTCCTGCGGCAGGGTTGAAGTACGACGCGACCCGCTTCCGGAGCGACAGGGCCTTGCCGACGTAGAGAATCTTTCCCCTGTCGCCGCGGAAGAGATAGACGCCCGGGGAATCCGGCAGATTCTCCGGGCCGCGGCGGGACTCGACCACGGCGCCAGTGTAACCCGAGCGGGCGCGCCCGAGGGAGTCCCGGCGGGCAGTATGATGACGCCATGCCGATGTACGAGTGCCCCTACTGCTACTCGCCGGTGGAGCCCGGCACGCCCGTGTGCCCGAAATGCGGGCGGGAGCTCGAGCGATGGCAGACCGGGTTCTACACGCGCCAGCGGCCGCTCCCGCGCGCTCCCGAACCGCCGTCTGGGCGGCCGCGCTCGCCGCGCTGCTCCTCGTCCTCGCGGGTTTCGCCCGTTCCTGTCATTGGATATGAGACGCATCGCCTGTCTCGTCGGCGCCGCCTCCGTCGCCGTCGCCGCGGCGGCGGCCGGGCAACTGGTGGAGCTGACTCGCTGCCATGCCGCCATCCCGTGCTCGATCCCGTTCGGGCTCCGTCCCTCCAGCACGGTGGCAAACTCGCCGTTTGCGAACGGCGGGCCGGGCAACACGGCAATCGGCTTCCACGCCGCCGTCGAGTACCCGTTGAAGCCGAGGCTGATCCGCCCGCCCGTCTCGGAGGACCCCGTGGAGAGCGCGGCCCGTCTCTACGTCAAGAAGAATCCCCTGAAGCTCACCCCGGTTTCCACACCCACTCCGGCCCCCCGGCTGCAATAGCGACCCCAGGCGCCCCGGCTGGCTAGGAGCGGAAGATCTCGAGTTCCCGCAGGCCCCGGATCTCGTCCCGCAGCGCCGCGGCCTTTTCGAAGTCGAGGTCCCTGGCCGCCGACTTCATCTGTTTTTCGAGGTCTGCGATCCGCTTGCGCAGCGATGCCGCGTCCGGCAGGTCGGGCCGCATCGCCTTGGGCTCGAGCTCGTAGTAGTCCAGGTTCGCCATCCGAACCAGCGGCGAGTTGACCTGCTTGACGATGGAGGCGGGCACGATCCCGTGCTCGATGTTGTAGGCCTCCTGGATCTTGCGCCGCCGGCGGGTCTCCTCCATCGCGTGCCGCATCGAGTCGGTCATGGCGTCGGCATAGAAGAGGACGCGGCCGCGGAGGTTGCGTGCCGCCCGGCCCGCGGTCTGAATGAGCGACGTGGCGCTTCGCAGGAACCCCTCCTTGTCGGCGTCCAGGATCGCGACCACCGCCACTTCGGGCAGATCCAGTCCCTCGCGCAGGAGGTTGATCCCGATCAGGCAATCGAAGACGCCGCGCCGGAAGTCGGAGAGGATGTTCACCCGGTCGAGGACCTCGATGTCCGAATGGAGATACCGGCACCGGACTCCCACCTCGGAGAAGTAGTTGGTCAGCTCCTCGGCCATCCGCTTAGTCAGCGTCGTCACGAGCACGCGATCGCCCGCCGCCGCCGTGTCGCGGACGACGGCCAGCAGGTCGTCGACCTGGCCTTTCACCGGCCGGACTTCGATCGAAGGATCGATGAGGCCGGTGGGCCGGATGACCTGTTCGACGACCTCGCCCCCCGTGCGACCGAGCTCCTCCGGCCCCGGGGTCGCGCTGACGGCGATCACCTGATGGATGCGCTCGCGGAATTCCTCGGCCGTCAGGGGCCGGTTGTCGAGGGCCGAAGGGAGGCGAAAACCATACTCCACCAGCACCTGCTTGCGCGACCGGTCGCCGTGGTACATCCCGCGCACCTGCGGGAGCGTCACGTGGGACTCGTCCACCACCAGGAGGAAGTCCTTCGGAAAGTAGTCGAGCAGCGTCGGCGGCGGCTCGCCCGCGGCCCGACCCGAGAGGTGCCGCGAATAGTTCTCGATTCCGTTGCAGTAGCCGAGCTCCTTCATCATCTCGAGGTCGAACATGGTGCGCTGGTGGAGGCGCTGTGCCTCGAGGAGCCGGCCCGCTCCGGACAGCTCGGCCAGCCGCTCGTCGAGCTCGACGCGGATCGATCCGATCGCGCGCTCCAGGGTCTCTCGCGGCGTGGCGTAGAACGTGCGCGGGAAGAGCGCGAGACGCTCGACGCGTTGAAGCGGCGTGCCCCGGATCGGATCGGTCTTCGTGATCTTTTCGATCTCGTCCCCGAAGAACTCGACGCGGACCGCGGTGTCCTCGTAGGCGGGCTGGATCTCCAGCACGTCTCCCCGGACCCGGAAGTTCCCGCGGGCGAGGTCGAGATTGGTGCGCTCGTATTGCATCTCCACGAGCCGGGCGAGCAGCGCCGGCATTCCCTGCGCGTCGCCGACCTCGAGGTAAGCCAGCATGTCGTAGTACGAATCGGGGGCTCCGAGCCCGTAGATGCAGGAGACCGAGGCCACCACGATCACGTCCCGCCGCTCGAAGAGGGCCTTCGAAGCGGCCAGGCGAAGCTTGTCGATCTCTTCGTTGCGGGAGGTCTCCTTCTCGATGTACGTGTCGCTCTGCGGGATGTAGGCCTCGGGCTGGTAGTAGTCGTAGTAGGAGACGAAGTATTCGACGCTGTTCTCGGGAAAGAAGCTCCGGAACTCCTGGTACAGCTGTGCAGCGAGGGTCTTGTTGTGCGAAAGGACGAGCGTGGGCCGATTGATGGTCTCGATCACCTTCGCGATCGTGAACGTCTTGCCGGAGCCTGTGACGCCGAGCAGCACCTGATCCCGCCGGCCCTCCCCCAGGCCCGCGACGAGCTTGTCGATCGCGGCGGCCTGGTCCCCTTGCGGGGTGAAGTCGGTGACGAGGCGAAATCGGCCCGACGCTCGCGCCTGCGCCTCCGCGTAGGAGGCCGGCTTGCCGGAACGGGGAGACCGACGGGGTGAGGACGTGGGCGCCATGGAGTGAGGGGCCGCTTATAGCATAACCAGGGGGAATGCCTCACAATCGCTGCGTGCGCAAGATCCGCCGCGCGGCTGCCCTCGTCGTGCCTCTGGTGGTCGTGGCCTTTCTCGGCTCGGTGGCCGGGTCCTTCGCCACCAACTTCGTCCGGGTCCCGAGGGTCTCGGAGCTCGCGACCTACAGGCCGGACATCGTCACGCAGATCACGGCGCGCGACGGTTCGACGATCGCCCGGTACGCGATCGAGCGGCGCACGCTGGTAGCGCGGGCGGAGATTCCGGAGGTCGTCCGCAACGCGATCGTCGCCACGGAGGACAAGAACTTCTTCCTCCACGGCGGCATCGACGTCCGGCGGACTCTCTCCGCGCTCGTGACGAACATGCAGCAGGGAGGCTACGCGCAGGGCGGCTCGACGCTCACACAGCAGCTGGCGCGGGCCATCTTCCTGTCGCCGCGCAAGACGCTCTCGCGCAAGGTCAACGAGGCGCTGGTCGCGTTCGAGATCGAAAGGCGCTACTCGAAGGACCAGATCCTGACGATGTATGCCAACGAGATCTACCTCGGGCACGGCAACTACGGCGTCGAGGCGGCCTGCCGCTACTACTTCGGCAAGAGCGTCAAGGACGTGACCCTCGCGGAAGCGGCACTTCTGGCGGGCATCGTGCAGAGGCCCGAGGACCAATCGCCCTTTCGCAACCCGTCCCTGGCTCGGGCGCGCCGGGCCACCGCCCTGCGCCGCATGCGGGCGGAGGGCTACATCACCGAGGCCGAGCGCAAGGCCGCCGAAGCGGAGCCTCTGCCCGCCGCACCATCGCTGCCCGAGTCGATCGTCGGTCCGTATTTCTCGGAAGAGATTCGGCAGTACCTGGAGAGGACGTACGGGGAAAAGGACCTGTACCGCCGCGGCCTGCGCGTCGAGTCCACGCTGGACCCCGAGCTGCAGGCCTGGTCCGAGGAAGCGCTGGGATGGGGCCTTCGACAAATCAGCCGTCGCCACGGGTTCCACCGGCCGCGGAATCTCGACGAGCAGGGCTATCGCTCCCTGGACTCCTACGTGGACCCGTCCTGGGAAGGCTCGAAGATCGAGGAAGGCTCCAGCATGCGCGGGGTCGTCCTGGGTGTGGCGGCTGCGGGCGCGGAGGTCCGCGTCGGGCGGCAGACGCTGCCCCTGCCCAACGCCTCGGTCGCCTGGACGGGGGCCACGACCGCTGCCAAGATCCTCCGGCCGGGCGACCTCGTCATCGTGACGGTGCAAAAAGCCAAGGATGGCTCGCTCTCCCTGGCGCTCGACCAGGAGCCGCGGGAACAGGGCGCGGTCCTCATTCTCGAGAACGCCAGCGGCGCGGTGCGGGCCATGGTCGGCGGCTCGGACTGGACCCAGTCCAAGTTCAATCGCGCCACACAGGCGGTTCGCCAGGCCGGCTCGGCGTTCAAGCCGTTCGTGTACCTGACCGCGCTGGAGCAGGGCTACACGGCGGCGGACACCGTGTTCGACGGCCCGCTGTCGATCGTGTTCGACGAGCATCAGCCGCCGTACCGGCCGAGCAACTACGACAGCAAGTTCCACGGCATCGTCACGTTTCGCAAGGCGCTCGAGCACTCCTACAACATCCCCGCGGTGCGGGTGGCCGAGATGGTGGGGCTCTCCAATGTGATCGACACCGCCCGACGCCTCGGCGTGCGTCAGACGCTCGACCCGTATCCCTCGCTCGCGCTCGGGGCGTTCGAGGTCAGTCTTGCGGAGCTGACCGCCGCCTACTCGGTCTTCGCGAACCAGGGGCTGGCGTTCACACCCTACCTGATCGAGCGCATCACCGACTCGGAGGGAGACGTGCTCGAGACCGCGCACCCCGATGCCCGCGAGGTCGAGAATCCGCAGACGGCGTTTCAGCTCCTCCAGATCCTGAAGGGCGTCACCCAGCGCGGCACCGGGGCGTCGGCGGCCCGCCT
This sequence comes from uncultured Acidobacteriota bacterium, assembly GCA_963811425.1. Taxonomy (GTDB): domain Bacteria; phylum Acidobacteriota; class Thermoanaerobaculia; order UBA5066; family Gp7-AA6; genus DAHUXD01. The sequence goes on from CAWERV010000017.1 coordinate 239,115, forward strand.
CAAGTTGAACATCGCCGGCAAAACCGGCACCACGAACGACTTCACGGATGCCTGGTTCATCGGCATGACGCCCCGGTACACCATCGGCGTCTGGGTCGGCAACGACCAGAAGACGCAGACGATCGGGAAGGGAGCGGACGGCGCCCGCACGGCGCTGCCGATCTGGATCCGGATCCTCGAGAAGATGAAGGACCACGGCCGCATCGATCCTCAGGAGGATTTCGAAACGCCTCCGAACATCGTCCTCACGCCGGTCGACTACGAAACCGGGTTGAAGGCGACGGCGGACACGCCGCTGCCCGTTCTGGAAGCTTTCGTGAGCGGGTCGCAGCCCACCGAGGAGTGGAGCCCGAGATCGCAGGAGATCGCAAGGCTCCCCTGGTCGCTGCAGCAGCCTTTCTACGTTCCCAAGAAGGGAGAGCTTCCTCAGGAAGCGATCGCGCCGCCCCCCGCACCGTCTCCCCCCCGCTGACGTCGGCGTCCGGCCGGGCCGATGATTCCTCCGGGCGGGGCGCTCAAAACGCCGCGGACGGCTCGGGCTCCCCGCGCAAGCCCATTGCGTAGCCGCGCCCGATGGCGGTGCAATACCAGGCGAAGAAGGTCAGCGAGAGCGGATAACGGGCCGGCCCGATCCCGAAGTGCCGGCCGTCGGCAAAGAGTTGCCGCGCGAGAACGCGGTAGCGGCCGATCCCGTTGCGCAGCGGCCCGGCTCGCCGCGTGCCCAGATGTCCTTCCATGGTCGCGTAGTTCCAGCCGAGGGCGACGCAGTGCGTCCAGAGCTCTCCCAGGCCGCGCGCGTAGTTGTGCGTCATGCGCATCTCGGGTTCGTAGAGCACGCGGTAACCGCACGCCCGCAAGGCCTCGACGAGCAGGGTGTCGCCACCGTGCCGGATGTGGGCCGCTCCGAATTGTGCCCGGCGCAGAGGCTCGACGCGCATCAGCAGATTGTGGGCGAGGATCCCGTGCGTCTCGCCGCGGGCCTGCGCCAGGTGAGGCCACTGCGCGAGGGCCATCTCGGGCGTGAAGGGTCCCGTCGGATAGCGCGTGTGCCCGGTGAGGCCGGCCACCTGCGGGGGCGCCGCCGCGAGCCGTGCGAGGCCTCGCTCCAGCCAATCGGGGTCGGGCCGCACGTCGGCGTCGGCGAAGGCGACGTACGGCGTGGTCGAGGCCAGCGCTCCGGCGTTCTTCTGTTCGTAGTAGCGGGCTGCCGGCTGCTGGATCCAGCGCACCGCGAATCCCATGGCGCGAACGGCTTCCTCGATGGCTGCGTTGCGCGCCGACACGAACAGGAGTTCGCGGATCCTCGCGGCGCTCGTCTGCCACTTCCACGCCTCCAGGACTTCGGCGAGCCGGATCCGGTGCCCTTCCTGCTCGTTCTCCGTTTCGACGACCACCGCAACGTCGGGCGTCTGTGTGCTCATCGCGCTGGGCGACCCGGGTGCCTCGCGCCCCGCAGCCTGCCTGCCAGGTGGGCGGCCCGGCGAAAGCGAGAGAAGCTGCGATAGCCGATCTCCCCCGGAAACAGGGCGCTCGCCGCTCCGAGGCCGGCGGCCGCCGCGAACAGGGCCCCGGCGCTTGCTGCCCGAGCGAGCCCGGGCGCGGGCGCCGCGCATGCGAGCCACGCGCCCGGCCCCTGAGGCCGGGAGCCCCCCGCCTCTCCGAAGAGATCGATCCCCTCGGCCTGCCAGAGGGCGCCCTGGCGCCCCTGGTCGAACGCTGCCCTTCCCTCCTGCCACCGGGAGCGCGGATGGCGATGGAAGACTTCCCACTCCGGCGAATAGCGAATTTCTACGCCCGCTCTCTCGAGTGTCAGTCCATAGACTCCGTCGCCGCCGCGGGGAAAGTCTTCCCGGAAGGGCGATGCGAGCGCGAGGCTCCTCCTCAGTGCGAAGTTCCGCGTGTTGCAAAAGTGGCGGTAACTCGTTGACGCATGCGAGGCGACATACCGGTCGTACTCGCGCTGGATCCAGCGCGAGAGGCGCGTGTCCTCCGCAGCCTTCGAAGCGCCCTGAAGCGCGAACAGAGTCGGGGCTTCGAAGGCCGCAGCCGCGATCCGCACCCAGCGGGGCGGGCACAGGCAGTCGGAGTCGGTCAGAAGCACGACGTCACCCCGGGCCGCTGCGATCCCCCGATTGCGGGCCGCATACGGACCCGCGGCGGGGCCGGGCAGCGCCTTCCCGTCCAGTCCGGTCGGCCACCGTGGCGAGCGGGTCGAGCCATCGAGCGCGACGATGACCTCGAAGGGCGGAGCGTCGCGCTGCGCGCCGAGAGACTCGAGCAGATCGTCGATCCGAGGATCGTCCCGCACGGGAACGACGATCGACACGCGGGGAGCAGCGGAGCTCACTGGCCGAGTCCCGGAGCGCCCTCCCGGCGCCGTCGGAACACCAGGATCGTGGTCGCGCCCAGGAAGCTGTAGCTCACCAGTGAGGCTCCGGCTGCCCCGAGCGCGCCCAGTTGTGGAATCAGTGCGAGGCAGAGACCCACGTTGAGCGCCAGGGATGCGAGCTGGCACAGGACCATGGCGCCGCCCCGTCCCGCGCGGTAGAGGAACGAGGACGCCGGCCGCGCCGCTCCCCACCCGGCGACACCGAGGACGATGGGCGGCAACAGCCTGCCGGCGGCCGGATACTTCGATCCAAAAAATACGAGGAGCACGGCCTCCCCCACCACGAGCAGCAACGCACATGCGAGGGCAGCCAGTCGAGCGAATCGCGTCAGGGCCGCCGCGGCGATCGCCCGCGCCTCCTGCGGCGACTGAACTGTCAGGTCCACGAAAAGCGCCGCTTCGAGGGAATCCGTCAGGATCCAGAGGGACTCCGCGACGGCGTATGCGATGGCATAGGCCCCGATCTCGGGCGCGCGCCCGAGGCCGGACAGCAGAAACACGTCCGCTCTCCGGTGCAGCGCCGCCAGCGCCCCGGCCAATGCGACGGGAGCGCCGAAACGCAGCGCGGGCGCCGCCAGCGCGGAAGCGTCGCTCCATCGAAGCCGGGCGCCCGTGGCCGCCATGAGGCCGACGACGGCGGCCGCGCTGATGGCGAGCCGTCCCCGGAGGACCCAGGCGAGCCGGTCCGCGGACAGGAGGCTCGTTGCGAGCACCGCGCCGGCCGAGAGGGTTCGTCCCCAGAGGAAGAACGCGTAGAGCCTCTCGCGCCCGGAGGCGAGCAGGGTTGCCGAGAGCGAGTCCGCGAAGAGAAGAAACGGCAGGGGCGCGACGCCGACCCAGAAGAGAGCCGCAGGGACCGATCCGAACCAGAACTCCCGCAGGCCCGGCCAGAGCACGAGCGCCAGAGCGGCGGCGCCGCAGGGAACCGCCGCGAGCACGAGGAGGGCGGCAAAGAGCGAGCCCCGCTCGTGCTGGCGATGAAAGAACACCGCAACGCGCGGACCGCCGAGCGCGAAGAGCGTCTGCCCCGTCGCGAGCGCGGCCGTCAGCAGCGCGTAGCGCGAGAAGTCGGGCGCGGCCAGAACGAGTGCGGTCGCCGGGAAGATCGCGAGGCGCAGCGCCGCATCGCCCCCCCGGCCCAGGAGAATCTTGAGCCCCCGCCGCTGCCAGCCGGAGGGCGCGGCTCGGGAGGCGCTCATCGCGGGTCAGGCGTCGGATCGGCGCGGATCGATGAATCCGCGGAAGAAGGCGCGGCGCGTCATGAGGTCCCAGCGATCCGCGTCGCGGGCGCGCCCCGTGAGCCAGCGGACCCCGTGACGGGCGGCGATCGCCGCCCCGACGGCGAGGGGCTGAAGGACGGTACGGGTGATCATCGCCGGGTGCTGGCGAACCGAGTAACGGGCTGCCTGGCCGGCGCGGTGCTGACGCTGGAGAAACGGCCCGATCGTGTCGTACACGTGGCGGTGCCGGCAGACCGCGGCGTTGGCGAAGATCACGCGGCGGCCCTTGCGCTCCCAGCGATAGGCGAGCTCCGTGTCCTCGAACGCGGCGGAGGCGAAACGTTCGTCGAAGGGGTCCTCGAGCAGCCAGCGCCGGGGAACGGACAGATTCGAGCCGAGGACGGCCGTGTACGGAATGATGCGTCCGGCTCGCAGCCCCTTGAAATAGAACTGGGGCCCGGCCGGAGCGAGAAAGCTCATCACGGGCGTGACCTCGCGCTCCGGATCCCATTCGATGGGTCCCTGTGTGCCGACCTCCGCGCCGGCCGCGGCATCCAGGTGCGCCCGCAGGGTGTGCGGGTAGGGCGGGGTGTCGTCACCGAGCAGGAGCACTCTTTCGGCCTCCGCCAGCGCCACGGCGCGATTTCGGGCGGTAGCCGGGCCGGCTCCCGGGAGCTTGATCCAGCGAAGGCGAAACGCGGCCGGCCGGACCGCGGCGAGCAGGCTTTCCGTGCCGTCCGACGAGCCGTCGTCGGCAACCACGACATCGAGCTCGTCGGGGGCGAAACCCTTTTGCTCGGAAAGAGCCTGGAGTGTGGCTTGGAGCAGCTCGCGCCGGTCGCGCGTGGGGATGACGATCGAGAGGCGCGGCTCTTTCACGGCTCGAAAGCGACGAACCGGCCCGTATGCTCCGTAGGATCAGGAGGCCGCGGCGCCGAGCGCCTGAACGTCCACCGTCATCGTCGCCACAACATCGCGATGCAAACGCACGTGGACCGTGTGCGAGCCCAGGCGCCGGATCGGCTCGGCGAGCTCGATGCGCCGCCGGTCCACCTCGATGCCCTTGCCCGACAGCGCGTCCGCGATCTCGGAGGCGGTCACGGAACCGTACAGGTGGCCTTCCTCGCCTGCCTTCTTGACGACCGTGACGGAGAGGCCCTCGACCTTGGCCGCTGCCTGCGCGGCCACGGACTTCTCGCGCAGCATCTTCTCGTCGTATTTCTTCTTTTCCTCGGAGAGCCGGCGCACGTTGGCGTCGGTCGCTTCGTAAGCGAATCCCTGCGGGAAGAGGAAATTGCGGGCGTACCCGGGCTTGACGGCCACCGTGTCCCCGCGGTGACCCAGCCCGCGGACATCGTCGGCCAGAATGACTTTCATGACTTCTCCACTCCCCTCTCGCCCCGTCGGCGAAAGTCCACGTACCAATCGAAGATCCCGAGAAGCGCCACCCCGAGGTTGATCGGAAAGTAACCCGCCAGGGCGTACAGACCCCCCCGGAGTATCCGCACCCGGAACCATCTCCGGAAGAAGTGGCAGATGATAGAGAGGCCCGCCACAAAATACAAGGCCAGAAGGGGCAGCAGCAGATTTCCCGCAACCCGCCGTCCCATCCCGGGAAGAAGCCCGAAAGCCGCGCCCGAGGCCACGAAGAGGGCCGCGGCGGCGGGCGGAACGCGGAGGGCCTCGAAGCGCACCGAGTCCGCGGTGGAGCCGGGCCGGGCCATGCGCGCACCGAGGTAGAAGGCAACCGCCCCGCCGAATACGGCGAGGGCCCCGAAGATCCCGGCCAGATAGGTCTGCCCGAATTCCCGGGCAGCCTCGAGGGTCGCCCGCATGCCGGCCACCGCTTCGGCATCGGCGCCGGACCGCGCGTACGAATCGATGGCCGCCGGGATGAGGCGGTCGAAGCTCGATGCAACCTCGGCGCCGGGCGAGGGGCCCGGTCCGCCGGCCCCGATCGCGAAGGTCGCGGCGACGAAGGCGCAGGTCGCGATGCAGAGACCGAGGTAACAGCGCGAAGGGTCGACGCCCGCTCGCAGGAATCCCACCGTCGCCACGGGAAGAGCCGTCGCGCCCGCGGCCATGAATGCCAGAGCCACGGCGTTGCCGGCTCCGCCGGCCGCCCACCCGAGACCGAGGACGATCGCGACGGCCATCCCGCAGGCCGCGATTCCGGCGACAAGCCCCTGTCGATGGGCGAGCCGGACCGGCGGCACCGCGGAAAGCGGCAGGCCGAGGACCCCCACGAACGGAATCACGAAGAGCGCCGAGAACGCGGCCGCAGCCAGCAGCGCGGCCACGGGCACGTCGAAGCGCCCCGGAGGCGTTTCCGAAACCGGGCTGCCGTCCTGCTGCGAGCTCATGGGAGTCGGACGAGGGTCGCGCCGCGAAGTCCGTTGCCGACGGCCGGGAGGCGGGACGAACCGCCGGCGCACCGCACGGCCTTCGCGGCCAGGGCCGTTCTCAATCCGTCGCGTAGGGCAAGAGGGCGATCGACCGGGCCCGCTTGATCGCCGTCTGGAGCTTTCGCTGGTGCAGGGCGCACGTGCCCGAGATCCGTCGCGGCAGAATCTTGCCACGCTCCGGGATGAAGCCCTGGAGCAGTTTCACGTCCTTCCAGTCGATGTGCTCGAGTTTCTCCGCGCAGAACTTGCAGACCTTCCGGCGACGCACGAAGAACTTTTTCCGCGGCCCGCTCTTGCCGTCGCGCCCGGCCGCCGCGTTGCGGCCGCCGGAGCGGCCTCCACCCGGCCCTCCCATCCTCATGACTCGCTCCTTTCGGCGGGCGCCGCCTGGGCGTCCGCCGCAACAGCCGGAGGTGCAGGCGGTCGGGGAGGCCGCCGCAGGGCCTTCTTGCGGATGCGCTCGGCCATCTTGCCGGCGCGCTTCAATTCCTCGTCGACGCGAACCGCGAGGTGCCGCAGGACCTGGTCGGACAGTCCCATGCGCCGTTCGGCCTCGGCCACGACGGCCGGCGCAGCCTCCACCTGCCAGTAAACGTAGTGCGCCTCGCGCTTGCGCTGGATCGGGAAGGCGAGCCGCCGTCTGCCCCACGGCTCTTCCTTGACGACGTTCGCCCCGCCGTCCACCAGGATCTTCTTGTATTCGCCCGCGACCTTCGCCGCGTCTTCGTCGCCGAGGTCGGGCGTGACCAGGACGACGATGTCGTACAGCCTCATGGGTTCCTCCTCATGGATTTCAATCCGGATCGAGGCCGTCCGGAGAGGAAGGTAAAACATTCGCTCGCCGCATCGCGGCGTCGATTCCTTGCGTCAACCAGAGCCGGAGGGCCTCGGCGGCCCGCACGACGCTGTCTTCGAATTGCTCGCGTTCCCCCCGGGCAAACGGCTCGAGGACGTAGTCCGCGAGGTCGCGTTGCCTCGAGTACCTGTCACCCCGGACTCCCACGCGCAGGCGCGGGAATTCCGACGTGCCGAGGTGCGCGATGACCGATCGGAGCCCGTTGTGCCCTCCCGCCGAGCCCCGCGCGCGCATGCGCAGGGCACCGAGCGGAAGCGCGATCTCGTCCACGACGAGGCACAGTTCCGAAGGGTCGACGCCATGTTTCTGACAAAGAGCTCGAACCGCCTCGCCCGAGGCGTTCATGAACGTTTGCGGAAGGGCGAGGAGCACCGCAGTCTCCCCGACTCTTCCCCGACCCACCCGCGAGGAGCACTCGCGCGACCGGATCCGGATTCTCTCCTGCGCCGCGAGCGCCTCCACGACTCGAAACCCCGCGTTGTGCCGGGTGGCCTCGTAGTCGTTCCCCGGGTTCCCGAGGCCGACGATCGCGCGCAGGGACTACTTCTCCTTTTCCTTCTCCTTCTTCGGCTCTTCCGCGCCCTCTTCCTCCGTCACGGCCTTGCCCTTCTTCAGGACTTCGGGCTCGACCGGCTCGGCGGCGCCCTCGGCGGCAGCGACCGGCTCCTCTTCGCGCGTCGGGTGGGCGACGTGGGCGACGACCTTCTCGGGGTTGTCCACGATCGCCACGCCTTCGACGGCCGGAATCTGGGAGATGCGGATCGCGTCGCCAATGCCGAGCTCCGACACGTCCACCGAAAGATGCGCTGGAATGTTCCCGGGGAGGCACTCGATCTCGATCTCTCGGGTCACGAGATCCAGAATGCCGCCGTCGGCCTTGACGCCCCGCGCGATGCCGACCACCTCGACGGGCACCTTGAGGGTGATCTTGACGTCCATGAGGACGCGAACGAAGTCGATGTGCAGGGGCGTGCGCGAGACCGGGTCCCGCTGCATCTCGCGGATCATGGCGTGGCGGCTCTGGTCCGATCCGGCGAGCTTTAAGAGGAAGATGGCGTTCTCGCCGGCCCCCTCGCGAAACACGTCGGACAGGGCCTTGCGGTTGACCGAAATGGGGACGTTCGGTTTGCCCGCGCCGTAGACGACGGCCGGGATCCGCCCCGCCGCCCGGTCGCGCCGGGCTTCGTTTTTTCCGATCGTCGAGCGTTTCTCGACGTTGAGCTCGATGGTCTTCATGGCCTACTCCGCGCGGAAGTCCCGCGCAAAGAGGCGGATTCTACACAAAAAGCGACGAAACGGAAGTCCCGTCGTGGATGCGCTGGATGGCCTCCCCGAGCAGGGGGGCCACCGAAAGGGCCCGAATCCGGCTGCAACGGGCCATGGCGGCCTCGACGGGGATGGTATTCGTGACGAAAAGGCCCTCGAGGCCGGACCCCTCGATCCGCTCGAGCGCCGGCCCCGAGAAGACCCCGTGGACCGCCGCCGCGAACGTGCGCCGCGCACCCTGGCGCCGGAGGGCCTCCTCGGCCTGGACGAGCGTTCCAGCCGTATCGATCATGTCGTCCAGGATCAGGACGTCCCGCCCTTCGACCTCGCCGACGACATTGAGGATTTCGGTCTCGTTCTTGCCCGTGCGCCGCTTGTCGATGACCGCGAGGGAGGCGTCGAGGCGCTTGGCGATCGCGCGGGCCCGGGTGAGCCCACCCACATCCGGAGAGACGATCACCAGGTCCTGGAGCTCCGTCTTTCGGATGGCATCGAGCAGGACCGGCGCCGCGAAGAGGTGATCCACGGGGATGTTGAAAAAGCCCTGGATCTGGGCCGCGTGCAGGTCCATCGTGAGGATGCGGTCTGCCCCGGCGGCCGTGAGCAGGTCCGCCATGAGCTTGGCGGCGATCGGCACCCGGGGCTTGTCCTTCTTGTCCTGCCGGGCGTAGCCGAAGTACGGCATGACCGCGGTGATCCGCGAGGCCGAGGAGCGACGAAACGCGTCGAGCAGGATCAGCAACTCCATGACGTGGTCGTTGACCGGTGAGCAGGTGGGCTGAACGACGAACACGTCCGCGCCCCGCACGTTCTCGTCGATCTGGCAGTAGTCCTCGCCGTCGGAGAAGTTGTAGAGCGTCAGCTCGCCGAGCGCAATCTTCAGGTAGGCGCAGATCTCACGGGCGAGCGCCGGGTGCGCCCGTCCCGAGAAGATCTTCAGGTCACCGTAGTTGAACGCGTGCGAGGTCAAGCGAGCGGGATTGTATGCGGGAACGCCGCGGCTGTCAGCTGTCTCGACGGCGAGTATGCGTCCGTACGGTCAATCGGGCCAATGGAGACCCAGCGCGGTCGCGAGAAACACCGCCATCTGCCCGCGCGTGATCGAATCGTCGACGCCGAACCGGCCGTCCGGATAGCCGCTCGTGATCCCCGCCGAGTGCAGCGCCTCGACGAACTTGAAGAACGGATGCGATTTCGGCACGTCCGGGAACGTCGCCAGGGGCGGCCCGCCCGAGACGACGCGGCGCCACTTGACCTCGACAAAGCCGAAGAACTCGAAATCGCCAGCCGCAAGAACCTGGACCTCGAGGACCAGAACCCGGTTGGCGTGGGAGTCGAACAACGCGTTGAACGGGCCCGCCGAGTCGGTAGACCAGGAGGTGTGCGGCGTACTCGACGCGGATGCCAGAGCGTGTTTGGTGCCGTCGGCGTGACGGTCCCAGAGTGTTGCCGTCATCACCGCGTCGGTACCGTCGTTCAGGTTGTTCAACCCGATGTAGTCAACGATGACACCAGCGGGAAGGTCCAGGCTCGCATAGTAGTGGTCGCTGTAGCCCAGGTCGCCATACCTGCCAAATGTGGGGCTCGTCGAATACCCGTGATTGCTCTGCTCCGGGAAAAACGCCATCGCGCTGACGTTCGTCGTCGAGTATTCGAGCGTTCCGTAATCGGGGGACGGAACATCGCGGCGGGCCAGTTCCCCCAAAAAACGCGCCGGCTCGGCGCCGTGGGCTGCGCCGAGCAGCGTGAGAACCCCGATTGCCGTCGCCGGAAACGCTCTTGCCTTCATGGGAGCCCTCGTGCCGCCCGATTCAGTCCGGAAAATGGAGACCAAGGGCCGTCGACAGGAACACGGCCATCTGTCCTCGGGAGATTGGGTCGTTGACGCCAAATCGGCCGTCCGGATAGCCGCCGGTTATCCCTGCCGCCCGCAGAGCCTCGACGAACTGGAAGAACGGGTGATTCGTCGGAACGTCCGTGAAGGCCGCCTGCGCGGGTTTCGGCGAGACGACCCGCTTCCACACGATCTCCACGAACCCAAAAAACTGATCGTTGGGGCTGGCGGCGATCTCGACATCGAGGATCAGGGTGATCCCGCTATGCCCGAGGGCCTGATAGTCGTACTGGAACAGGTTGGAGTCCGTCGCCCAGGTCGCGTGCGGTGAGCTGGACACCCCGGCCCTCAGTGTCTTGACGCCGTCGTAGTAGCGATCCCAGAGAGCGACGCCCATGACCGCGTCGGTGCCGTCGTTCAGGTTGTTCAAGCCGATGTATTCGACGATGGCGCCCGCCGGAAGATCGAGAGGCGCGTAGAAGTGCTGGTCCTTGTTCTTGGCGCCGTACCGGCCGAGACTGCCGGAAGTGTAGTAGAGGTCACTGCGGTCGCCGGGCAGGAACGAGGTCGCCGGAATCGTCGTTCTCACCCAGCTCGCGGTCCCGTACTCGGGAGTCTCGACGTGCCCGTGGGGCACCTGTGCGAGGAAGGACGTTTGCGCCGTCGAGGGACGCGCGGACACGGACAACAGGAAGCAAGCGGCAACGACCCGACTCACCCCGATCATGCGGATCATGGGACCCCCTCGAGTTGCGAAAAGCGTACTACGCGGAGCGCATGGCCGTTTGCGCGAACACTTGGATAAGGCACATCGCGTTCATGTCGCAATCGGGCCGCGTCAAAAGAATCGCTGGAGGAAGGCTGCCGCTTCATCGGAGATGCCGACAATCTTATTCGTGGCCTGACGATAGAATTTGAAGTTGAGCTCGGTCTCCGGTCGGCCGTCGCTCCAGTGGGTGAAGAATTTGAGCTCGCTCCGCCCGAGGCGCCGCTTCGCGAGCGCGGTGCGCCGGATGGTGAGGCTCACGCGCGGCGTCTGCCTGGCGATCCCGGGTTTCTTCGCGATCGCTTTGGCCGAGGTTACGACTCCGCTCGCGATGAGACCTGAGCCGCCTTCGTTCTCGCTCGCGAAGGCGAAAACCGTGTCGCCTTTGGAGATGTGCTTGCCGCCATACATCGTCTTCTGAGCGATGAACGTAAACGTCTCCGCCCGCGGGTTGCTAATCTCGGCTTTGATCGCGAACAGCATGCTCCTCTTCGAGGGCGGACGAAGCGCGACTCGCTGCCTGAGACCGGACGATGAGGAGATAGGCTGCGGTCGGCGCTGTCTAGTTCTCGTCCTGTGAACGCGGGCGCTTGCTCATCGGTTCTCGGTGGATGATACGCCCCACGACTGTCGCCGTCTTTGTTGCCGAACTCCCCGGCTTTCTGCGTCTCTCGACCCTGCCAGAGAAGAAGACGCCTGACCGTTCAGGCGCTCATTCCGGGAAGTGACGGGAGATAGTGGCTGGGGCGCTAGGACTCGAACCTAGACTATCCGGCCCGTTTGCTCTGGAATTTCACCACTCTGTCAGATGCGGAGCGCTTCCTGTCAGATAGCGCCTTCGCGAGGTAGGCGTCCCGCGTCCGCACGTTCTCCCGATGCCGCTCGCTCGACTTGATCACGTACCGATCAAACATCGCCGGCGTCTTGTGCCCCGAGAAGTGCATCGCCTCGCGCTCGGTCAGCCCCGAGTCGATCAGCACCCCCGCGGCCGTCTTCTTCGTGTCGTACAGCGTGAACCCGGCTCGGCCAGTCGGCAGGTCGCACGCCTTGAGCGCCGGGTAGAAGACCTCGCGCACCCGCCTCGCGTCCAGTGCCTCGCCGTCCCGGTGGAAGATGAACGGGCAGTCCAGCCGCCTCCGGGCGAGCCGGCGCTCGATCACCGCGCGCATCCGCCCTTCGATCGCGAACTCGCGGGCATTCCCGCCCTTCTCGCTCGGGACCCGCAGCGTCCAGGCCTTCGAGTCGAACCACTCCCAGCGCAGCGCCCCGATGCCCTTCGGCCGCGTCGCCGTCAGGAAGAACCACTCGACGAAGTCGCGGGCGTCCTCGTCCGCCATCGCCTTGAGGATCTTCGGGACCTCGGCGAGCGGGATCTCCTTCTCGCGCACCTTGTCCTCGGTCGGCTTCTCGATGAACGGCGCGAAGTGCAGCGCCCCGCGCTTAACGGCGTGCTGGAACGCCTTGTTCAGGACACCCAGCTCGTGCTTGATCGTCGTCAGGCCGACCTTCCTCCCGTCCCGCGTGCCCTCTCCGAGCCGGCGGCGTCGCTTGTAGTCGTCCACATGCTCCGGCCGGAACTCGATGGCGCGCACGTCGCCGAGCAGCCGCCGCAGGACCTCCGTCTGGCTGCGTAGGTTCACCTCCAGGCTCGCGAGCTTCTCCTCCTCGGCCCGCACCAGGTTCGCGTCGAGCAGATCGCCCACCGTGACCTTCTCGGCCTTCGGCGTGACGAGCGCCTCTTTGCCCTCCTTCGCGTTCTCGCGGTTGCGCGTCAGCCGCTTCAGCTCGCGCTTCGCGTCGGCCTCGTCGTCCGTCTTCGCGCTGACCACGTGCTCCCGGCCGCCCGCCACGTAGGCGACGTACAGTGACGACGAGAGCCGCTTGCCCTCGGCGTCGGTCCGGTAGAACACCGTCCCCTCACCCTTGTCCCCTGTCCAAACCGTCTCGCGACTCACTTACCGCCCCCCTTCTTCACGGCCCTCTTCAGCCGCAACTCCAACCCCTCGACTAGGAGCGCCTTCAAGCTCGTGCGCTCGTCGAGCGCCCGGTGCTTGGCCTGCTCCCACAACTCCTCGGGAATCTCCACCATCGTGCGAACGCCTCGGTGTGTGACTCTCATAGGGCCAGTCTACCAGAAAGGCATAAAGACAGCACCATGCTATACTAAAGCGTCCGCCAGCTGCAACGGACGAGGCTTTCCCGGGAAACCGGGATGGCGGGCCAGCGGGCCCGGTGGGATGCGAGCGGCTGACCAGACTGGCGGCTTCATCGCCCCCGCCTCGCCAGCGCATCCATCTCCGGCTGTATAGATGCTGGACCGCGTGCGTTTGGTTACGGCCAGTTCAGCCCGAGCGCAGTGGACAGAAAGACCGCCATCTGCCCCCGCGTAATCGGGTCGTCGACGCCAAACCTGCCATCCGGATATCCACTGGTAATGCCGGCAGCGTGCAACGCTTCCACGAAATTAAAAAAGGGATGCGATGTCGGAACGTCGGTGAAGGTCGCTGCCGTCGGTCCGGGGCTGACCTGCAGCTTGTAGCCTATCGAGATCCGAGAGACGCCTGTTTCTCCGTCGGTAGTCGTGGAACCTGCCCAGACGAAGTAGCGGTTGTAATAATTGTTGACGGTAAGGTTGGCGTATGTGAGATCAACAATACGGTACGAGTCTCCTGCAGTATCGGGGACGCCGGAGCAGGCGGTAGCTTCGCTATAAATGCAGTCAGCAGCTATTGGCCTAGAACAGTTGGTACCGTGATAATCGCAGGCGAATAGTGCGGCTTCAACCTCGCCCGCTGCTGAGTTGTCATAGAAGTCAAGCTCCAGCGTGACAATCATTGCCCCGGACGGAAGATGTAGGCCTGCGTTAAAGTTCATACCAATGTGGTTCGTAGAGAAGATGTTGTTGTTAGATTCAGTATAGGCTGTACCACTTGAGGTGGGCACTAGCTCCATAGCATCTATGTTGTAGTAGCTGACGCCCGACGTGCCATAGGTGTCGGGCTGCATGGGATGGGCCGGACGCCTTGCAGCCGCAGTCACTGATCCCTCCTCGATCCGAATCCCCCCGCTCCCCGTTTGCGCCTGCCCAGAAGCCGCAAGACCCAGAACCCCGAGACTCCCCGCGAGGACCCGCTTCCAGAACTGCATGACGATCTCCCTTCTCAAATGTGAGACGTCGGATTGCGACATCGTATCCCTCGAGGCCCTTTTCGCCGCCTGCGCGGCTTTTCAAAATCTCCCGAAAAACATCTACTGACCCTGCTTATAGCCGGGAGGGGTAGGCGCGCTCCCGCCGGCGCGTTTCGGGGACCGACCTTTTTGACAGCGCTCACCGACGCCACCGAGCCGCCGTGTCGGCCATGATCGCGTCGAGCGCCCGCGACGAGAACCTGATCCGCCGCGCACCAGGACGGGAGACCCGCGCCTTCAGGTACTCGGGGCGCCTCCGCACCGTCTCCGCGGGCTCCCTGACGCGCTCGGCCGCCTGTTCGAGCGTGAGCACCTGGTCCGGCTCGACAGGCTTCTCCGCGTCACCCAGCGCAAGCGCGAGGTCGTCGTCGAGCTTCGCCAGCTCCCGCGTCAATTCCGCTCGCCGCGACAAGATCCGCATGACGTCGGCGCTCACGGCGTCGCCCCGCGTATCTGACAGAGTGTCTGACACCCTCCCCAACCCGTTGACCTGCCGCGACCTCTAGAGCTGCGCTCGGATGACAACCTAGAAACGGCAAAAGGGTCGAATTCAGCCGGTCGAGAGGCAGGGACGGCAAGGGCCGGTTTTTCGGGGGGTCGCCGCCGCCCGTAGGTGCGTACTTTTATTCCGGCGGTCTGGGGGTACGTGGGCTGCTCCCCCCCCTGAATCGGCCGGTGGGCGTTGCGGAATTGCTCGCGATCGTGGCGAATAGATCCGAGTATTTTATTCGCGGAGCCCGAATGTCGTCCGATTCTCGTGGCGTCTTGCGCCCCCGAAAAACCATCGAAGGGTGCCCTCCCAGTAGCGTGGCACTCTTCGTGTCGAAGGGGGCCAAACACACATACACACTTACTAATAAACTCTCGAAGGGGGCCAAGAACTTTGGAGAGGACCCCTTCGCCGAAGGGGGCCAAAACGACCCTCGAAGGAGGCCACGCCGTTTTCTTGGCCTTCTTCACGGCAGTTTCCAGTACCAGACGCTCGGCGAGAAGCCGACTTTACGTGCCGCGACCTTGAGGTCGAACTTCGCGCGCTTGAGGGTTCTGATCGAGTGGCCGGCTTTCCTTGCGTCGGCGAAGACGTCCTCGGTCTTCATCTCGCCGTCGGCGAGGGTCTCCCGCAGGAAGTGGCGGGCGTCGCCGCGGGCGGACTTATCCTCCGCGGTTTCGTGGCCGGCCTCGTGGAGTTTTCGAGCGGAGCGTGGGTCGGCGCCGAGCCAGAGGAGGGCAGGCTGCTCGGGGTCGTCGAGTGCGGGGACGACCTTGTACGCGAGGGTCGCCCCCTTCGGGGCGAGGTTGCCTTTGTAGTGGGCGAGCAGGAGGCGCCCCTCTTCGTCGGGGTCGGCGATGGCCATGAGGCCGGAGCGCGCGGCGCCGATGAAGCCGATTGAGCCGCCGCCGCGGTAGAGCACGTCGGCGTAGGAGACGTTCTTGTTTAGGTGTCGGACGACGAGGATGGCGAAAGCGAGCTTCGCTGCGAGAGTTGCGAGCGGCGCGAGCGCCGAGCGGACGGCCGAGTCTTTGAACGAGTCGGTCTTGCCGAGGTAGGCGGTGATGGGGTCGACGATGACGAGCCGGGGCCTGACTTGGAGGATCGCCACGGCGACGGCTGGCAGGTCGGTTGTGAGGTCGATCAGTTGGGGCTCGCCCTTCTTTCCGTCGCGCATCAAGCGGACGGACTCGACGACAGCGATCATGCTGGGGTCGCCGCCGAACTGGTCGATGCGTGGCCGGATCACCATCTCGGCCGGGTCTTCGGCCGAGAGGATGACGGTCTTGAAGGAGGCGGCGATCGGCTGCCCGTCAGGGAACTCGCGGCCGCGTGAACCTCTGGCCGCGATGTCGAGGGTGATCGTGCTCTTCGCCTTCTCGGGGTCGCCGTCGAGCATCGTGATGAAGCCGATCGGGATGCGCGGCTTCCAGAGCCACTCGACGTCTTGGCGTTTGACGTCGGAGAGGTAGCGCACCTGCGCTTCCGCGGTGTCGCCATTGGCTGAGCCGACGAGTGGGGCGCGAGCGTCCGCGTCCTCGAACCACTGCGCGAGGTCGCGGGCTTCTTTGTCGGACTTCTCTTCGGGCGCCTCGAACAGCTCGTCCCGGTACTTCAGCAGGAGCCGGTAGATTTGCTCGGGCGACGAGCCGTCATTTCGGAGTCGCGCCGCGTGGGCTTTCCACGCCGCATGCCGCTTCGAGCGCGGAATCTTGCCGCTGGCCGCGATCGGCGTCGCAGCTTCTCGGAGGACCTTCGCCGTGACCGGGTGCTCGGCGAGCACCTCCTCGACGGTGTACCTCTCGCGGGTCCCGTCGAGGAAGCCGACGAAGAAAGGCGCGCCCTTGCGGTGGATGAAGCCCGGCAGACGCATCACGCGGGGCAGGTCGTGGATCGTCGGGTCCGACTGGTAGAAAGCCGCGAGCTGCTTCTGTGCGTCTCGGAAGTCGTCGAGCTGGGTGCCCGGTGCGAGCAGCCAGTAGGCGTGCGGCCCCGCCTTCGACTGCACGATGAAGCTCGGCTTGAGCGCGTAGGCCTCGGGGGCGCCCGAGTCGTGGTCGGTGAAGAGAGCCCTGACGGCGACGATGTTCTCCGTCTTGCGTCCCTTGCCGTCCGTCTGGTTGACCGTGATGAAGATGCCGGCGCCGAGACCATTCAGGCGCGTCAGCTCGCGGGCGCACTTGGCGAGCGTGCCGTGGAGGACGCGCTTGAGCCCCTTCGGGTCCTTCTTCTCCGGGTCGTTGTCGTCGAAGACTTGGAACGTCATCGGCGTGCCCGGGTCTCCGGTCAGCGCCTCGATGTACAGGCGGGCGACGTCGAGGTCGATGGCGGGCTCGCTCTCCGCGACGATCGCCTTGCGTTCGAGCTGCGCGAAGTCGGCCTCGCTCACTGGTGGACCTCGCCGCCAGAGGCGACGTACCGCTCGATGAACCGAAGGAGCACGCGGCTACAGGCGCGGTCCTCCTTCTGGCAGGTTTCGCGGAATCGTCGCCAGAGGGCCGGCGAGATTCGGACGTTGTAGATGTGACAGGGTTCGACCGGCTTGGTTTGAAGTCTTGGTTCGCGCATCGTCCGAGATCTCCCGAGAGCGTTTCGGTCCGGCTCGTTGCCGGTCTCCTACGCTCTGGAACCATCTCGGTCTGCGGTGAGCGCCGCAGTCTTTACCGCGCCACGTTGCCGTGGCGACCGCGAAAGTTCTCGGGTGTATGTCCCCGAGACCCAATTCCAGCGGACCCCTCTTTCGAGAGAGGTCAACCCGGATACTACGACCCGATGCGTAGACGGTGCAAGCGCGAAACGCGTTCACCCTCTATGCGTGATGTTCGAGAAGAAGAGCGTCGTGCTCGCGACGAAAGTTCGGCCGAGCTTCGCGGACCGGCTGGAGAAGGTCGCGGGTGGGCGCACGACGTCCGAGCTGCTCCGCGACGGTCTGCGGCTCCTCATCGCCAGCGAGGAGCGCAAGCGCCGCGAGCCACCCCGACGGGCTCAGCAGGCCTGACCGTGCGCGCGCAGTTCGCTTCGTGCGCTTGCGTTCTGGACGGCCACCCGAATCACCTTCCCGGGGTCGCGTGTGCCCGCGTCTACATGTTGGTCGGAACGATCTGGAGATGCACCTCGAAGGCGCACGCTCACGCGCCGGAGTTGACCATGCTCCGCAGCCTTGGCGGGGCCGTGCCGGCGATGGATCGAGTGCGAGTGGTGCAATTGTCCGGCGATCGCGGCCCCGCTGCCCGAGCCCGCGCCGGTCGTCAATCCGCCGGGCCACGGCTTCGGCCCGGACCCAGTGCAGGAAGACCTTCGCCGGCAGTTTCACGAGCAGGAGAAGCCGCGAGGGTTACGGCTCGTGAACTTTTTTGCCCCGATCGACGAAGCGCCTCCGGCCCGCCGTTACCTTCTTCCCGGCGGGATCGAGCCGCGGGGACACGGCTCGACCTTGGCGACCGGGGCATTTGCTCGGCAGCGGCCTCTACGCGAGGGGGCCGTACAGCGGCGGCGCTCGGGTTACGGCAGGACCCGGCGGCGCCGCTGCCGAATCAACGAGATCCTTTTTGAGGAGGAGCTGAGCCCATGAGCATCGAGGACCCCACCGACGACGACGCGCCGATCACGATCGAGGCACTGCGTGCGGAGATCCGTGCAGCGACCGAGGAATCGAAGGCGAACCTCGAAACGCAGACGCAGCTCGATGCAGCCGCGGCCGAACGCGATCGACTGCGCCGCTTGCCGGTGATAAAGGAGCACGAGGCCGACGCCCGGCTCGAAGCAGCTCAGGCGCGACTGGCGGTCCTGCGAACCGACGAGAAGGCGACGACGACGTCGCTGATCGCGGCCGAGCTGACCGTCATCGACGCCCGGCGCATCGCGGCCGACGAGCGGCTCGGAGCGCACAGCGCGAGGTCGTGCGGGTCTGGTCGACCCCGAGCGACGCAGGCGATGCGAACGCGAGCGATGACCGTGCTCAGCGGGCGCAGCGCGAGGCCGAGGCCGCGGGTCGAGGCGCCGCGATGGTCGGGCAGATGGAGAGGTCGATTCAGGTCCGCCGCGAGGAGGCCGCCGTGCGTGACGCGGAGGCGGCGCGGCGCAAGGCCGACAAGAAGGCTCACGAGGACGCCGAGGCCGAGCGGCTCCACGGGTACGCGAAGCGCCAGCGTCGCATCTTCGGAGGCGTCTAATGCGCGGCGGGCGTCGCGAGGGCGCGGGCCGGCCGCCGAACGTCGTCGAGACGATGCCGCGGCGCAGGTCCGTCCCGGTGAAACGCGAGGAGGTCACCGACTTCTTCGAGGACGCCCGGGAGTTCTCGCGGAAAGAAGTTCTTCCCGCGATGAAGGAGATGTTTCTCACGACGCAGGACAAGAGACTCCGAGCGGACATCGCGAAATGGTTCTGCGCGTACGGTTTCGGAAGCCCCATCCAGCGCACGTCGGCCGAGGTCGAGTCGGTGACGGCCGAGAGCACGTTGTTCGCCCTTTTCAAGGACCTGCCGCGCGAGGACGAGGCGCGGCCTCGCATCGAGGCGCCACTCAACGGGGGCACCTACCGCAACCCCGACGACGAGCCGCCGAAAGCGTCGTGAGCCTCCCGAAGCGACCGACGCCCGGGTACAGCCGCGGCGAGGTCTTCGCGGCCTCCGCCTAGCGCAGCGGCTCGGCCGCACCCCGACGGCCGACTGAGCTGCGACGCTACGTCATCGCCGCGTCGGCTCTCCCGCCTCGGCGACGAACAGACGCGGGTCTCGCTCGTCCAAGCCGCATGGCTGCTCGTCAAGGATCGCGGCTTCGTTCGCGCGCTGATCGACGATCGCCAGCTCTCCGGCCGACTCGTGGACATCGAGCGGCCGATGTTCGACCGCTTCCAGCGATGGCAGATCGAGGTGCTGTCCCTGCGCCGCTACGCCGAGCGGGAGATCTTGTGCCACGGTGCCCCACCGCTGGCGATCGTGCGCGAAGCCAGCCCCGAGTACCCGGGAGTCGCCTGATGAAGGCCGAAGACGGTCTCGAACGAGATTACGACTTCGCCTCTGCAAGACGCCGCGTCTTACGCGGTCGCCCACCAAGCCGACCGTTCTCGCGAGCTGCGTGAGCCTTCGCCGCGCTGCGACTGTGACCAAGCTCGGCCATGCGAGCGCGGATGTCTGCCGCCGCCGGTCGCTTCACCTTCGCCCTGCGGATGTCTGCCCTGTGCTTGCGGATGTTCTCGGCGTTCCAACGGTCGACCCGGCTCTCGTCGCTCATCGTCATGATCATGTCGAGCAGCCCTGCGCCGTATCGAAGAACGAGCGCCTTGACGGCATCGCCAGCGCGCTCGGCCTCGTTCCGGTTCGGCGACGATGCCAAGCGACACAGCTTGCAGAACCGGGTCCAGACTTTCTCCTGTAGTCTGGCCCGCTCTGCCTCGCGGACCCACCCAGCGAGATCACGAGCACGGCGGCGTCTCATCGTCGTGGATCGTAAACCCAACGGGCGCTGGTTGCAACGTTGGGTTTCTCGGTATGCCGCCGCACGCTACCGCTGGTCGGCCGGCACCAGCGCCCACCAAGCCCGCGGCTCGGGCGAGCCGGCGCCTTTCACCGACAGGGGCTCCGGCGAGATGTACATCTCGGTGAGCGCAGCACGGCGCCACGGTTCGAGGGTGTCCGCGTACTTCGAGAGCCACGCCCCGACGGCCTCGACGTGCTCGTCGTAGACGTCCATCCAGTCGATGAAGTCGCCGCCGTGGGCGAGCACGGGGAACCGAGGAATCGTCTCGTCAATCATCAAAGGGAAGCGCCCGCTCGATCTCGACCACCTCGCTACCCACCGCCCCGAAGGGCGCCATCGGGTTGCCCCGAAAGCCTTGTCCGTCGGTCGAACCGGCGCAGCCCCTATTTTACCGCATCTAAGCCAAGCGCCTTAGGGGCGGACTGTCAGACAGACTGTCAGATTCGGAGGCCGAAAATGTCAGATTCGCGACTACCGGCGCCGGACGGATAGAAAAGGAAAAGCCCCGGAAAACCCAATGTTTCCGGGGCTGAAACGGCCGTCGCCGGTTATCGTGGTGAAGAGGTAATGGCTGGGGCGCTAGGACTCGAACCTAGAAATGCCGGCTCCAAAGGCCGGTGCCTTACCAATTTGGCGACGCCCCAATGGAAGAGATTTTACTCCGCTGGTGCGCCAGCGCCGGGACTGCTCTTCGGGTCGGTGAGCTTTCGGCAGGTAGCACGCGAGAGGGTCCTGCACGCAAAGACGCGGCAGTCGGGATGGCGGCGGGCGAGTTCGTCGCGCGCCTCGGGGCCCGCACGGAGCACGATCGTGGCGCCCGATCCGCTGATGGCGACGTCGTTCGTGATCCGCCCGGCAGACGCGAGGTAGGCGCCCAGCCTCGGCTCCACTTCGAGCACGGCAGGAGCCAGGTCGTTCGGGCCGAGATAGTACGGGCGCGACGCATCCGCGATTTCCAGCCGTTGAGGCAGCGTCCCCCGCCCGGCGTAGGCGCGGTAGACGGCGGCGGTCGAGACCGGGAAGGGCGGCGTCAGAAGCAGCAGATCGGCGCTCGGCCCGTCCTCGACCGGGGTCACGATCTCGCCGCGCCCCGTCACGTCGGCCTCGCCGCCGACGAGGAAGAAAGGCACGTCGCTCCCGAGGGCAGCGGCCAGCTCCGGCAGCCAGCCGCGGCCCTCCGCGTCGATTCCCCAGAATCGCGATAGAAGGCGCAGGGTTGCGGCGGCGTCCGCGCTTCCCCCGCCCAGACCGCCGCCGGCCGGCACCCGTTTCTCGAGCGTGAGCCGCGCCCGCGGCCGGACGCCGGCCCGCTCGGCCAGACGCTCCGCGGCGCGGACGACGAGGTTCTCGCGCCCCGAGGGGATGGAAGGATCGGTGCAGAAGAATTCGAGACCCTCGGACGGCTCTGCGACCAGCCGATCCGCAAGATCGATCGAGACCATCCGCGAGAAGACCTCGTGATACCCATCCGGGCGCAGCCGCCCAACGCGCAGCTCGCGGTTGATCTTCGCCGGCGCCGCGATCGCGAGTCTCATGGGCGGGAGGCGGAGCCGCCTTCCGCCGGCTCGATTGCGACGAGCCTGAGCGCCAGGCCTCGCCCCGTGCTCGCGTCGCGAACGGCAACGCCCGCGGGCCACGGTTCGCGGGCTCCCGAGTAACGAATGTCGAGGGCCTCGGTGCCCCGGGAAAACTCCATGGAGACCACGGCGCCGCTGGACAGATCGAGGACGGCTTCGACGCGTCCGTCGGTCCCTTGCCACGAGAGCAGGCATTCGCCCCCGTCCCGGCCCGCGACGATCGGGCTGGAGCCGTTCCAGACCCCGGCAAGGACGGCGCGCAGAGCCTCCGGATCCACCACCAGGGCCTTGCGGTCTTCACCCGTGATCGTGCCGCCTCGATACTCGGCGATGTGCGACCCGAACGGGCCCGTGAGCGACGCGGCAACGACGGCCTTTCCATCGTACGTGACGGCGAGCGTTCCCGAAACCGAGGGTGTGCCGCTCGTCGAGAGCTTGGCGTCGTAGAGCAGGCGCGACGGAGGCAGCGTTGCCGCGCGCTCCCTCGCCGCCGACCAGGATGTCAGCGCCTCGGAGGCGTCTGCTGGAGTGGCCGGGGGGAAAGTCCTGGGGGCCGGCGCGGTCGTGGCGCACCGGCCGGCCGCGAGGAGAAGGACGAGCGCGGCGAGAAACCGAGGCGAGCGCGGGCTCAATGCGTCGGAACGGATGCCCGGGCCTGCCGCAGCTTCTCGCGCACCCGATCGGGCTCCTCGTGCTTGAGCTCGAGCGCCTTCTCCCAGTGCTTGATGGCCGCAGCGGAATCGCCGAGCCGCAGCTCGAGGTCGCCCAGGTGCTCCTGGATCGTGGGGTCGCCGGGCTCGCGCCGGCATGCCTCGCGCAACTCCTTTTCGGCGCTGGCGAGCTGTCCGAGGCGGAAATAGGCCCAGCCGAGCGAGTCCAGGTATGCCGCGTTGCGAGGCTCCCGCGCGACGGCCTTCTCGATCATCTCTCGCGCACGCTCGAGCTGGACGCCCTGGTCGGCCCACATGTATCCGAGATAGTTCTGTGTCGCGGCATCGTTGGGGCGCAGGACGAGCAATTGCAGGAACACCTTCTCGCCCTCCGCCGGATTGCCGCCGCGCTCGAGGCTCGAGCCGAGCCGGAAGAGGGCGTCGGTCGACTCCGGATACTTCGCGACGATCTCGCGCGCGACCCGGACCGCGGCGTCGTACCGCTTGAGCCGCGCGTACGCATCGGCGGCCGCCATGGCCTTCTCGAGCGACCCCGAAGCGGCCAGGGTGTCGAGGCTCGCCTCGGCGGCTTTCGTCTGGCCGGAGCGGTACCGGAACTCGGCCTCCGAAGCCGCCCATTCCGCCTCGGTAGGCTCCGCCGCCGCGAACGCAGCTGCGGATCGGGCGCCGTCCGCAAGATCCTCGCTGTCCCGGTCGGTGGCGAGCAGGATGCGCGCGGCGCGCGGCTGCACCTGTGTGCCGGAGATCGCGGCGGGAGCGAGGATCCTTCGCGCCTCGGGCCAGTTCTTCTCGAGGTACGCGATGAAACCGAGCTCTGTGGTGGCGGCGCTGCGGAGGTCGGCCTTTCGGGGGTCGTCCCCGGCGCGTCGAACGAGTTCCTCGTACATAGCCCGCGCCTCGTCGAACCGGCGTTCGCGCACGAGCTCTGCGGCCAGCGCCCTGCGCGTGACGGGGTCGTCGGCATCCGCCTCGATCAGCGCGCGCAGGATCTTTTCGCCCTCCGTCGTGTTTCCCTGCTCGAACAGCACGGTGGCCAGCAGGCGCCGGGCCGCACGGTTCTCCGGGCGCTTGGCCGTGAGGTCTCGGGCCTTGGCCTCGGCCTCGGCGAACCGTCCAGCGCGGGCCAGGTCGAGGACGATGCGCTCGTCGACCGCCGCGTTCTGGCGGTCGCGATCGCCGAGGGCCCGGAGCACGACGAGCGCCTCGTCGAGCTTGTCCTCTTCCTCGTAGAGGTCCACGAGCGCGGCGGCAATCTCCCGGTCGGTCGGATCCGCCTCGTACAGGGAACGGTAGATGCGCTCGGCCTCCTGGTAACGGCCGCTCTTGGCCTTTGCCTCGGCGGTCAGGCGCTGTATGGCCGGCTGGTTGCCGAGCTCCGGCAAGTCGTCCAGGACCGCTGCGGCCTCGGCCGCGCGGTCCGCCGCAAGCAGGGCTCTGGCGAGGTTGAGGGACGTGGGGACATCCGCGGGAGCCAGACGCCGAGCGGCCGAGAGCTCGTCGATGGCGATTGTCAGGCGTGACGGATCCTTCTCGGCGGCAACGAGCTCCATCGAGCCCAGCAGCCTCCTGGCCTCGGCAAGGTTCGGATCCAGCCGGACCGCCTCTCGCACCTGCTTGAAGGCCTCGTCCGTGATGTTGAGGTCTCGCAGCAGTTGTGCGTACTCGAGGCGCACGATCGGGTCGGCGGGCAATGTCTCGAGGACCTGACGATAGAGCGCCAGGGCCTCCTGGTAGCGCCCGTCGGCGATCGCGGTGTGCGCCGCGAGGAATGCCCGCCGGCTGGCGGCCAGGGGGTCGCTTGCAGGGGCAGGGGCGGCGAGCGCGACGGCCAGCAACAGGAACGCGGGCTTTAGCGTCACCGCCGCAATGTAGCACGATCGACACGGCTCGCGAGCCCGCCCGGGATGGCCCACCCGGGGATGCGGCAAAGCTTTGCAGCCGAGGAAGATCGGCGTCTCCCAATTCCCTTCCGGCTACGCGATAATCAAGGAGCCAATGCCTCGACTCGGCCTTCTGCTCGTTCGGGCCGGCGCGCTCTCCGAGGACAGCGTGAATCGCGCCCTTGCGGTGCAGGGCTTTACGGGGGGTCGCCTCGGCACGCTGCTCCTCGAGCGGGGCTCCGTCTCCGAGGACGACGTGGGAGGCGCGCTCGCGGAGCAACACGGTTGCGAGTACGTCTCCTGGCGCCGGCTCGCGGCCCTGCCGACCTCCCTGATGGCATCGCTGCCGCTCAAGTTCGCGATTCGCCACGCCGCCATTCCGGTCGAGGCCGGCGAGAGCTTTCTGCGAATCGTGTTGCGCGATCCGGCCAACCTGCGGGTTCTCGACGAGCTCTTCTTCGTAACCGGCAAGAAGATCATTCCCGCAGTCGCTCCGGAAGTTCGGATCTACCAGGCGCTGGAGAAGTTCTACGGTGAGCGCCGTACGCCGCGGTTCGCCATCCTGGCCGAGAAACTCTCGCGGCCGACCGCACCCTCCGTGATCAAGAAACCGCTTCCGCCACCCCCCGATTTCTCGTCGCCGACCTTCGCCATTCCTGGTGCCGCGGCCCCCGTCGAGCCGCCGCCCGACCTTCCACCGATCCAGCCGTGGAAGGTTCCCGACGAGCCTCCGATTGGATGGGGTGGCCTGCCGCCACCGCCTGAGGACACCGAGCAAGGAGATGCCGAGTCGATCCCGTGGGAGGAGAGCCCGGCAACGGGCGCCTGGCCGACACCCACGAACGACGCTCCGGCTCCCGAGGTAACCGCGGCGGCGGTTCCGGCTCCCGTATCCCCCGGTTCGCTGTCACCGTGGCGACAGACTCGGACTACCGGGCGGACCGATCGGCCGATCGGCGAATCGTCCGGAATGCCGGCTCCGACGGACTTTGCCGAAATACTCGCGGCCCAGGAGCGCGATCGGATCTTCGAGGCTTCCCTGCGGGCGCTTCGCCGGCGCTTTCCGACGAGCGCGATCTTCGTGGCGCGAGCCGACGGCGTGGTCGGTCTGGCCGGTGCCGGGGAGAAGGTTGACCTCAGGGCTCTCCGGGCCCTCGACATACCGTGGTCCGAGCCATCCGTATTCCTCAACGTGCGACTGAGCCGGGTCTTCTACCTGGGGCCGATCCCCCCCCTGGCCAGCCATGGAGCCCTGGCGGGCGCCCTGGGCGGCTGGCCCGCCGAATGCGTCGTCCAGCCGGTCCTGATGCGGGACAAGACCGTAGCCTTTCTCTACGCCGCCTGCTCGAGCGCCCAGGGGGCCACGCCGTCGGACCTCACCTACATCCGGGAACTGGCCGGAGCCACCGCGGCGGCGCTGGCAGCTTCCATCCGATTGAAGAAAAAGCAGGTTATATAATCGCAAGCATTCCCGGAGGAGCCAATGATCAAAGCCGACATCGTCGACCGAGTGGTGGATCTCGCCCAGATCCCGCGGGCCAAGGCCGCCACCGCCGTGGAGACTGTCATCGAGGCGATGCGCTCGGCGCTCGGGGCGGGCGACCGCATCGAGCTGCGGGGATTTGGCGTCTTTCAGGTCAAGCGGCGTAAGCGCGGGATCGGCCGCAACCCGAAGACCGGTGTTGAGGTTTCGATTCCCCCGGGGAACACGATTCGATTCAAACCGGGAAAGGACTTGCGGGACCTCCCGTAGAAGTAGAATCCCCCCATGGCGCGCATCGGTGAGCTCCTGGTGGCCGAGGGCGTTCTTTCCGACGTCGCAGTACAGAGCGCGCTCGGCTTTCAACGCCACACGGGAGAACCGTTCCGGCTCGGCACGATCCTGCTGGATCGCGATCTGTTGCCCGAGGAGAATCTGCTTCGGGCCCTTTCGTCCATCCATCGCTGCGACTACGTCACCTGGGCCGACATCCTGAAGGCGCCTCCCCAGATCGTGCGCCTGTTGCCCGAACGCGCGGCGGTCCGGCTCGCCGCGGTCCCGTATGCGCTCGAAGGCCGGGGCGTGCGCGTCGCTTTCAAGAACCCGTCCAACCTCGCCGCGGTCGACGAGGTTTCCGCCGTCACGAATCGCCCCGTCATTCCTGCGGTCATCTCCGAGGTGCGCCTGCTGCAGGCGTTTCACCTGTTCTACGGGCGCCCGATCCCGATCGAGTTTCGCAACGTCCTGCTCAAGCTCGAGCGCAACGAGGAACGGCGGCTCTATCGCACCCGGGCGACCGTCCAGGCGCCGGTCTCCGGCCGCTTCGTGAATCCGCGGTTCGCCACCAGTGCGAGGGATCGCATCCGCGAGATTCCCATCCTCGCCGCGGAGGCGGAGGATGCCCCGGCGCCAGTGAGCTACGCGGCGCCGTTCGCCTCGTCGGAACTGACCACGGACGAGCTGGCCGAGACGGCGGAGTTCCTCCCCGATTTCACGCCGCCGCACACGCCGACCAACGACGAGGTCGCCAGCGGAATGTGGAGGGGCGAGGCGGCCCCGCAGGGAGCCGACGAAACGGGCGTGGGCGCGATGTGGTCCTCCGCGGAGGCTGCGCCGGCGCCGGTCGAGGAGCATTCGCCCGCGCGCGACCGGATCGCGGAAGCCGCGCTCGACTCGCTTTCCACCCGCTTTGCACACGTGCTCCTCCTGATGTCCGGCCAGGAAGCGATCCAGGGTTGGACCGGCCGGGGCGCGGGCCTGTCGCGCGAGGGCGTCGCCGCCATGCGGATCGCCTGGGGCGAGCCGTCCGTCTTCGCCTTCGTCAAGCTGTCGGGGTCGCCGCATCGCGGTGGACTGTCCCGGGTTCTCGCGCCTCCCGCCCTGACGGCGATGGTGGGAGTGAAGGGCGCCAGCCGGTGTGCCGTCTTCCCGGTGCGGATCAAGGACAGGCTGGTCGCCTTCCTCTACGCCGACCGCCTCGGCGCGCCGCTCTTCGAGGACGACTACCGTGCCCTCGAGGTGGCCGCGAGCTCCCTCGGCAGCTCACTGGCCCGCCTGCTCCTCGACCTGCGCAAGGCCGTCTCCTCGTAGTGGAGGGAGCGGATCCCTTCGCGGAACCGGACCCGCGACCCCGGGGCTGGCGGCGCGCCATCGAGCATCCGCTGTTTCACCTCGCGCTGCTCGGCGCGACCTTCGTCACGACCACGCTGGCCGGCGGCCTGGCCTTTTCGCAGGGAGGCGGCCCGCTCGCCGGCGGCCGCTTCGCGGACGGACTGTCCTTCTCCATTCCGCTGCTTGCGATCCTCGGGATCCACGAGCTCGGCCACTACGCGATGTGCCGCCGCCACGGGCTCGCCGCGACGCTCCCCTACTTCATTCCTTCACCTTTCCTGAACCTGATCGGAACGTTCGGCGCCCTCATCCGGATCAAAGAGCCCATTCGAAGGAAGAGCGTTCTCCTGGACGTCGGGGCGGCGGGGCCTCTGGCGGGATTTCTGGCGGCTCTCCCCTGCCTCATGTACGGGGTTGCCCATCCTCGACCCTCCAGCAATCCCCTGACTGCCGGCACGATCTTGTTCGACTATCCCCTCATCGTGCGGTGGTCGCAGCACTGGGTGGGCCTGGTTCCGTATTCGAGCGCGACCGTTCACGAGCATCCGACCTTCATGGCCGCCTGGTTCGGCCTGCTCGTGACGTGCCTCAACCTGCTTCCGCTCGGGCAGCTCGACGGCGGCCACGTGCTGCGGGCGGCAGTGGGGCGCCGCCAACCGATCGTGTCGGCGGTGGCGCTCGGCATGGCCATCGTCGCCGGAATCGTCGGGTCCGCAGTCTGGGCCGTTTTCTCCGTGATCGCCGTCGCGGTCACGGGTCTCGTCCATCCGCCCGTCGAAGACGACGCGGCGCCGCTCGACTTCGGCCGCACGCTCGTCGCCCTGCTGTGCGTCGCGGTGTTTCTGCTCTGCTTTACGATCGCGCCGTTCCGGGTGTTGTAGGGGTAACCGATCCGGGATACGGGATCGGAGACATATTATCCACAGCTAATGTATTTCCATCTCGCATCTCGCATCTCGCATCTCGCATCCCGTCCTAGCTGCCACCGGGCATGTCTATCAGGAACGTCGCCGGGCCTTCGTTGACGAGCTCGACGTCCATCGTCGCTCCGAAGACACCCGTGGCGACGGTCAGGCCCAGCTCCCGCAGCGCGGCGACGAAGCGTTCATAGAGCGGCTCGGCCTCCAGGGCGCGCAGCGCGCGCTCGAACCCGGGGCGCCGGCCGCGCGAGAGGTCTGCGGCCAGCGTGAACTGCGAAACGGCGAGGACTGCTCCGCCGACGTCCGGGAGCGCGAGGTTCATTTTCCCGGCGGAGTCCTCGAAGACGCGAAGGCCCGCGACCTTGCGCGCGCACTCCTCCGCGACGGCAGGCGTGTCGCCGGTCTCGGCGCCGAGGAGAACGAGAAAGCCACGGCCGATTTCGCCCGAAGTCTCGCCCGCGACCCGCACCGCGGCTCTCGATACCCGCTGAACCACGAGCTTCACTGGCGGCGTCTCTGCGCGATCCGTTTGAGCTCGCCCGGCTCCGGCGCACCGAGCACCCGCGCCGCAAACCAATAGACGACCGCGGCGACTGCGATGATCGCGCCGAGCAGCACCGCTCCTCTCCATCCGACGAATGCCGCGGGGGGGACGGCGCGGCCCGCCACCCACAGCAGCGCGGCCATGGCGGCCGAGGCGCCGCAGATGCGAGCGAGGGATGCCGCGAGGGCACGCCCGCGCAGACGTCCCTCACGGCGCCGCAGGGCGGCAAGGAGCACCGTCACGTTGACGCCCGCCGCCACAGACGCCGCCAGCCCCACGCCCGGGAGGCCGAATTGCGGCGTCCACACGGCGCACAGTCCGACGAAGACCACCGCGTCCCCGAGCGCCGCCAGGACCGGAAGCGTCGTCCTCTTGAGAGCATAGAAGGCCGGCACGACCACCCGGACCGCGGCGAAAAAAAAGAGCCCCACCGCGAGGCCAGAGAGGACGCCCGCCGTTGCGTAGGTATCGGCGACTCCGAAACGGCCGCCCTGGAACAGGACGCTGACGATCGGAACCTGGAGAAGGATGAGGCCGACACTCGCGGGCACCGTGACGAAAGCGATCAACCGCAGCGCGAACGCCAGGCTGTCCTTGAACGGACCGCGGTCCGGCTCGAGAGCCTGGCGGGAGAGGTGCGGAAGGATCGCGGTCGCCACGGAAACCGCAAAGCCTCCGAGCACGAGCTCCTTGAGCCGGTTCGCGTAATAGAGGTGCGAGACGCTCGCATTTCCGAGGCCGGCGGCGAAGCGGGTGGCGACGACCGTGTTGACCGTGTTGATTCCGTACGCGAGCAGCCGGGGAGACATCAGCAGAAGCACGGAGCGCACGGCCGGGTCGTGCCAGCCGAGGGCGGGCCTTCCGACGGCGTGCAAGCGGCGCAGTTGAGGGATCTGGATGGCGATCTGCAAAATGCCGCCGACCAGCACGCCGATCGCGAGGCCGAAGGTCGGCTCGGCCAGGCGGGGCGATAGGACGAGGGCCGCGAGGATGAGTGCCACGTTGAGAAATATCGGGGCGGCCGCGGCGGCCGCAAAGCGGTGGTTGGCGTTGAGGATGGCCTGGCAGAGCGCGGCGAGGGAAACGAGCAGGATGTACGGGAACATCCAACGGTTCAGCACGACCGTCAGCGCGAACTTGCCGGGAGTCTCCTTGAACTGCCCCGCGAGGAGATCCACGAGCCAGGGCGAAGCGAGGATTCCGGCGCCCGTGATCGCCGTCAGGACCAGCGCGAACGTGCCGGCGACCCTGCCGACGAAGGCCCTCGCTTGCGCCTCGCCGCGTTCGGCGCCGACCTCGGTGTAGACCGGGATGACCGCCGAGGACATCGCCCCCTCGCCGATGATCTCGCGCAACATGTTGGGGATGCGAAAGGCGACGAAGAAGGCATCCGTGCGCATCCCTGCGCCGAGGGTGACCGCGATGATCTTGTCCCGGAGGTAGCCGGTGACGCGAGAAATGAGAGTCAGGGGCGTGATGGTCGAGGCCGACCGAACGAGGCGCCCCTTCGTGTCGTCGATGCCGTCGTCGGACATGCCTGCCGGGATTCTAGCCGCTCGTTTCGCCCGGACATCATCTGTCCGCGGAAAAGTGGAATATCGTGTCAGCACCTGAAAGGAGGGCGAACACATGGCCAGCGTCAACAAGGTGATTCTGATCGGCAACCTCGGAAAGGACCCGGAGATCCGCACGACCCCCCAGGGAACGTCGCTCGCACGCTTCTCGGTCGCGACCTCGACGACCTGGAAGGATGCCTCCGGCGCGAAGCAGGAGCGAACGGAGTGGCACGACATCGTGGCCTGGGAGAAGCTCGCACAGATCTGCGGGGAGTATCTCCACAAGGGCAAGATGGTCTACGTCGAGGGCAGTCTGCAGACGCGCAGCTGGGACGACCAGAACGGGCAGAAGCGCTACAAGACCGAGATCAAGGCGTCCAACGTCGTCATGCTGTCGCGCAGGGAGGACGGCGCGAGGTCGGCCGGCGCACCCGCGCGCGAGGTCGCCGAGGCTCCGGAGCCGGCACCCGCGGGAGGTTACGACGACGACGTGCCTTTCTAGCCCATGTCGGCTTACGTCATCGTCGAAATCGAGGTCCGGGATCCGGTCGCGTACGAGGATTACAAGCGGCTCGCGCCGCCTGCGATCGCCTTGTACGGAGGCCGCTACCTCGCACGGGGCGGAAAGACGGACCTCCTTGAGGGGGATGCGAAGCCCGAGCGCCTCGTGATCCTCGAATTCCCGTCGCTCGCGCGAGCCCGGGAGTGGTGGGCCTCGGCCGAGTACGGAGCGGCCAGGTCGTTGCGGCAGTCCTGTGCCCGGGCGCGAATGGTGGCGGTCGAAGGCGTCTAGTTCAGGCCAGGGCGAGGGTGCGCAACTCGGCGCGGATCACAGCGAGTTCGAGAGGCGCAGAGCCCGCAGCCGCCCGGAGCGAGGCGAGATGGCCCTCGTATCCCCGGAGGCGAGCGGCTGCTTCGGCGAGCCGGGGGGCGGGTACCGTCCCCTCGACGGCTCCGATGCAGCCTGGGTACTGCTCGATCCTTCGGCAGACGAGCAACAGGTCGCAGCCGGCCGCACTCGCGCGGGCGCACCGCTGCGGCAGGTCCCCGAACCCGCCGAGCGCGCCCATCTCCAGATCGTCCGAGAAAGCCGCGCCCCCGAACCCCAGATCCTCCCGCAGCAGACCGGTCGCAACCTCATGGGAGAGGGACGCCGGAATGCCGTCCGCGCCCGCCGCGTGCGAGATCATGACGGCTCCTGCACGATCCATCAGCGCCCGGAAGGGCTGAAGGTCGAGCGCCGCGGCTGCGGTGTCGCTCGGCACGATCGGGAGCGACGCGTGCGTGTCGAGCGTCGCGCGCCCGAGCCCCGGAAAGTGCTTGAGGCAGCCCCCGACTCCCCGGCTGTGGAGGCCATCGAGGAAATCGCCGGCCGCTGCGATGACTGCGGCGGGGCCTTCTGCGGCGCACCGCTCGCCGAGCACGAGGGCCCCTGCCTGCTCGACCGCGCGGTCCACCACGGGGGCGAGGTCCACGTCGAAGCCGAAACGCGCGAGCGCCGCCCCTGCGGCGGCCCCGGCGCGGCGGGCGATGCCCACGGCCGCGGCCCGCCGCAGGGATGGGGCCGGGCCCAGCAGGTCGCGCAGCCGATCCACGGGACCGCCTTCCTGGTCGAGCAAGAGCCGGCTCACACCCACGCCCCGGAGATCACCGACCAGCCGGTCCAGGCCCTCGACCGTCTCGATGTTGCGCCGAAAGAGAATGACACCGAAGGGCGGGTGCGCGGCCAGGATCTCGCGCTCGGCTGGCTCGAGCGCCGGACCGGCCAGTCCTACGCCGAACAGTCGCGAGGTCACTTGCCTCTCAATCGCTCCTGCAGGGTCGCCAGGAGCGAGAGCGCCGCGAGCGGCGTCATCTGGTTGACGTCGAGAGCTCGCAGCTTGTCGAGCGCAAGCCCTTCCTCGGCCGAGAACAGGAGAAACTGCCCCGAGCCCGCGCTCTCGCCCTGTTTGCGCGCCAGCACGGGCGCGCCTTGCACGTCGAGCTCCTGCTTCTCGAGGTTCGCGAGCACCTCCCGCGCGCGAGCCGTCACCGCAGACGGAAGCCCCGCGAGCTCCGCCACATGAATCCCGTAGCTGCGGTCGGCGGCGCCGGGGATCACCTTCCTCAGAAAGACGACCCGTCCCCCGATCTCCTTGACCGCCATCGTCGTGTTGACCACGGCAGGTTTGACGAGCGCGATCTCGGTGAGCTCGTGGTAGTGGGTGGCGAAAAGGACGAAGGCCGCCCTGGAAGGGGTGTCGTGCAGGTGCTCGAGCAGCGCCCACGCGATCGACAGGCCGTCGAAGGTCGAGGTTCCGCGGCCCACCTCGTCGAGAATGACGAGGCTCTCCGGCGTGGCTTCCCGCAGGATCGCGGCCGCCTCGAGCATCTCGACCATGAAGGTCGACTCGCCCCGTGACAGGTAGTCGGCCGCGCCGACCCGGGTGAAGATCCGGTCCACGAGCGATAGCTCGGCCTCGTCCGCCGGCACGAAGGAACCGGCCTGGGCAAGCAGCACGATCGTTGCGACCTGCCGCAGATAGGTGGACTTGCCGCCCATGTTCGGCCCGGTCACGAGCTGGATGCGGCGCTCGGGCGCCAGGTCCGTATCGTTGGGAACGAACGCCTCCTGGCGGCGCAGCCGCTCGACCAGCGGATGGCGGCCGCCCGCAATCCGGAGTCGCCGGCGGATGCTGGGGCGCGGCCGCGTCCAGCGGCCCTTGCGTGCCACCTCGGCGAGCGACGCGAAGAGGTCCAGATCCGCGATGGCGGCGGCCGTGCGCGCGACTCTCGGACCCGAGGCCGCGAGATCCTTCTGAAGCCCGGCGTAGAGCTCCGCCTCGATCTCCGCGATCCGGTCCTCGGCCGAAAGAATCTTCTCCTCGAGATCCTTGAGCGCCGGCGTGACGTAGCGCTCGGCGTTGGCGAGCGACTGGCGGCGGATCCAGTCGGCCGGGACCTTGTCCCGGTGGGCGTTGCCGACCTCGAGCGAGTAGCCGAACACCCGGTTGAATCGCACCTTGACGCCCGCGATGCCGGACCGGCGCCGCTCTTCCGTCTCGACCGCCAGCAGGGCGCTCTGGGCGTCTCGCTTGAGCGCCCGCAGCTGATCGAGCTCGGCGTTGGCGCCCTCGCGAATCACGCCTCCCGCCGCGAGGACGGCCGGAGGATCGGGTGCGAGCGTCGATTCCACGAGTGCCACGCAGTCCGTCGTGTCCGGGATGATTTCGCAGAGCGAGCGCAGACGCCGCGCGGTCAGCGGCGCGGCCGCCGCGAGGACCGCCGGCACGGCCTTGAGACCGGCGGCGAGCGCTGCCACCTCGCGCGGAAACGCGTTTCCGACGGCCACCCGGGCGAAACGCCGCTCGAGGTCTCCGACTCCATCGAGGGCCACCTGCAGTTGCTCTGCGACCTCGGTGTGGCCGAGCAGATCCTCGACCGCCTCCCAGCGCTCGTCGAGCTCGACGGCATCGCGCGAAGGGTGTGCCAGAGCATCGTGCAGCGCCCGGGCACCGAGCGGCGTGCGCGTGCGATCCATGACCGCGAGGAGGCTGCGATCCGTCGCGCCGTCGGTGGACTCGAAGAGTTCGAGTGTGGCGATCGCCGACGCGTCGAGACCCATTCGCTCTCCGAACCGCAGGGGCGTCGGGGGGCCGACATGCCCGAATCCCCCCGGCCGCACCTCCCGGGCGTAGGCCAGCGCGGCCCCCGCTGCTCGAGACCCCGCCTCATCCGCTCCCGCCGCTGCGGCCCGCGCGGTGTCCCACCAGGTCGAGCCGCGGAGGGTGAGCGTCGCTCGGTAGCCGGGGACCGCGGCCCCTTCCGGAAGCAGGATCTCGCGCGGCCGGAAGAGGGCGAGCGCATCATCCACCCGGCTGGCCGGAACCGTCCCCGCGTGAAACCTCCCCGTCGAAAGGTCGAGAAATGCCGCCTCCCACTGCTCCTCCCCCGGAAGCAGGGCGGCCAGATAGGAGGGCGTACTCGGCATGAGCGACTCGCCATCCAGAACCGTGCCGGGCGTGACGACCCGCGTGATGTCCCGCCGAACGAGCCCCTTGGCCGCTCGCGCGTCTTCGACCTGATCGCAGATCGCCACCTTCCGGCCGGCGGCGACGAGTCGGGCGACGTGGTGATCGACGCTCTGGTGCGGCACCCCGCACATGGGAGCCTCGATGTCCGAGTCGCGATTGCGCGCGGTCAGCGCGATGCCGAGCAGGGGCGCGGCATCGCGGGCGTCGTCGAAGAACATCTCGTAGAAGTCGCCCATGCGGTAGAGCAGGATCGCGTCGGGAACCCGGCTCTTCATCTCGAAGTACTGCCGGAGCATCGGGGTCACACGGGGAGTGGCTGTGCTCACGCGGTGCTAGCATAATGCCCGGGGCCGCCCGAGAGTCCGGCGGCGCTGCGACGATGAACGTTTTGTCCCTCGACACCGCAAGCCCGAGCCCCGCCGTCTCCCTTCTCGTCGAGGGCCGCCTCATCGAGGAGACGCTGGCCTCCGATCGACGCGCTTCCGACGAGCTCCTTCCGACGGTGCGACGGCTCCTCGCGGAAGCGGGAACGGACCTGTCTCGGATCGAGCGGATCGCCGTGTGTGCGGGTCCGGGCTCGTTCACGGGCGTTCGTGTCGGCCTGGCCACGGCGTGGGGGTTCGGCCGGGCCAATGCGATCCCGGTCGAGGCCGTCTCGACGCTCGAAGCGATGGCCGAGGCCAGCCGATCCCGCAGCGTGACCCGGATCGTGGCGGTGCTCGAGGCCGGGCGCGGCGAGGTCGTTTGCGCGCGCTTTCGACTCGATGGTCCCCGCGCGGCGCCCCTGGGGCCGCTCGAACGGTTGTCGCCGGAGGAGGCGCGAAGGTTCGTTTGCGGCGATTCTGTCGCCGCGCTGCCGGCAACCCTCCTCGGGCCTGGCGGCACCGCTCCGGAAAGCCTTCCCGCTTCGGCGCTCGCTCTGGCCGTGGCGCGGGCCCCGCGATCCGGGGCCCCTGGTGCGCTCGAGGCGATCTACGCGCGCCCGAGCGCTGCCGAGGAAAAGCATGGCGCTGCGTGAGCCGCAGGCCGGCGCGGCGCCATACAGACTCCGGCCGGCAGGCCCCTTCGACCTGGACGAGATCGCCCGAATCGAGGCAGAGTCGTTTCCGATCCCGTGGAAGCGCGAGTTCTTCGCGAGCGAGCTGACGCAGCCGCACCGGTACCTGCGCGTCCTCTCGCGCGACGACGGCGCCGAACCCCGCGTGGGCGGCTACCTCTTCGCCGTCTCGTTGTACGACGAGTTCCACATCAACAAGATCGCGACGGATCTGCGCCTGCGCCAGAAAGGGCACGGGCGTTGGCTTCTGGAGGACGCGATCTCCCGCGCGAGATCCGTCGGTGCGGCGGCGATCACGCTGGAGGTGAGGGTCTCCAACGCCGCGGCTCGCCAGTTCTACGGCTCGTACGGCTTCGCCGAAGCCTATCGACGCCGCGCGTATTACCAGGACGGCGAAGACGCCCTCGTGCTCATCCTCGCCCTGTCGGCGGGGCCGCCGAGCCCCGAATCCGGCCCTTCCGCGGGGCCCGGACGCACCCGTTGAATCCCGTGGACCCACGGTCTAGACTTGGCTCGTGGCTCGCCCCGCCTCTTTCCTCGAAATTCAAAAAAAGGAGGTTTGACCCGATGGAGAACGGGAACAGGGAAGCGATCGCGCCCGATCCGGAGTTCCGTCGCCTGCACGAGGAGCACCGCAACCATGAAGAGCGGCTCCAGGTGCTGGCGGCAAAGTCCCGCCTCTCGGAGGACGAAGAGTTGGAGGAGAAGCGTCTCAAGAAGGAAAAGCTGCTCCTGAAGGACCGGATGGAAATCCTCTCCCGGCATCGCCGCGAAGAGGTCCCGAGCTGAGGATCCCCATTGCCCGGGAAGGCTGGATTTTCATCATTCCGCCGCTCGCCGCCGCGGGGGTGGCCGGCTTCTCCGGCCACCCGCTGGCGGCTGTTCTCGCCGGAACCCTCACACTGTTTCTGATTCAATTCTTTCGGGATCCGGAGCGTCGGCCCGAGGGCGGCGACGACGCGATCGTCTCCCCCGCCGATGGCACCGTTCTCTCGGTGGCGCCCGCGCCGGAGTCTCCCGCCGGAGCCGCACGGCGACTCTCGATCTTCATGTCCGTCTTCAACTGCCACGTCAATCGCGCCCCGGCGGACGGCCGCCTGCGCGACTACCGCTACGTTCCCGGGACGAAGGCTGCCGCGTTCGCCGAGAAGGCGTCGACGGAGAACGAGCAGAACTACATCACGCTCGAGTCGTCCCGCGGGAGCCTGGCGTTCAAACAGATCGCCGGAGCGCTGGCGCGCCGCATCGTGTTCTACCCGAAGGTGGGAGACTCGCTGCGCCGGGGTCAGCGGATCGGATTGATCCGGTTCGGATCGCGCGTGGACCTGTTCGTTCCCGATGGCGCCGACGTGCTCGTGGAAGCGGGAGACAAGGTGAAGGCGGGAAAGACGGCGGTCGCCCGCTGGCCGGGGGGCGGCTGAGATGGCCCGACTCTCGCGCGAGCGTCTTTCCCGGGGCCTCTTCATCCTTCCGACGCTCTTTACCGTCGGCAATCTCTTTTGCGGCTACCTGTCACTGTGGTGCTCGATTCGCGGAACCTTCGAACTCGCGGCCCTGCTCATCATCGCGGCCGGCGTGCTCGACGGGCTCGACGGACGCATCGCGCGCCTGACGCATTCGACCTCGGAGTTCGGAGAGGAGTACGACTCCCTCGCCGACCTCGTGTCCTTCGGCGTGGCTCCGGCGGTCCTCGCGTATTCCTGGGGCCTCGCGGACTTCCATCGCCTCGGTTGGATGGCGTCCTTCCTCTTCGTGGTCTGCGGCTCGATGCGCCTGGCGCGTTTCAACATCCAGACCCACGTTGTCGACAAGCGCTACTTCGTGGGGCTGCCGATTCCGGCGGCGGCGGGCGTGGTCGCGGCAACCGTTCTGGCCACGCCAGAGCGTCTCGTATCGCGGATGTGGATGGGGGGACTCCTCGCCCTCACGATCATCCTCTCGTACCTGATGATCTCGACGATCCGGTATCGCTCGTTCAAGGACCTGGACCTGCGTCGCCGCCGGCCCGCATGGATTCTGCCGGCCATCGCCCTCTTCTTCGCAATCGTTGCGTACCGGCCGGAGATCGCGCTCGGCTGCCTCGCAATGGTCTTCGCGGCCTCCGGGCCGGTCGGAAAGCTCGTCGGGCTGCTGAGACGCAAGGAACCCGATCCTGCGGCAAGCCCGGAGACGTCGCCGAAGCCGTAAAGACGCGGTCGGCCTTCCGCGCCCCGGTTATTTCTTTCTGGGTCGGACCGGCGCCTTCGTCGGCGTGGGTGCGGGCGGGGTGGACCAATCGCCCGCGACCTCGGGTCCGGCCGCCGCGATGACGTGCGTGCGCAGGGGGCAGCATGGCGCGGGCAGATTGCCGCGGACGACGATGCGAGCGGGATGGATCGTTTCCAGGGGGGCGACGAGCGTCTCGAAGAGCCGGACGCGTGACGCCCTTCCGGGGGTCACCGGCCTGCCTGCCGCATCGTACGTCTCGTAGCGGTCGAATCCGCCGATCTGCAGATCCGCCGGATGCGCGGGCGCGAGGTCGACCTCGACCCAGTTCGCCATGCGCGATGCAATCGAAGCCTGGTGCGATCGGTTCACGGCATCGACGACCAGCGCGTTTCGGCCGAGGACCTGCACGCCCGCGTCCAGCGCAGGCGCCAACGACCGCCCGAGAAGCACGTCCTCGAACGCGCCGAGCGAGAAGAGGCGGTCCGCCTCCGTTGCGCCCGCCATCACGATGACCCTGCCGAGCGCGAACCGTTTGCCGGCCAGGGTGGAGCCGAGACGAAAGAGCATCTCGGCCGCCGAGGGCAGCCGGAAGGCGATCCGATCGCCCGTATCGAGGGACAAGCCTTCCACGCGCACCGGACCGCGGGCCACCAGGGTGAAGGCCGAGAGGCTCGCGTCGTTGACGGAGAGGTCGTTCTCGAACTCGATGCGGGCGTGGCCGGAGAGACGATCGAGATAGATCTCCCCGACGGAGGCGCCTGGGGATCCGTCGGCGGCAATGACCGCGCCCGCCCCGCTCACCTCGTACGCCGCCCACCAGGGAACGCGGAGCTCGTCGACGGCCGCCGGATCCGCGATCGCGCCCGGGCCGAAGACGAATGCGACGAAGCCGTCGACCGCGCCGCGAAGAGGCTCGAAGCGCTTGCGCTCTTCGTCCGACGCGGGTGCGGAACGCAGCGTGACCGACACGAACGCCCGGGTGCCGATTTCCTTCCGCAGGGCTCCGACGATGTCCGCGTAGCGTCGTACGGACCCAGGCGGCGCGGAAAAGTCGAGATGGATGCCGGCGAAACTCCCGTCCTGCGGTGCGGGACCGGGTCCGCCCCCCAGGCCGGCGGCGATGGCATGGGCGACCGCCGTCGCATCGCCACCGCCCGGCTCCAGGGGGTTCGGCGAGGCCGGGTTTGCCCGGATGACGAGAACGATCGGCGTGCGCTGCGCCGCGCGAGCCGGCGGCGGTCGCAGGGCCCATCGCCCGCCCTCGAAGACGAGCTCGCCGCCGGGGAGAAAGAGCGCGCTGGTCCCCAGTCGCTGGAGTTGCGCCCCGAGGTCCGGCGCCCCGCCGGCTGCGGGATCGGTCAGCCAGATTGCGTAGCCCCGCGGCAGCGCCCGGGCGGCAGCTGCGCCAGGACGGGCCGTCTTCCGGCATGCGGCGACCAGGAGGAATGCCGCGGCAATGCCGCCGAGCCGACGGATCACGAGTCGCCTCCCTTCGCGGGCCCGGCCATGGGAAGCGCCAGCCGTACCCGGAAGCCGCCGGAATCCCGGTTCTCCGCTCCGATCGTCCCCCCATGCTCCTCGACGATCTTCTTGGCAATTGCCAGACCGAGCCCCGTGCCTCCGCTGCGCGCCGAAAAGTAGGGATCGAACAGTCGCGGGAGGATCTCCGTCGGCACGCCGGGGCCATCGTCCTCCACGGTCACGATCACGCGCTCCCCCTCCCCCGTTGCGGCCGTTCGGATTCGGCCCCGGCCCGACAAGGCCTCGACCGAGTTGCCGAGGAGGTTCGACAGAACGCGGGCGAGCAGCCGGGCGTCTCCCATGGCCGCGAGACCCGGCGACGCCGACACCTCGAAGGCAATGCCCGAGGCGCCGGAATAGGCTGCAACGGCTTCCCGGAGGAGGGCACCCACGTCGATCGAGCGCATTTCCGGTCTGGGAACGCGCGCATAGTCCGAGAACTCGGCGGCCGACCGCCGGAGCTCCTCGGTTTGACGCAGCACGTTCTGCACGCAGTCCTCCAGGACGCGGTCGAAGCCCGGAGATCCGCGCCTCCAAACCTCGCGGAGATGTTCGACCGAGAGGCGGATGGGAGTCAACGGGTTCTTGATCTCGTGGGCGATGATCTGCGCCATCTCCGCCCAGGCGGACAGCCGGTTGGACCGCACGAGATCGGAGACGTCCTCGATGACGGCCATGCGCGCTCCGGCGCCTGCCAGCGGCAGAGGAACCGTCACGATTCGCCACCTCTCCCCCGGCCGCGGCTCGAGCTCCTCCGACACCGGGTCCGGGCCGAACCGCTGGAGCGTCTCCCGCGCCGCTCGCATCGCGTCGCCGGGAAAAACCTGCTCCAGCGTTTCGCCGTCCGCGCGGCCGCCCGTCAGGCGCGCGGCGGCGGGGTTTGCGAGCAGCACACGCCGATCCTCCTGGTATGCGACGACGCCGGCCGTAAGCCGGGATAGAAGAGTCGCCAGCCTCTCCTTCTCGCGCGAGAGCGCATTGGTCTGCTCTTTCAGGCTGCGGGACATGAAGAGAAAGGCGCGCACGAGCTCCCGCAACTCCTCGTCCGGCGGCTCGGCCAGCTGTGGCGAGAAATCGCCCCGCGCCACGGCCCGGGTCCCCTCGACGAGGTCGGCGACGGGGCGGGCCACGCGCACTGCCAGCCGGCCCGCGATGGCCGCCGAGATGAGAAAGACCAGCAGGCTGAATGCCGACACCGCGGCCGTGAGCTGCGCCGCCTCCGCTTCCGCGACGCGTTGCTGGGGCAGCAGGAGCAGGGCGAGCAGGATGCGTCCGCGAACCCCCTGCGGTCCCGGCGCGGAGGACAGGGAAGTCGTGATCTCCGCGAAAGGGCTGCCCGCGATGAGTCGGGCGTCACTGCGCTCGCGCGCCCCGCCGAGTCCGATGAACGCGAACGTCGCGCCGGGCACGCGTTCCGGCAGCAGGCCGGCCGCATAGAGGTCGCGGCGTGAGGTCGCGACGAGCCGGGCGTCGGGGGAATAGATCGAAAGGTCGTACCCGACGGCGTTGGCGAGCCACGAGAGCAGAGCGTCGTCCACCATGCCGAGTCGCCCGAGGGCCGCGGCCGACGGGAGGTAATCGTCGAGCACGCGGCGAGCGGTTTCGAGCGCAGAGCGTCCGTGGTCGAGCGTGTCCTGGCGCGAGCGAATCGCGATCGACGCACGCAGAAAGAACGTCACCGCCAGCAGCGGAATCATGACCGACAGCACGAACAGGGCGACGAGCCGCCCGCGGAAGGTCCGGGCGCCCCGCGGGACCAGGCCGGTAACGGTGCGCCGCTCTCGGAGCATGCGTGCCAGAACCACGAGGCTCCCCACCAGATAGAGCGCGGCCGCCGCGGGAAGCAGGAGGGCCGCCGCCAGGAGTCGCTGCAGGAAATCCGGCCCCGGGATGGCGACGAGCAGGAATCCGTCCCCGCGCGGGCGTACCTCGCCGCGCAGCTCCTCTCCCCGGAATCGAAGCCGCGCGGGCACGGGCCGGCCCGTCTGCCGCACGCGCTCGCGCAGCGCCGTGGTGAGCGCCGGGCCTTCGTCGCTGCGCGAGCCGTCCGGCCCGTATGACGCCAGAACGGGCCTGGGCCACTGATTCGGCGTCGGCTCTCCGCCCACGAGGCGCCGATAGACCTCGAGGCGCGGAGGAAGCGGGTCCCACCCGGGCCAGTCCGCCACCGAGACGAGGACCATGCCCCAGGGTTGGCCTCGGTCGGACAGCGCGGCCTGCCGTCGAACGACGGCCACGCGGTGCCGGTCGATGACGACCGAGCGCGCTGCCCCGGACCCCCCGAAGTCCGACTCCGGGATCAGGGAGAAGCGGCTGCGCAGCAGTCCCGTGGCGTCGAACACCTCGTAGGCGATGAGCTTCGAGGAGGGGGCCCTCTCCTCGCCCTCTCGCCACAGTCGGTACGCGAGGTCCGAGAGATCGAGCTCCGAAAGTGGTGCCGGAAGGTCTGTTGCCAGATCGAATGCCTCTACCCGGTCGACCGCGCGCCGCACGGCGACGACCGTGCCGGCCGAGATTCGATCGGCATCCGGCAGCTGGATGGCGGAGGCGATGCGGAATGCACGGGCGGCGCGCTCATGCTCGTGAATTGGCGCCGCGGCGAGGACGAGCAGCAGCATGGCCGCGGCCGTGAGGCGAAAAGGGCCGAGCGCGCCGCTCGGGCCCGCGCCCGCGATCGAGCGCCTCCAGCACTCGTAGGCCAGAAGCGAGCCACCGGCCGACGCCCACGGGAAGAGGGGCGAGGCCGACACGAGCGCCAGCTCGACGATGACGGCCGCGGCCGTGACGAACACGGCCACGCCCGTGAGACTCCAACGCCGCGTCACCGGGGCCGCCGAAGCGCCGACGGCCAGAGCCGCGCCGAGGAGCGCCGTGAGCGCGACGAGTGCGAGAAACGGCCCGCCCAGCGGCGAGAGGGGTGGCCCGAGGTCGGGCATTGCGACGTCGGGGACGCCGACCAGTGCGAGGCCGAGCAGTGCGTATCCGGCCGTCGCGCGTGGCCAGCCTCCACCGGGGGACCGCAGCAGGCGAAGACCCGTGGGCAGCGCCAGGACGCCGACCGCGAGGATCCAGGGGGTCGGCGAGCTCAGAGCGTGGCCCCCCGAGTTCCACCAGGCCTGAGATCCGAGGAAGGCGAGCGCCAGGCCGGACCCGACGAGCCACGGTCCTCCGAACAGGCACGGCAGGCAGAGCGCGAGCAGAAGGAGCAACGCCGCGAGCCGTCTCCCGCGCTGCGGCGCGGCGCCTCCCTGCCCGGGCCGCACCGCGACCAGAGGCTCGCCGTCGCCGTTGCGCAGGACCACGGGTCGCCCCGCGAGCGGAGCCGCCGGCTCCCAGCCGAACGCGGCCTCCGGCAGGGCAAGGATGCGAGCGAAGTCCGCCGTCTCGACGGGAACGGAACGCGCCGCGCAGATGACTCCCGCGTACGGGCCGCTGCCCGCCACGCGCCAGTGGTAGAGCTCCAGGCGGGTCGCCGACCAGCGCGCACCGAGCGAGCCCGCCGGCTGCACCGGCGGCACGATCGTCGGTGCATCCCCCCACCACGCAAGCACTTCTCCGCTCGGATCTGCCAGAGCGATCCAGCTTCCCGCGGACGCGCCCGTCATCGCTTCGCTGGCCGCCGAGAAGAGCGCCTGGCGGTGCACCGCGATGCCCCCTCCTTCGACCGACCGTGCCACTTCGGCGTTGGCCGCCAGCGCCGCGGCGCGGCGCGCGAGATCGTCGGAAATCGCCGCGAGCGCGCGCGGGATCGCGGCCGGCGGTTGCCCCGAGGGCGGCGCGGATGCCGGCAGGCCGTACCAGCGGTCGAGCCACAAGAGCAGCGAGATCCCGGCGAGAAAGGCGGCCGCGGACAGCGCCCGGCGTCGCACAGTCACATCCAGCCCGGCGGTCAGCCGAGGAACGGCAGGTCCACTCCCCGCTCTTGCGCCGCGCGAATGGCCTCCGGGTATCCGGCGTCGGCATGGCGCATCACACCGGTCCCCGGGTCCGTCGTGAGCACGCGCCGCAACCGTCGCGCGGCACCCTCGGAGCCGTCGGCGACCACGACCATTCCCGCATGGATCGAGAATCCGATCCCGACGCCGCCCCCGTGGTGCACCGACACCCAGGTGGCGCCGGCTGCGGTGTTGAGCAGGGCGTTCAGGATCGGCCAGTCGGCGATCGCGTCGGAGCCGTCGCGCATCGCCTCGGTCTCGCGGTTGGGTGAGGCCACCGATCCCGAATCCAGGTGGTCCCGGCCGATCACGATCGGCCCGCGCAACTTTCCGCTCGCCACGAGCTCATTGAACGCGAGCCCGGCGCGGTGGCGCTCTCCGTAACCGAGCCAGCAGATGCGCGCGGGCAGGCCCTGGAAGGCCACTCGCTTCTCGGCGAGCGTCAGCCATCGGCGAAGGCCCGCGTCCTGAGGGAAAAGCTCCAGCAGGGTGCGGTCCGTGATCCGGATGTCGTCCGGGTCGCCCGAGAGAGCAGCCCACCGGAACGGCCCCTTGCCCTCGCAGAAGAGCGGCCGGATGTAGAGGGGCACGAAGCCGCCGACGCGAAAGGCATCGGTCACCCCGGCCTTGACGGCCTGCCCCCGCAGGTTGTTGCCGTAATCGAAGACGACGGCTCCCCGGCGCTGGAGCTCGAGGAGGGCCCGCATGTGGTCGGCCATCGTCGCGTACGAGCGCTCGATGTACCGGGCCGGGTCGTCCCGACGCAGCCGCATCAGGCTCTCGAGGCTGTCCCCTCGCGGGACGTAGCCGTTGAGCTCGTCGTGCGCGGAAGTCTGGTCGGTGACCAGGTCCGGCGTGATCCCGCGCGCCAGGAGCCGCTCGAGCAACTCCACGGCGTTGACCTCCACGCCGATCGAGATCGCCTCCCTCGCCGCCCGGGCCGCAAGAGCGCGGTCGATCGCGCGGTCGAGGTCTCTCTCGTGCTCATCGAGGTAGCGGGTGCGAAGCCTCTTCTGGATGCGCTCCGGATCCACTTCCGCCACGAGCGCCACGGCGCCGTTCAAGACGGCGGCTAGCGGCTGTGCGCCGCCCATTCCCCCGAGCCCCGCCGTGACCACGAGCCGGCCTGCCAGATCGCTCCCGAACTCGCGGGCCGCCGCGGCGGCGAACGTCTCGAACGTTCCCTGCACGATCCCCTGGCTCCCGATGTAGATCCACGAGCCGGCCGTCATCTGTCCGTACATCGTCAGGCCCAGGCCCTCGAGGCGCCGGAACTCGTCGCCCGTGGCCCAGGCGGGCACGAGCATCGCGTTCGAGATCAGAACCCGCGGCGCGTCCTCGTGCGTGCGGAAGACACCGACCGCCTTGCCGGATTGGACGAGCATCGTCTCGTCGCCGCGCAACCGTTTCAGGGTGTCCACGATCCGGTCGAAGCATTCCCAGTTGCGGGCCGCCCGTCCGGTCCCCCCGTACACGATGAGCTCGTCCGGTTTCTCGGCATTGTCCGGATCGAGATTGTTCTCCAGCATCCTCAGCGCGGCTTCCTGCTGCCACCCGAGGCAGCGCAGGGTCGAGCCCCGCGCAGCGCGAACCGTTCGCGGCCCGGACACGACGATCGTGCTCATG
The DNA here is from genome assembly GCA_963811425.1 of uncultured Acidobacteriota bacterium. Lineage (GTDB taxonomy): Bacteria > Acidobacteriota > Thermoanaerobaculia > UBA5066 > Gp7-AA6 > DAHUXD01. The sequence goes on from CAWERV010000017.1 coordinate 283,606, forward strand.
GCCGGATTATATGGGCTCCATGCGGCGGGGCGGCGCTATTCGAGGGTCCCGATCGCTCGCCGCATGGCCTCTCCCGAGAGAAAGGCTCGTGCCTTCTCCAGATCGCGATGGAGCTCGCGATCGCGATTCCATGGGGGCACGCTTCTCCGGAACTCGCGTCGCACGGCCTCCAGCGGCTTCGACGAAGCGAGCGGTCGCAGGAATTCCATCGCCTGGAATGCCGAGAGGACCTCGATGGCCAGAACTCCCTCCAGGCAGTCGACGATCGCGGCAAACTTGCGGGCAGCGATCGGCGACATCGAGACGTGATCTTCCTTGGCGGCCGAGGTGGGTATGGAGTCGACGGAGGCGGGATGGGCGAGGACCTTGCACTCGGAGACGAGCGCGGCCGCGGTCACCTGCGCCATCATCAGCCCGGAATTCAAGCCACCTTCCCGAACCAGGAAGGCGGGAAGTTCCGAAAGGGCGGGATTCAGGAGCTTCTCGATCCGCCGCTCCGAAATCGAGGCGAGGTCCGCGGCGGCGATTGCCGCGTAGTCCAGGACGAGGCCTACCGGTGCGCCGTGGAAGTTGCCTCCCGAGAGAATGTCGCCCCCGCGGGCGAAGACGAGCGGGTTGTCCGTCGCGCTGTTCATCTCGCGCTCGAGCACGGTGCGAGCATGAGCAAACGCATCCCGGGCAGCGCCGTGGACCTGCGGCATGCAGCGAAGCGCGTAGTTGTCCTGCACGCGGCCGCAGCCGCGGTGCGATTCGCGGATGGCGCTGCCCTGGAGTAGCGCCCGCAGGTTCCGGGCGCTCGCCGACGCGCCCGGGTGCGGGCGGGCGGCCACGATCCGCGCGTCGAACGCCGAATCCGAGCCGCGGGATGCGTCGAGTGTGGCGGCCCCGACGACGTCGGCGATCCGGCAGAGGGCAAGGGCTCGGCCGAGGGCGAGGCCGCCGACGGCGACGGACATCTGGACTCCGTTGATGAGCGCCAGTCCCTCCTTGGCACCGAGCACGACCGGGCGGATGCGTGCCCGCCGTAGCGCCCGCGCCGCCGGCTGCTCGCCCCCGCCGGCGCGGACGCTTCCCTCGCCGATCAGCGCCAGCGCCAGATGGGCGAGGGGCGCGAGATCTCCCGAGGCGCCGACCGAGCCCTGACTCGGAATCACCGGCAGGATATCGGCCGCAAGCATCTGGAGAAGGGTTTCGACCGTCGCCACGCGGATGCCCGAGTTGCCGCGGGCCAGCGCGTTGGCGCGCAACGCCATCATGGCGCGCACGGGCCCGTCCTCGAGCGGACGGCCCACCCCCGCCGTGTGGCTGCGGATGAGGTTTCGCTGCAGCGTCTCGAGCTGGTCCCGAGGGATCGCCACGTCGGCGAATCTTCCGAAGCCCGTCGTCACACCGTAGACGCGCGCTCCCTCGCGCACCGCACGGTCCACCACGCGCCGCGAAGCCGCCATACCCTTGCGTGCCGAGGGCGCGAGAGTGACGCGAACGGCACGCCGCGCCACGGCTGTCAGGTCGTCCAGGGCGAGCGTCCTGCCGTCGAGTCGTATGATGCGCATCGAGCGTGGATTCTAAGCCGGGCGCGGGACTCCCCGGACAGCCGTCGCGAACTCTGTTAGTCTGCGCTGCTTTTCGGGCGTCGAGTGAGGAGTGTGAACGTGAAGGTCCTGGCCGTTCTGGGCGGGCAATGGGGGGACGAGGGCAAGGGAAAGATCGTCGACGCCCTGGCCAACCGCTTCGACATCGTTGCCCGGTACCATGGCGGCCACAATGCCGGGCATACGGTCAAGTTCGGTAACCAGCACTTCGCGCTGCATCTTCTGCCGGCGGGCGTCGTGCGGGGCAGGACGGGCGTCATCGGGCCCGGCGTCGTCGTGGATCTCGAAGCCCTCAATGCCGAGGTGGATGCCGTCCGCGCCGCCGGTGTGACCATCGGCGAGAATCTGCTGATCTCGGACAGGGCGGCCGTGATACTCCCCTACCACCGCCTCCTGGATGCAGCGCGGGAGAAGGCCGCCGGGGACTCGAAGATCGGCACGACGCTCCGGGGCATCGGGCCGGCGTACGAATCCATTGCGGCGCGCAAGGGAATCCGGATCGCGGAGCTCTTTCGTCCGGCAATTCTCGCCGAGCGCCTCGATGCGGTGGCGGAAGAGACCGGTGCGCTTCTGAAGGTCCTCGGCGCGGAAGTCCCCTCGGCCGCCGAGGTCCTGGCCGTCCTTGGGCCCGCGGCCGACCGCATTGCTCCCCACGTCGCCGACACCGGACGCTATCTGCGCAACCGACTCAAGGCCGGGGCCACTCTGCTCGCCGAAGGCGCGCATGGCGCGATGCTCGACCTTTCGTCCGGAACGTATCCCTTCGTGACCTCGTCCCACTGCACGTCCGGCGCCGTCGCCAGTGGCCTCGCCATCGCGCCCCGGTCCCTGGACGCGAGTCTCCTCGTGCTCAAGGCCTACTCCACGAGAGTCGGCTCGGGTCCGTTTCCCACCGAGCTCAACGACGCCACGGGGGAATTCCTCCGCAAGCGCGGCAACGAGTTCGGCACGTCCACGGGCCGCCCACGGCGGACGGGCTGGTTCGACGCCGTCGTCGCGCGCACGGCGGTCGAGCTCTCGGGTGCGGCAGCCGTCGCGCTGACCAAGCTCGACTGCCTCGACGAACTCGACGAGATCCCGGTCTGCCTCGGCTACCGCCTCGACGGGAAACCCATGTCCGATCTGCCGCCGCTGGCCGAAGACGTCGCTCGCCTCGAGCCCGAGTACGAGCGGCTTCCCGGCTGGAAGACCACGACGACGGGCGTCACCCGGTACGAGGAGCTGCCCGGCGCCGCGCAGCGCTACATTCGCGCGCTCGAGGACGCCATCGGCGCTCCCGCCGTCCTCATCTCGACCGGCCCCCGCCGCGAGGAGACCGCCTGGCGCGCGGACATGCCGTTTCTTGCCTCACTGCCGCCAGCGACCTGATCCGTCCGCCGTAAGACGCCGGTGCCCTGTCCGACAGCGAAGGGCTTTTCGAGGGAATTCGCAGGTGCCACGACTGCCGCGACTCCCATTCGTGCCGCCCTCGCCACCGAACCAAATTCAGCGTTTGGGCGTGGGCTGAGGTTGCGCCGGGCTTACCTCAGCCAGCCTCCAGCCGCTCCAGTTGTACGGATCGCAGGGCTGCGTGAATCCCTCGCACGGACTGCCGTTCATGCAAGCCAGAACCTCCTCGCAAGCCTGCCGAGGAGTCAATCCCTTCGGAACCGGGGCCGTCCGTCTGCACCACCCGGAGTAGTTCGCGTTGCTGTAGGCGCAGTTGACTCGGGGCGGTGAGGCCATGGCCTCCACCAGTTTCCAAATCTTCGTGACCCCCGGGTTGAAGCAGTACTTCTGGCTGTCTGGACAATTGACACCGTTTATGCAGCGCAGCACTGCCTCGCAGGCCTGTTGCGGTGTCGAATTTCGCGGCACGGGGACTGTCACGCGGCAAAACCCCGCGATGTTGGCGTTGCTGAACGAGCAGTCAGCTTTCCTCGACTCTTCGTTCGGCGATGCAGACCCGAGGGCGTGCATTGTGGCGAAGAGCAGCGTCGCCAGGTGGGCGAGTCGAAATCCGTCCTTCATCGGATTGCTCCGTTCTACCGCGGCACACCGGGGGAGGCGATGACGCAAGTCTACGCGCACGAGGACACGGAGCAGATGCAGCGTGCCGCGCTCGAACCGGTCACGATCCTGTCCCGATTGGCAGCGGCGCGAGGTGCGTGAAGTTGCCGAAAAGCGGTATATCCTCTTTCGCTGCTAACGAATGGGCCGTTAGCTCAGCTGGTTAGAGCATCGGCCTTTTAAGGCAAGGAGGCCTCACTGAGCGATAAGGACTTGCAGATTTCCTAGGAAATTCGGTGTGTCTCGAGTGCCTCTGGTGCCGTCCGTGCCCCGAATGACGGCAAACCTGGCACAAACTCGGCACAGTCTTGGACGGCTTGGGCGGGGCGGTAGGTGCCCCGCCCATCGCTTTTCCGCCTGCTACCGATGGCCGCGGATATCTCGTGGCCTTACCTAGGCTCTGTCCCCTTTCGGCCTACGGTTTGATGATGATCCCGCCATCGAAGTCCCCCGTGCTGTTGTGCTGGTCGTACTTATAACGGTACTGGGTTATCCCCGGAGGTAGGGAAAAAGGGCCGGATTTATTCGCCCGGACGAACGTTTCCCTGGGCTGTGAGACAGAGGCAGATGTTCTTCTTCTCCGGGGATAGGATGCGGTACATGTGTCATGGTCTCAAACGGCGGCAGCGCGCCCCGGGGTTGAAAATTCCTGCCCTTGAAGCGGATCGCCAATTGATGGTCGACGGGGTCCGACTCCCATTCGATTTGATCTCCTGGTTGCAGCACTAGCCAGAGGTCCTCGGGATCAGGCCCGACCGCAACCTTGTAGGTAGTCATCGTCTCCCCCTTCAAGAGCCGGTCGCAACATGCGGCGCGGCGAAAATTGAAAAGGCGTTCTCACCGAGGAGGTTGTGAAAGGGCCAGCAATCGCCTGACCCCTATGGATCGACGATGACTACGCCCCCCTCATGGGCAAATCCGGGAACGCAGCAATACTTAAACCCGCAGATTACCGAGAACCACACCTTATGGCCTTCAGAGCAGTGGTAGGGGAAGGTTCCTGGCTCGGTGAAAGTATGCGAGAACGTATATGGCCCTGCGTGCACGCCCGAATCCCATTCGCCGCCGGAAGTCGAATGCGTGCCGCCGCTCCACGTCCAGGTGATCGTGTCCCCGGCGCGAATTCGGATGGGGGTAGGCGAGAAAAAGTACTTTAGGTAAATGCTGCAGGTAGACGCAAGCCTAGTATTCAGGGTTACGGTCAATGTCTGCGGTGGAGGCCTTGGTCCGGCCAGCCTGAGGCCGAACGTCTGAACGAGGAACACCGCCATCTGGCCGCGAGTGACGGGGTCTCCGGGGCAGTCGATGAGCGGGTTCGTGAAGCAGCCCCCGGTCACACCCTCGTTGTAGAGCTGCTCGATCCAGTTCACGGCGAATGCCGGCGTCGGCGAGCACTCGACATCGGCGAACAGACCCGCGCAGGGCGGCGGAGCCCAACCGGAGCCATGCTCGGACACCAGGAGGAGCACAGCCATTTCGGCGCGAGTCACGAGCTTGTTCGGACAGTAGTTGCCGTCGCCGCAGCCTTCCGTGATCCCGAGGCTGGCCAGCTCCTCGATCCAGTCAGCGGCAAAGTCGCTCGCGTGGACGTCGTTGAATACCGTTCCGGTGGCCTTCGGAGGAACGTGGTCCGCCCCGAACTTGCTCGCCAGAAGGAAGACGGCCATCTGGGCCCGCGTGACAGGGTCGTCGGGGCAATAGTTGCCGAAAGTGTCACAGCCAGCCGTGACTCTGTTGTGAAAGAGGGTCTCGATGAAGCGGTAGTACGGATTCGAGATCGGCACATCGCCGAAGCTTTCGCCAATGTGCAGCGTCCAGGCCTGGGAAATCGAGTTGATGCTCAGGTCTTCTGTGAATCGAGCGTCCCAATGGGTTGCTGGGCGCGTGCCGGAGACCGTCATTAGGTAACAGTCGCCGCTGGCGCTGTTGCAGTCTGCCGTCGCGCCAGGGTTGACCGTGCCGCAGTTTTCCGAACTGTCGTTGAGCGTGAAGGTCAACGCTGCCGGACCGGTGAAGTTGGAGGCGGTGCCAGTGAATGTCTGCGGGGTGGTCAGAATGTTCTTCCACCAGGGAGCGACCTGGACTGTCTCGCCTGGCTCGAGTACACCGTTGGCGTTGGAGTTGCTCCCAGCGACGTTACGCGCGTCGACATCGATGAGCTCTGGCACCGGCCCCGGGGTGACGGTTTGACCGAGCGTGAGGCTTGCCAGGCCCGCCCCGAGAAGAGCCAGTACGGACGTAAGGCGAGTCTTGATTGCCACCCTGGCTGGGAACCCGAGTCTCGTCTTCATGATCTCTCCCTTCCCATACCTATAAAGGCGCAAATCGGGTAGGAAAGGGGACATCGGAAAAGCCGCGGCCGCGGATGAGCTGCACTTCCAGAACCTGATAGTGACCAGAAATGGGCGTTTCGATCCGTGACGGACCCATACACCACCTCCTGCGTCTCGCATGAAAAGCGGAGGGTCGGGCCGTGGGTCGCTCGGCGGACCGTCTTTCTGTGAAGCGACTGAGCAGACACTATGTCTTTGCCAGACGCGGTACAAGGGAAATGCAGAGGCTAAGTCCCCCGTGATGTCAGGTCGGCACACCCCCTAGGCCCGGAAGGGGGGGTTGGACCAGGAGGGCGACCAATCGCAGGCCTCAGTGAATGGTAGGCTAACGTTCCGATCCCCTCCGACGGACCGAATCCAGCAAGAAACTGAGCTGCCCGCCGCCGGTCTTCGGTAGAAAGCGGGCGTCCCGTGCGGAAGAGCCTCTCCCCCGCCCGGTCTGCCGGAACGTGGGCGGATCAACAGGCGACGAGATCACGGCGACTCGTCGCCAGCATGATCATCCTCTGTTTCGCCGGCCTCTCGGCCGCGTTTGCCGATGACGGCACCGCGCATAACGGGCCGCACAACGTCCCCGGGGTGATCCGGGCTGTGGACTTTAATGACGGCGGTTCGCTCGTCGCCTACTACGCGACGACGCCAGGCAATCAGGGCGGCTACAGCGGCTACCGCCCGGATACCGACGTCGACATCGCCAACGGCCCGGGCGGGCCCTATGTCGTCAACTCTGCTTGGCTGAAGTACACGATCGAGGTGGGAGAGACGGGTTGGTACAGAGTCGATTACTACGCCAGGGAGCTCGATGCCGCTTCCGGGGTCGGCATCCTGACGTCGATCGACGATCGACCTTTCGGGGACCTTCAAGGAGTCGCTGTCTCAGGCGACTTCTCTGATTACTGGTCTCCCGGCCTCCATCTGGGTGCGGGGCGCCACACCCTGGGGGTAAATATGTACACCGCTTCGACCTCTCTGGATCGAATACAAATCAGCCCGATCGCGGCGCCGCCTCTGCTCACGCCGCGCATAGTGCCTGTCGCGGGACCAAGCACCGAGGTTGTCGTGGCGGACGCCGTCGTCACGGATGCGCCTTTCCTCGCTGACCCCACCGGGATGCGTGACTCGACACAGGCCTTCAGCGATGCGCTCGGCGCCGTCTCGGCTTACGGCGGCGGAACCGTGTTCGTGCCGGTCGGGACCTACCGAATCGATGGCACGCTTTTTGTCCCTAACAGCACAACGCTTTGGGGCGCGGACTCGACGGATCGCAGCGATCCGAGCCAAATCGGCTCCCTGCTTCTCGCGTCCTTCGGTGAGGGGGACGCGACAACCGCCTCGTTCATCTATGCGGGAGAGCTGGCATCGGTCCGGAACCTGAGCATCTGGTATCCGTCTCAGGGGTTCACGAACGCAACAGTCCGACCTTATCCGTTTACGATCACGTTCCGCGACTGCTGCGCCAACGCGCTCAACCTTCGCCTGTACAACTCCTTCAACGGAATCTCCGTCTACGGCAACGGCCATGTCGTCGGAAACATCGTTGGGACCGCTTTGAATGTCGGTCTCACGGCTGGAGGAGGAGGAGGCCATTCTTATCTCTACAACGTCGAGTTTGGAAACGACACCTGGAAGCGGGCGCCTCACGATCGGATTCCCAACGCGCCCTCCAGCGACGAGGATCGTCTTGCACTCGACACGTATACGTCGGCCCACGTTCTCGGTGCCCAGATCGGTCTCAACACCTACGGGATGTACGGTCTCCGGATCCGCGATGCTCACCAGGGGATGCTCGTCAAGAAGCTGCCAGGGGATCCAGGAGGGTTCTTCAGCACCGTCTCCCATATCGATGCTGAGATTGAGGATGTCGATGGCTATTTGGTCCCCGACTCCGGCCTCCACTTTCTCAACACGGACAACGTCCCCGGCGTAGAGAGTTTGAGTTATGACTTCGTAGGATCCCGCGGCCCGGCAAGCGCGACGAACTTCCTGAACGTCAAGAATCAACCCTTCAATGCGGCGGGAGACGGCCTCGCGGACGATACTCCGGCCATCCAGGCAGCACTGAACGAGATGAGCCGCGTCGGCGGAGGTACGGTCTATCTCCCCCCGGGCCAGTACCGCGTCACGGCGGTGACCATCCCGACCGGCGTAGAGCTTCGAGGGTCGCTCGGCGGCGCCACTCATGGTGGTTTCGCGAGCTTGTCGACCTGCACGCTCCTCGGCTATGGCGGGAAGAACACTGCCGCGCCCGCATCGGATCCGGCTCTGCTCACGCTTGCTCCGGGGTCCGGCGTCCGCGGATTCGACGTGGTCTATCCGGAGCAGGGCTACGGGTCGACAAGCGCTCCGGTGGTGCCGTATCCCTTCACGATCCGAGGACTCGGAGCCGGTGTTTGGGTGGAGAACGTGTCGGTCGCTAACGCGTTCAACCTGATCGACCTTGCGAGCTTCCGATGCGATGACCATCTCGTATCGGGAGTGGTAGCGACGGCATTCAATACCGGAGTCCTCGTCGGCGGCGGATCGCGGGGCGGGAAGCTCGAGCGAATCATCATCTCCTGGGGGCCCGATCTCACGGGGCGGCTGAGCGGGCCTCCGCGGGAGGGTCAGCATGGAGTGGATGCAGTCGCAGCTTACGTGCGCCAGAACACAGTTCCTTTTGTTTTCGGAAGCTGCACAAGGGAAACCACGTTCGGCCTGGACTCATACGACGTCAAGATCAGCTGGCGAATGCTGGCGGATGGAGGAGGCTGCACCGATTCGACGTTCTGGGAGCCGAACGCGGATACGTCGAGTCAGGGCGCCTTTCTCTTCGAGGGGGGCGACAAGCTTCGATTCGTCGGCCTGGGGGTGAGCTCGGATGGCCCGTCGTTCGTCAGCTCGTCCTCCTTCACCGGCTCCGTCGATATTTACGGCACGATGACCTGGGGCGGTGGGAAGTACCTGGATCTTTCTGGCGGCATGTTCCGCTTCCACAATGAGAGGAGCCTGACCCTTGGAAAGACGGCCACGGCGAGCTCTTCTGCGTCCGCCAATGAAGGCCCTTCCAGCGCCGTCGACGGATCTGAACTCACCAAGTGGACCTCGGCCACCAGTGGGACGAACTGGCTCACAGTTGACTTGGATCAACCTTCCGAGATCGATCGGTGGGTCGTCCGGCACGCCGGGATCAACGGAGAGCCCGACGAACTCGACACCGGCGACTTCGCGATTCAGGTCAGCGACGACAGCGTGCGGTTCTCAACTGTTGACTCGGTAACCGGCAATGGGTATCGCTTGACCGATCGCCCTGTCTCGGCGAGAGGTCGCTTCGTCAGGCTGCTGGTGACTCAAGGGACGGCATCGGGCGACGGGCGTGCCAGGATCTATGAATTCCAGGCGCACGGGAAGGAAGGATGGCAGTTCACGAACGACGCTGAGGGTTGGGCACCGCGGACCGACATCTCGTCCTTCGCGGCAACCGACGGCAAGCTCGAAATCTCGAGCTCTGGCACTCAGCCAACGATCACCTCTGCCGACAACCTAAACATCCCTACTTCGAAATTCGCAGCCCTGCGAGTCCGGATGAGAAACAGCGGCGCGCAGACCTCGGCGAAGCTCTCTTTTACGACCCAGGCCGATCCAGCCTTTGGCGAGGCCAAGAGCGTCACTGTGAGCGCCATTCTGAGCTCTCCGGAGTACTTCGACTACTACTTCAATCTTTCGGACAATGCGGCGTGGACGGGTACGCTCCGGCAGTTTCGGTTGACTCCCATCGGCAGCGCCGGCGATGTGAGCATCGACTCGATTGCGCTGGAGGAAGCCGACCCTCATAACCGAAACCTGGTGCCTCTGAAAGGCTCGCCGCAGAGGCCTCGCGTCGTACCGCGCTGACATACTCGCGGCCCGGCAAGTGTCTCAATTAGAGCCGCCGAGCATCATCTCTCGCATAGAACCACTCGTTACGGCCAGTTCAGCCCGAGCGCCGCAGCGAGGTAGACGGCCATCTGCCCGCGAGTAATCGGGTCATTGACGCCGAATCTCCCGTCCGGGTATCCGTTGGTGATACCGGCGGCGTGCAAGGCTTCCACGAACTTGAAGAAGGGATGAGATGTCGGTACGTCGGTGAATGTCGCTGTAGCAGGGCCGGGGCTGACCTGAAGCTTGTAGCCAATCGAGATCCTGGAAATCGCAGTGCTCCCGTCCGTAGTCGTGTTGCCGACATCGAGGATGTATCGATTCTCGAAGTTGTCGACCTGGAGACCATACCCGCTCACGTCCGCGATGGTGTAGGAGTAGCCGGAAGCTTCCGCAAATCCGGAGCAGACGGTGATAGCCACGTCACAACTAGAGAGCTCGGTACAGTTCTGCCCCTCGTAGTCGCAAACAGTGAGAGTGGCCAGCACGCGGCCGTCTGGCGAGATATCGTAATAGTCCAACTCTACTGAGACGATCAGCGCCCCCGCTGGAAGATGGAGCGTGGCTCCCAGGCCCTCGTCATCAGCGTTATCCTGATAGCGGAGGGCACCCTCTGAACTGACGGTACGGTCGCTCGAACGCGGCATCAACTCGTACGCATCGATGTCATAATAGCTGACCTTGGACGTGCCGTAGGTATCGGGTTGCGTGGCGCGAGCCGGGCGCTGGCGAGCGCTGGCGGTCGGTCGCGCCTTGACTCCAACGACGTCACTCCCGGCTTGTGCCTGAACGAACGCCGCTAAACCCAGAACCCCGAGGCTTCCCGCGAGGACACGCTTCCAGAATCGCATCTCCATCTCCATCTCCTTTACTCGTTGTTAGATCAGTAGGGAAAATGCAGTCCGAGCGCCGTGGAAAGAAACACCGCCATCTGCCCACGAGTGACGGGATCGTTGACGCCGAATCTTCCGTCGGGATATCCGTTCGTGATTCCGGCTGCGTGAAGGGCTTCGACGAACTGGAAGAACGGATGCGATGTCGGCACGTCGCTAAAGGACGCGACGCCTGGCCCCGGGCGCACCTTTCGGCGCCACCAGACCTCAGCGAAACCGAAAAATTGCTGATTCGCACTCGAGGCGATTTCGACGTCAAGAATCATGACGTTGTCCTGATCCGCGCCGAAATCGAGATTAAGCGGGACTGAATTCTTGTCCGTGAGCCAACCGGTATGAGGCGTGCTCGAGAGACCCCCCCAAAAAACGGCTATGCCGTTGCCCTGGTGGCCTCGCAGGGCGACACCCATCACCGCAGGTGTGCCGTCGTTGAGGTTGTTCAGCCCAATGTAGTCGATGACTACACCCCCAGGAATATCCACGGTTGCATAGAAATGCTGATCCACGTTCACGACACCGAATCTCCCCAGGCTGCCCGAAACGTTGAATGACCCGCCGTTGAAGGAAAGAGCCGACACCACAGTCACGTTGTAATCCTTCGTCCCGAAAACCTGCTGGGCTGTTGCGACATCCGCGCAAAGGCTCGCAGTCAGGGATAGAGCGAGAAGGCAGCGGAGTCTGGCGAGTCTGGTCATGGCAAACCTCCCTGCCCAAAACGATATACCTCGGAGGCTGGGTGGGGCCGGATGCTAGGATTTCGGACAACTCGGGGGCTGGTTGATGAGAAGCGCGTGTTGGCTGGCGGTGATCACCGCTGCTCTTCTGCCCCGGTTTGCCTTCTGCCCAACCATCCTCTGGCTGCGATCTGGGGTTTGTTGGCAGCGCCCGTCCCGATCTGAAGAACCGGAAGCCGAGCCATGTGTGACCCCGTCTACGACGCCGGGCTGAATGCGCCGTGACCGTGGCTAGCTACCTCATGACGGTCTCGGAGGTCCCCGAGAAGACAATCAATCGCTACGGCCAATTCAGGCCCAGCGCGGCGGAGAGAAAGACGGCCATCTGCCCGCGAGTAATCGGGTCGTTGACGCCAAACCTGCCGTCCGGATATCCGTTGGTGATACCAGCAGCGTGCAAGGCTTCTACGAACTTGAAGAACGGATGCGTCGTCGGCACGTCGGTGAAGGTCGCTGTTGCCGGACCGGGACTGACCTGAAGCTTGTAGCCAATCGAAATTCTGCTGATCGCTGTCGAGCCGTCAGCAGTCGTAGTGGCTGCGAGGATAAAGTGACGATTCTCAAAATTGTCGATCACGATGTCGTCGCCAGTAAGATCGACGATCGTATAGTCGTCGCCGGGAGCGTTCAGGCTCCCGGAGCAGACGGTGTCAGTAGTTCCGCAGTGCCCGTGATAGTTACAGGTGTTGCCCTTGTAATCGCACACTACAAGCGAGGCCTCTGCTTGGCCCACAACGGAGTTGTCGTAATAGTCCAGCTCCATAGACACAATCTGCGCTCCTCCCGGAAGATGTAACGCAACTCCAAAGACGCCAGCGCTCGTTTGATAGCGCTTTCCGTTTGTTGTATTAAATGTGACGATGTCATTGTCAGGGATCAACTCGTAAGCATCGATGTTGTAATAGCTGACTTGCGAGGTGCCGTAGGTGTCTGGCTGGATGGGGCGAGGCGGGCGCTGTGAAGCGGCAGGCACCGATCTGGCCTCGATCCCACCTCTGTCATTCCCAGCCTGCGCCTGACCAAACGCCGCTAGACCCAGAACCCCGAGGCTTCCCGCGAGGACACGCTTCCAGAGTTGCATCTCCACCTCCTTCCCTCGATTTGAGGGACGCATCACAGTCGATCTGTTGGGTGGAAGAATCGTATCGCACGCCCCGGCGCGATCCCCTGGGTCTTTTGCCGGCGATGCTAATGAGGGCGTGGCTCCTTCAAGAGCTCCCGTAACCCGGGGATTTCCTCGGCGAGCGTGTCAATGTGCTTCTCAACTAGCCGGCGGACCACGCCGTTCTCGAGCATCGCCGTCGGAAGGCCGGCAACGGAATTGACCGCCGCCACGATTCGCGCCGCGGCGTTGTGCTCGAGCGTGTTGCCAACCGGGAACCCGTCCGCGTCCTGAATCCACGTCTCGTCCTGCGACCATGGGGTGGGATGAAGATCCTTGACCTTGGTACCCATCCGAACCTCCCCGTTAAGTAAGTCTTACTGGTAAGGAGGGCTCAACGGTCGAAACGGCACTACCCTCGTGCACCTGAAACAGTCGTTCGCCGCGACAGTAATTACGTGCGAGGCCTCTCCTGAACCGTTCGCGTTGCGGACCAGCAGCGTTACCGTATACGTCCCATTGCTGGAATAGGCATGGGAGGGATTCTGATCGGCCGACCCCCTCCCATCTCCGAAGTTCCACGCCCACGAGGTGGGTGACCCTGTCGAAGTATCCGTGAACTGAATCGCCTGCCCGACGACGGGAGACGTAGGCGCGTAGGTGAAGCTCGCGACCGGCGCCGCCCCGGATGTGGGGCTCAGCCATTGAGCTATCGACTGATAGGTGATCGAGAACGCGCCGTCCGACTGCTCGTTCGTCTCCGTGCACGGATCAGTAACGCCGGGGCATATCCCGTTCAGCTGGCCGACGACTTGCCCGCCGGCCAACATTGCCGCCGAGCCTGAGCTACCCTCGTAAGTCGCTCCGACGCTTGGAACGGAATAGATAAAGTATGGGCGCTGATCGCCTTGACAAGACGCGCTGAACGTATCGACGAAGGAGTCGGAGTAGCTCTGCGGAATGCCGAGGGGATGGGAAATGCGAAAGAGTGTGGTGGTCAGCGGGATCGCAGAGGGACTCGCATTCCACCCCATGAAGGCTCGGCCGGGTGGGGCTCCGTTCAAGCGAACGAACGTAAAGTCCGAGACTGCCCCGCTGGCCAGGAGTGTCGCACCGTTACTGCGGGGTAATGTCGACAGCGGCGGAACCTGTCCATGACACGAGCTTGTGTAGTAATCGAAGTAGGCCTCCAGTGTCAGGGCTTCGGCCGAGGTCGAGAAGCAGTGATGAGCGGTGAGAAGATAGGGCGTCCCGTCGCCGGCAATGTCGTTCAGAAGTGTCCCGCTGCAGCTGTATGACTGCCCTCCGGAATTGAATTGAAGCTGCGCAACGGCGTGGCGCGCGACGTTGATTGCGGCAAACGCCGTCTGCGGGCTGAAGCAGGTTGCATCCTGAAGGCAGGTCACGGATTCCGGCAAGCGCGGAGACAGGTCGCCAGCTGAAGTTAATGGCCGCGGAACTATTTCAGTCAGCTCAGCGATCTCGAATGAGGCGTTCTCGTCACCTGCCGACGCGGGGATCTCGACCTCGACGAAGAGGATGTCGCTGAAAACGGCCGGCGTCCATAACTCGCGAGTTGATGAAACGAGATCGATTCCGAATGAAATCGGGGGCTGTGTGGGCCCCCACGCCCAAAACCGCGTCCCTAGGGGAAGTTCAACGCTACGCAGATGAAGGCGGAGCCCATAGGCGTCCGTCACCTTGACGCCAGTTCCCCAGACCAGGGCACCGGTTTTCGACATTGCGCGAACGGCTTGACCTTCAAGTGCGGGCTCCTCTGTGAGATCAGCTCGGCGCGTGAGGTCTGCGACGATCAGGCTCGGCAAGGCGCGTGAGAATCCAATCTGGGTCGGACGTTTCCCAGAATCGTTCCAATCCTTCATAGCCCTTAGCTGATCGAGCGCACCCTCATCCGCGGAGTTGAGAGCGATCGAATTCGGAATGGCCACCCTCTCCGCTAGCCGCATTGGAGGGGGGGCTTCCGATTTCGCCTCCGTAGCACTTTCGGAGGGAAAGAACGGCTCGACCGCCTGGGCGCGCAAGAGTGCACAAATGCCCAGGCCGTAGACCGCCACCGCCAATAACCTCGCCCAAACCCTCCACGCCGGCTTCGGCATTGGCGCAGGCTGACCCGGGGCCCTTGTGTTCATTCCGGGACCTCCGGGAAGGGTGAGAGTAAGCCTATCCCATCGCTTCCGACCGCGGCAGGACGGGCGAATCGCGGTGCCGGCAGGGGCACGTCAAAATGTTAGAAGCGGAGGCGCCGCCTAGGGATGGTAAGGGAGTAAGGGGCAGCCAAGAGGTTGCGAATAAGCACCTTGCGTTTACCATCTGGTCGATGCGCCTATCGGTAGGATCACCAGGACGGCTAGGGCCGCAGCGGAAAAGGGCGGCTTCGTCCCCGTCGCGTCGCCGTTCTCAGGTGGCTATACCCGCTCGTCTGAGCGCCGATGATTTTGCAAAGTCGCACGATCCCCTCGTACAGAGGGCGTGGCGGAGGCTTTGCGCATTCTGCATCGACCGGGAACTCCTCGGGCAAATCAACGAGATCGTCTTCGATATCGCGACTGCGCCGCTGGGTTGCGCAGCCAAATCGCACTTTTTCCGCCTTCGGGGAAAGGATGCCGACTGGCGCCACCGTCTCGCTGCGAAGCTCGAGAAGGTTGCGGCTGAAATTGAAGCATTCGAGAATCCGTGGCCGTCCGACTTCTACGACAAGTTCTTAAGACAGCGACCCGAAGAGCTCGCCAGCGCCTTGCGCGAGCGGGCAGCGCGTTACCGGCGTTACGGAACCCAGTTTGGCGGAAAGGCTAACCCATGGGTCAAATCCGAGGCGAACCTCATGGACTATGTCAGGCGAAAGAGCCCCAAGGGCCGAGCGCACCTTCCCTCGCTGGAAACCCTTCTTGAGCGTGCGACGGCGGGCATGAGCGGATCCCCGTCATACGAGCCTGGTTACCTACGGCGGCGACACAAGATTGGAACGTCAGCTCGGAAGAGCCGCCGCAAAATGGTGGGCGTCTAGCACCGCGGATTTCGGCGTCGGCGGGTACCCTATTTTGCTCCTTCCCACTCTTCCATACTGATACTAGAGGTGTCCCCGGATGGACGGGGCTTCTTACAGAAAGGAAGAGGATGAAATGTGAAGACCCCCACGACGAGCTAACCCTGTTCGCGCCGTCAGAGGTGGCGCGCCGCTGGGGCTGTTCGCGCCGACGCGTCGATCTCGCAATCAAGGCCGGCGAGCTCCACGCTGTAAAGCTAGGCGAACGGGGTGTGAGGGTCTCGGCGTCAGAACTGCGCAGGTTCCTGGCCGACCGTGCAATCGACCCCGTTGCGAGCGATTGACTCTTCGAGAGACCCGCCTGAGCACTACCCGGTAAGTAGCCCAGGAGGACGAGAGATGAACACCACTATTACCGCTAGCCCACCCGCAGCCGCGCCTCGCGGATCAGGCAAGGCGGACAAACGAAAAACCCGGCCCTCGCGCGAACGAGGAACCGGGTCCGAGGAATTGAAACGTGCCAAGACCCATCGTCCCACGGCCGCCCAGGAAAGTCAAAACTGCTGATCCGATCTTCCCCCGTCGATCTTCGCCGCCGTGCGTCCTAGATAACTGGACCTGCATCGAGCACGCTACTCTGGACACGCTCGCGTCCCTCGCCACGAGGCAGTCAAAGCGAGGGGCCGCATGAGTGAGCGAGGGAACCGCCTTCTCGAAGCCGCTCTTTCATATGCGGGTCGAGGTATGGCCGTCTTCCCCGTCTACGAGCCGGCCAAGGACGGCCTCTGTTCGTGTGGGAAGGCGTGTGGCAGGCCAGGAAAGCACCCGAGAACTCCGAACGGCTTCAAAGCGGCAACGACTGACCCCACGCAAATACAGAAGTTCTGGACCGACTCATCGGGCGCGAACATCGGGAACATCCTGGAAGCCGATGAAGTGGTCATCGACGTTGACCCTCGATCGGGCGGAGACAAGAACCTCGATAAGCTCGTCCAGCGACTAGGCCCGCTCTCGGCAACGGTCACTACCGAGACGGGCGGAGACGGAGAGCACTATCGCTTTCGCCTTCCGGCCCGGATGCGCCTTCCCAAGCAACTGGCGCCCGGGGTTGAACTGAAGGGCTGCGGCACCGGCTACGTACTTCTACCACCGAGCCTTCATGCGAGTGGCAACCTGTACGAATGGGCTCGCTACTGCGCTCCCGAGGAACAGATTGTTGCGCAGCTACCGAAAGCTTGGCTTCAGGAAACCTGTCGCCTCTCAGAGCTACCTGGGAGAGCCGCCTCACGACTGCCAGAAGAGATCCCGGAAGGCGAGCGAAACGCCCGGCTATTCTCGGTCGGCTGTTGGATGCGGCGCACAGGGGCGACTGAGGACGAGATCCTAGAAGCCCTCCGAGCGCTCAACGGTCGTCGGTGCCGACCCCCTCTGGAGGACGAGGAGGTGCGGGATATTGCTGCGAGCGCTGCTCGCTATGCGCCGGCACACGTGCCCGGGCAGCCCGCTCCACGGCCGGCCAGCAACCCGGGGGCCGACGCGCCGCCGCAGGCTCATCGGCAGCTTCAGGAACCGACAGCCGACACGAGCGCAACCGAGACTGCTGCGTGTCTCGGGGACACGGCCAAGTATCTCCGTCAATTTCTCGTCCTCTCCAAGGCGCAGACCGACGTAGAGGCGCTCTGGGTGTTACACACTCATCTATTCGAAGCCGGGGCCGTCTATGCGACGCCCTACTTGGCTATTTCCTCGGCGGTAAAGGGCTCGGGGAAGTCCCTCAATCTCGAAGTGCTGGAGCTCCTCGTGGCTCGTCCCTGGTTTACCTCGCGCACGACGACGGCCAATCTCGTCCGGAAGATCGACCGAGATCGTCCAACCGTCCTCTTGGATGAAACCGACGCAGCCTTTGGCGGAGAAAAGGAGTACGCCGAGACGCTGCGCGGCGTGCTCAACAGCGGCTACAGAACCGGGGGAAAGACCTCTGCCTGCGTAGCTGTCGGCAACGACTATCAATCCCGAGACTTCGAAACCTTCTGCCCGAAGGCCTTCGCCGGCCTGAAGCAGTTGCCGGACACCGTCGCGGACCGGTCGATCCCGATTTCCATGAAGCGGAAGCGAGCGGACGAGAAGGTCGAGAGCTTCCGCCGACGCGATGTTGAGCCAGGCGCCACACAATTACGCAAGCGGCTGGAAGCCTGCGCTCTCAGAGTCTCCGCTCATATTCGCGACGCGAGGCCGAAGCCCCCGAAGGAGTTGACGAATCGCTCCGCCGAAGTCTCCGAGATCCTCTTGGCGATTGGCGAGGCGGCCGGGGAGAACTGGCCTGTGCGGGCGCGCCGAGCCCTGGTTGAACTCATGGCCGACAGAACTCGTGACGACTCCATTGGGGAGCTGATCCTTCGCGATTGTCGGACGGTATTCAACGCAATCCCGGAAGACAGAATTGGCTCTCTAGCCCTTTGCCAGGCGCTGGCCAGTGAGGAGGGCTCGCCCTGGGCCGAGTGGAGCAAAGGCCGACCGCTGTCACAAACCGGCCTCGCCAGGCTTCTCAGGCCATTCGGTATCACCCCGGGGCCGATACGCCTCATGGGCGGCGAAAATCTCAAGGGATACCGTCGTGAGGCCTTCGAGGACGCTTGGGCGAGGTGTCTCCCCCCTAGCCCCGTGGGCGGGGGCCAAACCGTCACAGCGTCACAGCCCGCGCCAGTATTGAACGCTTCTGGTGTCGAGGCCTCCTCAGCACCTCCGAATGTGACGGCTGTGGAGCCTCAGGAGTCGGATCCAGCGGGTTGCGAGAAGGGCGAAATCCTCAATAACGACAGCCCCTGTGACGGTGTGACGGTTGACACCCGCTGCGCAGGGGTGGCAGGCGGAGGCAATGGCCATGAGGGCTACAGATGGTGGGCCGCCCTACGAGCGCGTTTGGGACCCAGAGCCGCCTCCGAGGCGAGCAAGCCGGCTGCGCCATTGTTCAGCCAGCCCGAGTTGGAAGTGTTGCAGGGGGCGGCTCCGGACCACGTGGAAACCATCGGCGAGGCGAAACAGGCACTCGGGGCGGAATGGACGGTTGAGAGGTACAGATCGGCGAATGCGGCTTCGGAGGCCCCGGAGCGGGAGCCGGAGAAGTGAATCGGCGTCTTAGGCCGATGCTCCACGGTTTGAGATCAACGAGTTACGGCCGATTCACGGCGAAGTGTGCCGAGTTTGTGCCGAGTTGGGCCGAAAATGAGTAATTTAAGCCTTCCGGAGGCGGCCCGAGAGTGGGGCGTTTCCCGGCGAACCGCCTATCGCCTCGCCGAGCAGAATCGCATCCGCGTGGCTCGGTTCGGGAGACGAATCACGATCCCGTCCGAGGAGGTGGAGCGGGTGCGCTTGGGCGGCGATACGGGTCCGATCGAAGGAGCTGTCACGCCTTCCCTGCCTCTACCCCGCCGCGGCCGTCCTGTGGGCGTTCCAGCGAACCGGAGGCGGCCCTGAGCGGCGAAACGCCCACGGGTTCTGAGCGGCACCGCGGCTCGCGACAAATAGTACGTAAGACGCGCTTCGGGCAAGGCGCCGGGATCAGGTCGAGAACCCCGGCGGTTTATCTCGGAGTTACCCGCCCGCCAGGCCTACGCCTGTCCTTCAACTTCGCGCCGCAGCGATCGCAAACAAAGACGAGGGCCGACTTTTCCCCCGAAACGGGCTCTAGCTGCCCTCTCATGCGAATCGAGTGCCCGCGAAACTTGAGACACGCGGAGCAGAGAGGCGCGCCACTAGGGTCAGATTGGAATTGCCTAATGATGGCTCAGAAGTATACGCGCGCCGATGTCGATATTCACGGGCGCGATGAGCCTGCCGCCGTTGCGTTGCGGGCTCTTTTTGGGAGAGGGCCGGCGCGGGTGGTCGTAGAGGCGTAGAGTCGCGCTATATGGAAATAGGGAACACCTCGGCGCCGAGGAATTCGGAAGGACATGGAGGAAGCCTAGTGCCTCCCACTCGTGCGAACGGCAAGATCTGCTACGTCGAGATTCCCGCAATCGACGTCAGTCGCTCGATCGAATTTTACGAAAGAGTCTTTGGCTGGGCGATCAGGCGCCGGAGCGACGGGTCAACGGCGTTCGACGACGGGGTCGGGGAAGTGAGCGGCGCCTGGGTAACGGGTCGGCCGCCCTCGCGAGAACCCGGTCTGCTGATTTACATCATGGTCGATAGTGTTGCAACAACGATCGGCAGGGTCCTCACGTACGGTGGCGAGGTCGTGCAGCGGATCGGGATGGACGCCCCCGAGGTGACCGCGAGGTTTCGCGATCCCGCCGGAAACGTCATCGGCCTTTACCAGGAACGCAGCAGTTCCGCAGCAGGGTCTGAGCGCCATGGTTGACGTCAGCCAGGTCCCAGGAACGGGACTCGGATCGGAGCGGTCAGCGTTGGGATTGCGGGTTGCAACCACTCGAATACAGTCACGGATGACGCCGCCCAACACGCGCGTGCAGCGGACTCACTCGCCTGAGGAAAGGAAAGAGGAAGACGGCGACCACCGTTGTTGATACTCCAACCTTCTGGGTCGTCAACTGCCCGAGGCCCGGCGCTCAGCACCCCTTACATGTGCCGAAGGAGCCGAAGGATTTGTCCGCGCGTCTGATTTGCGCTTCCTATGGTCATCGCGTCTCCTGGGCCGAAGGAAGGCGGCTGATCGATAGAGCCCTCGCGACGCATAGCGAATCCGGTGGTCACGCTCTTCGAGTCCTTCGGGGTAGCAGTTTTACAGGTGACCGCTAGATATTCAGAGGTATATACTCTCTCCCGATGACCAGAAAGTCCGAGTGGTCTAGAGATCTTCAGCTCCAGAAGACGAGTCTCGCGCTTCCCACAGCCCTGTGGGAGGCCGCGAAGATCCAGGCCATCAAGCAAGGGAGGACACTCCAGGAGCTCGTCGCCGATGCTGTCGACAGCTACCTGAAGCAGCTGAAGAAAGGGGGCAAGGGATGACCAAAGGCTGGAAACGGGCTCCCCGACCGCCGACGGTCGGGGTGGGCAGACGCCAGCGAGGCTACGTCGTTGACGTCTCGGTGCCAACGCCGACCGGCCGGGAGCGGCATCGGCAGGCTTTCGGGACGCGGGCGCAGGCCAACGCACACGCCAACGCCATTCGGGCGAGGCTGCGCGCGGGCCTGCCCGCGTTTGAGAGGCCGGAGGAGGCGCGGCATGCGGTGACGGTGCTGGACGTGTTGAAGTTCTACGAAGAGCGGCACGTCTCCGTTGTCGTGAGCACATCGTCTCGGGAGCGACTGGTCCAGCATCGAGAGGCGATCGAAAAGTGCGCTCTCGCAGCCGTCGAGGCTGAGACGGCTACCCTCGCCGACCTCGAGCGATTCAAAGGCGAGCGGAAGGTGTCGGCCTCAACAGTGTCGAAGGACTTCCGCCACATCAAGGCGGCGATGCTCTTTGCCAAGGCGCGGGGCTTCATCTCACGGCATGTTTTCGAGTCCCTGGATCGCGACACCCGCCGGTCGCTCATGCCCTCGTGGAGTCCGGAGCAAACGGCGGGCCGGGTGTTGTCGGACGACGAGTTCGAAAAAGTACTCGTGGTCATGCGGCCTGCGGCCCGGCGCATCGCGCGGTTCCTTCGGGCGACGGGTCTTCGGAAGATGGAGGCTTGCGCGCTCGACTGGCGAGAGCACTGGCAGGATCTGCCCTACCCCGCCTTTTGCCCGATCACGCAGAAGAAATCCAAGGAGCGGCTGATTCCTTTCGAGGCGGTGGAGGGCATCGTCGGCCCGCGTCAGAAGTCAGGCCTCGTCTTTCAGGAGCTCGGAGAGACGAGGAAGGCCATCTACAGCCAGTTGACTACCTGCTGGCGCTACGCGGCGCACAAGGCTGGCGTGGTGGCTCGTCTGCACGACCTGCGGCACACGTTCGGGAGCACCTTGCGGCGGACGATGTCGAAGGAGGACGTGGCGTCGATCATGGGTATCTCGGGCGCGATCGCTTCCACCTATCTCGACCACGAATCGGCGGATCTGACCCGCCGGGCCTTCGCCAAACCTGGCACAAACGCGGCACAAAAGGATTCCGAGGCCGTGTCGGAGTCGAACCGGAAATGATGTATCTTCAGGACTGCCAGCAAGTTGGGCCGTTAGCTCAGCTGGTTAGAGCATCGGCCTTTTAAGCCGGTGGTCCTGGGTTCGAGTCCCAGACGGCCCACCAACTGATCATGCCAAGGATCCGGTCAAATGCTCATCTTCTCCAACGCTGACCGGCCTTCTGCGGCCCTCCTCCGGAGTTACTTTCTTGCCGGCGCCTTTCCGGTTTCGACCGGCTTGAGATCGAACTTCCCGCTGCTCTGGATGAATAGTTCGCATTCGGAAGCCCTGTCGCACGCCGAGATGTGTTTGTAATTCCCGCCGGGCTGGAACGCGTACGAGCCCGGCCCTAACCGCTCCTCGGCCTTCCCTTCCGGGGTTTGTATGTACGTCCCCGACAGGACCACGATCTTGATGGCGCTCGTGTGCGTGTGCAGCGGAGCCACGAAGCCCGGAGGAAACCTGAGAAACGCGCCGTAGGCGCCCTTGGTGTTACACCGAACCTGCCGTCGGGATAGCCCGAGGTGATCCCTGCCGTAGCCAGCACCTCGACAAACTGAAAGAATGGATGCGATGTCGAAACGTCTGAGGATGGCGTCGTACCGGGCGAACGATACAGGCCTTGGGAATCGAGCGATGCACCTTCGCTCGCCGCTGCGCCGCCCCAGGCAACGCCGCTGCCCCCTGGACATCCTGCTTCCGATCGCCTGACCGAGGTACAAGACATGAAGAACGTCGCGAACTCCCGATTCAGCATCAAGAGCTGGGACGAGAAGCCTTACGGTGAGGGTGAGGACCTGCCAAAGCTGACTCGGGCAGCGGTCATCAAGACATTCACTGGCGATATCGCGGGCGAGGGGCACGCCGAATACTTGATGATGTACCGAAGCGACGGCTCCGCCACGTTTGTCGGCCTCGAGCGGGTCGTCGGGCACGTCGCCGGAAAAGCGGGCAGCTTCGTCCTCCAACGTACTGGAGTGTTCGAGGCCGGCCTAGCGAAGGAGTCCTATTTCGTCATCCCGGGCTCCGGCACGGGAGAGCTTGGGGGCCTGCGCGGCGAGGGCACCTCGGCTGTCGGGCACGGGACTGAGTATCCTCTAGGGCTGAACTACGAGCTGGACTAGCCTGGAGCCATTCGGCTCCTTGCATCGAGCAGGACGAAGACACCCCTTCGTACTCCCTGCCTAGAGAGGCAGCAATTCCACGGTCGTCATTCGGCGTCGTCCGCGCGTGAGGCCGCGCACCCACTTTCGGGAGGCCCGACTGTTGTATTTCTCGCGGTAAGCAGAGTCGATCGCCTGCATCAGGCGCTTGCCCAGAACCTGCCTGGTACGCACAGCGATCACGCGCCCCGAGACTCGGATCGCCCCGCGTGGCTCCTCGCGGAACCCTTGACGCCAGCCGCGCGGCTTGTCATTCCAGGATCGTACGAAAGCTCGTCCGTTTACCACGACGGCCCAGACGCCGGTGAAACCGTGCGCTTGAGTGCCCGCGCGGACGCCCAGCATCTTGCTGTCGTGAAGGAGGGTGAGAACTCGTTTGGAGAAGGGTCGCGCGAGTGTCATGGACCACGCTGGAGACGCCGAGGCGGCGGCCCGCTGGCGGCGTCCTCGGCGATCACCTGAGCGCGCGGCTTCTGAGCCGCGGCCATCGCGGACAGGGAAGAGGCTGGCCCGAGAAGCGCGGCAGTGGCCAGATCCGCGCGAAGAGAGCCCATGGCCTCCTCCTAGACACCCGGACATCAGGATAGTGTTGGGAAGGCCTGATGGCGTAAGGTTTCGCCACGGTTTTCGTCACGTTCCGGTGCCCGGCCCGGGCGGAAGCTACTTTTGGAGTTTTTCCAGCCTCTTGCGCCACACGGAACGGCCGGGCTCGAGTTCGAGCGCCGCACGATATTGCGCTCCTGCCTCCTCCCGCTGGCCGAGCCTCTCGTAGACCGCAGCGAGACGGGCGTGAATTTCCGCGCGACTCGGCCCGTCCGGCCGCTCAGTCCGGATCAGGGCGCTTTCGAGTTCCCCGACCGCCGGGGCGAGGCCCTCGCCCGAGGCCAGCGCGATCCCGGCCAACTCGAAATCCGGAGTCGGATCGGAAGGTTCGAGCACTCGCGCTTCGAACCAAATCGTACGCGCGTCCCCGTACCGCTTCCGGTCGACGAGAAATCGACTGAACGCTCGACGGCCGCGCAGGTCTCGCGGAGACGCCTCAGTCGCCTTGCGATACTCGGCCTCGGCGGCCGCCGGGTTCTTCTCGCGTTCGGCGAGCTCGCCGAGCAAAACATGCCCGCGAGCAGGGTCCAGAACGACGACCGCCTCCGCCTCCCTCCTCGCCTTCGTATTCCCCCCGCCCAGAATGCCGGGCGCCCGCATGTCGTAGGTGGCGAGATCGGCGAGCGCGGGGACGTTTGTGGGATCGAGTTCTACCGCGCGCGCGAAGAAGTTGCGCGCCTTCTTCGCGAGTCGAACCTGCTCCAGAAGCTGCGACTCCTGCGCCTTGAGGCCGTAGGCCCTTCCCAGCAGGTCGTGCGCTTCGGAACTCTTCGGATCGGCCGCAATCGCCTTCTCTCCGGCCTGGATCGCCGCGTCGAGTTTTCCGCCGTCTATGGACGAGCGCATCTGGGCAATCAGCGCCTGCGTGCTGCCGGACTGCGCGGCCGCGAGGCGAGCCACGCACAGGAGGAGAGCGCCAAGAACGGGTTTCAATCCCGGGCCGTCCGCCCCGCCGTCAAACGCCGGGCATCGCCCGCTTCAGAGGCTTGAGCGCGAAGAGGAGCAGGAGCGCCGTTGCGAGCGACAGGGACCCCAGGACCGCGAAGAAGGTCGAGTGTTTCCATTCCGTCCAAAACACGCCGATCTGCGTGAGCTTGCCCCCGAGGCCCGTTGCCACGAACCAGCCGCCCATCATCAGGGCCCGGAAGCGGCGGGGTGCGACCCGCGAAACGAGCGACAGGGCCATGGGCGAGAGCGTAATCTCGGCTAGACCCATGAGCGCGTAGCAGCCGACCAGCCACCACGGGGACACCTTGCCGACGTCGCCCCCGGCTTTCCCCGCGAAGTACATGACGTAGTACGCGATGGCCATCAGGAACATACCCATCAGGATCTTCGTCGTCGTCGCCGGCTCCTTGCCGCGCCGGTCGAGCGCCTTCCAGAGAAGGACGAGTGGAACCGAAAAGGCGATGACGAAGAACGGCTCGATCGCGTTGGAGATCACGCCGGAGAAGCTCCAGTTGGTGTTGTCGTTGGCCCAGTAGGTCAGCGTCGAGCCGTTCTGGAAGAAGACCATCCAGAAGACGATCGAGATCAGGTAGATGACGAGCAGCGCAAGAATCCGGTTCCTTTCGGGCACCGCGTCGATCGCCGTGGGGGGGCTCGCGTCCTCGACGTCGTCCCGCGTCGGGGACCGGTCGCCGGGCTCCACGTCCTTGCGGAACACCACGAGCGTCAAGACCGAGATCACCATGCCCCCGGCCGCCACGGCAAAGGCGGCGTGGAACCCGTACCAGCGCCGCACGAACTCCACGATGATCGGCCCGAGCATGGCTCCCGTATTGATCCCCATGTAGAAGATGTTGTAAGCGCGGTCGCGAAGGTGGCTCCGCCGGGGATACAGATTGCCGACGAGGGTGGAGACGTTCGGCTTGAAGAGGCCGTTCCCAATCACGAGGCAGGCAAGCGCCGCATACATCGATCCGACCGACGGGAACGCCAGCAGGAGGTGGCCGGCCACGAAAAAGCCGCCACCGATCATGACGGAGCGGCGGTAACCAACGTAACGATCGGCGAGCCACCCTCCGACGAGCGGGCTGAAGAAGACGCACAGCAGGTAGTTCGCCCGCAAGGTCGTGGCCTGCGCGTCCGTCCAACCGAATCCCTGCGCCTTGTCCTGGAGGTAGAGGGTGAAGAGCGCGAGCATCGTGTAGAAGCTGAATCGCTCCCACAACTCGGTCGCGAACAGCACGTAGAGGCCGCGGGGATGCCTCTCGGGCGCCCCGGCGGGCGCCATCGTCGCAGGAGATTGCGTGGCCATGATGCGCTGCCGCGAGGCTACCAGAGATTCGGGAGGGCCGCATCGGCAGGATCGTCGGGATCGGAGGGTCGATCCAGCTCCTCGGAACGATCGGGCTCGTCGCGATCCGCCACGACGGCTCTCGCCGCTTCTTCCGGCCCGCCCGAGCGCCCGATCAGGCGAAGGCGACGCCGAGGCTCTCCCCGGCCAGGCGCGCCGCGCGCCGGATGTCTGCTTCCGTGTGCGCCGTCGAGAGGAACCAGGCTTCGAACTGCGCGGGAGGAAGAAAGATGCCCCGCTCCCGCATCGCGTGGAAGAATGCCGCGTAGCGCCTGGTGTCGCTTCTGCGGGCCGCGGTGAAGTTCGACAGCGGGCCGGGGGCGAAGAAGAGCGTGAGGAGCGACCCGATGCGCGCGAGCCAGACGCGCTCCTGGAGGCTGCGCTGCACGATCTCGGCCCGAAGGAGTGATTCGAGCAGCGACCCCTTTTCTTCGAGCTCCGCGTAAGGCGAATGCCGCTCGATCTCCTGGAGCATTGCGATGCCTGCCGACATCGCGAGGGGATTGCCAGACAGCGTGCCGGCCTGGTAGACGTCGCCGGATGGCGCCATTCTCTCCATGAGATCGCGGCGGCCCCCGTAGGCTCCCACCGGCAGCCCACCGCCGAGGATCTTGCCGAGCGTGGTCAGGTCGGGAGTCACACCGTACACGTCTTGCGCCCCCCCTGCCGCGAGCCGGAACCCGGAGATCACCTCGTCGAATAGAAGCAGCGCCCCGTGTCGGCGAGTCAGGTCGCGGACGCCCTCGAGATAGCCGGTGACGGGAGGCACGAGGCCCATGTTCGCCGCGACCGGCTCGACGATGAAGGCTGCGATCTCCTCGGGGAACGCCCGAAAGGCAGCCGCGAGAGCCTCCAGATCGTTGTAGGGCACCACGGTCGTCAGGGCCGCCACCTCGTCCGGGACTCCGGGGCTTCCGGCGATTCCGAGGGTCGCCAGGCCGGAGCCCCCCGAAACGAGAAAGGAGTCCGCGTGCCCGTGGTAGCCGCCATCCACCTTCACGATCCGCTTGCGTCCGGTCGCTGCACGGGCCAGCCGCGCCGCGCTCATGGTGGCCTCGGTCCCCGAGTTCACGAAGCGAACGACTTCCACGGACGGCACCATCTGGACGACGCGTTCTGCCAGGCGTACTTCGAGCTCCGTGGGCGCTCCGTAGGAGGTCCCCTTGCGCGAGGCGCGGTTGAGGGCCCGCTGCACGAATGGGGGCGCATGACCGAAGAGGTGCGGCCCGTAGGACATGACGAAGTCCAGATACGGTCGTCCATCGGCATCCCGGACCCGGGCGCCTCGTCCCGAGGCGACGAAGAACGGCTCGCCGCCGACCGACGTGAAGGAACGAACGGGCGAGCTCACCCCTCCCGGCATCACGACCTTCGCGCGGGCGAACAATCGCGCGGAGTTTCGAGTCGTGGGCCGGGAACCTCGAGGTCGACGCCGCCCTTTCATGGCTCGTGGATTCCGATCCGGGACTAGTCGCCTTGCCGGAGCCAGCCCGCCGCATCGCCGGCGTGGTACGTGAGAATGAAGTCCGCGCCCGCGCGAACGACGCCGGTCAGGATCTCCAGCACCGCTCGCCGCTCATCGATCCAACCCCGCGCGGCTGCCGCCTTGACCATCGCGTACTCGCCGGACACGTTGTAGGCCGCAATCGGCGCGTCGAAGCGGTTCCTCGCCTCCCGAATGACGTCGAGGTACGCCAGCGCGGGCTTGACCATGACCGCGTCCGCGCCTTCCTCGAGATCGAGGGCGATCTCGCGCATCGCCTCGCGCCGGTTGGCCGGATCCATCTGGTAACCCTTGCGGTCCCCGAACTGGGGCGTCGATCCGGCAGCTTCGCGAAATGGCCCATAGAATGCCGACGCGGTCTTCGCTGCATACGAGAGGATCGCGACCAGAGGAAAGCCCGCCTCGTCGAGAGCGCGGCGGATCTCGCGCACCCGTCCATCCATCATGTCCGAGGGGGCGACGACGTCCGCCCCCGCCCGCGCCTGGGACACGGCGACCCGGGCGAGCAGCGGGAGCGTCGCATCGTTGTCCACTTCGCCGCCGCGCACAACGCCGCAGTGGCCGTGCGAGGTGTACTCGTCGAGGCAGACGTCGGTCATGACCAGGCTGCCGGGCGCCGCCTTCTTCAGGAGCCGTACCGTTTCTTGAACGGCCGCCCCATCGTCCCAGGCTTCGCTCCCTGTTTCGTCTTTGCGGTCCGGGATCCCGAACAGGATGACCGCCGCGACGCCGAGGGCGGCGAGCTCCTCCACCGCGGCCAGCGCCTCGTCCGGTGACAACCGCTGCACGCCGGGCAACGAAGAGATCTCCTCGCGCACGGCCTTTCCGCGGCGTACGAAGAGCGGGGCCACGAGCTGCTCCGCAGAAAGACGGGTCTCGCGGACCAGCGCCCGTGACACCGGCGTGCGCCGAAGACGGCGCATGCGAAGCCGAGGAAACTCCATCATGCTGCCCGCAGCCTATTTCCCACGCGGTTCCGTGGCAAGCGCCTCGAGCATCCGCGCCGCCAGAGCAAAGGTTGGCTCGGCCGCGGTCTCGACGCGCCGGACGCCGAGCTCCTCGAGGCAGCGTCGCGTCGGCGCACCGAGTGCCACGGCCGGAGTGCGGCGCAGGCGCTCCGCGGCGGCCGCGCCCAGGCCATCGAAGAGCCACCGAGCCGCGGCAGGCGAAGTCGCGCAAATCGCGGCGAACGGCCGCTTGAGGATCTCGCTCTCGAGGGACGTCTCCCGCAGATTGGGGTCTCTTCCGATAGACCACCACGCGCCGCACCGTCGCACCGCGCGCGGCAAGGCCCTCCTCGAGAACCGCCGCACTATCTTCGCCGCAGGGAAGGACCGCTGTCAGGCCCGCCAGAGCCGGTCCGAGGGCATCGAGAATCGCCTCGGCGGAGCCCTTCGCCACGAGGTCGGCGGGCCGGCCCGCGGCCGCAAGGGAGGCGGCCGTGGCGGCGCCGACCGCCACGATCCTGCCCCCGGAGGCGCCGCGCAGGAACGCCGCGGCGAGCTTGCCGCCGAGGAATCGGCTGACGGCGGCACGGCTCGTGAAGATGGCGAGGTCGAAGCGCTCGGAAAAGACCGACGCTGGGGGCTCGATCGCTTCGATCGAGTGGCTGATCACTTCGACGACCTCGATGCCGGCGTGGGGGAAAGGCGGGAAGGCCTTCTCCCCCGATCGAACGATCAGCAGCCGCCGGGGGCTCAAGGCCGGGACTCGGCAATCAGGGCCGCAGCGCCTCGCGACAGGAGTCTCTGCGCGAGCGCGCCTCCGATCTGCTCGGCGTCGGCACTGGATCCGTTCTGCCCGTCGCGCAACACTCGACTCCCGTCGAGCGAGAAGACCCCGCCGGCGATCTGCAGTGAGCCACCGGCCACACGAGCCCGCCCGGCCACCGGGGCCCGGCAACCGGCCTCGAGCACCGCCAGGAAGCTGCGCTCGGCAATCACCTCCGCGTGCGAGCCGGCGTCGTCGATCGTGGCGAGCGCGCCGAGCACGCGGGAGTCCTCGGAGCGGCACACCAGGCCCAGTGCGCCCTGGCCCACGGCCGGCAACAACACGTCCTCGGAAAACACCTCCGTGATCTCCTCGATCCGGCCGAGTCGCGCAATTCCCGCGCGTGCCAAGACGATGGCGTCCCAGCGCCCCTCGCGCAATCTCCGGACGCGCGTGTCCACGTTGCCCCGGGCCTCGACGACGGCGACATCCGGCCGCGCCAGGAGCAGCTGGGCCCGGCGCCGCGGGCTCGCCGTGCCGAGTCGCGCGCCCGCCGGCAGCTCGCCGAATCGCCGAGCCGGGTGCGCGATGAGCACGTCCCGCGGGTCCTCCCGCAGCGGCACCGACGCGAGCACAAGCCCGTCCGGGAGGATGGACGGCACGTCCTTGAGGCTGTGCACCGCGAAGTCCACCCTTGCGCCGAGCAGCGCTTCGTCGAGCTCCTTGGTGAAGTCTCCCTTCCAGCCGATCGGGGCTCCGGCGGCCGAGAGGCGGTCGCCCGTCGTCTGAACGGTGACGATTTCGACCCGTTCTTCTCCCCCGAGGGCCCGCTGAACGAGCGCCGCCTGGGCCAGGGACAGCGCGCTGCCCCGAGCTCCGAGCCGCAGCTTCATTCGCCGAGGTCGAAGAGATGGCGCACGGCTTCCACGCGGTCGAGCTTCCGGGCGGCGTCGGCCTCCGCCTTCATTCTCCGCATCGGCTCGTGGAGCAGCTTTGCGGAGATCGCATCCGCGAACGCACGAAAGCGCTCGCGGTCGGCCGGAGGGACGCGCTCGAGCTCGACATCGCGGAGCCGGTCGAGCCGCGCCCGGAGCTCGGTCAGGGTCGGAATGACGGCAAGACTGCCGAACCATCCCAGGAAGCGCGCGAGCTCCTCCTCGAGGATCGCCTCGACCAGCGGGACTTCCCGGGCACGGCGTCGCCCGTTCTCCTCGGCGACCTCCTTCAGGTCGTCGAGGCCGTACGCGTAGACGTTGTAGATTTCCCCGACCGCCGGCTCCACGTCGCGCGGCATCGCGAGGTCCAGAAAGAACATCGGCCGCCCGCGCCGTTGCCGCATCGCGAGCTCGACGTCCGCGCGGCGCACCACCGGCACCGGACTCGCAGTCGCCCCGACCACCACGTCGGCCTCGGCCAGGGCGCGAGGAAGCTCCTCCCATGCCACCGAGGTCCCCCCGATACGGGCGGCGACTTCCGCGGCTCTCTCCGCGCTACGGTTGGCCACGCGGACGTCGCGCACACCCGCCTCGACCGCCTGGCGGGCAAAGAGAGCACCCGTCTCTCCGGCGCCGAGGACGAGGATCGTGCGAGTCTCCATGTCGCCGAACACCTTGGCGGCCAGCTCGAAGCCGATGGACGGGACGGAGAGCGGATGCCGGCCGATCGCGGTCTCCGTCCGGACCCGCTTGCCGGCTGCGACCGCGCTCTCGAAGAGGCGATGCAGCACGGAGCGGGTCGCACGAGCCTCTCGGGCCACGCGAAGCGCGGTGCGCACCTGTCCCAGCACCTCGCTTTCCCCCAGGGCCATCGAGTCCAGCCCCGCCGCGACCCGAAAGAGGTGGCGGGCCGCATCCGCGCCCTCGCGGTAGAAGCTCTCCCGCGTGGCCTCCTCCACGTCGAGGCCGCGCCACTCGGAAATGACCCGCATCAGCTCCTCGTCGGCCCGGCGACCCTCCGTGAGCCCGTAGATCTCGCTCCGGTGGCAGGTCGCGACGATGACGCCCTCGCTCACGACGCCTCGCCCGCGCAGCCGGTCGAGTGCCTCACGCACCTCGTCGGCGGTGAACGCCACACGCTCGCGCAGCGACACGCCGGCCGTCCGGAAATTCCAGCCGAGCAGCAGGAGCCTGGCCTCGCCGGACGACTCGTTCATCGAAAGCTGTGGGAGCGGCTGAAGTACATGTTGACGATGGTGTACGAAAAGAGCACGACTCCGAATCCCAGGATGGACAGAACTGCCACGCGCGGCCCTTCCCAGCCTCGCCGGTCCATCCAGAGCAGGAACCCATAGACCACGGCCGTCAACAGCGCCCAAACGATCTTCGCGTCGGCCAGGCTCGACCAGAAGACCTGGGCTCGGGCGATTCCAATGACGAGCGAGAGTGTGAGAGCCACGAGCCCGATGGAGACGCTCGTCCTGTTCATGCGGCCGATTTCCTCGAGCGCCGGGAGGCGGGCGAAGAGCAGCCCGGTCCTGCGACGGCGGATCTGGCGCCTCTGGATGAGATACAGCAGCGAGAGCACGAACGAGAACGTAAAGGCCGCGTACGCGAGAATCGCGAGGGTGACGTGGAGGGCGAACAACGAGCCCCGGGTCCCCTGCGCCGGCGCGGACCCGGCCTCGGGAAGCAGCAGGCCGCAGGCCGTGGCGAGAATAACGAAGGGAATCAGGAAGGGGCCGATCGCCTGCCCGCGGTGGCGGGCGAGCAGCATGAGAAGGGCCAGGCCCAGCATCCACCCGAAGAGGGAGACCGATCCTCCCAGGGTTCGGTAAGGCACCGAGCCGAGCAGCCGCGCTCGCTGCATCAGGTCCGCGAAATGGAGGGCAAGCCCGACCCCGACCAGGGCGGGTGTCAGCCGGCCGATCCGCTCGCGGGGCGCCACGAGCGAGAAGATCGAAAGGCCCTCGGCGGCGATGTAGAAGCCGACTGCCACCCAGCCGAGTGCGTGCGATCCCATGGGAGCATCGAGTCTAGCAGGCCCCCGGGGCCCGGAGCCGGCCCCTGAGCGCCGTAATACGATAGCTCCGATGGGCGATTTCGAATCGACGCGCAAGCGGTTCCCCCTGGGCTCGGGAGGCGAGGGCACCTTCTTCTCGCTGCCCCAGCTCGAGAAGGAGTCGGGCCAGGCCATTTCCCGCCTTCCCGTGAGCCTCCGGATCGTCCTCGAGTCGCTTCTGCGCAACTGCGACGGAAAGCGCATCAAGAGCGACGACGTCCTCGCTCTCGCCGCCTGGAAGGCTCGCGCCGAGCGCACCGCGGAGGTCCCATTCGTGGTGGCCCGCATCGTCCTCCAGGACTTCACGGGCGTTCCTCTTCTGGTCGATCTCGCGGCGATGCGCTCCGCCGTCACACGGCTCGGGAAGGACCCGAAGGTGATCGAGCCCCTCGTGCCCGTGGCTCTCGTCGTGGACCACTCCGTTCAGGTGGACGAGTGGTCCACGCCCGGGGCGCTGCAGGCGAACATGGCGATCGAGTTCCAGCGCAACCGCGCCCGCTACGAGTTTCTGAAGTGGGGCATGCAGGCATTCCGCGGCTTCGAGGTGGTGCCTCCAGGAATCGGCATCGTCCACCAGGTCAATCTCGAGTACCTCGCTCAGGGCGTCCTCTCGCGGAACGGAACCTTCTATCCCGACTCGCTCGTGGGCACCGACTCCCACACGACCATGATCAACGGCCTCGGGATCGTCGGCTGGGGCGTCGGCGGCATCGAGGCCGAGGCCGGCATGCTCGGCCAGCCGGTCTATTTCCTCACGCCGGACGTCGTGGGCGTGCACCTGACGGGCCGAGTCTCCGAGGGCGTCACGGCGACCGACCTGGTTCTCGTCGTGACCGAGCTCCTGCGCAAGGCAAGAGTCGTGGGCAAGTTCGTCGAGTTCTTCGGCGAGGGCGCGGCAACCCTTCCCGTGACCGACCGGGCAACCGTGGCCAACATGGCGCCCGAGTACGGCGCGACGATGGGATTCTTTCCGGTGGACGAAGCCTCGTGCCGGTACCTGCTCGCAACGGGCAGGAGCCGCGAGCACGTCGACACGTTTCGCAACTATTACCAGGCGCAGGGCCTCTTCGGAATCCCGCGCAAGGGCGACTGCGATTATTCGGAGACACTTGAGCTCGACCTCGCCTCGGTGCGGCCGAGCGTCTCCGGCCCGAAGCGGCCGCAGGATCGCATCGACCTGCCGGACCTCAAGGCTCGCTTCCGCGATCTCTTCGGCAAGGCGGTGAGCGAGAACGGCTACGGCAAGCAGCCTGCCTCGCTCTCGGAGCGGTTCCCGGTTCGACTGGGCCGCGCGGCGGCGGGCGGCGGAAGCCAGGGACCCGTCAACGTCGAGATGGCCCGCGCGCGCGGGACCAACGCCTGGACCGAAGCGGAGATGGCCAACAACCACCCCACGCCCGACCGGGTGGGAGCCTCCGACGGAGAAGCGGGCACGGTGGACGTCGGGCACGGGGACGTCCTGATCGCGGCCATCACCTCCTGCACGAATACCTCGAACCCGGCCGTCATGCTCGCCGCGGGCCTTCTCGCCCGCAAGGCCGTCGAGCGCGGGCTCTTCGTCTCTCCCCGGGTCAAGGCGTCGCTCGCGCCCGGCTCGCGTGTGGTGACGGAGTACCTCACGCGTACGGGCCTTCAGCCGTATCTCGACCGGCTCGGCTTTCACCTCGTCGGCTACGGCTGCACGACGTGCATTGGCAACTCGGGGCCGCTCGACGCCGGCATCGAGGAGGTCGTCACGAACAACGACCTGATCACGGCCGCGGTGCTCTCGGGCAACCGCAACTTCGAGGCCCGGATCCACCAGAACATCAAGGCGAACTTCCTGATGAGCCCGCCGCTCGTGGTGGCGTTCGCCCTGGCCGGCCGCGCGGACATCGACATGGGAAGCGAGCCCCTCGGAATCGGCCGCGACGGACAGCCCGTCTACCTGCGCGACGTCTGGCCCTCGACGAAAGAGGTCGAGCAAGCCCTTCTCGCATCGGCCGACGCGGCGACCTATCGCCGGCTTTATGCCGACCTGGCCGCGGCCAACCCCCTCTGGAGGGAGATCCCCAGCGCCACCGGCACGGTGTACGCCTGGGATGCGAAGTCGACGTACGTCCAGGAGCCTCCGTTTTTCGACGCGTTCTCGCTCACACCCGCCCCCCTCGCCGACATTCGTGGCGCGAGGCCGCTCGCGATCTTCGGCGACTCCGTCACCACCGACCACATCAGCCCCGCCGGAGCGATCAAGGCGAGCTCGCCCGCGGGGACCTACCTCCAGTCGCTCGGCGTCGCGCCCGGGGACTTCAACAGCTACGGCTCGCGCCGCGGCAACGACCGCGTGATGACCCGCGGTACTTTCGCCAACGTCCGGATCAAGAACCGCATGGTTCCCGGAGTGGAGGGCGGGGTGACACGGCACTATCCGGACGGCGCGCAGATGCCCATCTTCGACGCGGCTTCGCGCTATCAGGCCGAGGGCATCCCGCTCGTCATCATCGCCGGCTCCGAGTACGGCACCGGCAGCTCACGCGACTGGGCCGCCAAGGGCACCCGTCTGCTCGGCGTGCGGGCCGTCGTCGCCCAGAGCTACGAACGGATCCACCGCTCGAACCTGGTCGGCATGGGAGTCCTGCCGCTTCAGTTTCCCGAGGGGGTCACGGCGGACACCCTCACCCTCGACGGTACCGAGACCTTCGACCTCCCCGGTCTGGACCGGCCGCTCTCCCCCCGACAAGACATGGCCCTGACCATTCGCCGCGCGGACGGGACCGTGAAGACGGTGACCCTGCGCCTGCGGATCGACACGCCGATCGAGGTGGACTACTACCGCCACGGCGGCATCCTTCCCTACGTGCTGCGCCAGCTCCTCGGATGATGGACCCGGACGTTCCCTCGGCCGAGCGCTTCCTCTCCGCCTGCTTCGGCCGACCGGTGGACCGGCCTCCCGTCTGGATGATGCGCCAGGCGGGCCGTTATCTTCCGGAATACCGGGCCGTGCGCGAAAAGGTCTCGTTCCTCGAATTGTGCCGCTCGGTCGAGCTCGCGACCGAGGTTTCGCTTCAGCCGTTTCGCCGCTTCTCGCCCGACGGAGTGATCTTCTTCTCCGACATCCTCGTGCCGGTCGAGGCGATGGGGGCGCGCGTCGAGTTCGGCGACGGCGGGCCCGAGCTTCCCGAGCCGATTCGGGACAGCTCCGGCGTGGGGAAGCTGAAGCGCTTCGATCCGGCAGAGTCCATCGCGTTTACGGGAGAGATCCTGGGGCGGCTCGCGCGCGAAGCCGGTCCCCGGGCCGCCGTGCTCGGATTCTGCGGCGCGCCATGGACGCTCGCCTCCTACCTCATCGAGGGAGGGGGCTCCCGGAGCTTTTCCGTCATCAAGGAGATGATGGGTCGCGACGGCCAGACGCTGCGGCGGTTGCTCGACCTCCTCGCCGACGTGGCCGCCGAGGTCCTCTCCTTTCAGATCGCATCCGGCGCGCGTGCCGTGCAACTCTTCGACACCTGGGCCGGCGAGCTCGCGCTCGAGGACTACCGCGATTGGGCCTTGCCAGCCGTGGCACGTGCGATCGCCGGAATCCGGCGATCCGGGGCTCCGGTCGTCCTCTACGTCAACGGCTGCGGCCATCTGCTCGAGGCCATGGCCACTTCGGGAGCCGATGTCCTCTCCATCGACTGGCGGGTGGAGCTGTCCGAGGCCAGGCGCCGCGTGCCGGGGCTCGCCCTCCAGGGCAACCTCGACCCCGGAGTCCTGCTCAGCACCCCCGAGCAGGTCCGGCTGCGCACCCGAAGGCTGGTCGAGGCAACCGGTGGGGCATCGCACGTCGTCAACCTCGGCCACGGCGTGACACCCGGAGCCCGGCTCGAGTCCGTCGAGGCCTTCTTCTCCGAAGCGCGCCACTGCGTCACGCCCGAGCGCGCCAGCCCGGAGCCGGCGCTGCGATGAACCCGTCCGCGGTCTCTCTCGATCTTCTGCGCCGCTACAACGTGCAGGGACCCCGGTACACGTCCTACCCCACGGCCCCGGAATGGAAGGCGAATTTCGACGCCTCCGATTACGGGCGAATTCTCGCAGAGGCCGCCTCCGCTTCGGCGCCGGCTCCCCTCTCCCTCTACTTCCATCTGCCGTTCTGCGAGAAGCTCTGCTTTTTCTGCGGCTGCACGGTGGAGATCACCGGGAGTCACCACGGCCCCGAGGAGCCCTACTTCGACGTGCTGGCGCGCGAGATCGACTGGGTCGCCGAACGTGCCAGCGGCCGGCCGGTCGTCCAGATCCACTGGGGCGGAGGAACTCCGACGTACTTCCCGCCGGCGCTGCTCGAGCGGCTCGGTCGGCGCATCTTCGACCGCTTCCCGCTCGCTCCAGGCGCCGAGCTCGGCGTGGAGGTCGACCCGCGCGTGACGACGAGGGACCACCTCGCCACCCTCGCCGATCTCGGCTTCAACCGGCTGAGCATGGGGGTTCAGGACTTCGATCCCCGCGTCCAGGCGGCGATCAACCGGATCCAGCCGTTCGATGCGACCCGCCGCCTGGTGGAAGAAGCCCGAGCCCTCGGGTTTCCGAGCGTCAACATGGATCTGATCTTCGGCCTGCCCCACCAGACCCCGGAGAGCTTTTCGGCAACGATCGATCGCGTCCTCGAAATCTCTCCGGATCGCCTGGCCGTGTACTCCTACGCCAACGTGCCCTGGATGAAGAAGCACCAGAACGTTCTGCTTCCCTTTCTTCCTGACGAGGCGACGAAGTTCGGGATCTTCCGCATGGCGCTCGAGCGGTTCAGTGACGCCGGATTCGAGTACATCGGGATGGACCACTTCGCGCGTCCCGACGACGAGCTCGCCCGGGCCCGGAGGGACCGCACCCTCTACCGCAACTTCCAGGGCTACACGACCAAGGCGGGGGCCGACCTGATCGGGTTCGGGATGAGCGCCATCGGGTCGATCGGCAACTCCTACGTCCAAAACCGCCGTGAGCTCGCGGCGTATCGGGCGGCGGTGACGGCCGGAGGGGCCGCGACCTTCCGCGGCGCGCGTCTGTCGCCGGACGATGCGCTGCGCCGCGTCGTCATCGGCAACCTGCTCTGTCACGGCGTGATCGTCAAGAACGAGATCGACGCCCGCTTCGGCATCGCATTCGACGACTACTTCGCGGACGCCCTCGACAAGCTCGCACCATGCGCCGAGGACGGCCTAGTCGATCTGTCGAAGCACGAGGTCCGGGCAACCGCTCTCGGGCGGGTCTTCCTGCGAAATCTGGCAATGCCTTTCGACGCGTACCTCGGCTCGGCGCCCGACCGCCCCGTCTTCTCGCGGACGCTGTGACCCGCCGCGCGGTTCTCTTCCTGCAGCTCGGAGGGCCCGAGACGCTCGACGACGTACCCCGCTTCCTCTACCGCCTCTTCTCCGACCCCGACGTCATCCGCGTGCGGCCCGCCCTCTTGCGCAAGAGCATCGCGGCGGCCATCGCCATCGGCCGCAGAAAGGCCTCCCGCGCCCTCTACGCATCGATCGGCGGAGGCTCGCCGATACGGCGTCTGACCGAAGAGCAGGCCGCCGGAACGGAGCGCCTGTTGCGCCTGGATGGCCGCGAGGCGGTCGTGCGGGCGGCCATGACCTGTTCAGCCCCGCTCGTGGAGGACGTGGTCCGAGACCTCGCCGCGCGAGGCGTCGATCGGTACCTCGCCCTCCCGCTCTATCCGCAGTACTCCCTGACGACGACGAAGGGGGCCCTCGAGCGAAGCCGCGCCGCGGTGCGCCGCTTTGCACCGTCCGGACGGCTCGTTGAGCTCGGCTCGTTCCCCACGGATCCCCTCTTCGTCGAGGCGCATGTCGAGGGTGTTCGCGAACAGCTCGCCGGATTCCCGGATCCCCGGCCCGAGGCGGTGCATCTCGTCTTCTCGGCGCATTCCATCCCCCGCAAGCTCGTCACCCGGGAGGGAGATCCGTACCCGGTGGAGGTCGAGGCGAGCGTCCGGGCGATCCTCGACCGGCTGGCCTGGACCGGGCCTTCGACGCTGGCCTACCAATCCAAGCTCGGTCCCGTCGAGTGGCTGGGCCCTCCGACTCTGGAGGTCCTGCGGGATCTCGGCCGGCGGCGTGCCCGCCAGGTCCTCGTTGTCCCCATCGCGTTCGTCACCGACCACGTCGAGACCCTTCAGGAGATCGACCAGCTCTTCGCGATGGAGGCAGCCGACGCCGGCATCGCGCACTTCCGGCGGACCCCCGGCTTGAACGACCGCCCGACGTTTCTACGGGCCCTGGCCGGTCTCGCGGGCTCCGCCGTCGACTTCTGGAAGCCGTGAGCCGCAGGACCGTCGTCATCGGCGCGGGTCTCTCCGGACTGACGGCGGCCTGGACGCTCCTCAAGTCCGGCGAGGAGGTTGCCCTTCTCGAGGCGTCGTCCCGCCCCGGCGGCGCCGTACGGACCGAGAGGCGCGAGGGCTTCCTCCTGGAGACCGGCCCCAACACCGTGCGCCCGACTCCGCAGCTTTGGCGACTCATCGAGGATCTCGGCCTCGGAGGCGAGGTCCTGCTCGCCGACCCGCGCGCGCCCCGGTTCGTCGATTTTCGCGGAGCGCTTCACCCGCTTCCGATGTCGGCGTCCGAGTTTCTCGGGACGAAGCTCCTGTCGGGCGCCGCGAAGCTGCGCATCCTGACCGAGCCGCTCCGGCGCCGCGGCGGATCCGTCGACGAGTCGGTCAACGACTTCATCGGGCGGCGTCTCGGGCGCGAGGTCGCCGACCGCATCGTCGAGCCCTTTGTCGGGGGGATCTTCGCAGGAAGCGGCGCGCGCCTCTCGGTCTCGGCCGCGTTCCCCGCGTTGTGGCGTTGGGAGCGCGAGCACGGCAGCCTCCTGCGAGGCGCCCTCGCCAGCCGCCGCTCCCGACCTGCAGGCCCCCACACGCCGCGCGGACTCGTCTCGTTCCGAGACGGGCTCGAGACCCTTCCCCGCGCACTTGCCGCCTCCGTGGGGAACGCCTTGCGGCCGGCGACATCCGCGTACAGCCTCGCACCGGACGCCGGTGGATGGATCGTCCATACGCCCTCGGGCGACATCCAGGCTGCCCGGGTCATTCTCGCCGCGCCGGCCCACCAGGCCGCGAAGATCGTGGCCAGATTCGCTCCCGCCGCCGCCCGCTCGCTCGAAGCGATTCCCCATCCCCCGCTCGCAGTGCTGCATCTGGCGTGGCCCGAGTCCGCCTCCCCGCGGCCGTTGCGAGGGTTCGGTCACCTCGTGGTTCCCGACCCCGGCCGGAGGATCCTCGGAGCCGTCTGGAGCTCGAGCCTCTTCCCGGGGCGCGCGCCCGCCGGGCAAATCCTGGTCACGGTCTTTCTCGGCGGCACGCGCGATCCCGGTGCGCTCGATCTCGACGACGACGAGCTCCACCAAATCGCCGCGCGAGACCTCGCCGCGCAGGGTCTCCTCCGGGGCGACCCGCAACGGGTGCTGCTGACCCGCTGGAGTCGCGCCATTCCTCAATACGAGCGGGGGCACGAGGACCGGATCGCCGAGCTCGAGCGCGCGGAGGCGCGCTTCCCCGGCCTGCGCTTCCTCGGAAACTACCGCGGCGGCATTTCCGTCGCCGACGTCGTCCGGTCCGGGATCGAAGTCACTCCGTCCCCGATGCCCTCTTCTTGAGCTCCTGCTGCTCGTCCGGGCGCAGCTCCGGCAGATGTCGCACGAACGCGACGATCTTCCAGATCTCCTCGTCCTTGTGCGTGGGCCCGAACGCGGGCATCCCGGTCATCCGGATCCCGTTCTGGACGAGCCAGAAGAGCTCGCCGTCGGTTCGACGCTGGACCTTCGGGATCGTGAGATCGGGGGCCGCCGGGTTGAGCCCGTCGCCCACCTCGGAAGCTTCCACGCCGGGACCACCATGGCAGGTGACGCACATCTCGCGGTAATGCGCCATTCCGCCTCGCAGGACCTCCGCCGTTGCACGAAGCGGATTCGCCAATCTCGGCGAGCGGCGGGCCACCGAGCGGTCGAGGGCGAAACCGGCGAGCCTCTTCTCGAGCGCGCCCGGCGGCAGAGTCGCCGCCGTATTGAAGGAGCCGGTCCAGACCACGCCCGCAGCGCCGAGCGCCAGAAGCATCAGGGTGACCACCATTCCGGCCAGGAACCTCATCGCTCACCTCCTCGACGTCAGCCCGATCGTACGTCGAGCGCGCCGCCCGGAGACGGACTTTAGGTTTGATACCCTCGCGGCGTGGGGGCCCGTCAACACTACCTGGTCGCCGTGGACTTCTCGCCCGGTTCCCGGCGCGCCTTGAGAGTGGCGCGTGATCTCGCCCGGCGCACCGGGGCCCGGTTGGCGCTGGCCCACGTTCGCCCGTCCTCCGACGTGCGGGCAGCCGTCGTCGAGGAACGCGGCGACCTGCTGCGCCGCAAGGACCGTGCCCTCCGGATCGGGATGGCGCGCCACTTTGCCGAGCGGCTCGACGCCATCCTCGACGCGCGAGCCGAGGAGATCGGCATCGTTCTGCGCGGCGCCGCCGACGTCGCGCTATGCCGGGAGGCCCGCCGCGGTTATGACCTGCTCGTGATGGGAACCCGCGGGCGGGGCGCCGTTGGATCGCTGTTTCTCGGAAGCACGACCCAGAAGGTGCTCGCACGCTCGCCCGTCCCCGTGGTCGTCGTTCCCGCTCCGCGGCATTAACCGGCCCGGACCAGGGCAGACCGCAGCAGGCGACGCTTGACCTGGTCGACGATGACCAGATAGACCCCCGTAGTGACCACGAGAAACGGCGCGAAGCTCGCCGGAAGGGGTCGGAACCCGAGCGGAGCGGCCAGAGGCGTGTACGGAAGCAGGACCGCCACCGCGACCACCCCCAGCGTCGTCGCGGCGAGCGGCGCACTCGGGCGGCTCTTCAGCGGGTTGCCTGCCGTGCGGATCACGAAGAGCACGAGCGCTTGTGTGGCCAGCGACTCGACGAACCAGCCTGTGTGAAAGAGGACCTCGTCCGCCCGGAACACCTTGAGCAGCGCCCAGAACGTCAGGAAGTCGAACACAGAGCTGATCGGGCCGATCCCGATCATGAAGTTGCGCACCAGCCGGATGTCCCAGTGCTGCGGCCCTGCCGTGTACTCCGGGTCCACGTGATCGGTGGGAATGCTGACCTGCGCCAGATCGTAGAGGAAGTTGTTGAGGAGGATCTGCACCGCGAGCATCGGAAGAAACGGAAGGAAGAGGGAAGCGGCCGCCATGCTGACCATGTTCCCGAAGTTCGAGCTCGTGCCCATGAGGAGATACTTCATGACGTTGCCGAAGGCCTTCCGGCCTTCCAGAATCCCGGTGTGGAGGACCCCGAGCCCGGGCTCGAGCAGGATGATCTCGGCCGCCTCGCGCGCCACCTCGACCCCGCCGGCCACCGATATTCCGACATCGGCCGCGCGCAGCGAGGGGGCATCGTTGATCCCGTCGCCCAGAAAGCCGACCGCGTGGCCGCGGGCCTTCAAGGCGAGGAGGATTCGATTCTTCTGGGCCGGAGAGACACGAGCGAAGATTTCCGCCTGCTCGACCACCGCGCCCAGCGCGGCGTCGCTCGTCCGCTCGAGCTCCTCTCCCAGAACCAGACGGGCGGCGTCGATCCCCACCCGGCCGCACACGTGCCGGGCGACCAGCTCGTTGTCGCCGGTCACGATCTTGACCGCCACGCCGTCCCGTCGCAGCGCAGCGATCGTCTCGGCGGCATCCTCGCGCAGCGGGTCGGAGAACACGAGGAACCCGACGAGGGTCAGACCCTTCTCGTCCAACGGGCCGTAGGCGACCTGCCCGTCGACCTCGCGGACTCCCAGAGCCAGCACGCGGCGCCCCGTCGCGAAGTACTCGTGACACGTCGCGTCGCACCGGGAGCGCCGTTGTGCATCGAGCGCGTGACGCGAACCCTCCTGCTCGACCTCCGTGCACAGGGGAAGCACGCCCTCCGGCGAGCCCTTCACGATGAGGAGAGTGCGGCTTCCGTCCGCCACGACGACCGACAGGCGCCGGCGTTCGAAATCGAAGGGAATCTCGTCGAGCTTTCGGTAGGCCGCGACGTCCACGGCCGGTCCTTCCAGGATCGCAGCGTCGAGCGGGCTGCGGATGCCGGTTTCGAAAGTGCTGTTGATGTAGGCGAGTTCCCGAGCGCGATGGGAGGCCGTGCCGAACCCGTCCACCGCCGCCTCGAGCGTCATCCGGCCCGCCGTCAGAGTGCCCGTCTTGTCGCTGCAGAGGATGTCGATCGATCCGAGGTTCTGCAGCGCGGCCAGGTGCTTGACGATCACCTTCTTTCGAGCCAGACGAACGGCGCCGCTCGAGAGGGTGACGGTGGTGATCATCGGCAGAAACTCGGGGGTCAGCCCAACCGCGAGCGCGGTTGCAAAAAGAAGCGACTCGAGTGCGGGCCGGCGGAGTGCGAGGTTGACGGCGAGCGTGAAGAGGACGAGGAAGACCACCGTTCGGAGGATGAGAAGGCCAAACCCCCTCATGCCGCGCTCGAAGGCGGTCTCCGGCGGCCGTGCGGCCAGCCTGGCGACCACTTCCGCGAAGGCGGTGGAGGCGCCCGTGGCTGTCACGACCGCGACCGCCGACCCGCTCACGACCGAGGTCCCGAGAAAGAGCGTGTCCGCCCTCGACCCGCCGACCGCGGTCTTCTCGACCGGGAGCGATTCGCCGGTCATCGCGGCCTCGTGGAGATGGAGGTCGCGAGCCTCCAGAAGGCGGGCATCGGCGGGAACGAGATCGCCCGCGCAGAGGCGGATGACGTCGCCGGGCACGAGGTCGCGGGCGAGCACCTCGACCCAGCACGCATCCCGCAGTGCCATCGCTCGGGCCGCAACGGTGTCGCGCAACGCTGTCACCGCCCGCGAGGACCGGTACGTCTGAACGACGTTGAGTGCCACCGAGAGGAGCACCATCACGACGATCAACCCGGCTTCGACAAACTCGCCGAGTGCGACGGAGAGCCCGCTCGCCGCGAGCAGAATGGCGACCAGGGGATTGCGAAACTGGGCCAGAGTCTGCGCGACGACCGTCTCGCGCCGCCGCTGCAGAACTTCGTTCGCGCCGACCTCCCGCCGCCGCGCTGCGACCTCCTCGGACGAGAGACCGCGCCCGGCGGACTCCTCCTGGAGAGAGGGCCGAGCGGGCGTCTCCGCGGGCATCTCGGCGGGCTAGCCGACCGCCCGCGCGATGGCGAACGCCGCAGCCGCGGCGATTCCGCCAATGAGGGCGGTCTGCAGTGCGCTCCTCAGCGGCCGCGCGCCGGTGAACCGGCCCTTGACGAAGCCGAACACGAACAGGGCGGCGAGGGTCAGCGCAACCGAGAGCATGAGGGCCGACGACGCGTTCGAAAGCAGCATGTACGGGCCCAGAGGAATCAGGCCTCCGACGGCGTAAGCGCCCCCGATCGTCAGCGCGCTCCGCAGCGCCCGGCCCGGGTCCGGCTTCTCGAGCCCGAGCTCGAACCGCATCATGAAATCGATCCACTCGTTCGGCCGCTTCTGGAACGACTTGAGGATCGGATGGATCTCCTCGTCCGACAGCCCGTATTCGCGGAAGATCTCGGCGACCTCGCTGGCCTCGACGGCCGGCTTTTCGCGGACCTCGCGGTGCTCGCGGTCCCGCTCGCTGGCGTAGTGATCCGCGTCGCTGCGCCCGGCGAGATATCCGCCGAGGCCCATCGCGATCGAACCCGCGGCGATCTCCGCGAGCCCCGCGGTCACGATGATCCCCGTCGAGGCGACCGCCCCCGAGAGCCCGGCGGCCAGGGCGAAGGGCACGGTCAGCCCGTCGGACATTCCGATCACGACGTCACGCACCGCGTCGCTCGCCGTGAAGTGGTGCTCGATGTGGGGCGTCTGCGGCATGCGCGCGCTCGCTAGGACGCGACCGCGCCCGTCACGCGTGATCCGGCGTGACGTGGCAGACGGTCTCCTCGCCCTGCTCGACCTGGATCGTGGCGTGGTCGACGCCGGCATCCTCGCGCAACAGGCGCTGGACGGATCGCAGCACCTCGCTGCGGGGACTTCCGGCCGCCGCGCGGATGTGAACGCTCGCCGAGTGCTGGCCCGAGGTCAGCGTCCAGAAGTGGAGATCGTGGATCGTCTCGACCCCGGGTACGCCGAGAATGCGATGGCGCAGGGCCGGGATGTCGATGTCGTCCGGCGCTCCCTCGAGCAGGATGTGCGCGGCCTCCCGGAGGATCCCGATCCCACGGGGCAGGATCACGACCGCGATCCCGGCCGAGAGCAGCGCGTCGAGGCCGTACCATCCCGTCTTCCACATGACCGCCGCGCCCACGATCACGGCCACCGAAGCCAGGGCGTCCGTCAGGACCTCGAGGTAGGCCGCCCGCACGCTCAGGCTCTCTTCCCGTCCGCCGTGGAGGAGGCGCGCCGCCGCGAC
Organism: uncultured Acidobacteriota bacterium; assembly: GCA_963811425.1. Lineage (GTDB taxonomy): Bacteria > Acidobacteriota > Thermoanaerobaculia > UBA5066 > Gp7-AA6 > DAHUXD01. Next base: position 327,915 of record CAWERV010000017.1, read on the forward strand.
GTTGGCCGCGAGGCCGACGACGGCGACCACGAGCATCCAGCTCGTGTGAATCGGGGCGGGCGCATGGTAACGCTGCCACGCCTCGTACAGGATCACGGCCGACGCCACGAGCAGGAGCTGCGCGTTCACGAACGCCGCGAGGACCTCGGCCCTCGCCAGGCCAAACGTGTGCCGCCGCGTCGGCGCGAGGTCGCCCAGGGCCGTTCCGGCGTAAGCGAGCGTCAGACCCGCCACGTCGGTGAACATGTGCGCCGCGTCGGCGAGGAGGGCGAGGCTTCCCGTTGCGAGACCCCCCGCGATCTCGAAGAAGAGAACTCCGACGGTCAGGCCGAGAGCGGCGCGCAGCCGGGCCTTGCGCCAGGACCTCCGCGCGGCAGCGTCATCTCCATGCGCTGCGAGCGCATGCGTTCCGGCACCCGTCACGTCCCGCTCGCTCGCTCGACCTCGACGCGCGTGTCGTTGAAGCAGGCTCCCGAGCCGAGATCCGCAAAGGTGTCGGGCGCGAGAGCGTTCGCCGTGGATCCGCTCTCGGTGTTGTGGGCCCAGATGCCCTTCGGGAGAAGCACGACGCCCGGGCGCATGGCCGTGTCGAGCCGGGCCCGGCACACCACGGAACCGAGTGCGTTGAAGACCCGAACGCGGTCGCCTTCGCGGATCCCGCGCACTCCGGCGTCATCCGGGTGGATTTCCAGGGGAACCTGCTCCCTGTGGAGCTCCCCCAAGGTCGAACTGATCGTCCGGTCTGTTCCGGGCGAAATCAGCGCGAGAGGGTGCTGCGCATTGCCCGGGTCCGCCTGGTACGCGTAGAGCCCGTTCGGCGCCTCCCGATCCAGGGCCTCCGGAACCAGATGAATCTTCCCGTCCGGGGTGCGCGGAAACACGTCCTGGAACTGCACGGGCGCGACACCCTCCGCGAGGAAGCCGACCCCGTTCGCGTCCAGATCCCGACGCAGGGTCTCCCCGCGCGGGCTCGAGCCCAGGATCGCCGATGCGATCGCGTCGGCCGTCTCCGGGTCTCCCTGGCGGTGAACGCCCGTGCGGCGGCAGAGCTCCGCGAAGACCTCGTGGTTGGGCCGAGACTCCCCGACGGGTCCGATCACGGCCTCGGCATCCTGGAGGACGAAGGCCCCGTAGCCTCGCGAAAGCTCGCGGCGCTCGAGAAAGGTCGTCGCCGGAAGGACGACGTCGGCATAGCGGGCCGTATCCGTCATCACCGGATCGAAGACGACGGTGAAGAGGTCCTCCCGCATCAGGCCCGCGCGCACACGCTCCTGCTCGGGGACCGTCATCAGCGGATTGCAGTTGTACACGAAGAGCAGGTCCACGGACCCGGCTCCCTTTTCCGCGAGGGCGCGGCCGAGCCGGTTCATGTTGATCTCGCGCGTCGGCGGCGGCGGCGCGCCTGCCGCGGCCATGCCATCGAGCTCCTTCCACGCTCCCGAGTTCGAGAGCGTGTAGCCGCCGCCCCGGACACCAAATTTTCCCGCGACGGCCGGCAATGCCAGCACGGCCGCGACGGCCGAGCCGCCGTTGCGGTTGCGCTCGAGGCCCCAGCCGCACCGAAGCGCGGCCGGGCTCGCGTCGGAGTAGAGGCGGGCGAGGCGCTCGATGTCCCCCGCCGGGACCCGTGTCTCCCTCGCTGCTCGCTCGAGAGTCCACGGCTCGGCCCGACGCGCGAGCTCGTCCGCGCCCACGGCATGCGCCGCGAGAAACCTTCGGTCGGCCCGGCCCTGGGCGAACAGCCATCGAATGACGGCGAGCGCCAGGGGCAGATCCGTGCCCGGATGGGGGGCGAGGTGCAGATCCGCCCGCTCGGCGATGCGCGTGCGGCGCGGATCGACGACCACCAGCGCCGCTCCCCGCTTCTGTGCCTGCTGGATGAAGGGCATCAGGTGGATGCCCGAGACGGAAGGGTTCACGCCCCACACGAGCACGAGCTGGGCGTGCGCGTAGTCCTGGTACGCGATGCCCGGCATCTTTCCGTAGAGCCCGGACGCCGCCCGTCCCGAAGGTGCCGCGCAGACCGTCCGCGCGAGCCGCGACGCGCCGAGGCGAAAGAAGAGACGGGCATCGGTCGTGTCCTGCGAGAGGTAGCCGTTGGATCCGCCGTAGGAGAAGGGCAGGATTCCTTCCCCGCCCCGCTCCTTGCGCACCCTTTCCATCCGCTCGGCCACGAGTCCCAGAGCCTCGTCCCAGCTCGCCCTTCGAAACCGACCCTCTCCCTTGGCGCCGACCCGGACGCCGGGATGCCGGATCCGCGCCTCGCCGTACAGGTGCTCGGGATACCGGCGCACCTTTGCGCAGATGTAGTCCTGCGTCACGGGATTCACGCTCGAGCCGCCGAGCGCGACCACCCGATCTTCCTCGATCGTCACGTCCAGGCTGCAGGCATCCGGACAGTCGAGCGGACAGGCGCTGGCAGCGTGGCGCACCGGCCCCGTTGCGGCGCTCATTCCTGCCAGCCGAGGATCCGGTCGATGGTCTCCACAGCAATGGGATGGTAACCCGGACGCGCCCTTCGGTAGATCTCCAGGGCCCGTTCGCGGCCACCGGGTGCCTTCAGCAGCTCTTCGTAGAGCGGTTTGATGAACTTGCGCCGGCCGATGGACACCAGAAATTCAGCCAGCCGGGCATCGGACCGCGGATAGCTCTCCCGGATGGCCATCAGGAGCCATTGGAAGGCGATCTCTGCGTTTCCCGAGCGGGTCAAACCCAGGGCCGTGTCGAGCTCCTCCATCCGAACCGCGGGGACCGGCGGGTGAATCTTGCGCAGGAACTGGAGGCGCTCGTGCGTGCTCCAGTTGCCCCAGGGGAGGTCGGCCGCTTTCCGGCGGCCCGTGGACCAGTCCGACGCGACGGCGGCGACCTGTCGCAGCGCCTCGGACACCGGGCGCGGTGCGGTTCCGGGCAGACCCGGCTGCTCGATCCATTCGTCGAGGGGCACAGCTGCCGCCCGAGCGCCATCGCCCGCGAAGAGATTCGCCCGGAGATACTCGACAAACGTGGCCGTCGTGATGCTTTGAAAGGCGAAGCGGCTGAAGTAGGACCGGAGGAACTCGTCGAAGCGGGCGCGGCCGTAGAGATCCTCGAGGGACCGGAGGAAGAGCGCCCCCTTCTCGTACGGCAGGCGCGTGGCGCCATCGTCCGGGTCGCGGCCCGAGAGGTCGATGTGGAGAATCTCGTCGCGGTCGGGCAGCCGGGCGATCTCGTCGTCGAGGTCCTGCCGTCCGAGCTCGGCCTCCATGGCCGCCGTATCCGCTCCGTAAACTTCCTCGACGATGCGGCGCTCGATGTACGTCGTGAATCCCTCGTTGAGCCAGAAGTCGCTCCAGGTGGCATTGGTCACGAGGTTTCCCGACCACGAATGCGCGAGCTCATGGGCGACGAGCGCCACCAGGCTCTTGTCCCCGGCCAGGACGGTCGGCGTAGCAAAGGTCAGCCTGGGGTTCTCCATCCCGCCGAAGGGAAAGCTCGGCGGCAGAACCAGGAGGTCGTAGCGGTCCCAGAGGTATGGCCCGTACAGGCGTTCGGCCGCCTCCATCATCCGCTCCGTGTCGGCGAACTCCGCCGCGGCTGCCGCCAGGACCGACGGCTCGGCGTACACCCCGGTGCGTGGTCCGAGCGGGGCGAAGGCGATGTCGCCGACGGCGATTGCCGTCAGGTAGGGCGGGATGGGCTGGGGCATCGCGAACCGGTACTCCCCTCCTCGAACACCCGTCGTGTTTCCCGCGGCGCCCATGACCGCCACGAGGTCGGCGGGGGTATGCACGATGGCGCCATACGTCATGCGGACCTGGGGTGTGTCCTGGATCGGGATCCAGCTCCGTGCGTGTATTGCCTGCGACTGCGAGAACAGGAACGGGCGGCTTTTGCCCGCCGTCTGCGGCGGCGCCAGCCACTGGAGGCCCGACGCTTCCGGACGCGTCGCGTAGGCGACGCGAACCCGGTTGGCTCCGGGCGGCAGCGTGATGGTCAGCGGCGAGCCGAGGATCGGGTCCGTGGCTCCCATCGCGAAGCGCGCGGGCAACCAGGCTCCGCGAGCCTCCACCTCGACGCCCGCCACGTCGAGGGCGCGCGTGTCCAGGCGGAGCTCCTCGACTCCCGCAACGACACATTCGACGAGGAGCGTCGCCGAACCCTCGAGAATGCGGCGGTCGAAGTCGACGCGCAGGTCTAGGTCCATGTGCCGAACCCGGATCTCCTCCGGATTGGCGTAGGAATGGAGGTCGCGCAGGGCGCCCGGCCCGTTCATGGCGAGGCAGAGACTAGCAGAGCGCCCCGGTCCGCGCGTCAACGTGCCCCACCCGGTGCCTCTCGGATCGGCGCGCGGCCCCGCGCTTTGCCCGGCCCCCCAAAAGAAACGGCGCGCCGGAGACCGGCGCGCCGCATGGAATCGATGCTCCGGCATGACGCCGGAAAGGACGACTTACTGCTTGGGGGCGTCGGCCGGCTTCGCCGCGTCGGTCGACGTCGTCGTCTTCTTGGTGCTCTTCTTGTGAGCCTTCTTGGTCGACTTGGTCGTGCTCGTCTTCGGAGCATCGGCGGTCTTGGCGGCCGGGGCAGCGGCCGGAGCCGCAGCGGCCTTCGGGGCATCCGCGGGCTTCTGCGAGGAAGCGGCGGGCTGCTGAGCGATGGCGGAAACCGGGAGCGCGAGAGCGAGGGCGAGACCGAGGAACTTCTTCATTTCTTTCTCCTTTTCGCCGCGATGCCCACTTGCATCGCGTACGGTCCAGAAGCTACGCCCATCAAGATGAACCCAACATGAACATCCCTCGCACCGTCCCCTGACAGTTTCGACAGGAGCGCCTTCCGCATCCCCGACAACGCCGTGAAGCCAGGGCGGCGGGGAGGGCGATCGAATGTCCGCGGGCCCGGTCGCGGGGAAAGCCGCCGGGTGTGGAGAATCGGCAAGGCGAATCGCATGCGCTCGCCTGGAATGTAATATGCGGGTCGTGCGTCAGTCAGGGACGGGCCTCGCCGGGATGCTCCTGGCACTCTGCATCGCGCCCAACGTGCGCGCCGTCGCCGCCACGGGAACGGAGGCTTTCATGGCCCCTGCCGGCGGTCGTCTTCAGCCAGGCTCGTATCAGCTCGCGTCGTGGACGCTCAACGGGGCGGCCGTGCGGGGCAAGGCCGAGGCGGAACTCGTCCTGTCGCTGGACGGGGGCCTCACCTTTCCGATTCGACTGACAGCGCGGTTCGCGCCGGATGGCCAATCCGCGCAATGGCGCGTTCCTGGTCTCCCAACGGAGCATGGGCGGATCGGCCTTCGAGCTGGAAACGACGGGGAGCCCGAGGAAGAAGACCTCCTCTTGCTCAGCGAGCCATTTGCCATCGCCGCAGCGAGGGATCTTCCCAGGGAAGAGCTCTTTGCGATCGACTGCGAACTGCGCACGCGAGAGGCGATCGAGGGGGCCCCCGTTCGCCCAGTATCGCCGGCCGTGGGGTCTACGGATTCCGCCGCGACGTTCTACCTGCTCGAACCCGAGGCGGACCGTGTGGAGACCACTCCGGTCGGCAACACTCTGAGCGGCGCGCAAGTCGCGATCGAGCGCACGACACCCCTCTCGAGCCCGCAGAAACCCTTCCGCGCGACCGGCTCACCCACTCCGGCCGTTCCGCTTCGCCTCTAGGGCCCCTCCTCTCCCTGCGTACGCTTTCGATCTCTTCGCAGAAGAAAGGAAGGGCTGTCATGCAGTGTTTCTCTTTGCGACGCGCATTGCCCGCGCCGGCGAGAACCGGGCTCGCCGTTGCTTGCCTCCTTGTCTCTCGCGGCGCCACGGGCCAGCAGGCCTCGACGCCGCCTCCGCCCTCGCCCACACCGTCGACGGTCAACGAGCGCGTGGTCGTTTCCGCGACGCAGGGTCCCGAAACGGAGCTGGAGATCCCGGGCGAGGCCACCGTCGTCACCGGCGAGCAGCTGCGCCAGAGGGGTGTCACCAACCTGGCCGACGGCATCCAGGACGTCATGGGAGTCGACACCGGGATGGGCAGCGACAACGGCCCCCGGCAGCCGAACGTCGGCATCTGGGGTTTGAAAGAATTCGACGCCCTCCTCTTCATGGTGGACGGCGTACCCATTGGCGGGCCGTTCCTGCCGCAGCTCGCCCAGATCGACATCGGGGACATCGACCGGATCGAGATCGTCAAGGGGCCGCAGGGCACCCTCTACGGTGTCTCCGCCTTCGCCGGAATGATCCAGGTCTTCACCAAGAGCGGGCAGGCAGGAACGTACCTCTCGGTCGCCGGCGGGTCCTTCAGCGAGGGCCGCATCAACGGCTCGACGACGATCCCGCTCGGAAAGTCCACGCTGCGGCTCTATGGAAATTTCGACAAGCTCACGGACGGGTGGCAGCCCCACACCAACTACCAGGACGCACGAGGCGGCATCCGCTTCGACACGCCCCTGGGCGATGCGGGCGGCTCCCTCTCCCTCTCCTACAACATGTTTCTGAACGAACAGGCGTTCGGCTCCCCCCTGCCCGTCGACCCGCCAAGCGGCGAGGTCATCCCGGGGTTCAAGCCGGACAACAACTACGAGCCCGTGGGCGCCCGCGTCGATCACCGCGTGTATGCGTTGACGGCGAACGCGACCTTCCCCATCAACAAGTGCACCTCGATCCAGAATGTCCTCGGCCTCACGAGAGACGAGGGCACGATCGCCCAGAGCTTCGTCACAGGCCTCGATTTTGTCGACCAGAACATCGCCAGCTCGACCGGCGACTCGCTCCACCCTGTCGAAAACGACCTGTATGACGACCTCCACCTCATCACCACGTTCGAGGCGGCCGGCACCCACCGGTTCGTGGGTGGTGCCGCGGTGACGACCGGAAAAATCAACTCAACGGGGTACAGCTTCGACTTCGACTTCCAGATCGATCCCACCATCGTTCCGAACCTGGCCGACCTGCCCAAGGGCCCGAGCCACTCCGTCCACGACCAGCGGACCTTCGTCGGCATCTATGCGAACGACCAGTGGACGCCGGTTCCCTATCTGACGATCTCGGCCGGCGCGCGTTACGACCTCACCCACGAGACGCTCAACGCCGTCTCCGAGGAGGGTGTCAGCGAAGCGAAAAAGGGTGCCGACCAGTGGTCCGGCGGAGGATCGATCCTGGGCCGGGTCGTATCCGGCCAGGCGGGCATGTTGAACGACGTCAACGTCTACTTCGCCGGCAAGACCAACTTCAAGCCCGCGGCCCCGGATCTCCGGGTGCTCCGGGCAGAGATCCTGTCTCCCGAGCGAACCACGAGCGAAGAACTGGGCGTCAAGACGAACTGGCTCGACAACCAGCTCTCCTTCAACATGTCGTTCTTCCACATGATCTTCAACAATCTCGTGGTCTCGATCCTCGGGCCAGACGGCCTTCCGGTTCTCGTCAACGCGGGCAAGGAGCTCTTCCAGGGCGCCGAGTTCGAGCTTGCGTACCGACCGAAGTTTCTTCCCTACGTCACGTACGTCGCCGGCTACGGACACCACGACGCTCTGTACAAGGTGTTCACGTTCATCGACCCGGACGCGGGTCCGCAGGATGCGTCCGGCCAGCGCCTCGAGCTCACGCCTCGCGACCTCTGGAACATGGGCCTCAGCTACGGGCCACCCACCGGAATCGGCGGATGGTTCGCCATTCGCCACCAGAATCATCGCCCGTTCGACAAGATCAACATCGCCTACACGCCCTCGTTCTTCGAATACGACTTCGGCCTCTCGTACACGTTCGACAAGTTCCGGTTCTCCGTCGTCGCGAGGAACGTGGGCGACAGCCGGCACTACGTGGGCGAGAGCGAGATCGGAGACGCTCAGGACTACGTCGCCTTCCCCCGACGGTTCTGGGGAGAAGTTGCGGTCCGCTTCTAAACCCATCTGCACCGGTGGCCCGGCTCCTCACGAAGGGGCCGGGCCTCCTTCCTCACTTACCCGTAGGGGAGATGGCCCAAATAAAAAGGCGGCCCGTGCGGACGGAGGACCGCACGAGCCGCATGGGAACCGGGATGTGCTCGGCGACAGAGCGAGACATCATTCCCGGGAAAGCGTGCAACCGATCGTCAGGCAGCCCGATGGCGGCTGCCGACCGCTTCCTGTCCGGAGCTCGGTCTTGTCAGCGAGGGGCCGGAGGGCGGCCTAGAGGCGCAGCGGGGTCAGGGAGGCGATGCGTGCGCGCAGCGAGCGCGACGATGCCGCTTGAACCGGGGCGTTCTCGGGATCCAACGTTGAAAAGGCATGCTCAGGCCGCACGGCCCCGGCGAACGGCGTCGGAGCGCCGGCCTCCGGAAGCCCTGTCGGCAGCGAGATCTCTTCGCGCCCCGCCCCCATGGTCCTCTCGAGAAAACCTTCCGTGCCGAGCCAGCCCGGATCGACCGGCGTCCACCACTCGGCAACGTGACGGCGAAGCTGCTCCACGCGCCCGTCGGGATCGGCGAGGATCCGAAACTCGGCGCTGAGGATCTCGATCGACTCGGTCTCGCTTCGATCGTCGGCACCGGCCCTCAGCGCGAGCCGCGCATGGGCGGTCGCAAGAGCCGGAACCTTCCAGAGGAAGCGGCTTGCACAGGGCGAGAGCTCCGGAGTCACGCGGATCGGAAAGGTTCGTCCGCCGTCCAGCGACAGAACGATCTCGGCCTCGTCGATCTCCCGGCCTTCGCCGAGTTCGGAATGCGGGGCACACAGCGACGGCGGCCACCGGACCTCGACGATTGCCCCGGGGGCCAGCGCCTCCCCGGCCCCTGGAGTCAGGAATTGCGGCGCTGCCTCGGTCGCGCGGGCAGCTCCCAGCGCGAGAAACGCCAACCCGAGTGCAGCGGGCAATCCCCGCCGGCGCAAGCCGGAAGCCATCGGGCCGTATAGTACCGCAGCCGAACGCAGGTCAGTCCGGGTCAAGGGGGGTCCCCGATCTGGATACTAGTGGGGCGAATCCGAGGGTGCACCGTAGGGGCCCTTGAGGGTCCCGTCGGGGTTGAGGGCGCCGGGACCGCAGATATACGCCTCCCCAGTCCGGCCCCTCACCACGACGGTGTCGGCACCCATGAGCACGGCCTTGGTGCGGTAGTAATCCGGTAGCTGGGAGTTCCTCGGAATGCTGACCGGGTCGTCGTCCGGCTGAATGCTGTGGACGTACTTGCACGTCCCGACGACGGCCTCCGAGTCCTCCGTCAGCCGAACCGCGTACTTTCCCTTCGTGGAGGCCTGTTCCTGCGCGATCTGCGCATCGCTGGAATGCGCGCACCCGAACGAGACGGCCACCACCGCGAGGAGCCAGACAGCCCCGTTGACTGCAGATTTCATCGGCGCAAAGTATCTCACGCCGACACACGTGAGTGAGCCGGCGACCCTGGCAGGCGCGCGCGTCTCCGAAATAGGCTCCCAATAAGAGGGATGACAACTGCTCTTATCTTATCCGGGACGACGACGCGCTTGTTCATTGCCACGGCCCAAGGACGCCCTGCGGCGTACGAGCCGCCGTCCGGGCCCGGCACCGGCGAGGAATTCCTCGTACTGACCCGGATGAAACGCCGTAGGCACAGGGGTCCTCGCGTCTCTGAGCCACCCGCGGGCAGGGTCTCGTTCGTCTCTATTCGTAGGTAGCGCAAAGCACCGCTCGCCAAGTTGTCGCAGGCTGATCCGGCTACGGAGGTATTATCCGCGGAGTCGGAAGAGAAGAGGTGAGTCGCTGTCGTCACCTGATTCCATGTACGAAGGGAGAAAAAGATATGAAGAAGTTGCTTGTCCTGGTCGCCATGGTGGTCCTGGTCGCGGCACCCGCGTTCGCATCCGACAAGGAGGATGCGATGGCGGCGGTGAATCAATTCGTCGATTCCTTCAACAAGGGCGACATGAAGGCGGTTGTCGCGGCCTGCGCGGACCAGACATCGATCATCGACGAATTTCCGCCGTACGAGTGGCACGGTGCCGGCGCTTGCTCGAAGTGGGCCAGCGACTTCGATGCTGATGCGAAGAAGAGGACGATCACGGAAGGGGTGGTCACTCTGAGCAGTCCCCGCCACGTCGATGTCTTCACGGGGAGCCTGGCCTATGTCGTCGTTCCCGCGAACTACACTTACAAGGTAAGTGGGAAGACGGTCAAGGAACTCGGCTCGATGTTCACGATCGTCCTTAAGAAGGGCGAGTCCGGTTGGCGGATCGTCGGATCGGCGTGGGCGAGAAACTAGGCACGACGAGCTAGACGCCACGGCCCCGGTGCCAAAAGCCGCTCGGGGCCGGGCCGCTTCAGGTGGCGGCGGCCGGCGTTGTACCGCAAGTGGCTGTCGCCGGTTCCCGACGGCCGCCTTTCTGGGGTCACTCACCGCTCACCCTTCGTGGTGACGCCGGGGACGGCGTGCCCGGGGCGAAAAGACCCAGAAGGGAATCGATGCTAAGTCCTCGGAAGTGAATTGGTGGCCCCAACGGGAATCGAACCCGTGCTCCGGCCTTGAAAGAGCCGTGTCCTAACCGTTAGACGATGGGGCCGTCTCGAGGAAAGAAAATAGCACGCGCGGCCGGTGGCCGAGGGCTCTAACGCTGCAGCGGGCGCAGGCCGAGACGACGACGGAGGTCGTCCTCGGAGGAACGCTGCCGCACGGCGCGGAACGACTTGACGAGGTAGATCTCGGCGGCCAGTCTCCACCGGGCCTCGTCTGCTTCCAGGCAGTCGTAGCGAAGAACGCGGCCGATGATCTCGAAATCCGTCGGCGCGGGCGGCTCCTCGCTCGTTTGCGCGTGGAAGCGGGCGACCTCCTCGCGGGAGAACTCCCGGTCAAAAATCATGGCGCAACTCAGGCGGCCCTCACCGAAGCGGTCGATCCGCTCCCGCACGACCTCCGGGGGCTTTCCCAGCGGCATCCGGTGAAACGCTACCATAGGACCCGCATTGACTTGGGGTAACCCCCCCAACATAATCCGCCGCGCCCCGCAGGGCCCACACCTTGCCCAACACCATCAAAACCATCCTGGTCGGCAAGGCCCGGGATCCGATGGATCCGCGGGTCTTTCACAGCGTCACGCTGGCCGCCTTCCTCGCCTGGGTCGGCCTCGGCGCCGACGGCCTCTCCTCCTCGGCCTACGGCCCGGAGGAAGCCTTCAAGGCACTCGGCTCGCATGCCTATCTCTCGGTCTTCCTGGCCCTGATGATCGCCGCCACGGTCCTCATCATCTCGGCCTGCTACAGCAAGGTCATCGAGCTCTTCCCCGGAGGAGGAGGAGGCTACCTCGTCGCGACCAAGCTTCTCGGCCCGCGGTTCGGCGTCGTGTCGGGCTGTGCCCTGATCTTCGACTACGTCCTGACGATCTCGACCTCGGTCGCGTCGGGCGTCGATCAGATCTTCAGCGTCCTGCCCGGGTCATGGAGCCAGAGCCGCTTCTTCTTCAAGTTTCTCGTGCTGGGCATCCTCATTCTCCTCAACCTGCGAGGCGTCAAGGAGAGCGTCCAGATCCTGGAGCCGATCTTCCTCGTCTTCCTCGGCACACATCTGTTGATGGTTCTCGTCGCCCTCGGAACGCACTTCACACGCCTGCCCGGCATCTACACGGGGGCCGTGCACGAGGCGGGCACGACGGCCGCCGCGATCGGTTTTGTGCCGATGCTCTTCATCGTCCTGCGCGCGTATTCGCTCGGGGCCGGCGCATACACGGGAATCGAGGCGGTCTCCAACGGCGTCCAGATTCTGCGCGAGCCAAAAGTTGCCAACGCGAAGCGAACGATGTTGTACATGGCCATTTCGCTCGCCTTCATGGCGTCCGGAATCATCCTGAGCTACCTGCTCACCGACTCCCGTCCTCACCCGCACAAGGTCATGAACGCCGTGCTGGCCGAGAAGGTCTTCGGCGGATGGTCTCTTGGCGGCCTGGCCGTCGGCAACGTGCTTGTCATCGTGACCCTCGTCGCCGCCGGCGCGATTCTTTTCGTCGCCGCCCAGACCGGCTTTCTCGACGGGCCGCGCATCCTCGCCAACATGGCCGTCGACTCCTGGGTCCCGCGGCGCTTTGCCCAGCTTTCTGACCGCCTCGTCACGAACAACGGCATCTGGCTGATGGGATCCGCCGCGGCCGCCACGCTCTGGTACACCCACGGATCCGTGGCGAGCCTGCTCGTCATGTACGCAATCAACGTGTTCGTCACGTTCAGTCTTACGCTGATCGGCATGGCGCGCCACTGGCTCGAGGAGCGGGGCCGCGATGCCGCGTGGAAGAAGGGACTCCTCCTTCACGGCGGAGGCGCGGTTCTGTGCGTGTCCATCCTGGTCATCACGGTCTACGAGAAGGCCTCCGAGGGCGGATGGATGACGATCGTCGTGACGTCGCTGCTGGTGGCCCTGGCTTTCGCGATCAAGCGACACTACGTGCGAGTCCGCGAGCAGCTTCGGAGGCTCGACGAGCAGCTGCTCGACATTCCCCTGCGCCCCCACGAGCGGGAGGCCGGCGAAATCCGCCGTGATGAGCCGGTCGCGATTATGCTCGTCAACGGCTTCTCGGGACTGGGCGTCCACACCGTGTTGTCGGTCCAGACCCTTTTCCCGCACCAGTACAAGAGCTACGTCTTCGTTTCGGTCGGCGTCATCGACTCCGCCATCTTCAAGGGCCAGACAGAGCTCGAGGCGCTCAGAAAGCACACCATCGAAGATCTCGAGAAGTACATTGCGTTCGCCCACAAGCTCGGCTTCAAGGCCGAGTACCGCTTCGAGATCGGCACCGAGGCCGTCCAATCCGTCGTCGAACTGTGCGAGGAGGTCCACCGCGAGTTTCCGCGCTCGATCTTCTACCTGGGCCAGCTGGTCTTCGAGAGCGACCGTTTTTACTACCGCCTCCTGCACAACGAAACGGCCTTCGCGATCCAGCGGCGGCTGCAGTTTGCCGGACTGCAGGCGGTCGTGCTTCCGATCCGCGTTCTGGAGCCTGCGAAGAAGGCGTCCTGACGGGATCTACTCCGATCGCAAGGCCCGCGTCATGAGCTGCTCGACCGCCTCGCGTGCCGGCGCCCCCTCATAGAGGACCCGAACCACCGCCTCGGCGATCGGGGCCTCGACACCGCCGGCCGCCGCCAGACGCGGCACCGCGAGGCAGGTGCGTGCCCCTTCGGCCACCTCGGGCATCTCCACGAGAACGTCGGCGAGCCTTCGGCCGCGGCCGATCTGTTCCCCCACGAACCGGTTGCGCGACTGTTGGCCCGTGCAGGTCAGCAGAAGGTCTCCGATCCCGGCCAGGCCATGGACGGTGCGATCCTGCCCGCCCTGGGCCCGCACGATGCGGCCGATCTCGAGGAGGCCGCGCGTGACGAGCGCCGCCAGCGTGTTATGGCCGAAGCCGAGGCCCGAGACGATGCCGGCGGCGATCGCCACCACGTTCTTCAGGGCGCCCGCGAGCTCCACGCCCACCATGTCGTCGGATCGGTAGAGTCGGAAGGTCGGGCTCGAGAGGGAGCTCTGGAGCGCCTCGGCCACGGTCGCGTCGACGCTCGCGATCACCGCAGCGGTCGGGTCCGCCTTCGCAACCCCCTCGGCGAACGTCGGGCCGGACAGGGCTGCGACGGCAGCATCCGGGAACTTCTCCGCCAGAATCTGCGACATCCGCTTGAGGGTGTCCGGCTCGATGCCCTTTCCGGTCGAGACGATTCGCAGTCCGCGGCCCCAGTCTCCGGGGCACAGTCCGAGCAGGGGACGCAGGGACGCACACGGAACGGCGACGAGCGTCGTCTGGCCGAACGCCAGCGCCTCCGCGAGGTCCGCGCTGACGCGAACCGTGGACGGAATCGGGTACCCGATCAGCCGCCGCGGATGCCGGCCGTCGGCCTCGATGCGAGCCGCGACCTCGGGGTCGCGCCCCCACAGCAGCACGTCGTGCCCGGAGCGCGAGAACTCGATCGCGAGCGCCGTGCCCCAGGAGCCCGCACCGAGGATCGCGACCTTCACTTCTGCCCCAACTTGCGCTCGGTTCCCGCCGACAGCCGTTTGAGATTGTCGCGGTGCTTGAGCACGACGAGCGCCGCCGTTCCGGCTGCCGCCAGCACGATCGGGCTGCTCGCGTGGAACAGTCCCCCGGCCACCGGAGGCATCAGGACCATCGCCACGACCGAAGCGAGCGAGACGTAACGCGTCAGCACGACGATCAGGACCCAGACGGTCACGCACGTGAGTGCGGCCAGCGGAGCGAGGACCAGAAACACTCCGACGGCCGTGGCCACGCCCTTACCTCCACGAAACCCGTAGAAGAGCGGGAAGACATGCCCGAGGATCGCCGCAAACCCGGCGGCAGCCGCGTACCGGGGATCCAGGGTCACCAGCCGCACGAGAAGGACCGCGGCCGCACCCTTGGCAATGTCGAGCGCCGCGACGAGCAGGCCGAGCCCCTTTCCGTGAAACCGGAGCACGTTCGTGGCCCCGGCGTTGCCCGATCCCTCGGCGCGGATGTCGCGCCCGGTCGCCAGGCGCACGAGAAACACCGCAAAGGACATCGAGCCGAGCAGGTACCCGACGACGACGAGAATCGCGGCGGCAGGGTTCAAGGCCTCGCCTCCGTCGCAGCCGGCGCTTCCCACCGGCGCACCGGCGTGTGGACCGCCCCGGCCGGATCGAGGAGACTGCGGTAGAGCACACAGGAAGTCACCCGCCAGGGCGGGAAGGTCCAGGAGGCGGCGACCTCCGCGAACGCGGCCACTGCCCCGGCCGGCCATGGCTCCCGAAGGCGGGCGAGCGTGACGTGGGGGTGGAAGGCGCGTCCGTCCCCGTGATATCCGATGGCGCGCCCTGCGACCTCGGCCGCTTCGGCCAGCCGGTCGAGCGCTGCGAGCGTCGGTCCGGGGCGAAATCCCACGCCTGCGACGCGGGGCCGCCGACTCGACGGGAACAGGGCGGCTCCCGTCGCGATCAGGTCGCCCTCGCCGAGAGACCGGGCGCAGGGCTCGATTGCCGCACAGAAGTGGTCGGCCTGCTCCTCCGTGATCTCCCCGAGAAACGTCACCGTCACGTGCCAGGATTCGGGCCTCGTCCAGGAGGCGGAAGGCAGGCGGGGACGCAGCGTCTCGACGAGCCGCCGGCCGCTCTCGACCCAGGCAGGGTCGGCCGGGATGCCCAGGAACGCCCTCACGCCGGCGCCCCGGTGAGGTGCCGCCTCAGCAGCTCGAGCGCCTGGAGCGAAGCCGCGCGCCGGATCGCCGAGCGATCGCCCCCAAAGACCCTCTTCTTGGCAAACGTGCTTCCATCTCGAGACGCGAGCCCGGTGAACACGGTTCCGACCGGCTTTTCGGCCGAGCCTCCGTCCGGCCCGGCGATCCCGGTCACAGAAACCGCGACGTCCGCATCGAACCGCTCACGAGCCCCCAGTGCCATCTCGATCGCCGCCTGCTCCGATACCGCCCCGTACGACCGCAGCGTCTCCGGGTGAACGCCGAGGAGAGCCTCCTTGGCCGGGTTCGCGTAGGAGACGACCCCGCCGAGGAAGTACTCGCTCGATCCGGGGACGTCGGTGATCAGGACGGAGGCGAGACCGCCCGTGCAGGACTCGGCCAGCGCGAGCGTGCGGTGCGATTCGCGCAGAAGCCGGCCGACCGCCTCGGCCAGATCTTCCGCCTTCTCGCTGAAGATGCGATCGCCGAGCACCCCGCGGAAGTCCGCCTCCATGGCATCCAGGCGGCGCTCGACCTCTTCGGGCTGCCCCCGCACGGCCAGATGCAGCTGCACTTCTCCGGGAGACGCGAGGATCGTCACCGGATCGTCCTTCCACTTCGCGTAAACTGGCGCCACGACCTGTTCGACGGCGGACTCACCCATCCCGGCGATTCGCAGCACCCGCCGCCGCCCCACCACTCCGGCAGCGCGCTCGCGCAGGGCCGGCAGAACCGACGCCTCCATGATCTCCTTCATCTCCGAGGGCACACCCGGAAGGACCACGATCTCGTTGTCGCCCCGCGTTCCCCAGTAGGCCGGGGCCGATCCTCGCGCGTTCTCGAGGACCCGCGCCCCGACGATGAAATCCGCCTGCTTCTCGTTGCATTCGGGCATGGCCCAGCCCCGTCGCGCAAAGCGATCGCGCATCTTGCGCAGGAAGGCCTCGTTGCGCTCGAGACGCGCCCCCAGCCACCGGGCAACGACCGCAACCGTCATGTCGTCGGCGGTCGGTCCAAGACCCCCGGTCGTCAGAATCAGGTGCGCCGCGGAGGCCGCGTTGTCGAGCTCCCGCAGAATGGCCGTAGGGTCGTCGCCCACGATCGACTTGCGCACGACGCCGATCCCGCACTCCTCGAGCCGGGCGGAGAGCCAGAGCGAGTTCGTGTCCTGGCGAAGCGGCCCCAGCATCTCACTGCCGATGGCGACGATCGCGGCGGAGGGGCCCGCGCCGGAGATCGTCATCGGGGCCTGGACGCCGTCCGCTCGGCGTCCTCGGAGAGCCGGGCCCACTCCTCGACGAGCGCGTCGAGCTCCTGCTTCTTCGCGGCCTTCTGTTTCGAGAGCTCGTGCGCGGCAACGGGCCCGAGAGTCAAGGCTTCCTCCCAGAGGCGGGCCTCGATGGCCTCGATCTCGTTCTCGTAAGCCGCGATCTTCTCCTCCAGCGCCTTGATGCGCCGGCGGCGGCGGGCGGCCTCCTTGTCTTCGGCGGAATCCGCGGTCCGTCGCGGCGGCGGTGGCGCAGGCCGCTCGGCGGCCGGACGAGCCGGGAGAGTCGGCGAGGCTGCGGGCTCGGCCGCGCGGGCCACGGGCTCCGGCGAACGCCGGCGCTCCGCCCGGGCGTCCGACGTGTCGGTGTAGTTTCCGGACATCAGTTTCGGCCTGCCCTCCCGCAGGTCGATGACACGCGTCGCGAGCCGGTCGATGAACGCGCGGTCGTGCGAGACGAAGACGATCGAACCCGGAAACTCGTCCAGCGACTCCTCGAGCGCCTCGCGAGAATCGAGATCCAGGTGATTCGTCGGCTCGTCGAGCAGGAGCAGGTTGTGGCGCTGTTTCATGACGACGGCGAGCGTGAGCCGCCCCTTTTCGCCGCCCGAGAGGCCCTCGATCTGCGAGAAAACGTCGTCTCCGCGGAAGGCGAACCGCGCCAGGTACGACCGCACCGACTCCTCGGTCTCATTGGGGTGTTGGTCCCAGACGGCGTCGATGGCGCGGCGCTTCGGGTCGAGGTCCCGCAGCTCCTGGTCGTAGTAGCCGATGGACACGTCGTGGCCGGTCGTGACGCTTCCGGAGAGGACGGGCAGCCGACCGGCCAGCGTCTTGAGCAGGGTCGTTTTTCCCGTCCCGTTCTCGCCCAGGATCGCCATCCGTTCACCGCGCAGCAGCTCGAAGGTGACCCCTCGCACGATGGGCTCCCCCGCCGCATATCCCGCGTCACAGTCCTTCGTTCGCAGGAAGATGCGGCCGCCGATCCGCGCAGCGTCGAACCGGAAGGACACGGCCGTCAGGTCGTCGGTCGGTTTCTCGAGCCTCTCGACCCGGGCGAGCTTCGTACGTCGGCCCTTGGCCTGGCGCGAGTTGACACCGGCGATGTTGCGGCGGATGTACTCCTGCTCCTTGTCGATGAAATCCTGCTGCTTCTCGAACGCCCGCGTCGCCGAGAGCACGCGCTCGGCCTTCTGGTTCCGATAGGCCGTGTAGCCCCCCGAGTAGGCGGTCAGGCGCCCGTTCTCCAGGTCCACGATCTCCTCGGCCACCCGGTCGAGGAAGCGTCGGTCGTGCGTCACGACGAGATAGGCGCGGCGGGACTTCGCGAGATATTCCTCCAGGAACTCCACCGCCTGGAAGTCGAGATGGTTGGTGGGCTCGTCGAGCAGCAGGACATCGGGCGAGGCAAGGATTGCCCGGGCGAGCATCGCTCGGTTCTTCTGTCCGCCCGAAAGCTCGGAGAGGCTCCGCGAGAAGTCCGGGGCGGAGAAGCCGAGGCCCGAGAGCGCCTTGTCCACCTCCGCGACCATGTCGTAACCGCCCTCGTTCTCGAAGCGATGCGAGAGCGCGTCGTACCTGTCGTGCAGGGCCGCGGAGTCCTTCCCTTCGGCCATCAAATGCTCGAGGCGGCGCATCTCCGACTCCACCGCATGGAGCGCTGCGAAGGCTCCGGCCACGAAGTCGTGAAGCTTCTCGTCCAGGTCCGCCGGGAGCGCCTGGTCGACGGTCGCGATTCGGACCGCGTTGGCCTTGATGAACTGACCGGCGTCCGGCTCCTCGCGCCCGAGGGCGATGCGCAACAGTGTGGTCTTGCCGGCGCCGTTGCGGCCGATGAGCCCGACCTTCTCCCCCGGGTTGTGCTGCCAGGAGACATCCCGGAGCACTTCCTTGGGGCCGTAGCTCTTGCGGACTCGGTCGAATCGATACAGCACGACGCGATTCTAAGCCGCCGGAAGGGCGGTCAAAAGCGCGCCCGCGCCGCATCGTAGCGGCGACCGCGCCAGTGGACCTCGCGCCGCACGAATCGACGATAGAGCGAGCGCGCGATGATCCCGCCCCAGACCGAGGCCATGAGCGGCTGCGTCCAGGCGGTCCATAGCGGAGCCCGCAGGTAGAGCGCGAGCAGGCTCCGGAGCAGGACGGTCAGCCCGAGAGCCGTCGCGGCCAGAGTCAGATCGCCGCGGCTGACGGGACAGCCGAGCAGCGGGGCGACCAGTGCGGCCAGGGGTGCGACGGCGGCAACGATCGTCAACGCGGTGGCGAGGAGGAAGAAGAGGCCGAACCACCCTTCGAAGATGTAGGAGACGTTCTTCGTGAATCCGTCGAAGATCTCCCGGAACCCCCGGTACATGCGGACCCGGACCCGATCGTCCGCCTGAGCCATCCGACAGCGGAAGCCGGCGCGCTTGACGGTCATCGCGAGGCGAATGTCGTCGATCACCGAGTCGCGGATCGCGGCGTGCCCGCCGACGGCACCGTAGACGCCGCGCCGGATCATGTTTCCGGCGCCGCCGCCCGCGGCGATCCAGCGATGCCGGTCCGCGTTGGCGAGAAATCCGAGGCCCAGGAAGTACGACATCGGCACGTACGGCAGCAGGACGTTCTCCCAGAACCCCCTCGCCTCGAACCCGGGAAGAAGGGCGAGGAAGTCGAGCCGGCCGCGCTCCAGAAGAGCGACGGCCTCTGTCATGGCGTTCTCGTCGTACCGCACGTCGGCGTCGGCGAAGAGCAGGATTTCGCCGGTCGCCGCACCGGCGCCCTGAGCGAGCGCGTGGGGCTTTCCCAGCCAGCCCGCCGGCGGCTCGACTCCATCCACGATTCGCAGCCGGAGCGCGTCGTCCTGCAAGGCGGCCAGGATTCTCCGGGTGCCGTCCGTGGAGCGGTCGTCGACGACGACGACCTCGAAGTCGCCGTAGTTCTGCGCAAGGTGGGAGCGCACGGCCTCCTCGACACTGCGCTCCTCGTTTCTGGCCGGAATCACGACCGACACGCGCGGCCAGGGCCCGGACTGCGGAGTCCTCTCGCGGGAGAGGCGCCGGATCGTCCAGACGTTCAACGGAAATACGATCCCGCCGAACACGGCCAATCCCACCGCCGCCAGCAGCGCCCCGTGGAGCAGCGGGCCTCCGCTAGGAGAGCGGAACCTTCTGTCGAGCGTCCGCGCGGTAGGGCGAGTTGGGGTAGTCGGTGATGAGGCGCTGGTAGGTCGCCCGTGCGTCCGCCGCCGCGCCGCTCTGCTCGTAGATGCCTGCAAGCGCGAAGAGCAGGGCGTCCTTCGGAGCCGGAGAAGACGGCGACTCGATGGCGCGCTTCAGCCGCTCGACCGCCTCGGTGGTCTTGCCTCCGGCCGCGAGCATCTTCGCCGCGTCGATCTCGGCAGCGGCTGCGCTCTCGGACCGGCTCTGGCGCGCTGCCTTCTCGAAGACGTCGACCGTCTGGCCCGGCTTGTCCGCGCCGTCGGCGGCGAGAATGACCTGCGCCGCGCGCCCCGAGGGCGTCGAGCCATGCGACGCGGCCTGCTGCAGGAACTTCTCCGCTGCGGCCCGGCGCTCCGCGGCGGAGGGAAAGGTCTTCCCGGCCCCGGCCTGCTCGGACACGAGAGGCGTGTCGAGAATCGACAGTGCCTCGGACAGGGACTTTCCCGCAGACCGCTCGAGCCAGGCGCGGTAGACGAAGAATCCGCCGATGAGCACGCCGACCCCGACGGCGATCGCGACCGCCTCGGCGACGCCGCGCCGATGCCCGGCAACGTAGTCGACCGTCTTTCCGACGGTGTCGGCCAGCTCGTTGCGCTTGAGGTCCCGGCGACTGATCTTCTGCGTCATGCCTCGCGGCTCTCCAAAAAACGGGGCATTATCTCCGACCGGGTCCGGCGCGTCAAACAGCTATACTCCGGAACGTCGTGAGCGACGAGATCAAGATCACCGGAGAGCCTTCGAAAAGCGGAGACCGTTGTGCGTTTACGGTCGACCGGCCGCTCTTTCCGGGCGAATCGGCCCACTTCGCCGACCTCGAGGCGGCCGGACACTCACCGCTCGCCGCAGACCTTCTCGCCATCCCGGGCATCGAGTCGGTGCTCATCGCCGAAAACCTCGTCACCGTGGCCGCCGCCCACGCCGTCGACTGGCCGGCGCTCGGCATCGGGAACGTCATCCGCAGACACATTCGCAGCGGCCAACCGATCGTCGCCGCCGCATACCTCGCCGGTCTGCCGTCGGAGGGCGACCTGCAGTGGGCCATCCGCGACCTGCTCGATCGGGAGATCAACCCCGCCGTGGCGCAGCACGGAGGCTTCGTGGAGCTCATCGACGTCAAGCGCAACAACGTCTATCTGCGTCTCGGCGGCGGCTGCCAGGGCTGCGGAGCTGCCGACGTGACGCTCAAGCAGGGAATCGAGAAGGCGATCCGGACCCTGGCTCCCCTCGTCGGGGAGATCCTCGACACGACGGACCACGCCGCTGGACGCAATCCCTACTACGCTCCGGCCAAGTGACCGCGAGCCGCACGCGAGCGGTCATCCCGAGGGCCGTGAGGCCCGAGGGATCCCTTTCCAGGCCCGAGGGATCCCTTTCCAAGCCCCGTCGCTCCTTCTCTGCCGACCGTCACGCGATCCGGAATTCCAGCCGCGCGTGGGCCTCGCGCAGCGCGGCCTCGGCCCGCTCCGGAGTGTTCGCCCGGGAGAAGATGAAGCCGAGGTAGCGCGATCCCTCGGGCAACGGCACGAGTCGCTGGCCCGGATGCGCCGAAATCGTCACCTCCGTCACGTTCGGAATGGCCTTCGCGGCCTCCAGGCCGTGGACGCCTTCCAGGACGCCGGCCCGCGGAATCGGGATCATCATGACCCCCGAAGCCGCTCCCACGCGATTCGCGGGGGCCGGCTCCAGACGCAGCGCGTGGCGGAGGATCAACTCCTCCAGCGAGATCCCCGTCCCGAAGCGCAGCGCCCGCGCGCACAGGCCGCCGATCGAGCGCGCCGCGATCTCGATCAGATGAATGCCGGCCTCGTTCACCCGCAATTCGGCATGGACCGGCCCGTCGCACAGCCCCAGGGCTCGAGCCCCGTCAGCCGCGACGACAGCACAGCGCTCCTGGAGGTCCCGAGGCAGCCGCGACGGCGTGACGTAGATCGTCTCCTCGAAGAACGGTCCGTCCATCGGATCGGGTTTGTCGAAGATCGCGAGGACCTTCAGCGAACCTTCCGTCAGCAGCCCCTCCAGAGCGACTTCGGCGCCGGGAACGAAATCCTCGACCAGGATCTCGCCGATGGCATCGCTGCGGCGGGCCAGGAGGTCCGGCTCGTCGAGGATTCTTCCGATGCGCTGCCATGCCGCCGCGAACGCCGCCGCATCGTCCGCCCGAATGACCCCGCGACTCCCTGCAAGAAACGTCGGCTTCAGCACGCACGGGTAAGACACGGCTCGGCTCGCGGCGTCCTGCCCCTCCTCCCTGCGGAAGACCCGGTGGCGCGGGGCGGGAACGCCCGCCGCGGCCAGGCGCTCCCGCATCGCGGGCTTGTGTCGCGCGGCGGAGACCGCGACCACCGGATTGTGCGGCAGCCCCAGCGCCTCGGCGAGGCCGGCGGCGATCACCACGGTGTCTTCGTCCACGCCAACCACGGCGTCGATCGGGGTCCGTCCCGCGAAGGCCACGACCCTTTCGCAGCATTGCATCGGGTCTCGAAAGTCGAGCGTCAGCAGACCGGATGGATTCAGAGCCTCCAGCGTGCTCGGCTCTTCCGAGGCGACCGTCACTTCCACCCCGAGTCGGGACGCCGCGGCAAGAAAGTCCGGCGTCCGGTAGCTCGTCGTCGGAAGCAGCAGCAGCACGCGCGCCATTGCGGGATGGTAGCCGAGCGATCGTGCGGGTTAGGATGCCGCCATGAAAAAGACTCGAAAGCCGGCAAGGAAGAGCACCGGAAAGAGGGGGGCGAAGCGCCGCTCCCCGTCCAGGCGCAAGCCGATCATGCGCCACTCGAAGGAAGGGTGAACCAGGGCTGCCCGGAGTCCCGCGCGATCTAGGCCTGCAGCTCCTGGAAGTAGCCGTGCAGCTCGCGCAGGGCCTGGCGGTTGACGTCCTGCCGCCGAACCGACTCGCGTACGAGCGAGAGGGCCGCCATGCCCTCCGGCGCCATCTTCAGCTCCGCGATCACGGGGAGCGCTGCCGAGACTTCCCCGAGCGCCTCGCGCGCCTGCCCGAGGTCCAGCAGGAGGTCCGCGACGACCAGATTGAGCGCGGCGATGTCGGCCCGCATGCCGATGGCAGCGAACTCCTCCTGCGCCTTGCGGTAGGAATCGATGGCCTCCGAGGTGTGGCCACCCTCGCGCAACAGGATCCCGAGCCCCCAATGCACCTTCGCCGTCGCGATGTTGTTGTCCAACCGTTTCAGGATCGGCAGGGCTCGCCGCGAGGCTTCGATCGCCTCACGCGCCTCGCCAAGCATTCCGTGGGCGTGAATCAGGTTGACGTAGGCCTCCGACAACAGCCGGTCGCTGTGGAGGGCCTCCGCATCGGCACAGATCCGATTGAAGACGGCGACCGCGGCGGACGGTTCGTCCTTCTCGACATGCGCCAGGCCCTCGAGGAATCGGCACTTCAGGGCGTCCTCGGGCATCCCGAGTTTCTGAAAGCTCTCCACGAGCGAGGGAAGCAGCTCGATCACCACGTCGAGCTGCCGCTCCTCGAATCGCTCCGCGAGCCGTTGATAGGCAAGGCGCGAGAGCTCGCCCGGGGCGTTCATCGTGTGACGGAATCCCGCTTCGGCGCGATCGAACCAGAGCCAGGCCTCTTCGCGAAGGGACAGATTGCGACACGCATTGCCGGCGAGGAGGGCCGTCTCCCCGAGGAAGTAGTCGCGCTCGTCGAAGAGTCCGATTTCGCGCCTCGGTGTCTCGATGAAGCGGTAGAGGAATTCCGCTTCGTCCCGAACCGACGCCGGCGAGGTGCTCATACGCTCGCGCAAGATTCCGCAAAGCGCGAGAAGCGTCTCCGGATCCTCGAGATGCAGAGCACGTGCGCGGGCGGCCCGCTCGTCCAGGGGCGTTGCCAGAAGCCGTTCCGCCGCCTTGAGACCGGCCTCCGAGGAGAGCGGGCGATGCGGAAAGCTCAGAACCCTCCCGCTCACGTGCGGTCCTCGTCGAACCGGCGGTCGAGGTCGCTGGCAACCTCGTCGGGCTCGCGGGAAAGGAGCTCGTTCAAGACCGGATCGGCGCACTCTTCTCCGCCGAGCTTCCAGAGTTGGAACGATCGGCCGTACTGGCAGGCTGCGGAGAGCAGCGAGATGCGCAGGAGAGTGACGGGCATCTGCCCGGCCCCTCCGCGCCGCGAGAGTCGCTGGAACCAGACGTAGAGATCCTCTTCGGCGCCTCGAGCCTCCTCTTCCGTCAGCCGGTAGTAAGAGACGAGCGCCGAATGGATGACATCGAGTGTCCGGCCGAAAACCGAACCGACCTCGTCAGGCCTGCGGGACGACGGCTTTTCCACGGCTTCGAGAGAGGTTACACCACGCGCGAAGGCCGGTCAAAGACCCGCAACGCCTACCTTCGCGGAAGCCCTTCTTCTTGAGTGGCTTAGTTCGGGATCACGCCACCGATCTTGATCACGAACCGGGTGGGCTTCTTTTCCGGCCGCCAGCCGGTCGGGCGCGGCGCGGGATTCGGCTCGGATTGCGGTTCGGGAGCTCGGACGGGGGCGTTGGAGTTAGCCATAACCTCTCATCTCCTTACTGAAGCGGGCCAGGACCATCCGGGCCGAAATGAATCCCCTCTATTCCACCACAACGGCGGGCGGATGGTATCGACTTTCTTTCGAACCTTTTTCGCCTTTTCCTTCAGGAAGATAGAGTCGGTCGTTCCCATGGCGCTCCCCGAGCCTCCTCCCCATGTCGTCATCGTCGGCGCCGGCTTCGGCGGTCTCGCGGCGGCGCGCGAGCTCGCCGCTGCGCCGGTTCACGTCACGGTCGTCGACCGGCGGAATCATCATCTCTTTCAACCCCTTCTCTACCAGGTCGCTACCGCGGGCCTGTCCCCCGGTGACATCGCCTATCCGATCCGCTCGATCCTGCGCAACCAGAGGAACACGAACGTCCTGCTCGCCGACGTCGTTGCCATCGACCCGGCACGCCGTGAAGCGCGCCTGGCGGACGGAACGCTTCGGTACGACTTCCTGATCCTCGCCGCCGGGGCAGGCCATGCGTACTTCGGCCACGACGAATGGAAGCAGTTCGCTCCCGGCCTCAAGACGCTCGAGGACGCTCTTGCCGTCCGACGCCGGATTCTTCTCGCCTTCGAAGAGGCCGAGCGCGAAGCCGACCCGGGGCGTCGCAGCCGCCTGCTCACCTTCGTCATCGTCGGGGGTGGGCCCACCGGGGTTGAGCTCGCCGGCGCGATCGCCGAGATCTCCCGGCATGTCCTGGTGAGCGACTTTCGAGCGATCGACCCCCGTGAAGCGCGGATTGTGCTGGTCGAAGGAGGACCGCGCATTCTCTCGGCCTACTCGCCGGAAAGCTCCGCGAAGGCGGCGACCGCGCTCCAGGCCAGGGGCGTCGACGTTCGCGTTGGCGCGCCGGTGACCGCGGTCGACCGATCCGGCGTGTCTCTCGGCAGCGAGCGCATCGACGCGCATACGGTCCTTTGGGCGGCGGGCGTCGCCGCCTCCCCCCTCGCTTCGTGCCTCGGCGCACCGCTGGACCGCTTCGGTCGCGTCGTCGTCGAGGCCGACTTGAGCATCCCGCAGCATCCCGAGGTCTTCGTGATCGGCGATCTGGCGGCGTTCCTCCACCAGGCCGGCAAGCCCCTGCCCGGCCTCTCCCCCGTCGCCATGCAGGAGGGGCGCGCCGCTTCCCGGAACATTCTTCGGTCGCTGGAAGGGCGGCCGCGCACACCCTTCCACTACATGGACAAGGGGACCATGGCGGTCATCGGGCGCGCCGCAGCCGTCGCCGAGATCGCCGGCCTGCGAATGTCCGGGCTGCTGGCCTGGCTCGCCTGGTGCTTCGTGCACATCTTCTACCTCATCGGCTTTCGAAACCGATTCATCGTCATGATCGAGTGGGCCTGGGCGTACTTCCGCTACGAGCGCGGCGCCCGCCTGATCACCGGCGCCGTGGGCCCCGAGCCACGATAGGATCCCGGTCAATTCTCTGGAGGTGACATGGCTCTCGATCGCCGGACCCTGCTCGGTGGACTGACGGGCGCCGCGGCCTTGGCCGCATTTCGCGCCGACGCCATGGCGCGCGTTCTCCAGGCCGGCAAGGCCGCGGCCGGAAAGCCCGTGGCCGCGCTGGCCGGCGACGAGTCCTATTGGTCCGAGATCGCCCTCGCCTTCGACGTCGACCGCACGCTGATCAACCTCAACAACGGCGGGTGCAGCCCGGCGCCGGCCTACGTGCTCGAGCAAATGATCCGGGACATTCGCTTCTCCAATGAGATGCCCGTGTACCAGATGTGGACCGTCCTCGAGCCGCGCATCGAGTCCTGCCGCCGGGACCTCGCCGAGGAGTTCGGGTGCGACCCCGAAGAGATGGCGATCACACGCAACGCCTCGGAGTCGCTCGAGACCCTGATCTTCGGAATCGACCTGGCCAAGGGCGATGAAGTCGTCGTCACCAACCAGAATTACGGCCGGATGATCACCTCCTGGGAGCAACGCGCCCGGCGCGACGGCATCGTCCTCAAGCAGATCTCCTTTCCCGTGCCGCCCCGCTCCCAGGCGGACATCGTCGACCGCTTCGCGGCCGCCATCACGCCGCGGACGCGCGTCATCGAGGTCACGCACATCACGAACCTGACCGGGCAGATTCTTCCCGTGCGGGAGATCGTGCGCCTCGGCCGGGAGCGGGGCATCGAAGTGTTCGTAGACGGGGCCCATGCGTTCGCGCACTTTCCGTTCAAGCGGGATGACCTCGAGTGCGATTACTACGCCACGAGCCTGCACAAGTGGCTCTTCGCTCCCATCGGCACGGGGTTCCTCTACGTGCGCAAGGCCAAGCAGAAGAAGATCTGGCCCCTCATGGCGGCGCCGCCGGCCATGGACGAGGACATCCGGAAGTACGAGGAGATCGGTACGCACCCGGCGGCCAACCACAACGCGATTGCGGCCGCAGTCACCTTCAATCGGGGCATCGGCATGGAGCGCAAGGCGGCGCGGCTGCGCTTCCTGCGGGATCGATGGGCCAGGCGCCTGGCCGCGGCCGACCCTCGCGTCCGGATTCTCACTCCCCTGAACGACACGGACTCCTGCGGCATCGGCTTCATTCACGTCGAGGGGATCGACACGACCAAACTCCAGGCCCACCTCTGGGACAAGCACCGCATCATGACCGTGGCCATCCTTCACCCCGAGTTCAGCGGCCTGCGAGTGACGCCCAACGTCTACACGACGCCGGAGGAGCTCGACGTGTTCAGCGAGCGCATGGAGCGGGTCCTCCAGAAGGGGCTACCCGCGTAGCCGCCGTCGGCGCCCGTGTGCCGACCCCCGGCTCGGGAACCGCGCGGCGGTTGCGGTGTCCTTGAGCTCAGGAGGACGCCATGATGCGCCGTTTTCGGTTCGTGCCCCTCACGCTGATCGCCGTCGCGCCCGCACTGGGCGCAGGCCACGCCCCGGGAGGTTTCTCGGCTTCCGTGATCGTGGACGGAGTCCCCGTGGCGGAATACTGCGGCCGGGGTCGGACCTACGTCGAGGCCGTCCAGGGAAAGGACTTCTCGATCCGCCTCACGAACCCGACCGCAGAGCGCGTGGCGGTCGCTCTTTCGGTCGACGGTCGCAACGTCGTCGACGCAAAGCGGACGACCGAGCTCGCCGCCACCAAGTGGATCCTCGGCCCGGGCCAGACCGCCGACATCCCCGGCTGGCAGGTGTCCGGCGCGACGGCGCGGAGGTTCTTCTTCACGGAGACGTCGCGCTCCTACGCCAGGTGGCTCGGCGACACGTCCAACGTCGGCACGATCGAAGCGGTGTTCTTCCGGGAGAAACGACGGCCGCCGACCATCGCGGACCGGCAAGTCGCTTCGGAAACCGTCGTCAGCGCGGAGGCTCCGTCGGTCGGCTCGGGCCGCGCCGCCGGAGCCCCGGCGCCGGCCTCGCCCCGGCGCGAGAAGGCGAAAGACGCGGAGAGCTTCGCCGCAACCGGGATCGGCGATCGGACATCGTTTCCCGTCGAGTGGGTCAGCTTCGACGAGGATCCGGACCCGGCCGCCCGGATTGCCATCCGTTACGAGTTTCGCGCGGAGCTGGTCCGGCTCGGCATTCTGCCTCGCGGAGAAGACCTCTTCGCGCGAGACCACGCCCGCGGATTCGAGCACTCCTACGCACCCGACCCGGGCCGGGACCGGTAACCGCCCCGATTCGCTTAGAATCGCGTCCGCGCCGTGCGCGTGGCGCGATTCGCCATTGAGCCAGCCTGAGCGGACCGACGAAGAGCTCCTCGCCTCGGCCCGCGAGGGCGACGAGGATGCATTCGGCGCCTTCGTGCGGCGCCACACGGCGACCGTCCATCGCTGGATGGCTCGCGCAGTCGGCGAGGACGATGCGGACGACATGACGCAGGACGTTTTCGTAAAAGCCTACCGGGGACTGCCTCGGTTTCGGGGTGACGCGCCTCCGCGTGCCTGGCTCGCCGCCATCGCCGACAACGCCGTGAAGAACCGATACCGCGCGCGCGGCCGCTTCCGCCGGATCTTCGCCGCGAGCACCGACGACGACTCCGGGCGCGAGCCCCGTTCCGTGGACGCGGGCCCCGAGGAGCAGGCCCGCGCCGGCGAATCCCGGCGCGTGGTCGCCGAGGCGTTGCGTCGCTTGCCCGCGGAGTTTCGCATGGCCGTCGTCCTGCGCGACATCGAAGAGTGGAGCTACGAAGAGATCGCCGCCTCCCTGTCCCTGCCGGTCGGCACCGTCAAGTCGCGGATCGCGCGCGGCCGGGGGCAGCTGAAGGAGATCCTCGTTCCCCTGCTCGAGGGGCGCCTGCCGTGAGCGACGCCGTGCATCCCGGGCGGTCGAGCGAGTTTCTCTCGCTTCTCCATGACGGCGAGGTCTCCGCCACGGATCGCGCCGCGTTCGACACGCACGCTCTGACGTGCGCCGAATGCCGGGCGTCGGTGGCCGCGTTCGAGGCCGCCCTCGCCGCATATCGGCGTGCCGAACCGATTCCTGCGGCCGCTGACCTCTCCGCGCGCATACTCCGCAAGATCCGCCAGCAGTCGCCGGCGCGCCGTCCCTTCGGCGTGCTGTTCGGGATCGACCTGCGCTGGGCCGGCGCCTCGGTGGCGGCGGTGCTCGCGCTGCTCATCGCGGTGCCTCTCCTGCTCCGCCCCAGGACGTCGCCTCAACCCACGCCCGAGGCGATCCCCGCTCACCTTCTCGTCGCCGAGACAGAATCGAAGATCGAGCCGCAAGAGGAGCCATCGCCGGCGGCCGCCCTCGCCCCGGGCGCGCCTCGTCCCGCCCCTCCGGTCAGAGGATCGGCCCGGAAAGAGAGGGAGGCCGCCGCGGCAGCGCCTCCATCGCTCGCCGCCGCGGCGCCTCCTGCGCCCGCAGCGCCTCGCGCCAGGGAGGTTGTCGGCGAGTTCGCCGTCCACGCTGAGGCTCCGGTCATCGACACCGAACGGACAGCCCGCGATGCTGCCCCGCGAGCCCTCGCCGATCAGAGCAGAAGCAAGGCTTCCGCGGGCGGGCCCCGTCCGCCTCTCGGTGCGGGCGGCCGACGACGGAGGGCCGGCGCCCGGGGTCGTCACCAGACCTCCGGACGAGAGTCTTGCCCTGCTCCGCGGCCGCGAGCTTCTCGTGGTCGTGGACGCAGCCGGCCGGCTCGTGGCGCTCGAGTCGGCGTCGCCGGACAAGACCCGGCCTGGGCGAGCCAGCGCCGACGTGTCGGACGCGGCCGCGCTCGAGCTTCTCCGCGCGGTGCGATTCGAGGCCGGCCCGAACCCGAGGCGGTTGTTGCTCCGAGTCGAATAGCTAGGGCATCTCCAGCACCGCCGCGCCCCGAACTAACCCGCGCTCGACGCGTCGCAGCGCCTCGTTGGCGTCCTCGAGACCGTAGACCTCGATCTCGGCCCGGATCGGTATCTGCGCCGCGAGCGCCAGGAACTCTTCGGCATCGGCCCGCGTGTAGTTCATCACGCTCCGAACGACCCGCTCCCCGTAGAGGGCCTCATACTCGAAGGAGGGGATGGGGCTCATGTGGATCGCGTTGACCGCGAGCGCGCCACCCCGGTCGAGGCGCCCGAGTGCCATCGGCACGAGCTCCCCCGCCGGCGCAAACGTCACGGCGGCATCCAGCGAAACGCCAGGACTATCGGAGACGTCGCCGGCCCAGACCGCCCCCAATGAGACTGCCAGCTCACGATGACCCGCCTCGCGCGTGAAGGCGTAGACGCCGCATTTCCAGGCGAGCGCGACCTGGAGCGCAAGGTGCGCGGACGCGCCAAACCCGAAAAGGCCCAGACGGCCGCCCGGCCGGATTCCGGAGAGCCGCAGGGAACGAAACCCGATGATGCCCGCGCACAGCAGCGGCGCGGCCTGGCGGGGAGCGAATCCCTCCGGAAGCCGATACGTCCAGCTCGCCCTGGCGATCATCCGCTGCGCGAATCCGCCGTCCCGATCGCGCCCGGTGAACGTCGCGCCCTCGCAGAGATTTTCTCGCCCGGACGTGCAAAAACGGCAATGCCCGCAGGTCGAGGCGAGCCATCCCACGCCGACCCGATCTCCCTGACGAAAGCCCTCGACGCCGGCACCGACCGTAGCCACCCGGCCGGCGGCCTGGTGACCGGGCACGATCGGGAGACGCGCCGAGACCTCCCCCTCGAGGATGTGGAGATCCGTGCGGCACACGCCACAGGCTTCCACGTCCATCGACAGCTCGCCGGGGCCGGGTTCGGCCGCATCCAGCTCGATCGGGCGTAGCGGCCGCGAGTCTACCGGACCCGGCCGTTCGAGCCGCATCGCCCTCATCTTCACAACTATAATCGCCCCATGCGGCGCATCGATGCGCTCCTCGCCGAGTACGGTGCCTCCCATCGTGCTCGCGGCAATCTGGCATGCCACGCCGTCGGGATCACCCTGATCTTGTTCGGAACCCTGTCGGTGCTTCACACCGTGCGCATCGCCGGCGGGTGGACTGGCAGCGAGGTCCTGCTCGCGGCGGCGTTCGGGTTCTACCTGACCCTGGACGGTCCGCTCGGACTGGCGGTCGCGGGCGCGGGCGCGATTCTCGACCTGGCGGCCCGTGCCGTGGGGGATTGGCGGCTCGGAGCGGCGGCCTTCGTCGTGGGCTGGATCTTCCAGGCGATCGGACACGCGGTCTACGAGAAGAACTCGCCCGCCTTCTTCCGGAACCTGGTCCACCTCGCCATCGGCCCCGGGTTTCTCCTGAACGAGGCGCTTCATCTGCGCCCGACCGGTCCGAAGTGACCTAGGCCCCTCGCCGACGCAGTTCTCGATCCACCGCGCGCCCGATCCGGGCCACGATCTCGGGTATCGCCGCGATGTCCCCCGCCGAAGTTCGGAAGTTCACGATGCACGAACGCAGCAGGTAACGGCCCCGCACGACCGCGTTGGACAGAAAGGCCTCGCCGCCTTCCTGGAGGCGCCGCAGCAGCTCCTCGTTCAACCGATTGAGGTAGTCGTCGCCGGATCCGTCGGCCGCCACCAGATCCGCCGGCACGTAGCGAAAGGTCGTGATCGAGAGGCCCACGCCCACGGCCTCGAGCTCCGGGTGACGCGACACGGCGTCGTAGAGCTCCGTCGCCAGCGCAATATCCTCGCCGATCATGGTCCGGTATCCGCTCTGACCCGCCATGCGCAGCCCCAGCCAGACCTTGAGGCCGCGGAGCCCCCGCGAATTCTGCGGTCCGTATTCGTGGAAGTTGATGCCCTCGTCCTCGCCCTCGTCGAAGCGGTAATAGGGCGGGTGGTACTCGAAGGCAGCGTGCAGGTTCGCGCGTTCCCGGACCAGAGTGCACCCGGCTTCGATCGGCGTGTAGAGCCACTTGTGCGGATCGACCGCGAGGGAATCCGCCAGCGTCATCCCCGCGAGCTCCTCCGGAGCGCCCGGGACCTTCACGGCGAACCCGCCATATGCGGCGTCGACGTGAAACCACACGCCCTCTTCACGGCAAAAGTCGGCAAGCTCTCGCAGCGGATCCACCGCGCCGGTCGAAACGGTCCCGGCCGTTCCCACCACCAGAAGCGGGACGTGCCCTTGTTCCCGGTCGTCGCGAACCCTTCGATGCAGATCCGCCATGTCCAGTCGCTGCCGGTCGTCCGTCTTCACCCAGCGGATGGCTTCGGTTCCCAGGCCGGACAGGTCCGCGGCCTTCTGGATCCAGGTGTGAGTCTCCTCCGAGGCATACACGTAGAGCCGCCTCCCGTCGCGTGGGCCGGAACCGCCCGTCCGCACGTCCCAGGGAGCTTTCGCCCGCCGCGCCGCGACGAATCCGATGAAGTTCGCCATGTTGCCGCCGCTCGAGAGGATTCCCCCCGCGCCGGCCGGGTAACCGAGCATCTCGCCGATCCAGCGGATCGCCTGCAACTCGATCTCCGTAGCCATCGGGGAGAGGTGCCACGCGCCCAGGTTCGGATTGACCGCCGAGGCGAGCATCTCGGCGAGCGCGCCGATCGGAGCCCCGGAGGACATGATGTAGGCGAGAAAGCGGGGATGACCCGACAATACCGAGTTGGCGATCAGCAGGTCCGCGGCCTCCTCGAGGAGGGCAGCCGCGGGCGCCCCCTGCTCCGGAGCTCCTCCGCCGCCCAGGCGCGCTCGGATCTGCGCTGGCGAGAGTCCGGGACCGACGGGGCGCGATCGAAGGGTGCCGAGGAAGTCCGCGATCCGGTCGACCAGGCCATGGCCGGCGACACGAAACTCGTCGGCGGACATTTCGAGCGGGCTCCGGCGCCCGGTCGGCGGCTTTCCGCCGCTGGTCAACGCCCCGCCATCAGCAAAACGTGGTCATGACGGCGTCCGGATGATTGAGGCGGTAACCCTCGCCCGCAGGATCCGGGTCGACCTCGAGGATCGCGCCCTCGAGGCGCCGAAAAGCGTGCGCGTCCATCACCACCGGGATCCCGGAGGACTCGAAGCGGTGGCCCTCATCCGGAGCGTTCTCCTCGACCGAGATCCGAAAGCCCGTGCCCCCGCAGCCGAGAAGATGGCGCACGCAAAGCACCGCTCGCGAGAAATCGGCGTGCTCCTTGAGGCGCCGGGCGGCCTCGGGCGTGATGGTCAGCGGCACGCTTGAACCGGTCATAAGATGCCCATTCTATGAAGAACCGCCTCCGTCAGCGGCGGATTCGTTGCCGTCTCGGTCGTCTCGATTGCCGCCTCGGACTCCGGGGGCGGAGCCGGGATCCAGGCGGACCTGTTGACTTTCGCCGCCCTTGGCGTCCACGGCGCCACGGTGCTGACCGGGGCCACCGCGCAGAACTCGGTCGCCGTCACGGCAATCGAACGGCTGTCGACCCCTTTCCTCCGGCACCAGCTCGATGCCGTGTTCGACGATTTCCGCCCCCGGGCGGTCAAGATCGGAGCGCTCTTCGACGCCGCGCGCATACGCGTCGTCGCCGCGGCCCTCCGTCGTCATCACGCGACGAACGTGGTGCTCGATCCCGTCCTCGCGTCCAGCTCCGGGAAGCGGCTCCTCGCCCGAGGCGGGCTCGCGACCCTTCGAGGTGTGTTGATACCCCTGTGTGATCTTGCGACCCCCAACCTCCCCGAGGCCGAGGAACTGACCGGTATGCAGATCCGAACCCCCTCGGACCGCCGGCTGGCCGCCGGGCTGATCCTCGACATGGGCGCGGGCGCGGTTCTCCTCAAGGGCGGCCACGGCCGCGGGAGAGAGGTCCGCGACCTCCTCTTCGACGGACGCTTTTTCACGGAGTTCGTCGCACCCCGAATCCGCACTCGCGCCACGCACGGAACCGGCTGCCGGCTCTCCTCCGCGATCGCCGCCAACCTCGCTCTCGGACACGGGCTCGAGGCCGCGATCGTCGCGGCAATCGCGTGGCTGCGCACGGGCCTCGCCGGCGGGCTCTTTCCGGGCCGAGGCCGCGGTGTGCCCGCACCCTTGCGGGCGACGGGGATTCAGAAACGGTAGGACAGACCGAGCAGCCCCCGGCTCTCTTGGTCCCCTCAATGAGAGACGCTATTTGATGTAGTAGCCGGAGACGCGCCACACGCCGTCGCCGTCTTTCATGGGCGTTATCGTCTCGACGGCGCCGGCACGATGCGCGAATTCCGTGTCGTACTGGATCACGACGGACTCGCCGGCCGGTCCTCCGGGAATCTCCGACATGAATTGTGCGCCCCGGAACTTCCGCGACACCACCTTGCCGAGCGGAGCCCGGACCTTCTGCAGCGCCGCTTCCCATTGTTCGCGGCTCAGGGCCCGCCGGAAGAGGACCGCCGCGGCGTCCCAGCTCTCGCCGTATCGACCAGCGTCCACCAGGGCGAGCCACGACTTCGCCGAGACCTCGGCAGCCTTCTCGCGGCTCTGCTCCCCTGCGGCGACGGCGACCCTGGCGACCACCGCGAGAACCCCGATCGTGACCGCCCGCGGCACTCTCCCCATGTCTACTCCCACAGCGGGAATGCGTAGCCGAGCGACGAATACGCCGTCTCGGAGATTGCCGTCTGCTCGGCGTCCCGGTTCTTGTCCATCTCCTTGAGGTGTCCCACCATTCGATACTTTGCGCCCTCGACGAAGGCCCTGGCCACGCGCGTCTCGGCTGCGGCCTTGTCCGACCCGTGCCTCGCGATCGCCGCGGTCGCCCGAGACAGGACCGCCACCGAGGCATAGAGATCGATCGCGACGTTGGCCAGCCGCTCCTGGTGGTACTCCTTCCCGATGACTCCCTTGCCGTACTTCTTGAGGAGGGTCTCGGCAGCACCGTTGGAGGCCCGGGCGTAGCGGGCGACCATCTCCCCCTGGGGTGCGAGCTCCGGCGCGATCTTCGAGAGCCGCCCGGGCGTGACCACGCCTCGAATCTTTCGCGCCGCGTAGTCGGAGAGGATCCCGAGAGACGACATGGGCGCCTTGAGAGCGCGCCCGACTTCCTTCAGGTCTTCGCCGACGTCGCGCATGCCCGAAAGCGCGACGAGCACGCGCAGGATCTCGTTGGTGCCCTCGAAGATCATGTTGATGCGGGAGTCGCGCAGCGCCTTCTCGTAGGGGTACTCCTCCATGAAGCCGTTGCCGCCCGCGATCTGGAGCGCGTCGTTGATGTTCTGCCAGACGGCCTCGGTGCCGAAGATCTTGCAGCAGGCTCCCTCGAGCGAGTAGTCCTCCAGCCCCCGGTCGATCAGCCCGGCGGTGAGGTAGACCATCGACTCCAGCGCGTAGGTGGACACCACCATGCGCGCGAACTTCGCACGGATCATCTCGAAGTCGGCGATCCTCGTCTGGAATTGCTTGCGCTGCGTCGCGTGGCGGGCGGCCTCGCGCAGCATGACCTTGGATCCGCCGATGCACCCGGCGCCGAGCGAGGTGCGGCCCGTGTTGAGGATCTCGACGGCGATCTTGAACCCCTGGCCTCGTTCGCCGAGGACGTGGGAGGCCGGCACCCGAACGTTCTCGAGCTCGATCGGCACGGTCGAGGAGCCCTTGAGCCCCAGCTTTCTCTCTTCCTTTCCGGCCGTCACGCCCCCGAGGTCCCTGGTCACGACGAAGGCCGTGATCCGCCGATGCTCGTCCTTCTCGGCGAGCTGCACGTCCTTGGCGAAGACGGTGAAGAATTCCGCGAGGCTGCCGTTGGAAATCCAGTGCTTCGTGCCGTTCAGGACGAACTCGTTTGTCTTCTCGTCGTACACGGCCGTCGTCCGGATCGACGCGGCGTCGGATCCGGCCTCCGGCTCGGTCAGGGCGAAGGCCGCGAGCATCTGCCCCGACGCGAGCTTCGGAAGCCACCGCTTTTTCTGTTCGTCGTTGCCGTAGAGGATCAGCCCCTTCAGCCCGATCGACTGGTGCCCGCCAATCAGGATCCCGAGCGATGCGTCCGTTCGCCCGATCTCCTCGGTGACGCGGCAATACGCGGACGCCGAGAAGCCATAGCCGCCGTAGGCTTCGGGGATCGTCATGCCGAACGCGCCGAGATCGGCGAGGCCCCGGATCACCTCGGGCGCGATGGTGTGCTCTCGCTCGATCTTCGCGGAGTCGATGTGATCCCGCGCGAAGCCCCGGAACGAGTCGAGAAACGCCGCGACGGTCTCCTTCTCGGAGGGGTCGACCTCGGGAAACGGGAAAACCGTGTCCTCGGGAATCGATCCCCCGAAGAGGGACTTGACGACGGGGACGAGAGTCGCAGGGTCCGTCATGGGGCGATCTCCGTGGAGGCCCGCGGGCCGGAGTAGAAGCCTGCGTGCGCGTTGGCGAGGCGTTGGATCGTGTCCGCCGGCGAAAATCTCGGTCCGAGCCGCTCGGCCAGGTCGTCGAGCCGCGTGAACACCCTGCCGAGGCCGAGCGAGTCGGCATGACGCAGCAGGCCTCCGCGGAAGGCCGGGAATCCGGTTCCGAAGATCATGGCGAGATCGAGCCTGGCCGGCGCCGTCACGATGGAGTCCTCCAGGCAGAACGCGGCCTCGTTGATCATGGGCAGCACGAGTCTCGCCTCCATGACCTCGGACGGCAGGGGCGACTTGTCGAGGCGCTTAACGCGCAGGGCCGCATAGGCTTCGGGCGCCGGCGCCCCCCGCTTGCCGTCCGCGTACTCGTAGAAGCCCTTGCCGTTCTTGCGGCCCAGGCGTCCCGCGGCCGCCAGCGCCTCTTCGCCTCCCATCCTCAACCTCTCGGGGAATGCCGCCTGCAGCACCTCGCCGCCCTTGGCCGCCACGTCGAGGCCGACATCGTCGAGGAGCGCGAGCGGCCCGACCGGCATGCCGAAGCGCGTCATGGCCGC
The DNA here is from genome assembly GCA_963811425.1 of uncultured Acidobacteriota bacterium. Taxonomy (GTDB): domain Bacteria; phylum Acidobacteriota; class Thermoanaerobaculia; order UBA5066; family Gp7-AA6; genus DAHUXD01. The sequence goes on from CAWERV010000017.1 coordinate 364,161, forward strand.
ATCCACGTCCTCGATCCGACACCCTTCCTGCACCAGCCGGACCGCTTCGGAGAGGTAGGGCGCCAGGATGCGGTTGACGAGAAACCCCGGGGCGTCCCGGACGACGACCGGGGTCTTGCCGAGCGCCTTGGCCAGCGCGAAGACGGTCGCTACGGTTTCGTCGCTGGTGCGCTCGGCCCGGATCACCTCGACGAGGGGCATGCGGTGCACCGGGTTGAAGAAGTGCATGCCGACGACGCGGCCCGGCTCCATCGCACCGACGGCGATCTCGGTGATCGGGAGTGTCGAGGTGTTCGACGCGAAGATCGCGGTGCGCGGGACGGCCTCCTCCCATTCCCTGAGAACCGCCCGCTTCACGGTCAATTTCTCGACGACGGCCTCGATGCTGACCTCGCAGCGGGCGAACCCGGAGTAGTCGAGGGTCCCCGAGAGCAGATCCATCTTCCGGCTCATCTCCCGGGGCGCGAGTCGCCGTTTTCGCACGGCTTCCTTCCAGATCGCCGCGGCGGCGGCGTACCCGTGGGCCAGGGCCGCCGGGGCGACGTCCTTCATGCGCGCCGCGAGCCCCTTGTCGGCGGCCAGCTGTGCGATTCCGCCACCCATGACCCCGGCGCCGAGAACGCCCACGCGGGCCACCTCGCGCGGCCGAACGGCGGGATCCGAGACGCCGGACTCCTTCTTGACGTCCTCGGTCAGGAAGAAGATGTTCAGCAGGTTCTGCTGGACCTCGCCGCCGAAGATCAGGCCGATGTGCCTCGCCTCGATCGCCAGCCCCTCGGCAACCGGCCGGCCGAAGCCCTGCTCGATGACCTCCAGCGCCTCGAGCGGGGCGGGATAGTGGCCTCCCGTCTGGCGCATGACCCCCTCGCGCGCCTTCGCGAAGACGACCTTGCGCCCCAGGGGCGTTCCCTCCGAGGCGAAGTCGGCAATCGAGCGGGGCCTGTGGCGAGATCGGGGCTTCTTCGCGCCCAGTTTCGAGCGCGCGAACCGGCGCGACCAGTCGTCGAAGATGGCAGCCGGCACCTCTTCGTCGACGAGGCCGATCTTCCGGGCGCGACGGGCGTCCAAGGTCTTCCCGGTCAGGATCAAGTCGAGCGCGGCAGCCAGCCCGACCACCCGGGGAAGGCGCGTGCAGCCGCCCCACGCCGGAAAGATGCCCAGGCGCACCTCGGGCAGGCCGATCTGCGCCTTCTTCGCATCCGACATCACCCTGTAATCGCAGGCCAGGGCCATCTCGGTCCCGCCGCCGAGACACGCTCCGTTGATCGCGGCCACGGTCGGGTACGGGAGATTGGCCAGCTGCTCGAATAAGGCCTGCACCCGCTCGACACCGGAGCGGACCTGGTCCGCCTGGACTCCGACGAACTCCTTCACGTCGGCGCCCGCGATGAAGATCTCGGGTTTCCCGCTGCGGATGAGAAGCCCGCGAATGCGGGCCTCCCGCGTCAGCCGCACCAGGACGTCCCCGAGCTCGGCGATGACCCCGGTCGAGAACTTGTTGACCTTCTCGCCGGGCAGGTCGAACGTCAGGATCGCGAGGCCGTCCTCCTCGACCCGAAGATCGAAGGCGGTCACGCGCGGCCCTCTGTCATCCCGAGGGCCGCAGGCCCGAGACATCCCTCACCAAGCCGCAGTGCGGCTCCAAAGGGATCCCTCGCTGCGCTCGGGATGACAAACGTCTTCACAGCAGCTCCACGACCACGGCTCCGCCCTGCCCGCCGCCGATGCACATGGTCGCCAGGCCGAATTGCGTCCCGCGTCGCTTCATCTCCTTCAGCAGGGTCGTCACGAGCCGGTTCGCGGAGGACCCCACGGGATGGCCGAGGGCGATGGCTCCGCCGTTGACGTTCGTGCGTTCCCAGTCGAGCTCCCCGATCGGGCCCCCGGTGCCGTACCTGGCATGCCACGCCGCCGAGGGAAAGACCCGCGCGCACGCCAGCACCTGTGACGCAAACGCCTCGTTGATCTCGACGAGCCCGATGTCGCTCCAGACGAGGCCGGCATTCTTGAGGGCCGTTGGCGTCGCCACGGCCGGCCCGAGGCCCATCCGCTCGGGCTCCAGCGCGCAGAAGGCGAAACCGCGAATCCGCCCCAGAGGCGCGTAGCCTCGCGCCCGGGCTGCCGAGGCGCTCATCACGAGCGACGCCGCAGCGCCGTCGGTGATCTGCGACGAGTTGCCCGCGGTCACGGTCCCGAACCTGCGGTCGAAGTAGGGCTTCAGCTTCGCGAGCGCCTCGAGCGATTGGTTCTCGCGCACTCCGTTGTCCTGCGTCGCGACGGCCTCGTATCGTGGCGGGATCGGCACCGGCACGATCTCCTCGGCCAGCTTGGCGCGGGCCATCGTCACGCGCTGATGCGACCGCAGCGCGAAGGCGTCCTGCTCTTCGCGGCTGACGCCGTGCTCCTTGGCCAGAACCTCGGCCGTTTCTCCCATGTTCAGCCCGCAGACCGCGTCCGTCAGTCCCATCTGGAGGCCGATGTCGGGCTTGAAGTGCTTGGGCCGGAACTTCGATGCGGCGGCGATGCGCCCGCCGAGGTCCCTTGCCGTGAAGACCTCCGTGAAAATCTCCTGGCTCTCGTGCGAGTAGAGCAGGGGGATGTTGGACATCGACTCGACTCCCCCGGCGACGATCGCATCTGCATCGCCCGCGGCGATCCGGTACCAGGCGTCCACGATCGACTGGAGGCCCGAGCCGCAGAGGCGGTTGACCGTGAAGGCCGGGACCCGGTCCGGCACGCCGGCCTTGAGTGCCGAAACGCGGGCGACGTTGACCGCGTCCGGAGGCTGCGCGATGTTGCCGAAGATGACCTGGTCGAGGCCGGCCGGGTCGAAGTCCGTGCGCGCCAGCAACTCCGTCACGACGATGCGCCCGAGCTCGGCCGCGGACACGTCCTTCAGCTCCGTACCCGCCCGGGAATATGGCGTCCGCACCCCGTCGACGAGCACGACCTCACGCGACATGCGTTCGCTCTGCGGCCTGGTACATCGCGTCGATCAGAGCCTGGTAGCGGCTCTCGAGGATGCGCCTCTTCACCTTCAGAGTCGGGGTGATCGAGCCGTCTTCGATCGTCAGGTCCGCGGGAAGCAGGGCGAAGGCGCGCACCTGCTCGTGGTGGGGCCGGTCGGCGTTGTAGGCGTCGATCTCCCGCTGGAACAGGCGGCGAATCTCCGGATGGGCGTCGATCGATTCCCAGTCCACGGTCTGTTTTCCGGCCGCCGCCCACTCCTTGAGACGGTCGAAGTCCGGGACGATCAGCGCCGCGAGGAACTTCTGCCGGTCGCCGATGACGATCGGCAGGGCCACGAACGGCGATTTCTTCAACTCGTTCTCGATCGGCTGGGGCGCGGCCTTCTTGCCTCCGGCCAGGACGATCAGGTCTTTCTTCCGATCCGTGATGGCGAGGAAGCCATCGCGAAGTTCGCCGATGTCGCCCGTATGGAACCAGCCGTCGGCATCGATGGCCTCCGCCGTCGCCTCCGGCCTCCGGAAGTAGCCCTTCATGATGTGCGGCCCGCGCGACAGGATCTCGCCGTCGGGTGCGATCCGGACCTCGATGTCGCGCAGCGCCCGCCCGACCGTCCCCAGGCGCCATCGTCCCGGGCCATTGACGCAGATCACGGGCGAGGTCTCCGTCAAGCCATAGCCCTCGTAAATCTGAACGCCGGCTCCGATGAAAAACTCCGCCAGATCGCGCGACAGCGGCGCTCCGCCCGAGACCGCGAACCGGAAGTTCGTGCCGAGGGCCGCCTGGATCTTCCTGAAGACCAGGGCGTCGGCAATCTTCACCCGCCGCGCCAACCCGGATGGCAGGGCTTCCCCCCGCTCCATGTACGGCACCCGCTCGCGCCCGACTCCCAGGGCCCACCGAAAGATCCGCCTCTTCAGAGGGCTCCCGGCCTCGGCCTTCGCCATGATCTTCGCGTAGACCTTTTCGTAAACCCGCGGAACCGCGCCGAAGCAGTGGGGGTTGACCTCGAGGAAGTTTGCCGCGAGCCTCTCGATCGATTCCGCGTAAGCGATCGACGCCGTCTTGTGCAGGTAGGCGTAGTCGAGCATGCGCTCGAAGACATGGGAGAGCGGAAGAAACGAAAGCGCGACGGCATCGGCCGTGAAAGGGACGACCTCGCAGCCAGTCACGACGTTCGAGACGAAATTCGCGTGCGTCAGCATGGACCCCTTCGGCTCGCCCGTCGTGCCCGAGGTGTAGATGATCGTCGCGACGTCCTGCGGCTTGACCCGCGCGGCCCGCTGGTCGAAGAGGGCGGGGCTCATCGTGAGGACCGGCCGTCCCCGATCCACGACCGCGTGAAACGTCGTGTATCCCGGTTCCGCCGGCGGCCGCCCCTCGATCACGATGACGTGATCGAGCTCGGCGCACAGAGCCTTGATCGTGAGTATCTTTCCGAGCTGCTCGAGAGAGGAGACGAAGATCGCCCGGGCTCCGCAATCGTTGAGAAGCGGAGCGATCTGAGCCGCGGGCAGCGTCGGATAGATCGGGACCGACCAGGCTCCGGCGCAGAGGATCGCGTAGTCGGCCATGGCCCATTCCGGGCGATTCTCCGAGAGGATCGCCACCCGGTCGCCGGGTTGAATTCCGAGCCCGTTCAGTCCGAGCGAGAGGGCCCGCACCGTGAACCCGAAGTCCGCCGCCGGGATGGGTTTCCAGACGCCGCCCACCTTCGACACGAGGAGGTTGGGCTTACCGCAAGCGGCCGCGGCGACGAAGATGTCGCAGAGAGTGCGGGGCGTGCTGCTCATTGTCCCTCCGTCGACCGATTGTGTCCCGCCCCCCCGGGCCGGTCAAGGATCGCCCCGCGCCGGCGCCTGCCGTCGACTGGGTTAGGCTTCGCGTCGATGGCGATTGCGCTGCTCGCGGGCACCGTCCTGGCCCTCGCCGGCTTCCTGTTGACCTCGGTGCAGGGCTTTGCGCTGGCCACCCATCTCGGGGGAGCGGGGCAGGCCGCGCGCATCCTCGTCACCAAGCACGTCGCTTACGCGATCCCGACCGTGCTGCTGTCGCTCTTCTCGCAGTCCATGGTGATCTTCTTCTTCATCGGCACGGGCCGGCTCGTGAAGGACGAGATCGCGGGGCTCCCGGAGGCCGACCGCCGCGCCGTCCTCGACACGCTCCGGGGGTTCAAGCGGTCCACCTCGCCCCCGGCCACGTTCGCCCTGCTGTCCGCGATCGCCGTCTTCGTTCTCGGCGGCGCCGCGCACACCAGGACTCTCCCGTCCTGGACTCACCTCGCCGCCTCGCTTCTGGCGGTCGGCACCCATGCCTGGGCGCTCGGCGCCGAGTGGCGCGCCTTCATCGAGAACGGCAAGTTGATGGCCGGTCCTGCTGCTTACGTCCGCAAGATGCCGCCCGCGACCCCGCTGCGGTCCGTTCCGCGGAGCTGAGGCGGATGGCCGAGCGACCGCTCTCCGGCAAGGCCGCGCTCGTGACGGGAGCCGGCGTGCGTGTCGGCCGTGCGATCGCTCTGGCCCTGGCCGAGGCGGGCGCGGATGTTGCCGTTCACCACCGGGATTCCGGCGCGGACGCCGCAGAGGTCGCGAGGCAAATCGGAGCCGTCGGGCCTCGGGCGGTCGCGCTCAGAGCCGACCTGGCCCGGCCCGAGGAATGCCGGACGCTGGTCCAGGAGGCGATCCGATCCCTCGGAACCCTCGACCTGCTCGTCCACTCGGCGGCGACCTTTCGCCGGGCCACGCTCGAGGAGTCCGACGAGACAGTCTGGGACTCCGCCATGGACATCAACGCCCGCGCCGGATTCCTGCTCGCCCGGGAGGCCGCCGCGACCTTGCGCCGCCGCGCCGGCCGGATCGTTCTCATCTCCGACTTTCTCGCGGCCGATCCCGCCCGCGGATATCTCGCCCACGGCGTCTCCAAGGCGGCCGTCGAGGGCCTGATGCGGGCGCTGGCGGTCGAGCTCGCGCCCGAGGTCTCCGTCAATGCCGTTGCGCCGGGAACGGTCCTGGTCCCCGAGGGTACGACGCCCGCCACCGCCGACCGCTGGGCAAAACTGGTGCCCCTTCAGCGAAATGGAGATCCCGCGGACGTGGCCGCGGCCGTGGTCTTCCTCTGCGCGGGTCCCTCGTTCATCACCGGGCAGGTCCTGCGGGTGGACGGAGGCCGGATTCTCGGCTGACCTCCGGCGGCGCGAACTCGGCATGCTCCGCGCGCAGACGCCTCACGAAGTCGAGCATGAATTCCCGGCGCGGCATGGCCAGCGTCCGACCCCTCGCCGTTCGGAAATTCGCCTCGGCCGCGGCCTCGATCGCCTCGGCCATCTCGAGAATGTCCAGCCGTTCGCGGTAGGCCTCCGCAAGGCCGCGGGCCACACCGTAGGCTCCGGTCGCCTCGAGACGCACGGCGTCATGGACGATCTCCTCCTCGGGCGAGACGGGCGCCGTTTCGAAGCGGGCCAGGCCCCGGAAGAGCCGTTGCACGGTGGGCGCCGGCACTCCGAGCGACGCTAGAAAGACCTCCGTACGACTCCGGTGGCCCATCCGCGAGACCCACTTCTCCTGCCCCGAAAAGACGGCGAGCAGAAAGAGCAGGTCGGCGTCCACATGCGCATCGCCCTCCGCAATCCGCTCGGCCGCGGAAACCATCCGCGCGATGTCGCCGTAGTTCGTGACGCCGTCCAGGCCCACGGCGAGAGGCTTGACGTAATCCTCGATCCGCTGTCGGGCCGCACGGTCCACGGAGGGATACTAAACGCATGATCATTCGCCGGGACCCGAAGATCCGCTTCCCCAACCCGGACCCGGCCCGCGTTCCGCCCGGCCAGTTCGTCACGGCGCAATGGCCGGTTCTTCACTTCGGCCCCGTGCCGAAGATCGATCTCGACCGATGGACCTTCACGGTCTCCGGCGAGGTCGAGCACCCGGCCGTCTGGACCTGGGCGGAGTTTCAGAAGCTGCCCCGCCAGGCCCGCCGCAATGACGTCCATTGCGTGACCCATTGGACCCGACTCGATAACGACTGGGAGGGTGTCCCGGTTCGCGACATCCTCGCGATCGTGAAACCGCTCCCCGACGCCCGATTCGTGGTCGAGCACGCCGTCGGCGGCTGGACGACGAACGTTCCGCTGCCGGACTTCGATCGCGACGAGAACCTCCTGGCCACCCACCATGGCGGCGCACCGCTCTCACCCGAGCATGGCGGGCCGATGCGCATCGTGATCCCGCACCTCTACTTCTGGAAAGGCGCCAAGTGGGCGAGCGGGCTCGAGTTCGTGCGCGAGGACCGGGCCGGCTTCTGGGAAGAGAACGGGTACCACATGCGGGGCGATCCCTGGCGGGAGGAGCGCTACCGGGAGGGGTGAGGGATTCGCCCGAGCGGCCGGGGCGAGCCGGACATATTAGCGTCTGCGAATGCGTTGGGCCGCTCAGCCGGACCCGGGCGACGGCTTCTGCCCCGGATTCCGCCTGGGCAGAGGCGGATAAGGTCCGGAGTCTCCTTCGCGCAGACTGCGGCGGCGATCCATCATCCTCTGACGCATCTGTTCGCGTATCTGCGTGGCCTTCTCGCGCTGCGCCGGCGTCAAGACCTGCTTCATGTCGAGCTCCATGAGCGAGAGTTCCTTCTGGAGCTGGGCCCGCGCGCCCTCGCGCGCCTCGATCTTCGCCTCCACGAGCTTGCGGTCGACATTGGGTTCGCTCATGGCCTGCTCGTATTCGAACTGCCGCTTCTCCAGGTCCGCCTTGAGGTCGATGAGCTTCGGCCGGCTCTTCGCGAAGATCCGCTCCAGATCCGCGCTCTGCGCGGGCGTCAACTCCAGGGCCTGCGCGATGCGCGGGCGCTTCCACCACTTCCCGTCGCCCGGACCCTGCGCCAGGGCGGCGCCCGCGAGCAGCAGCGCCGCGATCGCCAGGCCGGCCCGCCTCACAGGCTATCCTCGGCTTCCGGATCGCCCAGCGTGTCGCCTCCCTGGGCCAGATACGCGGCGTCCCGCAGAAGGGCGTCGTCGGCGCGATCCTCGGCCGACAGGCCCGGCTCGGCGATGGGCGTTGGAACCCGGGTGGCGGTCGACGCTGTGCGGGTGCCGGGAATCAGAAGCGCCACGACCAGCAGCGATGCGGCGATACCGACGGCCCAGCGCACGGGGTGAGCGCGCCGCCCGGCACGCCCGGCCTTCCGGATCGCGGCCATCGTCGCATCCTCGGCGGCGCGCCATTCCCGAGGCGTGCGCCGGGACACGTCATCCACCTCTTCGGCGGCAAGAGCGCGCACGGAGGACTTCCACTCCTGGAGCGCCCGGCTGCAGGATGGGCAACCCTGGAGGTGACGCGGCAGTGCCTCGGGTTCCCCGGCCGCCGGGGCGGCCAGCGAGAAGAGCTCGGCGTCGGTCAGATGTGCTTCGGAGATCGTTTTCTCGTCCATAGCCGCCCCTTACGATCGGAAGTCCGCCAGCCGCTCACGGATCTTGTGAGACGCGCGAAACAGGTGGGACTTGATCGTCCCCGCGTCGAGCCCCGTCACCTCCGCGATGTCGGGGATCGACATTTCTTCGAAGTGTTTCATCACGAAGATCGAACGCTGGCGGAACGACAGCGTCTCGATGGCTGCCGCCAGCCGCTGCCGGATCTCCCGGCCCACGGCGCGCCGCTCGGGCGAGGGATCCGAGGCGGGCGCCGCGGCCTCCAGGCCCTCCCCGTCCTCGTCGTCGCGGGCCGGAGCCTGGTGGAAGAAGACCACCAGCCGCCGACGCTTCAGGCGGTCCTTGCACCAGTTGATGCATATGCGCGTGATCCAGGTCTCGAAGGTCGAGCCCTCGCGAAAATCACCGAGATTCTGGTAGGCGCGCAGGAAGCTCTCCTGGGCGGCGCAATCCGCCTCTCCGCAATCCCGGAGAAACCGATAAGCCACGCGCGTGATCTTCTTCTGATACTGACGGACGAAGTACCCGAACGCCTCCGTGTCGCCGGCACGCACCTGCTCGATCAGCCGACCTTCGTCAACTTGCGGTGGGGTCTCGCTCGGCATCATGGAGAGGGCAGGCACTCTCCGTAGACGACCGGGCGCGCCGCAGGTTTACGCGCGCAACTGGCTGGCAGAGAGTCGGTTTCTGCCGGGTCGGCAGCTCCCGGGGGACCCATGTCGCACGGCAGCTCGGTGCCCAGTTTGCCTCCGGCAAGAGGGTAACATCCCGGCGTGGCCGCCGAGCAGGTGATCCTCGTCACGGGTTGCTCGTCCGGCATCGGGCGCGCCACGGCGGTGGAGGCCGCCCGCCGCGGGCACCGCGTGTTCGCCACCGCACGCAACCGCAACGATCTGACCGAGCTCGAGCGACCCGACCGACTGGCTTCCCTCGCCCTCGACGTCACGGATCCCCTCTCCATCCGCTCGGCCGTGGACGGCGTGCTCGCCCGGGCGGGCCGACTCGACGCGCTCGTGAACAATGCCGGCTACGGCCAGTACGGGGCCGTCGAAGAGGTGACGCTTCCGGAGTGGCGCGCGCAGTTCGACGTCAATCTCTTCGGCGCAATTGCCGTCGCTCAGGCCGTGCTGCCCGCCATGCGCAAGGCAGGCCGCGGAACCATCGTCAACGTCTCCTCCGTGGCCGGCAAGGTCGCGATCCCGTTTGCCGCGCCTTACTGCGCCAGCAAACACGCTCTCGAGGCCGTTTCCGACGCCATGCGCGTCGAGCTCTCCCCCTTCGGCGTGCGCGTCGTCCTGGTGGAACCGGGCCCGATCGAGACGCGATTCGGTGAAAGGGCCCGATCCGGCGTCGCGCCCCTGCTCTCGCGGCCGGGCCCCTATCGGGAGCTCTACGCCGGAGCCGAGCGCGCCATGGACGGTGAATTCCAGAGGGGAAAACGCCCCGCCGAGGTCGTCGCCCGCGTGATCCTGGACGCGATCGAGGCCCGGCGGCCGAGGCCCCGCTACGCCGTCACCGGCCTCGCCCGTGCGCTGATCGGGATCCGGCGCGCTCTTCCCGACCGGTGGCTGGACGCGATGATGCGCCGGTCCCTGCGCCTGCCCCCCCGGGCATAGGTCTCGGAAGCGCGCCGGCACAGGGGAAACGCGATACGATCATCCTCCCAGGAGGTACGGATGACCCGCCCGGTCGAGGCCCTCGATCGCATCGCCCAGAGCGACGACGCGGTGTTTGCGTTCGACGGGAACGACCTCGTCATCCTCTGGAACAAGCGTTGCGAGGAGCTGCTCGGCCGGCCCGCGTACCAAGTGCTCGGCCGCCACTGCTTCGACGTGATGTGCGGGCGCGACGTGTACGGGAATCGGTACTGTTGCCGCACCTGCCCCGTCAGCGATCAGGCGCGCCAGCACCCCGACGATGCCGTTCATAACTTCGTGCTCGACGTCAACGTCCCCGGCGGCACCCTCAAGCGCCTGACCGTTTCGACCTTCGCCATCCCCTCGGTGCGCTCGGCCCCGACGACTCTCGTGCACGTCCTTCGCGACCCGTCGGCCCAGCCTTCGCCTCTCGAGCGCGAGCTCGCCGCGGCGGTGCGCGAGAAGCCGCAGCCGCGGGGTCCGGCGCGGTCTGCCGACGGCGAAGTCGGCAGGCTCACGGTTCGTGAGCAGGAGATCCTGCGGCGCATGGCCCAGGGACTCACGACCTCGAAGATCGCCGAGACGCTGTTCATTTCCCCGGTGACCGTGCGCAATCACATCGCCCGCATCCTGGCCAAGCTCGACGTCCACACGAAGCTGGCGGCCGTGGCCCACGCCTACCGGCACGGGCTGGTGGGGCCCGAGTCGCCCGAGCCGACCGGGACACGCGAGCGGGAGCCCCGGTCGGGTCCGCAGAAGACTTCCGCGCGGACGCCACGCGCCGGAGCTTCATCGCGCAAGCGCTGAATGGCGCACCAGCTCACTCGGCTCGCAGGGCCTCCAGAGGATCCAGCCGCGCCGCCCGCCGGGCAGGCAGCACGCCGGAAGCCAGCCCGACCGCCAGGCTGACGCCGAGGGCAGCCAGGACGACGGCCGGCGTCGTCTGCAGGGGAAACCCTGGCAGGACCGCGCGAATCAGCCAGCCGAGACCGAGGCCGATGGCCACGCCGATCCCGCCGCCGGCCGCAGAGAGGAGAGCGGCCTCGACGAGAAACAGGCGCAGGACCTGCCGACGAGTCGCTCCGACCGCGCGCAACAATCCGATCTCCGCAGTCCGCTCCCCCACCGAGATCCACATCATCGTCAGGATTCCGATCGCACCCACGACCAAAGAGATGCCCGCGATGCCTCCCACCGCGAGGCTGACCACCGAGAGAACCCGGCCCAGCACGTCGAGCATCTCGTCCTCGGTCGTGATCGTAAAATCTTCTTCGCCCCCGTGGCGCTGAATCAGAATCCGTCGCACCCCCTCCTTGACCTTCGACGTCGGCACCTCGCCCGAGAAGAGGGCGTGAATCTCGGTCAATTCGGCGGTCCGGAAGAGGGCCTGCGCGCTCGCGACCGGAATGTACGCGCGGTCGTCCATGTCGAAGCCGAGGATCTGGCCTTTCGGCTCCATGACGCCGATCACGACGAAGCGCGCCCCACCGATCCGGACCTTTTCGCCGAGGGGATTCCCGTCGCCGAAGAGCTCGTGCTTCAGCTTCGGGCCGAGCACGGCGACCGGCACACCGCGGCGAGGATCTCCGGGCGGGAGGAACCGCCCCTGTCGCACGCCGAATCGAAAGACCTCGGGCATCTCCGCGGTCACGCCCGACACCAGGACCCGCCGGGAGCGTTCCCCGTAGGCCACGGCCGCAGTTCCGTACGCGCCCGGAAGCACGCGCCGAACCCCGGGCGCCCGCCGCAACGCCTCCGCATCGTCGATCGTCAGCTTCCGCACGGTCGCCGAGATTCCGGGCACGCCGCTCGTAGTCGCCTTGCCCTTGTTGATCGAGAGGATGTGTGTCCCGAACTGGGTGAACTCCGCGACGATGTAGCGCCGCGCGCCCTCCCCGAGCGACGTCAGCAGGATGACCGAGGCGATCCCGATGACGATTCCGAGCACGGTGAGGGCCGACCGGAGGCGGTGCGCCGCGACGGCCCCCCAAGCCAGGCGGAGCAGCTCCCCCGTCTTCACTTCGTCACTTCCCGGCCAGGGCGATGACCGGGTCGAGTCGAGCCGCGCGGCGTGCGGGCCCCGCCCCGAACCCGAGCCCCACCGTCAGCGAGACGAGGACGGCCGTGGCCACGGCCCAGAGAGGCGGTTGGGCCGGAAAGCTCGGATAGAGCCCGCGCAGCAGGGCGGCGCCCCCGAGAGCGATGGCCAGTCCCGCGACGCCTCCGGAGACCGAGAGAATCGCGGCCTCGACCAGGAACGCGGAGACGATCTGCCCGCTGCTCGCGCCGATCGCCTTGAGCAGGCCGATCTCGCGGGTGCGCTCGGACACCGAGACCAGCATCACGTTCATGATTCCGAGCCCGGCTACGGTCAGCGAGATGGCCGCGATACCGACCAGCGCGGCCGTCAGGATGGCGAGAATCCGGCCGAATCCCGCGAGTACCGAGTCCTGCGTCAGGAGCGTGACGTCATCGTCGCCGTCGTGGCGCTCGGCCACGACGCGCCGCACCGCGGTCTCGGCCGCCGCGATCTCCTCGTGCGATCGCACCTCCAGGAGCAGGCGGAACACGCCCGACTGGTTGAACATCTTGAGTGCCCTCGCCACCGGGACGTACACCATTTCGTCCATGTCCATGCCGAGCGACATCCCGCGCGGCGCCAGCACTCCGATGACGCGACATCGCTCATCGCCCAGCCGGAGGATCTCGCCCAGCGGATTGCCCGCTCCGAAAAGCTCCCGGCGCACGGTCGCACCAACGACGCAGACGCCCTGCTCGCGCGTCGCTGCTTCTTCCGGCAGGAAGCGGCCGGTCTGGAGCTCGACCTTCCGAACACCGAGGAAGGCCGCCGTCGTTCCGATGACGGTGACATCACGCCGCCGCTCGCCGTAGCGCACCGGCGCCGTACCTCGCGACAGGGGCGCGATCCGCCGCACCGCGCGCACCCGCCGCGCGATCGCGTCGGCATCGGCCAGCGTGAGGTCGTGGGGAGCGCCCCCCAGAAACGGCGTCACGCCCACCGTCTCGGTCTTGCCGGGAAGGACGATCAGCAGGTTGGTTCCGAGCGACGCGAATTCGCCTTCCACGTATAGCCGGGCTCCCTCCCCGAGGCTCGTCAGCAGGACGACCGACGCCACGCCGATCGCAACGCCGAGAAGCGAGAGCGCGGTGCGCAGGCGGTGCCCCCGCAGGGCTCCGCCCGAGAACGCGACGAGATCGCGCGGGGTCACGAGGCGGCCCCCTGCACCCGCGGGGCCGCGTCCCGGTCCTCTTGGGCGATGGCTCCGTCCACGAGGCGGAGCCGGTGGCGCGCGCGGCGGCCGATGTCCGAATCGTGGGTGACCACCACGAGCGTCAGGCCCCGGGCGTTCATCCCCTCGAGCAACCGCACGATCTCGGCTCCCGCGGCCGAGTCCAGATTGCCGGTGGGCTCGTCGGCCAGCAGCAGCGACGGCCCCATGACCACGGCACGCGCGATGGCGACGCGCTGCCTCTCGCCGCCGGAGAGCTGCTCGGACGTGTGCGCCGCTCGCTCCGTCAGATTCACGGCGGCGAGCGCGCGCGACACCCGTTCGCTGCGCTCGCCGCGGTCGATGCCGGCGAAGATCATCGGCAGCTCCACGTTCCCGGCCGCGGTCAGGCGCGGCACGAGGTGGTAGGACTGGAATACGAACCCGATGCGGTGACGCCGCACCTGCGACAGGGCATCGTCGTCGAGCTCCGACACCTCGCGACCGTCCAGCCGATAGCCCCCTGCCGTCGGCCGATCGAGACAGCCGAGGATGTTCAGAAGCGTGGACTTGCCGGAGCCCGAAGGGCCCATGATCGAGCAGTAGTCTCCGTCCGGAATCTTGAGATCGATCCCCCGAAGAGCGCGCACGGGGCGGCCGCCGACGAGGAACTCCCGGCGCACCCCGGAAAGCTCGATCACTTGGCCGTGGTCCCGACCACTGCGGCCCGCGCTCCCTCCTTGACGTCCGCGCGATCGAGCGAGACGACGACCGCGTCGCCGCTGGAGAGGCCGGACCGGACCTCCGTGAATTGCCAGTTCTTGAGGCCGGTCGCGATCGCCCGCCCCTCGATCCGCCCTTCGCGGGCGACCAGGACCCGATCCCCCTCCAGGATGGCGGAGCTCGGGATCCGCAGCACGCCATCCCGCGTGGACAGGATGACCTCCACGTCGGCCGACGTGCCCGGGAGCAGTTCGCGCGCGAAGGCCTCGTCGTCGAGCGTGGCCTCGATCTCGAACGTGCGATTCTGCTCCTGCAGCTCCTGAACGTACGGAGCGACGCGGGAGACGCGCGCCGGAAATGCCCGGCCCGGGTACGCGTCGAGGGTCACGCGGACCGGCTGCCCGGCGCGCACCTTGCCGATGTCCACCTCGTCCATCGGCGCGCTCACGTACGGGGCCGCCGAGTCCATCAGCACGATGACGGGAGGGATCGGCAATCCCGGCGGCGAGGGGGTGATCCATTCACCCACTTCCGTGGTCACGTCGGCCACGACGCCGTCGAAGGGCGCTCGCAGGATCGTCTTTTCCAGATTCACGCGGGCCGCCAGCAAGGAGGCCTCGGCCTGGTGGATGCGCGCCCCGGCTGCTTCGCAGGCGGCCACGGCGCCGTCGCGCCGGCTCTGCAACTGATCGAGCCCCTCGATCGAAACGAGCTGCTCACGCGAGAGCGCCTGATTGCGCGCGAGCTCGCGCTCGAGCTGCTCCGCGGCCTGGCAGGATTCGGCGCGGGAGGATCGCGCCACCTCGAGGGCGCTCTGTTGCACCGCGACCTGAGCCAGGTAATCCCCGTCCGCGACACGCATCAGGACCTCTCCGGCGCGCACGTGCGAGCCCTTACGGGCGGCCAGCTCCTTGACCCGGCCGCCCACCTCCGGGGAGAGGGTCGCGCGACGCAGCGCCTTCACGGTCCCGGCCTTGCTGTTGGTGACGGTCGCTTCCACGCGGCCGGGAGCGGCGCGGAAGACCGTCACGGGAACGACCGTCGGCCGCAGGACGGTCAGCCGAAGGACGATGCCGACGAGCAGGACGGCCGCTCCCCATCCGATGCGGCGACGGAGGTGAACACCGGAAAGCGGCCGGACGCGCGTATCAACGGAGACGGCGGTCTCCATGCCCGTCCATCACCGCTTCGGCCGGGATCGCGGCGATGCAGCACGCGGGCGGCGGGCCTTCGGGGCCGGCTTCTTCTTGATCCTGGCCGGCGCCCGTTCCTTCTCGATGAGAACGTCGGTGTAGAGCTCCTCCCGCCGATTCACGTAGAGGGCCTTGCGCTTTCGCTGCTCTCGCATGGCGGCCCCTCCTACCGGCCCCGGACCGTCAGCACCGGGCAGGGCGCCGTCGCCACGACGCGGGCCGCGACGCTTCCGATGAAGAACCGGGCGACCCCGGTTCGGCCGTGCGTGCCGAGAACGACCAGATCGGCGCGGTGAGCACGCGCCGCGCGGGCGATCGCTTCGTGCGGCGCTCCCCGGAGCAAGAGTGCCCTCGCGCGGACGCCGAGCTTGCGTGCGCGCCCGAGCAACGACCGCAAGCGCTTTTGCGCGTCCGTCCGTATCGCGAGGTCCATTTCCTCATAGATCCGGGGCAGGACGTATCCGTCCGGAGACATCGGACCCGGCGGGGCGGCGACATGGGCAATCCACAGCGCCGCCTCGTTGGACAGCGCCGTCTCGAGCGCCCGGCGAAAGGCGGGCCTCGACGCCGCAGAGAAGTCAGTGGCGACCAGGATGTTTCGGATGGGCTTCATGGTTACCTCCGCATTGTTTTCCCACCACCACACTGACCCCTCGGGCGGCGGGCACTCGTGATGCAATTGGATCATTCCCCGAATGGGCCCGTGGAAGGCCCGCGACCACCGCGGCCGGGGGGATGCCGGCCTCGCCCCGGCTCACGCGCCGCGGATGAACTGCTGCACGAAATCGGCCTCGGTCAGGATTCCGACCAGGTGCGTTCCCTCGACCACCGGCAGGCAGCCGATCTTGTTCTCCAGAAGCATTTCGGCAGCGACCTTCAGGTCCTCGTCGGGCTCGACGGTGTCGACCTCCGTCGCCATGATTTCGCGGATCTTGCGCCGCCGGAGCATCTCCCTCTGGAGCGAGAGCGGCGCGTCCTCCTGGGCGCCCAGCGCGGTCCGCGACAGGTCGCGATGCGTCACCAGGCCGACGAGATCCTTCTCGCGATCCACGACCGGCACATGGCGAATATGTCGGGAGTCCATCAGGTCGTAGAGGGCCGCCAGGTCGTCGTGCGGCCTCAACGTGTACACGTGATCGGTCATCAGATCGCGAACCTGGCTGGGGCGCATGTCAGACTCCTTCCTTCTCGGCCGGCGGAATCGCCGGGATGGGGCCTCTGTGGCTCTTCACGTCCCCGCGCCGCCGGCGCGTGTAGTCCTCGAGCTGCCGTCGGGCGGCGTCGAAGGCGTCGCGAATGACGACGTTCACGTCGTCGTGCTGGGGCTGGCCGTCCACCACCAACTCCTCGTCCGGAACGGTGAGACGAATGCGCGCCTCGTAGAGCCTTCCCTTGCGGTGATGGCCGTGGGGCGCCTCGATCCACACCTGGCAACGCTGGATGTCCTCCGAGTATCGCTCGAGGCGCAGCGCGCGTTTGCGGATCTTCTCTTCGATCGCGGCGGGGTCGTCGGAATCGCGAACGCTGATCTGCACGGGTATCTGCATGGCCCGAGTCTCCTCGCCCCCGCGGCGGCCGGGCTGGTTCAAATGCATCAATTCCGGTCCTCTGCCGCCGACGCGTCGGGCCTCGAGAATATTGCCCTTGCTTAACGCCCCCTTGATGTTCTTGAATCATGGTCTTCGGTGCGAGGGTCTGAGACCATGTTCGGGGTGAATCCGATGGAGCCCACTGGTTCCTCTGCAGCGGGGCGATGCTGGGCCGTCGTGCTTGCCGGTGGTGAAGGAACCCGATTGCGCCCGCTCGTCGCCCGCATTCATCCCGACGGTCGCCCCAAGCAATTCGCGGTCATCGTTGGGTCTCGTTCGCTGCTTCGGCACACGCTCGACCGCGTCGCACTCACGGTGCCGAGCGATCACACGGTCGTCGTGACGACGAGGGCGCACTCGCGGTTCTTCGCCGCCGACCTGTCGGGGCCCGGGTCGCCCACGACCCTGGTCCAGCCTTCCGACCGCGGAACGGCGGCCGGGGTCCTTCTCCCGGTCCACTGGATTTCCTGGAGGGACCCCGGCGCGACGGTAGCGATCTTCCCGTCCGACCACTTCGTCGCCGACGACGCCGCCTTCATGCGGCGCGTCGAAGACCTCGTCGGCGCCACCGAGCGTCACCCGGACCGGATCATGCTCCTTGGCGCCGAGCCCGACTCCGCCGAAACCGGATACGGGTGGATCGAGCCGGGGATGGAGCTCGAGAAGCCGCCTCGGGGAAGCGACATCCGGCTCGTCCGGCGCTTCTGGGAGAAGCCGTCCCCGGAGATGGCCCGTGCATGCATGGAGCGCGGCGGGCTCTGGAATACCTTCGTGATGGCCGGCCGGGCATCCGCGTTCGTCGAGGCCGGACGCAGGGCGCTTCCGCTGCTTCACGAACGGCTGCTGCGCCTCCGGGTCAGCGCCGGGGACACGCACGCTTGCGACAGCGCCCTGGAGCGAGCGTACGCTCTGGCCCCGGCCGCGGACTTCTCGAAGTCGGTCCTGACGACCTGCGCGGACAGCCTCGCCGTCTCGGCACTGCCCCACTCGACCTGGAGCGACTGGGGAACCCCGGAGCGGGTAATCGAGAGCCTGCGGCGCGAAGGGGTCGCGCCGAACTGGCTTCGGGAGCTCGCTCCGACGGGATAGGCCGAGGTCCCGACTAGGACATCCCGCGGTAGAGACGCTCGACGTCCTGCCTGGTGCAGAGCGCGGTGCCCGGCCGAATCACCGAAGCCGCTGCCGCCGCAACCCCGTACCGCACGGACTCGGCAACCCCCTGCCCCGCGGCGAGCGCGTGCACGATGCCGGCGACCATGCTGTCGCCCGCTCCAACGCCGCTCGCGACGGGCACCGCCGGCGCTGCCACGCGCGCCGATCCGACGGCGCTCGCCCAGAGAGCACCGCCCGATCCCAGGGACAGTACGACGATCTCGCATTTTCCGGAGGCCACGAGCTCGGCAGCCAGCCGCTGGAGGCGGGGCTCCTCGGCCCCCGTGGAGCCCGTGAGCTCCTGGAATTCCCGCAGGCTCGGCTTGAGCAGGTAGACGCCCTCCGCGGTAGCCAGCCGGAGCGCTTCACCCGATGTGTCGAGGACGAGCCGCGCGCCCCACTCCCTCGCCGTACGGGCGAGGCCGGCATAGAAGTCGGCCCGGATCCCAGGCGGCAGGCTTCCCGAAGCAACGACGAACGCGGGTGCAGGGCCGTCGCCCCGCAGAGCGGAAACGCACCGCTCCACATCGGCGGCCGAAAGCTCGGGGCCCGGCATGCAGAAGCGATACTGTCGCCCGCTCGCCTCTTCGAGGACGTTGAGGTTCTCCCGCGTCCAGGCCTCGATCCGGACGGGCCGCCGAGGGACTCCTTCGGCCTCGAGAAGGCGCTCGAGCAGCTCGCCTGCGGGACCTCCGGCGGGGAAGACGGCCGGCGCGTCGTCGCCCAGACGGTGGAGGACACGGGACACGTTGATCCCGCCGCCGCCCGGTTCGCTGTTGGGCTGCCGGCAGCGAAGCTTGCGCTCGGAGATGACATGCGCGACCGACGTCGATTCGTCGATCGCGGGGTTCAGGGTGAGCGTGACGATCGAGGACATGGTCTTCAGGCTGTCACGCCTCGGGGGCCGGATTCCAGGTCAATGAATCTCGAAGCCCCTCTCGACCCGTCCGGGGCCGGCGGTACGAAAGCCGAGAATCGTCTTCGTCCCACCCTCCGACTCGATCTCCAGGGCCGCCTCCACGCCGTTGCCGACCAGCTCCACCCAGACCTCCCTGGGAGCCTCGACCGGGTGCTCCAGCTGCGACCCGGACTCCGAGCCGAAGAATAGCGTGATGGCGCGACCGCCTTGATCGCACGCGATCCCCGCCAGCGGAAGCTCGCGAACCTCGGTCTGAGCACCCTGGACGCCCAACACCTCCAGGATCGCCGGGCGCTCCCTGTGACGCCGACTGAAGCCCTCGAAGAACCGCGTCCACTCCGCGCGCTCGATCCGGCGGTTGGACGCCCTCACATCTTTCATGACCGCCTCCTGCGACATGTTAGAAACTCCGTGCGCGGAGGAAGTGATGCAGTCGCATCAGCCAGCATCATCCCCGGAGGAGCGCGTCGACGATCCGGCCGGATATCCGGCCGAGGACGAATCGGACGTCGTGCTGCGTTCCGGATCGACGGTCCGCCTGCGGCCGATCCGGCCCGCCGATGCCGCGGCGCTTCTCGCTTTCGAACGCCGGCTGCCGTCGGGAACTGCCTACTTCCGCTTTTTCGGCTCCGGCGGGCCTTCCGAGACATCGGCAGCCGCCGCATGCCGGGTGGACTATCGCGACCGCTTCGGTTACGTCGCCGAGGGTGGCGGCGGAATCGTGGCGGTCGGTCACTATCGTCGAGACCCGCGCGATGCGGGCCTCGCCGAGGTGACCTTCGCCGTCGAAGAGAAGCTGCAAGGCCAGGGAGTGGGGACGCGCCTGCTCGAGCGCCTCGCCGAGATCGCGCGCAAGCGCGGGATCTCCACGTTCGAGGCGCACATGCCCGATCCGAATCCGCGGATGCTCGACGTGTTCGCCAATTGTGGCTTCTCGATGACGCGTCGCCTCGATGCAGGCGCCGTGCGGATCGCCGTGGCCCTCGAACCGACTGCGACCCTCGTGGAGAGGGCTGCCGAACGTTCCGAGCACGCCGCCGCCGCCTCCATGGCGCTTCTCTTCCGACCGCGCTCGGTCGCCGTCATCGGGGCCAGCCGCGAGCGGGGCAAGATCGGCGCCGAGATCTTCCACAATCTGATCGCGGCCGGATTCCACGGCGAGGTGTTCCCCGTCAATCCGAACTCGGCCGAGGTGGAAGGCGTGGCCTGTGTCCCCACCCTCTCGGCAATCTCCGGCAACGTCGACCTCGCGGTGATCGTGGTCCCGGCGGCGGCCGTCCCGGCGGCGATCGACGATTGCATCGCCCGGGGCGTCAAGGGAATCGTCGTCATCACAGCCGGCTTCAGCGAGACGGGTGAGGAGGGCCGGCGGCGCGAGGCCGTCCTCCTCGAGAAGATCCGCAACGCCGGCATTCGCATGGTGGGGCCCAACTGCATGGGCCTGGTCAACACCGACCCCGCCGTACGGCTCAACGCCACCTTTGCTCCGACTTACCCTCCGGAGGGACGGGTCGCACTCTCCTCGCAGAGCGGCGCTCTCGGCCTCGCCCTGCTCGACTACGCCGCGCGGCTCAACCTCGGCATCTCGACCTTCGTGTCCGTCGGCAACAAGGCCGACGTCTCCAGCAACGACCTGGTGCAGTACTGGGCCGAGGACCCCCGCACCGACGTCATCCTGCTCTACCTCGAGAGCTTCGGGAGTCCCGGCGTATTCGGTCGGATCGCGCGACGCGTGGCACGCCGCAAGCCCATCGTCGCGGTCAAGGCGGGGCGCTCCCGTGCCGGCGCCCGGGCCGCCTCCTCTCACACCGGAGCCCTGGCGGAGAGCGACAGCGTCGTGGATGCCCTGTTCCGTCAGGCTGGAGTCATCCGCACGGGCACGCTCGAAGAACTCTTCGACGTTGCTTCCCTGCTCGCCCATCAGCCGGTCCCCCAGGGCCGGCGGGTGGCGATCGTGACGAACGCGGGCGGGCCCGGCATTCTCGCCGCCGACGCCTGCGAGGGCCAGGGTCTCGAGCTTCCGGCCCTGGCTCCTCAGACCGCGACGGCGTTGCGGACGTTTCTGCCTGCAGCGGCCAGTGTCGCCAACCCCGTCGACATGCTTGCCGCGGCCCCTCCCGAGCACTACGAGCGCACGCTCCGGCTGGTGCTCGCCGACCCGAACGTCGACAGTCTCTTGACGATCTTCATTCCTCCCATCGCGACGAACACCGACGCCGTCGCCGCGGCCATCGTCGAGGGCACACGCTCGGCCGGGAACAAGCCGGTCCTGGCCATCTTCATGAGCGCCCGGGGCGCCCCCGACATTCTGCGGCCGATTCCCACCTACGCCTTTCCGGAGCCCGCGGCGATCGCGCTCGCCCGCGCGGTGGAATACGGCGAGTGGCGCTCGCGGCCGGAGGGCTCCGTGCCCTCGTTCCACGACCTGCGCCCTGCCGAGGCGCGGAGCGTCGTCGAAGCCGCCCTTCAGCGCGGGGGCGGATGGCTCGACCCTCTCGAAGCCGGGCGGCTTCTCTCCTCCTTCGGCATCACGGCGGCTCCCCTTCGCTACTGCCGGGACGCCGAAGAAGCCGTGCGGGCTGCCGAGACGCTTGGATTCCCGGTGGCGGTCAAGGCCTTCGGGCCCACGATCCTCCACAAGACGGAAGTGGGCGGCGTGAAACTCGGCCTCTCGACCGGCGAGCAAGTGCGCGCGGCCTGGACGGACCTTTCGGCGCGCCTGGGCGGAGCTCTCACCGGGACGCTCGTCCAGCCCATGATCCAGGGTGGTGTCGAGGTCATCGTCGGCGTCGTCCACGATCCCGTGTTCGGCTCGCTCATCGCCTACGGAAGCGGCGGTACACTCGTCGAGCTCGTCGCCGACGTGGCCTTCCGCCTTCATCCCCTGACCGACGCGGACGCCGACGCCATGCTGGAGGAGGTCAAGGGGACGGCTTTGCTTCGCGGCTACCGCGGCGCGCCCCAGGCCGACGAGGCCTCTCTCCGGGAGCTTCTGTTGCGCGTGTCGGCGCTCGTCGAAACCTGCCCGGAGATTCGCGAGATGGATCTGAATCCGGTCAAGGTGCTCGAGCGGGACACCTGTGTGCTGGACGCCCGCATTCGGGTGGCTCGCGCACCGAGGCCCCAGCGCAGTCGCCGAATCGTGTATTAGGCCCCTGCATGCGCCTGCCCTTCGCCGACCCTGCCCGCCTGCGAGCCCTCCACATCGGGGGCTACTGGCGCGGCCCGAACGACATGGTGTACCAAATGATGCTCGGACTACGGGCCGCGGGCTCGGACGTCCTCGAGTTCTCGACGGACGACCATCCCGAAGCGCTCGACAGCGCCGGCCGCCCCTATGACCGCGGCACGTTCGGGCCCGTGTGGCTGCGTGCCGGGCACCTTCGTCCCCACATCGAGCGCTTCGATCCGCATCTGGTGATCTGCAACGCCGGCGGCCTCTCCTTCCGGCCCGAGGACGCTGCGGCGCTTCGCGCAAGGCGTACGCTCCTCGGAGTGGCGCTCTCCGACCCCGACGTCTTCGAGCCCTCCACGAGCCAGATCTCGCCCCACTTCGATCTCTTCCTGACGAACGCGCCGGCGTGCGTCGCCGGGCACGCGGCGCGCGGGGCCCGCTTGCCCTGCTGCCCGTGGCGACGAACGCCGAGTTCTTCCATCCGGTCCCTGCTCGGGCCGAGCTCGCCTGCGAGGTACTCGTGCTGGGACGGGCCCATGCCGACCGCGTCGGGCCCGTCCGTGCGCTCGCCGAGCGCTTCGACACGCACGTGTACGGCGAGGGATGGGAGGAGCACGGCCTGGCGGCGCGCGGAACGATTTATGGGGACGACGTGCTCGCCGCCCTGAGCTCGGCGAAGATGACGATGGTGTTCTTCCGCACCGGGGCCGGGCACGCTCTCGTCAAGGTGGGGCTATTCGACTTCGCCGCGGCCGGCGCTCTCGTCGTCACGAACCGACACCCCGAGGCCGAGAGATACTTCCAGTTCGGAAGCGAGATCGTCGGCTTCGAAGACACTCCCGACCTTCTGCGCCGTGTCGAGCACCTGCTGGCGCATCCCGAGGAGGCCGAGGCCATCCGTCGCGCGGGCCGGGATCGGGTCCTGCGCGAGCATACGTGGGTCTGCGTGTGGCCGAGGATCCTGAAGCAACTCGCGGAGCTGCCGGCATGATCGCGAGTGGCCCTCGCGAGATCGGTGACACGCAGTTTCGCCTGCGCGAGATCACACCGGCCGACTCTCCCCATCTCTATCGCTGGCGGATGGACCCGTCCAGCCGGCCGATGTTCCGCCAGACCGAGGAGGTCTCCTTCGCGGCGCACGAGGCCTATCTGGCTCGTTACTTCTCGAGGGAAAACACCGACCGCTGGTTCGTCATGGAGGCGCAAGGCCGGCCGGTCGGCGCCGTCGCGCTCTATGGGATCGCTCCGGGCGCAACGGAGGCCGAGTGGGGCAGGCTCATCGTCCCACCGGAGGAGCGCGGCCACGGATTCGCGTATCGAGGATTCCTCCTTCTCATCGAGGACGCCCGCCGGATCGGGCTCACGAGCGTCTTCTGCGAGATCCTGCAGGGCAACACGGTCGTCGAGCGGATTCACGAGCGTCTCGGGTTCTTCGTCACCGGCCGGACCGAGTCCGGCGGCCGCGTGTTTCAGGTCTGGACCCTGCTACTGTCCGCCACGTGATAGAGCCGATCCACCTCTTCGTGCCGACCTTTCGAATGGAAGAGGTCCTCGCCGAGATTCGCGATTGCCTCGAAAAGGGTTGGACCGGACTCGGCTACAAGACCGTCGAAATCGAGAAGAGGTGGTGCGAGCATACGGGCCTGCCCCGGGCCCACTTTCTCGCGTCGGCCAGCGCCGGTCTGCATCTTGCCGTGCGCCTGTTCAAGGAGAGCCAGGGCTGGGAGGACGGAGACGAGGTCATCACGACTCCCCTCACCTTCGTATCGACCAATCATGCGATCCTCTACGAGCGCCTGCGCCCGGTGTTCGCCGACGTCGACGAGCACCTGTGCCTCGATCCGGCCTCCGTCGAACAGCGGATCGGGCCGCGCACGCGGGCCGTGATGTACGTCGGCCTCGGCGGCAATCCCGGCAGGTATGCCGAGGTCCTCGCGCTGTGCCGCCAGAGGGGCCTGAAGCTCATCCTGGACGCCGCACACATGGCCGGAACCTGGATCGGGGACAGACATGCCGGATGGGACGCCGATGCCGCGGTCTTCTCGTTCCAGGCGGTCAAGAACCTCCCCACGGCTGACTCCGGGATGATCTGTCTTGCGGACGCGCGCCTCGACGAGGAGGCCCGCAAGTGGTCCTGGATGGGGATCAACAAGGACACCTACACGCGCACGGTCTCGGGCGGCACCTACAAGTGGCTCTACGACGTCGAGCACGTCGGATTCAAGTACCACGGCAACTCGATCATGGCCGCCATGGCGCTCGTGGGTCTGCGCTACCTCGAGGAGGACAACGCCCGGCGCCGGCGTCTTTGCGACCGGTACGACGGCGCCCTCGAGCGGGCTTCCGGCGTGGAGCGGGTGCCCATGGTGGCCGGGGTAAGGCCGTCCCGACACCTTTATCAGGTCCTGGTGGAGCGTCGCGACGAGACGATGGTGCGCCTGAACCGGGAAGCGATCTATCCCGGAGTCCACTACCGGGACAACACGCTGTACCGCATGTACGCGGGCGCGGCGGGGTCGTGCCCGAAGGCCCGGCACGCCAGCGAGCGCCTGATCTCCCTGCCGCTCCATTTGCGTCTCTCGGAGGCGGACGTGGATCGTGTCGCCACCACGCTTCGGGGCATCCTGTCCCCCTAAATCTCCGGGCTCAGATTGGTGCGAACGCATCATGGCGATCGGGTCGCGGATTGCTACTTTTGAGAACCGTGACTCCCCGAAAGACTGGCCGGGCCAAGAAGATCCTGGTTGCCACCGACGGATCCCGCGGCGGAGTCGCCGCGGTGCGCTTCGCGGCGCGCTTTGCTTCCTGCCGGCACGCCGCGCTCACCGTCATCACCGTCTCCCCGGATCACCGCCACGACGGGAACGACCCGCACAGCGACGGCACCCTGGCCTCGGCCCGGAAGATGCTGGAAGGGCTCCGAGTCACCGCGGACCTGCAAGTCATTCCGACCCGGCCGCACGAGTCCATCCCGGAGGCGATCGCGCGGACCTCCGAGCGGCTCAAGGCCGACATGGTCATCGTCGGCAGCGAGGGCCGTGACACGTTGAGGGAGTGGGTCGTCGGCGGCGTGGCGCTGCGGCTGATCTATCTCGCGACCCGGCCCGTCACCGTCGTCCGTCCTCCACGCAGGCGGACCAGGGCATGACGTCCTCCGCTCCTTCCAGCTCCTGCGGCGTCCTGACCCGCGAAGAGGCGATCGGGAAACTCCGCGGTCGGCTCCAGAAAATGGCGGGCCAGGACCACTCGATCTGCCAGGTCGCGGCGGAAAGGGGGATTTTCTGCCGCGGCTTCCGGCGCTGGCACGACGCCGAGTTCCACGAGCGCTGGCGTGCGGTATTCGGCCAGAGCACGCACCTTTCGCGCCCCCAGATCGAGCGACTCGCCGACCTCT
Organism: uncultured Acidobacteriota bacterium; assembly: GCA_963811425.1. Classification (GTDB taxonomy): domain Bacteria; phylum Acidobacteriota; class Thermoanaerobaculia; order UBA5066; family Gp7-AA6; genus DAHUXD01. Next base: position 389,559 of record CAWERV010000017.1, read on the forward strand.
GGCAGCTCAGCGAACAGATCCGGTGCGGCGTCGGTCTCGCCTGCGATGCGCAGACTGTGGCCCCGGGAGCATGCCGCGGCTGGAACGAATTCTCCGACGATACGCTCGCCGGCTTCTGTTCGGAGGTGCTCGGGCTGAGGATCGTCGTCGCGGAGAAACGCGATTGATGCAAACGCATCACCCGAAAACGGCGCGTTTCGGGTGATAAGGAATCAGGATATAAGGGTTGAAGAGGACGGAGACAATGCATACGATCGGTTCAGCAACCCGCGGAACTCGAGGATCGGGGCCGGCTTTAGGTTCGAGGAGGTAGCGTCATGAGGTCGCTGCGCAGCAGATTGGTGATGGCGATGACGGCGGGCGCTCTCATCGTTCTCCCCACCACCCGGACCACGAGAGTCGTGGGCCGAGGAGCGGTCCAGGATCCGAAGACGATCTACAGTACGACCCAACAGGAGTTCTACCTCTCCGCCGAGGAATTCGGCTACATCCGGCCGGGCCTCAAGATCACGGTCAACAGCATCACGATCCCGGCCAGCCTGAAGCCGGTGGTCGACGTCAGCTTTGCGGACGATCTCGGCCAGCCGCTCGACCGCAAGGGCGTGATCACCGCCGGTCCGATCTCCGCGAGTTTCATTCTCGCGTGGTGGAACCCGGTCTCTCAGAACTACACGTCGTACACGACCCGCGTGCAGACGAGCCCGATCACGCACGTCTCGGCCACGCAGGCCTCCGCCGATTCCGGCGGCACGTGGAGCGACGGCGACCTCGGCCACTCGACGTACACGTTCAAGACCGCCCTGCCGGCAAACTACGACCAGACCGCGACCACCACGCTCGGCATTTATGCCACACGCGACATGACCGGGATCCAGACCAAGAACTACTACGACAACGTCGAACAGGACTTCATTCCGCCGGCCTACCCCAGCGCCGCCCCGACGCAGGTCTGGGACATGATCAGCACGAGCGCTTGCAATCAGTGTCACAACCCGCTCTCCGCGCACGGCGGCTCGCGCTACGAGGTCAAGCTCTGCGTCCTCTGCCACTCGCCCCAGACGACAGACCCGGATACCGGCAACACCGTGGATTTCAAGGTGATGATTCACAAGATCCACGACGCCGTCGATCTGCCGAGCGTCAAGTCGGGAATCCCGTACCAGATCATCGGCTTCCAACAGCAGGTCGTCGATTTCTCGACGGTCACGTTCCCGCAGGACATTCGCAACTGCGCCACCTGCCACGCTCCCCCGGCCACGCAGGCGTCCTACTGGTACACGTACCCGACCCAGGCAGCCTGCGGCTCCTGCCATGACGACATCAATTGGACGACCGGCGAAAATCATCCCGGCGGGCCACAGCCGAACAACGACGCGTGCGCGAGTTGCCACATCCCCCAGGGCGACCAGGAATGGGACGCCTCCGTCGAGGGGGCACACACCGTCCCCTACAACTCCACGCAGTTGAAGGGCATCAACGCGACCATCACATCCGTCACGAATACCGCCCCGGGCCAGAATCCGACGATCAAGTTCCAGCTCACGCAGAACGACGGGACGCCGATCGCCCCGTCCTACTTCGGCACCGGCAAAATTCTTGCGGTCCTCATGGGGGGCCCGACGACCGACTATGCCGTCAACCCCAACAACTTCCGGGAGAGCGCCAACGGAGCCGCCTTCGACGGCACCACGGCGACCTACACGTTCACGCACGCAATTCCCCAGGATGCCACGGGTACGTGGGCCTTCTCGCTCGAGGCGCGACAGAGCGTCGCGCTCGATCCGCACCCCCAGGACCAGGTCACGTACTCCGAGACGACCTTCAACCCCGTCTATTACGCCGCCGTGACGGACGCCGAACCCCAGCCGCGTCGCCTGGTCGTGGATCTGGCCAACTGCAACGTCTGTCACAACAAGCTCATGCTGCACGGCAACCTGCGCCAGAACACGCAGATGTGCGTGATCTGCCACAACCCGAACGAGAACGACTCCCAGTTCCGCCCCGCGGACCAGAATCCGCCCGAGTCGGTCGACATGAAGCGGATGATTCACCGCATCCACACCGGCGACGAACTCGTTCAGCAGTACACCGTCTATGGGTTCGGCGGAAGCGTGAACAACTTCAATGACGTCCGCTTCCCGGGCGACCTGCGGGCCTGCGAGAAGTGTCACGTCGCGGATGACGCCCACCCCGCGGGGACGCAGCAGGTCGAGGAAGATCCGCCCCCGGGCCTGCTCCCGACCCAGACACTGCGCGACTGGTACACGCCGATGCAGCACTACGCAACCGCCTGCCTGGGTTGCCATTCCTCGAAACCAGCCGCAGCCCACGCTTTCAGCATGACGGCAACCTTCCCCAACGGAGACACTGCCGAAGCCTGCGCGACTTGCCACGGAGTGGACGCGGACTTCGCCGTCGACAAGGTTCACGCTCAATAGGAGCGGTCACCAGACCGCTCCTCGCTTTCTTTTCGGAAGGAGTGAGGTGTGATGAGGAGCCAGGGCTCTCTTCCACTGGCCGCAGCGGCCCTGGCCGCCGCCCTCATCGGATCTCCGCGCGCCACCCTGGCGGAATCCCCCACCCCGGCGCCCGTCGCCACCCCGAAGGCCGCCGCGACCTCGGGCGACGCCCCCAAGTGCGCGGATTGCCATACCGAGCTCGTCCAAGCGTTCGCGAGCAACCCCCACGGCCGCTACTCGCACAAGGATAAGAAACCGGATCCCAACGACGCCTGCACCACCTGCCACGGCGACGGCACGAAGCACATGGAGGCGGGGGGTGACGCCAACTTCATCTCCATACCCAAGGGCGTGGAGGGATCGCAGGACTGCCGCTCCTGCCATGAGGCCGCCAAGGGCGAGCACGGCTCCTTCGAGACCGGGTTTCACGCCAACACCGACGCGGTCAACTGCCTGAGCTGTCATTCCATCCACAAGGCGGCCCCGAAAAGCCAGCATCTGCTCGCCAAGGCGCCCGGGGCGCTGTGTCAGACCTGCCACCCGACCGAGTCCGCGTCGTTTGCGAACAAGCCTTACGTCCACCGGCTCGACCGCGGCGGAATGACGTGCCTCGACTGCCACGACCCGCACTCCCGCCAGGGCCAGCCGGTCAAGATGACCGTGCAGGGCGAGCTGCCCTGCTTGAACTGCCACTCGGAAATGCGCGGACCGTTCGTCTTCCAGCACGTCACGGGCTCGGGCGGGGATTGCCTCTCGTGCCACCAGCCACACGGCTCCAACAATCCGAACATGCTGCAGTGGGCGCAGGTCAGCCAGCTCTGCCTCTCGTGCCACTCCCAGACCGGCGGCCCGAACACGTTCGGCTCGCAACCGCCGTCGTTTCACAACATCTCGCTGCCCCGCTATCGCAACTGCACGAGCTGCCACGTCGCGGTGCACGGCTCGAACCTGTCGCCTCAGCTGCTGAAGTAGGGATTCGATGAGAAGCTTTCGACATCTCGCGTCCCCCGCCCTCGCGGCCGCGGCACTCGTCGGTGCCGCCGCTTCGCTCGGGGGCCAGGCGATCCCGGTCGACATCGAGCTCGGTTATCGCTGGGTCGATGTATCGGGCAACGACCAGATGTACCGCACACAGATCAACGATCGTCCCGGGGTCCTCCTGCGCTCCCTGAACTACGCGTCCCAGGGGCCGCTCGGAAGCTTCGTCGACTATCTCCACATCGACGCCTCGGACATCGGCGCCGGGCCCGCCGGCCAATTCCGGCTGCAGGCCGGCCAGGTCAACCTCTTCAAGCTGAACTTCGTCTGGCGCGACACGGATCTCTACAGCGCCCTGCCGGCGTTCGCCAACCCGTTCCTGGCCGATGGGATCATTCCCGGGCAGCAGACCTGGAACCGGACGCGCAACATCTACGACGCGACCCTCGAGTTGCTGCCCGGCAAGGTGGTGACCCCGCTCATCGGCTACACCCGCAACGTCTACCAGGGCCCGGGCACCACGACGTACCACCTCGGCGGAAACGAGTTCCTGCTCAACCAGCAGGTCCAGTCGATCGACGAGCTCTTCCGCGTCGGCCTCGGTTTCAACTACGGCCCCGTACAGGGTGGCTTTACGCAGGGCTGGCGCCTCTTCACCTGGAAGGAAGTCTCGCGGCTGGCGCCCGGCGCCGGAGCGGGCAACGTCACGACCCCGGTCCTCGGACAGAACATCACGGCCGACGGGATCGCGAGCACCCAGGGCAACCGGATCAATACCCCGGTGACCAATGCCTGGGCCGCCGTGAATCTGCTGGGTCGGCTCAAGATCACGGGCTCCTACATCAAGGCCGACGGAAGCGACGAGACGAAGTACGTCGAGGCCGACGCGGGCAACTTCGTCTCCTTCGAGATCGCCCGCTTTTTCGCCGGCCTCGGCGAAACGGTCAACTCCCGGGCCCGGACCGACTTCTGGCGCGGGTCGGCGCGGGCCGAGGTCACGGTCCTTCCCAACGTCGTGGTCTCCGGCGGGTGGGTCGAGAACAGCCGCGCCCTGGACGGCCAGGCGCTCATCGGAAGCCTCTTTCTCAACACCGTGACGTATGCGGGCGTTCCCGCCGGCGACCTGCTCAAGCAGATCAACGCGAATACCGAGGTGGATCAGATGGACCGCGTCTACGACGCGAACGTGACCGCTCGGATGATCGGGCCGTTTGCCGTCAATGCCGGCTGGTCCCAGACGCAGCAGAACGTCACCGCCACGCCCGATGCTTCGGAGATCATCATTCCGGGCGGCCAGGGCGGCAGGTACGAACGCACGATCAATACCTGGGGCGGCGGAGCGTCCTTCGCGCTGTGCGGCGTTACCCTCACCGGCGACTACCACCACGACGAAGCCGACCAGCCGATCTTCCGCACCGACTACATCAGCCGCGACCGGTACTCGTTCCGCGGCCTCTGGAAGTTCAAGGATTTCTTCCGGATCGGGGCACAGTATCGGGAGACGTTCGCCGCCGATGACATCGTCCAGATCGGCTACAAGACCCACCTCCGCGAGTTCACGGCCGACGCCGAGATCAGCCTCTTCAAGAACATGCTGACGCTGCGGGGCTCCGGCGGCGAGTTCCTGACCGACCGGCAGATCCTGATCCGCGTGCCCGAGAATTTCGACATCGTCCCGACCTACCAGAAGGAGTTGGGTCACACCTGGGAAGGCGGCGCCACCTTCCAGTGGGAACGGCTCTCCATCCAGGCCGCCTACCTCTGGATGAACAACAACGGCTCGATCCCCTTCACCTTCAATCGCGGCCGCGTCCTGGCCGAATACTTCTTCCTCAAGGACCTCGGCGCGACGTTCGAGTGGCTCGACGACAAGTACACCGAGCGCATCGCCTTCGACCAGGCCGGCCCTCTGGCCAACTACAACGGCAACCGGTACTACGTCGGCCTGCACTGGCGGCCGTAATCCTGTTAGGATTTCTCCCGAATAGGAGAGCACTGCAATGAAAATCACGGGATCCCGCCTTGGAGCCATGGTTTCGCTGCTCGTCTGGTGTGGCTGGATCGCTTTCAGCGCCACATCCTCGGCCACGATGGACATCCAGAAGCAGGCCAAGGCCGCTGGCGTGGACGCGAAGAACTGCCAGTACTGCCACGTCGACAAGCTCCCCAAGAAGGATGCGGGCCAGCACGAACCGAACGACGTCGGTAAGTGGCTCATCGCCGAGAAGGAAAAGAAGGGTGCCAAGGCGGTCGACGGAGCGTGGCTGAAAGACTATCCGAAGAAGTGACGTTCAGCGACCGCGGCAAATGGCTGGTGGCGGAGAAGGACAAGCGCCAGGCCAAGGAAGTCGACGTGGCCTGGCTCAAGGACTACCCGGCAGAGAAGAAGTAGTGCCAGGGGGATCCCGCGGCTCTCCGCCTCGAACAACCGGCGGGGAGAGGGATCTCGTGCATGCGATGAGCCGCTTCCGGCGACGCATCGCCACCTCGGCTCTGGTGTTCGGGCTCGTGATCCTCTGGCCGGCCGCCGCCGGCGCGCAGAAACCCAAGGCCCCGTCCAACGAAGACTGCCTGGCGTGCCATGGTGAGCCCGACGCAAAACGGTCGGACGGTCGGACGGTGTCCGTCCCGGCCGCGAAGTTCACAGAGTCGGTGCACGGTCAGGCTGGCGTCGCGTGCGTGGACTGCCACACCGATCTCGCTCGCACCGCCGACTTCCCGCACGCCGAGAAGCTCGAGCCGGCCCGCTGTGTGAGCTGCCACGAAGCCGCCGTCGCGGACTACGCCAAGAGCGTCCATGCGCAGGCACGGGCCCATGACGACGGAAGCCTCGCGGCCACCTGTGCGAATTGCCACGGAGCCCATGACATTCGCCAGGCCACCGACCCGTCCTCGCCCACCTACGCCCTGAACCTGCCGTCGACGTGCGCGCGCTGCCATGGGAACCCGGACGTGATCCGGCGGGGCCACATCGCCATCGGCAACGTGGCGGCCCTTTACGAGGACAGCATCCACGGGCGGGCCGTCCTGAAGAGCGGTCTCGTGACGGCTCCCACTTGCAAGACGTGCCATGGCATGCACGACATCCGTCGCTCCTCCGACCCCGAATCCCGCGTTGTCCGCGGCCAGATCACTTCCACGTGCGGCACGTGCCACGAAGGGGTCCTGCGGCTCTACGAGCAGGGCATCCATGGCACCCTTCTTCGAAGCGGCGATACGCGGGTTCCCGTCTGCACCGACTGCCACACCGCGCATCACATTCGGCAGGCCGACGTCGAAGGCTGGCGCCTGGACGTCCTCAAGGAGTGCGGGAGCTGTCACTCCCAATCGCAGGAGACGTTTCGCGACACGTATCACGGGCAGGTGACGAATCTCGGATTCGCACGCATTGCGACATGCTCGGATTGCCACCGCGCCCACGACATCCTGCCGGCGAAGAACCCTCTTTCGTCCGTGTCTGCCGGTCGGCGTGCGGCAACCTGCCAGAAGTGCCACCCCGGCACGAACGAGGCGTTCGCACGCTACGATCCGCATCCGAATCCCAGGAACCGTCGGCGGGACCCGCTGCTCTACTACACGGCCATCTTCATGAAGGCCCTCCTGGCGGGTGTCATGCTGTTCTTCGGGCTGCACACCGTCCTGTGGTTCCCGCGCTCCTGGCGCGCCCGGCGCGAGTCGGAAGAGGAGAAGCGGTCCCCCTCCGGGAAAGGGAAAGGAACATGACGGCCGAAGCGCCCGAGAAGGCTCCTCCGCGGTTCATCGCTTCGCTTCGACGCCTTCGACCGCTTTCTCCACGGTCTGATGATGACGACATTCCTCGGACTGTCGCTCACGGGCCTTCCCCTTCTCTTCTCGACCCACCGCTGGGCTGGCATGCTCGCGAGGCTGGTCGGGGGGTTTCATGCCGCAGCCCTCCTGCACCGCATCTTCGCGGCCGGAATGCTCGCCTGTTTCGCGATGCACCTGGCCCGGCTCGCGCACCGCCTTCTGGTCCGCGGGGACCGGGGGATCCTCTGGGGTCCCCACTCGATGCTGCCCCAGCCCCGCGACGCGGTTCAGATCTACCAGAACTTTCGCTGGTTCCTGGGCCGCGGCCCCCGTCCCGTCTTCGATCGCTACACCTATTGGGAGAAGTTCGATTACTGGGCCGTCTTCTGGGGCATGGCCATCATCGGAGGCTCGGGGATGGTCCTCTGGTTCCCGCGATTTTTCGCTCGCATCCTCCCGGGCACGGCCTTTAACCTCGCCCTCCTCATCCACGGCGAGGAAGCGCTGCTCGCGGTCTGCTTCATTTTCACGATCCATTTCTTCAACAGCCACCTGAGACCCGAGAAGTTTCCGGTCGACCGGGTGATCTTCACGGGTGTGGTCGACGAGGCTGAGCTGCGCGAGGAGCGGCCCGCGGAATACCAACGACTTCAGGGGAGCGGGAAGCTCGAACGGCTCGCAGCACCTCCTCCTTCGGGCCAAGCCATCCGTCGCGCCAACGCGATCACCGTGATCGCCGTGGGCGTAGGCCTCGCTCTGGTACTGTTGTCGATCGCCGCACTGCTAACCTAGACGCTTCGGGCGCCGCACCGGTCGGAAGGCTCGGTTTCAAGGAGGCTCCGGATGGCCAGACTGTCCCGGGAGAATCTCTCGTCGCACCTGCGTCCGGCGGTCTTCCTGGCCCAGAATCGGACCTCGATGGCCGGGGTCGTGCTCGTCACGAGCTCCGCAATCACCCTCCTGGCCTTCTGGATCCATCTGATCGTCCGGGGTGGTGCCATTCACCCGTACTACAGCATCGTCTTCTTCTTGATCCTGCCCGTGATCTTCGCCGTCGGCCTCGTTCTCATACCCGTCGGCATCGTCCTGAGGCGCCGGAAGCTCCGCGCCGAGAAGCGGCTGCCCGACCGCTATCCGCAGATCGATCTGGGCAATCCTTTCCTGCGCCGGACCATCATGCTGGTCCTCGGCCTCACACTCGTGAACTTTGCCATCATGGGCACGGCGTCGTACAAGGGCGTCGAGTACATGGATTCGGCCCAGTTCTGCGGGCAGACCTGCCACACCGTCATGTCCCCCGAGTACACCGCCTATACCAATTCACCCCACTCGCGGGTGGGCTGCGTCGAATGCCACATCGGACCCGGGGCCCCGTGGTTCGTCAAGGCGAAGATCGACGGCGTTCGGCAGGTCGTTGCCGTGGTTTTCCATACGTACGAGCGCCCGATCCCCTCGCCGGTGACCAGCCTGCGACCGGCGCGGGACACGTGTGAGCACTGCCACTGGCCGCAGAAGTTCACCGGCGACAAGTTCCTCGTGAAGACGAAGTACGCCGACGACGAGCCGAACACGCCGGCCACGAGCGTGCTGCTGCTCAAGATCGGGGGGCGCACGGCGGAGGGACTCGTCGGCATCCATGGCCGCCACCTCGACACCGCCGAGCGGATCGAGTACGTCTCGACGGACGGGCGTCGCCAGGAAATTCCGCTCGTGACGTACATCGACGATGCGGGCAAGAAGGTCGAGTACGTTTCGACCGACACGAAGGCCACCACGCAGCAGCTCGCGAGCGCCCCGCGCCGCAAGATGGACTGCATGGACTGCCACAACCGCCCGACCCATGCCTTTCAGATGCCCGATTCGGCCGTGGACCAGGCCATGGCATCGGGCCGGATCAGCACGAGCCTGCCCTTCGTGAAGCGGGAGGCCGTAGCGGCCCTGAAGGTGAACTACCCCGACCGGGACACGGCCTCAAGGCAGATCCCGGCCGCGCTCGGCGAGTTCTACCGAAACAAGTATCCGGCGCTCTACGGGAGCAACCGCGCCGACGTGGAAGCGGCGGCCGAGCAGGTGAAGGCGATCTACCTGCGAAACATCTTCCCCGAGATGAAGGTCACCTGGGGTATCCACCCGAACAACATCGGCCACGAGGAGTTCCCGGGCTGCTTTCGCTGTCACGATGGCAAGCACAAGAGCAGCGACGGCCGGGTCATCAACGACGACTGCTCTGCCTGCCACGAGGTTCTCGCCATGGAGGAGAAGGAGCCGAAGATCCTCGCCGACCTCGGCCTGAAGAAATAGCCTCCGGCCGGGGCCGGAGCACGTCACCAAACCTCCTCCCCCGGATCCCGGTCGGGCGGCCTCTCCTCTCTTTCCCGAGTCTCGCGAATTGATGCAGCTGCATCATGGCTGCCCTCTTGCTCCGTCCTATCGTGGGTGGAAGTCGGAGGGCTCCCGGATGAAGGCTCCGTTCGTTTCGACCTCGACTCTCGGTCGACGCGCGATCTCTCCCGAGCTCTCCCCTGCCCGACCCGCCGACCTCCCTGGAGTCCCCTCGGAGCGCCCCGGCGGAGAACCGCCCGACCGGAAGGAGGCATCGCCCATGAATGAGCCCTCGAGCTGGTTTCTGGAAGAACTCGACCGCCGCGGCGTCTCGCGCCGGGATTTCGTCGCCTTCTGCGGTGTCATGGCCTCGGCGCTGGCGCTGCCCAAGAGCGTGGGAGCGAAGATCGCGGCCGAAATCCAGAAGACCGAGAAACCCGTGCTCGTCTGGCTCGAGTTCCAGGACTGCTGCGGAAATACCGAGTCGTTCCTAAGAGCCAGTCGCCCGACCGTCGCCGAGATCGTGCTCGACACCCTATCGGTCGACTACCACGAAACGCTCATGGCCGCCGCCGGCAACCGCGCCGAGGAGAACCTGGCCAGGGCCGTCAAGGATCACAAGGGCAAGTACATTGCGATCGTCGAAGGGTCCATCCCGACCGGCCTGGACGGGGCCTACTGCACGATCGGGGGGCGCTCGGCGATCGACATCGCCCGGGAGGTCTGTGGGAACGCGCTCGCCACGATCGCCATGGGGACTTGCGCGACCTTCGGCGGATTGCCGGCCGCCGCGCCGAACCCGACGGGTGCGCTCGGCGTGGCCGACGCCGTTCCCGGCGTTCGCAATCTCATCAATTTGTCGGCCTGCCCCGCGAACGTGGAGAACCTCACGGCGCTCGTCGTCTACTACCTCACCTTCAAGAACCTCCCCCCGACCGACGCTTACCGCCGGCCGCTCTTCGCCTACGGCAAGGCGATCCACGACAACTGCGAACGGCGCGCGCACTACGACGCCGGCCAGTACGTCGAGGCCTGGGGCGACGAGGGGCACCGCACCGGCTACTGCCTCTACAAGATGGGCTGCAAGGGGCCCGTCACCTTCCAGAATTGCCCCAACGTGCGCTGGAACGAGGGCACCAACTGGCCCATCGGATGCGGACACCCGTGCATCGGCTGCGCGGAGCCCGACTTCTGGGACAAGATGACGCCCTTCTACCGGCACCTCTCCGGCATCCCCGGCTTCGGCGTGCAGTCGGACGTCGATCGCGCCGGAATCTGGGCGACGGTCGGCGTTGGAGCCGCCTTCGCCACACACGGACTGATATCCCTCGCCAAGCGCTGGCGTCAGGGGCCCGTCGATCGCGGACCCGAGCACGCTCCCCCGCCCGCCAAGCCAGACAAGCCCGAGCCGCCCGAGAAAGGAGCGCGGCCATGACCCACGTCGTCGTCGATCCCGTCACCCGCATCGAAGGGCACCTCCGCATCGAGGCCGAAGTCGACGGGGGCAAGGTTCAGGACGCCTGGTCCTCCGCAACGATGTTCCGCGGCGTGGAGCTCATCCTCAAGGGCCGCGATCCGCGCGACGCCTGGGCCTTCGCCCAGCGCATCTGCGGAGTCTGCACCACGGTGCATGCGATCGCCTCGATCCGTGCCGTCGAGAACGCCATCGGCGCCGTTCCGCCACCCAATGCGAGGCTGCTCCGCAATCTGATCATCGCGTCGCAATGCGTCCAGGACCACGTCATCCACTTCTACCATCTCCATGCGCTCGACTGGGTCGACATCGTTTCGGCCCTTTCTGCCGATCCGGCCAAGACGTCGGCGCTCGCGCAGTCGATCTCCGACTGGAAGCTCTCGAGCACGACGTATTTCGCGGGCGTCCAGGGCCGCGTCAAGGCGTTCGTCGAGCGCGGGCAGCTGGGGCCCTTCGCCAACGCGTACTGGGGCCACCCGGCCTACAGGCTCCCTCCGGAGGCGAACCTGATGGCGGTGGCGCACTACCTCGAGGCTCTCGACTGGCAGCGGGAGTTCATCAAGATCCACGCAATCCTCGGTGGCAAGAACCCGCACCTCCAGAGCTTCCTCGTCGGCGGCATGGCCACGCCCATCGACCCGGATCGGCAGGCCTCCTTGAACGCCGGATCGATCGCGCAGATGCAGGAGCTCGTCAAGAAGGGACGCGACTTCGTGACGAAGGTCTACATACCAGACCTGCTTGCCATCGCATCGTTCTACAAGGACTGGGCAGCCTACGGCGGCGGCGTCGGAAACTACATGGTGTACGGCGAATACCCCGAGGATGACGGGCCGGATGCCCGCACGTTTCTGCCGCCCGGCGTGATCCGCAAGCGCGACCTCTCCAAGGTCGAGAAGTTCGATCCGTCGAAGATCACCGAGCAGGTCAAGCACTCCTGGTACGAGTACGGAGGCGGCGACGAGCAGGGCCTGCACCCCTTTCAGGGAGAGACGAAGCCGAAATACACCGGCCCGAAACCTCCCTACGAGCGCCTCGAGACGAACAGCAAATACAGCTGGCTGAAGGCCCCGAGATACGACGGCGAGCCGATGGAAGTGGGTCCCCTGGCGCGCATGCTCGTTGCCTTCGCGTCGGGCCAACCGCGCGTCAAGGAGCTGGTCGTTCTCGTTCTCGGCAAGCTCAACGTCGGACCCGAGGCCCTCTTTTCGACGCTCGGCCGCGTCGCCGCACGCGGAATCGAGACCCAGGTCCTCGTCGAAAAGATGGACGACTGGTTGAACGGGTTGGCCGAAAACATGGGCCGCCGGGAATTGCGCATCGCGGACAACTCGAAGTGGGAGCCCAACACCTGGCCGCGGGAGGCTTCCGGGGCCGGATTCCACGAGGCGCCCCGCGGGGCGCTCGGCCACTGGGTCCACATCCGGGACGGCCAGATCGCCAACTACCAGTGCGTCGTCCCGAGCACCTGGAACGCCGGGCCGCGGGATGCCTCGGGCAAGCGGGGCCCCTACGAAGAGGCGCTGCTCGGAACGCCCATCCACGATCCCACGCAGCCTCTCGAGATTCTCCGCACCGTTCACTCGTTCGACCCGTGCATCGCCTGCGGGGTCCACGTCGTCGACGCGCAGAGGCGCGAGCTCGCGCGCGTGAGGGTCCTGTGAGCGCCGCGGCACCGCTGGTGGACCCGGCGTCCATTCCGCGCGCCGGCGATCTCAACCTCGTGCGCGTGTACGTGTGGGAGTGGCCCGTGCGGCTGACGCACTGGCTCATCGTCGCCTCGCTCTTCGTTCTCTCTCTCACCGGCATCTACATCGGCCACCCGTTTCTGAGCGTCTCCGGAGAGGCCCGGGCGCTCTTCGTGATGGGTACGATCAAGGTCGTCCACTACTACACGGCCATCGTGTTCACGCTGGCGGTTCTCTCGCGCTTCGTCTGGCTGTTCATCGGCAACTCCTACTCGCACTGGGACAGGTTCCTCCCCGTTCCAGAGCGGCGCCGCCGGGGCATCCTCCCCACGATGAAGTTCTACCTTTTCGGCCTGCGGAAACCCCCCGGCTTCATCGGGCACAACCCGCTGGCGGGCATGGCCTACACCCTCGTCTTTCTCCTCTACTTCACGATGATCGGGACGGGGCTCGCTCTCTATGCGGTCAACGCCAGCGTCCACTCGCCTTTCCGCGTCTTTGGCTTCCTCCTGCCCCTCCTCGGAGGCCCCCAGGGGGCCCGCTGGATCCACCACGTCGTGATGTGGCTGCTCTGGGGCTTCGCCGCCCACCACGTCTACAGCGCGATCCTGATGTCGCAGATCGAGGGCAACGCGACGATGGAGTCCATATTCTCGGGCTACAAGTTCGTGCAGCGCGACGACGTCATCTACTCGGGATATCGGTTCTTTCCAAAGTAGGACGCCCGTGACGGAACAAATGCCTCTCCTGGTGCTCGGCCTCGGCAACCTCCTCTGCGGCGACGATGGCCTGGGGGCCGCCGCGATCGCTCGCCTCGATCGCGACTGGGAGGCGCCCGAGGGGGCGATGGTGATCGACGGAGGGACGCTCGGGCTCGCGCTGCTGCCCTACGTCGAAGACGCGCTCGACGTGATTCTCGTCGACGCCATACGCGACGATGCGCCGCCCGGCTCGCTCGTACGGCTTCAGGGAGAGGACGTGGCGCCCGCGATCCTGCACCGCCTCTCTCCCCACCAGGTCGGCGTGGCAGACCTGCTCGACGGAGCCCGCCTCCATGACCGCTACCCGCGACGTCTCGTCCTGCTCGGCCTGGTTCCCCAGACGCTCGGCCTCGGCGCGGACCGGTCGGTGGCCGTCGCGAATCGCATCCCGGACTTGATCGATCAGATCGTGGCCGAGGCCCGATCGATGGGGCACTCGTTTTCACGAAGAACGCATGATGAGAAGGCTCGTCGGCCTCCTGGCGATGTCGCTCGTGTCTTTGGCCTGTAGGGCGCGCGACGGCGATCTGCCGCAGGCGTACCGCAGCCTCGCGGTCCCGTCCCGCCAGCTCCAGTCCGCCGAGGCGCGCGAGCGCGGCCGGGCCCTCTTTCTGGAGCACTGCGCCCTCTGCCATGGCGACCGGGCCGACGGCCGGGGTGTGCGGCGCCAGGGTCTCTCCAGCCCGCCTCGCGACTTCACGGACCCAGCCTGGCGCGACCGGACCTCTCCCCGGCACGTCTTCCATTCCATTCGCGAAGGATCGCCCGGGACGGCGATGCCCGCCTGGAAAGTCCTCGACGACGCGCAGACCTGGGACCTCACGGCGTACCTGCTCGCCGTCAGTGAGAAGCCATGACGCGCGCGGGCCGGCGCATCGCCATCCGCGGGGTCGTCCAGGGCGTGGGCTTTCGCCCGTGGGTCTACCGCCTCGCCCGCGAGCGAGGCATCGCGGGTCGCGTCCGCAACGGCACGGACGGTGTCACGATCGACGCCTTCGGCCCCGAGGAGGCCCTCGACGGCTTCCTCCGGAGCCTGACGGAATCTCCGCCGCCGGCCGCACGAATCCAAGGCCTCCAGTGGGTCCCGATCGCTGCCGAGTCCGGCGAGGAGTTCGCGATCGAAGAAAGCCGAAGCGTCGGCGAGCGGCGCGTCTCCATTCCGCCCGACCTCCCGACGTGCGCCGACTGCCTCGCCGAGATTTTCGACCCCTCCAACCGACGCTATCGGTATTCCTTCACCAACTGCACCAACTGTGGCCCACGCTTCACGATCGCGCGCGACGTTCCGTACGATCGTCCGGCGACGACGATGGCGCCCTTCCGGATGTGCGCGGCGTGCCAGACGGAATACGACTCGCCACTGGACCGGCGCTTTCACGCCCAACCCAACGCGTGCCCGCAATGCGGACCTCGCCTGCGTACGCTCTCGGGCTCCGGGGACGAGGTCGCCGGAGATCCCGTCGTGCTCGCCGCGCGGGCGTGCGCCGAAGGCTTCATCGTCGCGCTCAAAGGTATCGGAGGGTTCCACCTCGCCTGTGATGCCACCTCCGAGCCAGCGATCGTCCGCCTCCGGCGCCGGAAGAGACGCGAAGAGAAGCCGTTCGCCGTCATGGTCCGCGATCTGGCACAGGCCGAGGCCCTCGCCGTCCTCAGCGAGGGCGACAGGCAGCTTCTCGCGTCGGCGGAGCGGCCGATCGTGCTCGCCCCCAGGCGCAGCGATGGATCGCTGGCGCCAGCGTGGCGCCGCGCAATCCGCTGGTCGGGCTCCTGCTTCCCTACTCGCCCCTCCACCACCTGCTGCTCGCCGAAGTCGATCGGCCTCTGGTCATGACGTCGGGCAACCTCTCGGAGGAGCCCATCGTCCACCAGCGACGACGAGGCGGTGGAGCGACTGGGCGGGATCGCCGATCTCCTGCTCGTGCACGACCGCGAGATCGCATCGCGGGCCGACGACTCCGTCGCGCGCATGATCGCCGGGGCGCCCGTCGTCTTCCGGCGCTCTCGCGGCTACGTTCCCCGCGGCGTCGCGGTGCGGCACCCGTTCGAACGCCCGGTGCTCGCCTGCGGGGGCCATCTCAAGAACACGTTCTGCATCGGCCTCGGAGACACCGCCTATCTCGGGCCGCACATCGGCGACCTCGATGGCCTCGAAACGCTGCGAGCGTTCGAGGAGGCCATCGAGCTCACCGAACGCTTTCTCCGCGTGCGCCCCGAGATCATCGCGCACGATCTGCACCCGCTGTACGCCTCGACGCAGTACGCCCTCGGCCGGCCGGAGTCCATCAAGGTCGGGGTCCAGCATCACCACGCCCACGTCGTGAGCGCGATGGCGGAACATCGGCTCGCGGGCCCGGCCATTGGCGTTGCGTACGACGGCACCGGATACGGATCGGACGGCACGTCCTGGGGCGGCGAGATCCTGCTGGCCCGGGAGGACGGCTTCGAACGCCTGGCGACCTTTCGACCCATCGCGCTCGCCGGCGGCGACATCGCCATTCGGCAGGTGTGGCGCATCGCACTGGCGCTGCTCGACGACACCTTCGACGGCGACCCGCCGCTCGAGGTCTTTCCGCTCTTCTCCGCGGTTCCGCGACGCCGGATCGAGCTCGTGCTGCGAGATGACGCGGCGGCGGATCCAATCGCCCCCGGCGCACGGTATCGGACGGTACTTCGATGCCTTCGGAGCGCTCTTTCTCGCCCGGCCGGTCTCCGCCTACGAGGGGCAGGTCGCCCTCGAGTGGAACATGGCGGCCGACGCCGGCGCGAGGAGGGCGTCTATCCGTACGAGGCAGCGGTCGACGAGGACCTCGTCATCCTCGACCTGCGGCCCGCCCTGCGTGCTGCGGTGAGCGACTATTGCGACGATCGCAGCGTGGCGACGATCGCGGCCCGATTCCACAACACGTCTTGCCGGGCGACCGCGGCGTTCGTCCGCTCGGCGGTGGAGCGAGCCGGGCCACTGCCCGTCGTCCTGAGCGGGGGCTGCTTCCAGAACGCCCTGCTGACCGAGCGCGTGCTCGCCGAGCTCGCGAGACGTTCGCGTGTATCGGCACCGGGAGATTCCGCCCGGCGACGGCGGACTGGCTCTGGGTCAGGCGAGCATTGCCGCGGCCGTCGCCCGCGGTGCGCAAGGAGGTTCGTGATGTGTCTGGGAGTGCCGGGTCGGGTGCTGCAGGTCGACGGGTTGACGGCCTCCGTCGACTTCTGGGGCATCCGCCGCCAGGTTCGGCTCGACGTCGTGGATGAGCCCGTTTCGCCGGGCGACTACATCCTCAATCACGTCGGCTTCGCGATCCGCCGCATTCCCGCCCAGGAGATCGGCGAGACGCTGGCCCTCTACGAAACGCTCCTCGCCGAGGCCCGCAAGGACGACCTGATGGCCGTCGACGTGCGCGGCGAGATCGAGGCCGCCGGGCAGGAGAAGGACCGATGAGCCTCGCCCGCATCGACGGCACTCGCGAGGTGAAGTTTCGCGACCCGGAGCTGGCCCGGCGATTGTCCGGCCAGATCGCCCGCCTGACCGCACAGATCGGGCGCTCTCCGGTCTCGGTCATGCACGTGTGCGGAAGCCACGAGCAGGCGATCGCCCGTTGGGGTCTGCGGGCCTCGTTCCCGAAGGATCTCAACGTGATCATGGGGCCGGGCTGCCCGGTGTGCATCACCGACATGCCGGAGGTCGACGAAGGAGTCGCCCTGGCCCGCCAGGGCTGCCTGATCGCGACGTATGGCGACATGGTCAAGGTACCGGGAACGGTCCAGTCCCTGGCCGACGCCCAGACGGCGGGAGCCGACGTTCGGGTGGTTTACAGCGCCGCCCAGGCCGTCGAGCTCGCACGCCAGACCAAGGAAGAGGTGGTCTTCTTCGCGACCGGATTCGAGACGACCGCCGTGGCCACGGCGGCAGTCGTCCGCGGGCCCCTCCCCGACAACTTCTCGGTGCTTTCCGCCCACAAGTACATCCCCCCTGTGATGGAAATCGTCGCCGAGATGCCGGATACGCGCGTCGAGGGGTTCCTCGCCGCGGGGCACGCCGCCACGATCACGGGCTGGGGCATCTTCGAGGCGTTCGTCGGCACGGCATCGCATCCCGGTCGTCGTCGCGGGGTTCGAGCCGCTCGACATCCTGGCGGGGCTGGCGCGGCTCGTGGAGCTCATCCGCGACGGCGAGCCGAGTGTCGTGAACATGTTCCCGCGCTGCGTCACGCGCGACGGCAACCTGCGCGCTCAGGAGGAGTTGTGGAGCGTGTTTCGGCCGGTCGGCGGGCAGTGGCGCGGCATCGCTCACGTCCCCAACGGCAACCTGCGTCTGCGCGACGAGTGGGCCCGCGTGGATGCGCGGCGCCGGTTCACGATCGACCTCGCGAGCCTGTGGGACCGCGCGCCATCCACCCTCGCGGCGAGCTGCATCTGCGGCGACATCATGTCCGGCATCGCCTCGCCTAGCGACTGCTCGCTCTTCGGGCGCGAATGCGTCCCGGACACGCCCGTCGGCGCCTGCATGGTGTCGAGCGAAGGCACCTGCAAGATCTGGCACCAGTACGGGGGCATTCCGAGCCTGGGAGGCGCTTCATGACGACCCTGACGCTTCGTGTGCAGGAGTACGTCACGCTCAAGCAGGGCGCAGGCGGCCGGGCCATGCGCGCCCTGATCGAAGACGTCTTTCTCGAGGATCAGCCGGCGCCGCCAGCAAAGGGGATCGGCGCCGGGGCCATGGACGACGGCGCGGCGATCTGGCTGGGTGACCGCTATCTCGTCGTCACGACCGACTCTCACGTCGTCCATCCCCTCTTCTTCCCCGGCGGGGACATCGGCCGCCTGTCGGTGTCGGGCACCGTGAACGATCTTGCGATGATGGGCGCGACCGAGGTGCTCGGCCTCACCTGCGCGGCCGTCATCGAAGAGGGCTTCCTGCGGTCCGACCTCGAGCGCATCCAGGACTCGATCCGCAGGACATGCCGGGAGGCTGGCGCCACGATCGTCACCGGCGACACGAAGGTCATGGGTCGGGGGGAAATCGACGGCGTTGTCCTCAACACCACGGGCATCGGCCTGACCGACCGTGTCGTTCCGCGACTGCGGCCTGCGGCCGGGCGACCGCATCGTCGTGACGGGTACGATCGGGGACCACGGCCTCGCCATCATGGCAACGCGTCACGCGCTCGACCTCGAAGGAGAGCTCTTCTCGGACGTGGCGCCCATCAACGGCCTGATGCGGCCGCCCTGGCCGTCGCCGACGGCGCCGTCGTCGCGATGAAGGACCCGACCCGCGGCGGACTCTCGAGCGCGCTCCACGAGATGGCCGAGAAGAGCGGTGTCGGTATCCTCCTCGAGGAAGCGCGCGTCCCCGTCACGGCCGCGGCGCGCGCGGCCGGCGACCTTCTCGGGATCGATCCCCTCCACGTCGCCAACGAGGGCAAGGCGGTTCTCGGAGTCTCGCCGCAGCATGGCCGAGCGCGTCGTCGAAGCCCTCCAGGGTCACCCGCTCGGCCGCAACGCCTGCATCGTCGGCACCTGCGTCGCAGAACGACCGGGGTCGGTCATCCTCGACACGGGGTTCGGGAGGCGTCTTCTGGCGGAGCCCGAGGGCGAGCCGCTTCCCCGCATATGCTGATGGCGACCCGCACACGGCGCCTCGCCCTGATGTGTTCCCGACGCTGCCCGGGGCTCTCGAGCCTTCTGCGCGGCCATCGCCGCGGACTCTTCGACCTGGTCGCCTGCCTCACATCCGACGACGGCTTCGCCGAGAGAGCCCGGCTCGACGCCGCCGGCGTGCCCGTCATCGATCATCCGATTCGCCCCTTCTATTCCTCGCGGCAGCGGCCCATCGAGGACCTTTCCGTGCGTTCCGACTACGACCGGCGGTCGGTCGAGCTGCTCGCCACGTACCGGCCGGACGTGCTCCTTCTCTCCAGCTATCTCTACGTGCTGACCGACCCCGTTCTCGAGGCCTTCCCCAACCGAATCTTGAACGTCCACGCCAGTGATCTGGCACGTCGGGGTCCCGACGGGCGACCCCTGTACCCGGGACTGCGCGCCGTGCGCATGGCCATACTCGCGGGGGAAGAGGAGACGCGGGCGACGGTCCATCTCGTCACCGAGCGGCTCGACGAAGGCCCCATCCTCCTGCGCTCGCGCCCGTACCCGGTTTCGCCGCTCGTCGGCGACTTGCGCCGCTGCGGCAACCTGCACGCGGTCCATGCGTACGCCTTCGCACACGAGGAGTGGATGCTGGCGATGGCCTGGGGCCCCCTGCTGATCGCGGGGGCCGCGCTGCTATCCGGCCAGGCCCGGCCCTTCCGAGCAACCGAGGTCCGCGGCCGCACTCCGGTCGCCGCCGCTGGAGGCTCATCGTGACCCATATCCGCGTGGAGCACGACGGAGACATCGGGATCCTGACGATCGACCGCCGGGAGCGTCTGAACTCCCTCGACGTCGAGACCGCGCGCGACTTCCGCAAGGCCGGCCTCCTGCTGGCCCGCGACGCGACGGTGCGCGCCGTCGTCCTCCGCGGCGCTGGCGGCGTCTTCTGCAGCGGAGCGGACCTCAAGTACATTCGGGCGGGCGGCGATGGCGCGGATCTCGCGTATCTGCCAGGGTGCCCGGCCCACGCCCCGGGGCTATGGCGAGGTCTTCAAGCAGATCCTCGAGTACATCCACAGCACGATCTCCGAAATCAAGCGCGCGCCCAAGCCCTTCGTCGCCGCGGTCGACGGCATCGCCGCCGCGGGCGGCTTCGGCATCGCGATGGCCTGCGATCTCGTGTTCGCCTCGGACCGCGCCAGCTTCGAATGGGCCTACGGCAAGACCGGGCTCACCGGCGCCGAGAGCTCGACGTTCTTCCTGCCGCGCCTGCTCGGGCTGCACCGGGCGATGGAGCTCGTGCTGCTCGAATCCGCGCCTCGACGCTGCGCAGGCCCTCGAAATCGGGCTCGTCAACGGCGTCTTCGGCGCCGAGGTCTTCGACGCCGAGGTACTCGCGATCGCGCGCGCGGCTCGCCGCCGGTCCCACCGGGGCAGTCGCCATCGCCAAGAGCCTCGTCAACCAGGCGGCCGGGGTCGATCGTCTCGACCACCATCTCGACCGCGAGCTCGAGCATCTGGCGCGCATCGCCGACGGCGCCGACTTCGCGGAGGGCCTCGAGGCCTTCTTCGCGCACGCGCCCGGCGCTCTTTGCGAGGGAGGCTGACCGATGCACGAATACTCGATCGTCCACGCGCTGCTCGAGCGCGTCGAGGCCGAGGTCGCGGCGCACCGCGCGACGGCGGTGCGCCGCCTGCACGGTGCAGGTCGGAGAGGCGCCGGGCGTCGAGGTCGAGCTGCTCGCGCACGGCCTACGAGCGTCTTCCGCGACCGGCACGCTGTGCGCGGACGCCGAGCTCTCGATCGTTCCGGTGCCCGGCGCTGCTGGGAGTGCCCGCGCTGCGCTCGCGCCGATCCGGCGCGGCGCGATCCTGCGCTGCCCGGACTGCGCCGTCGCCGGCGCGGCTTGCAGCCGGGCGACGAGATCGTTCTCGATCGAATCGAGACTGGAGGTGGCGAATGTGTGAAAGCTGCGGATGTGGCGACCCCGAGATCGTCCCGGTCGAGGTCCAGGACCGGATCCTCGTCGGGCAACGACCGCACGGCGCGGCACAACCGCGAGCATTTCGCCGGAGCGCGGCGTGCTGGCGATCAACCTCATGGGCTCGCCGGGCGCCGGGCAAGACCGCGGTGCTCGAGGCCACGGCGCGCGCGCTCGCGGGCGCGGCTCCGGCTCGGCGCGCTCGCCGGCGATCTCGCGACCGATCGCGACGCGCAGCGGCTGCGCGCGCGCCGGCATCCCGTCCGTGTCCATCACGACCGGCTCGGCCTGCCACCTCGACGCCGAGCTGGTCCATCGCGCGCTGCACGGCTTCCCGGCACCGGACCTCGACGTTCTCTTCATCGAGAACGTCGGCAATCTGGTCTGCCCGGCGGTCTACGACCTCGGCCAGGCCGCCAACGTGGTCGCGCTGTCGGTGACCGAGGGCGAGGACAAGCCGCTCAAGTACCCGGTCATGTTCCGCAAGGCCGATCTCGTGCTGCTGACGAAGATCGATCTGCTGCCCCACCTGGCCGACGTGCGCATCGAGAGCATCGAGGAGGCGCTCCTGCACGTCATGCCCTCGCCCCATGTCGTCCGATTCTCGGCCCGCAGCGGCGAAGGCCTGGATGCCTGGATCGACTGGCTCCAGGCGCGCAGACCCTTCCGTCGCGCGACGGGGCCGAGTCTCGCCGCGGTGGCGTCATGACCGGCCTCTTCGTCGCCCTGGCGCTCGCCGCGCTGACCGTCGGCAGCCTTCACACCCTCGCTCCCGATCACTGGGTTCCCTTCGCGGCGCTCGCGCGCGCGCGCGGCTGGTCGGCCGGCAGGACCCTTCGCGTGACGCTTCTCTGCGGGTTCGGACATGTGACCGTCTCGGCACTGCTCGGGCTCGTCGGGCTGTTTCTCGGCATGGGCATGATCCAGCGTCTGGGCCAAAAGATGGAAGCGGTGGCGGGGATCCTCCTGGTCGGCTTCGGTATCGCTTACGCCGTCTGGGGATTGCGACGAGCGGCCGGTCGCCGGCTCCACGGTCACGCCCACGCCCATTACGATCACGTTCATGATCCCGGGCACGTGACGGCCTGGACGCTCTTTCTCCTGTTCTCGGCCGACCCCTGTGTCGCCGTCATTCCTCTGCTCTTCGCAGCCGCGCCTCTCGGTGCGGCGCCCGCGACCGGTGTCGTGCTGATCTACGAAATCTCGACGCTCGCCACCATGGCCGCCCTCGTCCTGCCGGCACGGGCGGGAGCAGGGCGGCTTCGGGCCGCCTGGCTCGATCGCTATGCCGACGCCGTGGCGGGAGGCGTCGTGGCGGTGGTGGGCGGCGCCGTCGCGGCTCTGGGCTGGTGAGGTTCACTCCGGCGTGATGCGCTTGGATCATGCGCCCGTCCGCGGGGCCCCCCTAGACTCGATCCCGGGAGGTGAGCGATGACGATTGCCTTCGTTGTTCTCGGGGTCCTCCTGCTCGCCTGTGTTCCGATGCTGTGGGTGGCCGCTCGCGCGTATTTCAAGTATCGGGGAACTCGTGTGATCGCCTGCCCCGAGACGGGGATGCCGGCCGCAGTCAAGGTCGATGGGGCGCACGTGGCGGCTACGTCGGCGATCGGGGAACCGGACCTGCGGCTGGCCGCCTGCTCGCGGTGGCCCGAGCGCGAGCGCTGCGGGCAGGAGTGCCTGGCGCAGATCGAGGCCGCGCCGGCGGAATGCGTCGTCCGGACGATGCTCGTCGACTGGTATCAGGGATCCGCGTGCGCCCTGTGCGGCCGTGACATCGGCGAAATCCACTGGGTCGAGCACAAACCCGCCCTGCTCACACCCGACCGCAGGACCGTGGAGTGGGACGAGGTGCCGCCAGAGACCCTTCGGCAGGTTCTCGACACGCACCAGCGGGTTTGCTGGAACTGTCACATCGCAAACTCGTTCCGCGAGCGCTTTCCGGGTCTCGTCACGGACCGCCGGAGCTCCCAGTCCTCCTAGGACCTACCCGCAAAAAAGAAGCGGCCGGCGCGATGCCGGCCGCGGGGAGCGCCGCTCCGCTTTCGGAGCGGGCCTTGCTGACGCGGAGCTAGGAAGCGACCTTCACTTCGATGGCCTTCGGCCGCGGCTTCTCTGTTTTCGGGAGGTGTACCCGGAGAATGCCGTCCTTGAAGTCCGCCGCAACCTTGGTCTCATCCGCGTCCAGAGGAACCGTGAAGGTGCGCAGGAACGTGCCGTAGGAGCGCTCGACACGGTGAAACTTCTTGCCCTTCTCCTCTTTCTCTTGCCTGCGCTCGCCCTGGAGGGTCAGGATTCCATTTTCTACGGTGACCTTCACGTCCTCCTTCTTGATCTCGGGAAGCTCCGCCTTGACCAGGTATTCCTTCTCGTTCTCCTCGATGTCGACGAACGGAGTCCAATCCGTCGTCGTCAGCGCCTCTTTCCCACCGTTGGGGCGCGTCCGTGTGCCGAACAGCCTGTTCAGGCGGTCCGACATCTCTTCCATTTCACGGAAGATTGGGAAGGTCGTAAGAGTGGTCGGTTCGTAACGCATGAGGTTCATAGCTGCCTCCTTTTCAAGGACTCGAATCTCAGGTCACTAACATCTCTCAAGTGGACTCCTCAGTCGTGAGCCACTTGCATCATTTTCCGCGCGCCAGAAATCCGCGAGCGCGCAACAGCTGCAAGATCCTCTCCCCTTCGACGTCCGCGGGTGCCGTTCCGGAGACCACGAGATCGGGGTTCAGCGGCTCTTCGTAGGCTTCTGTGGCACCCGGAAGATGGGGCGCCTGTCCCCCACGCGCTCGCCGGTACAGGCCCTTGGGATCCCGCGCCACACGAATCTCCGCGGGCGTCGCGACCAGGACTTCGGTAAAACGCTCGATCGCCGCCCTCGCCCGGTCCCTGTGGGCACGACGCGGGGCCGTCGCATCCACGATGACGGGAAAGCCTTGCTGGACCATGGACGCAGCGAGGTCTGCGACCGCCTCGTAGAAGCGGTCTCGTTCTTCCGGCTCGTAGGTCGGCTCGGGCGTGAGGATCCGCCGCAGGACGTCCGACTCCAGCACGACCGGGCGCGTGCCCTCCTGAACGAGCAGGCGTCGCACGGCGGCCGCAATGGTCGTCTTGCCGGAAGCCGGCGGGCCGGTCAGCCACAGCGCCCAGGCCATGGGTCTTCCCTCTCCAGATACTCGGGGATCCTCTCGACCGAGAACCGATCCGCCTCGAGAACCGAAAACAGGAAGCGAAAGAGCTGCCGCCGCAGCCCCTCGGTCTCGGTCGGATACCAGAGTGGGTTGGCGAGCACGAGTGCGCGAAAGGCGAAATGCGGAGCGATGACCGACTCGAGCTCGACATCCCCCGACCTCTCCCGATAACGGTCCCAGAACTCGCGGAAGAGCTCCGCGAACGGGCCCCGGAAGCCGTCTCGGGTCCGCAGCGCAAAGAACAGAAAGTTCGCCGAGAGCGAAGCGACGTCGTCCGCCGGATCGCCGAAGGCGCCGCGGCTTCGGTCGAGAACCGAAAAGTCCGCATTTGCCCGAAAAAGGATGTTCCACGGATGGAAATCGCCATGGATCGTCCGCAGCCGGTCCGTGCGGTCCCGCAGGCGATACCTCCAGTCGAGGCAGAGGCGTTCGACTTCGCGGAGGAGCCCGGCGTCGATGAAGGCGAACGGAACGGGATAGGAATCCGCGATTCCGGCGATGCACTCGCCGGAGCCAGTGAGCTCGCGTAGTCGGCGGCGGTACCAAGTCGGGTGCGAGACGGGCGAACGATGGATGTCCGCCAGATATTCGGCCAGAGCGCGCACGCGCGTACGGTCGCGCTCGTGCAGACTCCCGCGCTCGGCGATACGGTCCAGGTCCCCGGCATACGGCTCGCCCTCAGCGAACTCGGTCAGCAAGAAGGTCTCCCCGGCCTCGTCGAGGCTCACCGCCGACGCGCCCTCGCGAAACGCGCCCACGCCGGCGGGAGCCACGTGCCTCGGCAGCGTCCCGTAGTCCTCGTACGCCCTCAGCAGCGCGCCCGCCCGATCCGGCCTGTCCTCGTGGCCGAACTGCCCCGGTCGCACGGTCTCCAGGACGAGCCTCCTCGGCCCGCCGGGCGACTGCCAGGCAACCCGGAAGGGAATGCCGTACCCGAGTTGCTTGATGCCGCTGCCCTGGACGGCCAGAGGCTCGAGGGTCGCGGACCCCGCCTCGGCGCCGAAGCGCTCCGCCAGGTACTCGCGCAGTCCGGGAAACAGCTCTTGCTCCATCTGCCCCCCGGCGGTATTGTCAGGGGCAGCGGCGAGGGGTAACTTGATGCAGACGCATCACGACCGGTCCGCCCCGAGAGTCCTAAGTTTGACGTCGAACGCGGGAGAGTTCTGCATCTAACGACAACCGATACCGACCAGTCCCGGCGACGCTGGATCTCGTGGCTTCTCGGTACGAGCCTCGGAGCGGTCGCGGTCTCGTTCCTCTACCCGGTGCTGCGGTACCTCGTTCCGCCTCTGAGCTCGGAGCCATCCCTCTCCGAGGTCGAGCTCGACGTGAAGGCCTCCGAGATCCTCCCCAACTCGGGCCGCATCGTCCCCTTCGCGGGAAAGCCCGCAATCATCTTTCGCAGCGCCTCGGGCGAGCTCAAGGCCCTGAGCGCCACGTGCACGCACCTCGCCTGCACCGTGCAGTACCGGACCGAGCGCGCGGACATCTGGTGCGCCTGCCACAACGGGGTCTACGACGCCAACGGCGTCAACGTCTCCGGCCCTCCGCCCCGTCCCTTGACGAAGCTGGAAGTCAACGTCCGAGGCGAAAAGATTGTGGTCCGCCGAATCTGAGGCCCGCCCGCCGGTTCCACGCCTCTCGCCGATGGCCTGGCTCGCGACCGCATCGGGTGGGAGGACATCGCCCACCTGGCGGCCAAGAAGGAAGTCCCGATCCACCGCTACACCGTCTGGTACTACCTCGGCGGGATGACGCTGTTCCTCTTCGGCGTCCAGGTCATCACGGGCATCCTGCTCCTTCTCTACTACCGGCCGATCGTCGAGCGAGGCCTTCGAGAGCGTCCAGTTCCTCATGACCGAGCGTGCCCTTCGGCTGGCTGATCCGGTCGATCCACTCCTGGTCGCGCGAACCTCCTGGTCTTCGTCGTCGTTCCTCCACATGTTCAGCGTGTTCTTCCTGAAGGCCTACCGCAAGCCGCGCGAGCTGACCTGGATCTCGGGCGTCGCTCCTGCTGGTGCTGATGCATGGGCTTCGGATTCTCCGGGTACCTTCTCCCGTGGAACACCCTCGCGTTCTTCGCCACCAAGGTGGGCACCGAGATCACGGGCCGGTGCCGGTGATCGGCGCCGTTCGCGCTTCGCCTCCTGCGCGGCGGCGATCACGTCACGGGCGGCACGCTGACGCGCTTCTACGGCATCCACGTGGCCATCCTGCCCGCCATCACCACGGCCTCCTGGGCGCTCCACCTCATACTTCGTTCAGAAGCACGGGATGAGCGTGCCGCCCGAGCGTCGAGCGCAGGTGCGCGGCGGCAAGCGCCGGCTCGATGAACTTCGTGCCCGAACTTTCTGCTCTGCGCGACATGGTGGGCTGGCTCGCGGCGGTCGGCGTTCTGGCCGCGCTCGCCGCCCTGTTTCCCTGGGAGCTGGGGCGTCAAGGCCGATCCCTACTCCTCCGCGCCGGCCGGCATCCGGCCGGAGTGGTACTTCGGCTGGATGTTCCAGAGCCTCAAGTACCTGCCGGCCCACATGCGGGGATTCGGGCGAGGTGCTGCGTCGTCTTCTTCGGGATCCTCGGCGCCGTGCTCGTCCTGGTGCCTTTTCTCGATCGCAAGGGCGCAAGGCGCCGTCACCAAGGTGGCATCGGCTCGCCCTCGTCGCCTCGTCGGGGCGCTCGTCCTGACGGTCCTCGCCCTGATGCCCCCTCCCGGAGCCGCGATCGTGAGGCGGCTGCCGCCCTCGGCCTCGCAGGGGTGGATCGCCGCCTCGGCGCCCGGGGCCACGCCAGCAGCCAAACCCGCGAAGGCCGCCGAAGCGACAGCTGCATCTCCTGCCACCTCGCCCTCGACGACGCCCGCTCGAGCCCACGAAGCTCACCCGACGACATCCACGCGCGGACCGGGTTCCTGCGCCGACTGCCATGGCGGCGATCCGCGCGCCCTCGACCAGGACGTGGCGCACGATTCCAAGAAGGGTTTTCGTGGCAAGCCATCACCTCGTGACATCCCCGCGATGTGCGGCACGTGCCACGCCGACGCGGCCGCCATGAAGCGCTTCAATCCCTCGCTGCGCATCGACCAGCTGTCGGAGTACCGGACGAGCGGGCACGACAAGGCACTCGCGCGGGGCGACGACGCCGTCGCGACGTGCGCCAGCTGCCACGGCGCTCACGGGATCCTCCCCGTCAAGGACAGCCGCGCGCCGGTCTATCCCACCCGGATTGCTCAGACCTGCAACCATTGCCACGGCGACGCAAAACTCATGGCTGCTCACAAGCTGCCGAGCGACGTCTACGCCCGTTACGCGAAGAGCGTCCACTACGAAGGGCTGATGAAGAAGGGTGACCTCTCCTCGCCGACGTGCAACTCCTGCCATGGCAACCACGGAGCGGCCCCTCCGCAGGTCGGCTCCGTCTCCAACGTCTGCGGGACCTGCCACAGCGTCTTCGCCGAGGAATTTAGGGCGAGCCCGCACGAAGAGGCGTTTGCCCAGCTGGGCCTGCCCGGCTGCGTCACCTGCCACGAAAACCACGAAATCGTCCACCCGACCGACGCCTTCCTCTCTACGGGCAAGCAGAGCAGGTGCACGAGCTGCCATGAAGCGGGCTCGGAGGGGGCGCGAGCGGCCGCTGCGATGTATCAGGACATCCTGAGGCTCCAGAAGGAAACCGACGCGGCGAAGGCCGCGATGGGCCGGGAGGCCGAGGCTGGCATGGAGGTTTCCCGCGCCCAGTTCGATCTGTCCCGCGTGGACGAGACGCTGACCAAGGCGCGGGCGGAGGTCCACAACTTCAAACCCTACGCCGTGCAACAGTCCGTTTCGGCCGGTCTGACGATCGCGCGAACGGCCCGGGCGGAAGCCGCCCGCCTCCAGCGCGAGCGCGAATTCCGGCGCAAGGGGCTCTTTCTCTCGCTCGGGCTCATCGGCCTGGCGATCGCCGGGCTCGTCGCCAAGATCCGCGACACCGAGCGGCGCCGGCCTCCCTCCACATAGGGGCCGCGCCAGACAGCCCCTTAAGCCGATTCGCTGGTGGGACCGGCCGGAGTCGAACCGGCGACCTAGAGTTTAGGAAACTCTTGCTCTATCCAACTGAGCTACGGCCCCCGTTTCCATGATTTCACGATTCCCCGCCGTCCACGAAGGGCGGCGAGGCGGGCCTTAGAATGCCGCTCGGATGAGCGGCCCCGCCTCAGCGCGAAACCTCGGCCTCGACATCCTTCGCAGCCTCGCCATCGGTCTGGTCCTGCTTGCCCACAGCTTGAGCTTCTTCTTCGCCCGGTCCCGGCTCGACCTGAAGGCGTCCTACTACGCCATGGGCTTTCTCGGAGTAGAGCTCTTCTTCACCCTGAGCGGCTTTCTCATCGGCAAGATCCTGCTCGAGGACGTGCTGCGGGACTGCTCCTGGCAGTCTTTGCGCCGCTTCTACGTGCGCCGATGGCTCCGTACTCTCCCGCCCTACTACCTCGTGCTCGTCCTGCTGCCGCTGACGGGCCGGCGCTTCAACTGGAACAGCCTCGCGTTTCTCCAGAACTTCAGCCGGAGGGACCTCGAGTTCTTTCCGGTTTCCTGGAGTCTTTCGATCGAGGAGTGGTTCTACCTCTTGATGCCGCTGGCCCTGCTCCTGGCGGCCCGCGTGGGCCGCAGGCGGCCGCGGACGGCGTTCTTCACGGCGTGCGCCGCGATCATCGCCCTGTCGCTGGCGCTTCGGACCGTCTACGTTCTCGGATACGACCCCACCTGGGACTTCGGCATCCGCAAGAAGCCACCGCTCCGGATGGATAGCCTGATGATCGGCGTGGCGCTGGCGGGAGTCGCGGTTTATCTGCCCGGGGCCTGGGGCCGGCTCGCACGCTGGAGACGGCTTCTCTTTCCACCGACCGCGATCGGAGTGGCTTACGCGGGCGGGTACCAGCTCTGGCGGCTGTACCACCGACATGCCATCGACTCCTCCGTGTACGCCCGGACCGCCCTCTTTCTCGTGGTCTCGACCCTCATGGGCCTCCTCCTCGTTTGCGTGGAAACCAGCCAATCCATCAACGTCGCGGCAGCCCGGCGACAAGTGGACCAGAGCCTTCCACTTCGTCGCCGTGACGAGCTATGCCGCGTACCTCCTCCATCTGGAGATCTTCGACTTCTTCGCCCCGCGCGCGGCCGCGGCCGCGGATGCATCCCGGGTCGTCCTGCTCGTCGGGCTAGCGCTCACGGCAACCATGCTTCTCTCGGCCGCCATGCACCGCTGGTACGAGAAGCCGATCCTCCGATTCCGCGACCGGGTGGCCCCGACACACCACGGCCCCCTCGGCTAACCCGGACCCGCCACCGGCGGGGCCGATCGCTCGAAGACCCACGCGCTGGTATTCCCGCTGTCCCACACCCTTCGCATGCGGTATCCCCGGGGCCGCAGCCGCCGGTCGAGCCACGGGGCCCATGAGGGCCATCTGGAGGAGCGCTCGATCAACGCGAAGC
This sequence comes from uncultured Acidobacteriota bacterium, assembly GCA_963811425.1. Classification (GTDB taxonomy): domain Bacteria; phylum Acidobacteriota; class Thermoanaerobaculia; order UBA5066; family Gp7-AA6; genus DAHUXD01. The sequence continues at coordinate 419,224 of CAWERV010000017.1, forward strand.
GACCCGTCCAGACGGTGCCAGCGTCGAGGAGCCTCTGCACGTAGGACTCCGCATCCGGGCCGGCGAGCAACGGCAGGATGACCGTCTGACCGCCCGTCGCGTAGTACTCGACCGGAGCCAGCATGTACGCCGCGTGCTCGCCGTCCTGGACCCAGGCCACGTTGCGCGATTCCGCGTACGACCCCGAGAGGATCACCGGGTGACTGCCGTTGACGGCAGCGACCGCGGCGACGGCGCCACGCCAGTCATCGTTGCTGTGCGCCACCTTGGTTCCCCGCGCGAGCATCATGATCGCCAGATAGCCGCCAAGGATGGCCCGCCCCCATGCGATCGGCGGCACCCGCCGCAGAACCCAGGCCAACAGAAGCGCCTGGCACGGAACGATGCACATCATGTATCGCGCCACGAATACGGACGTGCCGCCGACCCATGAGACGCCGAAGAGGAGAACCGGAGAAGTCACCACGGACAGCCAGAGGAGCCGGAGGGCGTCGGCGGACGGCCCGCCGGCCGCATCGTGCTCTGAGATCCGCAGAGCGCCACGCCGCCGGCACTCGACGTCCGGTCAACCGGCCCGCAGTCCAGCACATCAACGCGCTCCCGAACAGGGCAGCGAGAATCCCCGTCGGCACGATGGTCAGCAGCAGCGCCTTCACGCCCGGCATGACGGCGAAGGCATGACTCGCACGATCGCGGGAAATCTCGAGCGTCAGCAGTGACGCAGGAGCCGTCAGGAGCGCGATGGCGACGGCCGCCAGGAGCAGCTGCCTCCCTGGGACACCGCAACCCCGGCGCCACCTCCGGAACGCGTAGGCGGCGTGCGCGACGAGCATCGTCGCGAAGAGATACTGAAAGTAGACCGCCGCCGTGGCACAGAGCACGTACCCCGCAGCGTCGGCAGCGCGGGCCCGTTCGAGCCAGCGCACCAGCATCCGGAGGGCGGCGATGGTGGCGAGTAGCGCGAACGCGTACGGGCGCGCGTCTCCGGCGGCAAAGCAGATCTGCGGCACACCCACGAAGATCCCGGCGGCCAGCAGCCCCGTCTCCCGGTCGAAGAGCTCGAGGCCCAGACGGTAGAGGCAGAACGCGGCGAGCCCCGCCGCCGCCAGGGACGGCAGCCGCAGGGCGATCTCGCTGCTGCCGGCGATTGCCCGGGTCAGCCAGATGATTCCGGCGTAAGGTATCGATTGAGGAAAGATCCTCGCGCGAGGAAGAAGCTGTCCGAAGCGACCGTCGGTCACCCACCACGTTCCGAACTCGTCCAGAGACAGGCTCGAGCCGAGCGGCACGATCCAGAGTCGGGCCACTGCCGCCAGCCCGAGGCCGCCCAACACGAGCCCGCCGCGAGTGACGGGGCCGGACGTGCTCGTCGGTGGGCTCATGCGGGTCTGGATGCGATCTTACGTCGCCGCGCCCCCGTGTCGGTTAACATCGTCGCAGTGAGATTGCCGTCCGGCCGGTCCTGCCCTGCGTGAGACCGGCGGTCGCGTCTCGCGCTGAGCGCGTCGCGCTCGCATCTCTCGTCCTCGCGGGCATTGTGCTGCGCTTCTGGCAGTACTTCGCCAACACGTCCCTTTGGATCGACGAGATCGCTCTTGCCGAGAACGTGATCCGCACGCCGCTTCCGGCTCTCGTCGGCGAGCCGCTCGCTCTCGATCAGGTCGCCCCGCCCGGCTTCCTGGCCGCGCTCAAGTTCGCAACGGCGGCGCTCGGGCCGACGGAGCTTGCGCTGCGCCTGTTTCCCTTTCTGTGCGGCCTCGCCGCACTCATTCTCTTCGCGGCACTGGCGTGGCGCACGCGACCCGGCTGGACCTCCGTCCTTGCGACCGGGATCTTCGCCCTGCTACCAACCTTGATCGCGTACAGCGCCGAAGCCAAACAGTACGCGACCGACGTCTGCGCGTCCGTGGCCCTCACCCTCCTCGCGCTGGGGTTGAGAGACAAACACGGGGCCTCGGGTTCCCGGTTCCTCTTCGCCGGGCTGGCCGGGGCCCTCGCCGTCTGGTTCTCCGCCGGAGCAGTCTTCATGGTGGCGGGCCTCGGCGGGGCCCTCACGGTGCTCGCCTTGCGCGATGAACCGCCCCGCGTGCCGGCGGGCCTTGCAGGCGTGCTCGGGATCTGGGCGGCGAGCGCCGCCTCGGCCGTGACTCTCGGGCTCCACACTCTGACGCCCGCCACGCGGGAATACATGCGCCACTTCTGGCAGCCGTCCCTTCCCCGCCCCGCGGTCCTGGTGATCGTGCTTCTCTCCTGCCTGGTGCTCTGGAGGACGCGGCCGCAAGCCGCCCCCCTGCTCTTTGGACCCTCGCTCGCCGCGCTCCTGGCCGCGGCCGCGCACCAGTATCCGTTCTCGGGACGAGCAATTCTCTTCCTGGCGCCCGCCACTCTGCTCGCGGTGTCGGACGGCGCCGGGTGGATCGTCGAGGGACTGGCGCGCGTGCACGTGCCGAGACCGCTCACCACCGCGGTCGCCATCCTGCTCGTCGCGGCGACGTTCTGGCATTCGCCGGTCTACCGGCGCGAAGAGGCGCGATCCGTTCTTGCCAGCGTCGCCGCGCGGCGGCAGCCGGGCGACGCCATCTACGTCTATTACGGAGCCGAGAGAGCGATGCGCTTCTATGCACCGCGGGTTGGAATCCTGCCATCCGAGGCGATCTACGGAACTTGCCATCGCGGGCACCCGCGGGAGTACCTGCGGGAGCTCGACCGCCTTCGGGGCAACCCCCGGGTCTGGGTCGTCTTCTCGCACGCAAGCCCGGCCGAGCAATCCGTCATGAGCGGCTACCTCGGCGCGATCGGCAGAAGGCACGGGACCTTCCAGGCCGCCGGAGCCGCCGCCGAGCTCTACGACCTGAGCGACTCCGATCGCCTGCAGACCTCCACTGCCGAGACTTACCCCGTCTCCGAAAATGATCCCGAGCTCGGCACGCGTTTCGGCTGCGGTCACGCCGGCCTGTCGCCGACACCGCCGGACTGGAAGTAGCGCGCCGTCAGACCTACGGCCGGCGGTCGACCACCAGAAGCGTGAAGCTGCCAGGCACCAGGCTCGGCCGTGGATGCGGCTGCTCCGCGGTCGGCGAGGGCGGCGGCCCGAAATCGGCGGTGGCGAGGAAGATGCGGTGCGTCTTCTCGTCGAGGGCCATCGTGCGGGCGCCCCGCTGAGTCTGGACGGTCTCGGCGACGGTGTATCGGTCGGGCGAATCCTGCCGCGCTACCGTGAGCGATCCTTCGCCGTTGGAGCTGAACGCGAGGCCGCGCGCCGTATCGAAGGCGTTCGCGTCGACGCCGTCGCCGATCGGCACCGTCGCGACGACGGATCCGGTGGCCGTGTCGACCACCGCCATCATCCGGTTGGAGCACCCGACGAAGATCCGTCCGTGTTGCCGGTCGATCGCCATGCCCGAGGGCTCCTCGCACGGCGCCAGGGGCCAGCGCTTCAAGACCTCGGGCTTGCGCGCGTCCAGCACGACGACCTCGCTCTTGTCCTCGATATTGACGTAGACACGGCCCTGCAAGTCCGTCGCGGCGAATTCGGGTTTGCCCCCGAGTGCCACGGTGGCATTCACCCTGCCGGAGGCGCCGTCCAGCACCGTGACGTTCGCCGAGCGGCCGTTGAACGCGAAGACCTGCTTCGACGGCCCGTCGTACAGGATCGCATCGGGGTTTTCTCCCGTGACCTTCACCTCATCGAGCGGTTTGAGCGTCTTCAGATCGAAGATCGTGACCGAGGAGGCGCGCCCGTTGCTCGCGAAGCCCCGCCCGAGGTCCGGGGCGAGGGCGACGCCGTGCACGCCGGCCGTGTTGGGAATCTCTCCGACCTGAGCCAGCGTGTCGGCATCGAACACCATCACGCGCGTCGAGCGCGTGACGTAGAGGCGTCGGGCCGGAGCGTCCACGGTCAGGTAATCCCATCCGCCCTCTCCACCGACCGCGACTTTCTGCACGACCTTGTAAGAAGCCTCAGGCCCAGCCAGCGACAGCGAAGCGACCGCGAGCACCGCCGTCGCGAGGAGTCGAGATCTCTTCGGCACGCGCATGGATTCCTCCCCGGCAACTCTACACTTGCGCCACGCATGGAGCCCCCCTGACGAGAGCCCGCTGTCGCAGCTCCAGGTATCGAATTCATGAACCGTGCACGAACGGCAGTGTCTCTCAGCCCATCCGTGGCCGGCACGGCCTGGCCCCGATATAAGATTCCCGGCGATACCCTGATGAGGACTTTTCCCCCTCGGATCGTGGTCCTGCCGTGCGACCTGTCGGCGTTCGCGGACGCCTCGGACCGAGTTCGAGCCGACGAAGGCACGCTCTCCCCCGCCCGATGAGCCGAGTTCGCGGGGGGCCCCCGCTTCCCCGGACCGCGGCGGCCGCGATCGCTTGCGCTTTCGGTATCGCTGTCGCCGCGGCGGGAGAAGAGGTCGTCACGCTCGAGCGGGCCCTCGCCGAGGCCCGCGCCGCGAACGCGAGGCTTCCCCTGCCGGCGCTCGAGATGACCGTCGCCCTCGAGCGGGAGAAGGAAGCGCGGGCGGATCGATGGCTGAAGGTCGCCGTCGAGGGCGACTTCATCTATGCGCCATACCCGGGCTACAGCCCCGTCGTGACCAACCTGGGGGACGCGCGGCTCCAGGCCGTCGTGCGCCAGCCCCTCTATGCCGGAGGGGCCCTTCAGGCCGGCGTCGAACGTGCGCGCGCCGGCGCCGACTCCGCACGGGCGCGTTACCGGATCGTGGAGAAGGATCTCGAGCTGGAGGTGCGAAGCCGCTTCAGCGAGCTTCTGGAAGCCTCAGCCGAGGTGGAGATCCGCCGCGCCGGCCTCGACCAGCTCGACACTTACCGCACGTCGCTCAGGAGTCGGCAAGCGGCGGGCCAGGGCGTGTCCTCCGACCTCCTGAAGACCGAGGTGCGGTACGCCCTCGAGGAAGCCACGCTCGGCGAGGCCGAAGAACGCCGCGACGAGGCGCGACTCTCGCTCAACGACCTGATGGGTCGCGACCCTCTGGCGCCTCTGGAGCTGCAGCCTCTACCGCCTCCCCCGCCTCCCGCCTCGTCCGATTCGTTCTCGTGGCAGAGTGCTCCGGACATCGGCGCGGCCGAGGCGGCCGCACGCTCGGCGGAGGCCGATGAGACCATCGCCCGGGCGGAGCGGCGACCGCGCCTGCTTCTGACCGCCGATGCGGGGTTCTGGACGGCGGACACGACCAGTCTCGGCAGCCATTTCTGGGACCGGTTGTGGCGCGACGCCGGATACTCGTTCGGCCTCGTCTTCGTGTGGCCACTGTGGGACCCCGGCGCGGCACGGGCGCGAATCGCGCAGGCGGGCCTGGGTCTCCAGCAGGCGCGCGTGACCCTCGAAGCCGAGAAGCGCGACGCCCGGCTCGGATGGGAGAAGGCCCGCGCCGCACAGGCACGCCTCTACCGCCAGATCGAGATCCTCTCTCGCGCCGAGCCCGACGCCCGGGACTCCTATCTCGAGGCCGAGAGCCGGTATCGCGGCGGGACAGGGACGGCACTCGACGTTCTGGAAGCGCACTCCGCCTCCGTCGAGGCCGCGGTTCGCCGGGCCGACGCGATCGCTCGCTACCGCGTGGCCGAGGCGGTCGCGCGCCGTTGGGGTACCCCGTGAGACGAGCCGCCGTCGCGCTGACGCTCGGCTTCCTCGCCGTCCTGTCCGGATGCCGCGGCAGGACCAGCGATCCGCCGCTTCCGGCCTCCGAGCCCGCCGTCGCCGTGCCGGTCCGCGTGGCATCCGTGCGCCGCGCGACCCTGACGGAGCAGGTATCCGCGCCCGGACACACGGCGGCACTGGCACAGCAGAAGATCCGGGCGCCATTCGCCGGCACACTCGTCGAGCTCGGAGTCTCCGACGGGGACCGCGTCCATCGTGGCGACGTCCTCGGCACGATCGTGTCGCGCGACAGCGAGGCGGCGCTTTCAGGTGCGCGCGACATGGCGCGGCAGGCGCAGACGGACCCGGAGAAAGCCGACGCCGCGCGGGCCGTCACACTCGCCGAGCGTGGGCTCGTGCGCGCCCCGATTCTCGCGCCGTCGGACGGAGCCGTCCTCGCCCACGCCGCCGTTCGCGGCGACCGGGTATCCGAAGACCAGGAGATCCTCACGGTCGCGGACGCCGGCTCGATCGCGTTCCTCGTGGACGCCCCGCAGAGCGACCTGGGGCGGATACGAAGCGGCCAGCCGGTCGTGGTCGAGATCTCGGGACGTTCCGGTCCGGTCGCCGGAGTCGTGCACGACATCCTGCCGGCTGCCAACTCCGGCGACTTCACGGCAGCCGTCCGCGTGGACCTCCGGGGCCTGGCCGGCGTACCGCCACTCGGCCTCTTCGGGACTGCGCGGATCACGGTCGCCGAGCACCGCAATGCCGTCGTCGTCCCGGAGGCGGCGATCATCCGCGACGACGTCTCCGGGACTTCCCGGATCGTCGTTGTCGAGCAGGGCCGGGCCCGATGGATGGACGTCTCGCCCGGTCTTCGCGCCAACGGCGAGGTCGAGATCCAGGCACCGAGGCTCACCCTGGGCCAGACCGTCGTCGTCTCGGGACAGGTCGGTCTGGCCGAGGGGGCTCCGGTCGCGGCCGCGCCGTGAAACTGCTGCACTGGGTCCACGACCGCGCCTTCGCGCTGCTTCTGCTGGTGGCGATTCTCGCGACGGGGGGTCTCCTCGTCGTCCTCGGCATGCCGCTCGCCATCTTCCCGTCGGTCACGTTCCCGGTCATCAAGGTCATCGCCGACGTCGGCGACGAGCCTGCCGCGCGGATGATGCCGAGCGTCACGCGGCCGCTCGAGCAGGCCCTCCTCGCGGTCCCGGGCATTCGCCTCGTCCGCTCGACGACCTCCCGCGGCTCGACCGAGATCTCGGCCAACTTCGAGTGGGGCACCGACATGCAGGTGGCGCTCCAGCGCCTCCAGGACGCCATCGGCCGGGTCCGCCCGGACCTCCCCGCGGACGCGCACATCGACGTCGCACCCATGAACACGGCCCTCTTCCCCATCCTCGGATACGCTCTCATCTCCCCGTCCCGGAGCGAGGCGGACCTCTGGGAGCTCGCCGAGTACACGCTCAAGCCCGAGCTCGTGCGCATTCCCGGCGTATCGCAGGTCCAGGTGCAGGGCGGGCGACAGCGGGAGTTTCAGGTGCACCTCGACCTCCAAGCTCTCGCGGCGCGCCGGCTCGCCGTCACCGACGTCCTGGCGGCGATTCGGAAGAACAACCAGATCGTGTCGGCCGGACGGCTCGAATCCAATCACGAGCTCTATCTCTCGCTCGTCGATGGCGTCGTCACGGACACGGACTCGCTCGCGCGAATCGCGGTGCCCGTTGCGGGCGGCGGCGTTCCCCCGCTGCTCGGCGACCTCGGAAGCGTCCGCGTCGCCGACGCCGTCTCCTACATCCGCACGACGGCGGACGGCCGCCCCGCCGTGCTCGTGAACCTGACGCGTCAGCCCTCGGCCAACACCGTTGCCATCGCGCAGGGGGTCCGTCACCTTTTCGAGAGCCGGCCCGACCTCATCCCGAAGGACGTGCGCTGGACCACCTTCTACGATCAGGCGGAGTTTGTCTCGCGGTCGGTTCAGGGAGTGAGGGACGCGATCGGCATCGGCGTCGGCCTGGCCGCTCTCATACTCTTCGTCTTTCTGCGCAGCTTCCGGCTCACCGTACTTTCCGTCGTCACGGTGCCCCTCGCGGTCGCCGTCGTGCTGCTCGCGCTCGGCATCGCCGGTCAGACGATCAACCTCATGACGCTGGGTGGCATCGCCGCCGCCCTCGGCCTGATCGCCGACGACGCGATCGTCGTTGCGGAGAGCATCGCCCGCCACCGCGAGGAAGGCTCCAGCGCTCCGGCGCTGACGGGCCTCAAGGCAATTCTTCCTCCGCTCATCGGGTCGAGCCTGTCGACGATCGTCATCTTTCTTCCCTTCGCGCTTCTGACGGGAGTCACCGGAGCCTTCTTCCAGCCCCTCGCCCTGACGATGGCTCTGGCGCTGACCATCTCTTTCTTTCTGTCCGCGCTCGGCGTCCCGGCAGCACTGCGGGCTCTGGGCGGGGCGTATGCCCGGCCCGGACCCGCGAGGCCTCCCCACGCGTCCGCCCGCGTCCCCTTCCTCTTCCGTCACCCGTGGCTGGCGGCCCTGGTCTGCCTGACGCTGCTCGCCGGCGCGGTACGCCTCCACCGGGCCCTCGGCTCCGACTTCCTTCCCGCCATGGACGAGGGCTCGATCATCCTCGACTACTGGACGCCACCAGGGACGTCGCTCACCGACACCGACGTGATGCTCGCCAGCGTGGAGAAGATCCTTCTCGGGATTCCGGACGTCCGCGGTTACTCGCGGCGCACCGGCACGCAGCTCGGCTTCTTCATCACCGAGCCGAACCGCGGCGACTACGTCATCCGCCTCAAGCCACGCGGCCAGCGGCGAGGCGTCGAGGACGTCATCGCGGACATCCGGGATCGCGCGGCGGCCATCGCCCCGGCCCTCCACACCGACTTCGGGCAGCTCGTGGAAGACAACATCGGTGACCTTACCGGAGGGGTCCCGCAACCCATCGACATCCGCATCTTCGGTGAGAATCAGACTCTCCTGCAGGATCGGGCACGCGAGGCCGCGGCAATTCTGAGGGGCGTCAAGGGCGTCGAGGACGTCTTCGACGGAATCGTGATCGCCGGACCTGCGCTGACCATCCGGGTTCCCGCCCCGGATCCCGCCGCGCCGGCGCAGGGCGCCCGAAGCGCGGCACGTTTCGGTCTGACGACCGAAGACGTGCAGGCGGCCCTGGAGCCGGCCGTGTCCGGCACTCTCGCGGGAAGTGTCCGAATCGGCGAGCGGCTCTACCCGCTGCGCGTCTTCGCCCGGAACCCGGGCGGAATTGGGTCACTTCGGCTGCGCACCCCGTCCGGGGCACTGGTCCCGCTCTCGGAGGTCGCCGCCGTCTCAACGGGGGCTCCCGAGGCCGAGATCGACCGCGAGAATCTCAAGACCTTCCTGGGCGTCACCGCGCGGCTCGAAGGACGCGACCTCGGCGGAGCGATCGCCGAGATCCGCGACAAGCTGGGCAAGCGACTCCTCCTTTCCGCCGGGATGCGGTTCGAGTTCGGCGGCCTCTACGAACAGCAGCAGAGCTCGTTCCGCGAGTTGCTCATCGTTCTGCTCGGGGGACTCCTTCTCGTGGCGATCGTGCTGCTCTTCGAGTTCGGCGACTGGCGGGCGCCGCTGCTGACCGCCGTGATTTCCGTGGCCGTCCTCGCCGGGGTCTTCGGCGCACTCCTCGCCACCGGAATGACGTTGAACATCTCGAGCTTCGTCGGGGCGATCATGATGGTCGGGATCGTGGAGAAAACTCGATCTTCGTCATTCACGAGGCGCGGGAGGGACTGCGACACGGTCTCCCGGTGCAGGAGGCCTGGGCCCGCTCCGCGCGCCGCCGCCGCCGACCGGTCGCGATGACCGTCCTTGCGAGCACCTTCGCCCTCGCGCCCCTCGCCCTGGCTCTGGGAGAGGGATCGCAGCTCGAGCAGCCGCTCGCGATCGCAGTCATCGGCGGGTTCGTCCTGTCGGGGTTCCTCGTGCTCGCGATCCTCCCGGCGCTCTACAGCGCGATGGATCCGCAGGGGCGATTGGCGGGCACCTCGGGCACCTAGCAGGAAGCTCCGCACAGAGGCGTTATTCGCGGCGCCAAGAATTCGCCAATACTGTGGCCAGAGTCTTGGTGGCAATTCATCACCATCGATGCCGATCCAACGCGCCGTTTTGCAGCGCTCCCGACGGGATCCGTCCGTTGTCGCAAATCCTTGACTCGACACGCTCAGCTCCCTTCCGCGCTCTTGGCCCCTTCCTTGCTCTGTTGACGCTCCGGGCACGTTCAATCTCGGACGGGGCCCTGGAGGGAAAGCGATGACTGAATCCGCATCTTCGCCGATCAAGTCTCCCGCTGCGTTTGGGGAACCGATCCATTCTTGGAAGGAGCTTTTCATGAAGAAGGGCATTGGAGCCATGGGCATTGCCGCGGCCGTGGCGGCGGCGATGCTTCTGCTGGCTGCGCCGGCGATGGCGCAGTTTGGCGGCTCGACGGGCAACATCTACGGCGTCGTGCAAGACGAACAGGGCGGCTCGCTGCCCGGGACCACCGTGTCGCTGTCGGGCATGGGTGCGCCGCAGTCGCAGACGACGGACGCGCAGGGCCAGTACCGGTTCCTGAACCTCGCGCCCGGCAAGTACACGGTGGTCCTCACGTTGACGGGGTTCAGCACCGAGACGCTGGACAACGTGACGGTCAACGTGGGCAAGAACACGGAGCTGACGAGCAAGCTCAAGCTCTCGGCGGTCGCGGCGTCGATCACCGTGACGAGCGAGGCGCCGGTGATCGACACGCGCAAGGTCGAGACGGGCGCGGCGATCACCAACGCCGAGCTCCAGGACATCCCGACGGCGCGCGACCCGTGGGTCGTGCTCCAGACGGTTCCGGGCGTCCAGATCGATCGCATCAACGTGGCAGGCAGCGAGAGCGGCCAGCAGTCCAACTTCGCGAGCAAGGGCTCCGCGGCTGGTACGTTCTCGGTCGACGGCGTCAATCTGACCGACATGTCGGCCCTGGGTGCCTCGGCCGGCTACTATGACTTCGACTCCTTCCAGGAGATGAATGTCGTGACAGGCGGCTCCGATCCTTCGATCCAGGGTTCGGGGGCGCACCTCTCGATGGTCACCAAGCGCGGCACCAACGAGGTGCACGGCAGCGCGCGCTTCTTCGTCGTCGACCAGAAGCTCGAGTCCAACAACCTGACGCCCATCGTGGCCGCTCAGGTGGGCGCGGGCAACAAGATCAACAGCCTGCAGGACTACGGTGTGGAGGCCGGCGGACCGGTCATCCAGGACCGGCTCTGGCTGTGGGGCGCCTACGGCCGCGATCAGATCAACCTGACGACGGCCGGAGGCGGTCCGGCGGGCACCAAGAACAACACGACGCTGGAGGACTTCAACGCGAAGTTGAACGCTCAGATCGTCACGTCCAACGCGTTCAACGCCTGGTATCTCGGCAGCAACAAGCTCGTGTTCGGCCGCAACGCCGGCTCCACGCATCCGCAGCAGACGACCTGGGACCAGACTCTGCCGCAGCACACCTGGAAGTTCGAGGACTCGCAGGTCTTCTCCTCGAACCTCTTCGCCACGGCCTCCTACAACGGCCAGAACGGCGACTTCACGCTCACGCCCGAAGGCGGCAACCAGGCGCTCTACATCGACGCCGGCGGCGTGTGGCACAACTCCTACCTCTACGCCGATGCCCCGCGCCCGCAGCGCCAGGCCAAGTTCGACACGTCGTTCTTCTTCAACACGGGCAGCCTGGGCCATGAGCTCAAGGCCGGCTTCAGCTACCTCAATGCCCAGGCCCGGTCGACCACTTCGTGGCCGCTCTTCAATCCGGCCGCGGATTCGACTCTCGTCGCTCAGACCTACGGCGACTTCTTCGACTGCGGCGTTCCCTGCGCGGCCATCACCCGCAACAGCGCCTTCAAGGTCGAAGCCAAGTACTACAGCGCCTACTTCGGCGACACGATCACCTGGGACCGGTTGACCGTCAACCTCGGCGTGCGCTGGGACCAGCAATACGGCCAGAACAGCCCCAGCGTCGTCCCGGAAAACGTCTCGTTCCCCGACATCATGCCGGCCATCAACTATCCGGGCTCCGGCACCCAGTTCAAGTGGAACAACTGGCAGCCCCGCATCGGCGCCAACTATGCCCTCGGCCAGAACCGCACCACCGTCCTCAAGGCCAGTTATGCGCAGTTCGCCGACGCTCTGGGCACGGGCACCGTCGCCACGACCAACCCGATCGCCGGCGCCTCCTACGCCTATTACGCCTGGAATGACGCCAACCACAACAACCTCGTGGATGTCGGCGAGACGGACACCAGCGCCGCCGGCTTCCAGTACGGAAGGAACTACAACAACGCCAGCCCGGGCTCGGCCTCCTCGTCCAACGGCATCGATCCGAACTTGAACGCTCCGAGCACGACGGAATGGCTCGTCGGGGTGGATCAGGAGCTCGGTGCCAACTTCGCCATCGGCGTCAACTACACCAACCGCAAGGCCACCAACCAGCTCTACGCGCCGCTGCACGTCTACGATCCGACGACGGGTCAGCTGCTCAACTCCAGTGACTACGAGCAGTACACGACGCTGACCGGCGTCACGCCCTCCGGCACCGTCTACAGCCAGCCCGTCTACGAGATCAAGCAGTCCGTGCTCGACGCGATCGGCGGCACGCCCTCGGGCTCCTGGACCTTCAACCGCGGCGACTTCAGCACCACCTACCAGGGCCTCGAGCTCGTGCTGACCAAGCGGCTGTCGGACAAGTGGATGGCCCGCGGCAGCTTCGTCTGGAACGACAACAAGCAGCAGGTGGGTGCAGGCGGATGCATCGATCCGACCAACCAGCTCGCCGGCGCAGGCAACAACTCCGGTGGAGCCTCCACGGTCAACGCTCAGACCTGCCGCGACAACGACTACGTCGCGATCCAGTCCACGGGCAGCGGCAGCAAGACGAGCGTCTTCCTCAACTCCACCTGGCAGTTCTCGTTCAACGCTCTCTACCAGCTCCCCTACAACTTCAACATCTCGACCAACGTGTTCGGACGCCAGGGCTTCCCGATCAACTGGTACCTCAACTCGACGAGCCCGACAGACGGCTTGACCCGCAACGTCGTCGTGGTCCCCGCGGGCAGCGACCGGTACAAGGACGTCTACGAGTGGGACCTGCAGGTCGGATACGTCGTCAAGATCTTCGGAACGGGCACGATGACCCTGACCGGCTCCTGCTTCAACGTGCTCAACTCCGCCACCGTTCTCCAGCGCTTCAACCGCCTCGAGCGGTCCAACACCGCCCAGATCAAGGAAATCCAGAGCCCGCGCGTGGCACGCTTCGGCGTCCAAATCGCCTTCTAACAACCCCTCCGCTTCACTTCGATGCCGCCGGGAACGAACCTCCCGGCGGCTCTTTTTTGGGGCCGAATGCCGGCGCCCCGCCAGATCTGTGGCAGGCGTTCCCCTACCCGCGCTGGGGCACAACGAGAGGAAGCGTCACCACGAACCGGTTCCCGCTCGGTGCTCGGGGCTCGACACGAATCTGCCCCCCGTGCAACTTGACCGCCCAGGCGACGATGGCGAGCCCGAGCCCGCTGCCCGCCGTGTCTCCCTTGACCGCCTGAGGTGAGCGGTAGAAGCGCTCGAATACCCTGCCCTGATCCGCGGCCGACAGCGTCGGCGCCTCGTCGAGGACGCTCAGCTCGACGAACCCTCCTTCGCGCGCCAGAACGGTACCGACGCGGGAACCGGGGCGAGAGAACTTGATGGCGTTCTCCAGGAGATTCACACAGATCTGGCGGAGCAGCCGCTCGTCGCCTCGATACTCGACTCCCGATGGGGCCTCGATCTCGATCTCGACCCTCCGGGCCTCCGCTAACGACTTCAGCGAGCGGCCCACGTCGTGCATCAGCTCCCGCAGATCCACGAGCCTCCTCTCCAGCGGGTGCTCCAGCAGCTCCCCCTCCGCGAGCAGGGTCAGGTCGCTCACGAGGCGGGACAGGTGGGCACTCTCCGCGGCGATGGTGGACAATGCCTCCCGCGACTCCTCGAGGCTCCGGTGGCGCGACAGCGACAGCTCCGCTTCCGTGCGAACGATGGCGACGGGAGTCTTGAGCTCATGGGCGGCGTCGGCGATGAAAGCCCTCGTCTGGGTCATGGACAGCTCGATCCTCTCGAGCAAGCGGTTAAAAGTCATGCCGAGCCTGCCGAGCTCGTCATGCGGGTTCAGGATGGGCAGCCGCGCCCCGGCCGTTGCCGGAGACGACGCCATGACGCCCGCCTGCGTCGTCAGCGTATCGATGGGCCGCAGCGCGCGCGTCGCCAGCCAGTAACCGCCGGCCAGAGCTAAGGACAGGCCCGCCGCGCCGAACTGGAAGAACGCGCGTCGGATCGCCCCGAGCGTCTGCTCCACCAGCGTCGTCTGGTCAACGACGGCGAGCGTGACCGGTGCATCCGCGTCGAGAGAACGGAAGGTCCGAGCCACACCGCGGCGGCCATCTGGAAGCTCGAGAACTCGGAGCTGCGGGGACTCGGCCAGCTGCTTCCACGCGCCGTCGTCCAACAGCCGGGCGTCCTCTCCGAGCCCAGCCCCCGGGACCCGGGCGAGCAACACCTGGGCGGCTGCACCGGTGCGGACCTCGGCATAGACCCCGCTGAGTCGAAACGCGGCTACGGCCTCAGCAGTCCCCCGCTCGAGCGGCTGCGAAGCGCCCTGCCCCGGGGCGCCCTTGCGCGCGTCCTCCGCGGCCTCATGGATCTCCTCGTTCAAGGCGCTCTGGAGCGCCTGGAGATTCGTCTCCATGTCCGTGTCGAACGCCTTCCAGGCGGCGGCGCGGTACCGCAGGTACGTCGCCACCGAGAAGAAGGTGACGATCACGCACAGCGCCCCGCCGTACCAGAGCGTCAGCTTCCAGCGGATCGGGAGGCGTGTCAGTCCGGCTCCTGCCCGAGGTCCTCGACGAAGTAGCCCTCGCCGCGGCGCGTCGTGAGGAAGGACGGCTCGGCCGGCCCCGAGTCCGCATCGATCTTCTGGCGGAGCCGCCCCACGTAGACCTCGATCAGGTTGGAGAAAGGATCGAAGTGTTCGTCCCAGACGTGCTCGGCGATCTCGCGCCGCGTCACGACGCGCCCCCGGTTCAGGAGGAGGTATTCGAGCAGGGAGTACTCCTTCGACGTCAACTCGACGACCCCGCCCCGCACCTCGACGGACCGCTTCCCTCGATCCAGGCGGATGTTCCCGACGGTGAGACTGATCTGCGTCGGAAGGGATCGTCGGCGCAGAAGCGCCCCCACTCGCGCCCGCAGCTCTTCGACCGCAAAGGGCTTGGGCAGGTAGTCGTCGGCGCCCAGGTCCAGACCGCGCACCCGATCCGAGATCTCGGAACGCGCCGAGAGCATCAGGATGGGTGTCGTCGTCTTCGCGGAGCGGACTGCGCGGCAGACCTCGAAGCCATCAAGCCCCGGCAGGAGGATGTCGAGGATCATCAGATCGTAGTTACCGAGCGAACCCTGAGCGACCGCGTCGTCGCCGTCGGCGACGATGTCCACCGCGTAGCCGGACTCACGGAGCACTCGGGACAGCACGCTGGCCATCCGCGGATCGTCCTCGACCACCAGGATCCGCATGCCCTCCAAATTATAGCGATGGGCGGCACTCCGGGCGGTTCCTGGGTTTCCCGTTCGTTTATCGTACGTTCATCTTCAAAAAGTAGACTCCACGCGGTTTCGCGATCTGACGATTCCATCCCGGCGTCCTTCGAGAAGGGAAAGGTGGGTTTTCCGATGACGGCGTCATGGATTGGGTCCGCGGACCACAAGCGCCTTTTCTGCAGCATCTTCCTGGAGACCCACATCGCGTTCGACCCCGACGCAATCCGCTGGCCCGAACTCGACACGGAGAGCCTCGCGCGCCTGAAGGCTCTCCCCATCTGGAACGATGCGGTCAGGACCGAGGCGACGACCGCCCTGGAAGTTCAGACTCTCGGTACCGTGGAGCGCGATCCGGTGATCGCCGAAGCGATCAAGCTGCAGGGATACGAGGAGGGACGCCACGCCGCGGTCCTGAGAAACTTGACGCAACGGTACGCAATTCCGGTCGACTCCTTCGAAATGCCGCCACCTCCCCGCGACCCCGTCTGGACCTTCATGAGCACGGGCTACGGCGAATGCCTGGACTCGTTCTTTGCCTTCGGGCTGTTCGCCATCGGGAAGCGCTCCGGGTATTTCCCCGAGGCGCTGATTGACATCTTCGAGCCGATTATTCAGGAGGAGGCCCGGCACATTCTTTTCATCGTGAACTGGGCGTCCTACCTGCGCGCGCGCAAGGGATCCTTGCTTCGGCCGGCCTTCGATGTGCGCCGTACGTGGATTATCCTCAAGCAGCTCATCGGACACGTAGGCCAGGCTACCCGCGTGGGCGGAGCGGGATCCGAGGAAGGCTTCATGATGAACAGCCATGGAGCCTTCGGAGCTCTCTCGGCGGCATCTTTCCTTGAGCTTTGCCTGGCGGAAAACGACCGCCGACTGGCGGCGTACGATGATCGCCTCCTGAGACCGGCGCTCGTCCCCTCGTCGGTGCGCTTCGCTCTGAAGTTTTTTCCCGAAAGCCCAGCGAACAAGCGTGACGAGCGAGTCGAGCCTCCACCGGCAACCGCGACGTTGCCTCAGTGCAAGAAGGTTTCGTGACTCCGAACGGTACCTTCCCTTTGCTACTGGCCCTCGTCCTCCTTTCGATCGCCTACGCCGTCTTTGCCCTTCTGCGGGTTGCGACTTACCGCGGTGGTCGGAAGCCTTCTCCCACCTTCATGCCGCCGGTGACGATTCTCAAGCCCCTCTGCGGCTCCGAGCCCCACCTTCTCGAGTGCCTCCGGTCCTTCTGCCTACAGGACTATCCCGACTACCAGATCGTGTTTGGCGTGCGAGTTGCCGACGATCCGATCGTACCGGTCATCGAGCAGCTCAGGCAGGAGTTTCCGGACAGGGATATTTCCCTCATCGTCGATGGTCAGCTCTACGGCTCGAACCGGAAGATGAGCAACCTTGCGAATATGCTCGGCGCAGCGCGGCACGACATACTCGTCATTTCGGACAGCGACGTGCGGGTCGCCCGAGGCTATCTGCGCACAGTCGTCGCGCCGTTCGACGATCTCAAGGTAGGTGCCGTAACCTGCTTGTATACCGGCACCCCAACCGACGGTCTGCCCTCGGAGCTGGCCGCCATGTTCATCAACGACTGGTTTCTTCCCTCAGTGCTGGTCGCCGTGGCTCTCGGCAAGTTGAACTTCTGCTTCGGGCAGACGATGGCCGTTCGGAGAGATGTCCTTGATTCCATCGGCGGTTTCACGGGGCTGGCTCCTTACCTGGCCGACGACTACATGCTGGGAAAGCTCGTCAACGATCACGGCTTCGAGGTCCGGCTGGCGGAGCCCGGGCTCGAGAATATCTTCTCCGATTCGAGCCTCGCGTCGGCGCTGCGGCGCGAACTGCGCTGGTCTCGCACCTACCGAACCGTGCGTCCGGTGGGCTACGTCTGCTCGATTGTGACTGATACCACGGCGCTCGCTCTCCTGTATCTTCTCGTGTCCCGCGGGAGCCCCCTCGGGATCTGCCTGTTCGGCGCGGCGATCGCTCTCCGGGTCGCTCTGCACAAGGCCGTGCGTTCGAGATTCGGGGCGGCCGGACCCGACTCCCTCTGGCTGGTGCCGATTCGGGACCTGTTATGCTTCGCAATCCGGATCGGCAGTTTCATGGGCCGCCGCGTGGAATGGAGGGGTGAGAAGTTCGTCGTCCTCTCCTCGGGCCGGCTCGAGACGAGAGGACAGACCCCGTGATGGCGACCAACCTGAAGACTCTCTTCCTGAATCCCCCTTCCTTCGAGGGATTCGACGGCGGCGCCGGCTCACGCTATCAGGCCAAGAGGGAGATCCGCTCGTTCTGGTATCCGACGTGGCTCGCGCAGCCCGCCGCGCTGGTTGAGGGAAGCAGGCTGGTCGACGCGCCGGCGCGCGGGCTCTCGGTCGATGACGTGCTGCCGCTCGCCCGGGAGTACGAGCTCGCAGTATTTCACACGAGCACGCCCTCGTTTCATTCGGACGTGAAAGTGGCCGAAGCCTTCCGGGCAGAGAACCCGAACCTCAAGATCGGCTTCGTCGGAGCGCACGTGGCGGTTTCGCCGGAAGCCTCTCTCCAGGCTTCGCCCGCCGTCGACTTCGTTGCCAGAAACGAGTTTGACTACACCGTGGGCGAGGTCGCCCAGGGTCGGCCGCTTGCGGCGATTGACGGTCTGAGTTTTCGGTCAAACGGGCGTGTCGTGCACAACCGCGAGCGCGCAACGCTCGAGGATATGGATCAGCTGCCCTCGGTCATTGACGTGTACAAGAGGGACCTCGTGATCGAGGATTACTTCATCGGCTACCTGCTCCATCCGTACGTTTCGCTGTACACAGGGCGCGGGTGTCGCTCCCACTGCACATTCTGTCTTTGGCCCCAGACGATCGGCGGGCACCGCTATCGCACTCGGAGCGTGGACAACGTTGCGCGGGAGATGGAGCGGGCCCGGAGCTTGTTCCCGCAGGCGAAGGAGTTTTTCTTCGACGACGACACATTCACCGACGATCTTCGCCGGACCGAGGAGATTGCTCGCCGGCTCGGACGACTCGGGCTCACGTGGTCGTGCAACGCGAAGGCGATCGTCCCCTTCGAAACGCTGAAGGTCATGAAGGAGAACGGCCTCCGACTGTTGCTGGTCGGCTACGAGACGGGGAGCCAGCAGATTCTGAACAACATTCGGAAGGGCACCCGGGTCGACGCCGCTCGGCGGTTCACGGAGGACTGTCACAAGCTGGGAATCGTGATTCACGGCACGTTTATCGTGGGGCTTCCGGGCGAGACGTCCGAAACGATCGACCAGACCATCAAGTTCGCTAACGAGATCAATCCGCACACGATCCAGGTTTCGTTGGCGGCGCCCTATCCGGGAACGGAGCTCCACACTCAGGCGGCGGCCAACGGCTGGCTGCGGGCGGACCGAACCCTCGTGAGCGGCGACGGCATCCAGATCTCCTCGCTCCAGTACCCTCACCTGTCGAGCCGGGAGATCTTCGAGGCTGTCGGACGATTCTACAAGCGCTTCTACTTCCGGCCCGGAAAGATCGCCGAGATGACCTACGAGATGGTTCGCAGCCCCGAGATGCTCAAGCGCCGTCTCCGCGAGGGCGTGGCCTTCATGCAGTTCCTGGCGGGCCGGAGCACTCCAGCCTGAAGCGGGCTCCATGCCCGGCAGGCGATCGAAGCCGGCGTCATCAGAGCCTTTCGTGAAGTCGACGACCGAGCCCAGAAAGTAACGGGCGATGCCCGGCTGAGCATTGAGACGCGAATGCGCTCCGAACTCCTGGAGACTCGGCTGTTGGCAGTTTGAGGCTGAGAATTCGAGAAGACGCGACCCCGATACGCGGGATCGGCGGCCCAGGTGGAGCGCCGGCCGGCCTGAAGCGCTTCGAGCAATTCAGCTTTGTGGCCGGGGTACTTCTGCTCGGCTGGCTGGTCTATCGAATGGGGCCGGGGATTCTCGCGCGCAACCTGGCCGAAGTGGGGTGGGGGTTCTTGCTGATCCTCGCACTCCACGCGGTCACGATTCTTCTGAACGTGCTCTCCTGGCAGAAGGTGCTTGGAGCGGACGCAAGAGTGCCGCTGCGCAAGCTGGCCCCCATGCTGGTGGCCGGCGACGCCGTCACAACGGTAAACCCGATGGGCCTCGTCGGGGGATCCCTCGTGCGCGCGAGCCTGCTCTCCGGCGCTCTGGCTCCGCGGGAAGCCCTGATTTCGGTGCTGCTGGCTTCGATGACGCAGTTCGTCGGCCAGGCGCTCTTTGTTCTCTCCGGTCTGCCGGTTGCTCTGGCGATGATCCGGGAGGGAAGGCTTCGGCTGGCACTGAGCGTGTTCTGCGCCGGCCTCTTGGTTCTTCTCGGCCTCGTGCTTCTCGTCGGCTTTTCGTCTGGCGTCCAACGCTGGCTCTCTGCTCGACTCGCCCGGATCCGTTGGCTCGACAGGCGGTGGGCTTCGGTTCCGGAACGATGGCGGAGCCTGGTGGACGCGATCCTGACGGCGCTCCGAGACCGGCCCGGACCCTTCGTCCTGTCGGTCGCAGCCTCCTGGCTTGCGTGGCAGACGGGCGTCGTTGGGACCTTCGTGACTCTGAGACTCCTGCATCAAGGGGTGTCGTGGGCCGAGGCGCTGGCGATCGAGGTGCTTGGAATCGCCATCGAAGGGGCCCTCTTCTTCGTGCCGGGAAAGATGGGAACTCAAGAGGGCGGCAGGGTCCTGATCTTCCTCGCGATGGGTCTGCCGCCGGCCAAGGGCTTCGCGCTCGGGTTTCTGCGCCGGATTGGAGAGTTTGCGTGGGCCCTCGTGGGCCTGGCCGTTCTCGGAAACTCTCGGAGGCGCTAGCGGCTCTCATCGGGAGCTTCTGAGGGCCGCCCGAACGCACGGCGCGACCGACACTCCGGAAAACGGGGTCGGTGTGGGACGCGGCAGTGGGCGCGAGTTCGTCACTCATCGACTCAGAGACAGAGGGCTAGGAGACGCGCCTATCGCCCTTTCGGACCAGCCTGAGAGTACGGGCCGCGGGCCCGACCAGCAAGGGAGACGCCCGCCGAAGATTCGAAACACGTTCGTCATCCATGCGCAGGAGTTTGCCTCGAGCCAGCGTTAGAGTGATGTCGTCATGCGCGCGGTTGTCCCCGGGTTGGCCGCTTCGATGCTTCTCTTGGGCACCGGAACCGACGCCGGCCGGACGCAGACCTATCATCTGTCCCCGGATCGCGCGCGGCGGCCGATCGAAGTCATCGTGCAGCCGGGCGACCGTCTGCGTCTGACGGCGGGCGGGTGCCTCCAGATTCCGAACCAGCCGGCACGACCCCTGCTCCAGGCGAATCCCAAGGTGGACCAGGGGCTCATCTTCATCCCCGGCGTCACCATGACCTTCGCACCGATCGCCGGTCTCCTGGACCGCGATCTCGTTGTGCCGCGCGACCTCAGCTATCCGGGGCCGCCGAGGATCTGGCTCGACTGGGGCCACTCCTACGGCAGCCTGCTCGAAGCGCCGGAGCCGCCGTCCTCGAGGCCTCTGCCCTGCGAGAGTCTCGATGAGCCGCCGCACCTGGACATTCGCATCACCCAGGATTCCGAGCCGGAACCCGCGGCGCGTGGGAGTCTGACCCTGCACCTCGCTCGATACGACCGCAACATTCTCCCCCTCAATCCCTCGTGGGCTGGAGGCGTGAGGCCCGATGTCTGCGCCGCGTGCGACGGATTCCGTATCGAGCACCGCGCGGACGGGACATCCTGGGTGCCGGCCTTAAGGTCGGAACAATGCACGCGGCAACGGCCCTACATCAGCTCCGGCGGCTGCGGCCCGCACCGCGGTGGCTGCGCCAGGTCCGGGCGCCGGCTCGCGGGGCACGTCAACTGGGGCCCTGCAACCTTCACCGGACTCCTTTCGACGACACACGGCGGGCCCGTAAATCTGGCGTTCGACGGCGACATTACCTTTTACCTCGAGCCCGACGGTGGCGCGGGCCTCCTCACACAGAAACTTAAGTCGCACTTCAACGGCGTCATCGAGCTCGAGTTCTCCTCGGCGGAAACGAATCGATGGTTTCGCACGCCGTGGTGGCGGTCCTTTCCGTTTCGCGATTCGAGCTACCGAGCCGTCGCCGCGCTCCTCTCGGGCGCCCGTCGCCACTCCGGCGCGACTGGGAAATACCCGTCGCTCGAGCGAAAGCCGGCAACCGCCATCGGGATTTTCGGGATCGATACGGAGCACGGCGCCCATCCCGAGCTTCACCCCGTTCTCGCTCTGGCGATCCGGACGGAGGCCCATCCAGACCGGGACGTCTGGCAGGTGCTCGCCCGCAACTGGGGAACCGGCGGGGACTGCTCGAGCCGCGGCAATGAGGGCTTCGCCGTGCACCGCGTCCTGCTCATGCTCCCAGGGAGTAAAGACAAGATCTATCGGAGCGCGGAGGGCACATTCCTCGACCACGGTCTCGAGGTCTCCGACTGGAAGGTGTATGCCGGCGGAGACGGCGCGACCCTCGACGTCGAACTGCCTTCCCGCGCCTGCAGCGTCGTCGAAGGACAGCTCACGCTCGCGCGCGCAGCCCCCGGCGCAGACCCGGCAGGCCAGCGCCATTTTTCCGAAGGCGAGGCTCCTCTCGGCGAGCCGATCCGACCGGAGTTCGGACTGGGTGAAAACCAGTTCTGCGCGAACGCGCCCTGGTTCGTGCCGGTGCCGTAAACGCGCGCTGGCGTAAGCGATCCCACAAAGGCGGTCCGACGACGCACCCCGCAACGCTCGAGATCGGGGACTCGTGGCTCAGTCCGTTCGTCTGCACCGGGTGCTTGCGGAGACGGTCGATCGCCATCCCGACGACCTCCCGGCTAAGCACCAGACCTTTCACGCCGTCCCGATCCTCAGGGGAAGATCCGGAGGCTCAGGGCCACGCGCCGCCGCCAGCCGCGTCGCGCACCACCAGGAGACGCCCGGCACCCGGATCGCAGACGTAGATGTGCCCCGACACATCCGCCACCGCGCAGTGCGACCCCTGCGCCGTGGGGACCTCGCCGAGAAGGGAAAGCACCCCGGTCGCGGACACGGCGACTACGGCGAGGGTCGCGCTCTTGGCGCCCGGCAGGTACAGGTGGTGCAGACTCGGGCTGTAGTCGATGATGTCGATCCCGTTCCCGGCCCGAATCTGGCCGAGGATCTTCCCGGACTTCGCGTCGAGCGCCACGCCGCTCCCCTCCGAGCAGCCCACGAAGAGAAAGCCTCTCTCCTCGTCCAACGCGATGCCGCGTGAGCCCGCGCAACCGTTCTGCCATCGGGCCACGACTCCCCGGTTCTTCGTGTTGAGGACGACCGTCTCGCTCTTCCAGAGGTTCGTGTAGGCGCGGCCGCCCGCCGCGTCGATCACCAGCGACTCCGGGCCGCCCCGGACCTCGAGAAAGTCGTCGTGGATGGGCTTCGGGGGATTTCCCTCGAGGCGGAAGATCTCGATCCTCTCCTTGTCCGGCTCCGTCACCCAGACTTGTCCGGCTGGTTCGACGAACCGCACGTAATCCGGGCTCCCGGCGAGCCGCGCGGAGCTCACGACCCGGCCATCCGCCGGGTCGACGACCGCGAGGCGCTCGGAGGTCCGATCGACCGCGAAGAGAAAGCCGCGCCCCTCGTCGGCCGACGTGACGCCGTCATCGTGGCCTCCCCCGAAGTCCGGCTTCGCCGCAAAGCCCTCGATCCGCGTCAGCCGCCACTGCGCCGGCTCCACGAGAACGATCGAGCCCGTCCGCCCTGCCGGAACGATCACCCGCCCGAGCGTCGGGGAGAAACGCAGGTCGTCGAACCCGACTCCACCCTCTCCGCCCGGGATCGGTATCACCGCGGGTGCGGACGGTGCCTGTGCGTGGACCAGCGCCGACGAGGCCAAAGCAGCCGGCGCGAGCCAGTTCCAGAGTCTGGGCAGACGGATCGCCACTGCCGCTACCGCCCGGTACGGACTCGTCCCGTGAACTCGCGGGCCGGAGTCTCCGCAGGCTGCTCGCTCGGGACCCCGAGGTAGAAGCCCTGGCCGTACGGGATCCGGAGTCGCCGGCACTCCTCGAGGTCTTCCGGGGTTTCGATCCCCTCCGCGACGCAGACGGCGTCGATGCGGCGGGCCAGGTTCACCAGCATCTCGACGACGTCGCGCTTGATCGTGTCCGTTCGCAGGCCGGTGATGAGAGTGTTGGCGACCTTGATGAAGTTCGGCCGAAGCTCCGCGATCGCCTGAAGCGAGGCGTAACCCGAGCCGGCGTCGTCGATCGCGACGGAAAACCCCTGCTCCCGAAGTTGCTCGAGGGCGCTGCGGAAAACGGGAACGTCCCGGATGGCCGAGCGCTCCGTCACTTCCAGGACGACGGGGTGTTTCAACTGGAAGAGCGGCGGAATCGCCTGCGGCCCGTCCCGGGAAAGGCTCGTGATCGATTCGGCCTCGACGTTGATGAACAGATGACCGCCCCGCGTCGGGCCGTACTTCGCCGCCGAGGAGCCCAGGCAGATCTGCTCGAGCTCCCAGATCGCCTCGTTCTCCCCGGCGAACTGGAACAGGAGCTCGGGGCTTTCGAACGCCGTTTCCGCCGGGCCGCGGGTCAGCGCCTCGTGGCCGAACAGTTCCAGCGTCTCGAGATGGAAGATCGGCTGGTAGACCGTGCGAATCCGCCGCTTGCGCAGGATCTCCTTGAAAGTCTCCCGCAGGCCCGTCTGGCGCTCCTCCTCCTTCGTCGTCGCGATTCCGATCGCCAGGCGCAGGGCCCGATAGACCAGCCTCTCGACCCGCATCTGGGGGTTGGGCCGAAGCATCGCGTACCCCACGAAGACGCCGATCCGCTTGTGGATCCGGGCTCCAAAGGCCTCGTCGAGCGAGCCGCGCAGCGACTCTTCGACCTGGCGCGCCTTGCGCTGCAGCCGCGCGGCGGCATCCGCGCCGGATTCGAGGGTGGCAAAGACGTAGAAGTCGGAGCCCCCCGCCCGGTTCACGGCGACGAAGTCCTCCGTGGCGAAGATGGTGCCGAACATGCGGCGCAGCGTCCGCGCCGTGTGAGCGAGCAGGGAATCGAAGACCTCCCAGCCGTACGTCTCCTCGATGTGGCTGTACTGCTCCACGTCGATGTACAGAACGCCCATCTCCCGATTGTCGAGCAGCCGATCCCGCAGCGCGTCGATGATGACCGGCACCGTCGGCAGCTCGGTCACCGCATCGAACAGCAGGTTCTTGAACCGGACCTCTTCGTTCTCGGTCGTGAGAAAGGCGGGCGGTGATTCCGGCTTCTCGTCGAGAAGCCTCCGCACCGTCGAGAGCAGCTTCTTTCTCGTGAAGGGCTTCGTGATGTAGTCGTCGGCGCCAACCTGCATGCCGGTGATCAGGTCCCGGATCTCGCTCTTGACGGTGAGCATCGCGATCGGGATCTGCCTCGTCTCGGGCGCCGTCTTCAAGGTCGTGCAGACCTCCCAGCCAGAGAGCTCGGGCATCATGACGTCGAGCAGGATCAGGTCCGGCTTCGCCTCCAGGGCCTTCTCGACGCCCTCCCGGCCGTTGCGCGCGAGCACGGCGGAATACCCGGCGTTGTCCAGGATCGTCTGAACGATGAGGAGCACATCCTCGTCATCGTCGACGATGAGAATCTTTTCGGCCGCCATACGCGATTGTAACTGTCGGGGAGGCGCGAAACTATAGCATCAGGACGGCGTGCGCCGGCCGCCCCGCGAGCCGAGCACGACCCCCGAGCGCTTCGAGCTCGATGAAGACCGAGACGCCGACGACGTTGGCGCCGAGGCGCTCCGCGAGGTCCGCCGCAGCCCTCGCCGTACCTCCGGTCGCCAGCACGTCGTCGACGACGAGTACGCGCTCGCCCTTCCCGAAGGCATCGGCGTGCACCTCGAGGCGGTCCTTTCCGTACTCCAGGCCGTAGGACACGCTCTCGGTCGCTCGAGGAAGCTTCCCGGGCTTGCGGGCCGGCACGATCCCGATGTGAAGCTCCCGGGCGAGGGCCGTGCCGAAGAGGAACCCGCGCGCCTCGATGCCGAGGACCTTCTCCAGTCCTGCCGTCCGGAAAGGCTCCGCCATCGCTCGCACCGCCGCCGCGAAGGCGTCGGGCGAGGCGAGAAGCGGCGTCACGTCCCGAAAGAGAATGCCGGGCGACGGAAAGTCGGGAACGTCGCGGATGAAGGCGCGGAAGTCCGTCATCGCGTCACCTCGAAATGCGAGAAACCCTGTGGCGCAACGTCCTCGACGGCGACGGCATCCACACGCGAGCTCGCGGGCCCCTCGCGCAGCCGGGTGATGTAGCGCTCCACGGCTCCGTCCTCTCCCTCGGCGACCGTCTCGACGGACCCATCCCGCAGATTCCGCACCCACCCGACCAGACCGAGCTCCCGGGCCAAGCGCTCGGCAAAAAAGCGGAACCCGACTCCCTGGACGCGGCCCCGAACGACGGCCCGGCGCGCCATCACGCGGGGGTTCCGGCAAAGCGGCCGAGGAGCGGTACGAACGTGACGTCTTCGCCTTCCTCCTGCGCGAAATCGGTCTTTCGGCGGCGAATGACGCGCAGCCGCTGCTTGGTGGGCGGGCCGATGGGCACGACGAGCCGGCCTCCAACCGCAAGCTGCGCGAGCAGCGGTTCCGGAACGCTCTCCGTCCCGGCTGTCACGAGGATGCGATCGTAGGGCGCCGCGGCGGGATATCCGTATGTGCCGTCGAAGGCCTTGACCGAGACGTTGTGGACCCCGAGCGACGCCAGAACCGCCGCGGCCCCCCGGGCGAGCTCGTCGATGCGCTCGAGGGAATAGACGCTGCGGGCAAGCCGCGCGAGGACGGCCGTCTGGTAACCGGATCCCGAGCCGATCTCGAGCACCTTGTGTTCCGGCGAAACCCCGAGCCTCTGCGTCATCACGCCGACGACGTAGGGCTGGGAAATCGTCTGGGCAAAGCCGATCGGAAGGGAGTGGTCGCCGTAGGCCCGTGCCCGGAGAGGCTCCGGCACGAAGAGATGCCTCGGGACTTCGCGCATCGCCTCCAGGACCCGGGGGTCGTCCACGCCGCGGGGGGCCACGAACCGGGCGACCATCTCACGCCGCAGGACGTCCTCCCGGCCCGAGGCCGGGTCCCTGCGTTGGCGCGGCGGCATCGGTCACGATGATAACAGGGGACGCGGGATCGGGAGCCGTTACAATGCGCGTTCGCCCCGCGTCCGAGGAGGTTGGGTTGGCGCAAACACAGGACATCGCAGAGACCGGGCGGGAGACTCGCTTTGCGGGCGTCTCGCGCGAGGAAATCCGAAAGTGGTACGCGCTCATGCACCTGGCGCGCGTGCTCGACGACAAGGCGCCGAACTACCTGAAGCAGGGGCTCGGCTGGAGCTACCACGCCCCCTGCGCCGGCCACGATGCGATCCAGCTCGCGCTCGGCCTCACGTTTCGCCCGGGACGGGACTACCTCTTCCCCTATTACCGGGACCTGACGACGTGCCTCGCCGCCGGGCTGACGGCCGAGGAGATCCTCCTGAACGGCATGTCGAAGGCGGACGACGTCGCCTCCGGCGGCCGCCACATGTCGAACCACTTCGCCAAGCCTGCCATCGGAATCCAGAACGTCTCCTCCTGCGTCTCGAACCACTCGCAGCACGCCGCCGGCCTCGCCCGAGCCGTGAAGACATACAAGAAGGACGCCATCGTCTTCTGCTCGGTCGGGGAGTCGTCGCTGTCCGAGGGTTATTTCTCGGAGGCCGTCAACGGTGCCTCCCGGGAAAAGCTGCCGGTGGTCTTCGTCGTGCAGGACAACGGATACGGGATTTCGGTCCCGAAGAGCGACCAGACGGCCAACCTCTACGCCTCCGACAACTTCACGGGGTACAAGAATCTCCAGATCATTCACTGCGACGGCCTCGACGTCTTCGACTCCTTCCGCGCCTTGCGCGAGGCGGTCGCGTACGTACGCTCCGGCGCAGGCTGCGCGATCGTCCACGCGCGATGCGTCCGGATCCACTCGCACTCGAACTCCGACCGCCAGGAGCTGTACCGGACCCCCGAAGAGCTCGCGGCCGTGCGCGCGGCCGACCCGCTGCCACGATTCCGCAAGCTCCTCGCGGCGACCGGACTCCTCGCGGAGGAAGAGCTGCGCGCGATCGAGGTGCAAAACGAACGGGCCTACGAAGAGGCTTCGGACAAGGCCCGTGCCGCCGCAGACCCCGACCCGGCGTCGCGCTTCGACTTCCTCCGGCCCGATCCGTGGGTCCCGGATCGATGGCCCGCCGGCCTGCCCGACGGATCCGGGGAGGAGACGACCCTCGTCCACGCCATCAACGAGACCCTCAAGGAGGAGTTTCGTCACAACCCGGACACCTACATCTGGGGCCAGGACGTCGCCTACCGGGAGAAGGGCGGTGTCTTCAACGTCACCAAGGGGATGCAGCAGGAATTCGGGATCGCGCGCGTCTTCAACGCACCCATCGCCGAGGATTTCATCATGGGGACCGCCGACGGGTTCTGCCGGTTGTCCGACAGGATCCGCGTCGTGGTGGAGGGCGCGGAATTCGCGGACTACTTCTGGCCCGCAGCCGAGCAGATGGTGGAAATGTCCCACGAGTACTGGCGCACGAACGGCCAGTTCGTGCCGAACGTGACCGTCCGTCTCGCCTCGGGCGGTTACATCGGCGGCGGCCTCTATCACTCGCAGAACCTGGAGGGCTGGCTCACCACCTTGCCCGGGATCCGGATTGTCGTGCCGGCGTTCGCCGACGACGCCGCCGGGTTGCTCCGGACCGCGATCCGTTCGCGCGGCATCACGCTCTACCTCGAGCCGAAGTTCCTCTACAACAACCCGATGGCCCGGGCCAGGGTGCCCGAGGAATTCGCCGTGCCGTTTGGCAAGGCGCGTCTGCGTCGGGAAGGCGCCGATCTGACAATCGTGGCCTACGGCACGGCCGTCCACTTCGCGCTCGAGGCGGCGAAGGCGCTCGAGACGGAGGAAAAGAGCGCGGAGGTGATCGACCTGCGCAGCCTGGCCCCGCTCGACCTGGAGACCGTACTCGTCTCGGTCCGCAAGACGAACCGGGTCCTCGTCGCTCACGAGGACAAGGTTCATGGCGGTTTCGGCGGCGAGATCGCCGCGCAGATCCAGGAACAGGCATTCGAGTTTCTCGATGCGCCGGTCGGCCGCGTCGGCTCAGAGTTTCTCCCGGTCGGCTTCAGTCGAGTCCTCGAGCGCGCCATCCTCCCGAACCCGGACAAGGTGCTCGCCGCCGCGAAGATTGTGCTCGAATACTGACAGGCGAGGCGAAGCCTCCGCCTGTCATCCCGAGGAGCGCAGCGACGAGGGATCCCTATCGCGGCCAAACCAGGGACTTCGCCCTGCTCTCGCCCAGGGCGATAGAGCCACCGTATGATCCTCGTCATGGGCCAAATGAGCCATTTGCGCCATTGTGCGGCCCATGACTGAGTCTGGCCGATTCGACCCGACCCTCCCGGTGAAGGACCTGCTCGCCCGTTACCCACACCTCGCCTCCGCCCTGGCTTCCCATGGCCTCGACGCCTGCTGCGGCGGCGTCCATCCCCTGAAAGAAGCCTGTGCGGCCAGAGGTCTCGATGTCGCCGAAGTCCTGGCCGATCTCGAAGCCGCTCACGCGGCGGCCGAGGCGTACAACCTCGTCCCTCCGACCCTTTCGATCCGGGAGTTGTCTCGCCGCTTCCCGTCCACGCGGGCCGTGCTCGAGCGCTACGGCCTCGGCGACTGCGGCGGCGAGGAGGGGCCCGACGAGCCCCTGGCATGGTTCGCGACCGTGCACCGACTGCCCCTGGAGGACTTCCTGCGCGATGTGCGAGCGGCGGCAGCGCGGGATGTGGGGGCGGCGCCACCCGCCCCGACGACGCCAACTGGCGCGAGCCCCTTCTCGCCGCACTTCATCGTCGGGTCTCTCTTTCTCACTTTGACCCTCGGCGCCACGACCGGAATGGTCAATCTCCTGCGCATCGCCGGCGGCGGCGACGTTCCGATCGACCACCGCCAGATTCACGGACACACGCAAGTCCTCGGCTTCGCCACGCTCTTCCTGATGGGCATCGCGTACCACGCCCTTCCCCGAATACTCGGAATCGCAACGGCTCGGCCCGGTCGCTCCGTCCGGACAGGATTCTGGCTGATGTTCGCGGGGGTCCTCCTGCGCAACGCCGGACAGCCGCTTGGCCTCCATCCGGTGGGCCGCCTTCTCTCCCTTACCTCCGGCGGACTGGAACTCGCGTCGGGCCTTCTCTTCGTGCGCTTCGTCCTGGCGCTGTTGCGCAGAACCCGTGCGGGCAAGTACGACCTCAGGGACCCGCTCCTTCTCTTCGTGCGCGCCGGCACGCTGTACTTCTTGGTTGCGATCCTGGTCGTCGCGGCCCAGGCCATCTGGCTGGCCGGCCACGTGGATACCGCACTTCCCGCGGCCTTGAACGAACCCTTCTACTTCGCGGCGTTGTATGGATTTCTCCTGGCGTGGATCTACGGATTTGGGCACCGCATCGTGTCGCTGTTTCTCGGCGTGGGGCCGGCTTCCCCCGGGACGAGCGAGGCGACTCTCGTTTTCCAGGCCCTCGGTGTCGCCCTGTACCTGGCGTCATGGATTCCCGGGATCGCGGATGAGGCCGCCTTTCTCCTCCGTGACGCCGGCCTCGCCCTGGCCGCCCTGTCCGCGCTCGTCTACCTCGGCGGGAACGGCTTTCTATGGCGTCGGACGACCTTCCCGATGATGCGCACGCCCGGCTCCCCGACGGTCGCCATCCGCTGCGCCTTCGGGTGCCTCGGTCTGTGGGCGCTGCTCGAGCTCGCAGGCGTCGTTCTCTCTCGTGCCACGCGCCTCCCGGCACAAAACCTCTGGTGGGCCGACGCTGCCCGCCACACATTCACGATCGGATTCCTCACGCTCCTGATCGTCGGCATGAGTTTCCGGATCCTGCCGGTCTTCTCGGGCAAGACGCTCTGGTCGCCCCGGCTGGCCTACGCGACGTACACGCTGCTGCTAGCGGGTGCCGCGATGCGGCTGCTCCAGTATCCAGCCGCCTTCCGACCGGTCCTCTACCAGGCCGGCTCCTACATGGGAATCCTGGTGGTCCTCGCCCTCGTGCTCTACCTGGTCAATCTGATTCGTACGATGCGCGCAAAGCCCGGCGGTTCTTCGGCGAGCGCCGCGCCGCCGCGGCCCTCCTTCGCCTCGACGCTGCCGGTGCGATAATCCGCGGCGTGCCGGCACGCCCCCCCGTTCCCTTCAACGCCATTCCGGTCCTCGCCTCCCTGACTGCGGACGATCGTGCCGAGCTCTCTCCGCTCTGCGAGCTACGCGCGTACGAGAAGGGGGCGACCCTGTTCGAGGAGGGGCAACCCGCGCTCTTCATCCATTTCCTCTTCGTCGGGAAGGTCAAGATCGTCAAGGCGGCCCCCGAGCGCGACCTCATCCTCGAAATCCTCGGCCCGGGCGAGCCGGTCGGCGCCGTGGCGGTGTTCGAGAGGCGCCCATTCCCCGCCTCCGCAATCGCCCTCGAGCCGTCCGGCACCGTCTCGATTCCGGAGCGGGAGTTCTTCGGCCTGCTCGACAAGCGTCCCGACATCACCCGGCGTCTGCTCGCCGGCCTGACGATGCGCCTGATGGCCTTGAATCGCCGCCTTGCCGACATGACCGGATCGATCGAGTACCGCGCGGCGCGTCTGTTCGAGACCCTCGCGGAACGGGTCGGGAAGCCTCGCTCGGACGGGATCTTTGTGCCCCTTCACCTCTCCCGTCAGGAGATCGCGGATCTCCTCGGCACCACGATCGAGACGGCCATCCGCATCATGAGCCGCTGGCAGAAGGACGGCGTCGTCGAGACAGAGAAAGACGGCTTCCTCATCCGAACCATGGCGGTTCTGCGAGAGATGGCTCGGCCGGAATAGCGATGCGCCGCCCGGTCGGGCGACTCTTCCAGGCAACGTAGGGCCGCGCCAAACTCCGCAACGCGCCGAGCTTCCACTCGTAAAGGCGGGATGAAAGAGTCGGCGCCGCAAGCCCCGCAGCCTCCTCCGGCTGCACGACGAGCGAGACCTCGATCGGAAGAATTCCGATCGGTAGCCCGGCCTCGCGGCAGGCTTCGTAGAGGTGCGCAAACACCTCCTTCATCGCGCTGGGATCCGGAGGAGCCGCGTTCTCGAGTTCACTGCCGACCGTCGGGCGGAAAATGCAGACGGTCGGAAAAGCACCCGCCTCGACAATGCGGTCGATTCCACGCTTCGTGGCCTCGATCGGCTCGAGTCCGGCGATGATCTCGCCCGACACGCGGCCGCGGCCGAGTTGCTTCGCCGTGTACTCCATGGCCTCGAAGAAACCCTCCTGGCCGAGGGTGGCGGCCTTGCCGGGGCACAACCGCGCGAAGCATTCCGGGTCCTCGAACTCGTAGCAGAACGAGAAGTGGTCCGCGCCCGCGTCGATGAGCGCATCGTACTCGAAGAATTTGCGCCTGGGCACGGGCATCGCCTGGACGCCGATGAAACCTCCCACGCGCTCCCGTACCGCGCGCACGAACGGCTCGCATTGCCTCAGGCCATGGATCGGCTCGAGGCGATCGACCTCCTCGAAGTGATATCCCGTGTTGAAGTGCGTGAAGATTGCGCCTGACTCGAGCCGCGCCGCGAGCGCAACCTCGACGACGTCCTCGACCTTCTTGCGCGCCTGCTCCGCCACGCCGAGGTTTCTCCCCGTCGTGCAGAATTTGCAGGCGAGCGAGGGTGTCGACGCCCAGTACATGCACGCGTTCGAGACGTAGACCCCGAGGTAGTTGCCCTGCAGCACGCCGATCCGGCTCATCGGGATTCCGGTCGAGGTCACGCGGGAATACCAGGCCGGCTCCTCCGGAAGCCTCACCGGATAAGCGCTCCCGTCACGGTCGTCGAGGATGCGGTAACCCTCCTCGTCCCTCGCCAGCCGGAAGGGTGAGTCGGCGGCAAAGGATTCCACCACGGGGACGTTCACCCAGATCGGCTTCCGGGGAGACGGCAGGACGAGTTCGAGGCCGGAGCCCAGTCCGGCACGGGTGCGCGCAATCCGCCGCCCGTCCTCTTCGAGGACGCAACTGCCATCCACACGCGCTCCCAGACAGAAGAGCTCGATCTCGAGCTCGACGGGCGACAACATCAATGCAAGCCTAGCCGCGCCCCGCCCGCCCGCACATGATGCAAATCATTCAGTCGGAGCGGATATCTTCTAGTCCTCGGGCCTGACAGGCTCGAGAGATGGAGGCCGATCGTCATGGAGCTCAAGGTCCCCCAGTCAATCCAGGTCGAGCACGAGGAGCTCCACGAGGAGCTCGCCCGCGCCCTCAAGGCCGGCGGCAAGACGGGCGAGGCCGCAAGGGGCGTCATGAAGATTCTCCAGCCGCACATGGCCCGCGAGGAGGAGTTCGTCGCGCCTGCCCTCGCCCTGCTCGGTGCCGTGGCGGCGGGACACATCACGGACGAGATGGCCTCGTTTGCGCCCCGCATCGGGGCACTCCGGGGTGAACTTCCGCGAATGCTGGTCGAGCACGGGCAGATGGTCGAGGCCCTGCGCCGCCTCATGCAGGCCGCCACCGAGGAGAGGCAGCCCGGGTTCGCCGGGCTCGCGCAGCGGCTGATCTCCCATGCGCAGGAAGAGGAAGAGATCCTCTACCCGGCAGCGATCCTGGTCGCCGACGCCTTGAAAGCCAGGTTCCGGCCGTCGTAGACGGCGCGCGGCGCGAGGCCTCGGCCGGGCCGACCTCCAGGGCTCAGATCCGTTCTTCCCGGCGGGTCGCGGCAAGGACCTGCGCGACGAGCAGAAGCATCCCCGCGTCACGGCCGATGGCGATCTTCATGTCGCGCAGCCGCTCCGTTTCGGTCCTCGGAACCCTGGACGTTCCAAAGCAGCCGCAATCCACCGGCCGCCCCCGCACCAGATTGATCGAGATCGCGACGATGAAAACCAGGAGCAGGATCCCTACGATTCTCGCCGCACTGCGGCGCGCGAGCCCGAGGAACAGGGCAAGGCCCGCGACCACCTCGATCCAAGGCAGCACGAGCGCCATCGCGTTGATCGCAATTCCCGGCACCAGCTTGTAGTTATGGATCTCGTGGGCGAAGCCGGGGGGATCCGCGATCTTTCCGAATCCCGCGACGACGAAGACCGCCGCCAGGACGAACTGGACCCGGGTGGTCAACCAGGTGGAGGTCAACCGCCCGCTCACCGCGGTTCGCCCTTGCCGACCGGAAGGCCTCGCTTCTCCCAGTCGGGAAAGCCGTCCCTGTAAACGAGCACGTTGTCGAAACCCACGAAATAGAGCTTCTGGCCGAGCATGTGGGAGTCCTCGCATTCGCCGCCGCTGCAGTAGACGACGATCGGAGCGCTCTGATCGCGGCCCTCCGCGAATAGCGCCTTCACCTTTTCATCCACGTCCGCCTCCCACACCGAGATGGAGCGAGCCCCCGAGATGTGGCCCTCGCGATAGACGCTCGAGCGCCGGGCGTCGAGGAACAGTACGTCCCCCCTCGCAAAGAGCGCCGCGACGTCATCCCCCGAGATCTCGACCCAGGCCTTGGCCGGGTGGGGCGAGAAGGTCTTTCCGGGGTCCGCGCTCACCGGCATCGTGGTCGCCGTGACACTCGGTTGCCCCGCCGGAGCGGGTGAAGCCGAAGAGGCCGCCTGCGAGCCCTCTGCATAACTTCCCCCCCAGCGAAGCCGGCGCTCCGGGCCGGCCAGCGCATTCGAAACCGCTGCCGCGACGCCGGCCAGGGCGAGGATCACAAACGCCTCGCGCCAGAAGCTTCCCGGTCTCCTCACCCGGCCATATTAGCCGAGGCACGAAGACTGCGGCCGGCTCAGCCGGGATAGATCTGGACCTGCCGCACGAGTCGATCCGCCTCCTCCAGGCCCATCAACCTGTCCACCGTGGGATAGAGGACCCGCTCCTCCTTGAGATTGTGTTCGGCCAGAAGGGCCAGGAAGTCACGCCGCACTTCCTCTACGGAGGACGCTGCGTCGCCGATCCCCCCGTCGATTTGATTCAGCAGAGCCCGAATCTGCCGGTGTTCCGCCCGCATCATCGCCGTGGGCCCGGCCGATGCGGGCAGGCCGGCGCGATCCTCGAAGGCCGGGAACACGATGCTTTCCTCGAAGGCGATGTGACGGTTGAGTCCTGCCGCGAAGTCCGCGTAGAGGTCGAAAGCGGACTGCAGGTCTCCGTTGGCCCGGGCCCGAAAAGCGGCCAGCTCGAGGGCATCGAGCCGGTCGTGGTCCCAGGAAAGCGCCTCGCCGATCTTGCGCAGGGACGTCGGCCAGGCCTCTCGCCTCGCGATTTCCGTGCGCCACAGGGATGGCCCCACTTCGAGCGGCGACCACTCGAAGAGCCCGGGCCGATCCGCCTGGAGCAGTCGGAGCGTGGCGCCGCAGGGCCCGTCGCTGACGATCACGAATCTCTCACCCGGCGCAAGCTCGTCGAATCGCGACAGCGCCGCGGGTGCGCGCTGCGCGCTCCCCAGTCCCCTGACGTCCAGAACACGTTCCACAGTTGCCAGATGTGCCATAACCCCTCCGGCCGACCTCACCAGGCCGGCTCCCCGCGCCTCTGCCTATGATCGCCGTCAACCCCGCGCGAGGAAATGATCCGTTCGCATCAGGCCGATGGGGATCATGCATGCTCACAATTTCCCTCATGGAGACGCCTCCACCACAGCCCGCCTTGCCGGTGGCCGCCGAGCGCCTGTCGCGGCCGGAGGTGATCGGCCGCCTCCGCGAGAAGCTCCAGAGCCTGACGGATCCGGAACACTGCGTGTGCGCGGTCGCCACGCGCCTGGGGTTCCCCTGTCACGGATTCTCCCAGCTCTCCGACGACGAGTTTCGCGAGCGATTCGACTGGATCGCAAAGACACGCCCGCACGCGACACGGCAGGAGCTCGAGGAGTACGCGAACCTCTACCTTCTCGGTCGCCAGGCAGCAACAGGCGCAACCCTCGCCTGCGACGTCGAGACCCGCGAGCACGACCTCTGCGGAGGCTGGAACTCGTTCGAGAACGATCGACTCGAAGAGTTTTACCGCGAAGTCTTCGGCCGGCCCGTCCGGATCGGCTGAGGCAACGCTCGCTACAAGCGGCCCGCGACGTCCTCGAGCAACTCGAGGGAGCGATAATCCGTCAGATCGAGATGGAGCGGCGTCATCGAGATGAACTTGTCCTCGACCGCCGAGAGGTCGGTCCCCTGCTCGAGCTCCCCCGCGGGCGGCGTCGCACCGATCCAGTAGTAGGGGCGCCCTCGCGGATCCTGCTTCTCGATCACGGCTTCGCCGTAGCGGCGTCGCCCCTGGCGCACCACGCGCACTCCCCGGGGCGTCCCCGCCGGGACGTTGACGTTCACGAGCGTGCCGGGCGGAAGAGGCTGGTCCAGCAGATGGCGAGCGAGCCGTGCGGCGAACTCGGCCGCTGCATCGAATGTGAAGCCCGTTTCGATCTCCTGGGAGATCGCGACCGACGAGATGCCGATCAGAGTCCCCTCGAATGCGGCCGAAACCGTGCCCGAGTACGTCACGTCGTCGCCGAGGTTGAGCCCCAGGTTGATGCCCGAAACGAGAAGCTTCGGCCGGTCCTCGCGCAGCAGGTGCAGCACGCCCCAGTTCACGCAATCGGTGGGCGTGCCGTCGACCGACCAGCGCTGCGGCCCGACGAGCTTGGCGCGGAGCGGGTGATGGAGCGTCAGGGAGTGCCCCGCCGCGCTTCGCTCCTGGTCGGGGGCGACGGTAAAGACGTCCCCGACCCCGGACAGAGCGGCCGCCAGGCGCTCCACGCCCTCCGAGAAGATCCCGTCGTCGTTGGTGACGAGAATCCGGGGAAGGCTCATGCCGCAACCTGGGGGGGCGGCGGCGGCATGACGAACATGAGGATGATGTAGGCGAGGATCCCCGGAAACGCGACGGAGACGATCGAGATCAGGATGTAGGCGACGCGAACCACCGTCGGGTCGAGCTCGAAGTACTCCGCGATGCCGCCGCAGACGCCGGCGATCATCTTGTGGCGCGAGGAGCGGGTCAGGCGGCGCGATGGTGCTGGGGAGCTCATCCTGTTCCTCCTTCGTAGACCACGCTGTTGCGCTCCGTCTCGTGCAGCGCGACCCGGACGAGCTTCGCCGGCGCGACCCGCGGCGCGAGCTGCCGCCAGATGCCCACGGCGATGTTCTCCGCGGTCGGATTGATGCCCGCCAGAAAGTCGACGTCGAAGTTCAGGTGCTTGCGATCGAGCCGCCGGATCACCGACTCCTCGACGGCGCGCTTCAGGTGGCCGAAATCCATGACGTATCCGGTCTCCGGGTCGATCTCGCCCTCGACCGTCACCTCGAGGCCATACGTGTGGCCGTGGCCGTTCGGGTTGTTGCACTTGTCGAAAACACGGCGGTTGCGCTCCTCGTCCCAGTCCTCCCTGTGGAGCCGATGGGCTGCCGCAAAATAGGAGCCGGAGACGAGGCGAACGCGCATCGCCCGGATTCTAGCGCGGCGTTTGACAGTGCCCCCGGACCCTGTTCAAATGCGCTTCCCGGTCGGGATGTGGCGCAGTCTGGTAGCGTACCTGAATGGGGTTCAGGGGGTCCCGGGTTCGAATCCCGGCATCCCGACCAACAACAGGACCGATTCCATTGACGCATTCGGAACTGTCCGCGAACTCGGCCTGAGCGTCCGGAAAATCCAGTCCCGCGAGGTACGCGTCGTTCCGCTTCGCAGTCTTCCGGCAAATCGGAGCTTCTGCGCCATGATGCCGGGGAGGATGGCGATCGCGGGAGGGCGCTGGACTTGGCCTAAAGCAGATGATGCCGATAGGCGAATACCACGGCTGCGAGCTTCGTGTGCACGTGGAGCTTCCCGAGAATCCGTGCCACGTGGTTGCGTACCGTGACGTCTGCGATGAAAAGCTTCTTGGCGAGCGCGGGCACTGCCAAGCCCTTGCCAAGCCCCCGCAGTATCTCCGACTCTCGGCTAGTCAACGACTCGGCGCCATCGGCCATGGGGTTGGGTTCCGGTTTCTTTCGGGCGCGGAGGACAGGTTGAGTTGTGGCCTTCCGACAAACGTGCACGATCGTAGCCAGTGCGGGATGGTAGGACCGGATCGAAATAAGGCTGGTTGAGATCTTCTTCCTTCCGCCGCTACCAGTCTTGACACTCAGTTCGAAGGGGCAGACGGCGTGTTTCGGTATCTCGCGAGCCTGACGGGCCACCGGGCAGCTCCGCTGACAATAGTCGTTGCCGTTCGCGTCCAGACCCTCAAGGATCTGATGGCAGGGTTTGCCTATGACCGCCTTGGCGGGGAAACCGAGGAGTTCTTCACAGGCGGCATTCCAGTGAATGATGCGGTTGCTTGCATCCATGGCAAACACCGCCCCGCGAGTCCGGGAAATGCGATTGAGAGTGTCCTCGGGCGGCTGCGTGGGGGCCTCGCTTGTCCCCAGGTTAGGAGCAGCGGTCCAGTCGTTGGCCCGAACGGAGGGACGCCGTAGATCATATGATGAGAATGCATCAGTGGCTGTCCCATGTCGCCGCCGGGGCGCGTCACGCGGCCATCGCCGCGGGCTCGGCGCACTCGCAGGGTCGCACCGCGAGGAACCGCCCGTCACCCTTTCCGATGCCAATCCGTCAACATCGAACCAGTCCTCGCCCGCGTCCCGGCCGTGCTTTGCGAGGGCTCGCCCGAGAGCCCGGGACGAGACCAGACTCTCCGGCCATGGCTGCGCCTGCGGACCCTGGGAGTGCGACTCCCAGCTCGCGAAGCGGTACTCGCCCGGGCAGGCGCCACGGCGGACGTGGCCAAGGAAGAACGCAAGAGATTTCATCTTCTTCTTTTGCCAGGGCGGACGGGGGTTGGGACTGTCCGGAAGTGTGTCCGGGGACCTGAGACGGATGGAGAACGGGCCGGTCTTCACGAAGAATGCGCGAGGCATGGTTTGAGCTCGACGCAGTACACGCGCCTCTTGGAAGGCGAAGATGAGCGGACGACCTGCGACCCGATAAGAGTCGCCGAGCGGATTCGGGCCCGGTCCTATCCCCAGGCGGACGACTTTGCCGCGGCGAACGTCTTGAATCCTCCGCCCGAAGAACGAATGCTTGACGCCCTGACGGGGGCAGAATTGCGGCATTCGTGACTGATCCGCGCGCCGGACCCCACCCCCCAGAACCGGAGCCGAGGGGAGTGAGGCTCGGGCTCTGGCCGTCGACGGCGCTCATCGTCGGGCACACGATCGCCGTCGGCATCTTCCTGACACCGGCGGAGCTCATCGGCGCCCTCGGCTCGCCCGCGCTGACGCTGGGCTTCTGGCTCGGGGGCGGCGCGCTCGTCTTCGCCGGCGCCCTCTCCTTCGGGGAGCTGGCGACGCTCTACCCGGAGTCGGGCGGGCTCTACGTCTACCTGCGTGAAGCCTTCGGGAAGGGCGCCGCCTTCCTGTACGGCTGGCAGGCCCTTCTCATCATGGACCCCGGCATCACGGCTGCTCTAGCCGTCGGGCTCGCCCAATACTTCGTCGCAGCCTGGCCGGCTGCCGCCGGACACGAACGCGCGATCGCCCTGGTCGCGATCTGGGCGACGGCGATGGCCAACATGGCGGGGCTGCGAGTGAGCGCGCGGCTGCTCGGCGCTCTGACCATCATGAAGCTCGTCGCGCTCGGTCTCATCGTCCTCACCGCATTCGGCCTCGGTGCAGGGAACTGGTCGCATCTCGTACCCTTCGCCGCGCGCCGCGACGGAGCTCCCCCCTTGGGAAACGCGCTCGCCGCGGGACTCGTCGGCCTCTTCTTCTCCTTCGGGGGCTTCTGGGAGGCGAGCCGAATGGCCGGCGAAATTCGGGACCCGCGCCGGACTCTGCCGCGTGCCCTTGCCCTCGGCGTGGCGATCGTGACGCTTGCCTATGCTGCGACGACCCTCGCGTTTCTCTACCTGGTCCCGTCGAGCGAGGCGACGACCGCGACGACCTTTGCCCGAAGTGCCGGCTTCGCGCTGTTCGGAGGCCCCGGACCGGCCATCCTCGCCTCGATCATCGTCGTTTCCGTCATCGGGAGCGCCATGGCCCTGCTGATGATGGCGCCGCGCCTCTATGTCGCGATGAGCCGGGACGGGCTCTTCCCGGCCACCCTGGCCGCCCTCCATCCCTCGACGAACACCCCGATCCGGGCAACCGCTCTTCTGGCGGCGATTGCGAGCGCCCTCGCCCTCTCCGGCAGCTTCCAACAGATCGTGGCGTTTTTCCTTTGCACGGCCCTCGCCTTCGTCGCCCTTGCGGCCGCCGGACTCTTCCTGGTGCGCCGCAAGCGCCCCGCAACCGCAGGATTCCGCACGCCCGGTTATCCGGCCACCCCGGCGATCTTCATCGGGTTCCTGGTCGCGGTGATCGGGTGCGTGACTCTTGCCCGACCCTTCCAGGCCCTCGCGGGGTTTGCGCTCGTTCTGTTGGGTCTGCCCGCGTACCGGTTATTGTGCTCCCGCCGCGCAGCGGCCGCGCCCGAAGGAGGCTTCCAGCGATGACGTGGATCAAGACCATCCCTTTCACGGGGGCTGACGACAGGCTTCGTGAAGCGCGCGAGCGCGAGCACGCGCTCTATCCGCCTGAATACGAAGAGCCCGTCAACCTGGTCGACGACGAGACCGTCGCCGGCATCGTCGCTTCCCACTCCCTGATTCCGGATGCC
Organism: uncultured Acidobacteriota bacterium; assembly: GCA_963811425.1. Classification (GTDB taxonomy): domain Bacteria; phylum Acidobacteriota; class Thermoanaerobaculia; order UBA5066; family Gp7-AA6; genus DAHUXD01. The sequence goes on from CAWERV010000017.1 coordinate 459,067, forward strand.
CTCCATCATGCCTTCGCCACGTTCGGGGCCCTCATGTCGCCGGAGCTGCCCCTGACCCGTCGCCAGCACGAGATGATCGCCACGGTCGTGTCCGTCACGAACCGCTGCTTCTATTGCAGCGCGTCGCATGCGGAGTTTCTGCGGCGAGTGACCCTGGACGAGAGCCTGGTCGCTGCGATCCGAAGCGACCACCGGTCGGCCCCGATGGAAGAAGCGGATCACGCCATGCTCGCCTTCGTCGAGCAACTGACCCGCGACGCCACGCAGATCACCCCGGCCCATCACGAGCGGCTGCGCGCGGTCGGGTTCGACGACCGCGCGATTCTCCAGATCACACTGATCGGGGCCTGGTTCAACTACATAAACCGGGTTGCCGACGCGCTGGGCGTAGGACGGAGTTGAGGCCTCGCATCCGATGACCGGGGTGGCGGCTTCCCGGCCCCCACTCTCCTCCCCGCTCGATCTCGGACAGGTTGCCGGAGTACTCCGCACCCACGCGCCAGATCGGAACATAAACCGCTGATAAACTCTTAATCTGTGATGCCCTCCAGCGACCAGCCCGAGGGTCGCGCCAGACATGCCTCTCGAGCGGCCCTCCTTCTGGCCGGCATAGGCCTGGCGGTCGTCCTCGTGTGGAAAACAGGGTGGCCGGCGGTGCAGGCAAATCTGGCCTCGATCGGCTGGTGGTTCCTCGGCCTCACGGCCCTCTACCTGCTGGCCGAGATCGCCTTCGTTCTGGGATGGCGGTCCGTGATGGAGCCCCATCCCCCCCTCTCCAGCCTGCCGGGCCTGCTGCGCATATACCTGGCTGGCAACTCCCTGAACTACCTCTCTCCAGGCAGCGTCGCAGGAGAGCCCGTGCGCGCCGCAATGCTGCGCGACCGCATGGAGACTTCCCGCGCGATTGCCTCAGTGACGATCTTCAAACACGCACATCTGCTCTCCCAGGCTTTCTTCGTCGCCGCCGGACTGGCCGTCGCGGTCGTTTTCTTCGACCTCCCCGCGGGAGCGCGCTGGGCGGCCCTGGCCAGCGTGGTCGTACTGTGCGGGCTCCTCGTCCTGATGACCTGGGCTCTCCAGAAGGGATCCTTCTCGCCGATCGTGGCGGCGTTGTGCCGCTTCAAGATGCTGGCTCCCAAGTTGACCCGCTACCGGGACGGGGCGCGGGCGCTCGACGAGACGATCCGGCGTTTTTACGTCCATCGGCGCTCGGACTTTTTCACCGCGGCCTTCTGGTGTCTGCTCGGCTGGTGCGGTGGGCTCCTCGAGACCTATATCGTGCTGCGCCTTCTCGCCCCCGGCCGCGGCTGGGAAACCGCGTGCGCGGTCGAGTCCCTGGCCATGCTGCTCAACAACATGTTCCTGTTCGTCCCGGGCCGCGCAGGGACGGCGGAGGGCGTTCGCACGGGGGTCTTCGTTCTGCTGGGGCTGCCCGCTTCGACCGGTGTGGCCTACGGGCTCGTCCGCCGGGCTCGCGAGCTTCTGTGGGTTCTTCCCGGCCTCGTGTTTCTCGCACGCCGGCCAGCCGGGAATGCGCTGCGCAACGCGGTCGGCAGCAGTCCGAAGCTCGCCGGTTCCGAGCAGGCGCGATGACGGCGCCGGCCGGAGCGCGCGTCCTGCTCTTCGACTTCGGCGGCACGCTCGACGCGGAAGGTGTGCCCTGGAAAGACCGGTTCTTCCGGTTGGCCCGCGAGGAGGGCCTCGACGCGCCCCAGGCGGTGTTTGATCCCGCCTTCTACGGAGCCACGGACTCGCTGGAAGGGAAGATCCCGCAGCGCACCGGGTTTCGGAGGACCGTCGAGCTCGTCGCCGAAGGGCTGGCCACCCGGCTGGAGCGCGAAAGAGCCCTCCTTCGGAGAGTCGGCGATCGATTCGCCGACGAGTCCTTGCGGCGGCTCGAGGCAAGCGCGGCATTGCTGTCTCGCCTGCGCGCCCGCTACCGCATCGGAATCGTGTCCAACTTCTATGGCAACCTCCAGGCCGTCTGCGACGAGGCCGGGCTGACTCCCTCGATCGGCGTGGCGGTCGACTCGACCCTCGTCGGCTTCAAGAAGCCCGACCCGAGGATCTTTCAGGCGGCGCTGGATGCCCTCGGCGCGTCGCCGGCAGAGGCAGTCTTCGTGGGGGACTCCCTCCGGCGGGACATGACCGGTGCGCGCGAAATGGGTATGCGGCACGTCTGGCTCCGCCCCGAGAGTGCGGACGGTGGGCCGTGTTGCCCGGAGGACCGCGCCATCGCGCAGCTCGCCGAGCTCGACGGCCTCGACCTGTGAAGCGAAGCGACGCCGAGCCCCGGACTTGTCGGGGCATCTTTCGGGAGGTCGAACATTCGCCGGGCCGCGAGGCCGACGACGCCGGGGTCCTGGAGGCGACGGGCCGCAGGCTCGAGGAGGCGGGAGCGGGAGTCGTCGCTTACCGCAGGCCGGAGGCACTCATCGGCCCCGAGCGCGCTCTGCCGACGCTCGCCTTTTCGATGTGCGAGGGCACGGCCGCACTCGGGCGACTGCGCGACTGGGAGAGGCGCGGCGTGTGCGTCATCAACAGCTCCATGTCGATCGCCAACACCCACCGCGAGAAGAGCCTTCCGTTGCTCGAGAAGGTGGGGGTTCCCATGCCCGAGAGCCGGCTGCTGGACTGCGGCGGCCCACTGCCCCGGGACGTGGACTCGGACAGCCTCTTCTCGGCGTGTTGGATCAAGCAGGCGGCCGAGCACAAGACGCGCGAGGGTGACGTCGTCTTTGCGACGGGCCTGGAATCGGTCCGGGAAGCGCTCGATGGGCTTCGGAGGCGGGGACTGCCGCGCGCGGTCGCCCAGCGCCACGTGGACGGCGATCTCGTGAAATTCTACGGCGTCGCCGACGCCTCGGCGATCGCGGCCCGCGACGAACCAGCCCCCCGGCCTGGTTCGAGTGGTTTCACCCCAGGGAGTGGCCCGTTACGGGGCATGCCTTTGACGCTCGGAGCCTGCGCGACATCGCGTGCCGTGGCGCGCAGGCGCTGGGTCTCGACGTCTGGGGTGGCGACGCCATCGTAACGCCCGCCGGCGAGATCCTCGTGATCGACCTGAACGCGTGGCCGAGCTTCGCGCTCTTCCGCGACCGGGCGGCCGATCACATCGCCGCGCACCTGGCGGCGCGACTGCGCCGGCTC
>CAWERV010000018.1:0-266765 GCA_963811425.1 uncultured Acidobacteriota bacterium
CTGGGCGGTTGCCGGAGCGGCCATGGCCGGAGCGGCGGTCGGAGCGGCCGCGGCGTCCTCGAGCGCGCAGGCTGCCTCGACGAGCGCGTACCAGTCGGGGTATGCCGCCGGTTCGGCCTCGACGGCCGCCGCGACGACCAACGCCTACGCGGCGGGCGTGGCCACGGGCGCTGCTGCGGCATCCGTGCATCCGTCGGGAACGGTGCTCTACGCGCTCCCGGCAGGAGCGGTCCACACGACCATCAACGGAACGACGTACTTCGTGTCCAACGGCGTCTGGTACCTCCCCAGCTCCGGAGCCGACGGCGTTTTGTACACGGTCGTTCCGGCGCCATGACCGAAATTGACCCATGGACGATCCGGTGATCTGATTCCGAAAAGCCTGGCAAGGAGGACGCCCATGCGCTCGAGACTCTTCCGCACACCCGGTGTTACGCTCTGCGCCGCTCTCGTCTTTCTGCCTTCCGCGGCAGCGTTCGCCCAACAGCCCAACCCGGACAAGGATGCCTACTTCGGCGAAGAGCACATCCACACCAGCTGGTCGGTGGATGCCTGGATCTTCGGCAACCGCATCACCGGACCGGACGACGCGCTACAAGTACGCGCAGGGCCAGACCATCAAGCATCCGCTGGGCTACGACATCAAGATCGACACGCCGATGGACTTCATGGGCGTGACCGACCACTCGGAGTACGTGGGCGTCACGAAGGAAGCCAACACGCCGGGCTCGGCGGTCAGCAAGATGCCGGAGGCGCAGCCCCTGATCCTGAAGGACCCGAACAGCGCGGAGGAGCAGCAGAAGGTCTTTCTGTATCTTCTCTCCCTCACCAGCAAGCCACCGATCAAGGCCTTCATGACCCCGCAAGTGGCGGGAACGATCTGGAAGGAAAACGTCAAGATCGCCGACGCGAACAACCATCCGGGCAAGTTCACGGCGTTCTGCTCGTACGAGTGGACCTCGATGCCAGACAATCGCAACCTGCATCGCAACATCTTCTTCCGGGACTGCGCCAAGGTGCCGGCGATGCCCTTCAGCGCGCTCGATTCGACAGCCACCCCGAGGACCTCTGGAACTGGATGGACGGCCAGCGCAAGGCGGGCAACGAGCTGCTCGCGATCTCGCACAACGCCAACGTGAGCGACGGCTGGATGTATCCGATCGACGTCGACAGCTACGGCCGGCCGATCGACGCCGCCTGGGCCGCCTCGCGCGACCGCAACGAGCGTCTGGTCGAGATCAAGCAGATCAAGGGGGCATCGGAGACGCATCCGCTGCTGTCGCCCACCGACGAGTTCGCGAGCTACGAGATCTACAGCGGCCTGCTCGGCCTTCCGCCGGACAGCGGCCGCATCGATCACGTCCACGGCAGCTTCGCCCGGCAGGCGCTGAAGGACGGCATCACGATGCAGGACATCCACGGCTACAACCCCTACAAGTTCGGCATGGCGGGCGGCTCCGACTCGCACAACACCGGCAGCCCCTACCGCCAGGACAATTTCTTCGGCGGCCACGCCGAAGTGGACGGCACGGTCGAGAGGCGCCTGGCCGGGGTCCTGCTTGGGAAGCACCCTGGACGTGCGCCTGGAGAATCCGGGCGGACTGACCGGCGTGTGGGCCGAGGAGAACACCCGCGCCTCGATCTGGGACGCGATGTACCGCAAGGAGACCTTCGGCGTCAGCGGTCCGCACATCAAGGTGCGCTTCTTCGGCGGCTGGGGCTACGGCAAGGACATCTTGAACGCCAGGGACTGGGTGCACCAGTCGTACGCGAACGGCGTCCCGATGGGCGCCGACCTGCCGACCGATGAAGGGCACGGCTCCGACGTTCGTCGTCTGGGCGGTGAAGGATCCGACCTCCGGCAATCTCGATCGCATCCAGATCATCAAGGGCTGGACCAAGAACGGCCAGAGCTTCGAGAAGATCTACGACGTCGCCTGGGCGGGCGACCGCAAGCCCAACAAGTGGTCGGGCAGGGTTCCGGCGATCCAGAGCACGGTGGACCTCGAGAAGGCCACCTACACGAACATCGTCGGCTCGACGGAGCTCAAGACGGTGTGGACCGATCCCGAGTTCGATGCCAGCCTGCACGCGTTCTACTACGCCCGCGTGCTGGAGATCCCCACGCCGCGCTGGACCTTCATTCAGGCGGTGAAGGCCGGGATTCCGCCGCCCGACGTCGTGCCGCTCACCGGCCAGGAGCGCGCCTGGACTTCGCCGATCTGGTACACGCCGAGCGCCGAGGCGCGCAAGAACTGCGCCCGCGGGCATGACCGTCGCCGACCTCAAGAAGAAGGGCGCGACGGCGCTGGGCGATGCCCAGCTGAAGGCGCTGATCGTCGGCAAGGCCTTCTGGGTGCGCAACAACGTGACCGGCGAGCAGTTCAGCGTCAGCTACACGGCCGAGGGCCAGAGCAACGTCTGGCACGTCGGCAACCGGGCTACGACTGCCGAGCAGCGTCGGCAACCCGATGCGCGACGGCTACCAGGGAACGACCACGCCGTACAAGATCGAGGACGGCAAGGTGGTGACGACGATCTCCCAGGATCCCTTCGCGGTCACGATCTACAAGCTGGGCGACACCTACTACGGCGCGCGCAGCAACGAGTTCGGCTACGCCAACTACGAGATCGTTCCGACGCCGCAGATCGTCAGCAATCCGCTGACGGCGATGATGAACCAGCTCTCGATGGAGCTGGGACTGACGGAACAGCAGAAGCAGCAGATCGTTCCGATCCTGAAGCAGGAGTTCACGCAGCTCGAGGCGCTCAAGAAGAACACGTCGCTCAGCACGCTGCAGAAGGTCGAGCAGTTGAAGCAGGTCAGCGGCGCCATCGATGCCAAGGTCACGCCGCTCCTCGATCCGCAGCAACAGCAGAAGTTCCAGGCCATCCGCGATAAGGCGCGCCGGCAGATGATCGAGAAGATGGGCCGCTCCGAGGCGGAGAAGCTCGAGACGGACGTAAAGCAGGAGTTGGAAAAGCTCTAGTAGGAGAACGCCTTCACGCGGGCCGGCGGTCCCTGGCGGCGGTCGGTTCCGCTGTCACCTCTTTTTTCTGGCAGCGGCCGAGTGATGCCGTTCGGGGCCCCGACCGTATGATGGGCGTCCGATGAAACGCTGGCTTAGCGAGCCCCTCGTCCACTTTCTGCTTCTGGGCGCCGTCCTCTTCGCGATTTCCCGCGTCGTCAAGCCTGCCGCCGACAGGACGGCGGCGTCTCGCCAGATCGTGTTGACCCTCGACGACTTGCGTCAGGTCCAGATCGGATTCGCGGCTCAGTGGCAGCGTCCGCCGAACGAGCGGGAGATGCTCGGCCTGATCGAGAGCCGGATCAAAGAGGAGATCCTCTACCGCGAGGCCCTTGCCATGGGCCTCGACAAGGACGACACGATCGTCAAGCGACGCATGGCGCAGAAGATGGAGTTTCTCGCCGAGGACGTCTCCGACAGCCCACGAGCCCACGGCCGAGGAGCTCAAGGCCTGGTTCGCGAAGAACACGGCGATGTTCATGCAGCCTGCGCGGGTGACCTTCCGGCACCTGTACTTTTCGCCCGACCGTCGCGGCAAGAGCGCCTGGTCGGACGCCAGGGCCACCCTCGGCAAACTCGCCGGCAAACCCGCCGGCTGGGCGGGCGCCGCGAGCCTCGGAGACCCCTTCATGTTCCAGGACTACCTGGCCGACCGCACGCCCGACCAGATCTCCAAGGACTTCGGCCCCCCGTTCGCGAAGGCGCTATTCGTCCAGAAGCCGGGCGCGTGGACCGGACCGATCGAGTCGGGATACGGCTGGCACCTTGTCTATGTGGACTCGCTGACACCCGAACGTGTGTCCGCCTTCGAGGAAGTCGAGCCGGACGTCAAGACGGCGTGGCTCGGGGCGCAGAAGGCCGAAGGATGGGATAAGACTTACAAAGCGATGCGCGCGAAGTATGAGCTGGTCCTCCCCGTCCCGAGCGGGAAGGACGTGGCCGGCACTCCGGAGCCTGCGAAAGGGAAGCCATGAGCCCTCTGTCGACCAGCCTCGTCGTCTTTGCCTGCGTCTTCGGGGGCGCGCTCGCCGGGATGGGACTGCGCGCCGTCCTGCCCGAGCATCATCGCAGCGCGGAGTCCCGGGACGTGGTGAAGCTCGGCATGGGGCTGATCGCGACGATGTCCGCCCTGGTTCTCGGCCTCCTCGTCGCCTCGGCCAAGAGCTCGTACGACGATCAGAAGAACGAACTGACGCAGATGACCGCAAAGCTCGTTTTTCTCGACCGCGCCCTGGCCCTCTATGGACCGGAGACGAAAGAAGTCCGCGAGCAGCTGCGCATCGCCACGTCCCACACGATCGAGACGATCTGGTCGAAATCTGCGCAGGCTGGCTCGCTCGACCCGGCGGTGCCGGGCGCAGCCTTCATCTACGGAGGGATTCAGCAGCTCGCCCCGAAGAACGAACTCCAGCGCTCCCTCCAGACGCAGGCCTCCAACACGGCGATCGAGATCGGCCAGACTCGCGGGTTGATGTTCCAGCAGCGCGGCAAGACGGTGTCCAACGCGCTTGTCACCGTCGTGGTCTTCTGGCTCACCATCATCTTCGTCAGCTTCGGCCTCTTCGCACCTCCCAACGCAACCGTCTCGGCGACCCTGTTCGTTTGCGCACTGTCGGTCTCCTGCGCGATCTTCCTGATCCTCGAGATGGACCGTCCGTTCGAGGGCTTGCTCCAGATCTCCAGCGTGCCAATGCGCGAAGCCTTCTCGCACCTCGGGAAATAGCTCGCATCCCCGGCGGCAAGGGCCGGAGCAGCCGAACACTTGCAGCATCAGGCCGTTGCGCCGCGCAGTCTCGCGCTGGCGCGCCGCTTGCAAGAATCCCATGTTGAAAAGGAGGTCTTATGAAACGTCGGTTCATCGTGTGGATTGCCGCCGCCGGGTTGATGGCCATCATGGCCGGAGTCTCGGCCGCGGCGGACGAGAAGATGCCGGATGCCACCGTTCAGATTTCGGAGGGTTCGGTGGCGGTCGGGATCGGCTGGAGCTGGGGCCGCGGCGACCTCAACTTTCAGCGTACGACGCATCACTTCAAGATCGAAGGACTGTCCGTCGCCGAGGTGGGTGTGACCAAGGCGGTCGCAACGGGTAGCGTCTACAACCTGAAGTCCATTGACGACTTCGACGGCGTCTATGTCGCCGCGAGCGCCGGGGCCACAGCGGTCAAGGGCGCCGGCGTCTCTTCCCTGCGCAACGACAAGGGCGTCGTGATCAACCTGAAGAGCGAGACCAAGGGAGCCAATATCAAGGTGGCGGCCTCGGGACTCAAGGTCACTCTCGAGAAGTAGTCACGGTTCTGGGGGCGCTGCACACTGCGGCGCCCCCTCCATGCACTCACCTCCCGTTCCAGGGTAGTCCCTTGCCCCGACTGGAGTCACTTCCGCAGGGCCCGCCTTCCGCGCCAGCCTGCTGGTATAAAGCTACGCGCTGCCGGAGTTCCGATGAGACGAGCCCTTATCTTGCTGACCCTTGTCGCCGCTTTCTCCCAGGAGGCGCTCGCCCACGAGGCGCGGCCCGCCTACCTCGAGATCAAGGAGACGGCACCCGGCCGCTACGACATCCTCTGGCGAACACCGGTGCTCTCGGGAATGCGGCTGCCGGTCAGGCTCGCGATTCCGGACAGCGCGCGCAACGTCGGTGAGCCGACCGTCCAGGAGTTGACCGACTCGCTGCTCGAGCGCCGTAAGATCGAGGGCGGGCTCCTGGGCACGCGGATCGAATTCCCGGGCCTCCAGGGCACGATCACGGACGTTCTCGTGCGCATCGAGATGATGGACGGGCGAGAGTGGACCACCATCGTTCGCCCGTCGCAGCCGTGGATCGAGATAGCGGCGGCTCCCGGGCCGCTCGAAGTCATCGGCGCCTATGTCGTCCACGGGATTCGCCACATCGCCTTCGGCGTGGACCACCTGCTCTTCGTCCTGGGACTGCTCCTCATCGTGAAGGACCGCTGGATGCTGGTGAAGACGGTGACCGCCTTCACCGTCGCCCACAGCATCACGCTGGCGATCGCAACGTTCGGCTATGCCGACGCACCGGTGCTGCCGCTCAACGCCGCGATCGCCCTGTCGATCTTCTTCCTCGGGCCCGAGATCGTCCGGTCCTGGCGCGGCCAGACCAGCTTCACGATCCGGCACCCTTGGGTCGTGGCGTTCGTCTTCGGCCTCATCCACGGCTTCGGCTTCGCCAGCGCCCTGACGAGCGCCGGCCTGCCGAGAAAGGATCTCCCGCTGGCGCTCCTCGGATTCAACGTGGGCGTCGAGATCGGCCAGGTGGGGTTCATCCTCATCGTCCTCGCCCTCGAGCGCTCGTTCCGGGAGCTCCAGATCCGCTGGCCCCGATGGGTCGAAGCCCTGCCGGGTTACACCGTTGGCACGCTCGGCGCCTTCTGGACAATCCAGCGAACGGCGATCATGTTGGGATGGACGCGATGAGTCGGGAGGTCATGACTCCTCGATCCCGCATCGCGCATCCCGTATCCCGTATCCTCTCCTTCCTTCCCCTCGCCCTCTGGCCGGCTCAGGCCTTGGCGCACGTTCGAGGCGGCGAAGCGGCCGGTTTCGTCGCCGGCCTGTCGCACCCGGTCTCAGGCCTCGACCACATCCTCGCCATGATCGCGGTCGGACTCTGGGGCGCGCAGCTGGGCGCGCCGGCGATCTGGCTGCTGCCGGTCACGTTTCCGATGGTCATGGCCTTCGGCGGCACGCTCGGCCTGCTCGGCGTGAAGCTCCCGGGCATCGAGATCGGCATCGCGCTCTCGGCAATTGGGCTGGGAGCGGCCGTGCTCTTCGAGGCGCGGCCGAAGCTGTGGATCGCGGCAGCGCTCGTCGGCTTCTTCGCAATCTTCCACGGCCACGCCCACGGCACCGAGCTGCCCACGGGTGGCAACGGAATCCTCTACAGCATTGGTTTCGTCATCGCGACCGGTCTGCTGCATGCGACCGGAATCGGCATCGGCCTCATCCACCGATGGCCCGCGGGCCAGAAGGCGCTCCGCGTCGCGGGCGCCGGCGTGGCGCTGGCCGGCCTCACTTTTCTCTGGCAGGCTCTGGCTGCACGCCCATGATCCTCCTTCATCTCATGAACACGGGCCTCGGGCCCTTTTACGACGGACTCCTGCATCTCTTTCTGACTCCCGAGGACCTCCTTCCGGTCATCGCGCTCGCGCTCCTTGCCGGACTGCGCGGTCCCGCCTTCGGCCGGATCGTGCTCTTTGCCCTGCCCGCAGCCTGGCTTGCGGGAAGTGCGGCGGGCCGACTCCTGGGCCGCGACGCGGCTCTGCCCGCCCTCGCCGCAGCATTCACGGTCGTGCTCGGAGCCCTGGTGGCGGCGGATCGATCCCTGCCGCTCTCCTGGGCAGCGGGTCTGGCCGGCGCCCTGGGCCTCCTCCACGGTGCATGGAACGGGTTCGAGCTCTCGCGGGCGCAGACGGGCGGTCTCGTCAATGCTCTGGGAGTCGCCTGCGCGATCTTCGTCGTCGCGGCACTTCTGACGGCATTCGTGTGCTCACTCCGGGTTCCATGGTCGCGCATCGTCGTGCGCGTCGCGGGAAGCTGGATCGCGGCCGCTGCGCTCCTCATGCTCGGCTGGTCGCTCAGGGCCGCATGAAGGACCTGCGCGGGCCCGCTCCCGACGCCAGCCCGGGCACGAAGGCGCCCGGCGACCTCGTCGGGCTGGCGCTGGTGTCGTTGATCGTGGGAGCGTCCTCCGGCCTGCTCGGGGCGGTGTTCCGGCTGGCGCTCGCGCGCGGGGATTTCCTGCGCGGTGAAGTCGTCGGCTGGGCGCACGGAAGAGCGGCGGGTCTGCTGTTCGTCGTCGGCGCCTGCGCCTGCGCGACCGCTGCGGCGACCTGGCTCGTCCAGCGCTTCGCGCCCACGGCCTCGGGCAGCGGTATCCCGCAGGTCGAAGCCGTGCTCGAGGGCAAGGAATCCCCAGCGCGCTCCCGCCTCATCGGCGTGAAGTTCGCCGGCGGCCTGCTCGCAATGGGCAGCGGCCTCGCGCTCGGCCGAGAAGGCCCGACCGTGCAGATGGGAGCATCGATCGGGAACGTCCTCGCGAGGCTCTTCCCGTGCGGCCCGGACGACTCTCGTGTGCTGATGGCCGCCGGCGCGGGAGCGGGCCTCGCCACCGCGTTCAACGCGCCAATCGCCGGAGCCGTCTTCGTTCTCGAGGAGCTCGTGCGCCGGTTCGACACTCGCATCGCGATCGCGGCCCTCGGCGCCTCGGCGGCCGCGATCGGCGTGGCGCGCATCTTCCTCGGTGACGCGCCCGATTTCCACGTCGCGGCGCAGCCCTATCCCGGCTTTGGAACTGCGCTGGTTCACATTCTGCTCGGCGCGGTCGCCGGGCTCTTCGGAATCGTCTACAACCGTGCGATTCTCGGGGCGCTCGCCACGGCCGACCGCCTCCGCACTTGGCCCCCCGAGCTGCGCGCCGCCGCGGTGGGTGCCGCCGTCGGGCTTCTGGCCTGGTTCGCTCCGGATCTCGTCGGCGAAGGCGATCCGCTGACCCAGCGCGCGCTGGCGGGCACCATGGCGCTCTCGGCGGCGTTGCTCGTGTTCGTCGTCCGCTTCGGCCTCGGGCCGCTCTCGTACGCCGCGGGCACGCCGGGCGGACTCTTCGCGCCGATGCTCGTCCTCGGCGCCCAGATCGGGCTGCTCTTCGCGGCGGCCTGCGGAAGCCTCGTTCCCGACCTGACGCCAACACCCACGTCCCTCGCCATCGTCGCCATGGCCGCGTTCTTCACCGCCGTCGTCCGCGCTCCGCTCACGGGCATCGTCCTCGTGACCGAGATGAGCGGGAGCCTGACGCTGATGCTGCCAATGCTCGCCGCGTGCTTCGCGGCGATGGCAGTTCCGACCTGGCTTGACAATCCCCCAATCTACGATTCGCTCGCCCGACGGGACCACCCCTGAGTCGAGCCGTCCCTCAGGTCTTCGCGATCGGGCGCACCCGCCGCTTGTCTCGACCTAGCAGCCAGCCCTCCGTTGCGGCATGGTTGCCCGTGCCCTTCGATATACTTCCCGCTGCCAAACCGCAGAGGAGGCCTACATGGTTCGCTCGAATCGGCACCCGATGCGAGTGGCACTCGCAGCAGCAACGCTCGGCGTCCTTCTCGCGGTTGTAGCCGGCGAAGGCTGCAAGAAAGAGGAAGCTCCGCCGCCCCCGCCCCCGGCCGTCGAGGTCGCGCCGGTCGTCCAGAGGGACGTCTCGGTCTTCCAGGAGTGGATCGGGTCGCTCGACGGCTTCGTCAACGCCGAGATCCGGCCGCAGATCGAGGGCTACGTGCTCCGGCAGGTCTACCGCGAGGGCTTCCTCGTCAAGACCGGCGACACGCTCTTCGAGATCGACCCGCGCCAGTTCCAGGCGACGTACGACCAGGCCAAGGGCACGCTGGCCCAGTACGAAGCGACGCTCGCCAACGCGAAAACGATGGCGGCGCGCTACAGGCCGCTGGCCGCCGAGAAGGCGATCAGCCAGCAGGAGCTCGACGACGCCGAGACGCGGGAGCGCACGGCGCAGGCCAACGTGGAAAGCGCGCGAGCCAGTCTCGAGAAGGCGCAGCTCGACCTCGGCTGGACGAAGGTCGCCTCCCCCATCGACGGCATCGCAGGCATCGCAAAATCGCAGGTCGGCGATCTCGTCAACCGCCTGACCGTCATGACGACGGTCTCGCAGGTCGATCCGATCAAGGTCAACTTCAACCCGAGCGAGCAGGAGTACCTGACCTGGGTGGCCAAGCACGGTCCGCCCGAGAAGACCCTTCGCGCCGGTCAGGACCTCGAAAAGGGGCCCCTGGAGCTCATCCTCTCGGACGGCTCCGTGTTCCCGCACCACGGCAGGGCGATCCTCGTTGGCCGCGAGGTGGACGTGAAGACCGGGACGATCCAGCTTGCGGGGGCGTTCCCGAATCCGGGCAACCTCATGCGGCCGGGTCAGTACGCCAAAGTCCGGGTCGCCATGGACCTCAAGAAGGGCGCGATCCTCGTGCCGCAGCGCGCGGTTTCCGAGCTGCAGGGCAGCTACCAGGTCGCCGTCGTGGGGGCGGACAACAAGGTGACCATCCGTGTCGTGAAAACCGGCCCCGTCGAAGGCAGCATGTGGGTCATCGAGGAGGGCTTGAAGCCCGGAGACCGGATCGTGGTGGAAGGTCTGCAGCGGGTGAAGTCCGGGATGACGGTCGTGCCGAAGGAGGCCTCGAGCCCGGCGGCGTCGGCGGCGGAGCCCGCCAAAGAGGCCGGGAAGTAACGTGGGCGCCTTTTTCGTTCGCCGGCCGATCGTCGCGATCGTCATCGCGATCCTGATGACGATGGCGGGGGCCGTCGCGATGACGAAGCTCCCGACCGCACAGTACCCGGACATCGTGCCGCCCCAGATCCAGGTCACCACGACCTACACCGGCGCCGACGCGATCACGATCGAGCAGTCCGTCGCGACGCCGATCGAGCAGCAGATGAACGGCGTCGACTACATGATCTACATGCAGTCCACCAACGCCAACGACGGGACGATGAAGCTCACCGTCACGTTCGACGTCGAGACCGACATCAACTTCGACCAGGTCAACACGCAGAACCGCGTCTCGCAGGCGCAGCCCGAACCTGCCGGCCGACGTGAATCAGTTCGGCCTGACGGTCAAGAAGGCTACGAGCAATCCCCTGCTCATCGTTTCGCTGTACTCCCCCAAGGGAACGTACGACGCGCTCTTTCTCGGCAACTACGCGACGATCAACGTCAACGACGCCATCTACCGCGTGCCGGGCGTGGGCCAGATTCAGAACTACGGTACCGCCGACTACGCGATGCGCATCTGGGTCAAGCCGGACCGGCTGGCGAGCCTCGGACTGACCGTCCCCGACCTGATGAACGCGGTGAAGCAGCAGAGCACGGTCAACCCGTCGGGAGGAATCGGCACGGAGCCCGCCCCGAAGGGTCAGGAGTTCACCTACACGCTCCGCGCCCAGGGTCGCCTCGAGACCGCCGAGCAATTCGGCAACGTCGTCGTCCGTCTGAACCCCGACGGGTCCATGGTTCGCCTGAAGGACGTCAGCCGGATCGATCTCGGCGCCCTCAACTACCAGCAGCGCGCGCGCCTGAACGGCAAGCCCTCCTGCCCGATCGGCGTCTTCCAGGTCCCCGGTTCCAACGCCATCGCCGTGGCCGAGGGCGTCAAGAAGACCATGACGGAGTTGAAGGAGCGCTTCCCGGACGACCTCGACTACGTGGTCGCCCTCGACACGACGCTGCCGGTCACCGAGGGAATCAAGGAAATCGAGCACACCCTGTTTGAAGCGATCGTCCTCGTCATCATCGTCGTGTTCCTGTTCCTGCAGGGGTGGCGCGCGACGCTCATTCCGCTGCTCGCCGTGCCGGTGTCGCTCGTCGGCACGTTCATGTTCTTTCCGGCGCTCGGATTCTCGATCAACACGCTTTCGCTCTTCGGTCTGGTGCTCGCCATCGGCCTCGTCGTCGACGACGCGATCGTCGTCGTCGAGGCCGTCGAACACCACATCGAGCACGGCCTTTCGCCGAAGGACGCCACGTTGAAGGCGATGGAGGAGGTCACTCAGCCGGTCATCGGCGATCGCCCTCGTCCTCTCCGCCGTGTTCATCCCCGTGGCCTTCATGGGCGGAATCCAGGGGCGGATGAACATGCAGTTCGCCATCACGATCGCGATCTCCGTCCTGATCTCGGCCTTCAACGCCCTCTCGCTGTCCCCGGCGCTCTGTTCCCTCATGCCTGAAACCCAAGAAGGAGTCGAAGGGGCCGCTCGGGAAGTTCTTCGCCTGGTTCAACCGGGTCTTTGCGAAGATGACCAACGGCTACGTCAACCTCTCGCACCACTTGGTCCGGAAGGTCGTCGTCACGCCTCCTGATCCTCGGCGGCTTCGTCGTGCTCTCCGGCCTGCTCGGAAAGAGGCTCCCCTCGGGCTTCCTGCCGGACGAGGACCAGGGTTACTTCTTCATCAACGTCCAGCTTCCTGACGCTTCTTCGCTCCAGCGGACCGATGCCGTGTGCCAGCAAGATCGAGAAGATCCTCGGGGAGACCAAGGGGGTCAAGTACATCACGACGATCGCCGGCTACAGTCTCCTTTCCGGCGCCTCGGCCCCCTACACGGCTTTCTACTTCGTCTCGCTCGACCCGTGGCACGAGCGCGAAGGAAAGCAGATGGAGGTCGGGCCGATCATGCAGCGGTTGAACGGGGTCCTTCGATCCCAGATTCTCGAAGCCAACGCCGTCGCCTTTCCTCCGCCCGCCATCCAGGGCCTCGGCACGGGCGGCGGCTTCTCCTTCTGGCTCCAGGACCGGAGCGGCGGAAGCGTCGAGTTCCTCAACCAGAACCTCCAGAAGTTCCTGGAGGCCGCGAGAAAGCGTCCCGAGCTCGCCAACGTCAACAGCGTCTGGCGGCCCTCGGTGCCCCAGATCTTCGCCGACATCAACCGCGACAAGGTCCTGAAACAGGGCGTCGCGGTCGGCGACGTCTACCAGAGCCTCCAGGCGTTTCTCGGCGGCATCTACGTGAACCAGTTCAACCGCTTCGGGCGCCAGTGGAAGGTCTTTCTGCAGGCCGAACCATCGGGACGCGTCAAGGCCGAAGACATCAACCAGTTCTACGTCCGCAACAACGGCGGCCAGATGGTGCCACTTTCCGCCGTCGCGACGACCCGGGGAATCGCCGGACCCGAGTTCACGAATCGGTTCAACCTCTTCCGGGCCGCGCAGGTCACCGGCATCCCCGCGCCCGGGTACAGCTCGGGGCAGGCGACGGCGGCGCTCGAGGCCGTCGCGAAGGAGGTCCTGCCGCGGGAGATCGGCTACGACTGGGCCGACATGTCCTACCAGGAAGTCAAGGCCGCGGGCGCGGGCGCGCGGGTGTTCGTCCTCTCGATCGTCTTCGTGTTCCTGATCCTCGCCGCCCTCTACGAGAGCTGGTCGCTCCCCTTCAGCGTTCTCCTGTCGGTGCCGGTCGCGGTCTTCGGCGCCTTCCTGGGGCTGCTGATGCGCAAGTTCAACCTCGATGTCTACGGCCAGATCGGCCTCGTCATGCTGATCGGGCTCGCCGCCAAGAACGCCATCCTGATCGTCGAGTTCGCAGTTCTGCAGCACGAAAGAGGGCAAGAGCCTCGTGGACGCCGCCCTCGAAGGCGCCAAGCTCCGCCTACGCCCGATCCTCATGACCTCCTTCGCCTTCATTCTCGGCTGCGTGCCGCTCTGGACGGCTTCGGGCTCCGGCGCCGTCTCCCGCAAGGTGCTGGGCACCGTCGTCATCGTCGGCATGCTCGCCGCGACCGGCATCGCGATCTTCCTCATCCCCGCGCTCTTCGTGATCGTCGAAAAGCTCGCCAACCGCGGGAAGGAGAAGGAAGCTCCGGGCGCGGCGCCGGCTCCGAAACCGAGCCCGGCGGGCGGAGGGCACTGACATGCGAAAGCTCGCCGCAAGCCTCGTCGCGCTCGCCCTGCTGAGCGGCTGCGCCGTCGGCCCCGACTACAAGCAACCGCCGGTGACGGTCCCGGACGCGTACCGTGACGTCCAGGGGCCGCCCGCCCCCGCGGCCTCCGTCGCCGACCAGCCCTGGTGGAACATCTTCGGCGACCCGGTCCTCGGGCAGCTCATCGACCAGGCGCTCCAGACCGGCTACGACGTCCAGATCGCCGCCGCCCGCGTCGAAGAGGCGCGGGCGCGGGCCGGCATCGCCCGCTCGGAATTCTTCCCCCAGATCGGGTACGGCGCGGACTCGTCGCGTGGGCGCAACTCCGTGTACCTGCCGCCCAACAGCACCGCGACCCGGAATCTGAACAGCGTCAACGTAAACTTCGGGTGGGAACTCGACATCTGGGGCCGCATCCGCCGCCTGAACGAGGCCGCGAAGGCCCAGTACCTCGCGAGCGAGGATGCGCGGCGCGGCGTGCTCCTCTCGCTCGTGTCGGACGTCGCCACGAACTACTTCTCGCTGCGCGAGCTCGACGAAGAGCTCGCCATCTCGAAGAAGACCGTTGCCGCGTTCCAGGAAACGTACAACCTCTACAAGCGCAAACTCGACGAGGGCGCGGCCTCGGCCGTCGAGGCGGCTTACGCCGAGGCGGCCCTCGGCCAGGTCGCCGCGCAGGTCCCCGAAATCGAGCGGCGCATCGAGTCGACCGAGAACCAGCTCAACCTGCTTCTGGGAAGAAACCCGGGGCCCGTTCCCCGCGGCGAGACCCTCGCCGCGCAGCCTCTGCCTCCGGAAATCCCGGCGGGCCTTCCATCGGAGCTCCTGCAGCGCCGGCCCGACGTCCGGCAGTCCGAGCAGCAGCTCATCGCCGCCAACGCCCTCGTCGGGGTGGCCACCGCGAACTTCTTCCCGGTGATCAGCCTGACGGGATTCTTCGGAGCCGTCGGCCCGGAGCTCGACAACTTCTTCTATCCGGCCGGAAAGACCTGGTCGATCGCGGCCGGGCTGCTCGGCCCTCTCTTCCAGGGAGGCCGGCTCCGCAGCGAGTACGGCGCCACCTACGCCCAGTGGGAACAGGCGAGGATCCAATACGAACAGACCGTGACGGGCGCTTTTGCGGAGACGACGACCGTTCTCTACGCCCGCCAGAAGATCGGAGCCTCCGTCGCCGAGCTCGAGCGCACCGTGACCGCCTACGGGGAAATGGTCCGGCTGTCGACCCTCCGCTATGACTCGGGCCTCGCGAACTACTTCGAGGTTCTCTACTCGATGCAGCAGCTCTTTCCCGCGGAGATCGCGCTCGCCCGCGCTCGCCTCGACCTCCTGATCGACTACGTCGACATCTACAAGGCCTTGGGCGGGGGCTGGAATCTCCAACCCGACGACCCGAATCCCACCTGGCTATCGCCCGCTGTGGCGCCTGCGGCCACGCCCGCCAAGCCGTAGGACATGGCCGCCGTTGCGGGACGCGCCGGGCTCCTCGCAGCGGCTGCCGCCTCGCTCTTCGTTCTGCTCGCACCCGCCGCATCGGCCTTCGACAGCAAGGGCCACGTCGTCATCGAGGCACTGGCCTACCGAACGCTGATCGAGGGCCACGACGGCCGGCCGCCGCAGCCGGACGTCCTGCGCAATCTCTTCGACGATGGCGACCTGGCTCCGCCCCTCTGCTTCGGCTGGGACGGGCATCCTCCCGGTTTCTGTGCCGACGCGACGACGACCAACCCTCTCCTCGACTGGCCGAGGCCTTTGACCGACCAGCCGGACGCGGCCTTCCGGCGGCAGTTCAGCGAGGCGGGGCAGTGCTTTCACTTCATGGCGCAGCTCGAGGACGCCGAATCCGCCGACATCGAGGGAACCGCGATTCCGAGAGGCCTTGCGACTTCGGCCCTCGTCCGATGCCGCGATTTTCTCGACAATCTCATGCGCCAGGTCGTCCTCGATGGCGGGCCCGGGACGCGCAAGGGCGGGTACGGCCTGTACGAGCTGATGCACTCCGTCGAAGACTCGTTCTCGGGGTCGCACACGCAGCGCCTTTCCGGGACCCGTGAGATCGAGGAGCTCCGCATCTGGAAGCCTCTGACACGCCTGCCGGGACTCTCGTCCGAGAAGATCGCGCGCATCCCCGACTCCGCGTTCCACAAGTGGAACGACCACCGCGACAAGACGTACGTCGTCGAGGAGCGGGTCACGGTCGACGGGCGACACTGCAAGGACCTCACCGACTACCCGTACAGCGTGCCCTATGAATGTCTCTCGGAGGAGGGCGATCAAGCGAGACAGGCGATCGTGGAGCTGCTCGTCGTCGTGCGCGACCTCCGCATCGAGCACCAGAAGGCATCCGCGGCTACCGGCACGTCCGCGGCTCCTCCACTGGCTCCGGAGCAATCCGACGCCTGGCACTCCTTCAAGGACCGCTGGTTTACGGCCGCCTATCCCTGCCAGGGCGACGAGTGCCAGGAGCATCAACCCACAGACATCTCTCCCGGCTCGTACGCCTTCCTCGGCCTCGACACGACCTACAACACCACGCGGAACTTCCTCGACGTCACGGCCAAGGCAACCCTTTTCCGGTACAGCTGGGAGCTGAACCCATTCGTCTACGCGCTGTCCGGCGAGGTCGGCTACCGCCGCTACGACAATGGCGTGGGCGCCGGCCTGCTCGGCCTCGAGGTCGATCTCGCGCTCCCGATCGGAAGGCGCCTTGCGGTGGGATTCACTCCCGCGGCCTGGCGCGTCGCCTTCGGAGGCGACCGCACCGGATCGGAAGTCACGTCAAACTTCTTCCGCATCGACTACGTCATCGACAGCCGCTTCGCAATCACGCTTCACGGTCCTCTGGAGATCGACTGGCGCAAGCCCGCCGCCGAGCTCTCCTTCGGAATCGGAGTGAGCTGGGCCCTGACCTCGCCGAGGTTCGCCGGGGGGCCCCTGATCGAGCATCACTCGGAGAAGGTCGAGCGGGTAGACGAGACGTGGTCTCCCCCGGTAGCGCCCTACGGGCGGCTCGAGGGCCGGACGGCATCCTGGTACGTGGGGACCGGGGTCACGACGGTCGAGCCGCCGTCGATGGTCACGGAGGGGCGGCAGTACGGGGAGGGGGCGATCGGGGCGATGGTCCTGTGGGACCGGGACCGCTGGGGAGGCAAGTTCGTCTGGGCGCCCGGCGGGTCGCTCGCGATCGGCGCCCGGCGTACCGTCGGAAACTCGGCCTACCTGACGGGTGCGTTCGCACTGGACCTTCGCTGGTATCCCCTCCGCGTGCTCGGGTTGGCGCTGACGCCCGTTCGCGTGGAGGGTGGACCGGAGGTCCGCGGGGGCGACGTGTTCGACGGCTCTCCCGGTGTCCACGGGAAGCTGGGCAGCCAGTACTACTTCCAGGCCGGCTCGCGCATCGGCGTCGCCTTCAATGCCGGCATCATCGACATCCTCGTCCAGGGTCCGACGATCGCGTGGAGCGCCACGCCGTTCGCGGCCAAGGAGATCCTGAGCGTCGCGCTGTCGTTCCGGTTGAACTAGCCGCTCCTGCGCCCACCCCGGGCGGTCGCGTCGATGAGCTCCCGATTCCGCGAGACACCCGCGCGACTAAGGCGTTCTCTCGAGCTCCGCTTCACGGGACCCCGGCGAGAATTCGTAGAGAGACGTCGCCAGCTTCTTCAGGCCTCGGTCGCAGGCGATGAGGTCGAGATGGAGCGAGGTCCAGTCCGAAAGGAGGAGGTCCTCGTTCCCCTGGCCATCGTACGTCTTGAGGTAGCCGCCGCAGGACTCGCAGTAGTCGATACGCAGGCCTGCCTCTCCCTCGACGGCCAGAGACGACAGCCGGTGGCCGTCACCCTCACAGAACGGACACCCGGTGCGCTTGTACTGCCACCGGGTACCGCAGCAGCCGCATGCCAGAAGCCGCTGGCGCCCGGGATCCGCGCCGACCAATTGGGCCATGGCCGGCAGGGAGCCGCACGTCGGGCAGTAACGACGCAGCCAGCGCTCGTTATCCCTCCAGCCTCCGAACGCCTCCACGACGGGAACCAGATACCGCGCCATCGCGGTCCACCCGACGTGTCGCAGCAGGCCCGGGGAAGCGGGCGTGAACGAATCGTCGCCGAGAAGCCAGTCGACGACGCGGCGCGCCGCATTGCCTTTCTCCCGCAGGTCGGCGTCCAGGGCCCGGACGTCGGCCGCCAGGTTGCCGGCCAGCGGCTGCGAGGCGAGTCGTTCGACGAGCGAGACGACCATCCTCCCGGCGGGCTCGAGGTCGATAGTCGCGGCGTGGCTCTGCAGGAGCGGAACGCCCGCCAGATAGTCGCCGCGATAGTCGTCCCAGACGGGAAGGGCCGGGCTCGCACGGTCGATTTCTCCGGCCGCGCGATCGATCTCTCCGCACAAACGCGCGACCGGCTGGAGGTACGCATGCCCGTCGAGCCACCCTTCCCGGGACAGAAAGCTCAATGTCCCTCGCTCGGCTCCGGCCTGGCGAGGATCGGGAAGAGCCGCGCGCCGAGGCCGAACAGGAAGATGGTCGCGGCGATCAAGCCGACCGAGATCCCCCACTCGAAAATCGAAGGCGCGTAGGCTCTCGGGGCCACCCAGGGCATGCGGCCACGGAACGTCATCGCGAAAAGCACGACGTTCATCCGGTTGTAGACCACGCCGAGCACCGCCAGCAGCGCCGCCCAGAAGAGCGCGTCGGGCCGGGCGCGGAGGGACCTGCTGGCCAGGAGCGCGAGCGGAACGAGACCTCCGACCACGATCTCCGCGGCGAAGGCCAGGCCCATCCTGCCGCGAAAGGGCGCCGGCGAGTTGGCCGCGGAGCGCCATGTCGCCGAGCCGGAAGGCGAGGTAGACGACCATCGACCAGAACGTGATCTTCCCGACCGAGGCCAGCGACCTCATGTCGAGCTGCCGGCGCCAACCCTTCGCGATCCACATGTCGATCAAAATGACGAGGGCCGACCCGGCGACGATCGAGGACAGGAAGAACGAGACGGGCATCACGGGCGACCACCACTGCGACGACGAGCATGTTCGGCATCAGCAGGTACAGCGAGCCGAGCGAGCTCTGGTGCATGGTGGACAGGGTGACGGCCGCGATCGCCAGCAGGATCGGCTCGAAACCCTTGTCGCGAGCCCGGAACATCCATGCGAGCGTCCCGAAGATGACGGCGGTCGAGGCCGGCGTAGACCACGTTGCGGGACATCATGAAGATGAACAGCGTCACCGCGAACGCGACGTAGGCGCCGGACCACTTCTGCCAGAGCGCCAGCAGCCGTTGGAGCCCGAACCGCTCCAGGACGACCGGGAGGAACTCGAGCGCGAGGATCGTGACGTAGAGGCCGACGCACCACGAGACCTCGAACATCGCCGAGTGCTCGGGCGACTGCAGGCCGAGCTGATAGAAGTGCCACGGAAGGCCCAGGTCGGCGACGAGCGTGACGGTGACGAAGGAGTAGCTCAGCAGACCCATGAGCACGGCTTTTCGTCCGAGCCCGTAAAGGTCCTTTCGCTGGAAGACGTAGATCGCCCCGGCCATGGCGAACGCGCCCGCGGCGACGGCGATCCAGATGAGGTCGAAGACGATCCAGAGACCCCACGGATACGTGTCGGAAAGATGCGTGCTGCCGCCAAGGCCGCGCGCGAACCGCGCGATCATCGAGAGGCCGCAGAACGCGACGAGGATCAGCAGGATCCAGTTGAACGGTGTCAGCAGCCTCTCGTCCAGCCGCTCGAACGCGACGTGATGACGGTGGTCCGCGTGCGCGTCGGCCTTGTCCACGCTCCCCGATCCATCCGCGACCGCCTGCACCCGCTTGCGGAAGTACGCGTAAGCGGCACCGAGCATGGCGCCGACAGCCATGACGGCGGGAGGCACGGCCCCGAGCGCCGCCGCGGTGAACCGCGGAAACGGCTTCTCTCCATACGTCGGGAAGCCGAGCTTCTCGAAGGGCACCGAAGAGAGGTAGAGCACGCTCGTGCCGCCCAGCTCCTTCTCTCCGTAGATGTGATCGACGTACTTCTCCGGCCGATCGGTCATGCGCTTGTGGGCGAGCGCGAGCATCTCGTCGCGGCTGCCGTAGCGCAGAGCGTCGGCGGGGCACGCTTTGACACACGCGGGGGTCGCGATCGTCTCGACGAAATCGTTTGGTCTCGTCCGCGGGTGCCGGCGACCCGTTGAATGCGATCGGGACCGGCTGAGCGGTGCGGTCCGCGCAATGGGTGCACTTCTCGATTTTCGGGGCGAGCTTGTCCCATTCCGCCGTCGGCACGTCCCACGGACACGCGAGCATGCAGTACCGGCAGCCGATGCACTTGTCGACGTCGTAGGACACAGGACCGTCGGGCTGCCGGTACAGCGCGGTCGTCGGACAGGCCGAGACGCAGCCGGGCTCGAGGCAGTGGAAGCAGCGTCGCATCACGAAGGCGCTGTCCAGCCCGCCCGGGCTCTTCGGGTTCTCCATCTCGTGGAACGAGATGAGCGTGTACGTCTTCGAGCTGAGCGTCGCCGGGTTCTGAAAGCCGAGCTGGTCCTGAAGCTCGGTCTCTTCGCCGTCCCGCTCGTTCCACTGCTTGCACGCCACCTGGCAGGCCCGGCAGCCGATGCAGTTGGTGATGTCGATCAGCGTCGTCCGGATCGGAACGGGCTTCGAAGCCGCCGAGGCGCTCGGCGTCGTCATGATCCGCCTCCCTCTCGTTGCGCCAGGCGCGGTCGCCTTGACCACGTTGACGAGGCAGGCCTTGGTCTCCTGCGTTCCCGCTCCGGGATCCGACGCGTCGATCGTGAGATGGTTGACGCTCGGGCCGGTCGACAGGCCCTGGAAGCCCCAGTTGTAGGGCATCCAGACGATGGTGACTTCCTGGTCGCCGATCTTCAGCGACTTCATGCGCGGCGTCACGAGCGCCTTCACCGTGAGCTCGCCGCGCGCCGACGAGACCCGGACCCAGTCCCCCGATTTGACCTCGAGTTTCTGGCCGAGAGCGATCGGCATCTCCAGCACCGGCTCCGGAACGAGCTCGTTGAACCAGGGAATGTTGCGCGTCGTCGATCCGGCGCACCAGTGCTCGGCGACGGTCGACGTCATCAGGACGTACGGGAACTTGTCGACCGTGCCGATCGGCTGATGCGACTCGACGCGCGGGTACTTGAGCATCGGGTTGCTCTTCACCTTCGGGTGAAGCAGGTTCTCCACCGGGCTTTCGACCGGCTCGTACATTTCCGGCAGAGGACCGTCCTTCGGCACGTACGCCACGTCGCGCGGATATCCGGGATTCTTCTCGTCCGGGTCCGAGTAGACGGCGGCGAAGAGCCGCCCGACGCCCTCCGCGCCCAGGTGGAATGCTCGCTGCCCGTTGGGCGTGTTCGGACCATCGGTCAGGACGGGGACGTCGGGCACGTCCCATCCCGTCCAGCGCCCGGCCTTCTCGTCCCACCAGACGATGGGCTTCGAGCCCGGATAGGGCTTGCCATTCCGGTCGCAGGAGGCCCGGTTGTAGAGAATGCGCATGTTGTTGGGCCAGGTCCAGCCGAAGCCCGGATAGAGGCCCAGCCCGCCCGGGTCGGTCGTCGAATCGCGGCGCTTCGAAAGGTTCTCGCCGTTGGCGAAGACGCCCGCATAGATCCAGGCGCCGGACGACGTCGATCCGTCGGCCCGCAGATCGCCGACCTTGCGGACGAGGTCGCCCCTCTTGAGCCCCGTTTCCGGGTTGTCGCGCAGCGCGTACCCGTTGATCTCGCGCAGGACGTCCTCGGCCGTGGTGTAGGTCCAGAAGGCCTTGTTGATGATCTCGTCCCTCGGCTCCTTCGAGTCGTGGACGAGGTCGCGGACGCGGCGGAAAACGACGTCCACGATCTCGCCGTCGGGCCGGGCCTGCCCGGGCGGCTTCACCGCGGCGTGCCGCCACTGCACCATGCCGCCCGAGTTCGAGATGGTCCCGTTCTTCTCCATGAAGAACGCGGCGGGCAGGAGGATGACCTCGGTCGAGATCGCCTTCGGATCCACGCCCGGACGCTTCCAGAACGCCGCCGTCTCCGTCTCCCAGATCTCCTGCACCACGAGCGTCTCGAGGTTCGCCATCGCGTCGAACGTCAGCGTGAGGTTTGGCACCGTGACCGCGGGATTCTGGCCGACGATCCAGAGGAGCTTCAGCTTCCCGGCGAGGGCATCCTCGAACATCGGCAGCGTTCCGTAGTCCTTGGCGGCGTTGCGCTTGGGAAGCCAGCCGTAGGCGTAATCGTTCTCGGCGGTCGCCGCTTCCCCGAAGAACGCCTTGAGCGTGTTGACGAGGTAGCGGCTGTCGGCGATCCCGTTCTTGCGCACGTAGTCGCGGATCGTCGGCTCGGCGTTGGACGGAGAATTGAGGTAGCCCGGGTAGTAGTTGTAGAGCACCGCCATGTCGCACGCGCCCTGCACGTTCGGCTCCCCGCGCAGTGCGTTGACGCCGCCGCCCGGCTTGCCGATGTTGCCGAGCAGCAGCTGCAGGATCGTGAACGACCGGATTCCCTGGACCCCCGTCGTGTGCTGGGTCATCCCGAGCGCGTAAAGGATGGATCCCGGCCGGTTCTTCGCCATCATCTCGGCGATCTGCTGAATCTGCGCGACCGGGACGCCGGTGATCTGCTCGCCGACCTCCAGCGTGTACCGTGAAACGTGGGTCTTCAGGCGAGAGAAGACGCAGTGCGGGTCATCCAGAGTTTTCGCGACGCGCGGCTTGCCCTTCGCGTCGAGCTGGTATCCCCAGCTCTTCGTGTCATACTTGTGGTGCTCCTCGTCGTACCCGCTGAAGACGCCGTCCTTGAAGCCGAACGCCTCGTCGGAGAGATACAG
This sequence comes from uncultured Acidobacteriota bacterium, assembly GCA_963811425.1. Taxonomy (GTDB): domain Bacteria; phylum Acidobacteriota; class Thermoanaerobaculia; order UBA5066; family Gp7-AA6; genus DAHUXD01. The sequence continues at coordinate 22,278 of CAWERV010000018.1, forward strand.
CGCGTTCGTGTGGGTCACGACGTAATCCTCGTCGTACAGCCTATGGACGAGGATGTGGTTGATCATCGTGTTCTGGAGCGCCGCGTCGGTGCCCGGCCGGATGCGCGCGTACACGTCGGCCGCCGCGGAGGTCCGGGTGTATCGCGGATCGACGTGGATGATCTTCGCCCCGTTTTCCTGGGCCTTCCGGATCCACTTGAAGGCCATGGGATGGTTTTCCGCGACGTTGCTGCCTTCCACCAGGATCGTCTTGCAGTTCTGCAGGTCGATCCAGTGGTTGGTCATCGCCCCCCGCCCGAACGAGGCCCCCAGACCGGGGACCGTGGGGCTATGTCAAAGTCGGGCCTGGTGCTCGACGTAGGCCAGGCCGAGCAGCCGGGCCGCCTTCTGGAAGAGGTAGCACTCTTCGTTCGTGTTCTGCGCGCCGCCGAGGAAGGCGATCGCGTCTGTCCGATTGACGGGGACCTCCTTGTCGCCGACTTTCTCGGTCGAGATCCAGGTCGCGTCGCGCGTCTTGCGGATCTTCTGCGCGACCCGATTTACCGCGTCCTGCCAGGAGATGTCTTCCCAGTGGTCGCTCCCGGGCGCGCGGTACCGCGGCGTCGTCAGGCGCTTCGGCGAGGTGTGCGTGGCGAACATGGAGATGCCTTTGACGCACAGCGATCCGCGGTTCACGATGTGGTCGTAGTCGCCTTCCATCGTGATGAGCTTGCCGTCTCGGACAGCCGCAATCATCCCGCAGCCGCACGAGCAGAAGTTGCACGACGTCGTGAATTCGGAGACGTCCGAGAGCTTGAGGTCGAGTGTGGCGGCCCGCATCGCGGGAACGTCGAGAAGCCCGTCGAGCGCGAGCCCTGCTCCACCCAGGGCCGTCATCTTCAAGAGGCTTCTACGGTTGATTGGGGCCGGCTCCGCGGGAGGGCTGGCGCCGGCCGAACGCTCCGGGGCGACCTCGATCCGAGTGCCCTTCTCCATAACCTGCTCCCATGCGAACGGCGGACCCTCGGACGGGCCCTGGTTTCCATTCTCGCAACATCCCGCCATGCTGCGCGCCACCACCGGAGCCGACAGAAAACCAAAGTCAGGATACACCTTCACGGACCGCAGAGTCGCTCGCGCGCCGATGTAAGACGCGTCCACGCCTCCAGCGTCCGCCGACCGGCCGCGCGATCGCCCGGTCCTGGTACTGTCACGGGCCCTGGCTGACGCGAGGATCCTGGCCCTCCGAAGCCGCGAGGGCGCCCGGGCTTCGTCAGCGCGCCTGGTACCGCGCCACGGCGGTCTCGACGTTGAAGAGCATGCGCTCTCGTCCCAGCGTCTGACCGAGCGTGGAGCGCTGCACCACCGCGAGGACGGCCGGGGTCAAGCCCGCAAGCCAGAGCTCGACGCCCCGCTCACGGACCTTCCTCTCCCCCTCCGTCAACATCTTGAGCGCGGTGTATTCGAGATCGAAGACGGCGCTCATGTCGAGCACCACGACCTTCGCCCGGGCCTCAGCGGCGAGCGCGCGGATCTTCTGCCCGATTCGCTCGACGTTGGCGAAGAACAGCCGTCCTTCGGGCGCACCAGAAGCAGGTCCGGGAAGGTCTCGTCCTCCGGATGCTCCTTCGAACGCGGGCGGAAGACGTTGCTGCCGGGCTTGCGTCCCAGAATGTACACGGGCGGGTCGGCGACCTGGTAGGCGAGGGCCACGAGCGACAGGATGATGGCGATGAGGATGCCGTTGAGCGTTCCGAGCAGCATCACCCCGGCAAACGCAGCGAGCGCCCAGACGAACTCCGTGCGGCGGATCCGGAGGATCGACCGAAACTCGGCCGGCTTGATCAGGCCCATCGAATAGACGACCACGACCGCGGCGAGGGTCGCCTGGGGCATCAGGCCGATCCAGGGGGCGAGGAAGAGCATCGTCGCCAGCGTCGCACCGGCCGTCACGATCTCGGCGAGCTGGCTTCGGGCGCCGGCCTTCCGGTTGACGGCCGTCTGGACGTGCCGCCTCCAGAGGGCATGGCCCCCAGGAGACCGCCGATCGCATTGCCGAGGCCGGTCGCGAAGAGTTCGCGATTGGCGCGCGGCAGAGGCTCGTCGATCCCGGGCGAAAGCGCGGCCGGCGGCGATCGTCTCCGTGAAGCTCATCAGCGCGATGCCGATCGCCCCCGCCCAAAGCCCGGCCGGCGATCGACGGGTCCGGCAGCGAGAGCGCGGGAAGGCCCGTCGGGATCTCGCCGACGGACTCCACGCCGCGCTCCTTCAAATCCAGAAGCCACGCCCGGCGATTCCGGCGGCCACGGCGACGAGCGGCGCCGATAATCCGAGGGAAGAAATGCTCGAGGCCGACGAGAGTAAGGAGCATGATGAGCCCGACCGCCAGGGTTGCGACAGGGCGTCTCCGGCAAGTGGGCGAGGGTGGCGAGGAGGTTGCGAAGGAAACGGTCACCCGCGTGATGTGGAAGCCGAGGAGCTTCGGGACCTGGTCGAGCACGATGACGACGCCGATGCCGGCCTTGAAGCCGATCAGGACGGGCTCGGAGATGAAATTGGCGACGAAGCCCAGCCGCAGGACCGACGCCACGACGAGGATCGCCCCGACGAGAAGCGTCAGCGTGGCCGAGGCCCGCAGGAGAGACTGCCGGGTCCCCCCGCCTGCGGCGACGCCACTGAGCTCGGCCCCGACCAGGATGGCGATCGTGGTCGTCGTGCTGACGTGAAAGGACGCTCGAGGTCCCGAGGACGGCATAGACGAGCATCGGCACGAAGGCCGTGTACAGGCCCACCTCGACCGGCAGCCCGGCGATCGTCGCGTAAGCCATCGCCTTCGGTATGACGACTGCCGCTGCCGTCAACCCGGCCACGACGTCGAGCCGGAGCCAGCCCTTCCGGTACGAGGAGAGCCAGCCTGGCAGGAGCCGGCGGTCCGCCTGATCGGCCACGTCGGCCCTACTTCTCGGCCTCGAGGGCCTTCCTGACCTTCGCGAGCTCGGCGAGCTTCTCCTTACCGACCTTCGGATAGTGCAGGTCGAGCGAAGCCAGCGCGTCGATGACGGCCGACGCGACGACGATCCGGGTGAACCACTTGTTGTCGGCGGGCACGACGTACCACGGCGCGTGCTTCGGTGGCCGTGTTGCGGATCATGTCCTCGTAGGCCGCCATGTAGTCGTCCCAGTGCTCGCGCTCCTGCGCGTCGGCGGCGAGAACTTCCAGTTCTTCTCGGGGTTCGTCGATGCGCTCGAGGAAGCGCCGCTTCTGCTCCTTGCGCGAGACGTGCAGGAAGAACTTGCGGATCGACGATGCCGTTGCCGGCGAGGTAGCGCTCGAAGGCGCGGATGTCGTCGAAGCGCTCGCTTCCAGATGTTCTTCGTGACGAGCTCCGGCGGCAGCTTCTGCTTCGCGAGCAGCTCCGGGTGCACGCGCACGACCAGCACCTCCTCGTAGTAGGAGCGGTTGAAGATGCCGATGCGGCCGCGCTCGGGCAGGCTCTTCGTGCAGCGCCACAGGAAGTCGTGATCGAGCTCCTCGGCCGACGGGCGCCTTGAACGAGAAGACCTGGCAGCCCTGCGGGTTGACGCCGGACATGACGTGCTTGATCGCGCCGTCCTTGCCGGCCGCGTCCATCGCCTGGAAGATCAGCAGCACCGCCCAGCGGTCCTGCGCGTAGAGCATGTCCTGCAGCTCGGCGAGCAGCTCGACGCCCAGCTGCAGGGCCTCCTTGGCGGCCGGCTTGTCCTCGGACTTGAGCCAGGCCGTGTCGCCCGGATCCACGTCGTCGAGCCGGAAGCCCTTCCCGTTCTGCACGCGGTAGCGCTTGGCGAGCCGGCGCGCCCCCTTGATGAGCTGCCGGGGCGTTCGCTCGAACGCCGCGCCTTCGCCACCTTCCTTGCCGCTTCGAGCTTTGCCTTTGTCGCTCACGCCGCCATCCTTTCTCCCGCCGCGCCGGCCGGCGGACTCACGGCTCGATCCTCGACGCCCCGCGGAGCATACCCTCGGTCGGCCGAAGGCTCAGGGTCTCGTCGGCAGCTCCAGCGAAAAGTTGTATCTCGCCGAGAACTGGACGCGGAAGTCGTTCACCCCGAAGCCGTCGGAGAAGTTCTGGCGGCGCCCCCACTGGAGCTCGAGTCCCGTCATGACGTTCTTGACGGGATAGAAGAGAAGGTTCGCGAGGGCATACTGGCCGCTCCGGAAGGCACTCGGCAGCTGACCGTCGCTGTTGGTGATGTCGGTGCGCGAGTACCCCACGGCGCTCGAGAGCCGGTCGCTCCAGTCGAAGTCGTAGAAGGCGACCATCCCGAACACCGGCAGGGCCTTTCCGACGACCGGGCGCCGGGCATCCGAGAAATTTGTCTGGGCCCCGACGTCGGCCGGCGCGTCCCGCATGTAGGTCTCGATGCCCTCACCGTATGAGGCTTCGAGCCGTAGGCTGCCCGTCTTCGAAAGTTTCAGGACGGAGGAAGCGTTGACGCCCCAGCCGATCGCGTGTCCCGACAGGTCATACGCATCCACCAGCGTGTCGGTCCAGCCGATATAGCGGAAAATACCCGCCAGCTGCACGTGTCCCCACGACGCTCCGTAGTGGTACTGGGCCGTGAAGTCCGGGTAAGGGAAGTGATCCTGGATGCCCTGTAGTTCGACGCGGCCTGCGAACTCGCCGCTGTCGCCGTTGGCTCCGGGCCGCTCGAGGGCGAAGAGGAGGCGCTTGTCTCCCTGGATCGGCGTCCAGCGAAGTTGGATGTTCCTGTAGAAGACCATGCCGTCCGGTCCCCAGTACTCGAGCTGCCTCGGGAAGACGTCGAAATCCATGAAGACGCTGTAGGTCTGGCCGGCGAGGAACGGCCCGAGCGAGCCCCAGGCCTGGCGCAGGTGAAAGGTCGTCTCGCCGGCGTCGGCGCCGACGCCCACGAGGTCAAACTCGAATTCCGTCCGGATTTCTCCCAGGTCCGTCGGCAGCCAGGAGCGGACGCCGAAGCGCGTCTGCCGCACGCTCGCCCAGAAATTGCCGTTTTCCCCGAACTCGTTCGGAAAGGCGGGAAGCTTCGTAGGCCGCAGCATGTCGTACCAGTCCGGATTCACTTGGTCGACGTCGTAGATCAGGTTCAGCGCCGCGAATCCGTAGATCTGCAGGCGCGGGCCGAGCTTCGATTCCGGAGTCGCTGGCGGCTCGGGGGCGGTTTGGGCCGGCGCGGATCCCGCCCCGAGCACCCCCGAAAGGACCGCCACGACCACCGGGATCGGTCGCCACATCAATACTGGTCGAAATACCGCTGAATCTGCTTGAGGTCCTTCGTCTTCGTCAGCGCCAGGCGCAGGAGGACCCGCGACTTCTGCGGGTTCAGGTCCATGGAAGCGACGAACCTGAGCTTGTCGTCGTCCACCTCGACGTTGCGCCCGACACGCCCCGTGGCCACGCGCGACGAGCGCACGCAGACGATGCCCTTCTTCGCCTGGGCGGCGAGCGCGTTGAGGGCGGCCTCCGTCATGTTGCCGTTGCCGACACCCGCGATCACGACGCCCTTCGCGCCGGCGGCGACGGCCGCATCGATCAGCGCGCCATCCATGTTTTCGTAGGCCATGACGATGTCCACGCGCGGAAGCGAGGTGAGGCCGTCGAGCGAGAACTCCGAGTCCATCGTGTTCCGGCCGACCGGGCCGCGGTAGAACTCGGCGTCGCCGTACGCCACGGTGCCGATCAGCCCGCGCAGCGGCGACATGAACGTCTGGACCGCCGTCGTGCTCGTCTTCGTGAGCGAGCGACGCGCCGTGGATCCAGTCGTTGACGACGACGAGCACGCCGCGTCCGGCGGCGTCCTTGTTCGCGGCCACGGCGACCGCGTTGTAGAAGTTGAGCGGGCCGTCGGCGGACAGGGCCGTGGACGGGCGCATCGCCGCCGTCAGCACGACGGGCTTGCGCGACTTCGTCACGAGGTTGAGGAAGTACGCCGTCTCCTCGATCGTGTCGGTGCCGTGCGTGATGACGACGCCGTCGACGTCCGTCATCGCGATGAGCTCGTTGACGCGGCGGGCGAGCTTGAGCCACACCTCGTCGTTCATGTCCTGCGAGCCGATGTTCGAGATCTGCTCGCCCCTGAGGTTCGCCAGCTTCTTGGCCTGGGGCACGGCGGCCAGGAGCTGCTCGACGCCGACCTGGCCGGACGTGTAGCCGGCCTGGACGTCGCTCGCCGCGGCGCCGGCGATCGTGCCGCCGGTCGCGAGCACGACGATGTTCGGGAGAGGGCCTTTCGCAGGGGCCGTGGCCGTCTGCGCCGACGCCGACGACGCGGCGACGATCAGGACGACCAGCAATGAGAGGGACGCCTTGCGCAACATGGGGAACCTCCTATTTCGTGAGAAGGACGATGACCGGGCCCCAGGCCGTCAGGAGGATGTTCCCGATGGCGTAAGGCACGGTGTAACCGAGCACGGGGAGTTTGCTCTGGGCCTCGTCCTGGATCGAGCGGAGGGCGGCGGTGACCGTCCCCGCGCCGGCCGAGGCGCCGAGCAGGATGACCGGGTTCATCTTCAGAACCTTCCGCCCGAAGAGGAGCGCCGCCATGTGCGGCGTGACCGCGACGACGAAGCCGACGAAGAGCAGGCTCGGCCCGGTCTGTTTCAGCCCCGCGACGAAGCTCGGGCCCGCGGTCAGGCCGACGACGCCGATGAAGACAGCCAGGCCTATCGTGTCGAACACCCAGAGCGCAGGCTCCGGGATCCGGCCGAAGGTCGGACGCACCGAACGCAGCCACCCGAAGAGAAGCCCCATGATGAGGGCGCCGCCGCTCGCCGTCAGGCTGAGCGGCAGCCCGCCCAGCGTAACGGAGAGAAGCCCGACGAACCCGCCGATGACGATGCCGAGGCCGACGAAGACGACGTCGGTCTCGTGCGAAGGCCGCTCGATGTAGCCCAAGGCCGCTCCGACGCGCTCGACGTCGCGGGTCGCTCCGGAGAGCCGCAGGATGTCGCCCCGATTGACCACGGTCGACGGCACGAAGGGGATCTCCTCTCCCCCGCGCACGAGCTGGAGCAGAGCCACCCCTCGCCCATGGAGGCCGGCGAGCTCCGCCAGGCTCAGGTCGACCAGGCTCCGGTTGGTCAGGACGATGTCCAGCGCGACCAGAGGGAAGTCGAGCAGCGCCCGGTCCTCGATCTCCACGCCGACCGGGGTTCCGCCCGTGAGCACCCGCCTCCGGGCCGCGATCGCGACGGCGTCGCCGCGGCGAAGCACCATGTCCGGCGAGGCGTCGATGATCTCCGCCCCGCGCCGGATCCGCTCGACGAAGACCCGCTCGGGCGCGAAGGACTTCTCGAGATCCACCACGCTCTTGTCCGCCCACGCCGCGTCGTCGATCCGATAGGTCCGCAGGTCCCACTCGCGATAGGCGGATTGCCGCGTGGGCTTGGACTCCGAGTCGCGCGAGAGCTCCTTCTCGAGCTTGCGGCTCTCGGCCTTCAGGTCCACCTTGAGGAGCCGGGGCGCGAGGCTCGAGAGGAACCACACGACGAACCCGGTGCCTACGAGGTAGGAGACCGCGTAGGCCACGGGGATGTTGTTCAGGAGCCGCGCCTTCTCCTCCGCCGGCAGGTCGAGATGGTTAATCGTCTCGCCCGCCGTTCCGATGACGGTGGACTCCGTGAAGGCGCCAGCCATCAGTCCCGCCGCCGTCCCGCAGTCGTAGTGGAAGACCTTCGCGGCAGCGACCGTGATCACGAGGCTCGTCACGCACAGGACCACGGTCATGGCGACCTGCGGCAGGGCACTCTTTCCGAGTCCGCGGATGAACTGCGGGCCCACCTTGTAGCCGGTCGCGAAGAGAAAGAGGTCGAAGAAGACGAGCTTGACGACCGGGTCGACATGGATGTCGAGCTGTCCGATGAGGACGCCGGCGAGAAGCGTCCCCACGACGTTGCCGAGGCGGAACGACCCGATGCGGATCCGCCCGAGGACAAACCCGACGGCCAGCGTCAGGAAGATGGCGAGTTCGGGATTTCGGCGAAGAGCTTCCGTCAGGTACGCCATGCCACCTCCTCATTCACCGCGTCACCAGGAGAATCCAGGGGGTCCCCACGAGCAGGAGCACGAGAACGTTGAAGACGGTGGTGATCGTGCCGAGCCGGTAGAGTTCGCCCTGCGTCAGGTATCCGCTCCCGACGACGAGCACGTTCGCGCTGGAAGCCTGGGGCGTGATGGTGGACATGTAGCTCGTCGAAAAGAGGAGGGCGAAGCCGAGCAGCGGCACCGGGACGCCGAGCTGCGCGCCGACGCCCAGGAAGACGCCGAAGAGCGCGAGGACGTGCGCCGTCTGGCTGACGAACAGGTAGTGCAGGAGGACGTACGCCACGACGAGGATCGCGTACGCCGCCACCCATGGCAGGCCGCCCAGTGAAGCGCCGAGTCGCTGGCCGAGATAGCCCATGAAGCCTAGGGCGTTCAGCTGGCCGCTCAGGGTGTAGAGGATCGCGAACCACATGAAGGTCGCCAGCACGTCACCCTGCTGTCCGATGTCCTTCAGGGTCAGGACGCCCGTAGCCAGGAGCACCCCGAGGCCCAGGAAAGCCACGGCGGTGAGATCGACCTTCAGCGTCCCCGCGAGCCCCCAGAGCAGGACCATGACTACGAACGTGGCCGCGACGATCTTCTCGTGGAGGCTCAGGGGGCCCATCGCGGCGAGCGCCTTGCGCGCGGCGGCGGGAGCCTCCGGCGTCGCCTTCACCTCCGGCGGAAAGATCTTGTAAAGCAGCAGCGGCAGCAGCGCGAGCGAGAGCAGCGTCGGCACGAGCGAGGCGAGCAGCCACGAGCCGAAGGAGATCTGGAATCCCATCGACTTTCCGATCTCGGCGCCGAGGGGGTTGCCTGCCATCGCCGTGAGCCAGAGCGCCGACGACAGGGACAGGGTCGCCATGCCGCAGAACATGAGGTAAGCCCCCATCTTCTTGCGCGTCGCTTCGTCAGGCCGCGACCCGCCGCCCTCGGCCAGCGAGAGCGCGAGGGGGTATAGGACGCCCGAGCGCGCCGTGTCGCTCGGGAATGCCGGCGCGATCACGGCGTCCAGGATGAATATGCTGTAGCCGAGGCCGAGCGTCGAGCGTCCGAAGAGTCTCACCATGAGGTGCCCGAGCCGGGAGCCGAGACCGCACTTCACGATGGCTCGCGCGACGAGGAAGGCGACGACGATGAGCAGGATCGTTCCGTTCGCAAACCCCGCGTACGCCTTGGCGGGAGTCAGGACGCCGGAGAGAACGGCGATGCCGACGGCGAGGACGGAGGCGGTCAGGATCGGGAAGGCGCCGACGACGACAGAGGCGATCGTCGCGGCGAAGATCGCGAAGAGGTGCCATGCCGGAGGCGTGAGCCCGTCGGGCACGGGCCAGAACCAGATCGCGACGCCCAGCGCCGCCACCCCGAGGCGGGCGACGAGCGTCCTCGCGCCCTGGGTCATGGCCCGCTCCGACCGCGCCGCGTCCGTCCCTCCAGGTCGACGGCGCGCCCGCTGACCTCGCCGCCCTCCTCTTCCACGACGTACTGCCAGGCGAAGGAGAAGCTGCCCTCGAGCCCGGCGAAGCTCCCGGTGCCGCCCGTGATCGTCGCCGTGGCCCGGCGGCCGGCTCCGATCGACTCGGCCTCGATGGCGCAGAAGATCCGATCACCGCGCGCGTCGCTGAAGACGGCGCGGCCGGACAGCAACTTCCCGCCGTCGTCGAAGCCGATCACCTCGCCGTAGAGGCCGCGACCGAGCCCTTCCCCGCCCGTCAGAATCAGCGGGCCCGCGAGGTGGACGATCGAAGCCGGGCGCTCCCCTCCCGTCGGAAGAAGAGAACGCTGTCCCGACAGGGTCCACGTCGCCGTGAAGGGCCGCCACCCGCCCGTTGCCGGTTGCTCGCCCAGCGCAGGCAAGGCCAGCCCGCCCACGACCAACGCCAGCAGCGCCGTGCGAAAAGACGCCCCGCGCCTCATGCCCTGGGCGCCTGCCCCGCCATCGCGGCCGGGTTGAAGACCTTCGCGATCTGATCCTCCGTCAGGACCTTCTTCTCGCGGATGAGCTCGAGGATCCCCCGGCCCGTCTTCATCGCCTCCGCGGCGAGCTCGGTCGATCGGTCGTACCCGATGACCGGGTTCAAGGCCGTGACCGTGCCGATGCTGTATTCGACGTAGTGCTTGCAGACATCGGCGTTGGCCGTGATGCCGTCGACGCAGTGCACGCGCAGCGTGCGTGCCGCGTTGATGAACATCGTCTGCGCCTCGAAGACGCAGGCAGCGATCACCGGCTCGAAGACGTTCAACTGGAGCTGCCCGGCCTCGGCGCTGAGCGAAACGGTCAGGTCGCTGCCGATGACGCGGAAGCAGACCATGTTGACGACCTCGGGAATGACCGGGTTGACCTTGCCGGGCATGATCGACGAGCCGGGCTGCTTCGGCGGAAGGTTGATCTCGTGGAGGCCGCAGCGCGGTCCCGAGGAGAGCAGCCGCAGGTCGTTGCAGACCTTCGAGAGCTTGATCGCCAGGCTCTTCATGCAGGAGGAGTAGAGGACGTAGGCCTGTGTGTCCTGGGTCGCCTCGATCAGGTCTTCGGCCAGATGGATTGGGAAGCCGGTGATCTTCGCGAGGTGCTCGGTGCACTTCTCGGCGTAGCCTTTCGGCGCGTTCAGGCCAGTCCCGATGGCCGTCGCCCCCATGTTGGTCTCGCAGAGGACGTTCTGGATGCGCTCGAGGGCCATGACCTCGCCCGAGAGCGTGGCGGCGAAGGCCTCGAACTCCTGGCCCAGAGTCATAGGCACGGCGTCCTGGAGCTGTGTGCGGCCCATCTTCAGGATCTTCGAGAATTCCTTGCCCTTTTTCCGGAACGCTGCGATGAGCTGCTTCATCTCCTTGACGAGTTCGACGTTCCCCAGCGCCATCCCGATGTGAAGGGCGGTCGGATAGGCGTCGTTCGTGGACTGGGAGCAGTTGACGTGATCGTGCGAGTCGCAGAACTTGTACTCGCCCTTCTTGTGCCCCATCAACTCCAGGGCCCGGTTGGCGATGACCTCATTGGCGTTCATGTTGGTCGAGGTGCCAGCGCCGCCCTGGAAGACGTCGAGGCGAAACTCGTCGTGCAGCTTGCCGTCCATCAGCTCCTGGCAGGCGCCCTCGATCCCCTTCAGGATCTCCTTCGAGAACTGTTTGCAGTCGTGGTTGGCCCGTGCCGCCGCCAGCTTGACCATGGCGAACGCCTTGATCAGGTTGGGATAGAGCCGCAGCTCCACGCCCGAGATGTGAAAGTTCTCCAGCGCCCGCGCGGTCTGGACGCCGTAGTACGCGTCCGCGGGGACCGGCAGGTCCCCGAGTAGATCGTGCTCGATGCGGGTGCCGGGCTTGCGGGTGGTCATTTGCTTCCTCCTAGATCGAACGAGAATTTGTACTGGGCCGAGAACTGGATCCGGAAATCGTTGACCGCGAAGCCGTCGGAGAAGTTCTGGCGGCGGCCCCACTGAAGCTCGAGGCCGGTCATCACGTTCTGGACGGGGTACCAGAGGATGTTGGTCGACGCATACTGCCCGCTCTTGAAGGCGGCCGGCGTCTGGCCGTTGCTGTTGTCGATGTCGAGACGGGAGTAGCCGATCGCCGTCGAGAAGCAGTCGCTCCAGTTGAAATCGTAGTAGGCGACCATCCCGAATATCGGCAGCGCCTTCCCGGAGACCGGCCGAAGGGGATTTCCGGGATTGTCCTGGATCCCGATGTCGACGGGAGCGTCGTTCATGTAGTTCTCGATTCCCTGGCCGTAGGTGGCTTCGAGTCGGAGGTTGCCCGACTTCCCGACCTTGATGACCGAGCTCAGGTTGAAGCCCCATCCGATGGCGTGATCCGAAAGATTGAACTGGTCCTGGAACGTGTCGGTCCACCCGATGTAGCGGACGATGCCGGCGAGCTGCACGTGTCCCCACTTTTCCCCGTAGTGATACTGGGCCGTGAAGTCCGGGTACGGGAAGTGCCCCTTGATGCCCGAGAGCTCGATCCGGTCCGAGTATTTCCCGCTGTCGCCGCTGGCGCCGGGGCGTTCGAGGGCGAACATGAGACGGTGGTCGCCCTGAATGGGCGTCCAGCGCAACTGGATGTTCCGGAAGAAGACCATCCCGTTGGGCCCCCAGTATTCGACGACGTTCGGAAAGACGTCGCCGTCCATGAAGACGCTGTTGGTCTGGCCGATGAGGAAGGAGCCGAGCTCACCCCAGGCCTGGCGCAGGCGGATCGTCGTCTCTCCGGCGTTCGGGTTGACGCCGAAGAGATCGAACTCGAATTCCGTCTTGACCTCGCCCCAGCCGGTCGGCAGCCACCCGCGCACGCCGAAGCGCGTCTGCCGCACGCTCGCCCAGAAGTTGCCGTTTTCGCCGAATTCGTTCGGGAAGGATGGCAGCTTGGTGGGCCGCTCGACGTCGAACCAGTCCGGGTTGACCTGTTTGACGTCGTAGATCAGGTCCGTCATCGCGAAGCCGTAGATCTGCATCCGCGGACCCTTCTTCATGGGATCCGGAGGCGGCGCGCCTGCCTGCCCCTGAGGCTCCTGCACCGCGACGGCGAAGGGAGCGGCTGCACCCGCAGCAGCCTTCAGGGCGAAGCCCACGTTCGTGAACTCGGAGGCGTGAACAACCACGCCGGTCGAGAGCCCCGTCCCGAATCCGGACGCTTCAGCGGTTACGTCATACGCCCCGGCCGGAAGGGCGTCGATCCGGAATGCTCCCGACGCGTCCGAGACCGCCGACCGACGAAATCCGGTCGCCAGGTTTCGTGTCGTGACCGTGGCACCGGCGACGGGCGGCCCGCCCTCCTCGACGACACGCCCGGCAATCGTGCCCGTGATTCCCTGGCCGAGCGCGCCGGAAGCGGCTCCCCAGATTATCGCTGCCAGCGAAGCCGCCGCCATTCGGCGGCGCCAGGAAGCTCTGTGACCGATCATGTTGTCCTCCTCACTGTGTCGCGCTTCCCTTCTTCTTCGAGCTGCCCAGGACGGCGGCGTGGATCGCCTCCCTGAGCACTTGCCCGTCCAACGGTTTGCAGAGATAGGCCGAGGCCCCGCCGCCGAGCGCCCGAGCTCGCGCTTCGGGAGAGTCGTGGCCCGTGATCACGATGACCGGCACGCGCACGTGCGCCTCAGCCATTCGGGCCTGGACGTCGAAACCGCTAACTCTCGGCATGTTCAAATCGAGGACGACGCAATCGGGGCGACGGGTCGCAAGGGCGGTCAGAAAATCCTCCCCCGAGGAGAACACTTCCGCCTCGAACCCCAGCGAACGCACCAGCCGAGCGAGGGCGCGGCGCACCGCCTCGTCGTCATCGACCACCGCGACGAAGGTCTCGAACCTTCTCGGGCTCATGGCCGCGACGCTAGCAAGCGGCCGGCCGCCACGCGATACGACCTTAGTCCTAGCCGCGGGGCGCGGCCAGGCGCGCCGGGACACTACTGGCGCCGGATGCCGACCCGACCCGCGAACCGCACCAGCTCTGCGAGAGAGCTCGCCGCCATCTTCTCCATCACTCGGCCGCGGTGGATCTTGACGGTCTTCTCCGAGATCCCCAGGTCACCCGCGATCTGCTTATTGAGCCTGCCGTCCACGACTCCCTCGAGGACTTCGCGCTCGCGCGGAGTGAGGGAAGCCAAACGCCGACGAATGTCCGCAACGGCTCGATGCTCCTTCAGGACGACCTGGCCCCGCTCGAGGGCCCGCCGCACCGCCGAGACGAGGACCTCGCCGTCGACGGGCTTCGTCAGGAAGTCGAAGGCTCCGGCCTTCATCGCGCGCACAGTCATCGGAATGTCACCGCGGCCGGTCAGGAACACGATCGGCAGGTCGATGCCACGCGTGCCGAGCGCCTGCTGCAGCGCCAGGCCGTCCAGCCCCGGCATCGAGACGTCGAGAATCGCGCACCCGGCCGGCTCCTTCTCGAGCGCACCGAGGAACTCCTCGGCCGATCCGAACGTCATGACTTCGATACCGGCGGTCCGGAGCACTCGCCAGAGAGCCTTGCGCACGGCCGGCTCGTCGTCGACCACGTAGACACGCTCGACCGAAGCGCTCACGCCTGGGCCGCCGCGGAAATGGGAATCGTGAAGTGAAACGTCGCGCCCCGGTCCGCGTTGTTGACCGCCCACAGTTGGCCGTCGTGAGCCGTGACGATCGTTCGGCACACCGACAGCCCAAGACCCATGCCGCGGCTTTTCGTCGTCACGAACGGCTCGAAGACGCGCTCGAGCTCCGGGGGCGGGATTCCCGGGCCCCGATCGGCGACCGACACGTGGACCTTGCTGCCTTCGGCGACTGCGCCGAGAGTGAGCCGCCGGTCCAGCCCGTCGGCGTCCGCCATGGCGTCGCAGCCGTTCGCCAGAAGGTTGAGGAGAACCTGCTCGATCTGGACGCGGTCTCCGCGGACGCGGGGCAGATCGGCCGGGAGCTGTGCCGAAAAGGTCACGCCGTGGTGGGCGAGGTCGCCCCGGACCAGACGGGCGACGTCGTCGACGAGGACGGACAGCTCGAGCGCTTCCATGCGGACCTCGCCTTTCTTCAGCAGGAGTCTGAGGCGCTGGATCACCTCTGCCGCGTGCCTGGCCTCCTGGACGACGTCTGCGAGAATCTCGCCGACCTCGGGGAGCCCGACTTCTTCGTGCGCGATCATGTACTGCAGCGTCTGAGCATTGCTGAGGATCGCCGTCAGTGGCTGATTGATCTCGTGGGCGAGCGAACCCGACAACTCGCCGAGCACGGTCACCCGCGAGAGGTGGGCGACCTCGTTATGCCGCCGCTGCGCTTCGAGCTCTGCGGCCTTCTGCGGCGTAACGTCGATCGAGATTCCCCGCACGCGGATCGCCCCGCCCTTGGCGGCTCGCTCGCCGGCGCCGCGGACGGTGATCCAGCGGGTCTCCCCGTCGGGGCGCAGGATCCGATACTCCCGCTCGAACGCGCTTTGCTTCTCGACCGCGACCTCGATGGATCGCCGCACGTCCTCTCGATCATCCGGGTGAACGGCGGAGAGAAAGCGGGAAAGGTCGAGCCGCTCCTCCGGAGCAAATCCGCGCGGTGCTCGCCCGATCGCGGTCATCCACATCTCGTCCGTCCCTGGGTCCCACGCCCAGAAGCCCACCTTCGCCACTTCGGCCGCCATGGCGAGCTGGAGGTCGCTCTCGCGCAGGGCGTTCTGACTATCGCGCAGCGCACCTGCCATCGCGTTGGCCCGCAGGACGTCGGAAGTCAGCTCGTATCCCATCGCGGCCACGACGCCGACGTAGCAGACGCTGATCATCCCGGGAAGGTTCACGACATCGGCGTGGACGAGCGCCACCTGGCCGGCGGCGGCGAAGACGAAAAGCACCATGCTGCCGCCGACGAGGGCCGCCCGCCGGCGTTCTCCGCGACGCCAGACGGCGGCCGCCGCGGAGAGCAGGAAGACGAGCAGCAGAACCGAGCTGAGCTCGCCGAGCCTCGTCCAAGGACTGAGCACGCCCTGGGCCACCGAGACCTCTTCGCCGAGGAGTCGGACCTGGCCGAGGGAAGAGATCTCGACGAAATTCAGGTTCGGCCGGCGTAGGAAGTTGACGAGGAGTGCCGCCCCCCGAGTCGCAATGACCGCCCATCCGAGCCAGCGGGGGCCGGCGCGGAAGAACGCCCGGACGAAGAGCACGAACGACGCGACGAGGAAGAAGATGGGAACGTGGATCCACCTCTGAATGGATCCGTACGCGGCCGGCGTCGCCGCCCGCATCATGGCGAGCTCGAAACCCGCGATGGCCGCCACCGCGAAGCTGTTCACGGCGAAGAGGAGGCTCGCCCGGTCCCGTTGCCGCAGGCCGATCAGGGCGTGCAGGGCCGCCAGCGTCAGGCACGACGACGCGATGGCGGACCAGAGGACTGTGACCCAACTCGTCAAGAGCCTGCCTCGGGTCGCCCGGCCGGGGAGGACCGGACTGGCAGCCGCATCGACCCTATGCTACGGCATGGGTCGCCAGGCCGGCGACTGGCCGTTCATGCTACGCTTGCACATGATTCGAAAACGGCTCGGGCCGATGCTCTTGGTAATCGCACTGGCGTCGCCGGTGCTCGGGCAGCAGGCGCAGCAGCCCGCCGCTGGCCAGCCGCCCGCTCGCCCCACGGCCCTAGTCGGCATGCAGCCCACGCCTGCCGGAGAAGAGAAGCTCGAGATCTACCAGATCGATCTCGACCCCTCCGGCACGGCGTTCGCCCTCGGCAAGCCGGTCCTCGAGGGAGACGTTTACGTCTTCAAGGCCTGGCCGGACAGGGCGGTCGCCCGCCTGGCGCAATCGAAGGTCAAGAAGATCACGCAGCGGACCAAGGACTTGAACCAGGAGGTCGTCTACCGGATCGACCTCGTCCCCACAGGCCGCATGATCGCCCGCGAGGACCCGGTCCTCAAGGGGACGAGCTACACGTTCCACACGTGGCGGGACGGGACTCTGATGAGTCTGCGCAAAGCCGACGTCAAGCAGATCGTCAAGGTCACCGGGATGCCGGCCTTCAGGATCCAGCAGGAGGAACGCGGCGCGTCTCTGAATGCCAACCTGCCGATGCAGGGCGCAGGCTCGGTCAAGGTGCTGCCCGGCGGCCCCGAGTCGGCACCGGCCCAGGCTCCCCCGGAGAGCCAGCAGCCGGGCAATTGGAGCTACCAGGGGCAACCGGGCGTCACGGACGCCTACGCGCCGCCTTCGGCCGTCGTGAGCTCACCGGGCGATGTCCCGAAGGCCGCGCCGGCGCCCACCCCACCGCCCCACTGATCTAGGGCCGACCCAGAGTTTTCGGCTCCGGGCGAGCGGATGGGGCACTGGCACTCCGGCAGGGGGCGCGTGCGCTGCGATAGGATCCGGAGCAGGAGGCGGCGCTCATGCTGCAGACTCTGAAAATCCAACTCTCGGGAATCCGAGGAGCGGCGCTCGTCGCCGCGCTCTGCGGGCTCCTGGCGGCGCCGGCCGGCGCCATGCCGCAGGAGGCGCAGCCCGCAGCGGCTCCGGACGAGTCCGCCAAGCTCCCGATGGACCAGCTCGAATCCCTCGTCGCGCCCATCGCGCTCTATCCCGACCCGCTGCTCGCCCAGTGTCTCGTGGCTTCGACATACCCGCTCGACATCGTCGCCGCGCAGCAGTGGCTGGACAAGAACAAGAACCTCAAGGGAGACGAGCTCGTGAAGGCCGCGGAGCAGCAGGACTGGGACCCGAGCGTCCAGGCCCTGGCGTCGCTTCCCGATGCGCTCAAGCGTCTGTCGGAGAACATCAAGTGGACCGCCGATCTCGGCGACGCGTTCCTCGCGCAGCAGAACGACGTCATGGACGCGGTTCAAAACCTGAGGCGAAAAGCCAAGGACGCCGGCAAGCTCGAGTCCTCCGAGCAGCAGAAGGTCGAGACGGCCACGGTCGAGTCGAAGACGGTCATCGAGATCCAACCCACGAGCACGCAGGTCGTCTACGTCCCGTCGTACAGCCCCACGGTGATCTGGCCCTCTCCCATCTACCCCTACCCCCCGATGTACTACCCCCCGTACTACCCCGGCGGAGCCCTCATCGGCTTTGGCGTCGGGATGGCGATCGGCATCGGGATCAGCGGCGGCTGGGGTTGGAACTGCGGCTGGCACGGCGGCGGAAACACGATCAACATCAACAACAACAACAACTACATCAACCACAACAACACACGGAACAACGTCAGCAACCGCAGCGGCAACAGCAACTGGCAACACAACCCGCAACAGCGCGGCGGAGCGCCGTACAAGGACAAGGCTACGGCGAGCAAGTACGGCGGCGGGGCCCGCGGCGACTCGGCGCAGGCCCGGCAGTCCCAGGCGGGTCAGCGCCAGGCCCAGAGCACGAGCCGCGGCGGCGGCGCGAGCAGCTTCGACCGCGGCGGGAGCAGCTCGAGCCAGGTCGGGAACCGAAACGTGCCGTCGAGCAGCTCGCGGAGCGGGTCTTCGTACGGCGGCAGCGGATCCCGCAGCGGCAGCCAGGCCCGGGCCTCGAGCTCGCGCGGGTCTTCGAGCATGAGCAGCATGTCCCGCGGCGGCGGAGGCGGAGGGCGGCGGCGTTAGCCGCGAGGAGCGATGATGACGAACGAAAGCACCGGTACTCCCCTTTCCCTTCCGAGGCTCGCGGCGAGCGGCCTCGTCCTCTGGGCGTGCCTGGCTCTCTCCGCGCGCGCCGCCACGCCGGCCACGCCGCCGCAGGCGTTCGACACGCCCCAGCAGGCGGCCGACGCCCTGGTCAAGGCCTCAGACGCCGAGGACGCGCAGGCCCTGCTCAAGATCTTCGGATCCGGTGGCAAGGACATCGTCTCGTCGGGCGACCCCGTCGACGACAAGAACATCCGCGCGAAGTTTGCCGAGAGGGCGCACGAGAAGATGGAGGTGTCCTTCGATCCTGCGGATCCGAAGCGGGCCGTTCTCGTCATCGGCGCCGATGACTGGCCGATGCCTGTGCCGATCGTCGAAAAGGGCGGAAAGTGGCGGTTCGACGCGAAGGCGGGGCGCCAGGAGATCCTGGCCCGCCGGATCGGCGGCAACGAGCTCGACGCGATCGACTTGCTGCGCGGTTACGTCGAGGCGCAGAAGGACTACGCCGCGGAACGGCACGACGGCAGCGGAATGAACCAGTACGCCCAGAAGTGGTTGAGCTCCCCCGGCAAGCAGGACGGCCTCTCGTGGTTCGACGCGAACGGCAAGCCGGCGGGGCCCATGGGAGGCGAGATCGCCGAAGCGCTCGCCGCGGGGTACACGAAGAAGGCGGAGCCGTACAACGGCTACTACTTCCGCACGCTCTTCGCCCAGGGTCCGGCGGCGCGCCTCGGCGCCCGCAACTACGTCGTGAACGGGATGATGATCGGCGGCTTTGCCGCGATCGCCTGGCCGGCGACCTACGGCGTCACGGGCGTCAAGACGCTCATCGTGAACAACGACGGCGTCGTGTACCAGAAGGACCTCGGGCTGGACACGGCGAAGATCGCCCCGAAGATCAAAGCCTTCAACCCAGACAAGGGCTGGGTCGTCACCAAAGACGAAGAGTAGCGCTGCGGGCGCGGCGTGACATTCGAGAACCCCGTCGGTATCGGCGCCCGGCAAAAGGCGCGCGCCCTCGATCCGACCGAGCGGGTCTCGGAGATCCTTTTCGGCCTGATCATGGTCCTGACCTTCACGGGCTCCCTTTCGGCCGCCGAGAGCGGCCGCAACGAAGTCCGGACCATGCTGATCGGCGCCCTCGGCTGCAACCTCGCGTGGGGAATCATCGACGCGATCTTCTACCTCATGAACACCCTCGGTGCCCGGGGTCACGGACTCGTCGTGCTGCAGCGTCTGCGCCGAATCGCGGATCCGGCGAAGGCGCACGTCCTGATCGCCGACGAACTCCCGCCGGTCGTCGCCTCGGTCCTGCGCTCCGAGGACCTCGAAACGATGCGTCAACGCCTGGTCGCTCTGCCGGAGCTTCCGGCGCGCGTCCCGATCCGCCGCGAGGATTTCCGCGGGGCGATCGGGGTGTTTCTCCTGGTTTTCCTGTCGACCTTCCCGGTGGCCGTCCCCTTCCTGCTGATGAGCGACGCGATGCGGGCGCTGCGCATTTCCAACCTGATCGCGATCGTCCTGCTCTTTCTGGGAGGCTACGAGCTGGCGAAGTACTCCGGCGGCCGGCCCTGGCGGCTCGGCCTCGCCATGGTCGGCATCGGAGCCGCGATGGTCGGCCTGACGATCGCGCTCGGAGGATGAACGCCCGGGATCCGCTCCTGTTCGCGGCGCTCTTCGTCCTGGGCACCGGCATCACCCTAGGCCAGGAAACCGCCGCCGGCGCTCCTGCGGAAGCGGCGCCCGCCTGGGAATTCAACGCCAGCGTCTACGGGTACTTCCCGCCCGACGACCGCCATTACGCGCAGCCAACCGTGACAGCGGACCACGGCGCTCTGCATCTGGAAGGCCGCTACAACTACGAAGCGTTCAAGACCGGCTCTGCGTGGGTCGGCTGGAATCTCGGCGCGGGCGACAAGCTCCGGCTCGACGCAACGCTCATGGCCGGCGGCGTCTTCGGAGACACCCGTGGCGTGGCCCCCGGCTACGAGCTGACGCTCTCCTACGGCCGGTTCGAGCTCTACAGCGAGGGCGAGTACGTCTTCGACGTCGAGGATTCCGCCAACAATTTCTTCTACAACTGGGCCCAGCTCGGTTACTCGCCGCTCGACTGGCTCTCCGTAGGCATCGCCTCGCAGCGTACCCGGGCATACCAGACGGGCCTCGACGTGCAGCGGGGATTCTTCGTCGGCTTCAAGTACAAGAGCCTGAGCCTGAACGTGTACGTATTCAATCCGGGTTGGGAGACGCCGACCGTCGTCGGCTCCCTCGCCGTCAGCTTTTAGGGCGGCGACCCGCCCAGTCTCCGCTTCCCCTCCTCCGAGCCCGCGGCTCCTGGGCAACGACTTGTTGTGGCCACAGGCCGCGCCCGTGGAATTGATGCATTTGAGCCATTCGGCGGCGGCGCTGCCTTGTTAGAAGTAGGCGTGGCGTTTAAGGGACAGTCGGGGAGGCAGATATGGAAACCGCGAAATGGATAGCGTCGGGCTTCGTCCTGAGTCTTTGCGCTGGCGTCGCCATGGCCCAATACGCGGGCCACAACACGGCCGGTCCAACAAGAAATGACTATCGGCTCCACGTGGTGCAGCCCCTGGAGGGTGCCACGATCACCGGCACCAGGCTCCAGGTCATCGTCGACACCGAGATCCCCGCCGAGACCGGCCAAACGCAACGGGATCTCTACACGACGCCACGTCCGGACGTCGACGTCTTCGTCGATGGCGTGTACCTGGAGACCATGCGGGATGAGCGAAACGTCGTCAACGTCGACGAAATTCAGCCGGGGAGGCACACGATCGTGGTGATTGCGTTGAACCGCAGCCGGGAGATCATCGACCGGAAGGAAATTCATGTCTCGGTGATTGCGCCGAAGTTTGCCACGGCCCCGGCCGCTCCTGCGCGCCCCGTGCAGATGCCCTCCGAGCCGGCGCCTGCACCGGCCTACGTTCCGCCGCCCCCCGTGACCGCCGAGAACTTGCCGAAGACTGGTACTTCCGATCCGCTGCTTGCGGCCCTCGGCTTTGCGCTTCTGCTCGGAGGCCTGGCGGTCCGCCGCTTCGCCTGACGGAGTGTTCGCAGAGATGCGGCGTCTCGTCTCGCTCGGCAACACGTTGGTCGTGGCGGGAGCTCTGCTTCTGGTCGGGCCGGCAGCCCGCGTACTGACCGGCCTGCACGCGCAGGCCACCCAACCCTCCGCGGGCTCGACGTGGTCGGACTCGGCCCACTCTCTTCGTCCCGCCGCGGACGGAGAGGCCCTGGGTCGCCTCGAACTCCCGCGGCTAAGGCTCGATCTGGCTGTCTTCGAGGGGGTCTCCGAGGCCACACTCCGAAAGGGACCCGGGCATCTTCCCGGAACCGCGTGGCCGGGCAGATCAGATCCGACGGGCAACTGCGTGATTGCCGGCCATCGCGATTCGTTCTTCCGACGCCTGGCCGACGCCCGCAAGGGCGATCTGGTTCGCTTCCACGGGCCCTCGGGAAGCTCGACGTACCGGCTCCGGGAGCAACGGATCGTGCGGCCGGAGGATTTGTCGGCCATCGCGCCGACCCACGATGCCCGGATCACCTTGATCACCTGCTACCCCTTCACCTGGACCGGCTCTGCGCCGTATCGGCTCGTCTGGACCGCGGTGCGGCTCGAACCGAGGTCGCCGCGCTAGGTAGCGCGCGGGCAGCGGGCGACGACTATTTCGCGGCGCGCAACCGGTCGCCGACGAGAACGGCGTCCTGTCTGAGCGCGTAGAGCTCGCGGGTGCCGGAGCGTGGAACGCGGGTCCGCATGATCCTTTCTTCCAAGCTGGTGAGATCTTTCGAGATCTCCCCGACCGGCTCTCCGGCGACGATCCGCTCCTCGATGCTGCGGAGCTCGGCGTACAGAGCGTTTACGCGCCGCCCGACCGCAAAGTGGATCACGGCGGGGACGGTGCGCATCAGCGGGTAGAGGACGCCCGCGAGCGGCACGAGCACGAGCAGGAGTCGAGAGGCGAGGACGGCGAGCCAGAACGGAAGGTGCCGCTGAAAGAAGCTCCCGCCCGACTTGTAATAACTGCGCGCTTCTCTCGAGAGCGGGACGTCCTCCGGCTCGGCGGCCGGAAACTGGCCGGGCCTGCGAAGGATGCCGGGGCCCGAGTGGATGTCCTCGGCGGCCTCGAGGAGCAGGTATTGCACGGCGGGGTGCAGGTCCTCGCGCACCAGAAGGCTGGCCATCGGCGCGATGAGCGTCACGTCCTCGGGCGGGCGGTCCCTGGCGAGGCTCCCGACTCCGCGCGGGATGGTGACCCTTCGCAGATACGGGAAAAGGGCGACGAACGCGTCCGCGCGCCGGAAGGTCATGAGATTCACGTGGTCGTCGGCGAGGAGCTTTTTCACGATGGGATCGTCGGCGACGGTGAGCATGCACGCGCAGTCGACCTCGCCTCGCAGGAGCGCCTCCCCCCCGGCAGATGGAGCAAGGGGAACGACCGTGATCGCCTTCTCAAGCCCGGTCGCGCGGAGCAGATCGAGCATGACACCCGCGGCCAGGTCGATCGAAACGCGCTTGCCCCGCAGGTCTCCGAACTGCGCGCTTTCCGGGAGATTGCGACAAAAGATCCAGATCGGGTCGTACGCGACCGTGCCGAGCGACTGGATCCCCGGCGAAGCCCTCTCGGACGTCAGGCCGCCCGCGACGAAGCCGACGGAGACACCGGACGAGGGGTCTTTGAGACGTGTCAGATTCTCGACATTGCCCAGCGACGGCTCGAGCCTCAGGGCAATCCCGTTGCGGGCGAGTGCGGCACGATACTTCTCGCCGAACCCCCGATAGGCGCTCCGCTCCGGACCCGTCGTCATGACGACGGTTCTCGGTGGCAACCCGCGGCCGACGACGAAGATCACCCACGCGATGCAGGCGACGGCGACAGCGACCGCGACCCCGAGCACGAGGATCGGGCGGCGCCGCATGAACTCCTTCACGAGAACCTCCAAAACTCCGGTACGGCAGACTCTGACACTCCGTCCGCGACCGATGTCCTAATTCGAACGCATCATTCCCTGGCTGCCCCCGCCGAATAATCTTGTCACCTGAGGTCTCGGCATTGGCCCATTGTGGGAACATGGCGGCGCAAGAAGGGTAAATGCATGAAAACGGCCGAGCACGCGCGACTGGAAGAGGCTCGAGACCAGAAGGTCCACTGGAAGAAGTGGGGCCCCTACTTGAGCGAGCGCCAATGGGGAACGGTTCGCGAGGACTATAGCGAGAACGGCGACGCCTGGAATTTCTTCACCCACGACCAGGCCCGCTCGCGCGCCTACCGCTGGGGCGAAGATGGCCTGGCCGGCGTCTCGGACGACAAGCAGCGCCTCTGCTTCGCCATTGCCCTGTGGAACGGGAAGGACCCGATCCTGAAGGAGCGGCTCTTCGGACTGACCAACAGCCAAGGAAACCACGGCGAAGATGTGAAGGAATACTACTTCTACCTCGACTCGACGCCGACCCACTCCTACATGAAGTATCTCTACAAGTACCCGCAGGCTGCCTATCCCTACGCCGATCTCGTGGAGACGAACGGGCGGCGCTCTCGAAACGACTTCGAGTACGAATTACTCGACACCGGCGCCTTCAACGGGGACCGATACTTCGACGTCTTCGTGGAGTACGCCAAGGGCGGCGCGGAAGACATCCTCGTCAGGATCACGGCGGTCAACCGGGGACCGGAGGCGGCCGAGCTGCACCTGCTGCCGACGCTTTGGTTCCGGAACGACTGGTCAGCATGGATTGCCGAATCAAACCGGGCTGCCGTGAAGCCGGGCCTCAAGCAGATCGAGACACCGGCAGGCGCGAGCGCGGTCGCGGCCACGCATCCCCTGCTCGGCGAGTTCATCCTCTCCTGCGAAGGCGACGTGCCGCT
Source organism: uncultured Acidobacteriota bacterium (assembly GCA_963811425.1). GTDB lineage: Bacteria > Acidobacteriota > Thermoanaerobaculia > UBA5066 > Gp7-AA6 > DAHUXD01. The sequence goes on from CAWERV010000018.1 coordinate 46,228, forward strand.
GCTCTTCACCGAGAACGAAACGAACCACGCTCTTCTCTTCCCCGGGCAAAGGAACGAGAGCCCCCACGTCAAGGACGGCATCAACGACTGCGTGGTGCGGGGCAACCAGGGCGCGGTGAACCCCGGCAAGCATGGCACGAAGGCCGCGGCGCACTACAAGGTCAGCATCGGTGCCGGTCAGACCAAGGTGATTCGTCTGAGACTTTCCAGGACGTCTCCGGGCCAGAAGGGCAACCCCTTCGGAACGCAGTTCGACGACGTCTTCGCAGAGAGGATTCGCGAAGCCGACGAGTTTTACAAGTCGGTCACGCCGCCCTCGGTCAACGAAGACGCGGCCAACGTGATGCGCCAGGCCATCGCCGGCATGCTCTGGAGCAAGCAGTTCTTCTTCTTCGATGGTGACAACTGGCTGGAGGAGCACCACTCCCATCCCCTCCATCACGGATTTCGCAACGCCCGGAACTCAGAGTGGTTCCACCTGCTGAACGAGGACATCATCTCGATGCCCGACAAGTGGGAGTACCCGTGGTACGCCGCCTGGGACCTGGCCTTCCACACGCTCCCGCTCTCGATCGTGGATCCCGAGTTCGCCAAGCAGCAGATGGAGCTCATGCTCCGCGCCGTCTACCTGCACCCCAGCGGCCAGATGCCAGCGTATGAGTGGAACTTCAGCGACGTGAACCCGCCGGTCCATGCTTGGGCGACTTTGTTTCTGCACTTCACCGAGCGGGCCCTGCGCGGCGAGACGGACGTGGATTTCCTAAAGTCGGCATTCAACAAGCTGGTGCTGAACTACACCTGGTGGGTGAACCGCAAGGACCGCCTCGGCAAGAACGTCTTCGAAGGGGGCTTCCTCGGCTTGGACAACATCGGCGTCTTTGACCGCAGCGCCCCCCTGCCCACCGGCGGCCATCTCGAACAGGCGGACGGCACGGCCTGGATGGCCCTGTTCACCCAGAACATGATGGACATCGCGTTCGAGATCGCCATTCACGACCCCGCCTACGAGGACATGATCCTCAAGTTCGCGGAGCATTTCATGTACATCGCCGCTGCCATGAACCGCCCCGGTGAGGACGGCATGTGGGACGAGGAGGACGGGTTCTACTACGACCTACTGCGCCTCCCTGACGGCAGTGCCACGCGGCTCAAGGTGCGCTCGATGGTGGGGCTCCTGCCGCTGTGCGCCACAACGGTGGTCGAGAAGAGCGCGCGGGAGCGAGTTCCGCGGGCGGTGGCCCAATTGTTCGAACGCTGGCGCCGGATGCCCGAACTCCTGAAGTCGATCCACCCCACGGGCCCCGGGCATTTCGGCGTGGCGGACCGGGGACTCCTGGCCCTGCTCACCCCGGAGCGGCTCCGCCGCATCCTCACGAAGATGCTGGACGAGAATGAATTCCTGGGCCCCTACGGCATCCGCTCGCTTTCCAGGTTCCACGAGGCGCACCCGTACGTCTTGCATGTGCAAGGCAAGGAGCACCGGGTGGACTACCTGCCGGCCGAGTCGAACACCGGCATGTTCGGCGGCAACTCCAACTGGCGGGGCCCGGTCTGGATGCCGGTGAACGCGCTCATAATCCGCGCGCTGCTGAACTTCTACATGTACTACGGCGACAATTTCAAGATCGAATGCCCCACGGGGTCGGGGAAACTCATGAACCTCTTCGAAGTGAGCAAGGAGATCGCCGACCGGCTCACCGGGATCTTCACCCGAGACGAGCAGGGCCGGCGCCCGGTCTACGGCGGCACCGAGAAGTTCCAGACCGACCCCAACTGGCGCGACTACATCCTGTTCTACGAGTACTTCCACGGCGACAACGGCGCCGGCCTCGGCGCCAGTCATCAGACCGGCTGGACCGGGCTCGTGGCCAAGCTCATCCAGCTGTATGGGCTGCTGGATCCCATGCGCGCGCTGGCGGCGGGCAGAGAGGCCGCGTTCGTCCAGGGCAGCCCCGGCGCTCGGGGCAAAGAGAAAGCACCTTGACGAAACACCTTTGGCACCCGAAGCCGGGCGCCGTCCGCCGCTATGATGCAAGCGCACCACCTCAGGGCGGGACGGGATGGCTACCCTCTTCGTCGATGGACGGACTCGTTTCCCGAGGACGCTCGTGAACCGTGTCCTCGACGACCTCCGCGGGAATCCTCTCAACTGGTTGTTGGTGTTCGTGCCGGGGGTCCTCGTCGCCGAGCATCTGCGCCCGGAGGCCCACACGGCCCTGTTTCTTCTGTCGGTCGCCGCCATCATTCCGCTCGCCGGACTCTTGAGCCACGCGACGGAAAGCGTAGCCGCAAAGACCGGGGACGCCATCGGCGGACTCTTGAACGCGACGCTCGGCAACCTGACCGAGCTCGTCATCGCCATCACGGCGCTGCGCGCCGGGATGCTCGACCTCGTCAAGGCGTCGTTGATCGGGGCCGTCGTGACCAACAGCCTCTTCATGCTGGGCGGCGCATTTCTGCTGGGCGGCCTGAAGCACCACACGCAGGAGTTCAACCCGGCCAACGCACGCACCCAGGCCGGAATGCTGCTGCTGGCCACGATCGCCCTGGTCATCCCTTCCGCGGTCGCCCGGATGGACCGGCTCGACTCCGCCTCCTTCATGCAGCCCCTCTCCCTCGGCCTGGCCTGCATCCTCCTCGTCACCTACGCGCTCGCCCTGCTCTTCTCGCTCAAGACCCATCGCGACCTCTTCGCGAGCGCCGGAGGCGAAGAGCACGCCGAAACGCCGTGGCCTCTTCCCATCGCCCTCGGCGTGCTCGCGATCGTGACGGTGTGCATCGCGCTCGTCAGCGAGATCTTCGTGGGCTCCGTCCAGCAGGCAGCCGTCACGTTCGGGATGTCGTCGGCCTTCGTGGGATTCATCGTCGTGTCGCTGGTGGGCGCTGCCGCCGAGATGACCGCCGCGTTCTCCGCGGCCCGCAAGAACCGGGTCGACCTCGCGGTCGGCATCGCGATGGGCAGCTCCGCCCAGATCGCTCTCTTTGTGGCCCCCGTCCTGCTGATCCTGAGCTACTTCGTGGCTCCGGCGCCGATGGACCTGAACTTCGGCGGCGGGCAGGTGCTCCTGGTCCTGCTCACGACGCTGACGGTCTCCTTCGTGGTCTCGGGGGGACGCTCCGCCTGGTACTCGGGGGTCCAGCTGCTCGCGGCGTACGCCATCTTCGCCGTGACGGCCTACCTGCTCCCGGGCTAGCGCCGGCGGACCGCCATCCGGGCGGGCTGCTACTTCATGCTCTGGCGGACGTCCGCCAGGACCTTGTCCATCGGGTCGACGCGGATCAGCCCTACCCTCGGGTATTCGAGATCGAGGATCACGTAGACGGTCAGCGTGAGGATGATCGCGAACCCGAGGCTATGGAGGAGGCTGCGCTTCTTCAGCCCCGCCATCGAGTGCCCGGCGAGCAGCGCGCATGCGAGGGCAACGAGACCGAGCATCGCGAAAATCACCGTCGGCGGGTGCATCTGAATCGCGGCGGTCCGCGCGGCCGCGATGTCGAACATGGCGTTCAACGCCGGCATCAGCAGCATCCTCGCCTGGGGCTCGGCCCGGCTTGCGTCGACGGCGCCGTTCCAGATCTCCCCCTGCAGCGCGATCGACCGCGCCAGGGCTTCTTTCGCCGCCGCGATGTCGGGCACATTTCGGTAGACGTCGAGGCGTTCGTCCATGTAGCGGCGAAAGAGGTCCCTCATCTTGGGCTGCGCGTCGGCAGGAAGCAGGTCGAGGCGCAGGTAGGCCGTGCCGACCGCGTTCGCCTCCTCGACGATCAGGTGCCGTCGTGCGTCGAACCGGGTAGCGGCCCCGGAGAAACTGAACGCGACCAGAAGGCCCATCAGGGCGAAGACGGCTCCCTCGACGGCCCCGAGCCCGGCCCGCGCTCCCTCCGGCTCCGCCGCCAGGCGGCGCACGCCGAGTCGCCGGCCGGCCTCCTGGAACAGCAGCAGCCCCAGGAAGAGACCACCCGCGAAGAGCACGACGATGCGAATGATGTCCATGCCGAAAAGTCCCCTTTCGAATCGCTCCAATCGGAATTCGGCGCCATCATAGCCGGGACCACGGAACACGGCCTTCCTCGACTCGAATCCGGAACGCCGCGCGGAATTCGCCTCCCGCCTCGACGAGCGAGAGCCCGCGGCCGCTCGCCAGGGCGCTCGTCGGCGCCGTCATCGGCTCGAGGGCGATGAAGTCCTGGTCCTTCGGCGCGTAGACCTGGAAGTACGGGTAGCCGGAGAGCAGCTCGACGGAGATCTGCCGGCCGGCTCCGGAGATGCCGAAAGACTCCCGGTCCGACGCGAGCGCAAAGCCGTCGTCGAAGCCGCGGTCGCCGAGCAGGGCGTCGAGGGCGCCAAAGGGCTCCTCTTTCCCGGTCGGGATCCCGTTCGCGTCGAGCGCGAGCTGGCGCATCGCCGGCAGGTTGAGCCGCCAGCCACCCCGTTCGAGCCCCGGCAGACCCACGTAGGGATGGAAGCCGAAGGCGACGGGCACGGCGCCTTCGGCTCCAGCGAAGAGCGCGGTCTCGATCGTCAGGGCGTCGGGTCCGAGGGACAAGGTCATTTCGAGGCTGTGGGGAAACGGGAAGATCGCCAGAAGCTCGCCACGATTCCACTCGAGCCGCGCGACGAGGCGGTCCTGCCCCGCCTCGAGGACCTCCCACGCCAGACGGCCCCAGGGTACGCCGTGGATCGGAAGGCCGTGACTGTCGAAATGCAGCAGCGGCGACGACGGATCGAGCACCACTTCCCGCCCGGCGGCGCGATAGCGAAGACCCGCCAGCCGGTTCGCCCACGGGTGGAGGAGCGGAATGCCGGCCGTCGAGCCGCTCGCGGCCGCGGCATCGAGGCCCTCCAGGCGCCGGAGGATCTCTTCGCCGCGGTGCTTGAGCGAGGTGCCGAGCATCCCGCGGCCGGGAACGAATACGGCCTCGAGCTCGCCGGCGGCGAGCCCGCATGCACTGGAATCGACTGCGGGGTTCGGCATTCTCATGCTCCTGCCCGAGCGCGTGGGTTCAGGCCGCGGCGCCCTTCGGCTCCGGCAGGGGCCAGACCTTCGACATCAGGTAACTGACCGCGAGGCCCATCAGGCAGCCGAGCAGGACCTCCGCCACCTTGTGCAGGCCGTGCTCGATGCCGGTGAGCTTGGAGTGGTGGGTGAGGCCCGACGCGATGACGATGGCCGCCGTGATCGGCGCCTGCCGCCACATGGTCTGGATGTGGATCACGTAGGACGACAGGAGGACGGTCACCGCCAGCGCCAGGGGCAGCTTCCACTCGTTCGATCCGCCGACGATCAGAAACACCAGGCCCACGGCGCAGCCCACGAGCACGTTGATGATGCGGCTCTTGAACATGCGGGCCGCCTCCTTCACGCGGGCTCCGACGCCGCGATCATCGAGGCGATGGCCCAGATCGGGTTCGTGTCGGCGACGTGCCGCAGCAGGTACCACAGGATCGCCGAGGCGATGAAGACGTTGAGCGCAAAACGGACGCCGGCCAAATCCTTCTGGATGAAGGCGGGCCACTTCACGACGCCCTCGCGACGGCCGGCTTCCGGTCAGGAATCCCGGCGCGGCCAGGAGCGATCACTCGTGAGCGTGCGGGGGGTTTCCCTTCAAGTGGTACACCACGCCCGTCTTGGTGGCCCCCAGGGCAATCCAGTCCTTCGCGGCGTACTGGAGCGACAGGAAGAACGCCTCGGCGCGCTTCATGGCTTTCTCCTTCAGCTCTTCGCGCCGCTTGAACTTGATCGAGAAGGCGAACTCGCCGATGAGCGGCCGGTGATCGCCCCGGGCGCGCCAGAGCGCGACATTTGCCTTGGCCGTGATGCCCTCGCCGAAATCCACAATGCCGATGTCCTGGAGCACCTCCTCGACGATCGTGTCCCCGACGAGCGCGACGTTCTCGTTCGCAGACATCTTGAGGGACTTCAGCACGGGGAAGACTCGGATCAGGGTCTCGAGCGAGGTCGGGTTGTTCTCGTGGACGTGGCTCATCGGAAATTCGACGTTGTGCGAGAAGAGGAGGCGCGTTCCGCCGAGCCCGTCCTTGAGCGGCAGGGCCTCGCACTTGAACTTGATGCGGTAGTCCCCGAAGATCTGCGGGCGCACGTCGGTCTCGGCCGCTTTCTGCATGTCCGGGTGGCGGAACTTGAACACGATCTCCGGGTCACCAGCAGGAAACCCGTCCTCGTACGGGATGCGGCGCCGCAGGATGAAGGCGTTGTTGTAGAGCCGGAAATCCGCCGTGTCCATGAACAGGACCTCGCGAATCTGCAGCGGCGCATCCACGAACTCCTCGGTCGAGAACTCGACCTCGTGCTCCGCGGCGGGTCGGCGCATGACCTTGGCGAAGTCGAAGAGGCTCTTGCGCGAGGTGAAGTGGTTCGGCCTCAGGATCAGCTTGCACTCGAGGTACTGGACCTCGTGAAGCGGCATGCCGTCGGCATACTTTCCGGGTTTGAGCTGAGGGACCCGTTTGACCGGGTTCTTCGAGCTTGCGTTCTTCTCGACGGATCTGCTGGCAGCCGGCTTCGCCATCGTTCTCCCCTGGTTCCCTCTAGGGAACCTCGCGACTATATCCCCGGCGGCGACGACCGGCGGCACGCCTCATTGAGCGATGCGGTTGGTCAGGCCCCGGGAAACCAGGTCGGGAACGATCGCCAGGATGGTCACGAGCCCCGACCGAGCAGTTCCTCTCACGAAACGGCGATGATGTCCTTCAGGGCCGTCCAGTCGGCTTGCGTCTCCGGGGATACAGACCGCCGCGGGCGAGGCTATCCGGCCGGCCGCGGCGACCCGCTCACTGTCCGGCCGCGGCGCGGTCGGCGAGAAGCAGGGCCCGGGCCTGACTCACGCGCCCGGCCGGGAAGGCAGCGTCGCCGGCAACGAGGCGCGGGAACATGGCCGCCTTCTCGGTCCCGGTCACCAGCCACAGCACCCGGCGCGAGCGGTTCAACACGGGATAGGTCAGGGTCATGCGACGGCGCCCCATGTAGGGGCCGGTCAGCCCCACGTCGCGATCCGCGACGGAGAGCACGGGGTCGCCCGGCACCAGCGAGGCCGTGTGCCCGTCGGGCCCGAGGCCGAGGTGAGCGAGGTCGAGAACCGGAGGCACCCCCGAGATCCCCTCGAGCGTTTTCGCATACGCCGAGGCCGCGGCATCGAGGTCCGGGGCTTCCACCGGCATCGCATGAATGTGGTCGGGCGCGAGCGGAGCGTGCGAGAGCAGGCTCTCGCGCAAATGCGTCAGGTTGCGATCCGGGTCGCCTGCAGGGGCCACGCGCTCGTCCACCTGCACGACGTGGACGCCGGACCACGGGAGGTCCTCGTCGGCGAGGTCCCGGAGCATGATCCACGGCGTGTGGCCGCCGCTGACCGCCATGACGAAGCGCCCTCGCGCCGCCACGGCCTCCCGCGCGTCGGTGGCGATGACGCCGGCCGCCCGTCGCGCCACGGCCTCGGCATCGGCGAGGATCTCGACCTTCACGGCGCCACGCTCTTCGCCGCGCGATAACGGCGGATGAGGGCGTTCGTCGAGGAGTCGTGCGAGAGCTTCGGCTCCGCCGGGCTCTCGAGCTCCGGGATGATGCGCTGGGCGAGGACCTTGCCGAGCTCGACCCCCCACTGGTCGAAGGAGTCGATGGTCCAGATGGCGCCCTGCGTGAAGACGGTGTGCTCGTAGAGCGCGACGAGCTTGCCGAGGGCGGCGGGTGTCAGCCTCTGGGCGAGGATCGTGTTCGTCGGGCGGTTGCCCTCGAAGACCTTGTGGGGCACGAGCGCGGCCGGTGTGCCCTCGGCGGCGACCTCGGCCGCCGTCTTGCCGAACGCGAGCGCCTCGGTCTGCGCGAACACGTTCGCGACCAGCATGTCGTGGTGGCGGCCGAGCGGATTCAGGGCTTCGACGAAGGTGATGAAGTCGCAGGGGATTAGGCGCGTGCCCTGGTGGATGAGCTGGTAGAAGGAGTGCTGGCCGTTGGTACCCGGCTCGCCCCAGTAGATGGGGCCGGTGTCGGCGTCCACGGGAGTCCCGTCGAGACGCACGTGCTTCCCGTTGGACTCCATGGTCAGCTGCTGCAGATAGGCCGGGAAGCGCTTCAAGTACTGGTCGTAGGGAAGCACCGCGACCGTCTGCGCCCCGAAGAAGTCGTTGTACCAGACGCCGAGAAGGCCCATCAGCACCGGCAGGTTCTTCTCGAGCGGCGCGGTACGGAAGTGCTCGTCCATCTCGTGGAAGCCGGCGAGCATGGCGCGGAAGTGATCGGGACCGACGGCGAGCATGGTGGAGAGTCCGATGGCCGAGTCCATCGAGTATCGCCCGCCGACCCAGTCCCAGAACCCGAACATGTTGGCCGCGTCGATGCCGAACTGCGTCACCTTCTCGGCATTCGTCGAAACCGCCACGAAGTGCTTCGCCACGGCCTTCGGGTCGCCGCCGAGGCCCTTCAGCGCCCAGTCGCGCGCGGTGTGGGCGTTGGTCATCGTCTCGAGCGTGACGAAAGTCTTCGACGAGATGATGAACAGCGTCTCGGCGGGATCCAGATCGCGGGTCGCCTCCGCGAAGTCCGTGCCGTCCACGTTCGACACGAACCGGAACGTCATCGCGCGGTCGCTGTAGTCGCGCAACGCCTCGTACGCCATCACGGGCCCGAGGTCCGATCCCCCGATGCCGACGTTGATGACGTTGCGGATGCGCTTGCCGGTGTGCCCGAGCCACGCCCCGCTGCGCACCCGGTTCGAAAAGTCCGCCATCCGATCGAGCACGGCGTGGACGTCGGGCACGACGTTCCTGCCGTCCACGACTATGGAGGAGCCCCTGGGCGCGCGCAGGGCTACGTGGAGCACCGCACGGTCCTCGGTGACGTTGATCTTGTCGCCCCGGAACATGGCGTCGATCCGGCCGCGCAGGCCCGACTCCTCCGCGAGCGCGAGGAGCAGCTTCAATGTCTCGTCGGTGATCCGGTTCTTCGAATAATCCAGAAAGAGGCCGGCGGCCTCGAGCGTGAGCCTCTCGCCGCGCTTCGGGTCGTCGGCGAAGAGCTGCCGCAGATGCAGGTCCCGGATCTTCGGGTGATGGGCCCCGAGCGCCTTCCAGGCCGGGCGCGCGGCGAGCGGAGGGACGGCGGGCGCCATTTAGCTCGCCTTCCCCAGGGCTGCACTCTTGGATGCGATGACGCCCATCAGCTCGTTCCAGGACTTGACGAAGGACTTCGCGCCCTCGTCCTGGAGTTGAGCCGCGAGGGCATTCACGTTGACCCCCGCCTTCACGAACTGAGCGAGCACCTCCTCGCAATCGCCGCCATCGGCGGCCAGGATCTCTCCGATCTCGCCGTGATCGCCCAGCGCCTTGAGCGTGCCTTCCGGCATCGTGTTCACCGTGAACGGCGCGGCGAGGGCCCTGACGTAGAGAATGTCGGATGCCTTCGGGTCCTTCGTCCCCGTGCTCGCCCACAGGAGGCGCTGCGGCCGGGCACCGGCGTTGTAGACGCGCTGCCAGCGAGGCGACCCGAGCAGCTCGCGATAGGCCTTGTAGGTCCGCCGGGCGATCGCGATGCCGAGGCGGTTCAGAAGGGCTGCCGGCACCTTGCCCTCGATCGCGACGTCCCACCGGCTGATGAAGACCGAAGCGACGGAGCCGACTTCGGGCTTCAGGCCCGCCTCGATGCGCCGCTCGATGCCGCGCAGGAAGGCCTCCGCGGCCGCCACGTACTGCTCCCGCGAGAAGAGGAGCGTGACGTTGATCGGTACGCCGGAGAAAATGGCCTCCTCGATGGCGGGAAGGCCCTCCTTCGTGCCGGGAATCTTGATGAAGAGATTCGGCCGCCCGGCCCGCGCATGCAGCTGTTTCGCCGCCGCGAGCGTGCTCTTCGTGTCGTATGCGAGCAGGGGCGAGACCTCCAGGGACACCCAGCCGTCCACGCCGTCGCTGCGGTCGAAGATCGGCCGGAACACGTCCGCAGCGCGGGTCAGGTCCTCGATCGCGAGATCGAAGAACAGCGCCTCGCCCGACTCACCCCGCGCGAGCTTCTCGCGGATCGCGGCATCGTAGGAGCTGCTGTTCTTGATCGCGTGGTCGAAGATGGTCGGGTTGGACGTCAGGCCCGTCACCGAGAGGCCGTCGACGTAACGCTGCAACGTGCCCGTGTCGAGCAGATCGCGCGTGATGTTGTCGAGCCAGAGGCTCTGGCCGAGGTCGTGGAGCTTTTGTGTCGCTTTCATCGTGTCACCCTCCTCTTGCCGAAAACGGCCGCGTCGCGACGATCATAGGCCCGGCCCCGAGGAGCCGAGCGCTCTGTTCACGATTTGCTGGGCCTCGCCGAGGATGACGTCCAGATGCGCCCGGTCGCGGAAACTCTCGGCGTAGATCTTGTAAATGTTCTCGGTGCCCGACGGGCGCGCCGCGAACCAGCCGCTGGCCGCGACGACCTTCAGGCCCCCGATGGGCGCGCCATTGCCCGGAGCCTTCGTCAGTCTTGCGGTGATCGGCTCCCCCGCCAGGGCGGACGCTGTCACCGACTCCGGGGACAGCTTCTTCAGCCTTTCCTTCTGATCGGGAGTCGCCGCGGCATCGACGCGCGCCGAATAGGGCGTTCCGAAATCCTTCGTCAGAGCGCGGAAGAGCTCCCCCGGGTCCTTGCCGGTGCGGCCGGTCATCTCGGCCGCGAGCAGGTCGGGGACGAGCCCGTCCTTGTCGGTCGTCCAGACCGTCCCGTCCTGCCGCAGGAAGGTCGCGCCCGCGCTCTCCTCGCCACCGAAACCGATCGATCCGTCGAGGAGGCCATCCACGAACCACTTGAAGCCGACCGGCACCTCGATCAATCGGCGCCGCAATCGCGCCGCCACGCGATCGATCATCGAGCTCGAGACGAGCGTCTTGCCGACGGCGGCCGACGCCGGCCACCTCGGGCGGTTGGCGAAGAGATAGTCGATCGCGGCCGACAGATAGTGGTTCGGCTCGAGGAGCCCGGCGCTGCGGGTGACGATGCCGTGCCGGTCGGCGTCCGTATCGCACGCGAACGCGACGTCGAAGCGATCCTTGAGATCCACCATCCGCGCCATCGCATGGGGCGACGACGGGTCCATGCGGATCTGCCCGTCCCAGTCCACGGTCATGAATCGGAACGTGGCGTCCACGGTGCGGTTCACGACCTCGAGGTTCAAGCCGTAGCGCTCGGCGATGGCGTCCCAGTAGGCGACGCTCGCGCCGCCCAGGGGGTCGACCCCGATGTGGATCCGGCTCTGGCGAACGAGATCGAGGTCCACAACGGAGCCGAGATCGCCCACGTAGGCGTCGCGGTAGGCATACGGGCGCGTCGTCGGCGCCTTGCGGGCCCGTTCGTACGGCACCCGGACGACTCTCTTCAGGTCGGTCGCCATCAGGGCATTGGCCCTGTCCTCGATCCATCTCGTGACGTCCGTGTCGGCGGGACCGCCGCTTGGCGGGTTGTACTTGAAGCCGCCATACCGCGGAGGATTGTGCGACGGCGTGATGACGATGCCGTCCGCCAGACCGTCCCTTCGTCCACGGTTGTGGGTCAGGATCGCGTGGGAAATGACGGGGGTCGGCGTGTAGCCGCCATCGGCATCCACCATCACGGTCACCGCATGGGCCGCGAGCACCTCGAGGGCGCTCGCGAAGGCCGGTTCCGAGAGCGCGTGGGTGTCGATGCCGATATAGAGGGGTCCGTCGATGCCCTTCGACCGGCGGTAGTCGCAGATGGCCTGGGTGATCGCGAGGATGTGGACCTCGTTGAAGGCGTTGTCGAGCGAGGAGCCCCGGTGCCCCGAGGTCCCGAAGGCCACGCGCTCGGCAGGGACCGATGGGTCGGGACGCCCCGTGTAGTAAGCCGTGACCAGCTTCGGCAGGTCGACCAGGATCGACGGATCGGCCGGTTTGCCGGCGAGCGGGCTGATCGCCATGGCCCCGTAGCGTATCGCGGCGAGCGGGCTCCTACCGGCTTTCCAGGGACGCGACCTTACCGAGGCGGCGCAGGTGCCGCTCGGCCCCGCTGTACGCGGCGGCCAGGTAGGTCTCGACGAGATCCCACGCCACTTCCGGCCCGACGGTCCGTCCGCCCATGCAGAGGACGTTCATGTGATCGTCCTCGACTCCCTGGCGGGCAGAGAAGTGATCGTGGATGAGCGCGGCTCGAACGCCGGGCACCTTGTTGGCACACACCGACGCGCCGACGCCGCTGCCGCAGATCGCAATCCCTCGATCGACCCTGCCGGCGACGACGGCCCGGGCGAGCGGCACGACGTAGTCCGGATAGTCGTCACCCGCACAGAGGCCATGGGCGCCGAAATCCACGACCTCATGCCCTGCCGCGCGAATCCTGGCGACGAGCTCTTCCTTCAGGCCGAACCCGCCGTGATCGGTGGCGATGCCGACGCGCATGGCTGCTCCCTTCCGGCGACGCCCCGCACCGCGGTGGCCGGGCAGCGGATTCTAACGCCGGCCGCCCGCTCGGGCCGTCCGCGGAATCAGCAGGTACCCGATGACGAGGGTCGCGATCGTCTCGGCGCCCAGGATCAACCCCTCGCGCAGGGGGTTCTGGCTGGTCGGCGAGGGAGCGAAGAACAGCGCGCCGCCTCCGGCGATGTAGAGCGTGCACACGACCGCCGCGACGGTCGCCGCCGCCTGGCCCCCCGGCACCCGGTAGGGCCGCGGCTGGTCGGGCTGGCGCTTTCTCAATACGAGAAAGGCCGGGAAGACGAGCAGATAGCAAAGAAGCAGGCAGAGGCCGGAGAGCTTGAAAGTCATCCAGAAGATGTTGGACTGGTTGTCGGAGAGCAGCGCGTTTCCGACGAGCAACGCCGTCGATACCACGCCCATCACCCCGAAGGCGACCCAGGGCGTCTTGAAACGCGGATGGAGACGGCCGAGCGCGGCCGGCAGCACGCCCTCCTCCGCGGCGACCGCGGCCACCCGGTTGACGCCGAGGCTCCAAGTCACGATGTTCGCGATGCACGTGTAGAGAAAGCCGAGGCCGAGCAGGAACACGGCGGCATCCCCGGCGCGGCCCCACTGGCGGCCGAGAACTGCGAGCGCGTCCCACGTTCCGGTCACGATGGAGAGCTTACCGAGCGGAACGGCGAGCAGGATCCCGGCAACTCCGAGGGCGTACACCGCCGCGATCACGACCCCAGAGAGCAGGATCATCCGCGGCACGTCCCGGCGGGGGTCCTTCATCTCCGCGCCGGCCGAGCTTGCGAGCTCGAAGCCGAATGTGTTGTAGAGGAGCACCGGCAGGTAGGCGAGCGAGTCGTTCCACTTCGGGAGAAAGCTCCCGAGGGAGAAGTCGTTGGCGGGCGGGCGGCCCGCGGCGAGCGCGCCGAAGCCCAGGGCGCCGAGCGCCAGAAAGATCATTACCTTCACGACGGCGCCGAGGTTGGGCAGCCATTTCGAGACCTCGAGCCGCACGATCCCCACTCCGACCGTCAGCCAGGTCAGGACGATGGCGATCCCGGCCTCCTGCCAGGTCGAGCGGCGGTGGAGGAAGATCTCCTCGAAGGTGCCGGCGAAGACGAGATACACGGACGGAATCCAGTAGGCGTTGTTGATCCAGTACAGCCACGCCACCGTGGAGCCCCAACGCGGACCGAACGCCTCGCGGACCCAGATGAAAACGCCTCCCTCCCCCGGCCAGGCCGCTCCGAGCTCCGCGGTCATCAGGCCATAGGGAATGAAAAACACGACCATCGTGATTCCCCACCAGGAGAACCACGCGACGCCCATCGAGGCGGCCGAGGCGAGCGTGTCGATCGTGAGGATGGCGCAGACCGAGAAGAGGACGAGGTCCCAGTGCCCGAGCACCCGCTCGAGAGAGCGCACAGGCGTTGCTGCGGCGGTGGCGCTCTGTTCGGTCATCGGAGGCTCAGAATCGGAGGGTCACACCGCCGGTGATGTCCGGATGCCCGTAGACATTGGTCGCATATGCGTAGCACACGCCGAACGGATCGCACCAGCCTCCGACATTCGTTGTCGCGCTGGTCGAGACCCAACGCCAGCGGCCCTCGACCCGCAGACCGAAGTGACTTCCAAACCAGAACTTGCCGCCGATTCCCGCACTGCCCGACAGGTTCGTCGACGTCTGCGTCGCGACGTCGGCGATCACGGGCTGGAACGTCGTCGCGCCGATCCCGAGCACGATGTAGAAGCTCGCCTCGTTGGAACCGAGCGAAAACAGACCGTCGAGCTCGTAGATGTTGGTCTTGAGCTGCCCGATCGTTCCGGTCAACCCCTCCGGAAGTGTGCGAGTGGCGTTCAGGTCGGGCTTCGCGTACGTCCAGCTCGCCTCGATCTCCACACCTTCCGTCAGGTTCACGCCGAGCCGTGCGCCGTACTCGAATGTCGTTCCGGTGTCCACGGTCGTGCGGGGGCTCTGATAGATCTGGCCGCCGAAATAGCCGCCACCCACCCCCGTGAGCTCGACGGATCCCGGCACGTTCTGGGCGAGCACGACGGACGCCAGGGACAGGGAGAGAACCGACAGCGCCGCGCGCCGAAGACGAAGTCGAGCCTTGTCATTCATGTCGCCAGCTTAGCATCCACCGATGCTCTGCCCCGGGAGCGACGTCGGTGCGAGTCTTGTATGCTGCGGCTCCTCAAGGAGACCGCCCATGACGACGCGCCTTCACCGATTCCTCGCGGCCGTTCTCGTGATCGCTTTGTTGCGGTCGCTCGCGGTCTCGCCCGCGCTGGTCGCGCAAACGAGTCCCGCGGCGCCGTCTCAGTCCACGGCCTCGGCCGCTCCCCAGGACAAGTGGCCCCGCCAGTTCACGGCGGACGGCAACATCATCAGCTTCTACACGCCCCAGCTCGATTCCTGGGACGGGCGCAGGATCGAGTATCACGCCGCCGTCTCCATCGAGGCGCCCGGCAGCAAGGAACCGACCTTCGGAGTGGCCTTCGCGACGGCCAAGACCAGCGTGGACAAGACGACCCGGCTCGTCGAGCTCACGAGCCTCGAAATCACGAAGGTGAGCTTCCCGTCGGCACCGGCGGCCAACGAGACGTACCTCGCGATGCTCCGCAAGGTGATGGCGAGAAAGAAGACGACGACCGTCGCGCTCGACCGCCTCGAGGCCAACCTCGCGATTCTCCAGGAGCAGAAGAAGGGCGAGTCGCAGCCGCTGAACAACGAGCCGCCCAACGTGATCTTCTCGAGCGTCCCGGCGGTCCTGGTCCTCATGGATGGCGAGCCCGCGTGGCGGCCCCTCGAGGGCACCGACCTCCAGCGCGTCATCAACACGAGCCCGATCGTCCTGAAGGACAAGTCCGGCGCCCTCTACCTGCATCTGTTCGACGGCTGGCTGCAGGCCTCGACGCTTCAGGGCCCGTGGGCCGTCGCGGTCAAGCCGCCCGCGTCGCTCGAGAAGGCGCTCAAGCTCATTCTGAACGCGAAGTCGGGCGACCCGCTCACGGGCGGAATGCCCGACGATCCCGATGCGAAGGACGTCAAGCAGCCCACGCTGAAGACCGGGCCGATCCCCGTCGTTTACACGGCGACGGCGCCGACCGAGCTCATCGTCACGGACGGGAAACCCAACTACGTTCCGATCGACGGCACCAACCTCCTCTTCGTGAAGAACACGACCGGGCGCGTCTTCAAGAGCATCGCGGATCAGAAGACCTACGTCCTGCTGTCCGGCCGCTGGTTCAGCGCCCCGGGGCTCGAGGGGCCGTGGACGTTCGTGCCCTTCGAAGACCTGCCGAAGGACTATGCGTCCATACCCGACGACAGCCCCATGGAGAACGTGAAGGCCTCCGTTCCCGGCACCCAACAGGCCCAGGAGGCCGTCGTTTCGAACAGCGTCCCCCAGACGGCGGCCGTCAACATCTCCGAGGCGAAACCCGCACCGGTCAAGGTGGACGGGCAGCCGCAGCTGAAGCCGATCGAAGGGACCGAGCTGCAGTACGTCGTCAACGCATCGTCGCCCATCATCATGGTGGGCCCGAGCGCGTACTACCTGTGCCAGAACGGCGTCTGGTTCGTCGGTCCTTCGGCCGCCGGGCCGTGGGCGGTCGCCACGTCGGTGCCCGCGGTGATCTACTCGATCCCGCCGTCGTCCCCGCTCTACAACGTGACCTACGTGCGCGTCTACGAGGCGACTCCGACCGTCGTGTACGTCGGCTATACGCCGGGCTACCAGGGCGCGATCGTCTACAACGGCGTCGTGGTGTATGGCACCGG
Source organism: uncultured Acidobacteriota bacterium (assembly GCA_963811425.1). Classification (GTDB taxonomy): domain Bacteria; phylum Acidobacteriota; class Thermoanaerobaculia; order UBA5066; family Gp7-AA6; genus DAHUXD01. Next base: position 62,415 of record CAWERV010000018.1, read on the forward strand.
CTACTACTACACGCCCTGGATCGGGGCGTACTGGTACGGCCCGCCGGTGACGTACGGGTTCGGCATCGCGATCGGCTACTCGCCCTGGACGGGCTGGGCCTACGGGTTCGGCTACGGCTGCGGATGGGGCTGGGGCCACGTCACGGTCGGCGTCGGCTGGGGCTGGGGCGGCTGGGGCTGGGGCTGCGCGTGGGGCGGGTGGTACGGCGGCTGGCACGGCGGATGGTACGGGGCCGGGTGGGGCGCCCATGGTGGCGCCGTCTGGGGTCCCGGCTATGCGCGCTGGTCCTCGGGCAACGTCTATCACTCCTGGAACGGCACCAGCGGCGTTTCGCGTTCCGGCGGCGGCTACAACGCCTGGACGGGCAACGCCTGGCACGGGCAATCGGGAGCGGCCTACAACTCGAAGACCGGAACGCTCGCGGCGGGCCAGCGCGGGTCGGTCAGCAATGTCTACACCGGCAACTACGCCTCGGGCGGACGGGGGGTTGCGACGAACACGAAGACCGGAACCACGGTCGCGGCGCGCGGCGGGACGGTCGGCAACGCTTACACGGGCAACTCGATCTCCGGCGGGCAGGCCAAGGTCTACAACCCGAACACCGGGAACACGACGAAAGTCGGGGGCGTCACGACGTCCAACGGCGGGAGCGCGGCCCGGGTCGGCGACACCGCCGTCGGTAAGACGTCCAGCGGCGACTACTACGCGACGCGGGACGGCAACGTCTACAAGAACACCGGCGACGGATGGCAGCAGAAGGACTCGGGCGGCTGGTCGAACGTCAACGATCCCGCAAAGACGCAGCAGCTCTCGAAGGAAAGCGCCGCGCGCTCGACCGGCCAGCAGCGCTACAACAGCTTCCAGTCCAACGGCGGCGCCTCGCGAAACCCGAACAACTGGGGAGGCGGCTCGCGCGCAACGGCCGGAACCCGTTCGACGTCAAGGCCGAGCGGCGGCGTCCCACGCCGCTAGGATCCGCGATCGGGACGACGGCAGGCTACTTCGTCGCGGCCTTACCCGGCGGGTACCCCGCGAACATCTGCTGGAAGATCGAGATCAGCTTCTCTTCGCGCTGTTCGTTGGTCCGGTCGGACTCCACGGCGCCGTGCGCCCGCCCGCGCCACACGATCTCTTTTTGGCGGGCGTCGACGAGATCGAGGAGAATCGTGCCGACCGGAACCTGATACTCGACGGTGTCGTCGTATCCCCACGCGGCACCGTAGGGGCCCCACCCGTAGCCCCAGGCGGGGCTGTACGACACGAGCTGGGTCTGGGACGTGAGCCGAGCGTGTACGACGGCCCAGAGATCCGGGTTCTGATCGAGGCTCACCTGCTTGAGCCCGTCGGTGGCGAGCTGATCCGAGAGGACGTCCTGGCATCGCTTGCCCCACACGGGATCCTGGATCGAGCCGTCCGGCTTCCAGGCCCACGTGTGGTACTTCGCGAAGTCGGCGTGCTGGTCCCAGCCCACCTTGATCTTCGGAGCACTCGCGCACCCAGCCAGGCCCACCGCAGTCAGCACGATGCAGACTGCCCTGCTACCCATCTTCATCGAAATCCCCTCCACCGGCCGCAAGGCCGTGACCCATCCTCTCACGCTGAGCTTTCGCCCCGAACGCGTCCGTGTAAGAATCCCGCCCCAGGCCGCGAGGCTTCCGGAGGAGGCATCCAATGCAGCTCGGAATGATCGGTCTCGGGCGCATGGGCGCCAACATGGTGCGCCGGCTCATGAAGAACGGCCATGCGTGCGTCGTCTACGATCGCAGCGTGGACACGATCCGGCAGCTCGCCGGTGAAGGCGCGATCGGCGCGTCATCCCTCGAGGATTTCGTGGCGAAGTTGAAGCCACCCCGCGCGGCCTGGCTCATGGTACCCGCCGCGGCCGTGGACGGCACCCTCGCCGAGCTCGCACCGAAGATGCAGAAGGACGACACGATCATCGACGGCGGCAATTCGTACTACATCGACGACATCCGCCGCCAGAACGAGCTGCGCGCCAAGGGGATCCACTACGTGGATGTCGGCACGAGCGGCGGCGTCTGGGGCCTCGAGCGCGGGTACTGCATGATGATCGGCGGCGACCGCGACGCGGTGCAACGCCTGGACCCGATCTTCAAGACGATCGCTCCCGGGCCGGGCGACATCCCGCGCACGGCGGGACGGGACAAGGCCAAGGGCACCGCGGAGGACGGCTACCTGCACTGCGGGCCGTCCGGAGCGGGTCACTTCGTGAAGATGGTCCACAACGGCATCGAGTACGGCATCATGGCCGCCTACGCCGAGGGCCTGAACATCCTCAAGCACGCCAACGTCGGCAAGACGCAGCGCGAGGTGGATGCCGAGACGACTCCCCTGCGTAACCCCGAGCACTATCAGTACGACCTGAATTTGCCCGATATCACCGAGGTCTGGCGCCGCGGCAGTGTCATCGCCTCCTGGCTGCTCGACCTGACCGCCATCGCGCTGGTGAAATCGCCCGAGCTGGCGGACTTCTCGGGCCGCGTGTCCGACTCGGGAGAGGGCCGCTGGACGCTGCTCGCGGCGATCGACGAGGGCGTACCCGCAGAGGTCCTGACCTCCGCGCTCTACGAGCGCTTCGCCTCGAGGGGCCAGGCCGATTTCGCCTACAAGCTCATGTCGGCGATGCGTTACGAATTCGGCGGACATCTCGAGAAGAAGGCGTAGCAACGCAACCGCCGTTCTGGCGGCAGGAGAGTCAGCATGACGGAATCGAAACGGCCCCCCGCTCCCGTCAGCGCACCGAGCGCCGCCCCGATCGCCGGTCCGCGCACCCTCTGCATCGACATCGGCGGCACGGGAATCAAGACGCTGGTCGCCGGGGCGGACGGCAAGCACCGCAGCGAGCGCCTGCGGGTGGACACCCCGCGGCCCGCGACGCCGAAGGCACTGGTCAAGGCGATCGTCGGGCTCGCCGCGCAGCAGGGCCTGTACGACCGGGTCTCCGTCGGCTTTCCGGGCGTCGTGCGCCGGGGGGTCGTGGAAACGGCCTTCAACCTCCACAAGGACTGGATTGGCGTGAACCTCGACCGGATGCTCACGAAGGAGCTCGGCAGGCCTGTCCGCGCGGCCAACGACGCCGACGTGCAGGGTCTGGGCGCAGTCAAGGGCGAGGGCGTCGAGCTCGTGATCACACTCGGCACAGGCTTTGGCTCGGCGCTCTTGGTGGACGGCCGCCTCGTGCCGAACGTCCAGCTCGGCCACCACGCCGGCTGGAACAGGAAGACCTACGAAGATGAGCTCGGAATCAAGGCTTTGAAACGGGTCGGCAGGAAGAAGTGGAACAAACGAGTCCGCAAGGCCATCGCCTCACTCGGGGCGCTCTTCAACTACGACCGTCTCTATATCGGGGGCGGTAATGCGAAAAAGATCCAGGGCGATCTGCCCGCCCGGGTCATGGTCGTCTCCAACGAGGAGGGCCTGCTCGGCGGCGTCGCGCTCTGGAAGGGCAGAGAGAACAGCTATGGCGTCCGCTGAACCGGGCAGTGCGCCCGTCGCCGCCGACGCGCTCGTATTCTTCGGCGCCACGGGCGACCTCGCCTACAAGAAGATCTTTCCGTCCCTGCAGGGCATGATCCAGCGCGGAGGCCTGAAGGTCCCCGTCATCGGCGTGGCCAAGTCGGGCTGGGCATCGAGCAGCTGCGGGAACGGGCCCGCGCGAGCCTCGAGGAATACGGCGGCGGCGTGGACGAGGCGGCGTTCGGCAAGCTCGTGGCGCAGCTCCAGTACGTCGACGGCGACTACGGAGACCCGGCGACCTTTTCGAGGCTGCGCAAGGTGCTTGGGCCCGCAAAGCACCCGACTCACTACCTCGCGATCCCGCCCAGCCTTTTCGGCACGGTCATCGAGCAGCTCGGAAAGTCCGGCTGCGCGGATGGTGCGCGGGTCGTCATCGAGAAGCCCTTCGGCCACGACCTCGCGACGGCGCGGGCGCTCAACCAGACGCTCCACGCGGCGTTCCCGGAGGATCGTCGGTCTTCCGCATCGACCACTATCTCGGCAAGGAGGCGGTCGAGAACCTCCTGTACTTCCGCTTCGCGAATACGTTCCTCGAGCCCATCTGGAATCGCAACTACGTCGACTGCGTGCAGATCACGATGGCCGAGGAGTTCGGCGTCCAGGGACGGGGCAAGTTCTACGACGAGACGGGCGCAATCCGCGACGTCATCCAGAACCACCTCCTCCAAGTCGTCGGCGTATCTCGCGATGGAGCCCCCGATCGCCATCGATGCGGACCGCATCCGCGACGAGCAGGTCAAGGTGTTTCGCGCGATTCGGCCGCTGAAGCCCGAGAACGTCGTTCGCGGCCAGTTCGACGGTTACCGGAAAGAGCCGGGGTCGCGCCCACCTCGACCGTCGAGACCTTCGCCGCGGTGCAGCTCGAGGTCGACTCGTGGCGCTGGGCCGGCGTGCCCTTCTGCATCCGCGCCGGCAAGAGCCTCCCCTGACCGCAACCGAAGTCCTCGTCGATCTCAAGCGGCCGCCCCTCTCGCGGCTTTCCCCGGAGGAGAGCAACTACTTTCGATTTCGCCTAGGACCGAAGATCTCCATCTCGATCGGCGCTCGCGTCAAGAAGCCGGGGACCGAGGCCGGCTCCGTGCCGACCGAGCTCATGGCCGTGCACGACGCCGGCAAGGACGAGGTCGACGCCTACGAACGCCTCCTCAGCGACGCGATGGAGGGCGACCCCACGCTCTTCGTGCGCGAGGACGCGGTCGAGGCGGCGTGGGCGGTGGTCGACCGCATCCTCGACAACGCGACCCCCTTCCACCCCTACGCGCCGGGAACGTGGGGGCCGTCCGAGGCGAACCGCCTCATGGTGGATCTGGAAGGCTGGCACAACCCCGCGAAGGAGCCGTGAGGCCGAAGCCCGCGGACACCGCGGAGGGCCGGCGGCTCGACGAAAACAACCGCCGCCTTGCCCACTGGAACCGCTGGGGACCGTACCTCTCCGAGCGAGCCTGGGGCACGGTCCGCGAGGACTACAGCGCCGACGGGGCGGCCTGGGACTACTTCCCGCACGATCACGCGCGCTCCCGCGCGTACCGGTGGAACGAGGACGGTCTGGCGGGAATCTCGCGACCGCCACCAGCTCCTCTGCTTTGCCCTCGCGCTCTGGAACGGGAAGGATCCGATCCTCAAGGAGCGCCCCTTTGGCCTGACGAATTCCGAAGGCAACCACGGCGAAGACGTCAAGGAATACTGGTTCTACCTCGACTCGACGCCAACGCACTCGTACATGAAATACCTGTACAAGTATCCGCAAGCCGAGTATCCGTACGCGAAACTCCTCGCGGAGAACCGGCGCCGGACGATCGAAGACCCGGAGTACGAGCTGCTCGACACCGGCATCTTCGCCGGGAACCGATACTTCGACGTTTTCGTCGAGTACGCCAAGGGAGCCCCGGAAGACGTTCTCATCGAGATCACCGTCGAGAATCGCGGCCCGGAGCCCGCCGCCCTGGACCTGCTCCCGACGGTCTGGTTCCGCAACACGTGGTCCTGGCGGCCCAATCGCAAGCGCCCGCTCGCGGCCGCGGTCGCGCGCAAGGACGGGCGGCCGATGATCGCGCTCGACGAAAGCTACCTCGAGCGCCGTTACCTCCACTTTGCGCCGGACGCCGAGCTCCTCTTCACCGAGAACGAAACGAACGCCGAGAAGGTCTTCGGCGCGCGCAACGCGTCACCCTACGTCAAGGACGCCTTTCACGAATATGTGGTGCGGGGGAACGCCGGGGCAGTCAACCCCGAGCGCCGGGGCACCAAGGTCGCGGCTCGCCACCGCATGACGGTCCCGGCGGGCGGCAGCTCGCGCGTGCGCCTCCGCCTGACGGATGCCGACTGGACCGAGGGCGATCCGCTCGGGAAGGATTTCGATCGCACCCTGGCACTCCGGAGGATGGAGGCCGACGAGTTCTACGACGCGGTGATCCCCGAGCGCCTGTCCGGGGAGGAAAAGAACGTCATGCGGCAGGCATTCGCCGGGATGCTCTGGTCCAAGCAGTTCTACAAGTACGACGTCCGGCGATGGCTCGACGGAGACCCTTTGCAGCCTCCTCCGCCGGCCTCGCGCCGGACCGGCCGCAACAGCGACTGGCGCCACGTCTTCAACGCCGACATCCTCTCGATGCCCGACACCTGGGAGTTTCCATGGTTCGCGGCCTGGGACCTGGCTTTTCACTGCGTGGTCCTGTCGCTCGTGGACGCGCAGTTCGCCAAGGATCAGCTCGTGCTGATGCTGCGCGAGTGGTACATGCACCCGAACGGCCAGATTCCGGCCTACGAGTGGAACTTCGGCGACGTCAACCCGCCCGTCCATGCCTGGGCGGCCCTGCGCGTCTTCCAGATCGAGCGGGCGAAGACGGGCAAGGGCGACCGGATGTTCCTCGAGCGGGTCTTCCACAAGCTGCTCCTGAACTTCGACTGGTGGGTCAACCGCAAGGACGCCCTCGGCAACAACATTTTTCAGGGCGGCTTTCTGGGTCTCGACAACATCGGCATCTTCGACCGCAACATGAAGCTGCCGGAAGGGTGGGTGCTCGGGCAGGCCGACGGCACGAGCTGGATGGCCATGTATTGCCTGAACCTCCTCGGCATGGCGCTCGAGCTCGCGAGCGAGGATCCCGTCTACGAGGATGTCGCGAGCAAGTTCTGGGAGCACTTCGTCTACATCGCTCACGCCATACAGCGCCCGGACACGGCGGGCGGCGGCCTCTGGGACGAGGAAGACGGCTTCTTCTATGACGAGATCCATCACGCCGACGGTCGCCAGATCCCCATCCGCGCGCGCTCGGCCGTGGGGCTGCTTCCGCTCGCTGCGGTCGTCACCGGCGACGCGGAGCTGATCAGCCGGTTCCCCAGCTTCAAACGACGCATGGAATGGTTCCTCCAGCACCGCCCGGACCTGACGCAGGCCTGCGCCTCGATGACGAAACGAGGCGAACACGAACGGCTTCTCATGTCTGTCGTGCGGCCGGAGCAGCTCAGGCGCATCCTCAAGTACATGCTCGACGAGTCGGAGTTTCTTTCGCCCTACGGAATCCGATCTGTTTCGCGCTTCCACAGGGACCACCCCTACGAGGCCGCCGCGCGAGGGCAGGCCTTCCGACTCGACTACGAGCCCGGCGAGTCGCACAGCCAGCTCTTCGGCGGAAACTCCAACTGGCGCGGGCCCGTCTGGTTTCCCGTCAACTACCTGATCCTCGAATCCCTCAAGCGCTTCCACATGTACTTTGGCGACGCCTTCCAGATCGAATGCCCTACGGGCTCCGGGAAGACGATGAACCTGCACGAGGTTTCGCGCGAGCTCGCGCGCCGTCTCTCCCGAATCTTTCTGCCCGACGCCGACGGGCGACGCCCGGTCTTCGGCAGTTACGAGACGTTCCGGAACGATCCGCACTGGAAGGGGCTGATCCTCTTCCACGAGTACTTTCACGGGGACACCGGCGCCGGCCTCGGCGCCAGCCACCAGACCGGCTGGACCGGCCTCGTCGCGAAGCTCCTCGACGAACTCGGCTAGGCTCGAGAGGCTAGGGGCCGGCCTCGGGCGCCGGATGAAGCATCTGCGAGGCGTGCCGCACGACGCCGCTGAAGAGTTGGAGCGGCAGATGGAGCCGCAGACCCCAGGCCTTCTCGTCGTGCTCGGCGAGCGGAAAGGCGAAATGGATGAGGTCGCGCCCGAAGACCCAGCCCCTCGACACGAGCGCCATCGCCATCGACAGCGTGACCTCGTAGTTGTCGCCGGGCCAGCCGCTGTCGAGGTAAAACCCCGCGTCGCGCTTCTTCTCGGAGAGGACCCGCTCGAGCAGGTCATCGCGGTAACCGAACGTGCTCGAGAGGCACCCCGCGCGCCCGAAGACGTCCGGCCACTCCCAGGCCAGGAAGAACGAGACCACGCCGCCGAGCGACGACCCCAGCAGAGCCGAGCGGTGTGGCCCAGGCAGCGTCCGAAAATCCTGGTCGATGCGCGGCTTGACCTCGCCGACGAGAGATTTTCCGTACGCCTCGTAGCCCGGCTTCGTGTACTCGGCGAAGCGGTCCTTCGAGTAGACGCCGACCACGATGAAGTCGTCCACGACGCTCATCGAGTCCAGCATCGAGACGGTTTGATCCACCCTCCAGTCGCTCCCAAGAAAGGCCTCCTCCGGAAAGAAGAGGTTCTGTCCGTCCTGCATGTAGAGCACTGGATACCTCTTCAAGCCGTTCTCGTCGTAGCCGGGCGGCAGATAGACGAGAATCCGATGTGCCCGTCCGAGGCGCGTCGAATCGAATTCGATGGGGGGCGCGAAGCGTCCCCCGCCGGCCGACGCGAAGTGCGGATAGACGGGCCGACTGTCGGGCTCCGTCATCAGGACGAGACGGTTGACGCCGGGCGTCCAGGACAGTCCGTCTCCTGAGCGCAGCACGGGTTTGAAGTAGAGAAACGGCTTCTCGGACTCGACGGTGAAGGTGAAGGTGTGCCCCTCATCGGGCGCCTCCGCCGGCTCGATGTCCCGAGTCCAGTCCTGCTCGGTCCGCAGGAAAATCCGGCCCTCCACGAGCGGATACACGACGCGCAGGGTGCGCCGAAAGCGCGTCCTCGTCTTCATATCCCTCTCTCCACGTCAGTGGCCCCCGCCCGGAAAGCTGTCGCCGATTCCCGGGCCGCGCCACTTGCCGCTGTTCAAGTCGTATTGGAATCCGATCTGGGTGTAGGGAATGCGGATCACGTCGAAAAGCAGGTAGAGAATCTTTCCCCACCACTTCTGCTCCGGAACGCCCACCGCGCGCATGATCTCGCCGAAGTTGATGCCGAACTCGAATCCGATCTGCCGCTCGCGGACGACCGGTGCAGAGTACGGGTATCCCTTCGAGCCGTACGTGATCGAGAACAGGAGGTAGCGGCCGGGACCGGGATTGAAGTGCGCACGCTCGCCCAGGCCGGCGATCTTGAGGCTCCCCGCGTAGATTTCCTCCGTATAGTCCTTTCCGAAGCCGCCGTACGGGCAGCAGACCACCTGCGGGTGGGGAACGAGACCCGCCTCGAAGCCGATCAGATCGTCCAACTTGTAATGCGCAATTGCGAGCGAGGTCGCCGCGCCGAGCGTGTCCATCGTCAGGTCTTCCCAGGAGAAGCCGTACCTCCCGCGCCCGTCGCCGAGCTCCGTCACCAGTCCGGCAAAGGCCGACACCCCCGCGCCGAGCAGGGCCGCACCGTCGGGCCGCATCCCGAGCGCGATGTTGACCTCCGTGAGCAGCTTGCCGACGATGTAGTACGAAACGAAGTGCGAGGCCTTGTCTCCGCCCCCGGCGTAGGTGTTCTGGCCGAACCACCCCTCGTTGGTGAAGTGGAATTTCTGATTCGGTCCGTCGCCGAAGGAGTTGTAGGCCGAGCCGAGGAGGGTCGCGAAGGATACGACCCCGATCCAGAACGTATGGGGCTTCTTCACGGTGGGCGCCGGCTCTCCGGCGTCGGCGGCGCCGGGCAGGCTCATGGAATCGAGCTCGATCACCGGAACTCGACCGGACTCGAGGGCGCGGTCGAACGACTCCTCGAAGCCCGTGCCGTCGGCGGCGGGAGCGAACGCCTGGAACGTCTCTGCGCCAGATGCGGCGCACACGCTCAGATATGCGGCGAGCGCCGCCGTTACGATCCGCGGACCGGGCCTCAACGCCGGGTCAACCTTTCTTCTCAGCGCCGCGGGCGGCGTCGGGGCGCACGTAGACGGTCTGGGAGGGGAACGCGACCGAGGTTCCGACGTGCTCCACGATGTCGAGGATCGAAAGCAGCAGCTCCTCCTGGACCGCAAGGAACTCCGAATAGGTCGCGGTCCACACGTAGGCAAAGACGTCGATGTCGAGCGACGAGGCTCCCAGCTTCGCGAAGCGGACCCGCGAGCCCTCGGTCTCCACGCGAGGGTCGGCCGCGATCAGGGACCGGATCCCTTCGAGCACGGCCCGCATCTGCGCCGGAGTCGTCTCGTAAGCGAGGCCTACGGTCGGATGGAACCAGAACTTGTCGCGCTGGGTGAGGTTCTCGATCTGTCCGGTCATCACGGCGCCGTTGGGGATGCTCACGACCGTGCGCTCGTTGGTGCGCAGGCGCGTCGCCCACAGCGTGATGTCCTCGATCTCACCGAGCTGGCCGCCGATCCGGCAGGTGTCGCCCACGGAGAGAGGCCGGTCGGAGAGGATCGCGAACCCGCCGAACACGTTCTCGAGGCTCTTCTGGGCGGCGAAGGCGAGCACGAGGCCGCCGATCCCGAGGCCAGCGAGCGTGGCGGTCACGTTGACGCCGAAGACCGGCAGCGCAAAGAGCACGACGACAACGAAGACACCCACGCGCAGGGCACGGCGCACGAGCGAAAGAGAGGGTGCGGCGGCGGAGCTCCCGGCCGGGACCATCCTCCGCAGGACACGCCGGTCCACGACGTCCACGATGCGAAGGAGCAGCCACAGCAGAGCGACGAGCAGGAGAACCAGGAGCAGCCGGTTGTAATAGATGCGGTACAGCAGCGGAATCCCGAGCCAGAAGACGGCGACCCGGTGGAGCAGCAGCGTCAGAAGGAGCGTGCCAGGACTGCGCGCCGACGAGGCCCACTCCCCGGCGGTTCTCTTCTTGCGCAGGAGCCCGATGAGGGCCAACGCCCCTCCAAGTAAGAGCCATGACACACCGTAGAGAAGGGGCAGGAGCAGGGCGAAGGCGAGGATCTGCCAGAGCCCGAGCGGACCGATCCGTGTCTGCACGAGGAACGCGGGCAGGCGATTGGCGATCTCGGGCAGGCCGAGCTCGCCGTGGAGCCGCCGCGCCTCCCGGATCGTCTCCCAGGAAAAGAGCCAGATCGGTGGCTCGCCGGCGACGTCGCGGCGAACGAGCAGCACATCGAAGTGCCCCTCGGGACCCAGGATCTCCCCGACCCTCTCCTGGTCCGGGGGCAACGAGTCCTCGATCGCGCCCCGCGGCGAGCGGCTGATCCGCTCGAGGCTGGTCGACACGAACCGGTGGTCCAGGACCTCCTGGAACTGCCGGGCAATCTCCTCGCGCTGTCCCCGCAACGACTGCGGGATCTGGAGGTACTCGGCGGCGATCGCGAAGTTCGACCTCTCGGCGGAGTGAACGAATCCGAAGAAGCAACCGTATGGCGTGTCGCGCCCGTACGGGTCCCCGGCCTCTTCCGAGAAGGAGGGCGTGGGGGCTGGAGCGGGGGCTAGCGGAGAGGGCGCAGCGCCGGCGGCGACGCCGACGAGGAGTGCGAAGAACGCGACGGCGATCCGGCAGCGCATCACGTCCATCCTGGCTCTCAGGCTCGCGGTTCACCCATGGGAGACGGAGTTTAGCCGAGGCGCCAGAGAAAGCTACCGACCCGGCGGCAGGGCGGCCTTCAGGTCCGCGAGAAAGTCCATCATGATCTCGCCGAGGGCCCGATTCCAGGCCGCGACGACCGCCGCAGCGGTCCGCTGCGACAGTGGAACCCGTCGCGTATAGGTCTTCAGCAGGATCTCTCGAGCGGTCGCCGCTCCGGACACCGGGGCGAGGACGCGGAAATGCAGGGACAGGACGGCTGCCGGTTCGGCCGGGTTGCTGAAGTCCCCATCGAGCTCGGTCAGGGCGGGCTCGATCGCGACGGCGACACGCACACCTTCGCTCGGGGCCACCACGTCGCGGATGAAGTCGGCGTCCCGCAAATAGCCGCGAATCGCGGAGCTCAGGATCTCGGCCGGCGGAGCGGCGAGGCTCGCGTAGGGGTCGCGCTCGATCCCGTGCTCGCTCACGCGGTAGACGAGCTCCGAGCCAGCGTACGTCGGTGCCGTCTCGACACGGCGCAGGGACACCACGTCCGTCGCCGTCGCGGCGGGGGCGGGGCGCGGCGCCGGCGGATCGATCGTGAACGTCTGCGGCGTGCGCGGCAGCTTCGAGGCGCAGGCGCAAGCGAGGAATGTCAGCACGAGCGCGAGGCCCGTCGCCGAACGCCGAGCCGGGCGAAGGAGCGAATCCAAAGAGAGGCGGCACATCACGGCTTCTCCTTATTCTCGAGAACCGGGGCAGGTGGCGGGGCCGGGCCGAAGAGGAACCCCGACGGGTAGCGCTTGAGCTGCTCGAGTGCCTCGTTCAGGCTCCGCGCCGCGTCCCGCGTCCCGGCCAGCGTGTCGTTCAAGGACCGCACGTCGATCCCCGACAGCTTGTCGATGAGCGCGGCGAGCCGGGCATCGAGATCGTTCAGCAGGCGGGAGGCATCCGCGCCGACCGCATCGAGCTTCATGCCCCGCAGGTCGGTCCGGGCATCCTCGGCGAGGCCCTTGATCTCCTGAATGGCAGTGGCCGCGTCTCCGATCGCCCGATTGGCATTCTGGGAGATCCCCTTCACGTCGAGCTGGTTCAGGTTTTTCAACGAGGCGTCGGCCGTGTCGAGGACGCGGTTCAGGCTGTTCGTGAGCTTGCCGACGTCGAACTTTTCCAGGTTCGCGAGCGTCTTGTCGATGGACGTGAGGAGCCGTCCGAGCTGGCTCGGCGCCGAGGGCACGTACGTGTACTTCGGCGTCCACGGCACCTTCAGGGGCGGATACTTGGCGGGATCCATCCTCTGGAGGGCCACGATGCTCGAGCCCGTGATCCCCTCCATCTGGACGACGGCACGCAGTCCGTTGAGGATGACCTCGTCGAATTCCTTCAGCGGCTCTCCCCTCCACTTCACGGGAGCGATCCTCTGCTTGACGGCGCAGCGAACCACGACGCAAGCCGGGCTGACCGTGTCGTAGAGGTTCCAGCTGAATCCGATCTCGGTGACCTTGCCCACAGGGACGCCCCTTAGCGTCACGATCGAACCCACCGCCAGGCCTTCGACATCCCCCGTCGAGTACGTCTCGAACATGTACGTGGGCTGGAAGGCGCTCCGGATCCCGAACAGAAAGAGCCCTCCGAGCACGATGGCCACGCCCAGCGTGACGAAGAGCCCGATCCGGAACTGGCTGGCCTTTTCGCTCATGAGCTCTAGCTCCCCTTTGAATCCGCCGCGGCCGGCTCGGCCTGGCGCAGGAAGAACTGCCGCACGTACGGGTCCTTGGAATGGTCGCGCAAGTCGGCGGGCTTTCCCTCGGCGATCATCGTCTTCGTCCGGGCGTCGAGCATGACGCAGCGGTCCGCGATCGCATAGATGCTCTGAAGCTCGTGCGTCACGACGACGAACGTGATGCCGAGGCCCTTCGAGAGCTCTTGGATCGTCTTGTCGAGGCCGGCCGAGGTGATCGGGTCGAGCCCCGCGGACGGCTCGTCGAGGAACAAGATCCCGGGGTCGAGCGACATCGCCCGGGCGATGCCGGCCCGCTTCTGCATTCCCCCGGAAAGCGCCGAGGGCTTCTGCGCGGCCGCCGGAAGCAGTCCCACCAGGTTCAGCTTCGCCGCCGCGACGAGATCCTTTTCCGCGGCGGCGAGGTCGGTGAACTCGTCGAGGGGCAGGCGTACATTTTCCAGGACCGTCATGGACCCGAAGAGCGCGCCGCTCTGGTACATGACCCCGAACTTCCGGAGCAGGCGCAGGCGGTCCTCGCCCTCCGCCGTCACGATGTCGTCGCCGCCGAAGAGGATCCGACCCGTGACCGGCCGGTAGAGCCCGATCATGTTGTTCAGCAGCGAGCTCTTGCCGCAGCCCGAGCCGCCGAGAATGACGAAGACCTCGCCCCGCCGTACCTCGAACGTGAGGTCCTTCTGGATGACCTTCGGGCCGTAGGCGATCGTGACGCCCTCGACGGAGATCGCCACAGGTTCCGTGCTCATACCTTCAGCACGTAGGTCACGACGCTGTACACGGCGTCCACGATGATGATCATGAGGATCCCGGCGACGACGGCGCGTGTCGTCGAGTCGCCGACCGCGTTGGGCCCCTCCTTCGTCTGCATCCCCCGCAGGCACCCGAGGCCCGCGATGATCGCGCCGAACACGAAAGACTTGGAAATCCCGACGACCACGTCGTGGACGCCGACGGCACCCGAGAGCTGTGTCCAGATCTGGGAGAACGTGAATCCCATCGTGAACATGACGAGGATCCCCCCGAACACGCCCGTCACCATGGAGTACGCGGCCAGCAGGGGCATCACGAGGGTGCCCGCCAGAACGCGCTGGATGACGAGGAAGCGGATGGGATCGAGCCCCATCGTCTCGAGCGCGTCCAACTCCTGGTTCACCTTCATGGTCCCGATCTCGGCGGCAAACGCCGAGCCGGAGCGGCCCGCGAAGATGATCGCCGTGAAGATGGGGGAAAACTCGCGGATCATGACGATGCCGATCCCGTTCGCGACGAAGATCTGCGCCCCGAACATCTCGAGCGTCTGCGCTCCCTCGAAGGCGAGGACGAGACCCATCAGCAGGCTGATGAGCGAGACGATGGGAAGGGCGTTGACGCCGGCCTTCTCGAAGACGACCGCGAACTCGCCCCAGCGCATCGCGCGCGGCCGCCGGACGACCGCCGCGAAGCCCTGCACGATGGCGCCGATGAAGGCGAGTTGCGCGCGCCCGTCCGCGAGAACGGACACGGTCGCGGCGCCGACCTCGTTGAAGACACGCCGCGGCGCGGGCTTCTCCTCGAGGCCCGAGAGCGCCTCTGACGACGGAAACGCGGACAACAGCGTTTGAAACTCGGGGCGAAGCCCCTTGACCGTGGCGCGCACTCCGGGCACGAGCCGCCCCTGGGCGAGCTCGTAGATCAGCGACATCCCCGACATGTCGCCGCGATCGATGCCGCTCGCGTCCACCTCGAGCGACCGCACCGCCGAGCCGGCCAGGCCCTTCGTGACTTCCTGCCTGGCTCGCGCCGTCGTATCGACATCGAGGGGACCGGAGAAGGTCACCAGGGCCCCCGCCCCGCCGGGGCGCACCTCGACCCGCGCCACCGCCTCCGCCGCGTTCACTCCGGGGATTCTATGGCTTCAGTCCTTGCGCGTCGTCGAAATCTGCAACGACACGAGGCGGCCGATCAGGATCGCGGGATAGAGCTGCCCGACGAGAGCCTCCGCGATTGCGAGCACGCGGGCGGCAGGGTGGATCGGCGTGATGTCGCCGTAGCCGACGGTCGTCAGGGTCACGAAGCTGAAATACGCGATGGTCTGGGGACCGTGACCCGAACCCTTGTGGATCGGGCCGATGCTCAGAGCTCCCGGCGACAGATAGTCGACGAGCCGATAGGCGAACACCCAGGCGAGTCCGATCAAGAGGTACGCCGCAATGGCGCCCCGAATCCGATCGCCCGTGATCGGACCGTCGCGGAAGACGTGCTCGAGCACCAACCCCGTCAGGATGGCGAGCAGCAGGAGAGACATCGCGTCGTCCCATACCGCCCACGCTGGGTTCGCCTGGCCGTAGCCCGTCCACCGAAGCACCTGGACGACCAGGCCGATCACCGCGGCCGCAACGGCAAGGGCCCTTCGACGGGCGAAGGCAATCACCCCCGAGAGCAGCATCATCGTGAAGAAGAGGTCGAAGGCGAGCTGTCCGACGCCGGCAAGTGCCATGAGGGGGGCCCCGACGAAGAGCGCGAGGACGAGCGACACCAGCATCGCCGTCAGCCCCCACTCCTGCCACCAGACCGACGCAAAGGCGGCCGGGCGCTTCATCGTCAGAATCCGCGCAAGGCCGCCGAAGGATTCACGCGAGACGGGGCGCTAGTTCTGCCGCCTCACGCCCAAAAGCTCGACTCCCATCCCGCTGTACGGGCTCATGTCGATCTTTCCGTTGGCGTCGATTACCAGCTTTGCCTGCTGGATGAGGCTGCCCGTTCCCTTGCCGTTCGCGCCGATGTTCAGCACGATGACGCCAAAGGGGTATTCCGTCGTCGCCGATCCGGAGGCGACGGCGCCCATGCCGAGCGGTCGGTCCGCGGCGACGATGATGGTCTGCCCCGTGCCGTTGGGGATGCTCCGCGCGAAATTGAGCGGCCACCCCATCGAACCCGTCACCGAAACGTATCCGGCACTCGCCTTGATCATCGCGGCCCGCAGGGCGTTGTTTCCGCCGGACTTCAAAGCCGCGCCGTACGCCTGGGCCTCCTGATCCGTCGTCCAGTTGTGGACGGAGATCGTCACCCGTGTCGGCATGCCCCCTTCTTCGTCGATGATGCAGGTAAACCGCTCCTTGGGGTCGGCGGCGGAGGCGGTGACCACCAGGACCAGACACGCAACGGCGGCGGCAAGAATCCCCCTGTGCAGCTTCCTCACGATCTCCTCCTTAACGTTTTGAGACTTCCACGCTCGCAGGTCGGGATTCTATATCCCCTCCCCGGTGTGCGGTAGGCCCCGCCGGGCGTGAGTAGTCCGAGTCAATGAACCAGGCGCGGGAGGCCCCACTCCGGACCTAGGAGGAAAGCGGGGAGGAGATCGAGGCCACACGGGCAGCGGGCGCTTGACGGCGTAAAGGCTCATTCATATAGTCGGGCGCCGGTTCGCGCGCCCCTGCCCGAGCCACAACCCGAGTCTCCAAGATTCGAAGGAGAGTGTCATGGTTCGCGTGACTCCCAGATCCATCATCCTGCTCGCCACGTTCTGGTTTGCGGCACTGTCGCTCGCGGCAGCCGACCTTCCGCTCTCGGTGGTCCAGTTCCCGGAGGGATCGAGCATTGACCTCGACATGGCGGCAACGCGCCGCGTCGCCCCCGCCAAGGCGGAGGCCACGGTCAGGTTCAAGGGTGGCCAGGCACAGGTCGAGGTCGACTACAAGAAGCTGCCTCCGGCGATCCTCTTCGGCGGCGACGTGACGACATACGTCGTTTGGGCCGTCGCGCGGGACGGCAACGCCGAAAACCTCGGCGAGCTCATCGACAAGGACTCCTCCGGCAGCGGCGAGTACCGCACCGGTCAGAAGGAGTTCGCTCTCGTCGTAACCGCGGAAGCCTACCCCCTCGTCCTCCGGCCCTCCGAGCTCGTCTGCTTCACGTCCGTCGCTCCCCCGCAAAAGAAGGCGAAGAGTACCCCGATCACGGTCTCCAACCTCGGGGCCGCGCCCCGGACCGGCAATGCCGCGGTCGGCGGCATGAGCTACTCGGGCAGCGAACCGATCGAGGTCGTCCAGGCCCAGCACGTGCTCGACCAGGCCAAGCAGATGGGCGCCGAAAAGTACGCCCCCGACTCGGTCCGCGACGCGGGAATCACGCTGGCCCAGGCCAGCAACTCCTTCAAGGCCGGCCGCGACAAGGTCGGAATCGACTTCGCTCGGCGCAGCCTCTCGCTCTCCTCGACGGCGATCCGCGACACCCAGAAGAACCTCGACGCCGAGGCGGCGGCCGCCGCGGCCGCCAAACGCGCGGCCGAGATGCAGAGCCTCGAGCAGCAGAAGTCGGCCGCGCAGGCCCAGGCCGCCGACGCGCAGCAGCAGGCCCTCGCCGCGCGGGAAGCGGCCGTCGCGGCCCGCGAGCAGACCGCCGCGGCGCAGCAGCAGCTCGCCCAGGCGCGCGAGCAGGCTGCCGCGGCCCAGCAGCAGATGACCAATCTCCAGCAACAGGCCCAGCAGGCACAGATGGACGCCACCGCGGCGCAGCAGCGGGCGGCGGCGGCGGGACTCTCGGCCGAGGCCGCCGATGCGGCGCTGCGCGAGGCAGACGACGCCCGGCGCAAGGCCGAGGCGCTGGCGGCGCAAGCCACCGCGGCGAAGACCGAAGCCGAGCGCACGACCGCGGAAGTGGCGACCGTCGCCGCGACCCTCGAAGCGCAGAACGCCAGGCTTCAAAAGGAAAACGAACGACTCGTGAAGCAGCGCGATGATCTGGCCGCACAGCTCGACAGCTCCCTGTCCTCGGTGGCCCAGATCACGAAGACCGCCCGCGGCGTGGTCGTCAACCTTCCGGACATCCTGTTCGACATCAACAAGGCAACACTCAAGCCGAACACCCAGGTTGCCCTCGGCAAGCTCGCCGGCATCGTCTCCCTCTTCCCGAACATCAACCTGCGCATCGAGGGCTACACGGACTCGACCGGCTCGGACGAGCTCAATCAGAGGCTCTCGAAGGACCGCGCCGACGCCGTCATGACCTTCCTGCAGGGCCAGGGCGTGGCCGCCTCCCGGATGACCGCGGCCGGCTACGGCCCCAAGTTCCCGGTCGCCGACAACGCGACGGTGGAAGGCCGCGCCAAGAACCGCCGCGTCGAGATCATCCTCGCGGAGGGCGTGATCCAGGGGGCAGGGAACTGACCGGCGAAGCGCAAGCCGTCGCCGGTCATCCCTAAGGCCCAGCAGCGCCCGAGGGATCCCTTTCATAGCCACACTCCGACTCGAAAGGGATCCCTCGCTTCGCTCGGGATGACGGGGGCGTCGTACGGACTGCCCAGGGACCGGCCCGATGCTCGTCGATCCAGTCCCTACTCCGTCGGTGTCTTCTCGATCTCGCCCGTCATGGGCACGAATCGCACGGGGATGATGTCCTTCTCCGTGACGCGTCCGTCCCTGCTCTTCGTGAAGACCTTGAGCTCCTGGAAGAATCCGCCTACCGGGATCACCATGCGGCCGCCCGGCGCGAGCTGATCGATCAGCGGCTGCGGAATGCGCTCGGGCGCCGCGGTGACGATGATGCCGTCGAACGGAGCATGCTCGGGCCAGCCCCGATAGCCGTCCCCGGCGCGGACCTCGACGTTGTCGTAGCCGAGCTCCTTGAGTTTCTGCGAGGCCGCGTCCGCGAGCTCGGGCAAGATCTCGATCGAGTAGACGTCGGCCGCGATCTCGCCGAGCACGGCGCTCTGGTATCCCGATCCGGTACCGATCTCGAGCACGCGGGCCCGGTCCGGAAGCTCGAGCAGCTCGGTCATCAGGGCGACGATGTAGGGCTGGGAAATCGTCTGGTTGTCCGCGATCGGCAAGGGCCGATCCTCGTACGCCCGCGCCCGCTGCGCCTCGTCGACGAAGCGATGGCGGGGAACCTTGCGCATCGCCGCGAGAACCCGCGGGTCGCGGACGCCGCGCGCGGCAATCTGCGTGTCGACCATCCGGGCACGCTGCCCGTCGTCCGAATCGCTCCGGGCGGAGCTCACGTTCGGCGCCTCCTTCTGCTTCGGGCCGCCACAGGCCGTCAGTCCCAGCACCAGGCCGAGCATCGCCGGAACCCCGATCGATCTCCCGTTTCTCACGGAACCGCCGCGAAGGCAACCCGGCCGCCGACAACGGTCATCGCGACCGGGATCTCGGCGATCTCCGCTTCGGCAACGGCCATCGGATCGCGGGCCAGTATGGTCAGGTCCCCCTCGCGCCCGGCCTCGATCCGGCCGCGGGACTGCTCCTCGAACGCGGCGAAGGCCGCGTCCGACGTGAAGAGCGCGAGGGCCTCCGGACGGGACAGCCTCTCGCCAGGATGCCAGCCACCGGCCGGCCGGCCGGAAAGGTCCTGGCGCGTCACGGCCGCATAGAACCCGCGAAGCGGGCTCTCGGATTCGACGGGCGCGTCGCTGCCGCCCGCGAGCATCGCTCCGGCACTCTTCAGGCGCCGCCATGCATAGGCGCCTGCGATGCGCGACGGTCCCACCCGCTGCTCGGCCCAGCCCATGTCCGACGTCGCGTGGGTCGGCTGGATCGACGCGATGACCCCCCAGCGGGCAAACCGCGGAAAGTCCTCGGGCGCGACGACCTGCGCGTGCTCGATGCGCGGACGGCCCGCCCCGGCCGGCGCCTCGGGCAATTCCAGCTCGGCCTTCTGGAATGCATCCAGCGCAACGCGGTTGCCCCGATCCCCGATGGCATGGATCCAGAGCTGCCAGCCGTTGCGCCGCGCGTCCAGGGCGACGGCAATCAGCCGCTCGGGAGAGGTCACGAGGAGCCCGCGCGCGCCCGGCTCGTCGGAGTAGTCGGCGAGCAGAGCGGCTCCCCGGCTCCCGAGCGCACCATCGGCGTAGGCCTTGATCGCACGAACCGTCAGGAAATCGCCGCCGCTGCCGATCCGCGGGCCCTTCGCGAAGAATGCGGCCAGCTCCCCCGGCTCGGGAGAAACCGTGGCATAGACGCGAATGGGAAGCGCGCCCCGGGCCGCCAGCCTCTCGAGCGCGGCGATGCCCTCGGCGTCGTAGCCGGAGGCATCCTGGACCTGCGTCAGTCCCGCCCGCGCGCACGCGGTGGCTCCGAGGAGCAGCCATCGCTCGCGGTCCGCGGCGGAGGCCGGGGGCTCGGCGGCCACGACGAGGGCCATCGCGTTGTCGACGAACACGCCCGCCGCGGACCCGTCGGCCCGGCGCACGATGCGGCCGCCCTCCGGATCGCGCGTCGCCGGGCCGATGCCCGCGGCCCTCATGGCCGCCGTGTTGACCCAGATCGCGTGGCCATCGACGCGGCGAGCCAGGGCGGGACGGTCGGGGAGAACGCGGTCGAGCTCGCGCGCGTCGGGAAAGGCGGCACCGGGCCAGCGGTTCTGGTCCCACCCCCGCCCCTCGACCCAAGCGCCCGCGGGCAGGGCCACGGCGGCCTTTCCCATCCTCGCCGCAGCGTCTCCGGCGTTGGCCGTGTCGCGCAGGTTGGCGATCTCGAGGGACTTTCCGAGCCCGAAAAGATGCAGATGGGCGTCGGCCCAGCCCGCAAACACGAAGTTGCCGCCGAGGTGGACGACCCGCGTGGCTCCAGCCCGCCGGCGCGCCTCCATCGGATCGCCGACGAAGGCAACTTTCCCGCCTTCCAGAAGGATCGAGGCTTTCCGCGGCGCGGCGTCCGGGGACACGTACACGACGCCGTCCTCGAAGAGGAGCGCGGCGGGCGGAGCGGGCGAAGCCGTGGAGGCGACGAGGAGCGTCAGGACGGGAAGCACCGGCAAATCTTACCCGACGCGATCAACTCCTCCGCAGAAGCAACAGCGTCTGGTCGTCGTATTGAGGCACCTCCGCCGCGAAGGCGCGCACGGCATCGAAGATTTCGCCGCAGATTCGGGCAGGGGGATCGGCTCCCAACAGGCGCCCCAGGCGCTCGAGCCCGAACTCCTCGTCGGCGGCGTCGAGGGCCTCGGTGATTCCGTCGCTGTAGACGCAGAGCAGGTCGCCCCGCCCCATCACCAGGCTTTCCTCCTTCCACGAAGAGTTGGGGAACATCCCGAGAGGCACGCCGGTCGCCCGGACCTGTTCCATCTCGCCGGAGGCCCTCCGCAGCAGGGCGGGGTTGTGGCCCGCCGACACGTAGCGCAGGCGGCCCGTATCCGGCTCGAGCAGGCCGAAGAAGCAGGTCAGAAACTTGCGGGTGGCCGCGTAGCGCTGGAGGTGTCGATCGATCCGGCCGATCAGATCCGCGACGGTCTTCGCCTCGTCGATCTGAAGATGGACGGCGGCGTGCACCGTCGACACGAGCAGCGCCGCCGGGACGCCCTTTCCGGAGACGTCCGCCACGATGAAGCCCAGGCGCCCCTGCGACAGCGGAAAGAAATCGAAATAGTCGCCCCCGACCTGGCGCGTCGGCACGTTCCTCGCCGCGATCTCGAGGCCCGGCACTTCCGGAAGGACCCGCGGCAGCAGCTCCCGCTGGATGGCCGCCGCGAGCTCGAGCTCGCGTTCGAAGCGCTCCTTCTCGATCGCGTCCTTGTGGAGACGGGCGGTCTCGATCGCCCCGGCCGCCTGGTTGGCAAAGAGCGACAGCAGGCGGGCATCCGTCGGCGTAAAATCGAGCACGCGGCCGTCCCGCGACTCCTTGTCGGCGACCGCGAGCACGCCGAGTCGGCGGCCCGGAACGGAGATCGCGACCGCGAGACACTTCTCGCAGGTGCCGAGCTGCATTCCGGCGGTCGGCACCGTCGCCGCCGCATTGTTGATGACTCCACCCTCGGGCAGCGCCCAGCAGGCCGCATCCGCGGGGCCCAGCACCTCGCCGCCCACGCTTCGGGCGAGCAGCACGGTGGCGGATTCCTCGAACAGGACGAGCGTCCCCTTGCCGGCATCGGTCAAGGAGATCGAACGGAACAGCACCTCGTCGGCCAGGGCAGACAGATCGAGCTGGCCTCCGAGCGACAGGCCGAGGTCGTACAGCGACTCGAGCTCGAGGAGACGGGCCTTGAGCTCGAACTCGGCATCCCGCACCTGGCGGGCGAGCCGGTGCGTGCCGACCAGCGAGCCGAGCAGAAAGGCGAGCATCGCAGCATGCTCGGGCAGCTCCGCCGACGGAACGCCGAGCAGGCGCAGCACCCCGTACAGCTCCCCTTCGGCCTCGAGCGGCAGCCACAGATCGCCTTCCCGATGGAAGAGTCCCGACGGAAGGGGATCCGGGATCTCCCCCGGAGAGATGTCCTGGGAAAGGTTCTCTCCGGTCCGGATCCAGGCATCGCGCTCGCGCAGATAGAGCGTCGCGTCCCGGGCTCCCGTCGCGAGCAGCGCGGCCTCGGCAACGCGCGCAGGCAGCGGACCCTCTCCCCCGAGAACGGCCCCGACGCGCTTCCAGAGATCGTCGCTGCGGATGGTTGTGTCGGCGGAGACGGGGACGGTCATACCAGCTCCCGGGGAATCAGGCGGACGGCGCGCTCACGCCCCGGACCGCTTCGTCCTGCGAGGTGTAGATCCTGGCGTACTGGGCAAGTCCCATGATCCGAAAGGTCTTGTCGATCGTGGGTGTGAGCCCGCAGAACGCGAGCGCCCCTTTGCGGTCCATGACGCGCTCGAGGACCTCGATGAGGATCGAGATGCCGATGGAGTTGACGATGCGGGTCTTCTCGAGGTTCAGAACGAGGGCCCGCGCGCCCTGCTCGAGGTGCGCATACGCCTCGCGCGCGATCTCTTCGCCCCCCTGGTTGTTGATGTACCCGTCCGTCCAGAGAACCGCGACGTCGCCGCGCCGCTCCGAAGACACCTTGCAGGACTCGCTCACTTGTACTTCCTCATCAGGATTCGCGTCCCCCACTCTCCCGAGGAGATCTCCACGTCGTCCATCAGGCTCTTGATGATCTGCAGGCCCCAGCCGCGCTTTCGATGGCTGGCGAAACTCTTCTCGATGCTCGGCGCGTCGACATGGGCGTGATCGAACCCCCTCCCCCGGTCCAGGACCTCGACCTCGAGCCACTCCCTCCCGGCCGGCTCCCGGCCGAGCCGAAAGGTCAGGTGTAGCTGCTCGTCGCGGCACCCTGCGTGCTCGAACGCGTTGATGCACGCTTCGACGAGCGCGAGCTTGACCTCGTCGATCTTATCGCGCTCCATCGCGATGTACTCGCCGAGGGCCGAGACCTGGGCGGTGGCCACGATCTCCATCTCCGGGGCGACCGGAATGGTCATCGAGACCTCCCGCGGGCCCGCAGACGCGAGCCCCGGCGGAGCGGATCCTCCGTGCGACATCGAGCGCTCCCGGGCTCCCTAGAAGCGGAGAAAAAGCTGGAGTGAACGAATCAAGACGGAAGGGAGTCTATCGGACGCGAGAAGCAGGAAGGCAAAGGCGATCTCGCCAGCCAGCAATCCCCAGGCGAGGTGGCTCGCCTCGAGTGCTTCCAGTCCGACCGCTCGTGCCTTTGCCATCATCGCAGTGCCTGATGAAGGCAAGAGGCCTGCCAGGTCCCGTCGGACCCGCTGGACCGCCATAAACAACTGGACGGAAAAGGCTTAAGGAATGACCGGGGCCGGCACCACATGGATCGGAGATCGTATCATACTGACACATATGACTGGAACGCGACGAGAACAGTATCGCGTAAATACTTGATATATATTGGTTAAGTAGTGATATCGGGACTTAATGTCGCAGCGACTTAATGTCCCATGACGCGTTTGCGATAGAGCGTGCGGCGGCTGATCCCCAGCAACCTCGCCGCCCTGCTCTTGTTGCCGCCGGCGAGCCTCAGCACCCGCTGGATATGGCGATCCTCGAGGGCGCGCAGATCCGGGATCTCTTCCTCCGCCGTCCCGGCGCTGGACCCGGAGTCCGCGTGTGCGGTCCGGCCCGGCAGCCACTGCAGGTCTTCGCGGCGGATCGTTCCCCCCTGGGAAAGCGCTGCCGCGCCTTCGAGCAGGTTTTCGAGCTCCCGGATGTTGCCCGGAAAGTCGTGCGCGAGCAGCGCCGCGTAGGCGTCACGGTCGAGTGTCGGCGCGGGGCGGCCCTCGCGCGCCGCGAAGCGCTCTAGAAAATGCCGGACGAGCCGGGGAATGTCCTCCCGGCGCTCGCGCAGCGGAGGCAGCGCGATTTCGACCACCCGCAGCCGGTAGTAGAGATCCTCGCGGAACTGTCCGCGGGCAATCCGCTCGGCCAGTCGCGCGTGCGTGGCCGCGAGCAAACGGACGTCGATCGGCATCCGGCGCCTTCCTCCCACCCGCTCGATCTCGCGTTCCTGGAGGACGCGCAGGAGCTTGGACTGGAGCGACAGGGGCATGTCGCCGATCTCGTCGAGAAAGAGCGTTCCGCCCTGCGCCGCCTCGAATCGGCCCGCCCGCGCCTCGACGCCCGTCGCCACGCCGCGCTCGATGCCGAAGAGCTCGGACTCGAGGAGCGTCTCCGGCAGCGCCGCGCAGTTGATCGCCACGAACGGCTTCTCGGCCCGGTCGCTGCGGGCATGCAGCATCCGGGCGACGAGTTCCTTGCCCGTGCCGCTCTCTCCCGTCAGCAGAACCGAAGTCTTCGAAGGAGCCACCCGCGCGACCAGGTCGAGCACTCGCCGCGCGGCCGGAGAATCCCCGACGAAGAGCCGCCCCGCGGCGGCCCGCCCGGTCTCGTCGAGCAACCGCCGGTTTTCCTCTTCGAGCCGCTCGCGTTCGCGCGTCAGCCGTTCGAGATGGCGCCGATTCTCGATCGCCATGCCGCACAGCCCCGCCAGCGAAACGAGAAACCGCCGGTCCTCCTCGTCGAAAGCCGCCTCGCCTCCACGCCGCACTTCCTTGTCCGCCAGCACGAGGACACCCACCGGAAGCCCCCCGCCGGAAATGCGCACACCGACGGCCGTCAGGACCTGCCGTCCCAGAAACCGGAACTTCTCTCGGGTGATCGCGCCTTCGGACTGGAGAACGTCCCGCAGGAACTCGTCCTGGGCCACCAGGGCTTCGGCGGGCCGCTTCGCGAGGCCGACCCGCGCCTCGGCCCGGCGGGTCCCGCCCTCGCCGAAAGTCGCCAGGTAGCCGCGCGAGGCGTCGAGCACGCCGACCGCTCGCGCCAGGACGTCTTCCACGAGCGCTTCCTCGTCCGGCATCGCGCCGAGCGAGAAGCCCGCATCGTAGAGCGTCTCGAGCAGGAGCAGCCGGTGCTGCGTCTCGAAGTCGCGGGAGCGTTCCATTACTTGGAAGCGGCCAGCACCTTCGCCCGCCGCAACTCGGCCACCTCCGCCTCGGCGGGCCGGCAGGGACCCCAGCTCGGGTTCCACTTCCGGTTCTCGGCGATGAGCTTCTCGGCCCGGTCCAGATCGCCCTTGCGGGCGACGAGCTCGGCGACGCTGGCGCGGGCCTCCATGATCCAGCGGCGCTGTTCGAAGTTGTCGTAGGGATTGGGCGGATTGGCATTCGCCTCGTAGAGCTTGAGGGCCTCGTCCGTCCGTCCCTGCGCCTCGAGCGCGCTCCCCATGAGGTAGTTCCACTCGTAAAAGTGAGGCTTGGAGCCGGCAAGCGTCTTCCCGGCCTTGTGGTCTTCCTGCCACAGGCTCTCGAGACTCGGTCGCAGGGCATTGAGCCGGCGCTCCGTTTCTGCCGGTCGCCCCTCGACGAGATCGAGGATGGCCGCGAGGTACTCCCGGCGGACCGTCGCGTATTCGTCCTTTCCCGAAGGAGGGACCTTTCCGATCCGCTCGACGACGGTTCGCACGGCGCTCTTGTCCTTCGCGATGAGGGCCGCCCGCAGGGCCTCGATCAAGTATTTCCGGGCCATCTCGCTCGTGCTGGCGAGTTCGGCTGCCTTCTCGTAACTCTCCACGGCCTTGGCATACTCCGACGTGCCTTCGTACACGACACCCAGATGCTCGTATGCCGGATCGAAGTCGGGCTTGATCGCCAGCGCCCGGTTCAGGTTCTCGATGGCCTCGTTGTAGCGGCCGGAGTAAGCCTGGTTCTCGCCCAGAGAGTCGAGCGGGTTGGCCGAGTTGGGCACGATGAACTGGTACTTCCTCAGGCTCTCCACGGCCTTCTCGTACTCGCCGCGGTAGCCGTACTGGTAGCCGATCTGGTTGTAGGCTTCGGCGTTGTTCGGGTCGACCGCGAGCAGGTCCTCGAAGATGTGGATCGCCTCGTTCGGGTTTCCCTTGGACAGCTGCTCGTGCGCGAGATAGGTCGCAGCGCGCACGTCGTCCGGATACTTCGCCCGAATCTCCCGGGCGATCTCGAGCGCCGCGTCCTCCCGCTTTTCGCGGAACGCCCGGGCCATCTCGACGTGAAGCCGCTCGCGCGAGTTCAGCCGTCCTTCCTCGCGGGCCGCCCGCCGCACCAGGGCGAGCCCCTGGTCCGGATCGCCGGACTGCCGGGCCAGGCCCAGCATCGCCATGGCGAAGTTCGGGTCGAGCTCGAGCGCCCGGGCATAGCCCACGCGGGCTTCCTTGAAGTAGAAGCACTCCTCGTTGGCGACAGCTTCGCGGTAGGCCTCGTAGGCCGCCCGGGAGGACGTGGTCACGTCCCGCCGATTGGTCAGGTAGAACGCGGTTGCCGCGCCTGCACCCGCCAGCAGCACGATCGCCACGACCCAGGAAAGGCGCCTCAGTTTCATCTCTAACTCCTTATACGGAGACGGGTTCCCGGAGTTTTGGCCCCAGAATGCCCCGGGATCTCCCTAATCGACCCGCAAGAACAGGAAGGTCATGTCGTCGTATTGCTCGGCGCCCCCGACGAAGTCCCGGATGTCGGCAAGGACCCCCTTGGCAATCTCGTCCAAGGTCCCGGCCTTCCGGGCCTCCAGGGAGGCCATCAGCCGCTGCTCGCCGTAGGGGTTCATGTCCGCGTCCATGGCCTCGGTGATCCCGTCGGTGTAGAAGAACATCAGATCGCCCCGGCGCAGGTACAGCTCCCGGGTGTCGTACGCGACCTCCCGGAAGGCCCCGAGCGGCAGCCGGTGCTCGGGCGGCTCGAAGAGCTGGGGCCCGCCGTCGCTCGAGCGCAGGAGGATCGGCAGGGGCTGGCCTCCGATGGCGTAGCGCAGCGTCATCGCGTCCGCGTCGAGCAGGAAGAAGCCGAGCGAGACGAACATCCGGCGCTTGATCGCATAGATCCGCCGGTTGGACTCCCGGAAGAGCAGGCCGGGGTCGCTCGTCGTGAGCGCGCGCGAATAGACGATCTCCTTCGAGGCCACCATCAGGAGGGAGGCCGGGACGGACTTTCCCGAGACGTCCCCGATCACGATCCCGAGCCGGCGGTCCTCGAAGGGAATGAAATCGTAGAAGTCGCCCCCGACGACGCGCGCCGGAATGCTGCCTCCGAGCATGGAGAACCCCGAGACCTCGGGCACCCCGCGCGGCAGCAGGCTCATCTGGATGTCCCGCGCGATCTCCAGATCGCGCTTCAACTCCGCCTGGCGCGTCATCTCGTCGTGGAGGAGCGCGGTCTCGATCGCCAGCGCGGCCTGATTTGCAAGGGTCGAGAGCAGGGCGTGGTCGTCGCGGTCGAACCGCTCCCCCGAGAGCTTCTCCTTGAGTGCGAGAATCCCCATGAGGCGCTCGCGGTAGACCAGCGGCACGAGCAGGCGGAAGCCCTCCTCGGAGAGCCGCAGGCGGAATTCTTCGCTGTCCGTGTCCGCGAAGTGCAGGGAAAGCTCGCCG
The DNA here is from genome assembly GCA_963811425.1 of uncultured Acidobacteriota bacterium. Classification (GTDB taxonomy): domain Bacteria; phylum Acidobacteriota; class Thermoanaerobaculia; order UBA5066; family Gp7-AA6; genus DAHUXD01. The sequence continues at coordinate 90,039 of CAWERV010000018.1, forward strand.
AGGTCCGAGGGCTTGCCCTCCTGGCGCAGGATCCGGCGCAGCGCGGCGGTCGGCGAGAGACGATCGTCCCGCCTTCCGCGCCGCTCGAGCCACCCGTCCCGGTCGCGCAGCCAGATCGAGGCCTTCTCGAGACGCATGGTCGCGGAGACGCTCTCGGTCAGGTAATCCGCGATGCGGCCGAGATCGAGCTCTCCCGTGATCGCCTCGCTCATCTCGAGCAGCGCCGCCTGGTAGTCGAACTTCTCGCGGAAGAAGAGCTTGTCGAGGGGAGCCTGGAGCTTGCGGCGCATCACCTCGAAGAGCGAAATCCCGACGAGGAAGAAGCCGAAGTTGAAGAGCGGCGAGGCCGAGAGCCGCGAGCTCGCGAATACCAGATTCGCCAGCGCGACCACCAGGGCGTAGAAGCCGAGCAGCACCGCCGTCGTCGCCGCGTACAGGAACGTGCGCCGCACGATGACGCGGACGTTCAGCATCTGGAACCGGACGATCGCGTACGCGAACGTCAACGGGATCAGGATCATCGGGAGGATCCCGTAGAAGGCGTACTCGTCGTTGTTGAACGCCGAGGGCAGGACGATGAAGAAGACGACGAAGGGGACCGTGCCGGCGATCGTTCCGACGAAGACATGGAAAGCCTGCCTCCGCTCCCGCGGGTCCTCCAGCGTGAAGGCGGAATGCGCGAGGGCGGCGAGGCCGAGCACCAGGTAGTCGCCGAGGAGAATCCAGGACACCAGGGGCGCGCCCGAGAGCACCGTCACCTTCTCCCCCTGCACCTGTCGGAACACGTCGTACAGGAAGACGATCGGCGGGATGGCGTAGAGCAGATAGAGCAGCTCGGGGCTCGCGGAGAGGAAGTCCTGCATTCGCGCCTTCCACCGCGGGGGCGGCTCTCCCGTCAGGGGATCCGTCCGGGCGAAATGGAGCCGCTTCGGGCGCGGGAAGATCAGGAAGAAGTGCAGGAACACCGCGGGCAGCAGGAACAGGCTGACCATGCCGGTGTTTTGCACGAACACGTCGATCCACCAGTAGGAGGCCGGCCGCAGCCGGCAGACGAAGAAGAGCAGGAACAGCACGCAGAGCAGGAAAAAGATGCGGGCCGAGCGCTCCTGCGGCACCCGGACGAAGACGAAGAGACCGATCACGAAGAAGAGGAACCCGACGACGGCGGCGTACAGATACGTATGGCCACCGAGGCGCTCCGACGAGAGCTGGACGCGCACGGACCGGAGCGCCCCTCCCCCTTCGGGCCCGGGCTGGGAGGGGCACGGCCCGCTTCGGACGAGGTAATCGACGCGTTCGCCGACGTTGTGGCGGCGCAGCTCTTCCGAGGCATCCGAGCTCCATTTGATGATCCGCCGGCCGATGCCCTGGATGCACTCGCCCGCCTTGATGCCCGCCTTCTCGGCCGGGCTTCCCGGCACCGTGGCCCGCACCTCGATTCCCTCGCGGCCGTAGGGAACCGGCACGACTCCATCGTATGGCCGCGCGGAAAACATGTCCGCGATCGAGGCGATCGCGATGGCGAGCCCCGCAAACCCGACTGCCAGGAACCACCCGGGCCGTGACCCGACCGGACGGCCCGCTTTCTCGACCTCTGTCATTGCCCCACGCGTGAAAAAAAGCTCAAACGCTTTGCCATGTTAATGGCAATCGACCGCGGAAAATGCCGGGGTTCGTCGCTGTATCCTCTGCCCGTGCCCTTCATATCGTTCGAAGGCGTCGAGGGATCCGGCAAGTCCACGCAGCTCGCGCTGGCCGCCGGGCGGCTGCGCGAACGCGGACGCTCGGTCCGCACGACCCGGGAGCCCGGCGGCACGCCGATCGCCGAGCGCATCCGGGCGATCCTGTTGGACGCGGGCAACGCCGAGCTCGAAGCGATGGCGGAGTGGCTGCTGATCGAAGCGGCCCGCCGCCAGCACGTGGCGGAGGTCATCCGCCCCGCGCTCGCGGCCGGCGTTTTCGTTCTCTGCGACCGCTTCGCGGACTCGACGGAGGCCTATCAGACGGCCGGCCGCGGGCTCGACGCCGCGCTCGTCGCCGAGCTCGACCGGCGCGTGCGGGACGGCATCGCCCCGGACCTCACGCTTCTCTACGACCTCGATCCGCGCGAGGGCCTCGCCCGGGCAGGCCGGCGCGACGCCGGGGAACCGGGCCGCTTCGAGGCGGCTGACATCGCCTTCCATGAGCGTGTCCGCGAGGGTTTCGCGGCGATCGCCCGCCGCGAGCCGGACCGCGTGATTGTCGTGCCGGTCCGCGGAGACGCTGCGGCCGTCTTCACTCAGACCTGGCGGATCCTGTCGGGTCGGTTCGATCTCGCATGACGGCCGCGACCCACGCGATCCTCGAGCGGTTGGCCCAGGATCCCTCGCGCTTCCCCGCAACGCTGCTCTTGACCGGGTCTTCCGAGGCTTCGCTCGAGCGCGAATCGCGGCGCCTCGGCGCGCGGCTCCTCTGCCCCGGCGACGATCCGGAAGGCGACTGCGGCAGCTGCCGTCGCGTCGCCTCGGGACTGCACCCCGACTTTCTTTCGGTCGACCCCGAGGGCGTACAGATCCGCATCGACCGGGTGCGCGAAGCGCTCGCCTTCGCCGCGGGGCGGCCTTACGAAAGTGCCTTGCGCGTCGCTCGCATTGCGCGCGCGGACATGCTCGGCGTCGAAGCGGCCAACGCGTTGCTGAAGTCCCTCGAAGAGCCGGGATCCGTCTTTCGCTGGATTCTCACGACGACGCGGCCGGAGCTGCTGCCGACGACGATCCGGTCACGCGCCACCCCGGCGGCGCTGCCGGCCGAGGACGCCGCGGAGCACCGGCGCAACTGGCAAGCGCGGGGGTTCTCGGGCGAGGACGCCCGGGACCTCTCGCTCTTTGCGGCCGACGACGATCCCGACCCGGGGACCCGCCTGGAAGAGGGTCGCGGCCTGAGACAGGAAGCGCTCGCCGCGCTCGAGGAGGGCCTGGCGGCTGGCCGGGCAGTGCCGCTGCTCCTGCTCGCCGAGCACCTCGCCCTCAAGTCCCGGGCAGCGGCGCACCTTCTGGCGGAGCTGCTGGCGGATGCGGCCCTCTGCGCCGCCGCTGCGCCCGCGGAAGCTCTCCGCCACCAGGCCGTGGCGGGGCGGCTGACTCAACTGTCGCGACGCGTTCCGGCTGCCGCGCTGCGCGAAGCCGCTACCCTGGCCGCCGATCCGCCCCCGGACAGCCGGAGGGGGAACCCGAGGCTGCATTACGAGAAGGTGCTCTTGCAGCTGCTTCAAGCTTCCCGGGCATAGAGAAGTCCGCTTCACCGCGAAAAAGGGGAAACCTCGAAGGAACCGTGGGGAGCCTCCGGGCCGACGGGCTCGGAAGGATCGGGAAGAGTGCGGACCTGGGAGCTACCTGGACTGACGGAAGGTGTGGCAAACTGGGATGACAGACGCCATCGGTCCTTCGCGCCCCCCCAATCGATTCCTTCGAGTGCCGTTCAGTATATGACTAAACCCGGAGTCAAGTACCGATCATTCGACGAATTCCTGGTCAGGGTCCCTCGAGGGAGATGTCCACGACTTCGCTCTTGCCCGGCCCGACGAGGACCGTTTCCTCGCGTGTTCGCAGGCCGGGCCGCGACACCGTGACCGTGTGCTGTCCGGGCACTACCAGAAGCCCGCGGGACAGCGTCGAAAGCTCCTCCGCCGATCCGGCGAAACGGTCGTCCAAGTAGACCGCCGCGTCCGAGGGCGAGATCCGGAAAACCAGATGGGAGCGGCTCTTGCCCGTCGGCCGCTCGATCCCTACCTGCGGGGCATCGCTTCCCGAGGGCGCCGACTCGCTGTCCGGACGCGCCTCGATCGAGACTCCGCTCTCATCGTAGGGCCCGCTCTGGGGCTGTCCGCGCCACGCCTGGCCGGACTGGCCGCTCATCGGGCTCGTCGGCTGCGCGACGTTCTGTTCCTTGCTCCAGAACCGCTGGACACCGCCGGAGGGCTCCGGATTGTCATACGAACCGTATTGCTTTGCTCCGGGAATCTTCTTCAGCTGTTCGTTGATCTTGATCTGAGCTCCGCTGCGGGCCTGGACGTTGATCGTCTTGGTCTCGAACCCGTCCAGTCGGAACTCGAGCTGGTAGTCGCCCTTCTTGAGATAGAGGTACTCGGGGCCGTCGAAATCCTCGACCATGCCGATGAACTGGCCATCGAGAAAGACGCGCGTCGTTTCGGGCGAAACCGAAGTGTCCACGATGGTCCAGTTGCCAGGCACGTAGCCGTAGCCGTACGGCGTGTAATACGCACCGCCGTACGCGTCCCGCCGTACCCGTAGTAGGCAGGGCCCCAGGCCCCGTAGTAGGCGGGCGCCCATGGGCCGTACCAACCCGCGCCCCAACCCCAGCCCCAACCGCCGCCCCAGCCCCACCAGCCCCATCCGGGACGTCCCCAGCCTGCGTAGCCGTATCCGTGGCCGTATCCACCATGCCACCCGCCCCCGTATCCACCATGCCATCCGCCGCCCGGATGACCACCCCAACCACCTCCGCCGTGGCTTCCCCCGGACGGATGGGATCCTCCCCCGCCGCCATGGTGCTGCGCGAGCGCAGCGGGCGCGGTCGCAACCGCGACAGCCAACGCGAGAAGAAGGGTGCGAACCGGCGACCCGAGTGCTTTCATGGACACAGCCTCCACATTCTAATAGAGCAAGAAGAGGGCCAGAAGGTTTACAGAGACCGAACGTCCAAGTAGCTCGCGCCGCGGTGCTTACGGCGGTACGGCACTGTCCTGCCAGGAGGCCGCTGACCTCGGCAAGGGTCAGGCCGTCATCGCGGAGATGCGCCCGGTCGCCCGCAGACCTCGCTTCAATCCCCGCAGGTAATCGTCGCGAAGGACCGCATCGAGGGCGCGGCGCGCGCCCGGCAGCTCCCGGCGCTCCGCGAGCGCAGCCCAGATCGGCAGGAGCCTCTGCCAAAGTGTCGTGCGATCGGAGATTCGGAGAGCCTGGGGAACGGCGAGGAATCCCCCGAGCTCCGGGTGCTTCTCGTAGAAGATCGCGGCCGCCTCGCCCGCCTTCTCCTGGCGGCGCCGAAACGAAGCGAACGTGATGTCGTGATGATGGCGAGCGACCGCGGCGGGCCGGTAGAGCATGCGCATGCCCCTCTGCATCAGCCTGTAGGCGACCTCGATGTCCTCCCAGGCCGCGTGCGGAAAGCTGGTGTCGAAGAGGCCCGCTTCCAGCAGAAGCCTTCGCGGCAGGGAGACGTTGGACGTGTAGAAGAAGTTGAAGGGCACGGCTTCCGGGTCGTCGATCAGGCCGTATCCGAACTGCAGCCCGTACTCGTTGATGTGGTGGAGAAACGGCGAGACCCGAAGCTCTCGCGGCCAGGTCGTGTAACCGAGCACCGCGACCGGGTAGGGTCGTGGCTCGCCGTGCGTGCGACCATGGACGGCCAGCAGCGCGGACTCCGGCACCGTGTCGTCGCCGAGGAAGAGCACCACCCGGCCGCGCGCCTCCCGCACCCCGCGATTGCGTGCCGCGGCCGGCCCGGCATTTTCCTGCGAGAAGAACCGCAACGGGTAGGCCGGCCGGTAGGCTTCCAGTCTCTGCAGCGTGTCGTCGCCCGAGCCGTCGTCCACGACGACCACCTCGAATTCCGGAGGATCCGACTGGCGCGCCAGCCCCTCCAGCACCGGGAAGAGCGTATCGGGCCTGCGAAATGTCGGGATGACGACGGAAAAGCTCACCCTTCGCCCTCGAAGATGCGCGCGAGCGTCGTCCGAGTCAGTGCCGGCGCGCTCTCGAAGAAGGGCGCGAAGAACTCCGAAGTCAGCCGCTCGTCGCCGGGGTAGGTGGGCACGAGCCGCAGCGGGAACCGGGCGAAGATCTCGGCGTCCGGCCGGCGCCGGAGAGCCTGCACGCTCCGACGCTTGCCGGCCAGCGTCTCCTGGTGGCGGTGGATCCAGGCGAGGGCCCGCAACTGCGCAATGGTCAACGGATCCTCGACCGAGATCCGCGGCCCGGCGTCTTCGGAGATCCCCAGCAGGGCCCGTATGAACGATCCGGATCGGCCCCTCGCCGCGTACGGGTCGCGTTCGAGCTCCGCAGCCCCGGGGTTTCTCGCCGTCAGCATCTCGGCGACGCGCGAGAGAAAGGTCATCAGCGCAGCCGGCATCAGGTTCCGGAAATGCTCGCGGTCCAGGTTCTTGTAGACCGTGGCGAAGGCGTTCTTCTCGAACAGAAACCCGCGCGAGAAAACACCGAGCGCTTCACCGGTGGCGCCGCCGCGATGGCGGGCGACAGCCCGGGGCTCGGCAACGATGCGGCGCCCGAAGATCCACTGTCGCCATCCGTAGTCGACGTCCTCCAGGTAGGCGAAGTAGTCGTCATCGAAGCCTCCCGACGCGAAAAACTCCTCGCGCCGAACGGCCATCAGGCCCCCGCAGGCGAACAGCCGTTCCTCGCCCGGTTGCGCTGGCGCGAGCGCGTCGAGAGGCCGGCCCACGTCGGCCGCGAAGGCGTGGCCGTCGAAGGTCAGGAAGCCGTCGGAAAAATCGTTCCGTGTGCCGGTTCGATCCGTCAGGCGGCCTCCGACGGCGGCGACGTCGGCCGCGGCGTCGGACAGGGCCGACACGAGTAGGCGTGGCGCATCCGGCGACACCACGGCGTCGTCGTTGACGAACACCACGACGGGCGCCCTCGCCGCCTCGACGCCCAGGCGGCAGCCGCCCGCAAAGCCGGCGTTTCGGGCCGAGGCGACGTGACGCACGTTCGGGTGGCGGCGCAGCACCTCGTCTCGGGGCAGGCCCGACGCGTTGTCGACCAGGACGACCTCGAGGGTCAGACCGACCGCGGCGGCTTCGTCCAGAGCCGCCAGTGCCTCGAGCAGGTGCTCGAGACCGCGGTGGTGGACGACGACGATCGAGGCCTCCGGAATAGGCACGGCGCAGCGAAGACTATCGGAAGAGCCGCGAGATCGGAGAGCGCCCCCCGGCCCGTTCCGGGCGCGGGACACGGCCGGGGTCCCGGCGGGGCTTGCGGCACCAGGCGAGCAGAGGCGCAGCCACGAGGTCCCAGGTCCGCTGCTGCGCAAAGTGCCGACCGGCGGCCGACGCCTTCTCGCGGCGCACGGAGTCGCCCAACCATGCCGACACCTCGCGGGCCAGGGCCGGGGCGTCGCGCGGGCACTGGGCGCCGGCGCCGGATTCCGTGAGCTGCCGGGCGAGCGACCCTCCGCCGACGGAGATGGACGGCAGGCCGCCCCAGGCAGCGTCGAGCAGGCGCGTGCGGTAGGCGAGCTCGGTCTCGAGGCCTTCGCTCGCGATCGAGACCGCCAGATCCGCGGCCGCATAGAGATCCGCGCGGGCCGCGTAGGGCATCCACGGAGAAAAGAAAATCGACTGCCCCGCCGGGTCGAGCGTGCGGGCGCGCTCTCTCACGCGGGCGAAGACGCGTTGCGGCGTGGTCTGCGGGTTCGGGCTCTCGAAGAAGAGAAGCCGCACCTCGGGCACCTCGGCGAGGATCGCCGGCCAGGCGGACAACAGCAGTTCCGGGTCGTACCAGTCGTAGATGCCGCCGAAGAGAATGAGGGGACCGCTCTCGGGAACTCCCGTGGCGCCGCGGCCTGCGGCCCGCCTTCCCCGTGCCGGCCCGGCCGGCGCGCCGAAGGGAACGACCGCGATCAGTCCCGAGAGCTCGGGGTCCTCCGGGAAGTTCGCCGCCCCGATCCGGCCGCGGGCGTAGAGCGAGCCGGCATAGAAAAGACGCTGTTCCGGCGAGGCGCACAGGAAGAAGTCCGCGCGCTCGAGCGCCAGTGTCAGGGTATCGCGATCGTGCCGGGCCGTCTCCGCGCCGAGGGTGCGCGCGTAGTGGAGGTTCTCGATCGGAAACGGATCATAAAGATCCGCCGCGACCGGAACTTCCGGAGCCTCCGAAAACCAGGCGTTCGCCGCATGGCCGGACACGACCGCCGCCGTCAGCCCCTGCGCGGCCCCGGCGAGCGACCCCGGCGGCGCGGCGACGATCTCGAGCCCGCTCGCCGCCTCCCGCGCCTCGACGGGATCGTTCGGCACCAGCAGCCGCACCTCGAACTCGGCCGCGAGCGCGCGCGCGAGCTCCAGAGCACGGATTCCCATGCCGGCCATGCGGGGCCGGATGGGCTCCGGCGCGAGCACTGCGACTCGGGACGTATTAGCAGTCACTCATGTTTCGGATCAGCGCCGGCCTCGCAGGCGGTCGAGCCACAGGTGCAGCTTCCAGATGCGCGAGTCGTAGACCTGCTGGAGGATCCCGGTGATGCGCTCGATCTCCACGTGCGCCTCGGTCAGCAGCCGTTCGTACTCGGCGTTGGAGGACGTGACCTCCTCCAGTCGCGCCTGCGCCTCCGCCAGTCTGGCCTGCGCCCCATCGCGCTCCCCCACCACGCGCGCCGCCCGCGCGCTGGCGGTTTCCAGGGCAGCGGACAGGAGCCGATGGCTCTCCCGCAGGTATCGCACCTCGCCCTGGGTGATACCGTCGCGGTCGTACCAGTACGCCACCTGAGCCCGCATCCGGTCGAGCACCCGCGCCAGGCCCGCGTCCGTGCGCCGCGCTGCGTACCGCTCGAAGATCTTCCGCCGTGCATCCTGGAACGCCGCCGCGCCCGAGGCCGCGTGCGTCGGGTCGTTGGACTGCGGATCGAAGACCCGGTATTCACAGGTCACGGCTCGCAGATGCCGGAACGGCGTCTCGGCCGAGAGCCGGATCAGAAAGTCCCAGTCCTCCGAATACTCGAGCCCCTCGTCGAACCCGCCGACCTTGCGATACAGCTCCCGCGGCATCAGCAGCGTGTGAATCGGAATGTAGTTGGCGAGCAGGAGGTAGTCGGGATCGTAGTCGAGCGAATACTGCAGCGTGCGCACCCGCGGCTCCCAGCCCGTCTCGCCCTGCCCGTAGACGACGGTCACCGCATCCGAATAGACCACCGGTTCGGGGCCCTGTCGGGACCCGGCGGCCAGCCGCTCGACGTGGTCGGGAAAGCAGCGGTCGTCATCGTCCAGAAACGCCACGAGCTCCTCGGTTGCGAGCGCGACGCCGCGGTTGGCGGCGGCCGAGCGGCCGCGCCGCTGCTTCGGATCCTCGAGCAACAGCGCGAAGTCGTGCCGGAAGGCGTCCGTGACCTCGCGGGGAGAGGCGCCGCCGTCGTTGACGACCACCACCTGGCGCGGCCGCGCGGTCTGGCCGCGCAGGCTCTCCAGCGCCTCGCGCAGCAGTGCGGGCCGGTTGCGGGTCCGGATGACGACGCTCACCGGCGCCGGCCCGTGATTGCCGTGCGTAATCGCGGAAGGGCCGATGGTCCGCTGCAGCTCGGCGAGCGAGGTCGTGGAAGCTTCGGCATAGGTCAGGACGCGGAATGCCTCCACCGGGCCGCTGCCGGAAAGCGTCAGCCGCCGGTAGGCGTTCAGCCCCCGGATCGCACCCGCGTAGTCGCGCACCGCCTGCTGCGACACGAATGCGCGCAGGGCCTCGTCCTTCTTCCCGGCGACCTCGGCGATGTCCACGAGGGCGTTGGGGAGGATGGGGTGCGAGAGCTCGAAGAAGGCGATGCGCACGAATCGAAACCGGTCGTGGTCGGGGTCCCCGGCGCGCGAGGCTGCGACGTGCTCGTAGAGCGCTCGCGCGAGGGCGCGGTGGTCGGGGTGGATCTCGGAGGGAGACGGGCACAGAACCAGATCGGGCTCGAATTCCGCGATCTCCGCGGCCACCGCCGCCGCGAGCGCGCCGCGATCCTCTTCCAGGCGCCGATCCGGCAGCCCGCCGAAGCGGGGCGGGTCGAGACCAAGGCAGGCGGCGGCGCGGACCGCTTCCTCGCGCCGGCGCGCCCCGTAGTCGTGCGCGGCCTCCGGGGAGACGCCCTCCTGGCCCGTGCCGTCGGTCGCGATCCAGACCCGGATCGCCTCGGCCCTTCCCGCGTTGAGCGCCAGGAGGCCGCCCGCTCCGAACGACTCGTCGTCCGGGTGCGCCGCGAGCGCGAGGATCCGCGCCCCGGTCAGCTCGGTTGCCGTGTAGGGGATCAACGTGTCTTCACGCTGCATCGGGTCGAGCGCAGTTTAACCGGTTCCTGCGGTCACACCAGGTCGTAGAGGGAGGGTACGAGATGCACGCTCTCGGCAAAGCGGCGTACCGCGGTCTCGTCGAAGACCCGCACGATCATGGGAAACTCCGCCTCGCGGCGCTCGCCCGGCAGCCCCTCGATCTGCGAGCGCCCCGGCCCACCGGGCGTGGACCAGAACAGCAGACGCCGGGCGCCGAGGCGGCGGGCCTCGTCGGCGGCCGCAGCGAAGAGGGCCCCGAGGTCGGCCCCATCCTTCTCGCGCCCCAGAAAGTCGGCGACCGTCGCGGTCTCCCCGACGATGGAGAGGGCCGTCCAACCGATGAGATCCCGCCCCTGTCTTCTCCAGACCATGCGGTAGTACCGGCTCGGCCGGGCGTGGAACCTCCAGTTGACGCGGGCGCGGTCCCGCACGGCCGCGTGCGAAAGGGCCTGCTGCGCTGCCTCCCACAGGGGATCGAAGGACACATCCACGGAGTCTCCGCAGGCGACGTCGCGAGGCGGCGGCCCGAAGGCCTCGGCCGGAACGCTCACGAGCTCGATGGGAAAGAGGGTGCGCGAGCCCACGATCCGCTCGCTCACCCGCAGGGCCCGCGAGTTGGGGAATCCGAAGCAGAACGGCACCTCCCGCCCGACCTTTTCGTAGAAGGCTTCGGTCATCGCGCGGTAGATCCCCCGCCGCCCGCCGAGGCCCCGCACCGCGGGCGCGGTCGCCACGTCGCCCACCGAATACAGGAGCCGCGGCTCGCCATCGAGCAGGAATCGCATGCCCCATCCGCTGTAGTTGCCGACGATCTCCCCGTCGACCACGCCCACCACGCCCCACCAGCCGTCCGGATCCAGCTCGAACTTCCAGCGCCACTCTTGCTCGGAGAGCTCGGCCCGGAAGACCCGCTCGAAGAGGCGGCGAATCCCCGGGGCGTCCTCGGCCGTCGCCGGGCGCACCTCGAAACCGCTCACCGCTTTTCCCAGACGAAGGTCTCGAGCGGCCACCCGTCGGCGAGCCGGAAGATCCGCAGGTAGATCGGGCCGGCCGACAGCGAGGCGAGCACCTCCTCCGGCAGCCGGAAGTCCTCCTCGAGCGAGGCACCGGCGAACGGGATCAGAGAGGGGTTCGTCGACACGGCGAGGGCCGCTCCCGCACGCGCGGCAATGACCGGTTCCGCGAGCACCGTAGCCCGCGGCGGGCGGCGCCGCCTCGGATGCCGCTCCAGGATCGCCCGCCCCAGTCGGCCATATCGCTCGAGCCGGTAGAGCCGGCGCGAGATCCCGCGGCGCCGCTCCGTCTCCGGGTTGCGCGTTGCGCTCCGGGCGAAGAGGTGCCGCACCCGCGCGCGCGGCGCGAAGCGCAGGCGCAGACCCGCCCGGCGCACGCGCTCCTCCCACTCGGTCTCTTCGTACTCGAAGAGAAATCGCTCGTCGAAGCCACCGACCCGCTCGAAGACCTCGCGGCGGACCGCGAGCACCGCGCCGACGAGGTGCATCGCGTCCCCTCCGTCCCGCCAAAGCCGTTCCGCGCGCCGTGCGAAGGCCGCGAATCGGCGGGTGTCCAGGGCCTCCAGGGCTCCGGCGTGCAGCTCGGCGATCTCGCCCAGGAATCCGAGCGATGCATCCGCCGGAAGGCGCAGCCTGCCGGCCTCGTCCCACAGGCAGAGCGGGGCCGCGGCGCCGACGCTTCCTTCTTCGATCTCCGAAAGCAGCGCGGAGACCGCGCCCGGCAGGTACAGCACGTCGGCGTTCGAGAGGATGAGGCGCGCCCCCCGCGCCTTCAAGACCCCCGCATTCACGCCGCCCGAGTAGCCGCGATTGTCGGGAAGCAGGACGCGCGTGTCCGCCGGGATTCGCTCGAGCTCGCGCGTCTCGCCGGGCCCCGAGCCGCAGTCGACCAGCACGATCTCCCCCGCGAGCCTCTCGTGCGCGAACGCCTCCCTGAGCGAGGCCACACACCCCAGGGATTCGGTGGCACTCAAGTGGTTGACGACGATGACCGAGACGTCTGGGTTCACCCCGCGCTCCCGAGAGCGGCCAGAAAGGCGCCTTCCAGCCTCTGTGCCACGCCGGCCGTATCGTAGCCTGCCGTGGCCGCGGGTCCGCGGGCGCGCGCATGGGCCCGCGCCGCCTCCGTCAGAAGCGCCGGCAGCGCCTCCGCGAGGCTCTCGGGGTCCCCGTCGCGGAAGTACCAGGCCGCGTCGCCCCCGATCTCGCGGTGCCCGGGCGTATCCGACAGGAGCGTGGGCACGCCGCTCGCCAGGGCCTCTACCACCGGCAGGCCGAAGCCCTCCTCGGCCCGGGACGGGCCCACGAAGACGTCGCACGATCGGTACGCGAATGGCATCCGCTCGGGGGCGAGGCAGTGGTGATACTCGTCCGTCAGATCGAGCAGCCGCTCCGGCTCCGACGGCCAAAGCGTCGAGACCCGCCGAAGACGGAAGCGGCCGCCCCGACCCCGCCACAGATCCAGGCCTTTCAGAGCGATGTCGATGCCCTTGACGTCGGCCTCCAACGCGCCGACGACGAGCACGATCGGCGGATCTCCCGGCGGGCGCGCCGGCCCCGGGGCGAACTCGCGGGGGTCGAACGCCTGCCCCACGTCGACGACCGGCCCGAACCCGCGGGCCTCGAGCACCGACGCGAGCGTCTTCGAGATGACGAGCTTCCTGGTCGGAAGGCGGTAGACCGCTTCGATCTCGGGCCAGAGGTCCCGATAAAAGCCGAAATGCCCCTCGTAGCCCTGGGAAAGATGAAAGACGGGACCCGCGGCTCCGGCCAGCGCTGCCGGCACGGTCCGCCAGAAGGTCGCCACGCGCACTTCGGCCGAGAAGAGTGCCCTTGCGTCCGCGAAGGAGGACCGCTCGAATTCGGCCCGGACGAGGGGGAACCAACCGGGGGCTGGTGCGGGCGAAACGACGGTCACGCGATGTCCCCGACGGGCCAGGGCCTCGGCTTGCGCCAGAGCGACCCGGACACCACCGCAGAGCTCGGTGGATTCGAGCAGATACGCGATCTTCATATTCGCGGGGTCGCTCGTCCCTGGGCGATCCACTGGTAGGTCAGAAGGCTCTCGCGGTTGGCGTCCGGCCACGCCGCGGCCAAAGCGACGAATGCATCCGCCTCCGGCGCCGGCGCGCCGCGGTCGACCGAGATCGAGACGGCGCCCCAGCCCGCCTCGGCAAGGACGTCGGCGAGAAACGACCGCGTGAACCATCGGAGGTGATGAGCATCGGCGAGCCCCGAGGGCGTGGGATCGAAGCGTCCGAGCAGAAGATCGCGCACGAGAGAGACATGGCCCACGTTGGGCACGCTCACGAGAACCAGGGCATCGGGCGCCGCGATGCGGCGGCCGGCTGCGAGCGCCGCCACCGGGTCCTCGAGATGCTCGAGCACATCGGCGTAGACGATGGCCTCGAACCGCTCGCCGGCGCCCTCGAGCTCGGGCAGAATGCGGGTCAGGTCGCCCTCCAGCACACGGTCGCAAAGGCCGCGGGCCCCTGCCGCGAGAATGGGGTCTCGCTCGATCCCGGTGACGTGCCAGGCCGGATTCGAGCCCCTTGCCGAGGCGACGGCCGCCCCCAGGCCGCAGCCGACGTCGAGGATCCGCACCTTTCCCCCCGGGAGGCGCCGCGTCAGCTCCGGCCGCTCCCTGCCCGACGAATCCGCGAACGTGACGACCCGGAAGGCCTCCCGGTGCTCCCGGGCGGGGTCGTCCAGAAGTCGACGGACGAAGCGGTCCACGGTCTCCCGATCCCGGGGCGGGAAATCGGCCGCGCGGAACGCGAAAGCCGCCGGTCCTTCGATCCCCTCGGCCGAGGATTCTGTCAGCTCCGCCGCCTCGAGCTCTCGCAGCGTGTGCACGAACGGCGGATCGGCTGGGACGGCAGCCGCACTCACGACCACGCGCCCCGGCGGCAGGTCCCAGACCCGCGCCGAGAGGACCGGGAGAGCCCTGGCGTCGCGCACGACGATCCAGGACTGCGCGTCGCCGAGTGTCTCTCGCGCAGGAGCCGCCCCGGCCCATTCGGCCAGACGATCCACGACGCAGGCGCGGCGCCAGCGCAACCGCGCAAGCCGCGACCCGTAGTCCGCCGGGTGCGCACCGGGCAGGAATGCCAGCCCGCGAGTCAAGACGAAGCGGCGATCTGGTCGGCCGGATCCACGGCCTCCCCCGATCCGTGTTCCGAAAAAGCCCAAAGGTGGCGGGGCGCGAGCAACCCCACCACGTACTCGGAGGAAACGACCGAGAAGCCCGGCTTGAGCAGGCGCACATCGTGGACGTGAAGGGCCTTCTCGTCCCCGAGGTACGCATACACGCCGAAGTCGCCCTGAGCCACGGGAAGCTCCGGAAACAGCAGGCGCACCCTGTACCGGCGCCTGCCCGTCAGCGGCGCCCACGGCTCGCGCCGCGTGTCCACCGCGAAGACCTGCACACCATCCTCGCGGTCGACCCCGACGCGAACTTGAAACCGCAGGGATGGATCTTCCGTCTCGAACGAGAGGTCGATGGCCACGGTCTCGCCGGCGGCGAACTCCGTCCGCGCATAGCCCGAGCCGTCGTGCACGACGACCCCCGTGAGCCGGGCCGGCTTGCGGCCCTCGGTCGACAGGGCGGGCGACGGAGCCTCGTCGCGGGCGCGTGCGCGCTCCTTCTCCTGGAGGAATGCCTCGTATGCCCGCACGACGCCGAGCGCCGGGCCCCGGCCCGCCACGGCGCCATTCCTGAGCCAGATCGCCTGGTCGCAAAGAAGCGCGACGTAGTAGAGGGCGTGCGAGCAGAAGAGCAGCGTGCCGCCCCCGCGGTGGAAGTCGGTGATGCGGTCGATCGACTTCTTCTGAAAGTACCCGTCTCCCACGGCGAGCGCCTCGTCGATGATCAGGACGTCCGCGTCGGCGTGTGTGGCGACCGCGAAGGCAAGCCGCAGGGTCATGCCCGAGGAGTACGTGCGCACTGGCCGATCGAAGAAGTCACCGAGCTCGGCAAAATCGCGCATGTCCGGAAGCCGGCGGCGGATCTCGGGGCCGCTCAGCCCGAGCAGCGCCGCGTTCATGCGCGCGTTCTCGCGCCCGGTGAAGTCCGGGTGGAAGCCCATGCCGAGCTCGAGAATCGAGGCAACGACGCCGCTCCGCTCGATCGTGCCGGAGCTCGGTTGCGTCGTGCCCGCCACGATCTTGAGGAGCGTCGACTTGCCCGCCCCGTTCTCCCCGATCAGGCCGAGAGCGCCGCCCCGCGGCAGCGTCAACGAAACGTCCGAGAGGGCATGGAACTCGCTGTGCCGAGACTGCCGCAGGAGGAGCTCGCGCAGGCGGTCGCCGGCGGAGGCATAGACCCTGTAGGTCTTCGAGAGCCGGTCGGCGCGGACGGCGGGATCGGACACCCTACTCCCCGATCGCGAACTCGCAGCGCCGGCACAGGAAGTCGTCCGGCGCCTCCTCGACGCCGTACGTCCATTTTCGCAGCCGCGCCATCGTGTCTCCCCCGAGGATCTCTGCCACCGTCTGGGTCTTGAGATCCCCGATCGTCAGGTTCTCGTAGTAGTCCTGGCAGCAGAGAACCGCCTTCGCCGTCGCGGTCACGTGCAGGTGCTCGAAGGGGCGCGAGCCCATGAGCTCGCAGCCCCGCAACTCCCTCTTCGGCGGCGGCTCGGGGACGAATGTTCCACTGGCCGGTCGGCTGCGGATCCTGAAGGGCCGGACATCCCACCCCTTCGGGGCAAAGCGAGCGCGGATCGCCGCGACGTCCTCCCGGTGCGCCTCGTCCTCGTCTCCGAGGACGACGATCGCCGTTTCTTCGGCGAGAGTACGGGCGCGCATCGCGTCGACGTTGGCGACGACGCGGTCGAGGTCCTTCGTTCCATGGAGGGCGAGGTAGCGCGCGGGGTCGAGGGTCGGCAGGTTGATTCCGATGTATCGAAATCGCCCCATGACCTCGAGCCGGGCCGCCCGCTCCGGGTCGAAGTGGGAAGCGTTGGTCAGAATGGAGACGGGCAGGCCCCGGTCGAACAGGGTCCGGCAGCGCTCCTCGAAGAGGGGGTCGACGGTGGGCTCGTTGTAATTGGAGAGAAAGACCACCACACCCTTCCCGCCCGCCGCGATGACCTGGTCCACGATCGACGTGAAGAGCTCCTGGCTCATCACTTCCCGCTCCCGCGGGTCGACGGAGACCGGGCAGAAGGGGCAGCGGTGATTGCAGCTCGTACAGGTCTCGAGGGAAACGTAGAGCAGATGGGTGCGCCGCGCCTCCGCTTCGACGTTGTCGATCAGGAAGCGGGCGGCACGCAGATGGGCGAGGACGGCCGGATCGGCGGAAGTCTCGGAGCCGGCGGCGATCGCGGAAAGGGCGCGGAACCCCTCGGCGTCCTTCGGGAGCAGCGCTCCGCTCAAAGGGTTGTAGAGCGCGTTGCCGCGGTCGTGGAGGAAGGGGGACGCCCTGTCCGCCTCGAGGGTTGCCGCGCCACCCGGGGCTCGCGAAGGCCCGTTCTCCGTCATGGTTCCGCCGCCCATTCTAGACCGCGCCTCTCCCGTGTCCTACGGAACCGCCTTCGGCCATGTCGCCAGAAACGAAAAGGGCCCCGCCGGTGCGGGGCCCTGGTGAGTCATGGGCTGGAAACGTCAGGAAACCGGCTTTCCCTGCACGAAAATCGTGTCGGTGCTGATCTGGTCCACCAGCACGATGTATGCCCCGATGGCGCTGCCCTCGATGGACTCGACCTTGATCGTCATCGTGCTGGTGTCGATGTTGGAGAGGGCCGACATCGGGATCTGCGCGAAGGCGCCGGTCTTGCCGGGGTCGTTCAGAATGTAATCGTAGGATGTCGCCGTCGTGCCATCCGACCGGACGGCCGAGATCCGGGCGCGCGTCGGAAGCTGGCCGAGCGAGAAGATCCCGATGTTCGTGCGGAACCGCAGGTTGGCCTGGGCGCCCGGCATGACGAGAGCCCCCTTACCCACGGCAACGCCATTCGCGTCCGAATAGGAAAGGATCTGCATGCCCGCCGTCCCCGTGGGCAGGTCCGTGTAGATCCTTCCGCCGATGATCATCGGCGCGGTCGCCACGTCGGTGGGAGCCTCGTAGGAGACCTTCAGGAGCCCGACCGCCGTGCCGTTCTTCAGGTCAGCCGGCGTGTACTCGTCGAGAGAGTTGCCCACGATGTCGTCGAGGGAAACACCCTGGCCTGCTGCAACGTGCTGGTTCATCAGCACGACCTGCTCCGTGCCGCCGACCGGCGTGTAGCGAAACTCGAGCGTGAGGTCCCGGTCCAGGATGCTGCCGTTGTAGAAGCGGACGTCCGTGCGCCAGTGCGCGTTGGCCGAGGGCTCTTCGATGCGGCCCACGCCCGGCAGGTAATAGCTGATGATCGTCCCCGGCGCTACCGCCACACGCGGCGCGTCGTCGGACACCTGGACGAGATCGTTGTTGCGCCGGTCGAGTTCGGAGGCATATGCCTGGAGCACGCCCGTCGTTCCGACGACGTGAGCCTTGAGGATGTAGCGCTTGGTCGGGTCGAGGTTGTCGATGACGTCGGTCCCATTCACGCCCGCCTGGCTGTAGGCAGGCACGCCGAAGTCCCTGCTCCCGGCCGGCAGGCCTTCTTCCGTGAAAGCGTCGACGTGGAAGAGGCCGCTCTCGCCGCCCGCGTTGAAGAGGGACACGTTGAAGCGGTAGAGATCGTCGTTGCGCAGTCCGACGAGAATCTGGTCGATCGCTGGCTCCGCGTCCTGGGTCTGAAGCGGGCCGTACGGCCCGACGAGCAGGGTCGGCAACGCCGCCCCGAACGCCGAACCCTGTTCCGTGAAATAGACGCGCGCCGTCACGATCGGCGCCTGGTCGCCGCCATCGTACTTCAGGAGCAGGATGCCCTTGCCTGCATTTGGCTTGCCCAGGCCACAAGTCGTCGTGCAGGGCGGTGATGGGCTGCCCACGATGTCGACGAACGATGCCGATTGCTGAGGGCCGAGCGGGAAGCTGTACAGGCTGCTGAAGGGCAGGGTCGACAAGTCGCTCGGAATCTCGTCCGTGTACGCCGCGAAATAGAGCGTGAGGGTCGTCGATTCCTTCTCCGACGGGTTCGTGACGGCGATGTCGGTCGCCCAGTTTCCGTAGTCCGACTCGATCGAGCTCGCGCCGGGAATCATGACTGCCGCGAACTTGGGCGCCGTCACGGTCATTGAAATCTGGCCCGTCGCGGTACCCGAGGTGACCGTGTCGCCCGAGGGAGCCGTCGCGGTCAGAGCGATGTTCTTCGACCCGACCGAGGTGTAGACGTGGGAAACGGTGCGGCCCGTGGCAGTGGCCCCGTCGCCGAAATCCCACGCGAAAGTCACGGAGGGATCGGGCTCCGTCGCGGTCAGCGCGAGAGTCCGGTGGGCCTCGATCTGCCAGGACCCGCCGATCGGGCTGCCCGACGCATCCCCGCCGACCGTATACGCCGTCGACGGTTTGGGCGGCCCGACCTGCACGGATTCCGCGGCCGTCTTCGAGGTCCCCCCGGCCGACGCCACGACCGTGACCACATAGGTGCCCGGAGTCGCGTACACATGCGATTGGGCCTGCGCGTCGGTAGCGGCGGCGACCGTGGTGGTCGCAGAAGCCCCGTTGCCCCCGATCGCAATCAGGCAGCCAATGCCCGGCGGGCAACCGCCGCCTGTCCCGCCGCCGCCCGTACCGCCTCCTCCACCTGTTCCTCCGCCACCTGTCCCGCCGCCACCTGTTCCGCCTCCGGCCGGGGTCGAATCACCCCAGGTCCACGAGTAGGCGACCGTGCCGGTAAAGCCCGTCGCTGAGGCGCTGCACTGAACCGACAACCCGGTCGGCGGGCTGCAGGACATCGTCAGGGTCGGCCGGCCGCCGCCTCCTCCGCCACCGCCGCCGCCGCCGCCGCCACCACCGCCGCCACCACCGCCTGCCGCCGACGCCGTATAGCCGTAAGCCTTGACGGAGCCGGCCACGGCGACCTTCAGGTAGCAGCTCGAGGCGCACGCCGCCGCGGTGAACTGGACCGGTCCGGCGCCCGTCGATGTTCCGAGCGACTGATCGCCGGAGACCGAAGAGCTGTTGTTGGTGCTCTTGTAGAAAGCCGATCCCGGATGCGTCATGCCCTGCGGGAGCGTCTCGTCGTCGAACAGGTAATACGTCGTCCCCGTCGTCAGCAGGAACGAGTTGAAAAACGACGCCGGCGTGTTCTTGCCCTGGTCCAGGTAGACCCCGAGCACGGGGTTCGGCTGAAAGGTCGTCACGGAGAAGGGTTGCGAAACAGTCTGCGTCTGGTTGGCGCCGTGGGGGCCATCGAAGGTGTACGTGAGAGTGGCCGTGTAAGACCCGCTCGTGCCCGGAACGGTGACGGTCGCCGTCCCATTATTGGTCAGGAAGCTCGGCGCCAGAGTTCCGGTGCCTCCGCCCGGCGTGATCGCGTAGCTGACCCCCTTGAGCGTGGTCGAGGAGCCCTTCTGCATGAGGTTCGTGAGCGTCAGCGTCCCGTTGATGAGCACAGGGCTCGGCGACAGAGAGAAGTTCGGAACCAGATCGACCTGGCTGACCTGATGCGTGCCCGTCGCCGTGGAGTAACCGCCCATGTAGGTCGCCGTGAGCGAGAAGGTGGTGGCGCCCGAAGGAACCGTGACGACCGGACCCGTCAGGGTGCCGCCCGGTGTGAAGATCCAGGTGAACGTGGCTTCCGCGGTGTTGCCCTGAGAGCCGCTCGCGTCGGCGGTGCCGCCGGAGAGAATCCTCAGAGTGGTCCCGTCGAAACCAACGATCGACAGCTGTGGGGCGAGCACGCTCTGGGCCGGCGAGACGAACGTCGTGCTGTAGCCGCAGGTCGCGCACGTGTTGTGGGTCACGAGGCCGAGGTAGAAGCTGCCCCCGCTCGAGGGGCTTCCGAGGCTCTTATAGCAGCCCGCGCCCGTCGCCAGATTGCCGCCGGCCGGACCCGCGGGGTCGCATGGCCAGTATGCCGGGTTGATGTTCGAGAGGGCGGGGTTGGGGAGCGCACCGCTCCAGGCCCCGTCGGGCGTAAAGCTCGTCGCCACTCCCCCGGGCAGGTTGATGTCCCACTGAATGCCGTCCTCGGCCGGGAAAGCGACCGAGGCGTCCTGGATCTGCCACTTGTCGCCGAGGTAGTTCTTGGTCTTCTCCGCACCCTGGCGCGAAGCGGCGGAGAGGTTCGTCATGGTCGCGCTGGCGACCGGCGGAGCGTTCGCGGGCGCGCCGGAACGTTGTGCGGTGAAGCTCTGGCCGGAGTTGACGAGGATGGAGTACTTGAACCCGCCGATGTCCGCTTGCGGCGTGTACGGCGGCAGCGATGCGACATCCGCATTCACCGTGCAGCCGGAATTCGTGCAGGTGGACAGAAGGACCGGCGCCCAGAGACCGTTTCCTTTGTCGATGTACGCGGTGTCTCCGATGATGACGTTGTTGCCGCCCGATGTCGGCTCGACGAACGCCTGCCCCGCGTACTTCAGCCCGGACGGAGTCCAGCGAGTACACCTGCACCTTGTCGGGGTTCTGGTCGGGATGGCAACTGAAATGCGAGCCGAGGGAGGAGATCGACGTGATGACCCACTTTGGGGTGAATGCGCTGGCCGCGACGAACTGCGCCGACTGATGGAAGTCGCCGCCACACGTCGCGTCGGCGGCCGGCTGGAAGCCCGGGTTGCTGTTCACGATGGGCGAGACCATTCCGCCCGTAACGGTCCAGTTGGACTTGGTCGTGTCCACTGCGTAGGCGCCCCACTGCTGGGCGTGAACGCAGAAGTTGCCCGAGTAAACGCACTCGCCGAGCGTCATGTTGTGCGTGTAGGGAGCCGTCGAGAACGTGATGGACGGCAGCTGCGCGACGGCAGCGGCGCCACCCGAGGCAAATACCAGGGCGAATGCGAGCACGCGAAGACGGGAATGGCTCATGAGCGAGGAACCCTCCGAGAGGAGTTGCGGGGAAATCCGCGAAATTTAAGCCTGTGATCCGATTTCATCTTCCCTCCCACCGTTTTGAAAAGGAACCTGAAATCAGACCTCTTCAGACCACCACCGACCAAAAATAAAAAGGTGGGCGGGACGAATGTCCCGCCCACCACGAAAGCAACGACTATGGGCCGGTGCCCGTCGGGATGTCCGGAATGAACGGATCGTTCAACTGAATCGCGGGATTGATGACCGTCGGGTTGGCCGGATTCACGACCAGATTCGGGTTGCAGGTCGTCGGATCGAGCTGCGTCCCCGGAACGAGAACCGACAGGAAGGCTGCCGACCCCTCGAAGGAGTAGTCGACCCAGGCCTGATCCATTGCCGTTCCCGAAACCTGGTTCACGAAGCTCATGGCCACCCAGCCCGCCGGAGCGGAGGGGTGCGAGAAATCGCTGATGTTGTTCTGCTGCGTCTCCAGCGGGAAGTTGAACGACGGGCTCGAGCACGGCGACGGGCACACGCCCTGCGTCACGGTGTTCTCGTCCTCGTCATAGAACGACAGCGTCACGGTCGGCTCCGTGTCGAGGCACTTCGGGCCCGAGGACGTGACGGGTCCAAGAAGATCCGTCAGGAGACCGAAACCGGCGCGCCACACGCGGTAGTTCGTCGTGATGAACGGTGAGGTCGTGTCGAACCAGCGGGCCGCGTAGTTCAGGCCGAGCGGCTCCCGAAGGTCGCCGAGACCCGTGTCCCACGGAGCGGCCAGACAGATGTTGGTGACCGCAGTGCCGCCGGCGCAGTTCGCCGGGTTGAACACGGATTCGGTCGACGGGGTCCAGTACCGCGCGTAGAAGCTTCTCCAGCGGCTCGTGTCGGTCTGTCCGGCGCCGAAGGAGCTGTCCGCCTCGACGTCCACGGTGGACATCGCAAAGGTCGGGAGGCCTTCGCCCGAGGTGAAGATGATGTCGCCCCAGAGGTTGTTCTCGTTGCCGATCGCGTCGTTCGAGTAGTACGCCGACTGCGACGGGTTCGAGAGGTTGCAGTAGTTGGCATGGTCGATCACGAGATAGCCGTGCTCGAGCCCGCCGAGGACGCCGTCGACGCCGCCGCAAGTGGTCGTGTCCGCGGTGTCATCGAGAGAGTCCAGAACGTCCATGTAGAAGGGGCTCGACTTCGTCCAGGCCGGGATCGGATAGAGCGTCGTGGCCAGGACGTTGTCGTTCGGATCCGTCGGCGCGGGCGGCCGGAAGCGGATGAAGCCGATGCCGCCCGGATCCTGCGAATAGGTCAGGGCCGCCGGGTTGCGCTGACACGCATCGTGCAAGCCGGTGCTGGTCTCGTACCCGGTCTGCGGAAGCGTGCCCGTGATGATCGACGACATCGCAAAGGACTGCACGTCGAAGCCCGTCAGGGCGATGTTGAAGTCGAGGACGAGCTCGGACCGCTCGTTGAACACGTTCACGTGGGCGATCATCGGCGCCGAAGAGGCATTTCCGATGGTCACCAGCGTGTCGCGTGCTCCGAGACCCGTTCCGACGACGTTGCCGGACGAGTCGACGCTGACCTGGAACCAGGGCACCAGCAGCGTTGCCGCCGGGTGCTGATCGACCGTGCACGTGATGGCGCCCGCCGTGCTGGCCAGAGCCAACACCGCGACGACCACCAGGCCGGTCAGGAGGGTTTTCTTCATTGAGATCTCCTCATTACAGTTACTACTCGAAAACACACGATTGAGGCTTCCTTCCCTCGAAAGCGATCCCATCACCTCCCACACTTCGATTTCTTACACCCGCAAAATCCGATTATTCGTTCCAGTTGGAGCCGCACTGGCCCCACAGTCTGAATCGGATAATCGCCCCGAGTCTGGTCAGTGTCAAGGGAAAAGAGCACAAATTATGCTTTCGAGTCATAAGAATCGAGGTATCTGCCTAGGAAGAATGGTGTTACCTCCGGTTCAGGAAGACGCTCCATCCCCCCTTCGCGGTGGGTGTCATGCTCGTAACCGTCTTTGAAAGAATGACATCGAGGCGCCCGTCGCCATCCAGGTCCGCCAGACGAATGCACTGGCCCGGCGAGTCCAGGGCCGGCTCCTCTTTCTCGGACATCTCGACGAAGTCGCCTCCCGGCTGTTGAAAGAAAACGCGCAGTCGATTCCGCACGGTGTCCGCAAACACCACGTCGTCCAGACCGTCACCGTCCAGATCCCCCATCGCCAGGGCGTACTGCAGCGACTTCCCATCCTTCTCGCGCCAGACGCGATGCCGAGTCCACTGGCCCTTTTCCAGCGCGTACACGGTGATGCCGGTCGCCCGGGCGTTGCGCGGAACCCGGCTGGTCATCAGGTAGGCGTCCGCGAAGGCGGGAGCACGGTCCTTGCCGAACGT
The DNA here is from genome assembly GCA_963811425.1 of uncultured Acidobacteriota bacterium. Lineage (GTDB taxonomy): Bacteria > Acidobacteriota > Thermoanaerobaculia > UBA5066 > Gp7-AA6 > DAHUXD01. The sequence goes on from CAWERV010000018.1 coordinate 113,361, forward strand.
CCCGGGCTCCGTCGCGAAGTGATAGGCATAGATCTCGATCGCATCGAACATGACCGGTGAGAACGTTCCGTCACCCTGGTTCGACCAGAGGAGCGTGAGCGCCCCGACGTAATGGCTGCCGGTCAGCACGTCCTTTCTCCCGTCCCCGTCGAAGTCCCAGGCGTGAAGACTGTTCGAATAGAAGCCGCCCACGATGCCTTCCTGCTTGAACTGCCAGCCCTCGGCGCCGCGATAGAGATAGACGCGCACCTGCGCCTTCTCGACGGGCTCTGCTGCCCCCCCCTGACGCTCCTTCTCGCGGTCGCGCGAGGCGACGATGTCCAGCTTTCCGTCTCCGTCCGCATCGACGAGCACCACCGCCTCCGCCGAGAAATCTCCGGTCGGGAGTCCCTTCCGCACGATCCGAAAACCGCCCTTCCCGTCTCCGAAGAGCGAGACCACTCCCGAGCCGTGCGTGGCGCAGACGAAGTCCATCTTCCCGTCGCCGTCGATGTCGCCGGCCGCCACGCCTCCGTAGGCGATGGCCAGCGGCACGGTTCTTCCGTTCTCGGTAAAGGTGAGCGGCCATTCCGAGAAGCCGCCCTTCCCATTGCCGAGCCAGATGTGAGCCGTTCCGTCGCCGACGCGGGCCGCGGGCGCGACGATGTCGAGGATGCCGTCGCCGTTCATGTCCGCCATGACGAACGAGGCACGCCACATTCCCCCCGACGGAAGCCCCGTGTTCGCGACGGGCTCGAGACGAAGTCGTCCCGATACGCGCGGGGGAGCGAGGTCTTCGAAATCGGAGGGGGGCACGACCACAGGTTCGTTTTCCTTGCGGACATCCGTCGGCTCGTCCTGGGTGCCCTTCGACGCAGCCTGCTGCTGCTTCTTCAGAGCTTGCTCCTCGGGAACCGCCTTCTGTCGGATCACGTAGTAGTACTTGTCGTCCTCCTTGAAGAACTCGATCGAGAACGTCATCAGGGGATGCTTGACGTGGCGATCGTCCACCCGAAGGTAGTCCGCCTTCGGGAGGCGAGTAATCACGTAGGTGTCCGTTTCCTCGACGACGTTGGGATCCGCGCTCCGCATCGAGCCCGGCACGGGAGTCGTCGACGACGGGGCAGGCGGCGGCGCCTTCGGAGCTGCCGGCGGCGGCGCCGAGGGCTTGGAGCCGCTCGTCGAGCAAGCCGTCGCGGCGCAGAGAGCGAGCAGGAGTAGAGCCTTTTTCACGAAACCTCCTCAGTCCTGTGGCCGGGAGCAAGCCACGCGATTCGTTGGAAAAGGCACCCCCGAACGGATGGCAACCCCGGCTTTTCCCTCTTTATTCGCGAATTTGCCTCTCTCTAGAGGAGATCCGCAAAATGCGGACGGGCGCGAGCAAACGCCGCGGCACCCGCAGCCGCGGCGAGCAGGCAGAACGCCGCCAGAAACGTCACGGAGGCGGCTTCCGGTCGAGCATGCAGCGTGAACGCTCGGCGATACAAGTCGACGATGTGCGACACGGGATTCGCCTCGATCAGCGGCCGCAACCTCGCCGGCACGAGGGAGGCGGGGTACACGATCGGGGTCGCGTAGAAGCCGATCGTCAGGACGATGGTGACTGCGTGGGTGGTGTCCCGCACGAAGGTGGTGAGCGTCGCCGCCAGGCAGCCGAGGCCGAACGTGAGCAGGACTTGCAATACGAGAGCCGGCACGAGGAGCAGAAGCCACGCCGTCTGCAGGTGGCCGAGCAGAGCGACGTACACGCCGAGGATCGCGAGGGCGATGAGCTCGTTGACGACCGCGGCCAAGATCACCGAAAGCACGAGCATCTCGAGAGGAAAGACCGTCTTCTTCACGATCGCGGAGTTGTCGACGAGGACCGACGAAGAACGCGCGATCCCCTCCTGAATCGCCATCCACGGAAGCAGCCCCGCCATCAAGAACTCCGGGAAGCTCGCGTAGCCGGCGGGTACCGGAACCCGGAGCACGAGCGAGAAGACCCCGGTGTAGAGAAGCATCCAGAGGACGGGATTGGCGACGGCCCAGAGCAGCCCCAGGCCCGATCCCGCATAGCGGGCCCGGAGATCTCGGACCACCATCTCCTTGAGAAGGAAAGCTTTGGGGGCAAGCCCCCCGGTCTTTCGGGGCACCTGTCCGGACGGTCGATTCATGCGCGCGGGAAGTATGTTCTAATGACATTTCCAGGACAAGCCATGTCATCTCATTCCCCCCGCAAGATCGCGCTCGTGGGCTCGCGGATTCGCGAACTCCGCAAAGGGCGACGCCTGACGCAAACCGAACTCTCCGAGAAAATCGGCGTGGCGCAGTCGGACCTTTCCCGCATGGAGCAGGGCGAGTACAAGGTCGGCCTCGACACGCTCTTCAAGATTCTCCAGGTCTTCGATCTGAAGATGGGCGAGTTCTTCGAGGAGACCGAGAGCGCCGCCGAGCGCGAGGCCCGGGACCTCATGGCCGAGTTTCGCGGACTGTCCGACGAAGCGCGCACCGAGGTGCGCGACTTCGTCCGCTTCAAGAAGGTGCAGGAGCGGGAAGACGAGGAGAGCAGGGCCCGCGCGGGCCGGGACGAGACGGGTGGAGAGGAAGAAAAACCTTGAATTGGGGCGATCGAGGCCTAACAATTCCGAGAGGCCCCGGCCCGAAACCATGAGTGAACGCCGCAAGCACCTCGAGTTCCTCCGCAAGACCGCGAAAGACGCGCTCTGGAGCGGGGACTACGAGCGGGCGCTCACGCTCTACGAGGACGGCCTCGCTCTGGCCCGCTCCTGGAAGGACCGGGAGCTCGAGGACCTGTTCACGTGCAACCGGGCCACGACTCTCCTCGAGATGGACCGGCAGGATTTCGACCTGTCGCACCTGAAACAGATCGTGCTGCGCAGCCCGGGCAGCCCCAATGCCGTGCTGGCCGGGTATGCCTCGGCGCACGCGCACGAGGTGCGAGGCGAATACGCGAAGGCAGCCTTCTATGCGCAGGGAGCTCTGCAGAAGAGCCGCGAGCTCGGCCTCGAGGAGTGGACGGCCGCCTCGCTCAACCTGCTCGCGAACCTCGAGCTCCACGAGAGCCGCTTCACGCAGGCCCGGTCGCTCTTCGAGGAGGCGCTCAACGGGTACGAAGCGAAGGGCCAGGGACAGTCGTGCGAAGCGGCGGTCGTGGCCGACAATCTCGGCTACTGCCACATCGCGCTCGACGCGGTGCCTCTCGGGCTGCCGCTGGTTCGACGTTCTCTGAATCTCCTCGAGAACCTCGGCTCGCGCCAGGCGATGGACTATCCGTGCCTCGACCTGTGCTTCGCGGAGCTGAAACTCGACCACGTCGAAGAAGCCGAGAGCTGGGGCACGCGCGCGCTCGGCCTCGGCAAGGAATTCGGCCGCGACGACGTGGTCAAGAACGCGCATTACCTGCTGGCCGAGACGTACAGCGAGATGGGCCGCGAACAGGCAGCCGAAGTGCATTACGAGGCGCTCGCGAACTACTACCCGAACTTTCCCGCATTGAAGAATTACCTCCATCAGATCAGCCTGATGGGCATGATCAACCTCAGGGCATGATGCAAAGTCTCAGGTTGCGCGGTCTGCTCCTGGTTGCGGCGGTGCTCGCGGCGCTGCCGGGAGTGAGTCTGGCCGGCGAAGAACAATCCCTGCTGACTGTCGACGGAACGCTCCACGTGGTGCGCTCGGGTCGGGCCGTCGACCTGGGCGTCCAGGACGCGACGGTCTTCCCGGACGACACCGTGATCGAGTGGACTTCGCGAGCTCAGGATGGAACGATCGCGACCGCCCTGATTCCGGATACGGCCTCGGCCGCCAACAAGCGGAACCTGCAGCTCGCCTTCGACGACCAGACGCACACGCTCCTGCTCCTCTGGAACGAGGACATGTTTCCGTACTCGCAGGTGCGCATCGGCGCTCTCCGTGACGGCAGCTGGCGGAATTTCGGGCTCCTGCCCAATCAGGGGCTCTCCGGTGCCTACAACCCCCAGATGATCGTCGTGCACCATCCGGTCTCGTATCTCGATGAGCATGACAATCCCGTTTCGGGAACGAGCTCGATCCTCTCCGTCATCTGGTGGGAGGACGCGCAATACGGCCAGGCTCGATACGCCACGCTCTTTCTCGACGAAGCGGGCCTCGACCCCACGAGCCTGAACATCTACGACCTCCCGGTTCTGCTCGGAGGTGGCGGCGCGACGCCCTACACGGATGTTCCCTCGGGCAGCTATCTGTTTCCGAGCGTTCAGGCAGACGGCCTTTCCGGAGACGTGCTCGCGAGTTTCACGGACCTTCATGACCAGAAACACAAAGTGATTCGGATCAGCTACCCGACCAATCAGGGCAAGCCATCGGAATCGGGCAACCTGACGTGGCAGCGCCGACACATTCCGATCGTCAGCATCGCGAACCAGGGTCCGATCCCTCGAATGACCCCGATCCTGACCACCCGGACGTCCCGAGATTCCGGCGTGGGCACATCCATTGGCTCGGGCTACCGGCCGACGTTGTTCTGGCGCGACGCGAACGCGCTCAGGTTCACACGGCTCGAAGGCACCGACTGGACGACCGTGCGCTCCATCGGGATCGACGACAAGATGACCTACGAGAAGGCTCGCAGTCTCGTCGACGCCATGGCCCAGCGCAACTGACCTCGCGATCCAGGGATCGCGAGGTCATCCCGAGCGCAGCGAGGGATCCCTTTTCCAGCCGCACCGCAACTTCAAACGGATCCCTCGTGCCTCGGGCCCTCGGGATGACAGAAGACCGCGGAGGAGTTCCATGACTCTGCTCGCCGTCGGCGCCAAGGCGCCCAACTTCCAGACCACCGATCAGGACGGTAAGGGCGTCGCGCTCGGCGACTTCAAGGGCCAGACCGTCGTTCTCTACTTCTATCCGAAGGACGACACTCCCGGCTGCACGAAAGAGGCCTGCTCGTTCCGCGACGGGTGGTCGAAGTTTCGCAAGCGCAAGATCGCCGTGCTCGGCGTTTCGGTGGACGACGAGAAGTCGCACAAGAAGTTCGCCGAGAAATTTTCGCTGCCCTTCACGCTGCTCGCCGATACGGACAAGACGATCGTTCGGGCGTACGGTGTCTGGGGAGAAAAGAGCATGTACGGCCGCAAGTACATGGGCGTGCACCGCGTGACCTACCTGATCGACGCCAAAGGCAGGATCGCGGCCGTCTGGCCGAAGGTCAAGCCGGACGGGCACGCGGAAGAGATCCTGAAAACCGTGAGCGGGAGTTAGAGGCAGCCAGGAGGAGAGAAGAACTCCTCCTACAGCCCTTTCGGCAACTCTGCCCGCACGTCCCCCTCGTAGAGCGAATCGAGCAGCGTCGCCGCGTCCACGCCGGCCGGCGTCTGGGTCCTGGGCACCATCACCCGCACGGTGTAGATGTGATCGCCGGCCTGCCCGGTGCGCGGGTCCTTGACTCCCTGGCCGCGCAACCGAAACTTCTGCCGGCTCTGCGTGCCCGGCGGAATCCGGGCGCGCATCGTCCCGCCGAGCGTGGGCACGCCGATCTCGCCGCCCGAGTACGCTTCCTTGACCGTGATCGGGACTTCGCCGTGGATGTCGTTTCCGCGCCGCTCGAAGTACGGATGGGGCGCCACGCGCACGGTCACGTAGAGGTCGCCGACCGGGCCGCCGCGCGCCCCCGGCGCGCCCTTGCCGGGGACCCGAATCACTCCGCCGTCCTCGGTGCCTTCCGGGATCTTGATCCGCACCCGCTCGGCCTCGGCCACCGTCCCCTCTCCGCGGCAGGTCGGACAGACACCCTTTCCCGAGCGGCCGCTTCCCTTGCAGGTCGGGCAGGGGCGTTCGCGCCGCAGCGCGAGCGAAGCGGTGCCTCCCAGCACCGCATCGCCAAACGGCACTTCGATCTGACCCCGCAGATCCTCCCCCGGTGCCGGCCCCGCCGGCTCGCGGCGGGCACCTCCGAAGAGGTTCCCGAACAGGTCGCCGAGGTCGCCGCCCTCGAAATGAAAGCCCTCGAACCCGGGACCGCCCCCGAAACCGGGGCCGCCGGCGCCCCCGGCCGCCCTGGGGTCGAATCCCGGCGGAAACCCCTGTCCCCCCGGACCCCCTGGCCCGGCGTGGCCGAATCGGTCGTAAGCCCGCCGCTTGTCGCCGTCCCTGAGCACCTCGTAGGCCTCCTGGACCTCCTGGAAGCGCTTCTGGGCGGCTTTATCCCCCGGATTGACGTCCGGATGGAGCTTGCGGGCCAGGCGGCGATAGGCCTTCTTGACGTCGGCCTCCGAGGCGCCCCGGGCGACCCCAAGCACCTCGTAGTAATCGCGTTTGGCCATGCCCGGCGGGCATTATAGCGACGCCGAAATTAGGCCATTGACACCGTTGGGGAGACTAATATTATTAGCCGTAAGCTTCGAACCATCTAATCTTATAAGGCGGCATTGAGAGCGCTTTAGTACATGAGCATCGACGAAATCGATCTGCGAATCCTGGACATGCTCCAGCGCAACGGGAAACTCTCCCAGGCGCGGATCGCCGGAGCCGTCGGCCTGACGACTCCCTCGGTCAACGAGCGCATCAAGAAGATGGAGCGCCACGGGATGATCCGGGGTTTCGTGGCGCTGCTGGACCACGAGAAGATGGGTTACCCGCTCACGGCCTACGTGGACGTCGCCCTCGAGCACCCCCGGTTCGAGAAAGGGTTCGTCGACGACCTCGAGCGCCTGCTCGGGGTTCAGGAATGCCACTACCTCGCCGGCGAGTATGCCTATCGTCTGAAGGTCAAGGCCGCCGACACGGCCTCGCTGGCCGATTTTCTCCAGCGCCGCATCCTCGCCATCAAGGGAGTCACGCGAATTCAGGCCCAGATCTCCCTCTCGTCGAAGAAGGAATCCACGCTGCTGCCGCTGATTCCGGAGCGGTCCGACAAGGAGCCGAAGCCGGGCTCCTGATTTCCTCAGAACCGCGCGACGATTCCGGCGTCCGCATTCAGAAACTGGCGATGCGGATTCGCGAAGACGTCGTGATACGTCAGGCGCAGCGCGATTCCGAACATCTTCGTCACGCGAAAATCCCCTTCCACGCCCGCGCTGAAGCCGAAGACCGTCTGGTTCCGGTCCTGATACGCGGCATAACCGGGGGGCATCGGTTGCGGGTTGAATCCGTAGCCGCCGAGGCCCATGAAGATTCCGGACGTGAAGAAGTCCTGCCAGAAGTTGTAGGCGACGTCCACGGAAAAGTAGTTGATGCGCTCCTTGGTGCCCGGCACCGTCGTGGAGCCCGTCGGGGTCTCGACCGTCTGGCCGGCATACGGCTGCGGCGTCCACATCGAGCCGTACTGGAGCCGCAGCAGAGTCCCCTTCTCGATCGTGTAGTCGACCCAGATCGTGTACTCGCTCGGCTTGAAGCCGTCCAGCGCAAACGTGTTTTCGATGTTGTTGACCGAGCCATAGGCCGCGCCAACGCCCCAGTCCTGCGATCGCGCGGATGCGGCCAGGGCGAGGCCGCACACTGCGAAAACGAAAGGCTTCCTGCAGTTGAGCACCGGCACCTCCGAGAACGGGTTGCGAGTCACGGGCAACGACGCGCGGCCATCACGAACTCTACCGGAACTCGGTCGGCGTCGAAGCGGTAGAATCCCGCCGCTCGCTCAAGTCTACGGACGCAGAGGCGCGGGCGCTGAGGCGGAAATAGCGTGATCGGACTCGTCAGGGCCGCGGCAAGATTCGTCCTGCCTTCGGTGTGCCTGGCCTGCCATCGCAACGACGCCGACGAATTTTTCCGGGGAGGCGTCTGCCGGCCTTGCTGGCAGGGGCTGCCCTTGCCCGACGCGGAACGGTGCGATCGCTGCGATGAGGCGCTGCCGGCGGCGCCGGCCGCAGCGCTCTGCGGACGATGCCTCCTCGATCCTCCAGCCTTCGCACGACTGCGCGCCGCCGCGCCCTACCGGGGCTCGGCCCGGCAAATCCTGCTGGCTTTCAAGTTCCAGGGCGCCGACTACCTCGGGCCGCACCTGGCGGCCGCGATGGCCAGCCGGCTCGAGCCGCCGCGAGTCGACGAGGTCGTGGCCGTCCCGTCCACGGCGCGGGCAAGAAGGGCGCGCGGCTACCACCCGGCCTGCATCCTCGCGGCGTCCGTGGCGCAACGACTCCGCCTGCCGCTTTCCGGAGAGCGGCTCGAGAAGGTTCGCGAGACCGAGATCCAGAGCCGCGTCCCCGCGGCGGGCCGGCCTGCCAACGTCCGCCGCGCTTTCCGCGTGCTCGGACGCCCGCCGCGGCGCGTCCTGCTCGTGGACGACGTCGCCACCTCCGGATCCACGGCGCGGGAATGCGCCCGCGTCCTCGCTCGGGCCGGCGCCGCGACCGTGGCCGTCTGGTGCTTCGCGCGCGCATCCCGCGTGGACATCTCTCCGGAGCCCGCGTGAGGGCACTCAACCGGCTGATCGTCGCGACCCTGCCGCTGACGCCGAAATCTCTGGTCCGCCGGATCGCCTCGCGCTACGTCGCCGGCGAAACGCTGGGAGACGCTGTCGCCCTCGTCCAGAGCCTCAATGCCGAGGGCTGCATGGCCACCCTCGATGTGCTCGGCGAGGACGTCACGCGCAGGGAGGAGACCGAGCAGGCGGTCATCGACTACGAGCGCGCGCTCGACGAGATCGCGGCGCAGGGCCTCGATTCGAACATCTCCGTGAAGCTCACGGCCCTCGGACTGAAGCTCGACCCGGCCGAATGCCGCCGCCAGTTCGGACGGATCGTCGCGGCCGCCCGCACCCGCGGCATCTTCGTGCGGATCGACATGGAGGACTCCTCGGTCACGGAGGAGACGATCCGCCTCTTCCTCGAGACGCGGCAGGCCTACGAAAAAGTCGGCATCGTCCTGCAGGCCTACTTGCGCCGCAGCCTCGCGGACGCGCGCCGCATCGCCGCCGTCGGCGGCAACGTTCGGGTCTGCAAGGGAATCTATGTCGAACCGCCATCGATCGCCTTCCAGGACCGGGACCAGATCCGCGACAGCTACATGGAGCTCGTCGAGACGCTGCTCGACGCCGGCAGCTACGTCGGGATCGCCACCCACGATCCGACCCTCGTGGAGCGTGCCAGGAGCCTCGTCGCCCGCAGGAAACTCGGCCGCGAGGCCTATGAATTTCAGATGCTCCTCGGGGTCGCGGGGACCCTGCGTCGGCGGCTCGTGGAGGAGCGCCATCGCCTGCGGGTCTACGTGCCGTACGGCGAGGCCTGGTATGCGTATTCCGTCCGGCGGCTCAAGGAAAACCCCTCGATCGCGGGACACGTCCTGCGCGGCCTCTTCCGGGGCCCCGGCGGGTGACCACTTCTTGGGGCATTCTTGGGATGGAAATTCCGGCCCTCCGGCCCCACCCCGGTTGGCAATTGACAACGCAGAAATCTATACTTCCGTCTTGGACCCTCGGGCCCGGCTTATGAGACGGCACGGAATCGCCATCGCGCTCTCGGCGCTGTTGCTCTCGGTGACAGGCGGGGAGGCCCTCGCCGCTCCTCCGCCGGCGCCTCCGATCTCCGGTGTCGTGCGTCACATGCAGTCGCCGTTGTCGGGCGTGCTCGTCATTTTCTACAACCTCGGCGACAACTCGCTCTCCCGCATTCGGACTGCGGGCGACGGCACCTTCCTGCTCCCATCGGCCCCCGCGGGCGTCTACGATCTCGTCGCCTACAAGAAAGGCTTCGAGCCCGCGTTGCAGCGGCTCTGGCACCAGGCCGCGGCCGATCAGGTGTCGACCGTGTCGATCAGCCTGACGCGCAAGGGCGCAGGAACCTCGGGCGGCGCGATCGCGCCGACGAGCATCTGGGAGCTGCGCGATCGGCTTCCCTCCGACGTCCTGCGTGAGATCTCGATCGACGACGCCGCCGAGGCCACGCCGGCCGTTGCCGCACGCGTGCCACTCAACCGCGTCGTCGCCGGCGAGGTCCAGACGATGACCGATGTCGCGGCCCAGTCTTCGTCGACGGCGCTGTCCCGCGCGGCGGTCGGTCTCCACGGGGGGCTGCCGAACGGTTGGAACTACGGGATCGCCGGGGACTACGCGAAACTCGGTAATATGGACGCGCCCGGCGAGACGACGACAGGAAACGCTGCAGGGCTCGCTCTCGACGTGGCGCCCTCCTCAGCCGAACGCGTGAGCGTCACGACACGGCGCAATTCACTCTCCTTTGGAGACAGTCCGGCCAGCCTGCAGGCTCATGCCGTCACCTGGAGCCGCGGAGCCGAGCAGGGCCGCGTCGAATCGGTCGCGGCGCGCTACATCGAGGAGACCAACCTCTATCGAGCGACAGCGCTCGGGACGACGATCTTTCCCATCTCTTCCCGGACCTGGGAAGTCGCGGCGCAGTATGGACGTCCGGCCTCCGACACTCCGGGCGTGGCCGTCGGCATGACCTATCGTCACCACGATACGAACGTCGGCGCCTCCGGCGTCACGGCTGACGGAGTGCTGGTCCAGTCGGCTCCGGACGCCGATCTGACGGCCTCGACGTCGGTGCGTCTCTCCGACCGCGCTTCGGTGGAAGGGGGCGTGGTGGCCCGCTACATCGGAAGCGGCGCCTCGGCCTACGGCATTGCGCCCGTCCTCACAGGGCGCTACGACCTCGGCCCGGCGACCGTCTACGTCCGCGGGCTCTACCGTGTCGCGGGATCCACGGCGGGCGCCGTCGCGGTGATGCCGCGCGTCGCGTCCATCGAGGATAGCCTCGAGCCGGCCGCGACCGAGGCGTATTCGATCGGCATCCAGCGCAATGCCGGGGCCGACTCGTCGGTGCAGATCGAGGTCTCCGAACAGCGCATGGGCGAGCTCGTCCGTGCCTTCTTCGGCGGCGACTTCCTCACGGACTTCGACAGCGTGTATTTGCTGGACGGAAACACCGTGCGCCAGGGCCGGGCGTCGGTGCAGCAGCGCCTCTCCAACACGCTCTCCGGAAGCGTCGCCGTTCGCTACGGAGCGATCGACGGAGACGTCTCGGCGCCGAGCCTCGCCGCCTATGGCATCACCGGAAACCGTGGCACCTTCTGGTCCGCCCGCGCTTCCGTCGAGGTCCTCCCGACGCACACGGGCGTTGCGATCGTCGTCCGGAGCATCCGGCAGGACCTGAAGACTGCCAGCGTGGGGGTCTCCAACAACTCCGACAAGCTCGCCCTTTCGATCGCCCAGGACCTCTCGGTCGTCGGCCTCTCTCCCTTTGGCGCGGCCTGGAAGCTGCTGCTCGCCTTCGAGAACGCGCACGGCAACCTGTTCACCGACCCGAAGGACGAGACGGCCACCGCGAACCGACTGCTGGGCGGCGTCGCGGTCTCGTTCTGACCCGCGACCCCTAGCCCTCGCTCGGGGTCATTCCGCGAGGGTGAGCCCACGGGAACCGCCTCCAATTCTTTTTTGGACTATATTCAAATTCTTGATTTCACCCTGGTGCCCGATTCGACGTCAAGATCGGAAGTGCGGCAAGGAAAAGACTTGCCGAGCGGTATCCCCAACTCTCGCATGGCATTCGGATTGCTGAATCGAACATGGTGAACGGAGTCGCGAGAAAGCTCCTGCTCTTCGCGCTGGCGATCCTGACTCTCGCCACCGTGGCGGTCGCCTTCGTTTCCTTCGCCCGTAAGGTCGACAGCTTCTCGGCGGCGGGACTGACCCTCGATCGGGATGGCGGGGCCCTCGTGATCTCCGCCGTCGGCCCGACGAGCGCCGCGGCACGAGCCGGGCTTTCTCCCGGAGACCGGATCATTCTCGCCGACGGACAGACGGCGGGGTCCCTCGTCAATCCCGAGAAGCAGCTCGCTCGCAAGCCATTCCCGCACGAGCTGGTGGTCCTCTCGCCCGCCGGAGAGATCCGTGGCGTGCCCCTCGCGGAGCCCTCCGTGCGCTTCGACGCCACCTACCTGTTCCTTGCCTTCGTCGGATTCCTGTACCTGATCATCGGCCTCTTCACGGTGGCCCGCGAGCGCACTGCCCCGACCGCCGTCTTCTGGGCGCTGTGCCTTTCCTCGTTTGCCATCTACGTGATGACGCCCGCAGGGCCGCGGGACGCGATCTGGAAGGCAATGTGGCTCGCCGAGGACTTCTTTCGCGCCGTCCTTCCCGCGCTGCTGCTGCACTTCTTTCTCATCTTTCCCCGGACGACCCGCGCCCGCCGGGTCATACCGGTGCTCTATCTCCCGGCCGCCGTGTACATCGCCGGCGAGATCGGCCTGCTCGCGGCACGACCCTCGCCCTTCGCCGCGGCGCTGCTGGAGGGCTTCGAGCGATTCTGGTTCTTTTACTTCGCGCTGTACGTCATCGCCGTCCTCGCCCGCCTGATCGAGCTGCTGCGCCGCCGCGAGGACGCGGAGGCCGAGAAGCAGGTGCGCTGGATCGGCCTCGGCGTCATCGTGGGGCTCGCGCCCTTCCTGCTCCTGTCGGCGCTGCCGCGTGCATTCGGTCTGGAATCTCCGCTGCTGTCGAGTGTCGCCGTCGTGCCCCTCGTCTTCATTCCGCTGGCGTTCGCGTATGCGATCCTCAAGTGGCGGCTCTGGGACGTCGAGATCTTCGTGCGAGAGGCGATCGGAACGACCGGCGCGGTCCTGCTCGGCGGCATGACGTTCGTGCTCCTGAACTCCCTGCTGGATCGGACGCTCGAGGGCATGGCCACGGCCGGCAAGAACGTCATCGCCTTCGGGTCGGGGATCGTGCTGGCGTCGCTCCTCGTGCCGGTCAAGAAGCGCATCACCGACGTTCTCGAGCGGATCCAGTACCACGACACGTACCGCGCGCGGCGCGCGCTGCTCGACATCGCGCGCGACTTTGCATCACCCCAGCCCCGCGAGGAAGTGGTCCACGCGATCGTCAAACGCGTTGAGGAGGCCCTGCGGGTCGTCCCGTGCTCCCTCTTCCTGTTCGAGGGCCCCGGGCGCGATCCCGACGCCGCCGCCCTCGCCGAGGCGCTCGCGGCCGAAGATCGCCTGCGATTGCGCGGCACCGCGTTCGGCCCCGCGCCACCCGCGGCGCTGCTGCGGCTCCACGCCCTCGGCTACCGCGTCTTCTTCGCGATGCGCTGCGGCGGCGAGCTCGTCGGAGCGCTCGGTGTCGGACACAAGGACGGGCGGGTGCCCCTGTCCTCCGAGGACGAGTCGCTCCTGACGGCGGTGCTCGCCCAGGCGAGCCTGGCCTACGAGAACGCCCGCCTCTACGGCGCGCTGGCCGAGCGGCTCGAAGAGATCCGGACCCTGCAGGAGTACCAGGAGAGCGTCATCCGCTCCTCTTCCTCGGGCATCGTGGTGCTCGACGCCGACGGGCGCATCCATTCGTCGAACCCGGCCTTCGCGCAGCTCGTGGGCCGCCCCGAAGGAGAGCTGCAAGGCCTGCCGCTCGCCCAGGCCCTGCCGGGAATCTCGGTGGGCGCGCAGCCCGAAAACGAGTCCGAGTGGCGCTTCCAGACCCGCCTCGAGACTCCGGACGGCGAGCAGCGCGACCTCCAGCTCTCCGTGTCCGCATTCCGCGGATCTCCCGACCGCCGCGTCGTCGTCGTCGAGGACATGACCGACCGCATCCGCGCCGAGCGCGCCCTCGCCGAGCGGGAACGACTCGCCTCGCTCGGCGTCCTCGCCGCAGGCGTGGCGCACGAGGTGAACACGCCCATCGCGGGCCTCTCCTCCTACGCCCAGATGCTCCTGTCCGAGACTTCGCCAGGAGATCCGCGGTACCCGATTCTCAAGAAGATGGAGCGCCAGACGTTCCGGGCCGCGCACCTCGTCAACAACCTCCTCGAGTTCGCGAGGCCACGCCCGCGCACGCCCTTGAGAACCGACCTGCGCGGCGTTCTGGCCGATGCCGCGGAATCCGTCGAGACCGCGTTCGCCGGCCGCCGCCTCGAGCTCGACATCGATCCCGACGGGCCGCCGGCGCTCGTCATCGGCGATCCCCGCGACCTCGAGCAGGTCTTCGTGAACCTCCTGACGAACGCCCGCGACGCCTCTCCGGACGGCGGCGTGGTGAGTTGCCGTCTCGAGCGTTCCGGCGAGAGCGTGCGCGTCACCGTGGCCGACCGCGGCGCGGGCCTCACGCCGGCGGCGGCGTCGCGCGTCTTCCAGCCCTTCTACACCACCAAGAAGTCGGGAGGGACCGGGCTCGGCCTCGCCATCTCCCGCGACATCGTGACCCGCCACGGCGGCACGATCGAGCTCTCGTCGCGGGACGGAGGAGGCGCGCAGGCGCGCGTCGAATTGCCGCTGGTTCCGCCAGGGTCGCCATCGTGAGGATCCTCGTCGTGGACGACGAGGAGGTCATCCGAGACGTCCTCGGGACGCTTCTGACGCGGGAGGGCTACGAGGTCGCGTCGGCCGCATCGGCCGCGGAAGCCGTCGCTCTGTTCGACGCCGAGCCCTACGACGTCGTGCTCCTCGACCTGATGCTTCCGGACCGGCCCGGCCTCGAGGTGCTGCGCGACGTGCTGCGCCGCGACCCCGACGCGGTCGTCGTCATCGTGACCGCGTATTCCTCCATCGAGGGCGCGATCGAGGCCATGCGCCAGGGGGCCTTCCACTACATACCGAAGCCCTTCCAGAACGAGGAAGTCCTCCTCACGCTGCGCAAGGGCTCCGAGGCGCGACGGCTGACGGAGGAGAATCGGCGCCTGCGCGAGGAGCTGTCCCTGCGCTACGGCCTCGGCCGCATCGTCGGAAAGTCCTCCGGCATGCGCCGCGTGTTCGAGCTCGTGCGCCTGGCGGGCCCCTCCCGCTCGACGATCCTGGTCGAGGGAGAGAGCGGAACCGGCAAGGAGCTCGTCGCGCGCGCGATCCACACCCATTCGCCGCGCTCGGGCGCGCCCTTCGTCACGGTCAACTCGGGCTCCATGCCCGCGGACCTGCTCGAGTCCAACCTCTTCGGCCACGTCAAGGGCGCCTTCACGGGCGCGATCGCCAACAAGAAGGGCCTCTTCGAGGCGGCCGACGGCGGATCCATCTTCTTCGACGAGATCGGCACCGTCAGCATGGAGACCCAGGCCAAGCTCCTGCGCGTCATCCAGGAGAAGGAGTTCATGCGGGTCGGCAGCGTCGAGACCCAGAAGGTCGACGTGCGCATCATTGCCGCCACCAACGTGGACCTCAAGAAGATGGTTGCGGAGGGCCGGTTCCGGGACGACCTGTACTACCGGCTCTGTGTCATCAACATCTCGATTCCACCGCTGCGCGAGCGCCGCGAGGACATTGCACTCCTGGCCGAGCACTTCATGCGGCTCTACGCCTCGGAGAACGAGAAGCCGATCGCCGGAATCGATCCGGAGGCCTACCGAGCCCTGCTCGACCACGACTGGCCGGGCAACGTGCGCGAGCTCGAGAATGCGCTCGAGCGGGCAGTCGTCCTGTGCCCGCCCGGAGGCCAGATCGGGCTCGGCCTGCTGCCGGAGACGGTCCTGACGCCGGACCGGGGCGAGCTGCCGATTCGGCTGCCGGAAAACGGCGCGACGTACAAGCAGCTCGTCGAGGATTACGAGCGCCGGCTGATCCGCACCGCGCTGCGCCGGACCGGGGGGATCCAGAAACGCGCGGCCGAGCTGCTGAAGATCAAGCCCACCACGCTGCACGAGATCATCAAACGACTGGAAATCCGGGATTCGGCGGGGGGAGTCGGGGGAAGTTCGGAGGAGCCGGGAAAGCGCTTGGTTCCGGGCTAACCCGGCAGCCTCCGAACCATCACCAGCGTCCGGTCATCCGCGAAGGGCTCGCCCTTCGCGTGGTCATCGAGCGCTTCGCCGAGGGCCGT
This sequence comes from uncultured Acidobacteriota bacterium, assembly GCA_963811425.1. Lineage (GTDB taxonomy): Bacteria > Acidobacteriota > Thermoanaerobaculia > UBA5066 > Gp7-AA6 > DAHUXD01. The sequence continues at coordinate 129,070 of CAWERV010000018.1, forward strand.
CTCGATGTCGGACGTCGACCGATTGACCTGCGCGGCCAGGAATTCTTTCAGCCGCGGCATCCCGAACTCCGTTCCCTCAGGGTCGTTGGCCTCGGTCACGCCGTCCGTGTAGAGGCACAGGAGCTCCCCCGGCTTGAGGATGAGCTTCGAGGAGCCGTAGGGCTTGCCCGGAAAGAGCGCCAGCGGGAGCCCGTGCGAGCCGAGCTCCTCCATGGATCCATCGCCATGCAGGAGCAGGCCGGGGTTGTGCCCGGCGTTGGTGTACTCGACCTCGCCGCTCGAAGGGTCCAGGATGAGGAGGAAGAACGTGATGAAGCGGTCGGGCCCGGTCCGCCGCGAGATCGCCTCGGACAGGCGGCCGGTCATCTCCGCGACGGGAATGTGCTCGTCCGCCCAGGCGTGAAACGACGCCTGGAGCGAAGCCATCAAGAGCGCCGGCCCCACGCCCTTGCCGCAGACATCGGCGATCGTGGCGTAGATCTTCCCGTCGCTGCGAGGGCGGAAATCGAAGTAGTCGCCGGAGACCTGGCGCGACGCGACGTTGGAGCCGTGCAGCTCGTACCCCGGCAGGGGCGGCGGCTCCTCGGGCAGGAGCCTCTGCTGGATCTCGCGCGCGAGCGCGAACTCGCGGTCCATCTGCCGCTTCTCGGCGTTCTCCGCCATCAGCCGCGCGTTCTGAATCTTCGCCGCCGCGACGTTGGCGAGCGAGGTCAGCAGGCGCAGGTCGGCCTCTTCGAACGAGCGGTGGCCGACGCGGCAATCCACGTAGATCAGACCAACGACCTCGCCCTCGTTCTCCAGCGGCGCGGCGAGCACGGACTTGATTCCCGAAAGCCGGATCGAGTCGGCAAGCGAGACGCCCGAGCCGGTCGTCGTGTCCATGAGAAGCAGCCCGTTGCGCTTCTCGACGACGGCCGCCACGAGGGTCTTCGACAGCCGGATGTCCTCCGCCGAGATCCCTTCGGCCACGCGCACCACCGCGGGTGCGAGCTCCCCGGTCGCCGCCGACTTCAACAGCACCAGCCCACGGTCGGGCTTCAGCGTCTCGAAGACCTTGTCCATGAGGAACCCGAGGAGCTCGTCCACCGAGATGTCGCGGAGCAGCTCCACCGTGAGCTCGTTGACGACGCGCAGGGACTCGATGAGCTTGCCGAGCTGATCGGCCGGCAGCCGCGGGTCGGTCTCCGTCGCGTGCGCACGCAGCAGCTCGGCCGACGCCTTCAGGATCGTGTTGTCGAGAGGATCCTCGCCGCCGCCCTCGATCCGCACACGCGTGGTCGACTCGGACTCGACCTTGAGCGTGACGCCTCCGACCGTGATCCGATCGCCCGGTTTCAAGACCTGGACGGTCGTGAGGCGCTCGCCGTTTAAGAACGTGCCGTTGCGGGAGCCCAGATCCTCCACCGTGAAGCCGCCGTCGTTGCCACGCACGATGCGGGAGTGCTGGCGCGAGAGCATCTTGTCCGAGATCGGCAGGTCGTTCATCGACGAGCGGCCGATCGTCGTCACCGGGCGGTCGAGAGAGACCTTCCGCGCGGCCATTCCGGGAGCTGTCACGTAAAGGTAAAACACAGGTCGCCTTAGGCTTGGGGATTCTAACCCGCCTGCCCGGCGGCGGGGTTCGGGGGCCCCAATTCGCCTCCCTTCCGCCCGGGGGCTTGCGTTGAGGGGCTCTCTTCCGTAGAATCCGCCGTTCCATGAAACCGAACATTCACCCCGAGCTGCACGAGGTCCTGGTCCACTGCGCGTGCGGCGAGACCTGGACCACCCGCTCCACCAAGAAGGAGCTGCGCATCGAGATCTGCAGCAAGTGCCACCCCTTCTTCACCGGTAAGCAGAAGCTCGTCGACTCGGCCGGCCGCGTGGAGCGCTTCCGCAAGCGCTACGAGAAGAAGGCGGCGGGCTCCCCGGCCTAGCTGGCCGGCCGCGGGAATGCGCCCCATCGCTTCTCGTCCCTTTCCCTTCGCCGCCCTCTAGCGGTCTACGCAACGCCCATCTGGCTGGCAGCGGAGTGCTGACAGCCGAGGACCGTTCATGTTCGAGAAGCTGGAAGACATCCGCCGCAAGTACGAGGAAGTCCGGGGGCGCCTCGCCGATCCGCAGTTCGTCCAGGATCACCGGGCGGTACGCGACGCGCAGAAGGCTCTCTCGGACCTCGAGCCGATCGTCGCCAAGATGGAAGAGCAGCACCAGGTCCAGCGGGAGCTCGACGGCGCCCGCGAGCTCGTCGAATCCCTCTCCCCCGGCGAGGAGCTTTACCAGATGGCGGCCTCCGAGCGCGCCGCGCTGACGGAGCGGCTCGAGCGGATCGAGCAGGAGGTCAAGCTCCTGCTGCTTCCGCAGGATCCCAACGACTCGCGCAACGTGTTCCTGGAGATTCGCGCCGGCACGGGTGGCGACGAGGCCGCCCTCTTCGCCGCCCAGCTCTTCCGCATGTACCAGCGCTACGCCGAGCGCCGGAGATGGAAAGTCGAGATCGTCGACCGCGACGACACCGGAATCGGCGGAATCAAGAGCATCACGGCCCTGATCGAGGGTGAGGGGGCGTACTCGCGGCTCAAGTACGAGGGGGGCGCCCACCGCGTGCAGCGGGTCCCGGCGACGGAGGCTTCCGGCCGGATTCACACGTCGGCGGCCACGGTCGCGGTGCTTCCCGAGGCCGAGGACGTGGACGTGAAGGTCGACGAGAAGGACATCCGCGTCGATCGCTTCTGCGCCTCCGGACCGGGCGGCCAGGGCGTCAACACGACGTACTCGGCCGTTCGCCTGACGCACCTGCCGACCGGGCTCGTGGTGCAGTGCCAGGACGAGCGCAGCCAGATCAAGAACAAGGCGAAAGCCATGCGCGTGCTCAAGGCGCGCCTGCTCGAGATCGAACAGGCCCGGCAGGAGGGCGCGATCGCCGCCGAGCGCAAGAAGATGGTGGGCTCGGGCGACCGCTCCGAGAAGATCCGCACGTACAATTTTCCACAGTCGCGGATCACCGACCACCGCATCGGCTTCACCACGCATCGGCTCCAGGACGTGCTCGACGGCAACCTCGACGAGCTCGTCGAGCCGATCTCGTCCCATTTCCAGGCCGAGCGGCTCAAGGACGAGTTGGCGAAGGCCTGATGGCAGCCGCCCGCCGCGCGCCGTGACGATCAAGGAGATCCTCGAGAGCGCTGCCTCCCGGGCCATCGAGGCAGGATCGGACGCGGGCCTCTGGGACGCGCGGCTGCTGCTCGCCCACGCCCTCGGCGGAAAGTCGCCCCTGGCCCTCGACCCCCGCCAGACGCTCGAGGCCGACGTGGCAGCCCGATTCTCGGCCATGTGGGAAAAGCGCCTGACGGGTGTTCCGGTCCAGCACCTGATTGGCGAGTGGGATTTCTATGGCCGCCCGTTCCGCGTGGACGGACGGGCCCTCGTGCCCCGGCCGGAGACCGAGGTCCTTCTCGAGCAGGCCCTCCGCGAAGCCCCCGATGCGCGCCGCGTCCTGGACGCCGGCACCGGCAGCGGCATCATCGCGATCAGCTACCTCCTGGAGCGGCCGGCGGCGCGCGCCGTCGCCCTCGACATCTCGGTGGACGCCCTGGCTCTGGCCCGCCAGAACGCAGCGCACCATGGCGTGCTCCCCCGCCTCGGCCTGCTCGCCTCCGACTGGCTCTCCGCGCTCGGCCAGACCCGTTTCGACGTCATCCTGTCCAATCCCCCGTACCTGGCGATCGGCGAATCCCCGCACCTGCCCTCGACGGTCCGGGATCACGATCCGCGGCGCGCCCTCTTCGCCGGCGACGACGGCCTCGCGGCGATCCGGCAGCTGCTGGCATCGGCCGCGGCGTACCTGGCGCCGCAGGGACTGCTCGTCTTCGAGATCGGGTTCGGACAGGGCGAGGCGGTGCGTTCCGAGATCCTGGCCAGGCCGGTCTGGCGCTTCCTCAAGATCGAGCCCGACCTCGAGGGCATCCCCCGCATCTGTCTCGCTCGCCTCGAGTCGTCGGCCGAGCGAGTCAGTAGAATCCGCAAGCCGTGGACAAGTTCCTGATCGAAGGGCCCTCGCGGCTCTCGGGCGAGGTCCGAATCTCGGGCGCCAAAAACGCCGCCCTCCCCTGTCTCGCGGCGGCACTGCTCACGAAAGAGCCGATACGGCTGACCAACCTGCCGAACGTCGCCGACATTCGGACGCTCGGAAAGCTCCTCCAGCACGTCGGCGCCCGGGTCGAGACCGGCTCGGCGTCCGCGACGATCGAAGCGTGCACGATCGGCTCGGCCGATGCGCCGTACGAGCTGGTCAAGACGATGCGGGCCTCGGTGCTCGTGCTCGGCCCCCTGCTCGCGCGCAGCGGCTCGGTGCGCGTCTCGCTGCCGGGCGGCTGCGCGATCGGTGTGCGACCCATCAACCTGCACCTGGCCGCGTTCGAGAAGCTCGGCGCCGAGGTCCGGCTCGAGCATGGCTACGTCGAGGCGACGGCGGCGAGACTGACCGGGGCGGAGATCGTCTTCGACACGGTGACGGTCACCGGCACGGAGAACGTGATGCTCGCGGCGACCCTCGCGCGCGGCACCACGCGGCTCGTGAACGCGGCCCGGGAGCCCGAGGTCGTGGACCTCGCGCGGCTGCTGGCAGCGATGGGCGCGAGGATCGCCGGGGCCGGGACCGAGACGATCGTCATCGAGGGAGTCGAGAGCCTCCACGCCGCCGAGCACCCGATCATCCCGGACCGCATCGAGGCGGGCACGTACGCGATCGCGGCCGCGGCGACCCGCGGGGATGTCGTCCTGTGCCGGTGCGCCCCCGAGCATTTGACGGCGATGACCACGCGCCTCGCCGCGACCGGAGCGAAGGTGGACGCCTCGGGCGACACGCTCCGCGTGCGGGCCGACGGGCCGCTCCACTCCCACGACGTCGCGACCGCCCCCTATCCGGGCTTTCCGACGGACCTGCAGGCCCAGTGGATGGCGCTCGCCACGAGCATGGAGGGCGTGGCAACGATCACGGAAACGATCTTCGAGAACCGCTTTCAGCACGTGGCAGAGCTCGTCCGCATGGGCGCCCGGATCCGCCTGGAGGGGCGCTGGGCGGTCGTGGAAGGGCCGTCCCGCCTGACCGGGGCCCGCGTCATGGCCAGCGACCTGCGGGCCTCGGCGGCCCTCGCGATCGCCGCCCTCACGGCCGAGGGCGAGACGACGATCGACCGCGTGTACCACCTCGATCGCGGCTACGAGAGGATGGAGGAGAAGCTGAAGGGACTCGGAGCGCGAGTGCGGAGGGTGAAGGCTTAGTCGGGGAGGAGTTGGGAGGAGTCGGCGAGGAACCGCTTCCGGACTCCCCGGACGGCCCCCAACTCCTCCCGACCCTCTATAGACTCTCGGGTATGAGCGACTGTCTGTTCTGCAAGATCTCGAAGGGAGAGATCCCGTCGAATGCGGCGTACTCCGACTCCCGCGTTTATGCCTTCCACGACATCGCGCCGAAGGCGCCGACGCACATCCTGGTGATCCCGCGAAAGCACATCCCGAAGCTCGCCGACGCGGGGCCCGAGGATCACGAGATGGTGGGCGAGCTGGTCGCGCGAGCGGCCGCGATCGCCCGGGACCTCAAGCTCGATCACTATCGCCTCGTGGCCAACAACGGAGAGGGCGCCGGCCAGACGGTCTTCCACCTGCACTTCCATCTGCTCGGCGGCCGCCCCATGGCATGGCCCCCCGGCTAAACGTCGCCTCCGCTCAGCGAGCGATCTGCGCCCTTCGGGCGCACCGGCGCGAAGACTCGGCACCAACCTAGTAACTAGCCAGCCACTCCTCCGCCTCCCGGCGCTGCCGGAACGTGTGGACCGCCGCGAAGTGGCCGCGGGCGAAGACCTCGAACATGCGCGCCATCCCGAACAAGGCCTCCCGGGTGGCGACGATCGCGCACCTCCCGAACACGATGTTGGGAACGAGGCCGACGCGCTCAGCCGCGGCCCGTATCTGGGGGCTGTCGGGGAGCGAGGTCATACCGGAGAGATCGAGCAACACATCGAGCCGGGGCGGGCAGTCGGGATCGCGCTCCAGCGCGTCGAAGTGGGCCACGACCTGCGGCAGAGTCACGCCACCCGTGCATTCCGTGACGATCCAGCCTCGCTCCGCCTCGATGCGGTACGTAATGGGCATTCAGAGGTCTCCGGGCCCCGCTCGGACTACCGATTGTCTCGCGAAATCGCCTCCTGCCACGCCTTTTCGCGAATGAGGGCGCCGTCGGGGGCGCAGGCCGGAATGGCGGCGAAGGGGAACAGGGCCAACGGCCTCTTCCGGTTCATGGCTTCTCCACTTCGGGAACCACCGGCAGCACGATCCGCGAGGGGTGCGCCGTGTCGTGGCGGATCCGGATCGCGGCGGGGCGCATCTTCGCGGAGTCGGCTTCGGATTCGCCGGTCTGCAGATTCCGCGAAAAGTGCGGCATGAAGCTGCCGCAGAGCACCACGCGCACGCGATGGCCCTTCGCGAACAGGTTCCCGGTTCGCAGGTTCGGCAACCGCATCGCGACGACTTCTTCCGACGCGAGCGGCTTCGGCGCCGGCCCGCCCTCGCGCTCGCTCGCCCGGAGGACGTCGGTTCCAGGGCTCGAGAGGTTCCAGGCGGTTCCATCGGGAAGGACGTCCTCGAGCTTGACCCAGAGGTCCACGTCCGGGGCATCGGCCGAGAGGAAGATCTCGGTGTCGATCGCGCCGACGACGCGCAGAGGCTCGACGAGCGGCTCGGTCTCGAAGACGAGAACGTCGGAGCGTCTGGCGAGCGCGCGATAGTCGTGCGCGCCCGGCTTCGTGCCGTAGGGGTCGACGACCGGTTTCGCCGGATTCGCGACGAAGGAGCTGAAGCCGCGTTGGGAGGAGTCGGGAGGCGCAGGGAGCCGGGAAGAGAGCTTGCCGCCGGGGGCGAGGTACAACGAGAGCGGCTGCGTTCCGGGCAGGGGCATCGTGTCACCCGTGCGCCACGCGTTCTCCCCCATCACGAACACGCTCACGCGCGGCTCGCGATCCACGCCGTTCTCGATGCCGCGCACGTAGTGGTCCATGAAGCGCAGGATGAGCTCGGCGTAAGCGATCGGCGCCGTCGGCCCGAAGGCGCGGTCCCCGGACCGGTCCGAGTCCTCCCCGCCATGCGTCCAGGGCCCGAGGACCAGGCGCGTGCGAGGATCCGCTTCTCCCGGCCTTGCCGCGAGAAGGCCGAGGAAATTCGTGATCGCTCCTTCCGGGCCGTAGGCCTCGTCGTGCCAGCCCGAGAAGTTCAGAACGGCGGCCCCGACGCGGCCGTAGCGCCCGCGCAACTCGGCCCAGTCCCACCACGCCTCTTCCGGCCGGTGTGCGAGCCAGTCGAAGTAGTAGGGAGCCGGACCGCGCAGCTCGGGGACGTCGGAGAGCGGCAGCCGGTACGGCAGGCGCGGCTCGATGCGATCCCAGGCTGCCGCGGCCTCCTTGCCCGTGCGGGCCCCCGGAAGATCGGCGCGTCGCCGCGCGTCGGGCGCAATGTTGTCCCAGATCCAGGCGAGCCATGACAGGTCCCAGGCGCCGCCGGCGTAGAAGAAATTCCGCGGCGTCGAGAAGGTCATCGCCGGAACCATGGCCTTCAGATGGGGAGGCGATTCGACGGCGGCGAGCCACTGGACGGCGCCCGGGTACGACAACCCGAAGGTGCCGATCTCGCCCGTCGACCACGGCTGCGCCGCGGCCCACTCGATGGTGTCGTATCCGTCCCGCCCCTCGTTGAAGTAGGGCACGAACGCGCCCTGCGATCCGTAACGGCCCCGCACGTCCACGAGCACCACGGCATACCCCCGCTCCACCGCGGCCCGGACGACATCGCTCTCCTCGGAGCGCTTGCGGTCGTAGGGGGTCCGGTAGACGAGCGTCGGAAACCGACCGCTCTCGGCCGGCCGCAGCACGTCGGCATCGAGCCGAACGCCGTCCCGCATCGTCACCCCGACATCGTGCGTTACGACGCCGATCGCCGGCGGCGTGGGTCGCGCCGCGGAAAGCGGCCAGACATTCGGCAACCCGAAGAGCGCAGCACCCCCCGTCATCCCGAGGAGCGAAGCGACAACTGTCGTCACGAGCAACGCAGCGACCCTCGTCATTCCGAGGAACGCAGCGACGAGGGATCCCTTTCTCAGCCGCACCGTGGCTCGAAAGGGATCCCTCGCTTCGCTCGGGCTCGGGGCAGCAGGGGCTGCCCTCAGGATGGCGACTGGCCTCATGGAACCGGGGTCCTCGTCGGCAAGGGCGCGGTCGACAGGACGATGGGTGTCCGGCTCCCCAGGAGCGGAAGGGGAATCCGGTAGATCGAGATGCGCGCCTTCTGCCTCAGGTCCTTGAGCCACTTCGCCACTTCCTCATCGAAAACCCGTACCGAGGCTCGCCTCCGCATCTCCTCGTCGACTGCCTCGAGCGGCTCGACCGGGAGGCCGGCCGCCTTTCGCTCGGCAACGTATCGCTTCTCGTACTCCTCGCGCGCCTGCTCCTCGTCGGCGAAGGCGATCGGCGCAAATCGCTCCCGCAGAAAGCGGGCGATCACGAGCTGCCGCTCGATCGAGGCGCGCACCTCGTCGGCGGTCATGCCGGCCTGAGCGAACTCCGCATCCGGATCCTTCCCCTCATCCTTGATCCGCTGTCGCAGACTCGCCATGGCCTGGTCGATCTCGGCGGCGTCCGGCGGAGCCGGCCCGAATCGCGCCGCGTCTTCGTACTCGAGGTGCTCCTCGATCATGGCCTCGAGGACCCGCATCCGGAACGCCTCCCGATCCTCCCCCGGCCGTGGCTCCAGGGCGGAGACGACCATGGCCTTTCGCACTTCGCTCTCCGGGATCGCGGCATCGTTGACCGTCGCAGCGATCCGGTCCACGAGCTGCGCCGCCGCGGCCGACTGGGCGCAGAGCCAGAGGAGGAGCCAGGTCCGGGCCGCATGCATGCCGCTCCGGATGATAACCAAAGGCCCCGTGCTATTTTCCCGATTCCCCGTGAGTCACACGAAGAAACCCGTACCCGCGAGTCCCATTCCGAGCGGACGCCTCCTCGTCGTCGGAACGCCCATCGGGAATCTCGAGGACCTGTCGCCCCGCGGGCGCAAGGCCCTCGCCGAGGCCGACGTGATCTTCTGCGAGGACACGCGCGTCACCGCCAAGCTCGCGGCCCGCTTCGACCTCCCTGCCCACCGAATCTCGTGTCCCGGGCCGCGCGAGCAGGCGCGCGTCGGGGAGCTCATCGAGCGCATGGGCCGCGGCGAGATCGTGGCGCTCGTCTCCGACGCCGGGATGCCGACACTCTCCGATCCGGGAGAACGCCTCGTCGCGGCGGCTGCTGCGGCCGGCTACCCGGTCCTGGTGGTGCCGGGACCCTCGGCGCCCGCCGCGGCCCTGGCCGTCTCGGGCATCGCCGCGGTGCCCCATACCTTCTTCGGCTTCCTGCCCTCCCGCGCCGGTGAGCGCCAGCGGTTTCTCGAGAGCCTGCTCGGCCGCAGCGAGACGCTGATCTGGTTCGAGGCGCCGCATCGCCTCCGCGAATCGCTCGAAGCCGCGGCACGGGTCCTCGGACCGCGGCGCGCCTGTGTCGCCCGGGAGCTGACGAAGCTGCACGAGGAAGCCGTGCGCGGGACGCTCCCCGAGCTCGCCGCCGTCTTCGGAGCACGGGGGACGGGCCGCGGCGAGATCACGGTCGTCGTGGAAGGCGACCGTGCGGAGCCTGCCCGACCGGACGCCGAGGAGATCGATGCGAGCATCCGCCAGGCGCTGGCTGCCGGTATGCCGCTCAAGGCTCTTTCGAAGGACATCGCCCGCCGCTCCGGCCGCCCGGCGCGGGAAATCTACGCGCGGGCCCTCGGGCTCGCCCGCGCATGACCGATCCCATCGTCCGCGTCGAGGGCCTGACGAAGGTCTTCCGGACCTACCGGCGCGAGGAGGGATTGGGCGCGGCGCTCAAGTCCCTCGTGCGGCGCAAGGCCACGGAGACCGCCGCCGTCGCCGACGTCACCTTCGCGATCGCCCCGGGCGAGATGGTCGGCTACATCGGCGCCAACGGCGCCGGCAAGTCCACGACGATCAAGATGCTGACCGGAATCCTGACGCCGACCTCCGGCACGCTCGCCTGCAATGGATTCGTGCCCCACCGCGACCGCACCCGGTACGTTGCGACGATTGGCGTCGTTTTCGGCCAGCGCACGCAGCTCTGGTGGGACATCGCCGTGGTCGAGTCCTTCCGCCTGCTGAAGGAGATCTACGGCCTCGCCGAGGACCAGTACCGCGAGCGCATGGCCCTCTTCGACAAGGTGCTCGGCCTGAGCGCCTACCTGCACCAGCCCGTCCGGAAGCTCTCGCTCGGCGAGCGGATGCGATGCGACCTCGCTGCGTCGCTGCTCCACCGGCCGCCGCTGCTCTTTCTTGACGAGCCGACGATCGGTCTCGACATCGTGGCCAAGGCCAACGTGCGCGAGTTCCTGCAGGAGATCAACCGGCGCGAGGGAACGACGGTCCTCCTGACGACACACGACCTCGCCGACATCGAGACGCTCTGCAAGCGCGTCATCGTCATCGACCACGGCCGTCTCTTGTTCGACGGGGCCCTCGATGAGCTGCGCGACCGGATCCTGCCCGTGACGTCCATCGTCTTCGACGTCAAGCATGCGCCGGAGCCCCCGCAGCTCGACTGGAATGGCCTGGCCATTCGCGAGGTCGGGATGTTGCGCTACCGGCTCGACGTCGACCGGCGCACCACGGCTCCCGCAGCGGCCGTGAAGGAGATCGTCAACCGCTTCGACGTCTCGGACATCAAGATCGAGGAGCCCGAGATCGAGGCCGTCGTCAGGCGGATCTACCAGGAGGGCATCGCGTGAGCGCGGCGGCCACGGGCACGTGGCGCTCGGCCGTTCCTTTCGCACGGATCGGGTTTCTCAACATGCTCGCGTTCCGGGCGCGCTACTACGTCGGGGTCCTCACGTATCTCTTCAACGTCGCGGTTTACTACTTCATCTGGCGCGCGGTCTTCCACGCCGGCACCACGCTCTCGGGGCTCACGCTCGACGACATGGTGACGTACGTGGCGGTGGGCTGGGCGATCCGCTCGTTCTACTTCAACGAGATCGACCGGGACCTCGGCACACAGGTGCAGGAAGGCAAACTGGCGATGAACCTGATCCGGCCGGTCGATTTCCAGATGGTGATGATCGCGGACGCCGCGGGGCAGTCGGCGTTCCGGGCCATCCTGTTCACGGTTCCCATCTCGTTGGTCCTGGCCCTGCTCTTTCCCCTGAAGCTCCCGGCCTCGGTGACCGCGGGCTGCCTCTTCCTCTTATCGGCCACGATGTCGTTCTTCCTGGTCGCGGCGCTGAACTTCCTGGTCGGCCTCATCGCCATCCGCTCCAAGTCGATCCTCGGAATCCTGCGCGCGAAGCACCTTGCCTTCGAGCTGTTGTCGGGCCTCTTGATCCCCACGACCTTCTTCCCGGAGCCGTTGCGGTCCATCCTCTTCGCCTCCCCCTTCCCGCACATCAACTTCACGCCGGCCGCGATCTACCTCGGCAAGGCCACGGGTGCCGAGGCGGCGAAGCTGCTGGCCCTGCAGGCCGGCTGGACGCTCGCCCTGCTGGCTCTGGGCCAGTGGGCATGGCAGCGCTCGCAGGAGCGCATCACGATCCAGGGCGGATGATGTCGGGATTTCGGAATTCGGATTTCGGAATTCGGATTTGGCGCCACGCGCGGCTGTTTCGGCTGTACTTTTCCCAGTACGCGAAGGCGCGGCTGGAGTACCGGCTCGATTTCTTCTCGAGCGTGTTCGCGTCGTTTCTTGGAACCGCTGCGGCGTTCGGCTTTCTGCTCATCGTCTTCTCCCGGGTCCCGGGGATCCGGGGATGGAACTTCGAACAGATGGTCTTCCTCTACGGCTTCTCGCTCATCCCCCTGGGAATCTTCAACGTCTTCTCCTGGAACCTCTACCTGTTCTCGGACCGCTATCTCATCGAGGGACGCTTCGACCGGGTGCTCGTGCGGCCCGTCAATTCCGTCTTCCAGGTGCTCTTCGAGGCGTTCCGCCTGGAGTCGCTGCAGGAAACGGTCACGGGCCTCGCGGCGGTGGTCTGGGCCTCGAAGCGCCTCGGCCTCTCGTTCGGTCCCGGGGACTTCCTTCTCTTTGCGCTCTGGGCGATCTGCGGAGCCGCGATCTACCTCGCGATCTTCATCGGCCTGACCGCGACGTCATTCTGGATCGAGGACCGCATCGGCATCGTCCCGCCCGTCTTCAACCTCATCCAGTTCGGCCGCTACCCCTTGACGATCTACGACGGATGGATCCGTTTCACCCTCTCCTTCGTGATCCCCTTCGCCTTCGCGTCCTTCTACCCCGTCATCCACTTCCTGCGGCGCGGCGAATTCGTGCGGGAGTTCTGGGCCGTGCCGTTCGTGGCTGCCCTGTCCCTCGCGCTCGCCCTGTCCGTCTGGAAGAGCGGCGTCAGGCGTTACCACTCGACGGGGAGCTAGCGGTCGGCCATCCGCTCTCGGCGACGGGCCCGAGCGTCGGATTCCGCCGACCGGCCAGCAGGGCGGCTCCGGCAAGAACCAGCAGCAGGAGGGCCCAGGCGCCGGCGGCCTGGTCGGCGGCGGCGGGCTGGGCGAGCAGATCGACCGCCTCCCGCAGCCCGAAGGCGAAGAGCCCGAAGAGCGCCCACGCGGCGGCATGATCCCGCAGGAGCGCGAACGTGCAGACCACGATCCAGGCCGTCGTGAAGAGCGCGGGCAGAAGGCTCGAGGCGAACTCCGCGGGGGAATGAAAGTTCGACGGCAGCAGCGCCAGCAGGACTGCCACTGCCCCGAGCACCCGCCCCGCTCGGGTTCGGAAAAACGCGCTTCCGAGGGCCAGGGCTGCCACCGCGGCCATCGCCGCGAACGCGAATCCTCCGCGGGCCGCCTGCCACAGCACGTCCAGGGCCGGAACCGAGTACTGCAGGCTCGCGGGCAGCGTCGGGTCCGGTTCATACAGCGCGGGGACCCGCGAGGAGATGACGTGGAACCAGCGCGCGAGCCCGAGCATGCCGCCCGCGGCAATCCCCGCCCGCATCAGCGCGTCGCCGAGCGTGCCCTTGCGTCGCAGGGCCTGCGGCCATCCGGGCCGCGCGCCGCTGCAAAGGACAAAACCGACGCACGCCGCAAGCAGGATGGCGAGCAGGCCGAACGTCAGCGAGACACCCACCCCCAGTCGAAAGAGGCCCATCGGTCTCTCCGTCGGATATTGACGGAAGAGGTACGTCCACGTGTTCGCGAGCCCCGCGGCTCCGAGCACCGCGGCCCAGATCAGGGGTCGGACGATCGATCTCCACCGAAACTCCGGCTGGCGCACGAGACGCAGGAACAGGATGATGCCGACGCCGACGAGCGACCCGCCGGCAACGACCCGCGCACCGACGAGAAGCCAGTCGGCGGCCGTGCGCCTGCGCTTGTCCCGCATGAAACTCTCGGGGACCCGGATCGACGGGATGAAGGACGAGAGAAGCGGGCCATGAAAGACGGCCGTCAGCCGCGGCCGCGCGTCGCCGACCCCGGCAGGCCTGGCCTCGAGCACGACGGTCGTGTCGACGCGGTGGGGCCTCGCCTCGGTCCCGACCTCGAGGACCGCGTAGTCGGCCGACGGATAGCCGAGCCTGGCCGCGACCCCGAGCGCCCTTCGTCGCGCCTCGGCGTCCGATGGCGGCGGCCCCGCCGAAGCATCCTCGGCGATCGGGTGGACGAAGGCGGCGACGCGCGATCGCCGCGCGTCCACGAGGACCTTCCACTCCTCCTTCTTCTCGGGCTGATAGAAGCGGGTTACCCAGAACGCGAGCGGCAGCTGCCGGGCGGCGAGCCGGCGGAAGGCCTCCGGACCCCCCTTCTCGATGACGTACCGCGCTGCCCCCTCGGAAAATCCCGGAATGCCGGCCTCGTCCTGGGGCTTGGCGGAGCGAACCTCTTCGTCGTACGGAAATCCGGTCCCTTCGTAGGTGACGCTCTGCCAGGCGCCCGGGTCGACGCCGTTGACGCGGAGAAAGCGAACGGCCATCGCCCTCGAAGCCTCGCGCCCGATCGCGTCCTCGACGAGCGGCTCGTCCAGGCGGGCCGGGACGAAGAAGGACGACACCAGCACCAGCGCCGCGGCTCCCGCGTACGGGAGTGTCCCCGGCGGGAGCGGGTGCACGTCCGGAACGAGCGCGGCCGATGCCGGCTCCCGAACCGGCTCCGCCACGAAACCCCTCTCCCCGTTCGTCAGGCCGGCCGGCGATAGAAATCCCCCGCGCCGTGCGTAGAGGACCAGGCACGCGGCCAGAGGCCCGAGCAGGATTCCCGACGCCACCGCTCCCGACACGACGTAGTAGGAGTTGCCGGAGCGCAGCAGAACGAGCGCGGTGTAGATCGCGTCCACCGTGAAGTGCCAGACGAGCAGCGGCACGACGCCGTAGCGAACCATCACGATGCCGATCAGAACTCCCGCGCAGCCGACCTCGATGCCGCGGATGTAGAAGGGCTGATTGGGGTACGTCGAGTGCCCGAAGCCCCAGATGAAGGCCGGCACCACGATCGCGACGAGGCGGCCCGCTCCGAGGCGATCGAGGAACGAGATCGAGAACATCCGGCTGATCCCTTCCTCCGTGACGGCCGGAAGGAATCCGATGAGCAGCACCGTGGCCCAGGGGAACGCCGTGTTCAGCATGTCGCTGTAGGGCACCTCCGCGGGCGCCCACGCGCCGAAATGCCCTGCGACGACGTAAAACACGGCCTGGTACGCAAAGAAAAACGCGGCCAGCGCGTAGCCGAGAAGGACCCCGCGCAGGAATCCCTTCGTCTGGATGCCCCGCGCCGAGAACGCGCCGCCGAGCGAGAGCTGGCGCGGGAACCGCTCGCGGAAGATGGGCTCGGCCGCTGCGACGACGAGGGCGATCCCGGCTCCCGTCGCCACGGCTCCGAGGATTCCGAGCACGATTCGGTTCGTGAGGTACGCCGAGAGCGGGCTCGCCGTGTCGTACTCGAAGAGGGTCAGCGGGATTTCGTTCAACGTCGAAAGAAGCTGCAGCACGAAGCCGATGCCGCCGAAGATGCCGACGAGTTTCCAGGGCACGTCCTTCAGAACGATCTTCCGCACGAGGACGGCGAGCATCGCGATGAGCGTCACGAAGAGGCCGAAGGTCGCGATCTGGCCGGCCGCTTCGTTCTTCGACCGCAGCCGCTCGTAATCCCGCGTCCAGGCCTCCGGAACGTGGACGATTTCCTGGTACGCCACCAGACGGTCCCCCGCGACCGTCGTCACATACCGGAGGGTCGCGTCGGCAAACCGCACGCCGACCCTCTCGTCGACGAAGGTCCAATCGGTGCGGTTCGGCCGGGCCACGGGCGTGGCCTCGATCGGCTTCAACGCCGCCAGGGTGAACCCCCGGGAGCCGAGGAATGCGAGAGCGATCGCACGGGCCTGTTGCTCGTTCAGGCGCGCGCCCGGCGCATCCTCCTTGAGCACCGAGCGGAACCCGATCAGATCGCCGAGCGGCGAAAGCGCAACCCGCTCCTCCTCCTTGACGCCGGAGCGAAACCAGCGCATCTGCCACTGCCAGATCTTCACCTCGCGGCCGTAGAGCCGCCCCGCCCGCTCGAGCCCGAGCTCCCGCTCGAGATACACCTTCGCCGACTCGTCCACGTCGAACTCGCCGGCAAAGCGGTATCCCGCGACGTCGTGGCCGCGCTCTTTCAGAAGCGATTCGGCGAGGAGCTGCGCCTGCCTCCGGTTGACCTTGAACTCGATCGTGGCTTCGGGGAACGCGCGGCGGAAGAGCCCGGCCGTGACCGCGGCGCCGAACGCGATGACGAGCAGGCAGAACGCGATGAACCGGAGGTCCCTGCGATCGAGCCTTTCCATCTCTGTGGGCGCGGGCTCAGCCGGCCAGGACGCTTCCGCCATTGACGTTGATCACCTCGCCCTGGATGTGCCGCGCGAGATCGGACACGAGAAACAGGATCGGCCCGGCGATGTCGGCCGGTGACGCCACGCGGCCGATCGGAATCAGGCTCTCGATCGCGCGCCGCTCGGCGGGGTCTGCCAGGGTCGCCGCCGTCATGTCGGTCTCGACCCATCCCGGCGCCACGCAGTTGACCCGGATGCCCCGGGGCCCGAGCTCGGCCGCGAGCGACTTCGTGTACGAGATGAGCGCTCCCTTGGACGCCGCGTACGCGGAATGGCGGGCCTCTCCCCGCTGGGCCGCGGTCGAGGAGACGAAGACGATGGCGCCGCGCGTCTTCTCGAGATGCGGCACGGCCGCGTCCGTGACGAGGAAGGCGCCGCGCTGGTTGATCGCGTACGTGCGGTCCCAGACGTCCACGCGCCCCTGCCCCGCCACGTCCTCGTCCCAGATACCGGCATTGTTGACGAGGATGTCGAGGCGCTCCCAGGCGGCGACCACGTCGCGCACGAGCTGCCGCGCCTGCGTCGGGTCCGACACGTCGCCGGCGAGCGCCATCGCGTCGCCGCCTGCCGCGCGGATCTCGCGCACGGCGCGGTTCGCGGAGGCCTCGTCCCGGGCATAGTTGACCGCCACACGGGCCCCGGCGCGGGCGAGCAGATCCGCGGCGGCGCGGCCGATGCCGCGCGAACCCCCTGTGATCAGGGCAGTTCGGGGCGCCAGATCGAGCGTGAAACTCTCGGCCACTCTGCTCCGTATATTAGGTTAGATACGAAGCCTCCCATCCAGACAGGGCGGCGACCGCATGCGCGGCGCCGTCCCCCGCGTTTTCGCTATCCGCCGGCGATCAGCCTTCCGACGTACAGGGACAGCGTCTCCAGGTGCGAAGGCGACGACTTCAGGCGAATGTCCACGTCGGCCGCAGCCGAGAGCGCCCGGGCGAGCTCGCGGGACGTGTAACGCGACGCGCGCTGGGCCGCCTTGTAGAGCGCAAAAGGGTGCACCGGAGTCTTGCTCCCCTGGAACGGGGATCGCCCGGAAGGCGCCGCCGGAGCCATGAGACTCGGGAGCACACGCGCCTGAAATTCGCCATACGACATCGAAGGGCCGACGCCCTTGCCCGTCTCCTCGAGCCGCGCCTGGATGAGCAGCATGCGGCGCACCTCGCCGGCAATGATGCCGAAAAGCTGGATCTGCCAGATTTCCTCGATCTTCTTGAGTTCCCGGTCTCCCTGGCGCACGTCGCGGCCGTCGAAGAGCCGCTCGAGGCGCGCGAGCGCGTCGCCCGCGTCCCGCCGGCCAATGGCTTCGAAGAGGCCGTAGACGTCTTCCGAGGATTCGTCCTCGATGTTCGACTCGACGTCCGCGGCGCGGATCCGCCCGCCCTTGCCCGCCCATGCGAGCAGCTTCCTGAGCTCCGTCGCGAAGGCGCCCGGTTCCGCGTCGGTGCGAACCAGGAGGCGTTCGACGGCCGCGGGATCGAGGACCACCTCGCGTTCCTTCGCCAGTGCAGCGGCCAGGCGCCGCAGGGCAGCGGGCGCATCTTTGCCGACCGAAGCTTCGAGGACGGTGCCCTTCTCCGCGATCTCCTGCAGGAGATCCACGCCCGCCGGGGGCGAAACGGCCGTCAGAAGCGCGACTGTCCCGTCGTTCTTCTCGCGTTCGAGCAGGACGCGGAGGGCAGCCTTCAACACCGCGGGACCGCCGCTCTTCTCCTGCGGCAGCTCCTCGAGGATCTCGGAGAAGCGCGCCGCATCGTCCTTCCTGCGCACCCGCCGGCACACGGCCTCGGCGTTCTCGCCCGGATCGGCGCTGGCAGGCAGATCGAGGGCTGCGAGCACGGCGCGCGCGAACCGGAAGGCTTTCCGACGGCCCCCCGGCGAGCCCTCGTCCCAGGCCTCCAGCGCCTGGGCCACGAGGCTGCCGGGCGACTCGGTTCCGAGCAGACGCGAGACGTCGAGCTCCACGATGCGTCGCGGGGAGAAGAGGGAACGATTCAGGAGCGCATCCGAGATCGCCTCGGCGGGCGCGTCGTCCTCGAAGCGCAGCACCTCCGCATCGCCGCCGCCCAGGATCTCCCGCACCCGCGCCGCGGCCTCGTCGACGAAGAAGTCGACGTCGCCCACGATCAGCACCGCGGGCGGCGCGTCCGCGAATGGTGGGATCTCCTCGTCTCGAAAGGGCTTCTTCGGCACGAAATCGGAGTCTATCGCCACGGCCTGTCTTGGGGCGCGGCCCGCGAGGCGCTGGAAAAAAGGCCCCCGTCGGCGAAACCGACGGAGGCCATGTGAGCAAAGGAACCGTGAAGGCGAAAGATCAGTTCGGGAGCATCCCCTTTTCGGACAGCTCCTGGCAGTCCAGGCAGTAGGGCGCCCAGGGGACCGCGTTCAACCGCTTCTCCGCGAGAAGCGAGCCACAGTTGATGCACAGACCATAGACCGCGTCGTCGATGCGGCCGATGGCGTCGTCGATCTGGAGCAGTGTCGAGCGCTCGCCGTCGGTCAGCGAATACAGGAACTCGCGGGTGTACGAAGACACGGCCCGGTCGGCGATGTCCTGGGTTGCCTCCTCGGTCGTCTCTTCCTCGGCGCTGCGGGTCTTGGCGATCTCGGCCGAAAGAGCGGTCTTCTTTTCTTCGAGGAGCCGCCGGTATTTCTCCATTTCCTTCTTCGTCATCTTGGCGGCCTTTGCGGCTGTCGAGGGCATTCGTGGGTCTCCTTTTCTCCGGCCCCTTTCCACGAGTCGCAGGGGCCGCTTTTTGAATAGGTGATGATACTCGAATCGTTGCGGAAGTCCAGCGGAATCCGTAGTTTAACGGCCGATTAACCCATCACTTCCGGGCCCGCTCCCAGAGGAACTTACGCGACACACCGAGCCGTTTGGCCGCCAGCGAACGGTTGCCGCCCGCCCGCCGGACCGTCTCGTCGATGTAGGCGTCGGAGAGCTGCTTCAACGTCCACCGGTTTTCAACGGCGGTCGCGAGCAGCGACTCGGGTGCGCCGAGAGCGCCCGTGGGGAGATCCTGCGGCGCGATCTCTTCGGCATCGGCCGTGAGCACGGCCTTCTCGATGACGTGCAGCAGCTCCCGCACGTTGCCGGGCCAGTTGTGCCGCAGGAGCGTCTGCTCCGCGTCCTTCGTGAAGCGCACGGCGGGCCGCTCGTACGCCCGGGCGGCACGCTTCAGAAACTCGCGCGCGAGGGGAAGGATGTCCTCAGGGCGGTCACAGAGGCGCGGCAGGCGGACGGCGACGACGTCGATCCGGTAGAAGAGATCGTCGCGAAACGCACCCTTTTCGACGAGGGCCGCCAGATCGCGTCGCGAGGACACGATGAGCCGTGCGCGGAAGGGATGCGTCGCCACACCCGAGAGGCGCCGGAAGTTCTTCTCCTGGAGCACGCGGAGGAACTTCGCCTGTGCAGCCGGCGAAAGCGACGACGCCTCGTCGAGATACACCGTTCCCTCCTCGGCGACCTCGAGGAGGCCCTTCTTGGCGGCGATGGCTCCCGTGAAGGCGCCGCGCTCGTGGCCAAAGAGTTCGCTCTCGAAGAGCTCGTCCGAGAGGTTCGCGGCGTCGACCCGGACGAACGGACTCGCGGCGCGCGTCGAGACGTCGTGGATCGCGCGCGCGAGTCGGTCCTTCCCGGTCCCGCTCTCCCCCAGGATGAGGATCGTGGAGGGAAGGTCGGCGGCGCGCTCGAGGGACGCGATCTCGCGGGCGAGCGCCCGGTTGCGGGTCCGGAAGTGCGACCGGAGGGAAGGGGACCTCTGGTCCGCCATGGGATGCCGCTAGACCGGCCGCCGACTCTCTTGCGGCGGCGCCGGTACGCCGCCAAAGAAACCCGTCTCGTTCGGCGCATCGCCCCACAGGCGCTCGAGCGCGTAGAAGCGCCGGGCCTCTTCCTGGAACACGTGGAAGACCACGTCGCCGTAGTCCATCAGGATCCAGCTGGCGGTCTGCATGCCCTCGACCGAGTTCGCCGGCCCGAGCCGCTCGACGATGGCGTCGGCGATCGCGCGGGCCTGTCGGTCGGAGCTGGCCGTCGAGAGGACGAAGTAGTCCGCCATCGTGGTCAGCTCGGTGAGATTGAAGACGAGGACGGCGGCGGCTTTGCGGTCGAGCGCCGCGGTGAGACCTTCCCGGACCTTGTCCTGGGAGGAGAGGCCGGGCTTCAACGCTGCGGCATCCCGGGCTTGTAGAGACCGTGCTTCGTGATGTACTCCGCCACCGGTTCCGGCACCCGCCCCGCGACGCTCTTTCCCGCCGCCAGATCGTTCCGGAGATCCGTCGCAGAGATTCTAACCGATCCCGCGTCGAATACGGCCAACCGATCGGCGAGGCCGGGAAGGTCCGGTACGGAGAGCCGGGGTCCGGTGAAAGGCTCGCGGTGGAAGGCGGCGATGCGGGCGAGTTTCAGGATCTCCTCCGGCTCGCGCCAGCGGCCGAAGCCGGCGAGGATGTCCGTGCCCATCAGCAGCCAGAGCTCGTCGGACGGATGGCGTGCCGCGATCGACCGCAGCGTGTCCACGGTGTAGGACGGGGGCCGGCGGTCCAGCTCCTCCAGGTCCAGCGACCAGTCCGGCCGCCCCGCGGTCGCCAACGCGAGCATGGCGACCCGGTGGCGCGGATCCGTCGGAGGCGTCTCCTTGTGGGGCGAGAGCCGCGCGGGGACGTAAACGACGCGGCTTAACTGGAACTTCACGGCCGCCGCCTCGATCGGAAGGACGTGGCCGTTGTGGACGGGGTCGAAGGTTCCGCCGAAGACTCCAATTCTCATGCCGTGAGATTACCCCCTGTCGTCCCGACGCCTCTCCACCCCGAGCGCAGGAGGGATCCCCGCGCTGTCATCCCGAGCGCAACGAGGGATCCCTTTCGAAGCCGTACCGAGACTCGAAAGGGATCCCTCGTCGCTGCGCTCCTCGGGATGACAAAGGGTCAGCCAGCCCTGATTTTTTCACTGCGACCCCTCGTCGCCACGCTCTTCGGCCGCTGGCGCCGCCGCCACTTCGTGAAAGAGGTGGCCGACCAGCTCCTTGAGCCCGGTCCCCGTCGCCGCGGAGATCTCGAAAACCGGGAGGCCCCGGCGCTCGGCTGCTCGCCGAATCGAGCCCAGGCGCTCGGGATCCGAGACCGCGTCGCACTTGGACGCGACCAGGATCCGCGGCCGATTGGCGACATCTGCCGAAAACTGCTCGAGCTCGCGCTCGATGGTCGCGACGTCGGACTCGGCGTCTCCCTGCCCGGAGGCGTCCACGAGATGGCAGAGGAGCCGGCAGCGCTCGACGTGCTTGAGAAACCGAATGCCGAGCCCCTGCCCGCGGTGCGCCCCCTCGATCAAGCCCGGAATGTCGGCCACCACGACCGTGCGCTGATCGTGGTGCGAGGTGACCACGCCCAGGTGCGGCACGAGGGTGGTGAAAGGATAATCCGCGATCTTCGGCTTCGCGGCCGAGATCGTCGCAATGAGCGTCGACTTTCCGGCGTTCGGGAACCCGATGATCGCGACGTCGGCCAGCAGCTTCAGCTCGATTCCGAGCCTGCGCTCTTCCCCTTGCAGTCCCGGCTTCGCGAAGCGCGGCGCCTGGCGCGTGGGCGTGGCGAAGTGTTGGTTGCCCCACCCGCCGTTGCCACCCTTGACCAGCTGCACCCGCTCGCCGGCTTTGACGAGATCGGCAATCCGCTCGCCGCTGTCGAGGTCGGTCACGACGGAGCCGAGCGGAAGGTGCACCTCGACGTCCTGACCCGTCTTGCCGTGGCGGTTCGAGCCCATGCCATGCTCGCCGCGTTCGGCGCGGTACGAGTTCTGGTGCCGCAGATGGTAGAGCGTGTTGTAGGCCGGATCGGCGACCGCCCAGACGGAGCCACCGTGGCCCCCATCGCCGCCCGAGGGGCCGCCCTTCGGAACGAACTTCTCCCGCCGGAAGGCGATGCAGCCGTTGCCGCCGTCGCCCGCCTTGACGTGGATCTCGGCCGTGTCGATGAACATCGGGGAAGCTGTCAGCTCTCAGCTGTCAGCCAGAACGAGTCCGGAGCAGATCCGACTGACAGCGGAACGCTGACAGCCGACAGCTAGTTCGCGGGCTCGATCGAGATCGTGCGGCCGAGGCGGCCCTGGTCGCGGAAGCGCACGATACCCGAGATCTTCGCAAACAGCGTGTCGTCCTTGCCGCGTCCGACGTTGACGCCCGGGAAAAACCGGGTGCCCCGCTGGCGCACGAGAATGGTCCCGCCGGGGACGTTCTGCCCCCCGAACGCCTTCACGCCGAGGCGCTGGGAGTTCGAGTCGCGTCCGTTGCGAGAGGAGCCCTGACCTTTCTTGTGTGCCATGGTCGCCTACCCTTCGATCGCTTCGATGCGAACCTGGATCATCGTCTGCCGGTGGCCCTTGGTCCGCCGATACTGCTTGGTCCGCTTCTTCTTGAAGACGAGAACCTTGCGGGTCCGCATTTCGCCGAGGACCTTGGCCTGCACCTTCACGCCCTTGAGAGCAGTCGCGCCCGTACGGACCCCTCCGTCACCGGAGACGAGAATGACGTCGGCGCCCGTCAGGGCGAGCGTCTCGCCCTTGGCGATCTTCTCGCCGGCGGGCTTCTCGATCCGCACGACGTCGCCCGCGGCGACCTTGAGCTGCTTACCGCCGGAGCGGACGATGGCGTACATAAAGAGCGCGAATCATAAGGGTTTTCGGAGGAAAGTCAAGCCCCAATGGAATGAGTCACTTAGGCCCATGACCTCCCGTGCAATCGCGGCCGCGTCCCGTCATCCCAGGAGCCCGGCGACGAGGACCCCCCTTTGAAGCCCCAGTACGGCTCGAAAGGGATCCCTCGCTTCGCTCGGGATGACAGAAGGGGACGGCGCGACGGTTGGAGACGACCGCCCCCTGTCATTCCGAGGAGCGTAGCGACGAGGAATCCCTTTGAAATCTCAGTGCGGCTCGAAAGGGACAATCCCTCGCTTCGCTCGCGATGACAGAAGCTAGGACGAATGACGCGGAGGGATCGTCCTACTCCTCGTCGATCCGGTTCGGAAGCTCGTTCCGTTCCACGGCGCGCCGCGGGAAATGGAGGGCCAGGACCTCCCCGGCACGCGCGACTCCGTGCACCACGCCGTCGGTGAATCGGCCATGTCGGAAGTGCTCCTCCATGGCGGCGGCGACCTCCTTCCAGAAGGCCTCGCCGCACTTCTCGTGGATGGCCACGTCGCCGAGAATCCGGAATTGGCGGGCACGCGGCGCGATGTAGATCAGGACCCCGTTGCGCTCGGCGGTCTTCGTCATGCCGAGCAGGTGAAAGCGCCGCAGGGCGCGGTCTTCGATGCTCCTGGGGGTCCGCTTCGTCACGTGAACGCGGATCTCGCCCGAGGACTTGCTCTCGGCCGCAGCGATCTCCGCGACGATCCGGTCGGAATCGAACTTCGAGAAGAAGCTCGCCATCGCCTACCAGCTCCCGGAGGCGCCGCCGCCCCCGAAGGAACCCCCGCCGCCCGAGAAGCCGCCTCCGGAAAAGCCGCCGCCACCACCCGAGAAGCCGCCGCCACCAAAGCCCCCGAACCCGCCTCCCGTCCACCAGCCTCCGCCGCCATGCGAGCGGAAGCCCCGGTTGCGCCGCATCAGCATCGGGAGCACCACGAAAAAGAAGAAAAAGATGGCGATGCCCACGCAGGTCCCGGGAACATCCACGCGGCCCCGCGAGTCGCCGCGCGTCCTCCCCGTCCCGCGGTACTCGCCCCTGGTGGCCGCCATCATCGCGGAAGCTCCCGCCTCGATGCCTCCCGGGTAGTCCCCCGAGCGAAAGCGGGGGACGATTTCGTCCTCGATGATCCGCTTCGCCGTGACGTCGGGCAGCGAGCCCTCGAGGCCGTAGCCGACCTCGATGCGGACCTTCCGGTCCCCCGTGAACACGAAGAGCACTGCGCCGTTGTCCGTCTGCTTCTGCCCGGCGCCCCACTTTTGAGCCGCGCGCACGCTGAAATCCTCGAGCGTGAATCCCTCGGGGACTTTCTCGTCGATCCACACCAGCACCTGGTTGGACGTGTCGCGCTCAAACTGCTCGAGCTTCGCGTTGAGCGCTTCGGCCCCGCCCGGCCCGAGCACGTTCGCGCGATCCGTGACGTAACGCTTCGGCTTCTCGGGGATCTGCGCGTCGTACCGGTCGGCCAGCGAAAGACCGGCGGCGAGCGCGGCCGCCGCTGCCAGAACGACGATCCGCCGCGCGCGCCGGCTCACTGGTCCCTGCCTCCCGATGGCCGCCGACTGCCGAAAGCGGACAGCTTTCTCAGTGCGCCGGCGCCGCCGTCGGCGCCGCGTTGTTGAAATTGAACTGGACCTTCGGCGCCTGCTCGGCACCCGGGGTGGTCGCCTTGAAGTACGGCTTCTCCTTGAACCCGAGGATGCCCGCGATCAGGTTCGTCGGGAACTTCTTCAGGACCGTGTTGTACTCCTGGGCGGAGTCGTTGAAGCGCCCACGGGCCACCGTGATCCGATTCTCCGTGCCCTCCAGCTGCGCCTGGAGGTCGCGGAAGTTCTGGTTGGCCTTGAGCTCGGGATAGCGCTCCGAGACGACGAGGAGGCGCTGCAGCGCGGAACCGAGCTGATCCTGCGCCTGCTGGAACTTCGCGAGCGACTCGGCGTCGGCCGGCGCCTTGCCGGGCGTGATGGTGGCGCGTCCGACGGAGGCGCGCGCCTCGGTGACCGCCGTCAGCGTCTCCTTCTCGAAGGTTGCGGCGCCCTGCACCGTCGCAACCAGGTTCGGAACGAGATCGGCCCGCCGCTGGTACTGGTTCTCGACCTCCGACCAGGACTTGTCGACGTCCTGCCCGAGGGTGACGAGCCGGTTGTACGTGCCGGCGAAGGAGATCCCGCAGATGACCACGATGATGACGAGGATCCCGAGACACCCGAGCGCGAGCTTGCCCATGCGCTTCCTCCTCACTTCCGACGTTGCTCGCGCGAACGCGCGAGAAGGCAGGGATTCTATCGAAGTCCCGGCCAGCCTCCCGGGACCGGCTGTGGCCGGTCAGTCCCGGTCGCCCGCCAGCCCCTCGAGGACCTTCGGCGGGAGAAGCGCCCGCAGCGTCGCCGGCCCGGTGCCGGACCACGAGAGCCGCGCGACGGAGGCCTTCTTCATGGGAATCGCCAGGCCCGCCCGCCCCGCGACGAGCCGACCGAGCAGCTCGCCCAGGTGGGGCTCGTGACCGACCAGGAGCACCGACGCGACGCCCTCTTCCCGAATCTCGCCCAGGATCTCCTCGGGGTCGCTCCCGGGCTCGAGCGCCCGCGTCGTACGCAGTTTGGGAGTCGGCCGCAGCGTCCGTGAGGCCGGTTCGGCCGTCTGCCGCGCACGCGCGAAGGGCGAGGTCAGGATGAGCTCGATGCCCGGCTCGAGCGCCGCGAGGCCCCGGGCGACCTCCCGGGCACGCTTGTGGCCGTCCTCGGTCAGTGTCCGATCCGCGTCGCGCCCCGAGTCCGAGTGCTCTTCGGCAACGGCATGGCGCAGGAGCCAGATTTCCATCGGTTCGGCAAGTGTAGCCCGTCCCTTGTATTCTTACCCCCCATGAGCCTGGCCGCCGGCGAGCAGATCGGCCCGTACGAGATCCTGGCGCCCCTCGGCAAGGGCGGAATGGGAGAGGTCTATCGGGCCCGGGACACCCGGCTGCGCCGCGAGGTCGCCTTGAAGCTCCTGCCCGACGCGGCGGCGCACGACGCCGACAGCCTCCACCGCTTCGACCGGGAAACGCGGGCTGTCGCCGCCCTGAGCCATCCCAACATCCTCGCCATCCACGACACCGGGTCCTTCCGCAACGTGCCGTACGCGGTCACGGAGCTGCTCGAGGGCGAGACGCTCGCCGAACGCCTGCGCTCCGGGCCGCTCAACGCGCAGAAGGCCGTGGAGGTCGCCAGCCAGGTCGCCGACGGCCTCGCCGCGGCCCACGCGCGCGGGATCATCCACCGCGACATCAAGCCCGACAACATCTTTCTGACGAACGAGGGCCGCGCGAAGATCCTCGACTTCGGGATCGCGCGGATCGAGCAGCCCGCGCGGACCGCAGGCCTCTCGGACACGATCACGCAGGGACGGGGCTCGAGCTCGCAGTTTCTCGTCGGTACGGCGGGTTACATGTCGCCCGAGCAGGTGCGCGGAAAGCCCATCGACGGTCGCACCGACATCTTCTCGCTCGGCGCGACCTTCTTCGAGATGCTGGCGGGCCAGCGCGCATTCATGCGCGACAGCCCGGTCGAAACCCTGGGCGCGGTCCTCCGGGACGACCCGCGCAAGCACGCGGCCGTCGAGAAGATCCCGGAGCAGCTGCGCACCTATGTCTTCCGCTGCCTCGAGAAGGACCCCGCGGACCGCTACCAGTCCGCCCGCGATCTCCTGCTCGATCTGCGGGCGCTCCAGGCCGAGCAGCTCCGGCAGGCCTCCGAGCGCGTCACGTTCCGCTCCGAGCCTCCCTGGAAGCATCGCCGCACGCGCGTCTGGCTGCGGGCGATCGGCGGCGTCGCGCTTCTCGGGCTCGGCTTCTATGCCGGCTCCTGCTGGGAGCAGTCGCGCCAGGAGACGGCCCGGACGGCGCCCACGGCCACGTCGCGGTAGCCGAGTCGCCTACGCCGAGGCGAGGTTTGCGTCGAGGTCGGCGCCGATGACGGGAAGGCCCGTCGTGGCCGCCCTCGGGACGGGAATCGGCGCCGCGCAGCACGCGTCCGGGCACGCGTCGTAGAGCGTGCGACGCTGGACGGGCGAGTAGCCCGCGTCGGCGATGATGCGGCGCATCTCGTCCTGCGACATTCGATTGCGCGCGCCCGCGGCGTAGACCACGTTTTCTTCGATCATGATCGAGCCGAGGTCGTCGGCACCGAAGGCGAGCGACACCTGGCCGATCTTCGGGCCCTGCGTCACCCAGGATCCCTGGACGTGCCGGATGTTGTCGAGGAACAGGCGCGAAACGGCCAGAGTCTTCAAGTACTCGAAGCCACCGGCCTCGTCCACCTTGCCGTCGAGCTCGGTGTTCTCCTTCTGAAACGTCCACGGGATCCACGCGGTGAACCCGCCGGTGCGGTCCTGCAGGTCGCGCACGACCTCCATGTGCTCGACGCGCTGCGCGTCGGTCTCCCCCACGCCGAACATCATCGTCGCCGTCGTGCGCATGCCGAGGCCGTGCGCCGACTCGTGCACGTCCACCCACTTCTCGGTGGGCGCCTTCGTGAGCGACCAGATGCGCTTGCGGACCGAGTCCTCGAGGATCTCGGCGCCGCCGCCCGGGATCGACTGCAACCCCGCATCCTTCAGGCGCGCGATCACGTCGCGCATCGGCCACTTCGTGATCTTCTGCAGAAAGTAGACCTCCGGGGCCGAGAGGGCGTGCAGGTGGATCGTCGGAAACGTCTTCCGGATGTAGCGGAACATGTCCTCGTAGAAGCAGAAGGGCAGCTCCGCATGGACGCCGCCCTGGAGCAACACGCCCGTACCGCCGAGGTCGATCGTCTCCTGGATCTTCTCGCCAATCTGTTCGTGGGTGAGGACGTACGCTTCCGGATGCTCCGCCGATGGCCGGTAGAAGGCGCAGAACTGGCAGCGGTAGACGCAGACGTTCGTGTAGTTGATGTTGCGGTCGACGATGTACGTCGCCACCGCGGGGTCGTTCTTCGCGTTGCGGACGGCGCTCGCCGCCGCGCCGAGGGCGAGCAGGTTCCCCTCCTCGAGCAGCGTTACGGCGTCCGGGGCGCGGAGGCGCTCTCCGTGGAGAACCCGGTCGAGAATCTCCTCCGTCTTACGATGAACCACGTTCGAATTCTAATGCGGTTCGGCGGGCCCGCTCCCGTTGGCGTCCTGGGAACATTCCGCGGCGGAGCCCGTATCGCAACGAGGTGTCGCGATGAGATCTCTCGGCCGGTCGCTCCGGATCTACCTGGGACTGATGGCCTACCTCGTCCTCGTCAAGGTCGTTCTCACGGCCTTCCCCGGCGTCTTTCGCTCTCCCGCCCAGGCCAGGGTGTTCGAGTGGCCGCTGCTCGCTCTGTGGACTGGACTGGGGCTTCTGGGCGTCTGGCTCTCGGAACGAACGGGCTTTCCTCCGGCGTGGGGCGACAGGGGCTCGAACCGGCCGCGCATCGTCATCCCCTTCCTGCTCGGCATCGGCCTCGGTGTCCTCGCCATCCTCACCGATGCCGCGACCGGCTGGACGAAGTTCGTCGCGGCGAAGATGGCGCTGCCGACGATCCACATCGCGTTCCCGGCGTCCGTGCTCGTCTATCCGGGCGGCGCCATCATCGTCGAGGTCGTCTACCGGCTGGTCGCCATACCCCTGCTGCTCTGGCTCGTGTCGACGAAGCTCTGCCGCGGGCGATGGCAGGACGAGATCTTCTGGGTACTCGCGATCCTGACGTCGTTGATCGAGCCGGCCGGAGACCTCGGCCTGCGCGAGCTCGGCATGGCAACCACGGTCTCGGTCTTCGCCCAGGATTTCGCGCTCAATTTCGCCCAGGCCTGGCTCTTCCGCCGCTACGGATTCCTCGCCGCGATCCTGCTCCGCGTCTTCTTCTACCTGATCTGGCACGTCCTCTGGGGGCTGCGGACGTGAGAGCCTGGCCTATGCGGTTCGGTCCTTTCGGCGCGTCATGTCGCGCAGCGTCAGGTTTTCGAATGCGAGAGCCACCTGGCGCGCGAGGGCCACGAGGGCGCGGGCGTCCGGAGCACCCACCACGGCGGTGCGGCAGACGAGGATGAGCGACGCCGCGCCGAGAACCGAAAGCGGAACCATCAGCGCGGCGACCACACCGGGAGCTCCCTTCGCGGCAGCCACGACGGTGCCCTCCGGCGTGCGCCGCACGAGGCCGGCGTACGGGCGCTCGGACGTGCGGACCATCTCGAGAACGGGGCACTCCTCACGGGAGAAGAACGTCTTCGCGGGCTCTCCCGCCGCCGCGCCGAAGGAGAGCGGCGCGCCGAACTGGCCCATGACCTTGAAGCCGGCCGGCTGGCAGAGCAGCAGGGCGCCGTCGGCGTAGAGCTCGCTCGCGTAGCGCAGGAGCACGAGGCCCATTTCGCCCCGGCCCTGGACGAAGAAGAGCTCCTCCGACAGGGACAGGAACTTGCTCGCGGCGCGGGAGGCCTCGGGATCGCCCGCATCGCCGCCGGAGGACCTGCCCTCGTTCAGGGAGAGCAGCAGCGATTGGACCTCCTCCTCCGCCTGCTCTTCGGGCGACTTCGTTGGCCGGGGCGCGAGCGGGGCGGTGTCGTCGGCGTCCCGCTTCTCCGCCATCCCGACGATGATGCGCTGGGGCTCCATGCCCTCCTCGAGGAGGAACTCCGACGAGGCGGGAATCTCCGGTCCGGGCCAGGTCAGCCCGACCCGAAACTCGAACTGCCCCTCGTTCCATGACATCAGCGATTGCGCGGTCTCGGCCATCTGCGCCTTGACCTCGGCCTCGACGAGACCGCGCGTCAGCAGGCCCCGCTCGACGAGCGCGTCCCCGAGTCGCATGCCCGGAAACGACGCCATGTACGCCGAGGCTTCTTCGAGCTGCTCGCGCGAGATGACGCCCCGATGCTCGAGGCGGTCGCCGAGCGGGCGGTAGTTC
Source organism: uncultured Acidobacteriota bacterium (assembly GCA_963811425.1). Taxonomy (GTDB): domain Bacteria; phylum Acidobacteriota; class Thermoanaerobaculia; order UBA5066; family Gp7-AA6; genus DAHUXD01. The sequence continues at coordinate 158,557 of CAWERV010000018.1, forward strand.
GCGGTGCCGACCACCTGCACGATCCGGCCCGAGCGGAACAGGATGACGGCCGTGCGCCCGTCGGCGTGGGTCAGGAAGAGGCCGCCCGTCTTCGCGCTGACCTGCAGGACCTGGAGGATGTCGCACAGCGGCAGATCCTCGAGGCGGCCCTCCAGGGCGCGCGCATCGGGGGCCTCGGGCTCGGGAACGGCGGCAGTTTCCACGGCTCGGCTAGCTCTTGATGAAGTCCATCACGCGCTGGACCGTCTTCAGCTTGCGGTCGATCGAGGCGTGGGACTGCGATGACACGAGAGCCACGGCCGCCTGCCCGGAAAGCAGCTCGAGCAGCTCCCGGTCGAGCGGTGTGAACGCGGCCTTATGGGCGAGCAGCGCGTAGATCGAAATGAATCCGACCAGCTTCTCCTCGTGCAGGAGCGGCACGCAACAGATGGGGCCTTCCTGCTCTTCGACTGCGAAGAGCGTCCGTTTCTCGCGCACCGCGGCCTGCTCGAGCGGATAGACAGGCTCGGGCAGGTGCGAGATCTCCGGCGCCTCCTCCCCCTCGCGCACGCGCAGAACGAAGTCTCCCTTCCCGTCCTCGACGAGGTAGAGGGCGAACTCGGCCGCGCCGATGAGATTGACGGCGATCTCGACGATGCAGTTGACCACCGCGTCTGGATCGAGGGTGGCGTGGAGCTGATAGGTTGCGGCGTAGAGGTTGGCCAGGTTCGCGGAATGCTCCTCGAGCTGCACGCAGCGGTTGGCGAAGTCGCGATTCTCGCGCGCGAGGTCCTCGGCCGTTTTCGGAAAACCATTGCCGCCGCCGGCGCTCCGGCCATTGCCATTGCCGCCCGCCTCCCCGGCCGTGCCCTCGAGCAGCGACCCCGCAGCGCCCAGGTCCGCCTCGAGCTCGCGCGCGCGCGCCGAAAGCCGCTCGACCTGCTCCGCGAGGTCGGCGGACAAAGCGCGGCTCTTTCCGGTGAGGTCCCGCACGAGCCTCTGCAGCGTCTCCAGCCGTGCGCCGGACTGGGCCGTGTTCATGCCACGCCTCCGGCCGCCGCCCGCAGTCCCTGGGCCGATCGCTTCAGAATGGCGGCGGCGAGGCGATCGAGCGAGACCACTTCGTCCACGGCTCCCCGGGCGATCGCTTCCTTCGGCATCCCGAAGACGACGCACGAGGCCTCGTCCTGGGCCAGTGTCGCGGCCCCGGCCTCCTTCATCTCGAGCAGGCCCTGCGCCCCGTCATCGCCCATGCCTGTCATGAGGACGCCGATCGCGCTCGAGCCGGCGGCCTGCGCGACGGAGCGAAAGAGGACGTCGACACTCGGGCGGTGGCGCGCGACGAGCGGGCCGTCGGAGAGCTCGACGATGAGCCCGTCTCCACGGCGGCGAAGGACCGCGTGCCGATTCCCCGGAGCAATCAGGGCCCGGCCCGGACGCACCCGGTCGCCGTCAGCGGCCTCCTTCACCTCCATACGGCAGAGGCGATGGAGCCGCCCGGCGAAGGCCGCCGTGAATCCCTCGGGCATGTGCTGGACGACGACGATGGCCGGCGCGTCCTGCGGCATCGCCGCCAGCAGCGCCGTCAGGGCCTCGGTGCCGCCGGTCGAGGCGCCGATGGCGACGACCCGGTCCGTCGGAACGTGCGATCCCGGCCCGGGGCGCGGCGGGAGCACCACGTCCGCGGTAAGCCGCGGAGCCGGGGCCGGGCGGTGGCGGACGACGCGGGCCTCGGCGGCGCCGCGCACGGCGTCGAGAAACAGCACGGCCGACTCGTGGAGGAACTCGCGGATCGCGAGCCTCGGTTTCGTCACGATCGCCAGCGCCCCTTCCTCGAGCGCTCGCATCGCCGCGTCGGTCCCCTCTCCCGTCAGGGCGGAGCACACCACCACGGGGATGGGGTCCTCGGCCATGATCTTCTTCAAGAACGTCAGGCCGTGCATCCGGGGCAGCTCGAGGTCGAGGACGATCACGTCGGGCCTGCGCCGCTCCATCTTCTCCATGGCGATGTACGGGTCCGCGGCCACCGCCACGTCGATTCCTTCGAGCGCAAAGAGCGCCGACAGCGTCTGGCGCACGACGGCAGAGTCGTCCACGACGAGCACGTGCGGTGCCCGGGAGGCCCTCGCGTCCTGGGACGGGCCGCTCGGACGCGCCGTGGACGGCTCCGGCGCGCTGGCGCCGGACACGCGGAGCGGCTCGCTCATGCCGTGCGCGCTCCAGCGACGGCAAGTACGGCGGGCTCGGGCCGGGCGGACGCATAGACGGTCGGAACCACGCTGCGCACGCGATCCGTGACGGCGTTCAGGCTCTCGGCATGCCCGAGAAAGAGGAGCCCGTCCGGAGCCAGCACGTCGAGCAGGCGATGGATTACCCTGAGCTTCGTCGGCGCCTGGAAATAAATGAGCACGTTGCGGCAGAAGACCAGGTGGAACGGCCCGCGGATCGGATAACGCTCCTCGTTCAGGTTGACGCGCTCGAAGCGCACGAGGGCGCGGATCTCCGGCGCGGCCCGCATCTGTCCTTCCTTGGATCCGGTCCCGCGCAGCATGAAGGCCTTGCGGTACTCGAGCGGGATCTCGTCGGCCTTGTCGAGGGGCCAGGTCGCTTCCTCCGCGCGAGCCAGCGCGCGACTGGAAATGTCCGTCGCGGTGATCTCGATCTGCCATCCCGACCCCGCCGGGAAATGGCGCAGCAGCAGCATGGCCAGCGAATAGGGCTCCTCGCCGGTCGAGCAGCCCGCGCTCCAGACCCGGATGACCCGCGGCGCGCCGCGCTCCTTCCAGGACGGGATCACCCGCTTCTCCAGGAACTCGAACTGCCGGGGCTCGCGGAAGAAGTGCGTCTCGTTGGTCGAGATGCAGTCGATCATCTGCACGTGCTCGTCCCGGTCACCCTCGACGATCCGGTTGTAGTAGTCGCCGAAGGAGCCGAGACCGAGGGCCCGGAGCCTTTTCGAGAGCCGCCCGACGAGCAAGGCCTTCTTGGCCGGAGCCAGGAAGATGCCGGCATCGCGGTGAATCAGGCCCTGAAGGAGCGCGAACTCGCGATCCGAGATCGGACGGATGCGCTCCTCCCCCCCGACGGGCGCAACCGCCGGCCGACGCGCGGCGACGCTCATGAGACGCGGCCTTTCTGCGGAGGCTCGGCAGGCGCCGCGGCCGGAGCCTCGTGGACCGCGACGAGCTCGCCCGAAGAGAGCACGCGGTCCGTGTCGAGGATGAGCACGAATTGGCTGCCGAGCTTGCCGAGGCCCTGAAGGTAGTCCACGCGGATCGGGGTTCCGAAAGACGGCGGCGTCTCGATCTCCTCGGGCCGGAACTCGACGACCTGGTTCACCGCGTCGGCGAGGACGCCCATGACGATCCTCTTGCCGTCGGCCTCGACCTCGACGATCACGATGCACGTGCGCTTGGTGACCGGACTCTCCGGAAGGCGGAACTTCGAGGCGAGGTCCACGACCGGCACGACGCTTCCCCGCAGGTTGATCACGCCGCGAATGAAGGCGGGCGTCGAGGGAACGCGCGTCACGACCTCGTACTCGATGATCTCGCGCACCCGCAGGACCGCGATCGCGTACTCGGCGCCCCCGAGCGAGAACGTCAGGTACTGGGCCCGATCCAGGGCCTTCGCCGGGGCGTCCATCGTCGTCATTCGTGCATCCCTCTCAAAACCGCCGGAACTCGCGCTCGGAGGCCCCGGCCGCGCGAGGTGCAGCGCGCCGAACCGGCACGAACGGAACGACCGGAACGGGCACGAGCGCCGGCGCGGGGGCGGTCGCCGCTACCGGGGCTGGCTCGGCCGGTTCGGCGCGGTCGGCCTGCGGCTGGGGCAGAGGCGCGGTCGCGTCGGTGCGGAAGAACGCCACCACGCGATGCAGGCTCTCGGCCTGCCGCAGCACTGCCTCCGCCTGCTGCCGCATGGCATCGGCCTGGCTCGCCATCTCCTCGGCCGTCGAGGACAGCTCCTCGGCCGATGAGGCGTTTCTCTGCGTGATCTGGTCGACGTGCGAGAGCGCGCGGTTGATCTGCGCCACACCCGAGGACTGCTCGGAAGAGGCCGCTGTGACCTCCTGCACGAGGCCCGCGGTCTTGCGGACCGAGGGCACGAGCTCGGCGAGCAGGTCTCGCGACTTCTCGGCAACCTTCACCGACGAAGCCGCCAGGCCGCCGATCTCCTTGGCGGCCGACTGGCTGCGCTCGGCCAGCTTGCGCACCTCGGTGGCGACGACCGCGAAACCCCGGCCGTGCTCCCCCGCCCGCGCCGCCTCGATCGCGGCATTCAGCGCCAGCAGGTTCGTCTGGTACGCGATCTCCTCGACGATCGAGATCTTCTCGGCGATCGAGCGCATGGCCTCGACCGTGTCGTTGACCGACCGGGCGCTCTCGTCTCCATCGCGGGCGCCCCGCAGCGCCATCTGCTCCATCTGGCGGCTGTTCTCCGCGTTCTGCGTGATGGACGCGCTCATCTCTTCGAGCGACGACGTGGTCTGCTGCACGGACGCCGCCTGTTCGCTCGTGCCCTGGGACAAGGTCTGCGCGGACGCCGAGACCTGGCTCGAAGCCGACGACACCTGGCCCACCACGGCCACGACGTGGCCGGAGGTCTCGGCCAGAGCGTCGGCGCCGGAGCGGACCTCCGCGACGACTCGACGCAGGTGCTCGGCCATGCGACCCATGGCCGCGAGCAACTGACCCACCTCGTCCCGGCCGGAGGAGGGCACGGCGACCGAGAGATCGCCACGTGCGATTGCCTCGGTGACGGCGACGGCCTGCAGGATGGGGCGCGTGACGCCGCTGGCCAGCCGAGCCGAGAAGGCGGCCCCGAGCACCAGCGTCAGGAGCATGACGCCGACCATGGCCCGGGCCGTCCACGTTTTCTGCGCGGCGAGCGCCTTCTCCTTGTCGCCCATGCGCTTGAAGTTCAGCGCGGCCAGGTCCGCCGCCGACTTCTCCAGCCGGTCGACGGACTCCTTGTAGGCACCCATCTCGCGGCTCGCTTCCGGGGTCGTCTTGACGGAATGCTGGCGGACGAGGCCCACGACCCGGTAGAAGCCGGTCTCGTAGCTCGTGAGGTCGGCCCGCATGGACCGGGCGAGCTCCTTGTCCTCTGCGGCTTCGGCGTCGCGTTCCAGGCTGGCGAGCCGCTCCGTCAGCCGATAGCGCTGGTCGTTCCAGCTCGCGAGATCGTCGGCCTCCTGGTCGGAATTGCCGACGTGGATGGCGAGCTCCTTCTCGTAGCGGCGCATTCCCTGCGTGTCGGCCCGCGCCGCGGCCGAGATGGAAGCCAGCCGCGCGTCATGCGAGAGCATCGCGGCCGTCATGTCGGAGACGCGCGCAATTCCCTGGTAGCCGAGCGCGGCGATGAGGACGCTCGTCAGCAGGCCGAGGCCCACGGCGAGGAAGAGCCGGGTCCGGATGCCCAGTCGGTGAAACATGGGCTCCTAGGCCTCCCAGGACCGCCGGAAATCGGCGTCCCCCGAGCCGTTGGCGCCTCCATTCGGGCGCCGGGCCGTCAGATACGGTGCAAACGCCGCGGCCTCGCTCGCCTCGGCCACGGCTTCCCACGGGTCGGCGGACTCCTCCAGCGGGGACTGCCGCTCGCCCGGCTCAACCGGCGGTTCCGGCACCGCAGCGATGCGAAAGAAGGCCATGAGCTGGTGGAGGCTCTCGGTCTGCTTCAGCACCGCCTCCGCCTGCTGCCGCATGGCATCGGCCTGGCTCGCCATCTCCTCGGCCGTCGAGGACAGCTCCTCGGCCGATGAGGCGTTTCTTTGCGTGACGTGATCGACCTGGGAGAGCGCGCGGTTGATCTGCGACACGCCCGAGGACTGCTCGGAGGAGGCGGCCGCCACCTCCTGCACCAGGTCCGTGGTCTTGCGGATGGACGGCACCAGCTGCTCGAGCAGGCTCTCGGAGCGCTCGGCCAGGCGCACGCACGAGGAGGCGAGGCCGCCGATCTCCTTGGCCGCCGACTGGCTGCGCTCGGCGAGCTTGCGCACTTCCGTGGCGACGACCGCGAATCCGCGGCCGTGCTCGCCCGCGCGCGCCGCCTCGATCGCCGCGTTCAGTGCCAGCAGGTTCGTCTGGTACGCGATCTCTTCCACGATCGACACCTTCTCGGCGATCGCCTGCATCGCGAGCATCGTCTCTTTCACGGATGCCGCGCTCTGCTCGGCGTCGCGGGCGCCCTGGAGCGCCATCTGCTCCATCTGGCGGCTGTTCTCCGCGTTCTGCGTGATCGAGGCGCTCATCTCTTCGAGCGACGACGTGGTCTCCTCCACCGACGCCGCCTGCTCGCTCGTGCCCTGCGACACGACCTGCGCCGATGCGGACACCTGGCCCGACGCCGAGAGCACCTGGCCCGAGACGGCGACAACGTGGGAGGAGGCCCGGGTCACGGCGCTCGCGCGGGTCCGGACGTCCCCGATGATCTCGGCCAGCCGCTCGACGAAGCGGTTGAAGAGCTCGGCCATGTGGCCGATCTCGTCGCGGGACCCGACGGGGATGCGCCGCGTCAGGTCGCCGCCGCCCTGGACCATCTGCTCGAGGTGGAAGGTCATCGCGGAGAGCGGCGCCGTCACGGCGCGCGTCACGACGAGCGCGACCGCGAGCGAGGCGACCAGGCAGATCAGGGCGATCGCGGACATCGCGCCCCACCGCCAGTGCTGGCTGGCGCGCGCGGCGGCGAAGGCCGCCTGCATCGCCTCGCGGTCGTGCCGCGTCCGTTCCTTGAGCGTCAAGGTGATCAGGTTGAACTCCTTCGTCATCGTGGTCAGGCTCGAGGTGAGATCCTCGCCGGACTTCGCCGAGATCATCCGGCGGCTGACGGTGCTGGAGAGCTCCCAGTAGCCCTGAAACGCTCGGACGAGCTTCTCGCGGTCGTCGCGATCGATCACGGGGTTGTCCTTCTCGTCGTCGAGGCGCTTGAGGAATAGGTCCCGCAGCGCGGCCGCGTTGGAGAGGCCTTCGGCGTCCTGCGCCGCGACCGCGTCCTGGAGCTGCCGCTGGAGGGCCGTGAGCGCCTCCTCGAGGTCGCGCGAGAGCTCGAGCGACGGGACGAAGCCCGACTCGATCTGGCGCAGCTGCCTCTCCTCGCTCCGGCCGAGCACGAAGTTCACGGCGAGCAGCAGCAGGAATCCCACCGCGGCGAAGCACGGCAGGAGGATGACCTTCCAGCGAATCGTCAGGTTCTTCAGCATGGGCTCACTCCGTGATCGAGACGATCTTGACGCCCGAGGCGTCGGCCCCGGCCCAGACGTATCCGATGGCCCCCGGGTTATCGCGGACGAACGCCACGATCTCGGCATCGGTGGACTTCTCCGGCGGCGGCACGCCCTTTCCGTTGAAGATCTGCTGCTGCCAGTAGGCCGCGATCGCGAGGACCTGCTTGCCGTAGACCTCGAGCGAGAACCGCTGCCGCACGGGCGACTTACCCGGGGGCTCCACCGGCATCATCGGCGCGCCGTCGGGCCAGCGGTAGACCTTCTTCAAGAAGATCTCCCCGATCTTCAGCCGCGTGGACTGCGTCATCGGATTGCCCGGGTGGACGATGACCTTGTAGGCGCTGGCGTCCTCCGCCCCGACGCGGGGCGCACAGAGGCCGAGCGCCACGAAGACGAGGACGAGCGGCCATTTTCGGGAGGGCGAATTCATCGAAGACTCCTTATGCCGCCGTCGCGGCCATCCGGGACAGATGGGCCTCCAGAAGGCCCGCGACGTCGAGAACGAAGGCAACCTGTCCATCGCCCAGAATGGTCGAACCGCAGAGGCCGGCAACTCCCTCGAACAGCTCGCCGAGGGGCTTGATGACGGCCTGGCTCTGGCCGTGCAGGCGATCCACGACGATGCCCGCTCGCGCCAGCTCGTGGCGAACCACGACCACGCTCTCCCGGGCCGAGGGCGCCATCTCCGCGGCGAAGAGGTCGCGCAGGCGCACGTAGGGCAGCGGCTCGCCGCGCAGGTCGAGGATGCCGTGCCGTTCGCCGCGGCGAGCCCCCTCCGGCAACTCCATGCACTCGATCACGCGATCGACCGGGATGATGTAGCTCTCGCGGCCGATCCCCACGCCGAAGCCCTCGATGATGGCGAGCGTGAGCGGCAGGCGAATGCCGATCGAGGTCCCCTCGCCGCGGCGGCTCTCGATCGCGATCGAGCCGCGCAGCGCGCCGATGCGCTCGCGGACGACGTCCATTCCCATGCCGCGGCCGGACCACTCCGTCACGCTCTCGGCCGTCGAGAAGCCCGGCTCGAAGACGAGGCGGTAGAGCTCGGGGTCCGGCAGCTTCTCGGGCTCTTCGGCGAGGCCGCGGCGGCGCGCCTCCTCGACGATGCGGTCCCGGTTGAAGCCGGCGCCGTCGTCGGAGAGCTGGATGACGATCGAGCCCGCCTCGCGCCGGGCCGAGAGTGCGATCGTGCCGCACGGGTCCTTGCCCTTCTCGCGGCGCGCGTCCGGCGCCTCGATGCCGTGATTCAGCGCGTTGCGGATCATGTGGGTCAGGGGATCGCGCAGGTGCTCGACGATCGTCGTGTCGATCTCGACGTCCTCCCCCTCGATCACGACGCGGGCGAGCTTGCCCTGCGCCGCCGCGAGGTCGCGCACGGATCGGACGTACTGGCGAAGGATCGGGCCGACGGGAACCATGCGGACCTGCAGGACGAGCTCCTGGAGCTCGGCATGGAGCTGCCCGGCGTCCTGGTGCGCCTCGAACGCTTCGGCCGCGCGACCCTCCTCGAGGATCTGCCCCACCCGGCCGCGCGCGATCGCGATCTCGCCGGCGAGGGTGATCAGGCGGTCGAGCTTGTCGATCCCGACCCGCAGCGTCTTCCCGGATTCCGTGGCGCGCAGCAGGTCCTCCCGCCGCGCCGGCGCCTCTCCGGACGGGGTGCGCGGGGCGACGGCGGGCGACGGCGCCCCGGCCGCCAGGCGGCGCAGGAGCTCCTGGTGCTTCGGCTCGATTTCGTGGTTCCCCTCGACGGCTACCGGGAGCATCTCGCGCAGCGCGTCGACCGCCTCGAGCAGCAGCGTGACGAAGCCGGCCGTGACCGGGCGCGTGCGCCGGCGCAGCCGCTCGAGCTGGTCCTCCAGGGCGTGCGCGAACTCGGCCACGCCGGTGAAGCCGAGAGAGGCGGAGTTGCCCTTGAGAGTATGGGCCATCCGGAAGATCGTCTGGACGGTCTCCGGGTCGTCCGGGCGCGTCTCGAGCGACAGCAGGCCCTCCTCCATCACCCGGAGGTTCTCCTCCGTCTCGGCGATGAAGGTCAGCAGAAGGGCTTCGGCGTCGAATTCCACGTGCTTCCGTCCCTACAACTTCGCGACCCAGGCGTTGCCGAGGTCGGTGTGAAAGATGAGCTTGCGGCCCGCCCGGCCCCCGACGTCCCGCGAGACGACGGGAATGGCGAGCTCGTCGAGGACCTTGAAGGCGACGCCCGCGTTCTTCTCGCCCAGGTGCCCCGGGCGCGCCTGGAACGCCTCCAGCACGCACGCACCACCGAAGACCTTGGCCTGCAGCCGGCCGCGCACCGCACCGAGCGCGACGAGCCGCTCCACGAGCTGCGCGACCGCGATGTTGCCGAAGCGGGGCGACCCCTGGCCGGCGCCCGCCCAGTGCGGCAGGAGGTAGTGGTTCATGCCGCCCACGGCACGCGCCGCGTCCCAGAGGCAGATCGCCACGCAGGAGCCGAGGACGGTCGTGACGGCGCTCGGCTGCGCCGAGGCATAGAGCTGTCCCGGCTGCAGATACACGCGGATGAGGTCCCTGCGGTCCTCGTGGGACGAGGACGAGAGGTCCGTCGAGTCCGCGACGGCGGGCTCGGTCCAGACCATCCCGATGCGTTCCGGGCTCACCGGCGCGCTCCGGCCGCGTCGCCGACTCGGGCCTGCAGCCCCGTGCAATACAGGGCTCGCGCGGCATGGGTCCCGAGCAGGTCGAAGAGCTCGCGGTCGAGCGCGACGAGACCGGTCTTCTGCGGAAGGAGACGGAAAATCGCCACCGCCCCGATCAGGCGATCGTCCACCGAGAGGGGGACGCACGCAGACAGCGACTCCTCTTCGGGACGCATTCCGGCCGTTTCGTCGCGCCCGGCAAGGAAGATCGCCCGGGACTGTGCGCACCGGCCGATCAAGCCCCGCCCCATGGGCACCCTGTGGAACGGGGCGTCGTCGATCCCGAGGGAGGCGACGAGCGACAGGGCCGTGCCCTCCTCGTCCGCCTCGAAGATCGCGATCTCCTCCGAGCCGATCAGGTTGCAGATGATGTCCTGCACGATCGAGAGTGTTTCGCCGCGGTCGAGCGTCCCATGGAGCCGGTAGCTCGCCACGTAGAGGCTGGCGAGGTCGGTGTTCTGCTGCTCGACGCCGACGTACTGCTCGGAGTATTTCCGGTTCTCCTCTTCGACGGCCGCGAGGCTCTTCTGAAGGCGCTCCTTCTCGAGCCAGTGGGTCTGGACCTCCTTCTGGAGGGAGGCGACCTGGTCGTTGAGGAACTTGTTGTCGCTCTCGAGCGATGCGGTCAGGACGCGGAGCTTGCCGTTCTCCTCGAGGAGGCCCTGGACGTACTTGCGCGTGTCGTCACGCACCTTCTCCACGTACGAGCCCGGCCCGGGAGTGCCGCCGCCGCCCTTCATCGCCGCTCCTCGGCGAGGTAGCTCTCGATCTTCGTCACGAGCTCGAGGCTGCTGAACGGCTTCGTGATGTAGTCGGTGCAGCCGCTCTGAAACCCGCTCTCGACGTTCTCGCCCTCGCCCCGGGTCGTCACCATGATGATCGGCACGGCCTTCATCCCCTCGTCCTCGCGGATCTTCTTGCAGACCTCGAAGCCGTTCATACGCGGCATGATCACGTCGAGGAGAATCAGGTCGGGCCGTTCGGCGAAGGCCCGCTCCACGGCTTCGGAGCCGTCCTTGGCCGTGACGAGGTCGTACGATCCCTTGTTCAGGATCATCCGCTCCATCATCAGGACCGTGCTCGAGTCGTCGACCAGGAGGATCTTCTTGCGTGCCATCGTTCCCTCGCTCTTTGGGTTCACGGTTCCGACCTGTCACTGCCCCGCGGCGATCAGCCCCGAGGCGATTGCGGCGACTTCCGAAAGGGGTTTGGGCTTGTGGAGAAATGCGTCGGCGCCCCGGCGGCGCGCCTCGGCTTCGATCTCGCGCGACCCGTACGCGGTCAGCAGGATGATCCGGGTCTTCGGCGAGCGGGCGCGCAGCGACCCGAGGATGTCGAGTCCCTCGGCGCCCTGCGTTCCGGTCAGGCGCAGATCGAGGATCGCGAGCGAGTAGCGGTGCGTCGCGAGGAGGGCCTCGGCCTCCTGCGTTTCGCGGGCGCAGTCGACGTCATAGCCCTTGGTCGCGAAGTACTCGCGCATGGCGAACAGGATCGGCTCCTCGTCGTCCACGATCAGAATTCGGTGCGTGATGAGGAGGAAGAGAGCAAGAGTCCGGCCACCCGGGGCGAGGCCGCTCAAGTGCCTGAGAGTCAGTTGTTTGCAGGCTTGGAGCGCGCCAGGCGTTGACCGCCAGCGTCCAGGATCCAGACGAATCCTGTCAATCCGTCCGGGATTCAGACGGCGCTTGAAGGCTCATCGGGAGCCGGAGGCGCTGAGCTGCCGGACGAAGTCGCGCACGATCGCGAGGACCGGTCCCCTGACTCGCTCAGTTTGCGGATTGCGCTGTAGTGCGAAGACCTGGAAGCGAAACGCCGCCGCTCCACACCAGCAGCCCGAGGCGGATCGCGCAACTAGCTCTTCGGCAACCCGATGCCATGCTTCTTGATCTTCTGATACAGCGAGCTGCGGGGGATGCCGAGCCGCTTCGCCGCCGCCTCGACGCGGCCTCCCTCGAGCCGCAGGACGCGCTCGATGTGGCGCCGCTCGACCTCGAGGAGGGTCAGGCCGGCCTCGTCGGAGATCGTATCGATCTCGGCCGCCTCGAACCGCAGGTCGCGGCGGGTGAGGAGGTTCTTGCCCGACAGGAGGACCGCGCGCTCGAGCACGTTGCGCAGCTCGCGAATGTTGCCCGGCCAGGAATACGAAGCGAGCGCGCTCGTCGCGTCCTTCGCCATCGCGATGCGCGCGTGGCCGTAGCGCCCGGCCAGCGACTCCAGGATCTGCCCGGCCAGCGCGGGGATGTCCTCGGGCCGCTCGCGCAGCGCCGGCACGACCAGAAGGATCGTGTTGATGCGGAAATAGAGGTCGTTGCGGAACTTCTTCTCCCGGACGAGCTCGGCCAGGCTCTGGTGGGTGGCAGTCAGCAGCCGGATGTCGACATGCCGATCCCGGACGTCGCCGAGCCGCCGAAACTGCTTCTCCTCGAGGACCTTGAGGAGCTTCGGCTGCACCTGCAGGTCCACGTCCCCGATCTCGTCCAGGAACACCGTTCCCCGGTTGGCGACTTCGAGCAAGCCGGCCTTGGCCGCGGTGGCCCCCGTGAAGGCGCCTTTCTCGTGCCCGAAGAGCTCGGTCTCGAGAAACTCGCGCGAGAGTCCGGCACAGTTCAGGTCCACGAAAGCGTCGTCGGCCCGCGGCCCGTTCTCGTGCAGCCAGCGAGCCAGGACACCCTTCCCGGACCCGGTCTCTCCCTGAATCAGAACGGGGCTGTCCGAAGCGGCGACCTTGCGCGCCTCCGCGCCGAGCGCGCGGACGACGGCGCTCGAGCCGAGGAATGGGTCCCGCAGCTCGCGGGCGAGCCGCGAACGCCGCGCCAGCTGCTGCTGGCGGTTGCGCTGGTTCTCGATGAGCCGCTGGAGGATCACGAGGAGGGCTTCGAGCTGGACGGGCTTCGTCAGGAACTGGTCGGCGCCCTCCTTGATGGCCCGCACCGCGAGATCGACCGACCCGTGCGCCGTCAGGATCACGATCGGCACGGCCGGGTCCATCTCCTTGAGCCTCGGCAGAAGCTCGAGCGCGTTCCCGTCGGGCAGCGAATAGTCGATGACGGCGACGTCGGGGGGCGATCGCCGGAAGGCGTCCTCCGCTTCGCGGCAGCTTTCCGCCTCCTCCGCCTGGAAGCCGCGGCCGCGCAGAAAGTCGCAGATTCCGAAGCGGACGGCCGGCTCGTCGTCGACGAGGAGCACGCGCTGGCGCGCGGGGCCGCGTCCCGCGGCCGGACTACTCACGGAGGCCCTGGGTGCGGGGCGGCAAGCCCGCCGGCAGCCGGACGGTCACGACCGCGCCGCCCTCCGGACGGTTTCCCGCGAAGATCCTCCCCCCGTGCTCTTCGACGATGCGCTGCACGATGGACAGGCCGAGACCGGTGCCCCCGCGGCGGCGCGTGAAGAACGGATCGAAGATCCGTGGCAGATCTTCGGGCCGGAAGCCCGGCCCCTCGTCTTGCACGCGGCAATCGATCCAGTCCTCGCCCTCGACGTGCGTCGCCTCCGCCTCGACTATAACCGTGCTGCGCGGCGGTGCATGGCGCAGGGCATTGTCCAGGAGGTTCTGGAACACCTGGGTCAGGCGACGCCGGTCCATGGGCGCGGAGGGAAGTCCCGGCGCGAGCGCGCTCGTCACCGAGACGCCCGCTTTCTCCGCCAGGGGCGCGCAACCCCGCATCGCCTCGGCGATCACGTCCCCGATTGCCCCGTCGGAGAGCTCGAGACTCGGGGGCTTGCCATACTCGAGCAGATCGCCCATGAGGTGGGAGAGCCTCTCGAGCTCGCCCCGCAGGACTGCGACGTACTGGCGATACTCCTCGCGGCCGCCGAATCGCGCCTCGAAGGCGTCCAGCGTGGCGGAGATCCCGAAGAGCGGATTGCGGACCTCGTGCGCGACTCCGGCGACGAGCGAACCCATCGCGGACATCGTTCGCGTGCGGTGCAGGCTCTCCTGCAGCCGCACCACGCCCGTGATCTCGCGCGCGACGAGGATGATCCGCTCGGTTTCCGTGCTCGCGGCTGCAAGCCGGCTCGCCGCGACGTCCCAGCTTCGCCCCGTCGTGGCGTCGCGCGCCTGCCCCGACGTGGCCGCGCCCCCGGCCTGGATCTCCCGGGCGAGCTCCGCCGACTTCTGCCAGGGCTCGCCCGGGCCGAGCGCCTCGACCGCGAGCCCGATCGTTTCCCGGTACGTCTTTCCGGAAAGCGCCCTGGCCGCGCGGTTGAGCCTCCGGATCTGAGCGGTGCCGTCGAGGATCAGGACGGGAGACTCGATGGCGTCGAACGTGCGCTGCCACTCCTTGGCAGCGTCCTGGATCGCGAACTGGAGGCGGGCCTGGTTCTCGTCGGCGGCCTTGCGCTCCGTGACGTCGCGCGACTGCACCAGGAATCCCGCGACGCTCGGGTGATTCGAGAGGTCACTTCCGATCGCCTCCATGTGCCGCCACGAGCCATCCCTGTGTCGGAAGCGAAACTCCGCCGTGGCGGAGCCCGAGCCGTGCACCATCGCGGCGAACATCCGGCGGACGGCCTCGCCGTCCCCCGGATGCACCGACTCGAAGACGGATTCCCCGACGAGCTCCTGGGGACGGTAGCCGAGCAGCCGCTCGATCGAGGGGCTGCCGTACCGGATCGTCCCGTCTGCGTTGAGGATCATGATGACATCGAGCGCGTTGTCGATGAGAGAGCGGAAATACTCCTCGCTCTCCCGCAGCGCATCGGAGGCCTTCTTGCGCTCGGTGATGTCGATCATCGTGCCCTCGATGACCGCTTCGGGCGGCGAGCCCTCCTCGAGCAAGGTGACGTTTTCGAGCACCCACAGGGGGGAGCCGTCCTTCCGGCGCAGGCACACCTCGGAGTTCGTCAGCGCCCTCGACTCCCGCAGCCGAGCCAGAAACGCCGCGCGGCTGCGCCGGGTCCGGATAGAGGGCCTCGCAAGGCCGCCCCCGGACCTCCTCGCGCGAGGCATAGCCGAGCATCCGTGCGAACGACTCGTTGCAGTCGATGACCCGGCCGCCCGGCGTCGTCCGGTATACGCCCGCGAGGTTGCGCTCGAAGAGGTTGCGAAACCGGGCCTCGGAGACCCGCCGCGCCTCCTCGATCTCCCTCTGCCCCGTGATGTCGGACGCGATCCCGGTCGTGCCGACGAGGTTGCCCCGCGCGTCGCGGATGGCAGCGGTCTTGAACGAGAGCGTCACGAGCTTTCCGTCGCGCCGCTTGTGCCGCGTCTCGTACTGGACGTAGCGCTCCCCCTCCAGGATGCGCTCCAGCGTCTTCAGATCCCGCGCCGCGTCCTCGGGGACCATCCAGTCCGTCACGGGCCGGCCGATCATCTCCTCGGGTGCGCAGCCATAGATGCGCCGCGCGGCCGCGTTCACGAAGGTCCAGCGGCCCAGGGCGTCCGCGGACCAGATCAGCTCGTTCGAGTTCTCGACGAGATCGCGGTAACGCTCGTCGCCGGGCCCGAGCCGGTCGTCGGCCTCGCTGCGTATGATGAAGCCAATATAAGCCGGCTCC
Source organism: uncultured Acidobacteriota bacterium (assembly GCA_963811425.1). Lineage (GTDB taxonomy): Bacteria > Acidobacteriota > Thermoanaerobaculia > UBA5066 > Gp7-AA6 > DAHUXD01. The sequence continues at coordinate 173,920 of CAWERV010000018.1, forward strand.
GCGGCCCCGGCAAGCGGATGCTCAGGACGAGGGCGTGAACGCCAGCGGCCGCGCGGAGGGGATGAGCCCGTCCTCGGCGGCCAGGCGGTAGAAGAGCCGCAGGCCCTCGAGATCTCCGGCGTCGAGCTCGAAGTGGAGCGCGTGGCGCAGGTAGTCCTCGACGACGGCCGCCGAGAGCCCCGACGCGGTCGCTTCCTCTCGAACCATTTCCTCGAATCGTGCGATCCCGGCCTCGTACGAATGGCGCAGCATCGCCGCCACCTCGGCCGAGGCGTGGCCGGGGCGGACGGCCCAGAAGGCGAACACGAAAGGATGCCCTGAGAACGCGCGCCACTCTGCCGCCAGGTCCAGGACGACCTGGCCGTTCAACCGCGTCTTCAGTGCCGGGTCGCCGATGATGAGCCGCGCATCGGCCCGCTTTCCATCCCGCATTCCGGATCCCGCATCCCGATACTCGGGCTCGAGCCCATAGACGCGCTTGAGCAGAATCCGCGTGAGCGCCGCGGAGGTCCTCGACGCCGGATCGAGGCTGACCGAGGTGATCCGCTCGCGCGAGACATCCGACACGAGCAGCACCGACCGGACCTCGGAGGAGGCGGCGATCCCGAGCCCCGGCACGACCGCAAGCTCCGGAATTCGCTGGTACTCGATCGAGGGAATCAGCCCGACGTCGGCCTCGCCGCGCGCGAGTCTTGCCGCGCACACGGACGGCACGTCCCGCGACACCTCCACCCCGGGCGGCGGCGCATGCAGGAGGCCCCACGTGAGGGGTCGCGCGTTGAGGAAATCGACGACGGAGATGCGAAGCATCGCGTTATTTCATTCAGCGCGGGAGGTCTGTCATCCCGGTCTAAGCCCTGTCAGCCCGACCTCAACTACACGTGTCATCCCGAGCGAAGCGAGGGATCCCTTTCTAAGCCACACTCAGACTCCAAGGGGATCCCTCGGGCCTGCGGCCCTCGGGATGACCGCTCGGCCGTCGCGCTTGCGACGCCGCGCGGTCACCCCTGGCTCATCAGGCTCAGGAACTCCCCGTTGGTCTTGGTCTTCTCGAGCTTTTCGGTCAAGAGCTCCATGGCCTCGACGGTCGACAGCGGGTTGAGGACCTTCCGCAGGACCCACACGCGATTGAGCTCCTGCTTGTCCATGAGGAGCTCTTCCTTGCGCGTGCCCGACTTGTTGATGTCGATGGCCGGAAAGACACGCTTGTCCACGAGCTTGCGGTCGAGGTGGACCTCCATGTTGCCCGTGCCCTTGAATTCCTCGAAGATGACGTCGTCCATGCGCGACCCCGTGTCGATGAGCGCGGTCGCCATGATCGTGAGCGAGCCTCCCTCCTCGACGTTGCGCGCCGCGCCGAAAAAGCGCTTGGGGCGCTGCAGGGCGTTGGAGTCCACGCCTCCCGAAAGCACCTTGCCCGAGGGCGGCACGATCGCGTTGTAGGCGCGCGCGAGGCGGGTGATCGAGTCGAGCAGGATCACCACGTCGCGCTTGTGCTCGACGAGGCGCTTGGCCTTCTCGATGACCATCTCCGCGACCTGGACGTGGCGCGCCGCCGGCTCGTCGAACGTCGAGGAGATGACCTCGCCCTTGACCGAGCGCTGCATGTCCGTGACTTCCTCGGGCCGCTCGTCGATCAGGAGCACGATGAGCGTGATCTCCGGGTGGTTCGTCGAGATCGAGTTGGCGAGCGACTGGAGGACCATCGTCTTGCCGGTGCGCGGCGCGGCGACGATCAGGCCGCGCTGCCCCTTGCCGACCGGAGCGACCAGATCGAGCACGCGCGAGGTCATGTTGCTCGTCTCGAGGCGGATGCGATCCTGCGGGTAGAGGGGCGTCAGGTTGTCGAAGAAGATCTTCTCGCGGGCGACGTCCGGGTGCTCGAAGTTGACCGCCTCCACCTTGATGAGGGCGAAGTACCGCTCGCCTTCCTTGGGAGGGCGGATCTGCCCCGACACGGTGTCTCCCGTGCGCAGGTCGAACTTGCGGATCTGGGAAGGGGACACGTAGATGTCGTCCGGGCCGGGCAGGTAGTTGTACTCGGGCGCCCGCAGGAACCCGAACCCGTCGGGGAGGCACTCGAGCACTCCCTCCGAGAAGATCAGACCCTTCTTCTCGGTCTGTGCCTGCAGGATCTTGAAGATCAGGTCCTGCTTGCGCATGCCGGTGGCGTTCTCGACCTCCAGGTCCTTGGCGATCTTCAAGAGCTGCGGAATCTTGATCTCGTGGAGCGCCCGGATGTCGAGCGTGTCGCCGTGCTCGATCGCCGCCTCTTCCCCCGTCGTGTCGGGGAGCCCCTCGGGAGGGGCCTCGAGGGTCTCGACGTCCGAATCGCTCGGTCCTTTTCGTCTGGCCATCGCGTCTGTCCTCTTGCTGTGTGATTTACCGGGGAAGTCGGGAGTCGGGAGCTCGGAGTTCGGAGCCGGAAAGGCCGGGATGGCTCCCGGCTCCTGACTCCCAACCCCTACCTTATCTCAAGTCGGGACCCTCAATTCGCGACGATGCCGCCTTCTGCGGGCTTGGGCTCCGCCTCGATCGATGTGGAGGCGGGGCGAGGCCCCTCCATCGCAATCTTGATGACCTCGTCCATCGTATTGACGAGGTGGAACTCCATCTGTCCGCGGATCTCCTCCGGCAGGTCGTCCAGGTCCTTGTCGTTCTCGGCCGAGAGAACGATCGTCCGGATGCCGGCCCGGAAGGCGGCCAGGATCTTGTCCTTGATGCCGCCCACGGGCAGCACCTTGCCGCGCAGGGTGATCTCGCCCGTCATCGCGACATCCTTCATGACGGGGATCTTCGTGACCGCGGAAAAGAGTGAAGTGGCCATGGTGATGCCGGCCGAGGGGCCGTCCTTCGGGATCGCGCCCTCCGGAACGTGAATGTGGATGTCGAATTTCTCGTGGAAGTTGGGATCGGCGTCGTACATCTCGGCCCGGCTGCGCACGTACGAGACGGCCGCCCGCGCCGACTCTTGCATCACGTCGCCGAGCGAGCCCGTGATCGTGAGATTTCCCTTGCCCTTCAAGAGGCTCGTCTCCGTCATCAGGATCTCGCCGCCCGCCTCCGTCCAGGCGAGGCCGGTGGCGATGCCGATTTCGGAGACCTCCCCTTTCAGGCGCTTGCGGAAGCGGGGCTTGCCGAGAAAGTCGCGCAGGTTCTCCGGAGTGATCCGGACGGGAGTCTCGACCTTATTTTGGACGATCTTGCGAGCCACCTTCCGATTGACGGCACCGATCTCGCGCTCGAGGTTGCGCACGCCGGCCTCGCGGGTGTGGCTCTCGATCAGCGCGAGGATCGCGTCGTCCCCGATCTCGATCTGCTCGGCCTTGAGCCCGTTGGCCTCGCGCTGCTTCGGCACCAGGAACTGCCGGGCGATCGACACCTTCTCGTTCGGCGTGTAGCCGGACAGGGGGATCAGCTCCATCCGGTCCTTGAGGGCGGGCGGAATCGGGTCGGCGATGTTCGCCGTGGCGATGAACATGACCTTCGACAGGTCGTACTCGACGTCGAGGTAGTGATCGACGAAGGAGTGGTTCTGCTCCGGATCGAGGACCTCGAGAAGCGCGGAGGCCGGGTCGCCCCGGAAATCCGACGACATCTTGTCGACCTCGTCGAGCAGGAAGACCGGATTGACGGCGCCGGCCTTCTTCATCATCTGGATGATCTGGCCCGGGAAGGCTCCGATGTAGGTGCGGCGATGGCCGCGGATCTCCGCCTCGTCGCGCACGCCACCGAGCGACAGGCGCACGAACTGGCGGTTCAGGGACCGCGCGATCGACTTGGCGAGCGAGGTCTTGCCGACCCCCGGAGGCCCGACGAAGCAGATGATGGAGCCTTTCGTCTTCTGCACGAGCTGGCGCACCGCCAGAAACTCCAGGATCCGCTCCTTGACCTTCTCCAGGCCGAAGTGGTCGTCGTTCAGGATCTTCTCGGCCCGGGAGAGGTCCTTGGACTCGCGGGAGGCCTTCTTCCAGGGCACGCCCACGAGCCACTCGATGTAGTTGCGCGAGACCGTCGCCTCGGCGGAGACCGGCGGCATGGCCTCGAGGCGGCGCAGCTCCTGGTCCGCCTTCTCGCGGACGGCCTTCGGCATGCCGGAGGATTCGATCTTCTTCTTGAGCTCCTCGACCTCGTCCGTGCGGTCGTCCTTGCGTCCGAGCTCCTGATGGATGGCCTTGATCTTCTCGTTGAGGTAGTACTCCTTCTGGGCCTTCTCCATCTGCTTCTTGACTTTGTTGTTGATCCGCCGGTCGATGTTGACCTTGTCGATCTCGACCTCGAGCAGGTCCTGGAGCTTCTGGAGGCGCTCGTAGGGAGACTCGGCCTCGAGCAGGCGCTGCTTGTCGGCGGTCGCCACGGCAAGGTGCGCGGAGAGCGTGTCGGCGAACCGCTCGGGGTCGTCGATCTTGAGCGAGGCCGCGAGGCCCTCGAAGGCCAGGTGGTGCGACAATTTGGCGTACTGTTCGAACAAGGTCAGGACCTTGCCCATGTAGTCGCGCAGGCTCTCGACGTCCGAAGGGCGCAGCGGCAGGGGGTCCACCGCCACGGTCAGGAAGTCCCCGCGGCGCTCGAACGCCATGATCCGCCCGCGGCGTACGCCCTCGACCATGACCTTGATGTGCCCGTTGGGCAGCTTCAGGGACTGGGCCACCGTCGCGACGACGCCGACCTCGTAGATGTCCTCGGGCTTGGGCTCGTCGAGCGAGGGATCCTTCTGCGCGGCCAGGAAGAGCCGCTTGATCGGAGTCGCCAGCGCGGCCTCGAGGGCGCGGATCGACGACTCGCGGCCCACCACGAAGGGCTGCATCATGTGGGGAAACACCACCATGTCCCGCAGGGGGACGAGGGGAAGGCTTTCCAGGGCGCGTCCGACGCTGTCGTTTTTCATCTGATTTCGGCCATGGGTGAATCCGAATTCCGAATTGCGAAATTCTGAATTCGGCTTTACCCCGCCTTGCGAAGGATCGTGATCGGGTTCGTGTGGTGCTTGACGACGTCCCGCGTGATGACGCACTCCTCGATGTCGTCATCCGAGGGGATCTGGTACATCACGTCGAGCATCAGGTCTTCGATGATGATCTTGAGTCCCCGGGCGCCCACGTTGCGGGCCAGCGCCTCCTCGGCGATCGCCTCGATCGCGTCGTCGGTGAACCGCAGCTGGACGTTCTCGAACTCCAGCATCGTCTGGTACTGCTTGACGAGGGAGTTCTTGGGCTCGCGCAGGATCTCGACGAGCGCCGCCTGATCGAGCTCGGAAAGCGTGGCCACCACCGGCAGGCGTCCCACGAACTCGGGGATCATTCCGAACTTGATGAGGTCCTCGGGGTGGACCTTCTCGAGCAGGACGCTCGAACGCTTCTCCTTCTTCGTGGCGATCTTCGCCCCGAAGCCCATCGTCTTCTCGGTCATCCGCCGGTTGATGATCTCCTCGAGCCCGACGAACGCGCCGCCGCAGAGGAAGAGGATGTTCGTCGTGTCGATCTGGATGAACTCCTGGTGGGGATGCTTGCGGCCGCCCTGGGGCGGGACGTTGGCCACGGTACCCTCGAGGATCTTCAGGAGCGCCTGCTGGACGCCCTCGCCCGAGACGTCGCGGGTGATCGACGGGTTCTCGCCCTTGCGGGCGATCTTGTCGACCTCGTCGATGTAGACGATGCCGCGCTCGGTCTTTTCCTTGTCGTTGCCCGCGGCCTGGTACAGCTTGAGGATGATGTTTTCCACGTCCTCGCCGACGTACCCGGCCTCGGTCAGCGTCGTGGCATCCACGATCGTGAACGGCACCGACAGCAGCTTGGCCAGGGTCTGGGCCAGCAGGGTCTTGCCCGTGCCCGTCGGGCCGATCAGGAGGATGTTGGACTTCTGGAGCTCGACGTCGAGCTTGCGGTTCTTCTCCAGGTAGTCGATCCGCTTGTAGTGGTTGTAGACGGCCACCGCGAGCTTTTTCTTCGCCTGGTCCTGGCCGATGACGTAGCCGTCGAGAAAATCCTTGATCTCCTTGGGCTTGGGGAGCTTGGTCTCGGGGGCCTGGGTTTCGAGGACCCGGTCCTCGGCGATGATGTCGAGGCAGATGTCGACGCACTCGTCGCAGATGTAGACCGTGGGCCCGGCGATGAGCTTCTTGACGTCCCGCTGGCTCTTGTTGCAGAAGGAGCAGCGCAGGACATCGCCGTTCCCGGTTTTCTTCGACATTCAGCCTCCGGAGGGATAAGCGAATTCTAGGGTCGCCTGTCCCTCCCCGTCAACCGTTCGCATGAGAATCTAACATAACCCCCTGTGGGGTAACGCCCGGCGACTCAGGGAATTCCAGCACCAACAGCAGTACGCGGACGGCGGGCGGCAGGATTCCGCCGGCGCCGCGGCAGGCGCGCCTGGCGGTGCGCCGTCGGCGGTCTATCCCGCGGCTTTGAGCGCCATGTCGTCGCGCCGGTGGTAGATGGCGTCCACGAGGCCGTAGGTCTTGGCGTCCTCGGCCTCGAGAATGAAGTCTCGATCGGTGTCCCGGGCGATCTTCTCGAGAGGCTGACCGGTGTGCTGCGCCATGATCTGGTTCAGGCGCTCCTTGAGGCGAACGAGGTCGCGCGCATGAATCTCGATGTCGGTCGCCTGTCCCTGCATGCCGTACGCGAGCGGCTGGTGGATGAGGAACCGCGCATTCGGCAGCGAGTAGCGCTTGCCGGGCGCCCCGGCCGCCATCAGCACCGCCGCCATGGATGCCGCCTGCCCCACGCAGATCGTCGTCACGTCGTTCTTGACGTACTGCATCGTGTCGTAGATCGCGAGGCCGGCCGTGATCGAGCCCCCCGGCGAGTTGATGTAGAAGGCGATGTCCTTCTCCGCATTCTCGGACTCGAGGAACAGCATCTGGGCGATGATCAGATTGGCGATCGTGTCGTCGATCGGCTGGCCGATGAAGATGATGTTGTCCTTCAGGAGCCGGGAGTAGATGTCGTACGCGCGCTCTCCCCGACTCGTCTGCTCGATGACCATCGGAACCAGGACCATGCCGCCCCCCTCGTAGTCGTCGTCCATGGAAATCACTTCACCTCGACCGGCATTCCCGAGGGTAGCACCTTCGCGTTCGCAATCAAGAGGTCGGTCACCCGGGCCAGGCGCATTTCCTCGCGCAGGGCGTCGATGCCTCCCGCCTTCGCCATCTGCTCGCGCAGGGCGGAAGGCTCCGCTCCCCGGGCGGCGGCCGCGCGCTTGAACTCGGCCTCGAGCTCGGTCTCGGAAACCTCGATGCCCTCGCGCTCCGCGATGGCATCCAGGAGGAGGTACTCCCTGACCCTCCGCTCGGCGCTCGGACGAGCCTCCTCGCCCAGCTTCGGCCAGTCTTCGTTCTTCGGGTCGACGCCGCTCTGCGCGAGGTATCGGGCGTAGTCGCGCAGGGCCGCCGTGGTTTCGGAATCCACCAGGACCTCGGGGGCGGGAATGTCCCGCTTGGCGAGAAGGGCGTCGAGGATGGCCCGCCGGAACTTGCGCCGGCGCTCGGCCTCCTTCTCGTGGCGCAAACGCGTCCGTACCTTTTCGCGCAGGGTTTCGACGGTGTCGCCCTCTGAAACGGCCCGCGCGAACTCGTCGTCGACGGCGGGCAGCTTCTTCTCCTTGAGGGCAGAAAGGGTGACCTCGTAGTCGACCGTCTTTCCCTTGAACTCGTCGTTCGGAAAGTCGTCGGCAAAGCTCTTGCGGAAGCGCCGCGTCTCGCCGGGAGCGGCGCCCCGCAGCGCGTCGTTGATCTCGGGCATCGAGTCGGCATGCCCGACCTCGAGCGTGACCTTCTCGTCCCGGAAGGTCCGCGGGTTCTGGCCTGGCGCCAGGATCTCCACGAACGAGCCCGCGATATCGGCGACCGCGAAATCTCCGGGCGCGGCCGGGCGGCCTTCAATCGGGTGGAACTCGGCGTGCGCCTCGCGGATGCGCTCGATGACGCCCGCAACCTCCGCGTCGGCGGGCTCGACGGGAATGTCCTCGACGGGTACGCCCCGGTAATCGCCCGGGTCCACCACCGGCTTCAGGTCGAGCCGCGCCGCGAAGCGGATGGCCCCCGGCGGCTCCCACTTCAGGTCCTCGACTTGCGGCCGGCCGAGCACGGAGAGCTTGCGCTCTTCGATCGCCGCGGCGACCGCGTCGGGGAGGAGGGCCTCGAGCACGTCCCCCTTGATCTCTTCGGCAAAGCGCTTCTGGATGACGGACTCGGGCGCCTTGCCCTTGCGAAAGCCGGGAATCGCGGCCCGCCTGGCGTACGAGCGCGTGACCGCGGCGAATGCCTTCTGCACGTCCTCCGCCGGGACCTCGATCTCCAGCGTCGTCCGCGTCGTGGACTCGTCCTTGGTCGCGAGAATGGCCATGAGGCGGGGATATTACCCCGACGGGCCGGCGCCGAGCATCCGACCGCGCATCGCAGGCGGTATCATTTTCTCCACCGCGAGAGTGGCGGAACTGGCAGACGCGCGGGACTTAGGATCCCGTGGGGTAATTCCCGTTGAGGGTTCGACTCCCTCCTCTCGCACCAACCGCCTCGGTCGCGTTACCGCCCAGAGCGCGTGCGAGAGGAGAGGACGAGAACCCTCAGGGGGGGGTGCGGGGGATCGCCCCCGCCGACAAAGAAGCGCCGGCCGCGACCGCAGGTCGCGTCTCGCGATGCGAGCGGCCGGCACGACTCCCTCCTCTCGCACCAACCGCCCCGATCGTCTGCCGAAAAAAGCGAGCGGGCATTCCCGCATCCGCGGGCGCCCGCTCCCGACCCGACCCCTTCGAGCCCGACGTCAGTTGGGCTGCGTCTGCCCGTCGTGCTTCTGCCTGTAGATGTCCCCCGACAGTCGGTTCTGCTGGCGGTTGATCTTCGCCTTCTCGGCATCCGTCAGCTTGCCGCCGTTGTCCTGACGCATGTCCTTCACCTCGTGGTTCAGGCGCGCCTCCTTCTTCTCCAGTCTGACGGTCTCGTGGGCCGTGAGCTGGCCGCTCTGGATGCCCTGGGCAATCCGATCCTGCTGATTCTCGGCGCGCTTCTTGATCGTGCCGGCCTGCGCGGACCCCGTCAACAGAAGGGTCCCCGCCATCGCTACCGCCGCAGCCGTACAACCAAAGGCCATCTTCGTCATGGATTTTTTACCTCCTCCGCTTTGACGAAGGAGAGCTCGGAGCGGATTACGGCTCCCCGGAGCACCTGTGCGCATTTTTCGCGCAACCCGGGAATAGAATCAGCCAGGCTCCTATGACTCTCCAGCCCGGCTCCCGGCTCGGTACGTACGAGATCCTCGGCCTGCTCGGCGCGGGCGGCATGGGCGAGGTCTATCGCGCGACCGACCGCAAGCTCGGCCGCGACGTGGCCATCAAGGTCCTCCCCGACGAATTCGCGAGGGACCCGGCCCGCGTGGCCCGGTTCGAACGTGAGGCGCGCATGCTCGCGGCGGTCAACCACGCGACCATCGCTGGCATCTACGGCTCCGAGCAGGACGGGCAGACGCGCTACATCGTCATGGAGCTCGTCGAGGGCGAGACCCTCGCGAACCGCCTCGCGTCCGGACCTCTGCCGGTCGCCGACGCACTGCGCTTCGCCGACCAGATCGCCGAAGCGCTCGAAGTGGCGCACGAGAAGGGCGTGATCCACCGGGATCTCAAGCCGGCCAACGTGAAGGTCACGCCCGAAGGCCGGGTCAAGGTGCTCGACTTCGGTCTCGCGAAGGCCATGGAGCTTCCCTTCTCGGGCGACATGTCGAAGTCGCCGACGGTCGCGATCGAGGAATCGCGCCCGGGCGAGATCTTCGGCACGCCCGAGTACATGAGCCCGGAGCAGGCGCGTGGAAAAGAGACGGACCGACGCACGGACATCTGGTCCTTTGGCTGCCTGCTCTACGAGATGCTCACGGGCAAGCGCGCATTCACCGGCGAGACCGTGTCGGATGCGATCGCGGCGATTCTCCAGGGCGAGCCCGACTGGGAAGCCCTTCCCGCGCGCACGCCGGAGCGCGTCCGGGAGCTGCTCCGCCGCTGCCTCGAGAAGGACGCCGGCCAGCGCCTTCGTGATGCCGGCGACGCGAGGCTCGAGATCGAGGCGGGCCTCGCCGAGATGTCGGGCGCGCGAGCGCCTGCCGGCCACTACTCCGTCGGAGCGCGCTGGCGCCTCACGGCAGCCGTGGCCGCGGGAGCGGCGCTGGCGGCGGCCGGCTACTTCATCCTGCGCGCGAAAGCCGAGCCCTCGCCTCCGCCGTCCTCCGGGATGCGCCAGCTCGCGGTTCTTCCCTTCCGCGATTTGACGAGCACCGCCAAAGGAGAACTGATGGGGCTGGCCTTCGTGGACTACGTCAGCGCGCGCCTCGGCGACGTGCCCGGCCTCGAAGTCGTCACACCTCGCGCGACGATGCGAGCCGTCGAGGAGACCGCGAGCATCTCCAGCGTCGCGCGCCAGCTCGGCGCCAACACTCTGCTGTCGGGGAGCCTGCAGAGCGAGAACGGGCGGTATCGCATTACCTATCGACTCCTCGACGCCAGCGGGACCCAGGTTGCTGCCCATGCCGTCGACGGCTCGGACCTCTTCGTCCTGCAGGACCGCGTGGCCGAGGGTGTCGTCCGGGACCTGAGCCTGCCTCGGGCCGCCCGGCGCACGCCCACACCCTCCGGGCTCGATTCGGTGGCCGACCAGGAGAAGTACCTGGAGGCCATCGGGCTCTTGCAGCGCTACGACAAGAAGGACAGCGTCGAGCGCGCCGTGCGGATTCTCACCGAACTCGCCCAGGAGAAACCCCGCTGCGCTCTCGTGCAGGCGGCGCTGGGGCGCGCCAGCCTGGCGATGTTCGATCTGACGAGCGAGGGTCCGTGGGCCGAGCGGGCGCTCGCGGCCGCCGATACAGCCCGCGCGCTCGATCCCGCGCTGCCGGAGGTCGACATTCTCTTCGGGCAAACCCTCACGGCGACTGGGCACGCCAAAGAAGCAACCGAGACGCTCCGGCGGGTCCTTGCTGCGAACCCGGACAAGATCGAGGCGCTCACGGCGCTCGGCCTGGCCTCTGAGGCCGCCGGAGACACTGCTGGCGCTGAGGAGTCCTTGAAGCGGGCGATCGCCCTTCGGCCGTCCTTTGCGACGTACAACTCCCTCGGATTTCTCTACGCCGGCCGCAACCTTTGGGACAAATCGGCCGACATGTTTCGGAAGGCGGCCGGCGTCGCCCCGGACAGCCCCAGAGCCTGGGCCAATCTCGGAGGCGTCCTCGTCCTCGCCTGCCAGTTTCCGGCCGCGCTCGAGACGCTGCGCAAGGCGGACGCAATGCAACCTCGGGACCCCGACATCCTGTCCAACCTCGGCATGGCGCAACTCTGGACCAACCACCCGACCGAGGCCGTGGCAACGCTCGAAAGCGCGGCCGCCGTGACGCCGAGCGAGTACCGGATCCAGGAAAACCTGGGCGATGCGTATCGAGCCGCTGGCTCTCCGGCCAAAGCGACCGAGGCATACTCGCGTTCGATCGCCCTGGCGCGCGAGCAGCTCCGGATCAATCCAAAGAACCCCGACGCCCTCGCCTTCCTCGCGACCGGCCTCGCCCAGACCGGCCACACCGCCGAGGCCGAAGAGCCAATTCGTCAGGCCGTCTCCATCAAAGGACAGGACAGCAGCGTGCTCGTGAACGCCGCGACCGTCGCTGCCCTGTCCGGTCGAGACCCCGAGGCCCTAGCCTGGCTGCGTAAGGCCGTCGCCGCCGGTGCATGCCGCGCCATCATCGCGTGGCAACCAGAGTTCCATCGGTTCCGCGAGAATCCCGAGTACCGCTCGATCATCGCCGCGCCGCGCTCCGCGGCCGGCTCTTGAAGGAGGAGACCATGGGAATGCCGCGCGCTCGAACTCCCCTCGTTCTCTGCGTTCTTTTCGGATCGGCCCTCGGATGCTGTTCCAACGGCGTGAGAAAGGTCGTGGTGGGTCCCACCGAAAAGGACTTGAGCGACGCCGAGGTCACCATCTCGATGAAGGCGAACGACGTCGTGTATTGGAGATCGAACGACGGCCGGAAGTTATCCGTCACCTTCAAGCTCCCCTTCCCTCCGGAGGCCGACGGTGAGCCCCCGTTCATCGGGGGTACCGCGGCGCAGGACCAGGCAATGACCTGCAAAGACGGCGTCTGTTTCTCGTACGACATCAATCCGAGACTGAAGAGGTTCTTTGACGAGCATCCCGATCGGACGCTGCGATATCAGTACGTGCAAGCCCTCGGCGAGCATGGCGCGGACGGCGGGATCATCATTAAACCCTAACGGCTAGGCCCCGAGCTTCATCCCGAATCCGTTCGCGACGAGCAGCAGCGTCAGGGCGATCATGGCGACGGTCGTGACCCAGGCGACCGCGTTGAAGGCGCGCCCGTTGACCTGATCGCCCATGAGCTCCGTGCGGTTGACGAGGAGCAGCATGAAGATCAGCACGAGCGGCAGTGCGACGCCATTGGCGACCTGGGAGAGGAACATCACCCGGATGAGAGGGAAGCCGGGCCACAGGACGACCGCGGAGCCCAGCACGATCATCGCCGTGTACATCGAGTAGAAACCGCGCGCCTCTCCGAACGTCTTGTCCACACCGGTCTCCCAGCCGAAGGCCTCGCAGACGTAGTACACGGTCGAGAGCGGAAGGATCGCCGCCGAGAATACCGAGGCGTTCAACAACCCGAAGGCGAACAGGGCCGAGGCGTACCGCCCGGCCAGGGGCTCGAGCGAGCGGGCCGCGTCGGCGGCGCTTTCGATCGCGATCCCATGGGCGAAGAGCGTCGCCGCGCAGGCCACGATGATGAAGAACGCCACGACGTCCGTCACGATGCAGCCGACGATGACGTCCCAGCGGCTCATCCAGTAGCGGTCCTTGCGGATCCCCTTTTCCACCATGCTCGACTGCAGGTAGAACTGCATCCAGGGGGCGATCGTGGTGCCGACGAGTCCCACCAGCATGGCGACGTACCCCGAGTCGAAGGAGATCCGCGAAGGAATGACCGTGTCGTGGAGCACCGTCTTCCAGTCGGGGTGCGCGAGGAACGCCGAGACCGGGTAGACGAAGTAGAAGACGCAGGCGACGAGAAAGACCCGCTCGACGAGGCGATACGTCCCGCGCACGACGAGCAGCCAGATTGCCACCGCCACCAGCGGTACCGAGATCCATTTCGGAACGCCGAAGAGCTCCATGCTCGCTGCCACGCCCGCGAACTCCGAGACCGTGTTGCCGTAGTTGGAGGCGAGCAAGGCCAGCATCAGGTAGAAGGTCAGCTTCACGCCGAAGTTCTCGCGGATGAGGTCGGCGAGGCCCTTGCCCGTCACCGCGCCCATGCGGGCCGCCATCTCCTGCACGACGATGAGCGCGATCGTGATGGGGATGAGCGTCCAGAGGAGCCGCGTGCCGAAGTGCGCTCCGGCCAGCGAGTAGGTCGTGATGCCGCCGGCGTCGTTGTCGACGTTGGCCGTGATGATGCCGGGCCCGATCACGCCCAGAAACAGGACGACCTGCCTCCAGCGAATCGACCGGTCCGACGGCCCGGAGCCCGGGCTCAGAGTCGCAGCTTTTTCTTCCATGCCATCGGAAGGACTTCGGTCAGAACGTCGTCCACCGTGATCATCCCGACGAGGACGCCCTCGGCGTCCACCACGGGAACCGCGGCCTGGTTGTACTTCTCGATGACGGCTGCCACGTGGGAGGCGGGGTCCTCGGGATGGACGCTGATGGTCCAGGGCGTCATGTGGTCCTGGAGGAGGTCGGCTTCCCTGCCGAGAAAGAGCCGGCGCATGTTGATCACGCCGACGAGCCGCCGATGATCGTCGACGACGTAGAACTGGTAGAGGAACTCGACCTCCGGCGCGATCTCCCGCAGGCGCTGGAACGCATCCGCGACCGTCATCGTCCCCGAGAAGGTGACGAGGTCTGTGGTCATCAGGCCGCCGGCCGTGTCCTCCTCGTGGCCCATGAGTGACGTGACCGCCCGCGCCTCCTCCGGCTGCATTCGGTCGATCAGGTTCCGCGCCTCTCTCTCCGGCAGCTCGCTGAGCACGTCTGCGGCGGCATCGGGCGGCATCGTCTCCAGCACGTCCGCCGCCTTCTCGGGGTCGTTCTGTTCGGTCAGCAGCTCCTCCGGGATCCTGGGATCCTCGAATTCCGAGAGCACCCGCGCGGCCGTCGGGATCTCGAGCGCCTCGAACATCGAGCGGCGCGAGTCCGCCGGAAGGTCCTCGAGGATCTCCGCGAGGTCGGCCGGGTGGAGCTGGCCGATCGACTTCTGGGAGAAGGCGAGCCGCAATCCCGCTGGATCGGCGAGCGTCGGCACCACGTATTTCCAGCCGATCAGGCCGTCCTCCGCTTTCAGGTAGCGCGCGCCCGGTCTCATCAGACGGACCAACGCCTCGATTCCGCGCTCCCAGCCGAGCCGCCGCACGAGACCGCGAAAGCCCACGTCGATGTGTGCGAGGACCAGCTCGCCGCCGCGGGCGATCAGGAAGTGCAGGTCGTTCACCCGCTCGACCTTCGCGCCGGAGATGTCGACCACCTGTTTGTCGAAGAGCGCCTCGCGCAGGAGGATCTCGGTGTTCTCGCGCCGGCGCCGCGGCCGCAGGTCCGGTACGTTGACGGTCAACGGGATCGGATTCTGCGTCCAGGACCGCACCTGGGTTCCCTCCGCGACGAGGAGCAGATCCGCGCGGCCGGGAGGCCGAATGAAGACCTGCGAGATGGGCGGGAACGGCTCGGGCAGACGGATCGAAAGGTCCCAGAGCCGGCCGATCGGGGCTCCTCGAGCGTCCGCGACCGAGCGCGAAAGAAGATCCGAGAAGTAGACGAATGTCTTGGCCGTCTCGTCCACGATCACGCTGCCGACCGCCATCCTCACAGTCTTTGCAAAACGTGCAAACCAATCAATCGATTTCAGACGGGGAGCCAAACATTTACGGGCAATCGTAGGTCCGAGGTCAGCCGCGAAGAGCAGCTGTCCACCAGTGGCACCCGGCGTACTCGCGATGGACGATTCTCGTCACCCCAGGACCCCCCCGCCGACCGAAGTACAAGGTTTCAAAGGCGTTGCGTCGCTTGGCTCCATCCTTGCTCTCTGGAAGGGTCGAGAGGCATCGAAGATGTACAACGTCACGGTCGATCGCAATGCAATGCGGCAGGAAGTCCTCGGACCGCTCTTCCAGCGGCACGTCGTGAGCCTCGCCGGGACCGTGGACGAGCGCTGGCTCGAGTCCTATGAAGAGGTCGCAAAGGATTCCGAAGCCTTCAAGCGTTTCCGCCTGGAATCGAGCAAGGGCCTCGTCTCCTTCACGTGCCGGGCGAGCGACGGGCCAAAGATCGTCGAGGGCTTTCTCGAGCGGCTTGCCCTCTTCGTCGAGATGGTCAACCTCCACGCCACCTGCGCAACCGCTTCGCCGTCAGCGGCCGGTTCTGCGCACGCCGTCAACTTCTAGTCGTCTCCACGCGGCGTACAGGTCCCCGCAGGGGGTTGTTCGCTGACACTGCGGTCCGGCCGGGAGTCAGAGTCATATAATCGGCCGGGTCGCTTTCCTCCGCGACCAACTCGAGGAAGGCGGACGCTGCCGTGACACAACTCAGGTTCTCCTTGCACATCGGCGGTTTGGTACTCCTCTCCACGCTCGCCTGCTCCGACCGCATGCCGACCGAACCGGCGCCTGCCGCAACCCAGGGGGCCTTGGGTGCCGAGGCAGCGGTCGGACCGAAACCTCGACGTTCTGCGCCGCACCTCGTAGCCCCGCGCGCGAGCACCGTGCCACTCGGCGGACGCTGGGGTGGCAACGATGTCGGGCTCACGATCGAAACTCACGATGCCTCGCTCGAATTCGGATGCGCCGGCGGCATCATTGAAGTTCCCTTCGTGACCGACTCGTCCGGCCGCTTCGATCTTCTCGGCAGCTGGTGGGCGACTCCCCCGGTCATCCCGGAGAACTGGCTCCCGGCGAAACGACCCGCGAGCTATTCGGGCACGGTCGTGGCGGGCGTGATGACGCTGACCGTCACCCGCCTGGATGACGGCGAGTTTCTCGGAACTTTCACGCTCGAGCTCGGTCGGCCCCCGCGGCTCGTTCACTGCGCCTGAGCGGCCGTCTACCGCCACATCGGACCAGGCCGGCTTCAGGGAGGGAATGCCGAAGCGTCGATGCCCGGGATCACACGCAGCGCGTTCTTGTAGTAGACCTTCCGGAGGACCTCGTCGGGCAAGTTGAGCCCGTACATCTTCCAGAAGGCGTGGCGCTTTCGGTAGTAGTCGAAGTACTCGTCGTCGGTCTCGAGCACCCGGAAGTAGACCGGGTATTCGTCGGCCGCCCACGAGTCCTTGCCGAACATGACCCGGTCCTGGTATTTCACGAACCAGTCATGCGCAAAGCGGGGCTGGCGGCCGAGCTCCGCGAGCACCGCCCCGATCTCCGTGTAGACGTTCGGCATCTGGTCGAACAGCTTTCCGAGGCGCGCGAGATCCCCACCGAGCCAGCCCAGGTGCGCGTCGATGAACCGCGTCTTCGGGTGCCGGGCGAACATCCGGTGCTGCTCCCCGAGGATCTGCTCCCAGGAGGGGTACTTCTCGGGCGGCCGCGCGCGTCCGGGGAACTGCTTCAACTCCAGCCAGCGCTCGTTGTACTTGTCCTGCGGCTCGAAGAACGAGCGCGGCTCCCCGGAGTGGATGAGCACCGGTATCCCGAGCTCGGCGCACTTGTCCCACACGGGATCCAGGCGCGGGTCGTCGACGGGTACGCGTCTCCCGCTCGCGTCGGTCACCGAGAGGCCGAGGTCCTTGAAGATCTTCAGGCCGTGCGCGCCGTGCCGCACGTCTTCCGCCAGCTGCGCCGCAGCCTGCGCTCCCCAGCCGGGCGTTTCGATCCCCTTGTAGTTGAGGTTCGCAAAGACGATGAAGCGGCCCGGATATCGGCCCGCAAGGTTGCGATAGCCCTTCTCGAACTCCGCGCCCTGCGATCCGCTCAAGTTGACCATCACCCGGAGGTTGATCCGGTCCATGTCCGCGACCAGCAGCGCAGCGTCCGCGGCCGACATGTCCCGGTCCTGGTGGTTGTGAACGTCGATGAACGGGTATTTCGCCCGCATCGGCTTGTGCTCCGGCACGACGAGCGTGGACTTGGGCTCGTACTCCTCGATCGAAATGGTTTGCGCGGGCAATCGCGACGATGCCGATACGACCGTCAGCGCAAACCCGAGGAGGCGGGCGCGTGAAGACTTCAACGGTTTCTCCTCATTCTCTGGATGCTTCGCGGACCCTGAATATACGGACTGTGCAGCCCGGAAGTTGCCGGACCTTGCAGACGGGCCGATTCGGTCATAACCTTTGCCGGGTCCGAGGGTCGAACCGAACATTCTCGGCGAGGAGTGACCATGAATCGACGCACCTTCTTGCGTTCCGCCGGCGTGGCCTCGGCGAGCCTCATCCTTCCGAAGACCGCGCGCGTCCTGGCGTTGAGCGGGTTGCCCGGTACGGGCGGCTGGCGGACGTTCGAGGTGACGTCGCGCGTCGAGGTCCTGAAGCCTGCCGGAACGACGTTGCTTTGGTTGCCGGCGGCCCTCATCCGCGACACCCCGTTCCAAAGGACGCTCGCCAACGACTTCCACGCGGAGGGCGGCACGGTGGATCTCGTCGAGCACAAGGCGGACGGACTCGGCATCGTCACCGCGAAGTTCCCCGAGGGTGTGAAACCTATCCTCATGCTGACAAGCCGGGTGACGACGAAGAACTACTCGGTGGATCTTTCCGAGCCGGGCAAGGCCCCCAAAGCCGATGGCGCGGAGCTGGAGTACTACCTGCAGCCGACGAAGCTCGTTCTTACCGACGGCCTCGTCAGGGAACAGGCGACCGCGTGCACGCGCGGGGCAACGACCGACCTCGCGAAGGCGCGCGCCATCTACGATTGGATCGTCGACAACACGTTTCGAAATCCGAAGACGCGCGGCTGCGGTGTGGGCGACATCCGGTTCATGCTGGAGACACGGGATCTGGGCGGCAAGTGCGCGGATCTGAACGCCCTCTTCGTCGGTCTCGCGCGCGCGGCGGGGCTTCCGGCGCGTGACGTGTACGGACTGCGCATCGCCAGATCGGACCTCGGATACAAGAGTCTCGGGACCGCGTCGGAGATCGTCACGAAGGCCCAGCACTGCCGCGCCGAGGTCTACATCGGCGGCTATGGCTGGGTCCCGGCGGATCCCGCCGACGTGCGCAAGGTCGTGCTCGAGGAGCCGCCCGGGAATCGGCCGCTGGACGACGAAATGGTCAAGAAGGCCCGCGTGCGGCTGTTCGGGTCGTGGGAGATGAACTGGATGGCGTACAACTTCGGGCACGACGTCGAGCTACCCGGGTCGAAGGGCGCGCCGCTCGGCTTCTTCATGTACCCGCAGGGGGAAACCGCCGAGGGCCGGCTCGACCCCTTGGATCCCGACAACTTCAAGTACGAGATCACCTCCAGGGAGCTCCCGGCTATCGCCGGCTAGACCGCAGTCGCGGCGTTACGTAGCCGCCCATAAGGTTGATAATCCCGGGCCATGCAGATCGGAGTGCTCGCGAAGCGGGCCGGCGTCAACGTCCAGACCATCCGCTTCTACGAGCGGGAGCGCCTTCTGCCGGAACCGGACAGGACGCCCTCCGGGTATCGCCGTTACTCCGAAGGCGACCTCGACAAAGTCCGATTCATCCGGGATTCGCAGGAGATGGGCTTTGCGCTGAAGGAGATCCGCCAGCTCGTGGAGCTGCATCGGTCCTTCCCAAACCTGCCGCGGGCGACGCTTGGGCGCTCCGCAGAGCTGAGAAAAATTGCCGCGCTCGCCCGGGAGCGCCTGCAAAGCATCGAGGGAAGGCTGCGTCTGCTCAAATCGATGAAGAGGCAGCTCTCCGCCGTGCTCGACCAGATCGAGGGCACGGACACGCCCACCTGTCCGGCCCCAAAGCGCCCCGACAGCCCCCCGCCGAAGTCCCAGTAGACCACCGGCCCTCTCCGAGCTCCCGCCCCTTCGAAAAGTCCATTGACTCTGCACCCGAGTAGAGACTCCAGACTTCCACCGTCGAGCTCGCTTACCCGGCGCTCATCCCGGCGGTCGGCGTAAGGCGGGCGGAAAGGCGGCATTGCAAGGATCCCCCGCGGAGCTGGTGACCCGCCTCGGTGGCTGGAGTGGCGCGGTGGTGCTCGGCGTCGGACTGTTGCTTCCCTACGTGCTTCGTCCGGCCGGGCGCGCATCGACTCAACCGCCCTACCTCGGCCGACTGCGTCCGCATTACCTCGCAGGGCTGCTCGCCATGGGCCTCGCTCTGGCTCACGGATACGCCTCCATGCTCACGCCGGCCGCGCGCCACGCCAACATGACGGGACTGTGGCTGGCGACCGGAGCTCTCGGGTTGCTGTTCCTCCAGGCGACGGTCGGCCAGACGTTGAGACGACCGCAGCTCACCGGACGTCGGAGCCTCCGCGCCATTCACTTCTGGATCGCGACGGCCCTGGTGGGTTTGATCTTCGCCCACATCTGCCTAAACAGGTAGGCGATGACGCCCGTTGACCGGCCCGGGAGCTATTCCAGGCGGTCCAGGGCCCGGAGCAGCTTTTCTCGAACGGCCGTGGCCACGCTGGCCAGAGCGGGCGTTCCGCGTGCGGCGACGGTCTGCATCGGGTCGATGGCGCTCACGACGGTGCGCCCATCCAGCCTGTCGTAGACGATGACGTTGCACGGCAACATCAGCCCCACCTCGAGCTCGGCCTCGAGGGCCCGGTGCGCGAGAGGCGGATTGCACGCCCCGAGGATCTTGTAGCGCCGGAACTCGACGCCGAGTTTTTTCTTCAGCGTGTCGCGCACGTCGATCTCCGTCAAGATCCCGAATCCCTCGGAAGCCAGCGCTTCCGGAATTCGCGAGAGCGTCTCCTCGAAACTCCGCCTCAAGACCTTCCGGATGCCAAACTCGGCCTGCACTTCTGGAGACATGCGACTCACCCCTCAGACACGGCAGCCTCCACGAGCGCCGGTGCCATGGTGACCTCGAAGCGTGGCGGCTGCTCGAGATGGCGCTTGACCGTGCATTGATCGACGGCACGCAGGAGGGCCGCCCGGTAATGTTCGGGGAAGCCCGGCGCAAGCGTGACGTGGATCCGAACGACGGCGACACGTTTGGCCGAGGCGTCTCGCTCGAAGTCGACCGAGAGGCCCAGGCCGTCCGTATCGAGGTTGCGCTGCTGACAGAATCTCAGCGCGTAATAGCCCGCGCACGTCCCGACCGAGGCGAGGAAGAGATCGAAGGGCGACGCGGCACTCCCCTCACCCCCCTGGTCCACCGGCTGGTCCGTGCGGATCCGGAAGCCCTCGTGGATCGCGTCGACGCGCATGCGTCCTGGAAAGATGATCTCCATGGCCTAGAGCGTAAGGGTCCGGAGGGCCGGGCGCTTGATGCAAGGGCATCAGCTTCGGCAAATCTTCCTGCTGGCACGGGCAGCGGCCCCTGCTGGACGGACGCCCAAAACGAGGGCGGCTCGCCCGGAGGCGAGCCGCCAGGGACCATCGCGACGAAACCGTCCTATTCGCTCGCCTTGTTGTTGCGCATCGCGGCTTCGAGCCTCTTGATGTCTTCCGGCGAAAGCTGCGGTCTGTCCAACTTCAGCGTCAGCGTGTTGAGCTTGCCCGTGAACGTGAACGGAACCTGGTAGTCCTGGTCGTCGACGGGTGTGCCGGTGTCGGAGCCGATATCGAAGCTCTCGTCCCATTGGAGGATCAAAGGGAGGGTGTGCTCCATCTTCTGGGTGGCGACCGCCTTGCCGTCGACGCTGAGCACTCCCGTCCCGCCCTGGCCGATGCCGCTCATGTTGTTGAACGCGAGCGTCCCCAGTCCGAGGCCGTCGTACTTGAAATCGAAGGACACCGAGTGCCGGCCGGGCGTGAGCGCGTCCGGGCCGTCCCAACGGACGCGCCTCAGATCGACCATGTTCCACAGGAACACCGGCTTGCCCTTCAGCAGGTAAAAGCCGTAGCCGCCAAAACGGCCCCCCGAGGTCAGGAGCATTCCCTCCGCACCGCCCTGGGGAATGTCGATGTCGGCCGTGATCGTGTAGGAGCAGTCGAGGAGCAACGGCGAGTCACCCTGCGGCAGGCCCACCATCGGCCTTGTGTAGACGAACTCCGTCCGGCCTGCCGTGATGTTGGGGCGCGGTGCGACCAGGCGCGTGGCCACCGAGGCGTCGAGCGGAAGGACCTGGTATCTCTTCGCCTCCGTCAGGAAGACCCCCTGCAACTCCTTGAGTTTCTCCGGGTACTTCGCCGCCACGTCGTCGGCCTGGGTCCAGTCCTTGGTCACGTCGTAGAGCTCCCACGACATTCCATTGAGGGGGTCCGGGTTTGCCGGGCCGGAAATCACCCAGGGTGGCCGGATCACTTTCGTCGAGGCGATCCAGCCCTCGTGGTAGATGGCGTGATCGCCGATCATCTCGAAGTACTGCGTCTTGTGGCGGGACGGGGCGTCGGCGTTGGCCTTGTCGAAGGTGTACGCAAAACTCACGCCTTCGATCGGGCTTTGCTTGATGCCGTCGACGGACTCGGGCTGCCGGATGCCGGATGCCTCGAGGATGGTCGGCACGACGTCGATGACGTGGTGGAATTGGTGGCGGATGCCGCCCGCATCCTTGATGTGCCCCGGCCAGGAGATCGCCATGCCCTGCCGGATGCCGCCAAAGTGCGAGGCGATCTGCTTGGTCCAGTTGAACGGCGTGTCGAAGGCCCACGCCCAGGCGACGGCCATGTGGTTGTAGGTCTGGTCCGAGCCCCAGGCGTCGTAGAAGTACTTGAGCTGGTCCTCGACCGGGACTTCGACGCCGTTGAACATGGCGACTTCGTTCGGCGTGCCGATCAGCGTGCCCTCGGAGCTCGTGCCGTTGTCGCCGTTGATGTAGATGATCAGCGTGTTGTCGAGCTTGCCCATGTCCTCGACGGCCTGGATCACCCGGCCGATCTCGTGGTCGGTGTAGGCCACGTAGGCGGCGTAGACGTCGACCTGCCGGAGGAACATCTTCTTCTCGTCGGCGTGCAGTTGGTCCCAGTCGCTTCAGGAGATCGTTCGGCCACGGCGTCAGCTTGGCGTCCTGCGGGATCACGCCAAGCCGCTTCTGGTTGGCGAAGATCTGTGTCGCGCAGCTCGTTCCAGCCCTTGTCGAACAGATGCATGTCGCTGATCTTCTTGATCCATTCGGGCGTCGGGTGGTGCGGCGCGTGGGTGCCGCCCGGGACGTAGTAGCAGAAGAACGGCTTGCTTCGGGTCGATCTGCGTTGAGCTGGTTCAGCCAGTCGATGGCGTCGTCGGCCATCGGCCGTGGTCAGGTTCCAGCCCGGCTTGCCGACGTAGGGGTAGATCTGCGGTCGTGTTGCGGAAGAGGTTCGGCTGCCACTGGCTCGTGTCGCCGCCGACGAATCCGTAGAAGTAGTCGAAGCCCATGCCGATCGGCCACTGGTCGAACGGTCCGGCCTGGCTCGCCTGCGAAGGCCGGCACGTTGTGGTCCTTGCCGAACCACGACGTGGCGTAGCCGTTGTCCTTCAGGATCCGGCCGATCGTCGCCTTGTCCTCGGTCGATGATGCTGTTGTAGCCGGGAAAGCCGGTGGACTGCTCGGAGATCACGCCGAAGCCGGCCGAGTGATGGTTGCGGCCGGTGATCAGCGCCGCCCGCGTCGGCGAGCAGAGCGCCGTCGAGTTGAAGCTGCGTGTAGCGCAGGCCGGCCTTCGCGATCCGGTCGAGGGCCGGCGTCGGGATGACGCCGCCGAAGGTGCTCGGAACGCCGTAGCCGACGTCGTCGGTCATGATGAGCAGCACGTTGGGCGCGCCCTTGGGCGGCACGACGCGCGGCGCCCACCAGGGTTTGGACTGCAGCGGCGTTGTCCTTGATGACGCCGCCGAACGGCGGGTCCGGCGGCGGAAGCTGCTTGCCGTCGATCGAGGTCGTCGCCCCCGGCGAGCCCGGCGGGGCGGCCTGCTGCGCGAGAGCCGGGAGCGCGGCCGCCAGAGCGAGGGGAAGCAGGGCGATGCGGATTCCCTTGGGCTGCATACGAGAGCCTCCTTGCCGGAAGGACAGACTACGGCCTGTCGCTAAGTGTCTTTTCCAACACGCGTCGTACGTGTTTTCGATGTCGTGCTGAAGGATCCGGCGTTCGATCGATCTCATCCGCGCTACGAGCTACCGGACGCCGGCACCGCGACCTCCGACCCCCACGCCGTGGAAGCCGGCCCCGGCGCCGCCGCCGGCCCCGATCCAGTCGATGAACAGCGCCGACTGTCCGCCGCTCGCGGGAAGCTTGCCCTTGATGAGCTTGTAGTTGTAGACGAGATCGGCACCGTCCATGCGGGGGTTGGTGATCTCCACGACGACGAGCGTGCTGTCGTCCTGTCCCGGCTCATAAACGGAGAGCACGGCATTCGGCGGGTCGGCGGCAAAATTGTCCTTGCCGGCCTTTGCCGTCCACTCCTGGAGGTAGTCGGACATCTTCATATGCCCGGCGAGTCGGACCGGCCGATCCGAAAAGTACAGGGTCTGTTGACCCACTTTGACCAGGCGGAGCGTTTTCGCGGCATCGTCCACCTTGAGGTCTTCGCCGACCTGGACGAACATGAGCTGAGCCTGTTGCTTTGGGGCCGGGGTCGCAGCCATAGCCGCCACCGGTAGGAGAACTGCGGCTGCGCCGAGAGCGATCGCCGCAAAGGCGCGATTCAGAAACCTGTGGAGATCAACGGGTGTTCGCATGGGTTCGCTTTCTTCGTGGGGGGAAGGGGACCTGCCCCTCTCCCTCACTGTGTAATCTGGGCGAGGATCTTGGCCTTCGCCGCGTTGTAGTCGCTCTCGGTGATCAAGCCCTGCTTGTAGAGAGATTCCAGCTCCTGGAGCTGTTGCTGCGGCGTCTTCTGGGCAGGGGCCGCCTGCGCGGGCGCCGCCGACTTCGCCGCCGCCTGAGCCGCGGCCGCGGAAGCCTGCGCCGAAGCCGCTGCGGATTGCGCCGCCGCGGTCTGGGCTGCCGCCGACTGTTGCGCTGCCGCCGACTGTTGCGACGCCGCGGCGCTCTTTTCGGCTCCCGCGGAATACGCCACGACCGCAGTTCTCCGCCGGACGCCGAAAACGGCCGAACTGGGAGCCGCGTACACGAGCACAGCGACAGCGCCAAGAAGGACCCTGGCGAGAAGAGAGGTTCGAATTGGGTTTCGCATCACGACAATCCTCCTTGTTCGGGCTTTACGACTTCTTGCGCGTGTACTGGAGCTCCATGATCTTGGCCATCTTTCCGGTCAGATCCGCCTCCCAGAGCTCCGTTATGTGATCGCCGCTAGCGGCGATGCTGAGCCTCATCTCGAGCTTTCTCGGTTGGCCCGTGACCTCGTCGGCGATCGTCGCGGTCATCTTCGCGAGCCTGCCGGAAGCATCCATCGTCCCCGTGTACCACTCCATGCCGGTGCTACCGGTGTCCATGTAAGTTGCAACGTACTTCTTCGCAACGTTGTCGTAGCCCGCATAGCCGATTCCGCTCCAGGGCGCGCCCCCGATGTATCCCGCCAGCATCTGTTGCACGTAGCGGTTGCCGAGCACCCAGCTCGCGACCGACGTCGCCGTCGACTCGTACGGGGGCTTGGAGGGATCGAGCCAGGTTCGGATCTTCACGTCGAAGGTGCCCACCAGGAAATCCAGCTTCTTCTGCGCCTCTCCCGGGGTCATCGCCTTCTCCATGGCCGCCGCGATCTCCGCGTCGGTCGGGGCCTTCGCCTTCTCCTGCGCGACGGAGCCGGCCGCGATAACAAAAACGGCGGCCGCCAGAACCGCCGCTCGACAGAATCCTTTCATTTCAACTCTCCTCATTCTCTGCACTCCAATTCACTCGTCGCCTCGACGAGGTATGGCGGAAACGCTATCCGACCGAATTGCGATAGGAACTGATACGAACATATCATTCGAGGCTCGCCCGGTGTTAGGCTCTGCGAAATGCTCGGCGGCCGCCCGGCGACCACCCGAGGTTTCTTCATTGCCGCTCTGGCGGCGGTCGTCCTACTCTGGGGGTCGGCGGGCTGCTCTTACCTGAAGTGGCGACGCGAGAAGAAGGTGGAGCGCGCCGAACTCGCGAAGAGCCCCGGCAACCTGGCCCTGGAGAGAGAGTACGCGCCCCAGGACTGCTACGGCCTCGTGGGACGGGTCGCGGTGCCGGCCGCGACGAAGGGGCCGGTGCTCGCTGCCGCTTTCGAGCATGCGAGCCCGGCCCACGAAGTCGTGGGATCCCGCGAGGTGGTGCGGGAGACCGGCTATTACGGGCTCCTTCTCCCGGCGGGTACTTACGACCTCGCCTTCTTCGCGGATCTGAACCGTGACGGCTTCTTCGAGACGGACGAAGTCATCGGCCGCACGGCGCCGGATGCGCCGGTCATCGTGGGGCCGGCCGAGTCGAAGGACGGGGTCTCCGTGCTGGCCCCCAACGTCACCCTCGACCTCGCGGTGCCTTCCTCGGCGGAGGCCGCCGTCCGCGTCAAGGCCGTTCCCATTCCGTTCGTGGTCGAGTCGGTGGACGACCCGATCTTCGCTCCCGAGATGGGGGAGATGGGCGTCTATCAGCCGATTCAGTTTCTCGCGAAGACACAGAGCTGGTTCTTCTCGGTCGGCATTCCGGACTTCTCGAAGGTTCAGGTGGTGCTCGTCCATGGGATCGACGGGACACCCCGGGACTTCCGGACGCTCATCCCGAGCCTCGACCGTTCGCGCTATCAGATCTGGCTTTTCTACTACCCCTCGGGGCTTCGGCTCGACCAGGTCGGGGCGATTCTCGCGCACGGCGTCGAAAGGCTCGCGGCGGAGGGCCGGGCCAAAGACCTGCGGGTGGCGATCGTGGCCCACAGCATGGGAGGGCTCGTGGGCCGCCGCGCGGTCAACGAGATCTGCAAGTCGGGCAAACCACCCTACCTGCGGCTGTACGCCTCCTTCGACACGCCCTATGGCGGCGTCGAGTCGGCGGCCGGCGCGGTCAAGCGAGGAACCGAGCTCGTTCCCTCCTGGGTGGACGTCGCCTCGGGAAGCCCCTTCCTCACGCACCTCTACGAAACGCCTCTGCCGAAGGACCTCCCCTTTCATCTCTTCTTCGGCTGGGGCG
Organism: uncultured Acidobacteriota bacterium; assembly: GCA_963811425.1. Taxonomy (GTDB): domain Bacteria; phylum Acidobacteriota; class Thermoanaerobaculia; order UBA5066; family Gp7-AA6; genus DAHUXD01. Next base: position 200,021 of record CAWERV010000018.1, read on the forward strand.
AGAGCGGCGACCACGGTCCGAGCCCGGCGGGAGACGGCACGATCGCACTGCCGAGCCAACTCGACCCGCACGTGCAGGCCGCGGCGACGCGCATGATGGGTTACGGCGACACGCACGTCGGCATCCTGTCCGATGCCAACGCGTTGAAGGAGCTCTCGCGCGTGCTCGAACAGACGACGGCAGCAGCGAAGCCGTGAGGCGCCTGTTATTCTCGCGGGGATTTCCGGAAATGGAGGATGGGCCGATGAGGATTCGTGTTTGTTCGTTGACGACCGCGGTTCTGCTCGTGGCCGCTGCCTGCCAGAGGAAAGAAGCGCCGGCGCCCGCCGCATCCGAAGCCAGCAGGGCGACGACCACGATGGCGGTACCCGCGCCCGGCGCCGCTCCTGCGGCCAATTCTCTCAAGAACGCCTATTTCGGCGACCTGCACCTGCACACCGGGTATTCCATGGACGCCTTCGCGATGAACACGCGGACCACTCCGGAAGACTCCTATCGCTACGCGATGGGGGAAACGGTCGAATACATGGGGAAACCGCAGAAGCGCATCGCGCCGCTCGATTTCCTCGCCGTCACCGATCACTCGGAGTACCTGGGCGTGGTGCGCGACACGATCGATCCCAACGGCCCGTTCGCGAAGTCCGAGTGGTACACCACGATGACCAGCAAGGATCCGGCGGTCTCCGCCGCGGCGTTCCACAAGCTGATCGGCTCGACCGTCACCAACAAGCCATTGCCCGAGTTCTCGGACCCCGCGCTGCTTCGCTCGGCGTGGGCCAGGTACGCGGCCATCGCCGACAAGTACAACAAGCCCGGACAGTTCACGGCCTTCGTGGGGTTCGAGTGGACCTCGGCGCCGGACTTCCAGAACCTGCACCGCTGCGTCATCTTCGCCGACAGGGGACCCGACCTGCCTTTCACGGCATTCGATTCGTTGGACCCCGAAGAACTCTGGCGTTACCTCGAGCAACAGCGCAAGCAGGGCCTCGAGGTCATCGCCGTCCCCCACAACGGCAACGCCAGCAACGGCTTGATGTTCAACACGCACGACATGTCCGGCAAGCCTCTCACCCGGGACTACGCCGAGCGCCGCATGGCAAACGAGCCTCTGGCGGAGATCATCCAAGGCAAGGGGCAGAGCGACACGAGCCCCTCCCTTTCACCAACGGACGAGTTCGCCAACTTCGAGATGTGGACCTATCTGATCGGGACCGACACGAAAGCGAAGTCCGCTACCGGCAGCTACATGCGTCAGGCCTACGGCGTTGGCCAGGAGCTGCAGGAGACGCTCGGCGTCAATCCCTTCAAGTACGGCATCGAAGCCGGGACCGACTTCCATTCCGGGATCTCCTCGACCGAGGCGAGCAACTACCCGGGCTCGCACGGCAACCAGGACAACGATCCGAAAACGGTAATCACCGCCACCACTTCGATCAGCGGCGAGCCTCCGACCACCGTCGGCTCGGGCGGACTGACCGGCGTTTGGGCCGAGGAGAACACGCGAAAGGCGCTCTTCGCCGCGATGAAGCGCAAGGAGACCTTCGGAACCTCCGGCGTGCGGATCAAGGTTCGCATGTTCGCCGGCTGGGACTATCCCAGGGACATGACGCAGAAGGCCGACTGGGTCAAGGCGGCCTATGACGGCGGCGTGCCGATGGGGGGCGACCTGCCCGCCCGGACCGGAGCCACCGGCCCGACTTTCGCCGTGCACGCCGTCAAGGATCCCAACAGCGGCAACCTCGACCGCATCCAGATCATCAAGATCGCGACGAAGGGCGGGAAGAGCGAGGAGAGGGTCTTCGACGTCGTGTGGAGCGGCGATCGAAAGATCGATCCGAAGACCGGGAAGGTCCCTCTGATCGGCAATACGGTCGACGTGAAGACCGCCACCTACACGAATTCGATCGGCTCGACGGAGTTGATCGGCGAGTGGATGGATCCTGCGTTCGATCCCGATGCCAGCGCGACCTACTACGCCCGCGTTCTGGAGATTCCCACGCCGCGCTGGTCCACCTATTGGGCGGCAAAGCTCGGCCTCCCGCCCAACCCCAACGTGGCGGAAACGGTGCAGCAGCGGGCCTGGACCTCGCCGATCTGGTACACGCCGACGCGCTGAGCCCCCGCACGGCACGAGGAGACGGCAACCCGCAGGGCCAGCCCTAGTTCCCCGGCGACCCCGGGGTTCCCGGCTGCACTCCAATGCGAGCGTCCTCGCCTTCCCCGGACAACAGCACCGGGGGATGCTTGGCCCATTCGTGGCCCTCGAGTGCCATCCCGTACGCGAGATCGAAGAGGGACCGCATGTAGGGAGTGTCGAAATCCGACGTGTGCGGGGTCTTGAACGTGGCCGGAATGTAAGCGAGATTGTAGTCCACGTGGTCCCGCCGGGTGATCGTGTAGATCCGGTACAGGTCCCCCATCCCCTGGTACTGGATCAGGCAGGAGATCGCCCGCATGGCGATCGGCAGCGTCCGGCGGTCCACTTGTGCCCACTCCGGATCGAGCCGGGCGTTCCGGATGACGTACAGCGTCCTCTGTCTCTCGCTGTCGTGCTCGGCCGACAGCTTCGCGAGCTCCGCCGCGATCGGGTACACGAACACCTGGTTCGAGGTGCCGCCGTCCACGTGCATCTCCTGGTACGCCTGCTCTCCCGTCTGCACGTCGATCATCACCGGCGGGAAGGTGCCGGGGATGGCCGCCGAAGCCATCAGGATCTTATGAACGAGCTCGAGCGCCCCCGGGCTGCGGGTGGCGGCGATCTTCGTGACGTTCCAGATGACGGGCCGCCGGGCGTCGAGGTTGGTCGTCCCGACCATAAGGATGCGGCCCTTCTCGTACTCGGCCGCGATCGCGTCGAGCATCTCTTGCGTCACATACTTCTTGACGAGGCCGTAGAGAGGCGAGGTGTCTGCCATCGCGTCGCCGAAGAACGCGGAGAATACCGACCGCGGCTCGGCGATGTCCTTGAGGGACACCCCGGTATAGAGCGACTTCAGCTTCTCGTCGTACGCGGGCCCCAGGAACGCGAACGGAGCGATCAGCGCGCCCGTGCTGACACCCGTAACCAGCTTGAATCTCGGCCGGGTCCCGGCCCTGGTCCAGCCATTCAGAAGACCCGCTCCGTATGCTCCGTTGTCGCCGCCCCCGGAGATAGCGAGGTACGCAACGGGAGGCATCTGCGCCCCGTACTCCAGCTGGAGAGCTGCACGCTCCCGGGCCCACGAGTCCACGAAGTCCCGTTCGAACAGTTGCACGTCCTCCGCGTCGCGGGGGAAATACCGCATCCCCGGCGGGAAGCCGGCGACCTCCGCCTGGGTCACGAGGTTGGACGGCACGGCCGGCCGGCGCGGCGCGGACGCGCAGGCGCCGATGGACAAGGCCGCAGCCGCGACAAGGATTGCGGCGGTCGGCTTGCGGGCGGATGTTCCGGGCATTTCGGCCGAGGAGTCTACCTCTCAGCAACACACGCGGCACCCGCACCAGCGTGCTGGAGCGCAGTGACCACTCTTCCGGCCTCCAGGCGCACTTCATGCCCGCTTCAACGCGTACGGGTACAAAGGAGTGAACGCGCATGCCTCCCCTTCCGAAATCGCTCCCGCTCCAGCCGGAGACGGAGCCCGCCTGATGCCCGGAACCCGACCATGGCTCTTCCTTGCAGCCTCCGCTCTTTTCGAAGTCGTCTGGATCGTCAGCCTGAAGCTGACGGACGGCTTCGCACGGCTGGCTCCTCTGGTCGTCTACGCTGTCTCGGGCCTCGGCGCGGCGGTCCTGCTCTCGATGGCCATGAAGGTGATCCCCATGGGCACGGCCTACGCCGTGTGGATGGGGCTCTCCGTCGTGGGCGCGCTCGCCGTCGACGTCGCTCTCTTCCGGGAACCCTGGAATGCCTTCCGGTTCGGGTGCGCGTTGCTGATACTGGCCGGTACGTGCGGCCTGAGGCTAACGACATCCCGCTGACTCCGGCGCGAAGCCCTCTCTGGACCCTCGCCGAGTCGACGCATCGGCCTCCCCCGTTCCGGCAGGCTATTTGGCCGCGGCGGCGAGCTTCTCCGACCGCTTCCGCATCTCTTCCGGCGACACGTCCTCGACGTGGGTGGCAACGTACCACTGATGGCCGAATGGATCCTCGAGCCCCCCCGTTCGGTCTCCGTAGAACTGGTCGGCAACCGGCCGCGTGAGTTTCGCTCCTGCGGCGACGGCGCGGTCGACCGTCTTGTCCACGTCGTCGACGTAGAGCAAGAGCGAGATCGGAGAGCCGCCGACGGACCTGGGCGAACGCGCTTTCATCTCGAGATTCTCATCGGCGAGCATGACGTGCGAGTCGCCGATCTTCACTTCCGCGTGACCGATGCGGCCGCCGGGGGCCGGCATCCGCATCACCTCTTTGGCGCCGAAGGCCTTCTTGTAGAACTCGATCGCTGCCGCGGCGCCGTCGACGATCAAGTACGGCGTGACGACGTGGTAGCCCTCGGGTATCGGCTTCACTTTTGTTGCCATGGGACTTCTCCTTTCCGGGTCAAACGCGAACCACGGACCATCTTCTTATCAGACGGACGTGACGAAAATGAAGCCCTCGGGCACGTCGAGTAGCTTCTCGGCGCGAGAAAACAAGTGACGCCTCGAGGGCAGTGTCCATCGCGCCATTGGCGCGCCCTTTGCAGGATCAGTGGGGGGGATTGCAATGGGGCAGTCCGCGCTCTCAAGGAGGATCGGATGAGAAAGCTTCTCGCTGCTTCACTGTTTCTGGTGGTCTTGATGTCGGCGGCCGCCCTCGCGGCTCAGTCGACCGACAATTCGTCCAGTGACAAGACGATCTATGGAACGGTGAGCAAGGTCGACGCCGCCGCCAAACAAATGGTCGTCGAGGACAGCAACAATAAAGAGGTAACGATCTACTGGGACGACACCACGAAGTTCGAAGGCGGGCAACCCCAAGAAGGGGCGAGCGTAACGGTCTCCGTCGGAGAGCACGAGGGGAAGACCATGGCGAAATCGATCCAGACGCGCCCGCCGAAGAAGCCCTACTAGGCGAGCGGGCCCGTCCCGGGAGATCCCGAGCGCGACGGCCTCGCTACGGGCGGCCGATTGGCGATCGAGGCGTCGAGGATCTCGATGGGATGCGAGGGAGGGCAGGGTGAGGCCGCGCTGCCGCAGGAGCTTGCCGATCTGGAGCGTGCAGCCCGGGTTGGCGGTCGCGAGAAGGTCCGGCTTCGTCGCCAGCACGTTGTCGACCTTGCGCTCCCCGATCTCGTCGGCGGCTCGGGCTCGACCAGGTTGTAGATGCCGGCGCTGCCGCAGCACTGGTCGCCGTCGGGGATCTCGACGAGCGTCGAGCCCCGGGATCGCCGCGCAGCAGCGCGCGCGGCTGCTCGCGGATGCCCTGGGCGTGCGCGAGGTGGCAGGCGTCGTGGTAGGCGACGCGGGCGCGGATCGGGTGGCGCGGCGCGACGGGCGGCAGCGACGGCGAGGAACTCGGTGACGTCGCGCGACGTTCGCGGAGAAGGCGGCGGCGCGCGCGGCCCAGGCCGGGTCGCTTCGCGAAGAGCCGGCCGTAGTCCTTCAGGTTCGATCCGCAGCCGGCGGCGTTGACGAGGATGGCGTCGAGCCGTCCCTCTCGAACGCGTGCGATCAGGCTCGCGGGCGAAGCCGAGCGACTCCTCCTCGCGGCCCGCGTGGATCGAGAGCGCGCCGCAGCAGCCCTGCCCCTCCGGCACGACGACCTCGCAGCCCTCGGCGGCGAGGACGCGGAGCGTGGCCTCGTTCACGCCGGGAAAGAAGACGCGCTGGACGCAGCCCGCCGACGAGGCCGACGCGGGCGCGGCGGGCCCCGACGGCCTCGACGCGACGCGGGAGGCGATCCGTCAGCGCTCGCGGCGCCGACGGCGCGGCATGAGCGCGTCGAGCTGCGCGAGCCGCCGCGGCAGGAGCCGGAGGAGCCCGCTTCGCGCGCACGAGAGCCACTGCAGGCCCGTCTTCGCGTAGAGCAGCGAGCAGCGCGCGCGAGGACCCGCAGCCGCGCCGGGTACGGGAAGAGCGAAAAGAGCACTCGCGGTGGAGCCGGTCGAAGCCGCGCCGCGTCGAAGCGCTTCTCGAGCCGCGCGCGCGTCTCCTCGATCAGCACGTCGTAGCGCACGCCCGAGGGACAGGCGGTCACGCAGCGCCATGCAGCCGAGGCAGCGGTCGAAGTGCTTCGCGACCGTCGTCGCTCCATCGCGAGTCGTCCCGTCCGCGAGGCCGCGCATGAGGTCGATGCGGCCGCGCGGCGAGTCCATCTCCTCGCCCCAGGAGACCCAGGTCGGGCACGCCGGGAGGCAGAAGCCGCAGTGGACGCAGTCGTCGAGAGGGGCCGCCTGCGCGCGAGCTGCCGGCCGCGGCGCGGCCGCGGACATCAGATGCCTCCCACGAACCGGCCGGGAGCGAGCCGCCGCGTCGGGATCGAGGCGGTCCTTGACGCTCTCATCGAGCCGATCGCGGCGGGCGGCGGCCCCCAGACCGTCGACGCGCTCGCGCACGCGAGTCGGGCGCTTCCTCGAGGACCAGCGAGCCTCCGCCGGCGGCGCGAGCAGCGCCCGCGCGGACGCGACCGCCGCGGCGACGCGTCGGTCGAGCGCGGCGCTCCCGGAGACGAAGCCGAGTCCGAGCGTGGGATACCAGACGAAGCCGGCGCTCTCGAGCGCGCCGAAGGAGCGGCGCGACAGCGTCTCGGCCGCGAGCGTCTCGAACGCGGACGGAAGCGCGGCGACCTTCGCCCGGAAGCGAGCCGGCCGTGCGCAGCGCGTCGTGCCGCGCCCAGAAGGCCTCGGCGCCGCCGCGTCGAGCGCGTCGCAGGCGGCGCCGCGCCTCGCGCCGAGGCGATCGAGGCGAGCCGCTCGCCCTGTTCGGCGACGCCCTCTGCCGAACCCCTCGAAGCGGACGCCGACATCGAAGCGCCGCCGTCCTCGCCAGAGCGCGACGACCGACGGTCGGCTCGAGCTGCGCCTCGCGCATGCGCCGCCACGAGCGGCTCGCACGCTCGCTCGCGCGCTTCGGCCCGGAGAGAAGAGCGTGACGCTCCTCCTCGGGCAGCGGGTGCAGCCGGAACGTCGCGGTCGCGACCAGGCCCGAGCGTGCCGAGCGAGCCGACCATCAGCTTCGGCAGGTCGAAGCCGGCGACGTTCTTGACGACCTTGCCGCCGCCGTGCGCGAGCGCCCCGTCGGCGCGCACGAGGGAGACGCCGATGATGAGGTCGCGCAGCGAGCCGTAGCGCGCGCGCCGCGGGCCGAAGGCGTTCGCCGCGACGAGGCCGCCGATCGTCGCCCGCTCCGGCGAGCGGCGGATCGAGCGCGAGCCGCTGGCCGTGCGCGGCCGAGCAGCGCGCCTGCAGCGCCGCGAGCGTCACGCCCGCCTCGACGACGACGATCTGGTCGGAGGGCGCGTGCTCGACGATGCGGTCGAGGCGCTCCGTCCGCAGGACGGCGTCGAGGCGCTCGCGGGCGGCCGCCCGAGTCCGAGGTCCGTGCCGCCGCCGACGAAGGCGAGGCTCTTGCCGCTGCGCGCCGACTCGCGGAGGACCTCGGCCGCCTCCTCGACGCGTCGACGGCTCGAAGACGACCTCCGGGACGGACGCCGAGGATCGCGTCGGCGTCGGTCGCGGCCGCGGCGGCGGGAGCAGCGCTCACTCCGCGCCACGCCTCGCCCGAGAGCTCCGTCGGGTGCGGCACGTACGGACCCGGGCCGGTCGCCGCAGAGGCGCGGCGTCGGGAAGACCTTGCCCGGGTTGAGCAGCGCCGTCCGGATCGAACGCGCAGCGCACGAGGCCCATCGTCTCGAGGTCCTCCTCCGAGAACATCTCGGCCATGTAGGCGGCCTTGTCGGCGCCCACGCCGTGCTCGCCGGTGATCGAGCCGCCGTAGCGCACGCACATCCGCAGGATCTCGCCGCCGAGCTCCTCGGCCGGCCTGCTCCTGGCCCGGCACGCGCGCGTCGTAGAGGACGAGCGGGTGGAGGTTGCCGTCGCCGGCGTGGAAGACGTTCGCGACGCGCAGGCCCGGCTTCTGCCGCGAGCTCGGCGATCTCGCGCAGCACCTCGGCGATCTCCGAGCGCGGGATGACGCCGTCCTGGACGATGTAGTTCGGGCTGATGCGGCCGACGGCGGCGAAGGCGCTCTTCCGGCCCTTCCACATGAGCGCGCGCTCGGCCTCGTCGCGCGGGTCCGGATCTCGATCGCGCCCGCCTCGCGCGCGAGCTCGACCGCGTTCTCGGACGTGTGCTCGACCTCGGCGAGCGGGCCCGTCGACGTCCATGAGGAGCGCCGCGCCGACGTCCGGCCAGTCGAGCCCGGTCGCGGCCTTGGCCGCCACGATCGCGAGGCGGTCCATCATCTCGATCGCGGCCGGGACGATGCCCGAGGCGATGATCGCCGAGACCGGCGCGCCCGCCTCGTCCGTCGAGGGGAACGTCGCGAAGAACGTGCGCGTGGCCTGCGGCTTGCGGAGGATCCGGAGCACGACCTCGGTGACGATGCCGAGCATCCCCTCGCTGCCCGACGAGGACGCCCAGCAGGTCGTAGCCCGGCGTGTCGAGGACCGGGCCGCCGAGGTCCACGACCGCGCCCGTCCGCCGAGGACGACCCGCGCGCCGAGCACGTGGTTCGACGGTGAAGCCGTACTTCAGGCAGTGCGCGCCGCCCGAGTTCTCGGCGACGTTGCCGCCGATCGTGCAGACGCTCTGCGAGGACGGGTCGGGCGCGTAGTAGTAGCCGGCGGCGCGCGATCGCCTTGCTGACGTCGAGGTTGATGACGCCGGGCTCGACGCGCATGAAGCCGTTCTCGAGGTCGACCTCGAGGATGCGCTTCATGCGCGAGAGCGCGACGACGACGCAGCCCGGGACGGGCAGCGCGCCGCCGGAGAGGCCGGTGCCGGCCCCCCGCGCGACGACCGGGAGGCCGCGCCTCGCGAGCGGCTGCGACGACGGCCGACGACCTCCTCGGTCGAGCGCGGGCAGGACGACGAGCCCGGGCCGCACGCGGAAGCTCGTGAGGCCGTCGCACTCGTAGGTCGACAGCTCCGCCTCGTCCGAGATGCAGTGCCGCTCGCCCGACGATCGCCGCCATCCGCGCGACGACGTCGACGGGCCACGGGAACGGAGGCGGCGCTCATGGACCGTTCCTCACTCCAGGTCGCGGAGTACGCCGGCAAGGTCAGGAACTCGGTGAACGTGTCGGCGAGGACGAGCCCGTCGAGGATCTCGACCGCCTCGCGGAGCCGGCCCGAGCCCGGATCCGCCGAGTCTTCGGCGAGCTCCTCGGCTCTGGATCGCCGCGTAGAGCTCCTGCGTGACGCGGCCGCCCGTCGGCGAGCTTCGCGCCGTCGTGGATCCACTGCCAGAGCTGGGCGCGCGAGATCTCGGCGGTCGCGACGTCCTCCATCAGGTTGAAGATCGCCGCGGCGCCGTTGCCCGAGGAGCCACGAGTTCAGGTACTGGAGCGCCACGTTGACGTTGAGGCGGAAGCCGGCCTCCGTCACCGTCCCGTCGGGCACGCGCGTGTCGGACGAGCTTCGCGGCGTCGACGGACGACCTCCTCGCGCAGCCGGTCCTTCTGGTTCGGCCTCGGCGCGAGCGCCTTCTCGAAGACCTCCCTCGCCACCGGCACGAGGTCCGGATGCGCGACCCACGTGCCGTCGAAGCCGTCCGCGACCTCGCGCTGCTTGTCGTCGCGCACCTTCGCCAGCGCCGCCTCGTTGATCGCGGCGTCCTTCCGGCTCGGGATGAACGGCGCCATGCCGCCCATCGCGTGCGCGCCGCGGCGGTGGCAGGTCTTGACCAGCAGCTCCGTGTAAGCGCGCATGAACGGCACCGTCATCGTGACCTGGGCGCGGTCGGGCAGGACCAGGTCCCGGCGCGCGGCGCAGCGTCTTGATCGTCGAGAAGAGGTAGTCCCAGCGCCCGGCGTTCAGCCCGCTCGAGTGCTCTCGCAGCTCGTAGAGGATCTCGTCCATCTCGAAGGCCGCCGGGCAGCGTCTCGATGAGCACGGTCGCGCGGAAGGTGCCGCGGGGAATCGCCGAGCGCCTCCTGCGCAGAGCAGGAAGACGTCGTTCCAGAGCCGGGCCTCGAGGTGGCTCTCCATCTTCGGCAGGTAGAAGTACGGCGCCGTGCCGCGCTCGAGCCGCTCTCGCGCGTTGTGAAAGACGTAGAGGCCGAAGTCGAAGAGGGACGCCGAGATCGGCGCCCCGTCCACGAGGACGTGCCGCTCCGGCAGGTGCCAGCCGCGCGGGCGGACGAGCAGCGTCGCGATCGTCGTCGTTCAGCCGGTACGCCTTCCCCTCGGGGCTCGTGAAGGCGAGCGGGCGCCGGACGGCGTCGATCAGGTTCGCCTGCCCAGGACGACGTTCGGCCAGGTCGGCGAGAGCGAGTCCTCGAAGTCCGCCATGAAGACGTCGGCGCCCGGAGTTGAGCGCGTTGATCATCATCTTGCGCTCGACGGGTCCGGTGATCTCGACCCAGCGCTTCTCGAGGTCCGGCGGCGTCGACGCGACCTTCCAGTCGCCGGCGCGCACGCCGGCCGTCTCGGGGAGGAAGTCCGGGAAGGCGCGCCGGCGTCGAACTCCTTCTGCCGTTCGGCCCGCCGCTGCGAGGAGGCTCTGCCGTGTCGGCTCGAACTGCCGGTGCAGCCTCTCGACGAAGGCCAGGGCGCCTCGGCCGACAGGATCCCTCCGCTGCCGGCGGGCGCTGGCGCGAGGAGCCGGATCCCGTCGGCCAATGCGCGAGCTCACTTGCCCGGCAGCGCCGGAATCGCACCCGGTGAACACGTAGGCCTGGAGCAGGGCGATCAGCCCGATGATGGCGGCGCCCACGACCGAGTGCCACCAGACCTTGCGGAAGATCGGGCCCAGCGCGTGCGAGCGCTCGTCGGCGTCGTCGTAGCAGGCGGCGCAGGCGACCATGATCGACTGAGCGTCGATCATCTTGCCCATGACGCCGCCGGTCGAGTTGGTGGCCACGATCAGGACCTCGTTCAGGTGGAGCTGCTGCGCGGTGATGCGCTGGAGGCTGCCGAAGAGGGCGTTGCGACGCCGTGTCGGAGCCCGTCAGGAACACGCCGAGCCAGCCCAGGTAGGCGGCGAAGAACGGATACACGACGCCGGCGCTGGTGAACGCGAGGCCGAGGACCGCGTCGGTGCCCGAGTAGCGGGTCAGGAACCCGAGCCCGAGCACCTGCCCGATGACGAGCACCGGGATCTTCATGCGCTCGGGCCGTCCGCACGATCGCCTCCCTCCACTGCGCCGCCCCAGAGCGCGAGCACGAGGCCGGAGAGCAGCGCCGCGAGGAAGACGCCCGTCCCGGCCGCCGAGAGCCAGTTGATGTGAACTGCGCGGCCTCGGGCTTCGGCGTCGCGGCGACGACGGGCGGCGTGCGCTGGACCTTGTTGTGCAGGGACGGCATGTCCCAGGCAGGCAGCGAGAGCGTCCCCTTGAGCGGAGAACCCAGGACGCGTCGTGTCGACCTTGACGCTCTGCGAAGAGGTTGTTGAGCTTCGTCTTCCAGTCGGGCATGCCCCAGAGCGCGCAGCAGAGGATCAGGATCGCCCACGGGCGTCCAGGCGTAGGCCGTCTGGCCCGCCGTGTACGTGTACTTCCACTCAGCGCCGCCGCGCCGCGCGCAGCCGCCTTCGCCGCACCCTCTCGCTCGGACCGCAGCAGGAAGCGCGTCTTCGGATGCCATACGAACCGCAGGAAGAGCGCCGTGCAGATGACCGAGAAGACGCCCGAGACGACGTCGGTCATCAGGTGAGTCGGCTCGTATCCCGAGGCGAACCACTGCATGACCGCGAACGAGAGCGCCCGAACACGAGCGCGCCGGGCCACACCTCCCAGACTTCCTTCCAGGTGCCGCCTTCCATCATCACGAACGTCGCGACCAGCCAGAACGGGCACCAGGACCGACACGAACGGAAGCTGGTGGCCGGCCATGGCGGAGAGCGTGCTGCTGGTCGAGTCCGCTGACGGCCGCGAGCGTCACGATCGGCGTGCCGATGGCGCCCCAGGCGACGGGCGCGGTGTTGGCGAGGAGGTTCAGGACGGCCGACTGGAAGGGCGAGAACCCGAGGCCCACCATGACGGCGCCCGCGATCGCGACCGGCGTCCCGAAGCCCGACGTCCCCTCGATGATCGCGCCGAACGAGAAGGCGATCAGCAGGACCTGGAGCCGCCGGTCGAACGAGATGTGGATGATCGACTCCTTGACGATCTCGAACTTCCCGGTGATCACCGTCATGGTGTAGAGGAACATGGCGGCGAGCACGATCCAGATGATCCCGAGGAAGCCCGAGAGGCACTCCGAGCGCGAAGGCCGAGAGCGCCGAGGGAAGCGACATGAGAAGGCGAGACAGGACGACGAGCGAAGGCCGCGATGACGCCGTAGAAGGCGGCGTAGGGCGCGGCGATGCCGAGATGCCGGACGCCCATCTCGTCCCGATGGGGATGGAGCGCGATGAAGTAGAGGAGGACGAGGATCGGGACGCGGCGACGAGGGTGGACAGGAAGACGTTGCCGAGCGGGTTGTAGTTCTGAAAGTACATGAGGACCTCGCTCTCGTTGGTGCGGCATCAACGACCGGCTGGAACGAAAATCGAGCCCATTCCGCGGAAAGAACTGAGGCGAGTCTATCGCTCAATCCGGGTTCGGTCCTGAGCCGGCAGCGAGATTTCAGGCTCGGGGGCCGACGGTCGCGGCGGCCTTCACACCCCGTTTACACGGAGGGGGGGCGTCGCTCGGCGGGCGCCGCATGGATATGATTCGGGCCAAGAACGGAGGCACCTATGAAACCTGCCATCTCGAGGGTCGCCGCACTGGGAGCGATGGTCGTGCTCGTCGGAGCCGCCGGCATCGGGGCGCTCCAGACCTCGCAAACCCCTGCCGTGAAGAGGAATGTCGTGCTGAAGCAGGACATGACCATCCCCGGCCGGGAGGCCGTCATGGCCGTCGTCGAGATACCCCCGGGCGGCGCGGAAGGGCGGCACACTCACCCCGCCGAAGTGTTCGCCTTCGTCCAGGAAGGCAACCTGACACTCGAGATCGAGGGCAAGCCGACCGAGACCCTGAAGGCCGGGGACCATTTCTATGTCGCCCCGGGCCAGGTCCACCAGGGGACCAATAGCGGGAGCGCGCCCGTGAAGCTTCTCGTCGTTTTCGTCGCCGAAAAGGGAAAGCCGCTCACGACGCAAGCACCCTAGGGCCGGGCCCGCGGCGGAACAGGCGGTAGTATCTCTGTCCGAGAACGGAGGAAGCAAATGACGACGCGCCGTGCTCTGCTCTTCGCCTCGCTGATCCTGGTCGTGTCAGCGCCCGTTTCGATGCTCGCAGCCGCGGGTCCGCTGGAGGTGACCTTCTACTACCTGCCCGGCTGACCGATTTGCGCGAACATCAAGCCCGCCGTGAGCGGGTTGGAGAGCGAGTACAAGGGCAAGGTCCGGGGCCAGAATCTCGACGCCACCACTCCCGAGAACAAGAAGATCGTTCAGTCGCTGGGCTTCGAGAACCACGGCCTCGTCATCCGTTCCACCGACGGCAAGGTTCTCTGGAAGCAGCCCGACCACGAAGTAAAGATGGAAGATGTGCGCCGGGAGCTGGACAGGCTGCTCTCGAAATAGTCGACCGTTCCTTGAGTCCTAGCGGCTGGCCAGGCCCCCGGCGATTTCGCCGCCATCGATGATCACGGGGTGTCCCGTGATGTACGGAGCCTCGTCGGAGGCCAGGAAAGCAAAGAGAGCGGCGATTTCGCTGGTCGTCGCGTGGCGGCCGAGGGGTATTTTGGCGTCCACCGCCGCCTTCATTTCCGGGGTGTATTCCGCTTCCTGCATGGCCGTCCAGACGTACCCGGGGCACACCGCGATCACGCGGATGGTCGGCGCCAGCTCCAGCGCCATCGTGCGGGTGAGCTCGATCACGCCGGCCTTCGCGGCGTTGTAGTCGGCGTACCGCGGATAACCGTTCATGCCCGAGGTCGAGCCCATGTTGATGATGACGCCGCCGCCACCCGCGAGCATGCGCCGCGCGGATTGCTGGGCCACGTAGAAGACGCCATCGAGATCGACGCTCATCACTTTGCGCCATTCCGCGGGCGTGATGTCCATGAAGTCGTGGCGCAGACTGATGCCGGCGTTGTTGATCGCGACGTCCACACCGCCCAGCAGCCCGTCGAGCTCCCGAAAGGCGCCATCCACGGCGGAAGCGTCGGATACGTCGGCATGGATCACACCGGCCAGGTTCGAATGTCTCTCCCGAAGGGCCCGACCGCCCGCTTCGTCGCTGTCGATCACCACGACGCTAGCCCCTTCCTCCAGGAACCGCTCCACCGTGGCCGCGCCGATTCCGCTCGCGCCGCCCGTGATCACCACTCGCTTGCGGGCCAGGCCTTTCATCGGGATTCCTTCAGCATTCGTTAGGGCACGCGCCGATCAGCCAGCGATGCCGCCGCCGTCCACCACCAGCGCCGCACCGGTCATGAACGACGAATCGTCCGAGGCGAGAAAGAGCGCCGCTCGCGCCAGCTCCGATGGCGTGCCGACCCGGCCGAGCGGACGATTGGCGGCGCCCTTCATGTAATCCGCGTAGGCCATTCGGCGAGCCCTGGCGTCGGAGGCCAGCATCGGTGTCTCGACATCGCCCGGGCAGAGACAGTTCACGCGAATGCCCTGCTTCCCGTGATCGATCGCCATCGCCTTGGTCATCACGACGAGCCCGCCCTTGGCCGCGCAATAGGCAACGGCTTCGTCGCCGCCCTGAATGCCCCACCCGGACGCCTGATTGATGATCACGCCGCGCCGCTGCGCGATCATCGTCGGCAAAGAGTACCTGGCCATCAGCCACGCTCCCTTGAGGCTCGAGTCCACCGTCGCGTCCCACTCCTCTTCGGTACAGTCGACTGCGTTGTGCGGATGGAACACGCCCGCGTTGTTGAAGAGAATGTCGAGGCGGCCGCCGAATGCGCGCAACGTGTCCGCCACGACGCGTTCGCAATCGCCGGGAAGCCGGACGTCCGCCCTGGCGAAGACCGCCGTGCCGCCGGCCGCGGCGATCGCGGCGACCACCTTTCGGCCACGGGCGTCGTCACGGCCCGTCACCATCACCCTGGCGCCCTCTTCCGCGAAAAGGAGGGCCGAGGCCTCGCCGATGCCTGACGTGGCACCCGTGATGATTGCGATGCGGTCTTTCAGCTTCATCAGAGCGAATCTCGATTGCGGTCATCGGTAGCTTACCTCCTGGCCCCAAAAATCCTTCGGCGCTGAGCAGGAGTTCGTCTACTGCTATTGCCGCGTCCTCAACTCGAGAAACGAGGCACGCGCAGCCAGGCACTGGGCGGGCGAGGCAGGATTGCGGGGCCCGAACCCTCGGGACGTTCATCGGTGCGGGAAGGGACGAGCGACCTACTCCCTTCGCCCTGCGCCATTACGGGATCTCGTCGATCTGAAACTCTTGCGTCGGTAATAGAGCTTCCGCCCGCGCTACCGCCTCATGAACTCGACTTGCCGGAACGCCGTGAGCCGTCAGCCGTCAGCCGAGCGGCCAACGAAGACGCATTCGCAAAGTCGGGCCCGAAGCCGGGGCTCGACACGCGGAACAAGAGTTCGAAGGAGGGTGACGCGATCCGTCTGACTGTCACTATTCTCTGCGCCATGCGGCCCGCACTTATACACGTATGGGCATGAACGCCGGGTATTGCCGGGGGGCGGCGAGGATCCATACCACGGTCCTCCTTCGCCAGCCGATGTTAAGGACTCGCAAAGAGTCCGAGTCGTTTGGCGTTTCTCTCTTGACGGATACTCGGCAACAATAATAATCCGCCCGTGCCGATTCTTCTGCCAGGCCGTACGGCCGATGAAACAACTGCCGAGCAGCCTCCGTTCGGCGGCGCGGCCGGCATTGCCGTCGACCTCTTCCTGATCGCGACTCTTGCGGCGCTCGTCGGCGGCGTCGTCGTCCTCGCACAGCGGTGGAACGCCCCGATTCGCACGGCGACCCCGATCAACCTCGACCCCAGAGCGTTGCCCGGCTACACGCTGCTCTCCCTCTCGCGAGGGTTCGCCGCCTATCTGCTTTCGCTCGTGTTCACGCTCGTTTACGGGACGATTGCCGCGCACTCGAGACGCGCGGAGAAGGTGATGATCCCGCTGCTCGACATCGGTCAGGGAATCCCGGTGCTCGGCTTTCTGCCCGGTCTGGTGCTCGGGATGGTCGCGCTCTTTCCGCACTCGAACGTCGGGCTCGAGCTCGCATGCGTCCTCATGATCTTCACTGGCCAGGTCTGGAACATGGTGTTCTCGTTCTACGGATCGGTGCGTTCCGTGCCGACGGAGCTCAGGGAAGTGGCCCGCATCCATCGGTTCGGCTGGTTCAAGACGTTCCGGACCGTGGAGGTCTCCTCGTCGGCGATCGGGCTGGTTTGGAACTCGATGATGTCGATGGCCGGAGGCTGGTTCTTTCTGACGGTCAACGAGGCGTTCACACTCGGCGATCGTGACTTTCGTCTTCCCGGGGTGGGCTCCTACATGGCAGTCGCCATAGCAAAGGGAGACCGCCGAGCGATGTGCTGGGCGATCGTCGCGATGGCGGTGATGATCCTCGCGGTCGATCAACTGCTTTGGAAGCCGCTCGTCGCATGGTCGGAGCGCTTTCGCCTCGAGGAGCTATCGTCGGCCGATAAGCCGAAGTCCTGGGTACTCGACCTCTTGCGGCGTTCGCCACTGATGCGCAGGCTGCGAAAATTGCGTCGGCAGCGCGACTCTGTCGCCGACGCACGAACAGTGCAGGATGTGTCTCGCAAGGCCGCCTTGCCCCAAGCCGACGCCGAGCGGGCCGGCGTCGTACTTCGGCAGTCTCTGCTCTGGCTGTTCGGGGTCGCAGCGGTCGGGAGCGCAGCCTGGGGCTGCTTCCGGCTCATTCACCTGCTTGCCGCAGTCCCGGAACGGGACTGGCGCACGCTTGCCGCAGCTCTGGGAGCCACGTTCCTCCGCACGGCCGGCGCCCTGGCCGTGGCGGCCATCTGGACCGTACCCGCGGGAATCCTCATTGGCCGCTCGCCGACGTGGTCCCGACGGCTGCAGCCCGTGGTCCAGTTGGTCGCCTCGTTCCCGGCACCGATGGTCTTCCCGCTGGTCACGGCCGCAATGCTGGCCTTCCGAATCCCGTTTGCCGTGATTGCGGCTGCGCTCATGCTGCTCGGTGCCCAGTGGTATGTTCTCTTCAACGTACTCGCCGGGGCGAGCGCCATCCCGCACGACCTCGAAGAAGCAGCGGAGACGTACCACGTCGACGGCGCCGCAAGGTGGAGGAAGCTCTTCCTGCCCGCGGTTTTCCCGTATCTCGTGACCGGACTCATCACCGCGGCAGGGGGAGCCTGGAATGCCTCGATCGTGGCCGAGACGCTGGAGTACCAGGGACACACGCTCGAGACCTTCGGTCTCGGGTCGACCATCACGCGTGCCACGCAGTCGGCCAACTTCCCCCTGCTCGCCGCCGGGGTGCTCACGATGTCTGCCGCCCTGATCCTCCTGAACCGCGCCGTCTGGCGCCCGCTCTATCGGCTCGCCGAGTCGCGGTACGCTCTCAACCGATGAGCACGGCCAAGCCTCGCCTTCTCGACGCCGAGCCGCCCATCGCACAGGCGGAGCGCGTGACCAAGGTCTACCATGACGATGAAGGGCGCGAGCACGTTGTCTTGAAGGATGTCGACTTCTCGGTCCGAAAAGGCGAGACCGTCGCGATGCTCGGCCCGTCGGGATGCGGGAAGTCCACGCTGCTGCGGATCCTGATCGGGTTGATTCCCCCGAGTTCCGGAGAGCTGAAGGAGCACGGAAAGCCGCTCGCGGGCATTCACCCGGGCGCCTCCGTCGTGTTCCAGAACTTTGCGCTCTACCCCTGGCTGACCGTCGAGCAGAATGTGAAAGTGGGGCTCAACGGGGCACCGCTTCCGGAGGAGGAAACCGCTTCGCGCGTCGCGCAAGCCATCGACAAGGTGGGACTTGGCGGAGTCGAGCGCGCGTACCCGAAGGAGCTCTCGGGAGGCATGAAACAGCGCGTCGGAATCGCACGAGCGCTCGTCGGCGGGCCGGAGCTGCTCTGCATGGACGAGCCGTTTTCCGCCCTCGACGTGCTTACGGCCGAGCTTCTCCGGGCCGAAGTCTACCGGCTCTGGTCGGACCGTTCGAGCAGCCTGTCCTCGATCCTCATCATCACGCACCTGATCGACGAGGCCGTGTACCTTGGCGATCGCATCGTCATCCTGGGCGCGAATCCGGGGACGATCAAACAAGAGATCGTCAATACGCTCCCCCACCCTCGGGAGTACCGGCATCCCGAGTTCCTGCGCATGGTCGAGGAAATCCACGACATCGTGACGGGGATCCACCTCCCGGAAGAGAAGCCGGCGGCGGCGACGACTGCGGGCGGCCGCCCCGTAGTCGGCCCGATCCGGCCGATCCCCGAGGCGCGGCCGAGCGAGGTCCTCGGTTTGCTCGAGATCCTGAGCGATCACTCGAGTGAGCAGGACCTCTTCGAGCTCGACGCGATCACGGAATACGACTTCGGTCACACCATCGCGGTCGTGAAGGCCGCGGAGATGCTCGGACTAGCCGAGACGCCCGGAGATCTCGTTCGGCTCACGGACCTCGGCCACGAGATGGTTGCGGCGCCCGCGCAGGAGAAGAAACTCCTCTTCCGGAAGCGGCTTCTCACGCTGGGAACCTTCGCGGCCCTCATTCGCTACATGGCTGCCGAGCCGGACTCCGCCCACTCCGGGGAGGACGTCCGCACGTTCCTCGAAGAGCGGCTCCCGGGCCACTCCATCCCCGATTTGTTCCACACGATCGTCAACTGGGGCCGGTACGCGCAGCTCTGGCACTACGATGCCGCCTCGGACGAGCTGGCGCTCCATACCGGAAGGGATGAGGACGACTGATCGCGTGGGCGATGAATACTTCCCGAGTCGGCATGGTCCGTCTCGCCGCGACCTTGGTGGCCTGTGTCGAACCGTGCTTCCGACGTTGGGAGGGGCTCGTTAACCAGCATCAAGCATCGCGCTGCGCACGCCCGGCTCACTGAAAATCCCGCGGGAACGTTTCCTTCCAGCTCTTTTCGCGCACGAGCGCTCCGTTGCTGAGGAGACGCCGCGAAGTCTCGTAGTAGAAGTTGTCCCGGTCGCTCCGCAGCAGGACGGTGCACTCCCACCGGAGCGTCCGGTCGGAGAGCCTGACCTCCGTCGCGTATTCCCCGCGCACCGACACGCGGTCGGGCCGGCCGTCCTCGGCCTCGTGGGTGATGGACTCGGTCCGGCGTTCCTCGCCCCACGGGAACCGCTCGGCGCTGGTGGAGGTCGCGACGACCTTCGCCTTGCCCGTCCTCGGGTTGCGGTCGACGGACTCGATCTCACCGTACCCGGAGGGCGTCCCGGTGTCGAGAGGCTCGAAGCCCTCGAGACGCCCCTCGGGCCGCGGGATCGGCTGGTACTCCGGACTCGGCCGCTGGGCCTTCGGCGCGACCGGGAGAATCAGGCGCGAGCCGGCGGCGCCTAGGTGGAGCGCCGTCGTCATGGCGTAGGGCGTCGGCCAGATCATCGGCCACTGGGCGTTGGAGACCGAGAGCCGGATGCGGTGCCCCTTCGGAAAGACCCAGGACGTGAAGTGGAGCTCGATCTCGAGAGGAAAGGCTTTTCCCGGTTCGAGCGCCTTCGGCTCGCGCGAGGATTCCCGGTGGGAGCCGTTCTGGCCGGCGTTGGCGACGAGCGTGACCGTGCCGTCCGGGGCGACGTCGTTGATGCGCGCGAACCAGTGAGCCAGCGGCGCGTCGGCCGAAACGCGCAGCAGCGCGCGCGGCAGCCCGAGGATCTCCAGGTCGTCTTCGAGAGGCGGCGTCTCGTAGACGAGGCTGAAGGCGTCCGTCGGGCGCTGGTCGGGCGCGACGTCGCCGAACCACATCACGGGCCCTCCCGCCTCCACGCCCGTGGTCGGCACGTAGCGAAGCTCGGCTTTGGCGTCCCCGGGCGCCTCGCCCGAGAGTGACCCGTCGGGCCGCGGATAGAGCGTGCGCTCGCGGATCCGCGCCACCGGCCAGCCGTCCTCGTAGCGCCAGAAGCCCGGCGCGAACTCGAGATATGGGCCCGGGGGGTGCCACTGCCTCACGTAGACGGAAAGCCGCGGCTCGCGCATGATCCCGGTGTCGAGGCCCTTCAGCCACTGGTCGAACCAGCGCAGGGCCTCGCGTTTGAAATCGAAGCCGGGCTTCGGATACGGCTCATCGGGATACGTGTGGTTCCATGCGCCCACGATCGCCTTGACCGGCGCCTTCAGGTGCTCGAGCATCCGCGGCACGCTGTCGCGGTAGCCGTCGTACCACCCTCCCACGACGAAAGTCGGGATCTTGATCGCGTCGTAGCGTGTCTTGAGTGCCGTGCGGTCCCAGAAGGGACCGTCGCGCTGCTGGTGCTTGTAGACGAGCATCCACGGCGGCTGGTCGAAGCGCTCGCGAAAGTAGGTTTCGTCGATCCGGTAGTCGGGCGCCGCGGGCATCGCGTTGGCGAGGTCCTGGCTCATCTCCCAGGAGTCCACGTGCATCATCCCGTCCATGAAATGCACGTCGTCCTCGTAGAGGTCGTCGGTCGCGTCCACAGCGAGGATCGGCTTTCAGGGCGGGCGGATTTCTCATCGCCATGTGGATCGAGTTGAATCCGCCCCAGGAAATGCCGAACATTCCGACGTTGCCGTTGGAGAACTTCTGGCGCGCGAGCCAGGCGATCACGTCCTCGCCGTCCCGCTGCTCGATCTCGGAGTACTCGTACGGGATGAGCGCGCCTTCGCTCGAGCCCGTGCCGCGGATGTCCACGCGCGCGACGACGTAGCCGCGCCGCACGAAGTACGCGTAGAAGGGGTACCGGTCGCCGCGTCCTTCCGTCTTGCGGTAGGGCAGGTACTCGAGGAGCACCGGGAACGTTCCTCGGTCTCCAGCGCCCTTCGGCCGCCACAGGTCCACGGACAGCCGCACACCGTCTCTCATGGGGATCCAGGTTTCCTCCATCGCGACGTCGAAGCGCGCCGGCGACGGCTCCTCGGCCGGTCGGACCACGGCGGCATCGGCGAAGCACGTCCCTCCGAGGAGGCCGAGGGCGAGCCCCAGCGCGACCGCCGCGGCGGCGGCCTGCGGGGGCACCGGCTCAGTCCGTCACCTTCCGGTTCTCGCGGCAAACTCGACGTCTCCATCCGGGCCATGGTCCGCTAACTGAGTATGGACAGAACGACGAAGGGCACCAGATTGAACAACAGGATTCCTATCTTGAAGATACTCATCCCCGAGTAGTGGAGAGCGTCGAACTGCTCGCGCGATAGCCGAAACCACCTGCCGTGAATGCGCTGAAGTAAATCATGCGCAGACACGAAGAAGAGGAACCAAACGAGCAAGATGCCGTAGTCGATGACCGTGCACCACAGGAGAAATTTGCGAATGAATCCGATGGTCATTTTCTCCTCCCGAGCGATCGAGAATGCGGTCCCGCTCCGAGTCTAATGCGGCCGCCACGAGCAGAACCCCGGGAATGGCACCGTAGGCCGTGCAAGCTCAATGACTTGAGATCACGTGTCCGAATCCTGTGTCCGAGTCCCGCGCTTATGAGATTCGTGCCCGCCACTTCAAGTAAGGAATTGAAACGGCCGCCGAGGCAAGCACGTACGCGAGGACCAGGGCGATGGTTCGCGGCCCGGGCACCGTCGATGCGGCAAGCATGGCGATTCCGACGTGCCGCGAGGCGCACGAGACGGCGAGCGCCGTCCGGTCGGCGGGGTCCGGTCCGCCCAGGACGTGCCCGATCGCCAGCGCGACCGCCGTCATTCCCACGAGCGCGAAAAGGGGGCCCCAACCGATCTCCGTGAGGAGGCGCCAGTGCAGCGCGAGTAACGCGAGCGCGGCCACCGCGAGTGCGACGCCCGCCACGCCGAGGATCCGCTGAGACAGGCGCTCGGCGACTCTCGATAGCGGCCATCGCAGGAGCATACCCACCACCAGAGGAGCCAGGAACGCCTTCGCGATGATGAGGGCCACCGCGCGCGGCTCCACGGAGGATTCCCTTCCGAAGAGCGGAGCGAGAAGCGCCAGCCAGGCGGGCACGACGGCGATCGCCAGCAGCGAAGAGGTGACGACCAGGCTGAAGACGTAGCCCTCCCGGCCGATCTTCATCAACTTCTTCGGAAGCAGCGGCGCTCCAGCCGAGATGGCGAGAACGAGGATTGCCGTCTTCACCGGGGCCCCAAGGGGTAGGGTCTTCACCACGAGCAGGGCGGCGAGGGGCACGGCGACGTACATCGCCAACAGCGAACGCAGGAGCTCCTTCGGGCGCCGCCAGAGGTACGTGAGGTCGGCGGGCGTGGACCCGAGCCCGACCAACCGCACCGGTGAAGCCATGGTCTAGAATCCCCGTCCGGTGAAACGACTCGGTCTTCTTGCGACGGGTATCCTCCTATTCGCTCCGCGTGTCGCTTCGGCGCAGCAGCTCACACCGCGAGCCTACCTGCCCGCTCCCGTGGACCTGAACGTCGTCAGCCTTCCCCTCACGTACCAGACGGGCTCGGTCATCACCGATCCGTCCCTGCCCGTCCAGAACGTGAATGCGAAGGTCGAAGCCGTTACGGCCTTTTATGAGCGAACGTTCGGCTTTCTCGGCCGCTCCGCCAGCGCGGCGATCGCCCTCCCCTACGTCTGGGCGAAAGCGACAGGCGACGTCGAGGAGCAGGCACGGTCCATTACGCGCTCGGGTCAGGGGGACATGGTGCTGCGGTTGGTGTCGAACATCGTTGGAGGCCCCGCTCTCACGAGACAGGAGTTCGCTCAGGCGCCTCCGCAGACGACCCTTGGGGCGAGCCTGGTGGTCTCGATGCCCACGGGCCAGTACGACGGCGCGAAGCTCGTCAACATCGGCACGAACCGCTGGGCGTTCAAGCCGGAAATCGGGTTCTCTCACCCGGCGGGCCGGTGGACCTTCGATCTCTACGCGGGGGCCTGGTTCTTCACGCCAAACGACGACTTCTTTGGCGGGCACCGCCGAACGCAGGCCCCCCTCGTCGCCTTTCAGGGCCACATCATCTACACGCTCTCACCGGGGGGAGTCTGGATGGCCCTCGATGGGACGTGGTATTCCGGCGGGCAGACGACCGTCAACGGCGTGCTCAACGCGGACCGGCTGAGCAACACGCGGGTCGGAGCCACGATCGCGGTCCCGATCGACCGCACCCAGTCGATCAAGGCAACGTGGTCAAGAGGAGCGAGCGTCCGCTTTGGCCAGAATTTCACGACGGTCGGCGCCAGTTACACTCGCGCGTTCTGACGGGCAGAAACGGGTCTCGACGAGTTGCGACGGGGTGTCCGAGCGTCCGAGTCATTGGCAAGGGAGTCCGCGCCCGCGCAGCGGACTCAGGTCAGCGCGAGGTATTCGTGCGCGAGACGTACGACCATCGATCCCTCGCCGACGGCAGAGGCCACGCGGTTCATCGCTCCGGCGCGCACGTCGCCCGCCGCGAACACGCCGGGCACGCTCGTCTCGAGCGGGAGCGGCTCTCGCTGCTCCTTCCAGGTTCGAGGGTAGGCTTCGGCGGCCATCAGGTCGCGTCCGGTGAGCACGAACCCCTTCGCATCGCGCAGCACGCCGGCCGGCAGCCATTCGCTTCGCGGACGCGTGCCGATGAAGATGAAGACCGCGTCGGCCTCCTCGGTCCTGCACGATCCATCGTCGAGGAACCGGAGGGTTACCCGCTCGACGCGGCCCTCGCCTTCGACGCCCGCGATTTCCGTCCGAGGGCGCAGGCGGATGTTGGATGTCTTGCCGATCTGTTCGATGAGGTATTGCGACATCGTCTCCCGGAGGCCCTCGCGTCGCACGACTATCTCCACCTCCGCCGCGTATCGGGCCAGGTGCATGGCTCCCTGGCCGGCGGAGTTTCCGCCACCCACGACGAGAACGTGCCGGCCGCGGAACGCCGGCGCTTCGGTGGTCGCGGCGCCATAGTAGACGCCCGCGCCGGTATGTTCCGCCACGCCGGGAGCCGGATGCTCCCGGTAGAACATGCCCGTGGCCGCGAGCATGGCTCGCGTGACCAGCTCGCGTCCGTCGGTGAGCGCCAAGCGCTTGTAGCCGCCGTCGATCGAGACGCCCGTCACCTCGAGCGGCGCGAGGAATTCGGCGCCGAGCCGCTGCGCCTGCATGATGGCCCGGCGCGTCAGATCGCTGCCGCTGACGCCGGCGGGGAACCCGAGGTAGTTTTCGATGCGCGAGCTCGTCCCCGCCTGCCCGCCCGGGGCGTGGCGATCGAGCAGGATCGTCCGAAGCCCCTCGGAGGCGCCGTACACCGCGGCCGCGAGCCCGGCGGGGCCCGCCCCGACGGCCACGAGGTCATAGACGTCGAAGGCCGCCTGGAGCGGCCGGCCGAGGCGCTCGGCCACCTGGCGCGGCTCCGGGTTGGTCAGCACGCTCCCGTCCTCGAAGAACAGGACCGGCAAGGCGTCGCTCGGAACGCCCGCCGCCTCGAGCAGCGTCCGCGCCTCGGCGTCCCGTTCGACGTCGAGCCAGCGATAGGGGATGAGATTGCCCGCCAGGAAATCCTTGATCGCGTGCGATCGCGTCGCCCACTGGTGCCCGATCAGGCGCAGGCCCGTCGCCTCCGGCAGGGACTCGGCCTGCCACGCGTCGAGCAGATCGTCGACCACCGGGAAGAGGCGTTCCTCCGGCGGGTCCCATGGCTTCGACAGGTAGTGATCGAGGTGCGCCTCGTTGATGGCCCGGATCGCCGCCTCGATGTCGGAGTACGCCGTCAACAGGACCCGCCGGGCCAGGGGGTAGACCTCGCGCGAGCGGGCGAGCAGCTCGCCGCCGAGCATCCCCGGCATGCGCTGATCGCTGATCAGCATCGCCAGCGAATCGCCGCGGCTCTTGAGCTCCCGGGCCGTCGCGAGCGCTTCGGAACCCGAGGCCGCGCTGATGACCGTGTACTGGTCCCGGTATCGGGAGCGCAGGTCGCGCCGCACCGCGGCGAGAACCTGCGGATCGTCGTCCACGACGAGAAGAACGGGTTTGTTCACGCCCGGCCTTCGGAGCCCTCGGCTTCGGCGATGGGCAGCGTGACCTGAAACTCCGTGCGGCCCGGCTGCGACGCGACTGAGATTTCGCCCTCGTTGTGCTGAACGAGCCTGCGGACGATGTCGAGGCCGAGCCCCGTCCCCTGCCCCGCCTTCTTGGTCGTGAAGAAGGGATCGAAGATCCGGTCGCGGATCTCGGCGGGAATGCCGGGCCCGTTGTCGGTGATCCGCACGACGACCCGCCGGGACCCGCGGCCGGCCACGACCTCGACGCGGCCCGATTCCGGGACGGCATCGAGCGCGTTGTCGATCAGGTTCCCCCAGATCTGGTTCAACTCGCCGGCGAACCCTTGAACGCGCGGAAGACCCGGTTCCACCCGGACGGACACCGCGACGGATTTTCCGCGCGCCTTCGATTTCAGAACGGCGACCGTGTTTCCGAGGCTCTGGACGAGATCCACCGGACCCGCGGCGGTCCCCTGGTCCATGTGCGTGAAGCCCTTGACCGCCAGCACGAGTCCCGCGATCCGCGTCGCCGCATCCTGGATCTCGGAGGCGAGGCGCCGGACCGAGCATCCGGCGGCCGCCCAGCGCAGCGCGGAGCTCAGCGCGCGTCCCTCGACGACGCCGGCGAGCTCGATCGAGCGCCCCGGTCGTCACGGCGGTTTCGGCGAGCGTCTCGGCGGCGGCCGTGTCGAGGCCCCGGTTGGCGAGCCAGTCGGTGATGGCTCTCTTCGCGTTCGGCTTGCTCGATCGGTGACCGAACTCCCTGCTCGGGCGTTGCCGCGCACGCGTTGCGCACACCGTCGATCGCGTCGAACTGGGCATCCGTCAGCCCGGACCCGCAGAGCACGCGTGTCGCCTGCTCGACGTCCTCGATCCGGCTCCCGAGGAGCGCCGCGCTGCGTTCGATCGCGGACGCGGGGTTGTTGAGTTCGTGGGCGAGGCCCGCCGACAAGCGTCCGAGGGAGATCATCTTCTCGTCGTGCAGCTCGCTCGACGTGAAGTCCCGGGCCCGATCGACCATCCGATGGACCAGGATCGACGTGAGTTCGTGGCACTCCTCGGTCAGCGCGCGAAGGCGCTCGCGAGGGACCACGAGCACGTCCGCAGGCTCTTCGACCATCGACTCGCCGGGCGAGTTGACCAGGCGGGAGTACGGAAGAACCCCGCCGACGTCTCCTCCTGTCCACTCGAAGAGCTTGTACGGTCCGGCGCCGCGATCGACGAAGAGGCTGATGCGGCCCGAGAGCATGACGAACAGGCCCTCGACAGGCGCGCCCTTCGCGGAGAGAGCGCCGCCCGCTTCGATTCGCCGAACGAACCCGTGCGCGGCGAGCCACTCGAGCTCCTCGCGCGGCGCGGCTCCAACCGTCCGGTGATTCGCAAGCCGCTCGACGAGGTCAGTCGTTGTCATCCGCGTCCCACTCGGGCTCGCATCCTACATCGGACCGCCAGCCGGAGCCTCTCGCGCCCCGTTGCCTCGGTGAGCCCGGATACTGCAATCACCAGGAGGGCGATGCGGATCTGAAAGAAACAATAAAGAAGCAATAAGGAAGCGATTAAGAACCCGCGCGTCGGGGCTCGCGGCGGCCAGGATAGGGATGCCCGGGCGGGGAATGCGATTTGCTTCGCCAGGGCCGGACGAGAATATGAAAGGGACCAGACGCACCGCCGCGCTTCGAGTCTTGCCGCTTCTTTTCTGCGGGATTGCGGGACTCCGTTCGCCAGCGATTGCGGCCGACATGCCGTCTGCGGTTTCTCTGGATCTCGGCTACCGGCAAATGTACCGGCTCGACTTCGGGGGCGCCCTGACCGTCTTCGCCGCCTGGCAGCAATCTCACCCGGGGGATCCGATGGGACCGGCCTCGGAGGCGGCGGGCACTCTGTTCTCGGAGTTGAACCGCCTCGGGATTCTCGAGGCCCAGTTCTTCACCCGGGACGAGAGCTTCCTTCGTCGCACGAGCCTGCGCCCGGATCCCGTGGCCCGCGTCCAGTTCGACGCCGCGCTCGAGCGATCCGACACTCTCGCGCGCGAGCGCATCGCGAAGGAACCCCGGGATACGGATGCCCTCTTCGCGCTCACTCTCGTCTACGGGTTGAAGGCGGACTACGAGTCGCTCATCGAGAACCGGAACCTCGCGGCCCTGGGACCGACGCGCCGGGCCACGGAGTGGGCCCAAAAGCTACTGGCCGTGGACCCGAACTACGGGGACGCCTACCTCGCCACGGGCCTCTCGAAGTACCTCATCGGGAGCAGCCCGGCCCCCGTGCGTTGGCTCTTGAGCCTCGGAGGCTATTCGGGAGACGTCGGCCGGGGAATCCAGGAGCTGGGGTGGACGGCGGATAGGGGGCGCTACCTCGCTCCGTTCGCCAAGCTGCTCCTGGCCATCGCCTACCTGCGGCAGAGCGACGGCCCCCGCGCGCGCTGGATGCTCGAGCAATTGCGCGAGGAGTTTCCGGAGAACCCGCTCTACTCCCGTGAGATTGCTCGGATCGACGCAGATCGGTACTGAGGTCGTCATCGAACCTACTCGAAGCTCACCTTGATCTGTTAGCATTTGAAGGCCAGCAAGAAGGAGTTGATCGATGAAGATGATGAAGGGAACACGGATCGGCGCAACCGTGACGCTGTTCGTCTGGTGCGGTTGGATCGCGCTTAGCGCAACTTCGTCCGCGTCGATGGACATACAGAAACAGGCCAAGGCTGCCGGCGTGGACGTAAAGAACTGCCAGTACTGCCACGTCGACAAACTTCCCAAGAAGGATTCCCACGAGATGAACGACGTCGGCAAGTGGCTCGTGGCGGAGAAAGACAAGAAGGGCGCCAAGGCCGTGGACGGCGCGTGGGTCAAGGACTACCCCGGCAACAAGAAGTGAAGTCTCGCCTCGCCGGCGCCTTCCTCCTCCACGGAGCGGTTCTTCTTTTCGACGACCCTACGGCCTTTGGTGCCCGCGGCCTCGGGCTGGCTTGACACACGGGCGCGGTCCGATTCGACGTTTCACGTGATGAGACTGCATCACTCCCGGGACCATCTCGCCGTGCTCTATTCGCCGGTGGAAACCGAGGTGACCGATGCATCCGATGATAGTCGCCGATCCGGAGTCGAAGAACCATCTCGGCGGGAACGGTCGCTTTGCTCCCCTCGCCGGGCTTGTCGCAATTGTCATCGGTGCATCCGTTGCCGGCCCGACCGGAGCGGCCATCGGCATGATTGCTCTGTTTCTGCTCCTCGAGTTCAGCCACAACACCGCCGGCTCTCGGCATTGGGCCGGTCGCGAGAATCGGGACTAGAGTAGCGACGCCGGGAGGAACGCACATGGTGAAGGTGGCGACGTCCGTCCGATGGGCGATCGGGATGGTGTCCCTTCTCGTGGCCGTTTCGAGCGGCGAAGCGCAGACGAAGGTCGTGAAGGGGACTCCGAGGAAGGCTGCCCCTGCGATCTCCGCCGAGAGCCGCCCGTGTGTCACTTGCCACGAGCAGAAGACGCCGGGGATCGTGGCGCAGTGGAGACACAGCGGGCACGCGCGCCAGGGCGTGGGATGCTGGGAGTGCCACAACGCTTCGGCGAAGGATCCGGGGGCGTTCGAGCACGAAGGCGCCGTGATTCTCACGGTGGTCACGCCAAATTCGTGCGCGTCCTGCCATGGCGACATCGTGGCGGAGAACTCGCGCAGCCACCACGCGGCGGCGGCGTCGTTCATCGGGTCGCTCGACAACGTCCTCGGCGAGGTGGTCGAGGGGCGCCTCGCGGCGGTCAACGGCTGCTGGCAGTGCCACGGCTCGACGGTTGCGATCCTGAAGAATCCGGACGGCTCGATTCGAACGAGCGCGATCGGCGCGCCGATGCTCGATCCGGCCACCTGGCCGAACACGGGGATCGGCCGGGTCAACCTCGATGGCTCGCTCGGCGCGTGCACCGCCTGCCACAGCCGCCACGCTTTCTCGAAGGCGATGGCCCGCCAACCCGAGGTATGCGGCAAATGCCACCTCGGCCCCGATCACCCGCAGGCCGAGATCTACGACGAGAGCAAGCACGGGATCGCCTACCGGACGCAGAAGTCGGAGATGAATCTCGACTCCGATCATTGGATCGTCGGCATGGACTACACCGCGGCGCCCACCTGCTCGACCTGTCACATGTCCGCCACGTCCGCCCAGGCGGTCACGCATGACGTCGGCGCACGGATCTCCTGGACACTTCGCCCAGTGATTTCGAAGAAGCTCGAGAACTGGGAGGCCAAGCGCACGGCCATGAAGGAGGTCTGCGGACACTGCCACGGAATGGCCTTCATCGACTCGTTCTACAAGTCCTATGACGCGACGATCGATCTGTGGAACACGAAGTTCGGACAGCCGGCGACGGGCATCATGAATTCCCTGCGCGAGGCGGGAAAGCTCACGCCGACTCCTTTCGACGAGGAGATCGAGTGGACGTACTACCGCCTCTGGCATCATGAGGGCAGGCGCGCGCGGATGGGGGCGTCGATGCAAGGGCCGGACTTCGTGCAGTGGCACGGCTTTTTCGAGGCGGCCGAAAACTTCTACATGAAGTTCCTGCCGCAGGCGAAGGAGGCGGCCAAGGGGGACCCGAAGGTGCTTGCCGCCATCCAGGCCGTCGAGGACGACCGCCCCAACCTGTGGCGCAAGGGCCTCTCGCCCGAGGAGCGCAAGAAGATCGACGAGTTCTACAAGGAGCGCTACGGAGAGCAGTAGCCCACGGATTCCTCGGCCCACGACAGGTCACTCACGGAGTTCTGTCCCGCCGGCTCCGGAGCCTCAAAGTTTCGGTGCGGACTCCGGGACGCCCAGGCGCCGCAGGAACCACATCATCGGACAGGTGCCCGAAAAAGCGGACTGCAGCAAGTTCGCGCCGACGAACGCGGTGAAGAGAAAGAACGCCGGATGGACGAACCATCCGAGCGCCACCGACAGCAGGACGAATGCTCCCGCAATCCCGCGCAGCCATTCATTGATGGGTTTCCTGGTCATGCCAGACTCCTTTCGAGCTCGGACGAGGAAGCGCCGGCGCCGGCCGCCGACCGTTTCTCCTCCGAGCGTTTGAGCAGGTAATAGAGAACAGGGACGGCCGCCCGCGACAGGAGTGTCGCGGCAACCTCGCCCGCCATCATCGAGACGGCGAGCCCCTGGAAGATCGGGTCGAGCAGCATCACCGACGACCCGACCACCACGGCGGCCGCCGTCAGGAGCATCGGGCGGAATCGCACCTCGCCGGCATCGAGCACCGCCTCGGAGAGCCCCATCCCTTCCCGACGGCGCAGCTCGATGAAGTCGACGAGGATGATCGAGTTGCGCACGATGATTCCGGCGCCGGCGATGAAGCCGATCATCGAGGTGGCCGTGAAGAAGACTCCGAAGAGCCCGTGCGCCGGAAGGATGCCGACGAGCGTGAGCGGGATCGGCGCCATGATGACGAGCGGAACCGTGAAGCTTCGGAACCAGCCGACAACGAGAACGTAAATCAGCACGAGCACGGCGGCGAAAGCGAGCCCGAGGTCCCGAAACACCTCGTAAGTCACGTACCACTCGCCGTCCCACTTCAGGCCGTAGCGCGCGGTGTCGAACGGCGCCGTCGCCGTACGAGTTGCGATGCGGTACCCACCCGGCAAAGCGATCTTCGCGATGCCTTTCTCGAGGGCTGCGATCGCGTACACGGGGGCTTCCTTCCTCCCGCCAACGTCCGCAGTGACATAGACGACTGGCTTGAGGTTCTTGTGGTAGATCGATGTCTCCTGCGGCTCCAGTTCGAAGCGGCCGATCTCGGAGAGCGGCACGAGCCGGCCGCCCGCGCCGGGCAAAGTGAGCCCCGACAAGGCCGTGAAGTCGTGACGCCGCTCCGGCCCGAGCTCGACGACGAGCGGGATCCGCTCGCGGATGTCCGGCAGCTGGATCTCTCCGGCCGTATCGCGCCCGAGCGCGAGCCGCAGGGTCGCGGCCACGTCCGCCTCGCGGATCCCGGAGAGCCCGGCCTTCTCGCGGTCGAGCCGAAAAACCGCCTTGTCGCGAGGGCTCTCGACGTACCAGTCGACGTCCACCACGCCCTCGGTGCGGGAGAAGACGTCGCGCACTTTCCGCGCAACCTCGCGCCGGCCGGCGTCGTCCGGGCCATAGATCTCCGCCACGAGCGTCTCGAGCACCGGTGGCCCCGGCGGCACTTCGGCCACCTTGACGCGCGCGTCGTAGCGCCGGGCCACCGTGTCGACGATCGGCCGGGCCGCCCGGGCGATGGCGTGGGAGGAGCGATGCCGCTTGCCGCGGGGAGCGAGCGAGACCTGCACGTCGCCCTGGTGCGAACCGGACCTCAGGAAGTAGTGACGCACGAGCCCGTTGAAGTTGTAGGGGGCGGCGGTGCCGGCGTAGACCTCGGTGCCGACCACCTCGGGGAGCTGCGACAGCGCACTCGCCATCTCGGACAGAGCCCGGTGCGTCGTCTCGAGAGTCGTCCCTTCCTTAAAGTCAACGACGACCTGGAACTCGTTCTTGTTGTCGAACGGCAGCATCTTGACGATCACGACACCGAGCGGGAGGAGCGCCATCGCAGCAGCGAGGAGAGCCCCGATGCCCGCAAAGAAGAGGATCCGCGCTCGGCCACCGCCCTCCGTCACGAGCGGGGTCATTGCCCTCCGGTAAAGCGCGCCGAGCTTGCCGCTCCCGGCCTTGCCGTGCGCGAGCTTTTCCGCGGGCACGCCGCGGAAGAGCCGGCGTGTCGCCCAGGGAGAGACGGCAAACGCGATGATCAGGGAGAAGAGCATCGCCGCGGAGGCCCCGACGGGGATCGGCCGCATGTAGGGGCCCATCAGGCCTCCGACGAACCCCATCGGCACGATCGCCGCGATGACAGCAAAGGTCGCCAGGATCGTCGGGTTGCCCACTTCGTCGGTCGCCTCGATCGCGACCCGGGCGAGTGTGCGGCCCCGCGCGGATGGAAGTCGCAGGTGCCGAACGATGTTCTCGACGACGACGATCGCGTCGTCCACGAGGATCCCGATCGAGAAGATCAGCGCGAAGAGCGTGATGCGGTTGAGCGTGTATCCGAGAATCGAGAACACAAAGAGCGTGAGAGCGAGCGTGACGGGCACGGCGAGCAGCACGACGCCGGCCTCGCGGCGCCCGAGGACGACCGCCATGAGCAGCGCCACCGATAGCGTGGCAATTCCCATGTGCTTCAAGAGCTCGTTGGACTTCTCCGAGGCGGTCTCCCCGTAGTCGCGCGTCACCGTCGTTCGGACGCCCGACGCAATTAGACGCGGGCGCAGGTGCTCGAGCTTGCGCTCGATCGCGTGAACGACCGTGATCGCGTTGGCGCCGCGCCGCTTGCTCACCGAAAGCGTCACCGCGGGCAACTGCCCCGCCGTGCCAGGCTGCCCATGTGTCACGTAGGACGACGGTTCTTCGGGTCCATCGACGACGCGGGCCACGTCGTCGAGGCGAACGGAGCGCCCGCCAGTTTCGGCGACGACGACAGCTCCGAGCTCCTCGGCGCTCCTCACGAAACCGCCGGCCTCGACGTTGATCTCGCGGTCGCCTGCAACCAGAGCGCCGACGACGGTGCGCCGGCTCGCGGCCTCGAGCGCGCTGAGGACCGCGGTCCCGGAAAGCCCCCGGGCGGATAGGCGCGCCGGGTCGAGCTCCACGCGGAACTCGCGACGCAGGCCGCCGATGAGCGCCGTATCCGAGACCTCCGGGATCGTCTTGATCTCATTCTCCACTTCGGCCGCGATCTGCCGCAGCGTCGCGGAGTCCTGCGTTCCGCTCCAGAATGTCATCGCCCAGACAGGCACGTCGTCGATCGAGCGGGCCTTGATGAGCGGCGGAGCCAGATCGTGAGGCCACTCGCCCGCAAGGGCGTCGAGCTTGCCCCGAACGCGAACTAGCGCGCGATCGGGGTCCTCCCCCACGCGAAAGCGCACGACCAGCATCGCGCGCCCCGGCGAAGAGGTCGAGTACACGTATTCGACCCCAGGGAATCGACCAGAACACCTTCTCGAGGGGACCGACGGCCTCACGCTCGACCTCGACCGAGCTGCGGCCCGGCACCGACGCAAACACGTCGATCATCGGAACCTTGATCTGCGGTTCCTCCTCGCGTGGCGTAATGACGACGGCGAGTGCACCGAGCGCCAGGGCGAAGAGAACGAAGAGCGGCGTCAGCTTCGAGTCGATGAAGGCTGCGGCCAGACGGCCGGCGACACCGAAGCGTCGCGGCTCGGGACCCGGGGGACCCGGCAAGTCGGAGCTCATGGTGTAACCCGCGTACCGGCGTCGAGATCTGCCGGAGGATCGAGGACCACACGCTCCCCTGCCTCGAGGCCGGATCGAATCTCCACCAGGCCGCCCTTCGCGTGCGCGCCCGTCCGAACGTACCGCAACGCGACGGCGCCACCCGACTCCACCGCCCACGCCAGCTCGAGTCCGCCGCGCGCAACGATGGCGCGCTGCGGCGCGAGCAGCCGCATCTCTTTCGGCCCAGCCAGATGCAGGCGCACGAAGGTCCCGACCGCCGGCTCGACGCCGGGCGGAAGGTCCACCCGCACCGTGCGGCGCCGCGTAGCCGGATCGATCGCGCCGGCGATTTCGGCGACGCGCCCTGCGTGCGTCTGGCCATCGACCTCGACGGCCACTTCCTCGCCGATCGCGAGCCGCGCGGCCTCCTGCTCTCCCGGCGCCGCCTCGACGCGCCGGCCCCCGACCGAGGCCAGCCGCACCAAGGGGCGCCCGGGGATCGCGAGGTCCCCGGGCGAGAC
Source organism: uncultured Acidobacteriota bacterium (assembly GCA_963811425.1). Lineage (GTDB taxonomy): Bacteria > Acidobacteriota > Thermoanaerobaculia > UBA5066 > Gp7-AA6 > DAHUXD01. The sequence goes on from CAWERV010000018.1 coordinate 233,878, forward strand.
GAGCCTCTCGACGACCACGGCGTCGAACGGAGCGACCAGGACGGCCTGCGCGCGATCGGTCTCCACGCGTCGCAGCGCGGCCTGCGCCCCGGCGCTTTCGGCGGAGGCCAGCGCCTCGTCCTGGCGCGCTCGGTCGAGCTCGAAGGTGGCAGCGGCGCCCTTGCCCTCGAGCCGTTCAAATCGCGAGCGATTCTTGCGGGCGAGCGCGAGCGCCGAGTCTGCCGCGGCGACTGCGGCCCGTGCTCCTTCGACCGCGCCGTCTGCCTCGCGCTGTTCGAGGCGGACGAGGACCTCTCCGGCACGCACCGTCCGGCCGGGCACGGCGCGGACCTCGACCACCGGCGCCGCCAGGCGGCTCGCGAGCGTGGACTCTGAGCGCCCGACCACCGTGCCGTCGACCTCGACCTCGCTCGCTTCTTGCCGCTGCTCGACCACGGCGGTCGAGAGCGCGCGAGCGCCAGATGCGGTCGGAGCTTCCGCCTTCCGGGCGCAGCCGCCCGCGGCAAGAGCGACCACTGTCAGGATTCCCAGGATGCGTCTCAACCCTCGTCTCCCTCCGGCGGCAGGCCGAGCGCCAGCCGTAGATTCGCGCTGGCGATGATCCCGTCGGCGCCGGCCGCTGCGGCGCCCATCTGGGCCCGCAGCTCCGCCGCGCGCGCCTCGAGCAGATCGGACAATTTCGCAACCCCTTCCGCGTAGCGCGCCTGCTGGATCTCGCGGGCCTGCCGCGCCGCAGCCTCGGCCTCTTCGAAGGCTCTCTGTCGCGCGGCCGCGGCCACCAGCTCCGCGCGGGCACGCGTCACTTCGCTCGCCGCGGACCGACGCTCTCCGCGCGCGGCGGCCTCGGCTGAGCGAGCCGCGGCCCGCGCCTCGGCGACGCGGGCATCGATGCCACCCGAGGCGAAGATGGGGACGCGGAAGCCCGCGAAAACCGTCGCGGAAGTGCCATACCGGCCGCCCGGCGTCGGCGCGTGCAGCTCGTACAGTCCCGAAAGAACGAGTGTCGGCCAACGGGAGGCAGCCGCCGCGCGCTCCGACTCCTGCGCCGCCGAAGCGGCGAGCGTCGCTGCCGCGACGTCGGCCCGCTCGGAGGACGCCTCCGGCGGAGAGGGAGGCGTCGGCGGCAACTGTGCGAGCGGACGAGCCGCGGCCGCCGCTCCGATGAGGGCACCGAGAGCCGCCCGCGAAACTTCGAGGGCGGCCTGCTGCCCAGCGCGCTCGGCTCGCACCTCCGCCAGCGCCGCCCGTGCGCGTGCCGGGTCGGCGGCCGTCGTCAGACCTTCCTCGGCCAGAGCCGCGGCAATGGCGACGTCCTCCTCGGCGTCGGCCTCCCGCTGGCGCAGGATTTCGAGCGCATCCTCGGCTCGCCTCGCCTCCGAAAAGGCGGCGATGGCCTGAAACACGGCCATGTCCCGAGCCCGCTGCGAGGCGAGGTCTGCCGCCCCGGCCGCATCGACAGACGCCCGCGCAGCGGCCCGCGTGGCGCCAAAGAGATCGACCGTCCAGGCCGCGGCGAGCGAACCGCTCCAGTCCCTCGTAAAGGAGGGCTGGTTCGGATCCGAGGCAAAGAACTCCTCCGCCGAAAACCGCTTCTGCTCGAGTGCCAGAGAGAAGGCCGTCACGGGATTGTCCGAGGAGAGGAAGCCGGCATTGACGAAAAGCGAGGGACCGAGCAGAGACCGCGCCCCGGCCTGCCGGGCCCGCGCGCCTTGGCTGTCGGCGCGCGCCCGTTCGACGGCGGGTGCACCCGCTGCGGCGAGCGCAGCCGCCTCCCGGAGCGTCAGCGGCTCCGAAACGGTCGCGACGGCGAAGAGAAGGCCAAGCAGCACGGCGAGCTTGACTATATGAGTATATAGCTATATAGTCAAGTACTGTGAATTCCTCAGTTTTCGGCTACCCTCTACCCGTGGCGACCCTCAGCCCGCTCTCAGAGCGTGCCCGCGAGCGCATCGCCGAGCGCTTTCGTGCTCTGGGCGAGCCGATGCGCCTCAAGATCCTCGAGCGCCTCTTTCGCTCGCCCGCATCGGTCGGAGACATACTGGGTTCCGTTGGCGGCACACAGGCCAACGTCAGCAAGCACCTCGCCCTACTCCACGCGGGCGGCCTCGTCCGGCGGCGGCGCGAAGGTCTCAAGACTGTCTATTCGATCGCCGACCCCACTCTCGAGCGCATTTGCGCGATCGTCTGTGACGCGGTAGCGCGTGACGCACGTGAGGAGGCTGAGGCCACGGCTCCTGCCACCGTCCAGTCCCGCTCCGCGCGCCGCAAGCACCGGTAGCGTCGAGCGGATGGAGCAATTGCAGTGGTATGGTCTTCCGAAGACGGAGGGGGTATGAAGACTCGCCGCGCGCTGCTCTTCGCCGCTCTGATCTCGTTCACGATAGCGTCTGCCTTGGCACTTCCAGAGAAGACCGCGGTGCTGGAGGTAACCTTCTACTACCTGCCCGGCTGACCGATTTGCGCAAAGATCAAGCCCGCCGTGAGCGGGTTGGAGCAGGAGTACAAGGGCAGGGTCCGGGGCCAGAACCTGGACGCGACAACTGCCGAGAACAAGAAGATCGTTCAGTCGCTCGGCTTCGAGGACCACGGCCTCGTCATTCGTTCCGCTGACGGCAGGGTTCTCTGGAAGCAGCCCGACCACCAGGTGAAGATCGAGGACGTGCGCGGGGAGCTCGAGAAGCTACTTTCGAAATAGCCGCAGCTGATGGATGACAGGAAGCACTGGGACGCTGTTTACACGACGAAGGGTCCGGAGAACCTAAGCTGGTTCCGGCCTCACCTCGAGCGGTCACTCGCGTTCCTCGATGCCGCGAAACTCCCAAAGACCGCCGCCGTAATCGATGTCGGCGGTGGTGCGTCGACCCTGGTCGACGACCTCCTGGACCGCGGGTACTCGAACATCACCGTGTTGGACCTGTCCAACGCAGCCCTGGAAGCGGCACGGGCCCGCCTCGGCAAGCGCGCGGAACGAGTCCATTGGATCTGCGCCGACATCACGGACGCTACACTGCCCCACAGCGCTTACGACTTCTGGCACGACCGCGCCGTGTTTCACTTTCTCCGCGATTCCGCAGCGCGCTCTCGATACGTTGAGGCTGTTCGAAGATCACTCAAGCCAGGGGGGCACATCGTTGTCGCCACATTCGGGCCGCATGGCCCGGAAAAGTGCAGCGGCCTAGAGGTCTTGCACTTCTCTCCCGAGGCGCTTCACGACGAGTTCGGACCTGAGTTTGCACGGCTCGCGAGCACGACGGAGATACACACCACGCCGTGGGGCGCCGAGCAGGAGTTCGTCTACTGCTATTGCCGAATGCCTTACTGAAGAGACGAAGACCGGAGATTGGCTGCAGGCGACCGGCAGGATGAGTGGTGAGCCGTGCAGGACTCGAACCTACGAGAAGTTCACAACGGATCAACGAGTTGGAGCCGCGTGTTCGAGTCCTGTGTCCGAGTCGGAAAAGCCCGACGCGCCAAGCGCTTTTCTCAGGGTCGGTCCGCGGCTCAGGCGGCCCAATGCTGAGGTAGCATTCCGCCCACCGCAGCGCAGACCATGGACATTTTGAGAGTTGAAAGGAAGGTGTCTTGATGACGCGATCGCGACTTTGGACCTACGTCTCGTGTGGGCTACTCGCCACTACATTCGTGGCGTGCGGCCAAAAGGTCGAGCAGAAGGCCGCAGAGGTGGCCAAGGCACCCGAGAACTTGGTCAGGGAAACCGAGGCCCGCGAGGCCGGGATCGACGCCTACATCTACGCCTATCCGCTCGTGACGATGGAACTGACCCGCAGGGTCTCGACGAACGTCGCCGCGCCCGAGGGCAGCAAGGCTCCGATGGGGCAATTTGCCAAACTCCGCGGGTACCCGGCCGTCGATGACCATACGGTGACCGCCCCGAACGCGGACACCTTGTACACCGTGCTGTGGATCGATGTGTCCAAGGAACCCTGGATCGTGACCTCTCCGGATATGAAGGGCCGCTTCTTTCTCCTCCCGATCCTGGACGGCTGGACCACGGTTTTCGCTGACCCGGGTAAACGAACGACAGGAACCGCCGCGCAGAAGTTTGCGATCACCGGCCCGGGCTGGAGCGGAACCCTTCCCGCTGGCGTCACGGAATACAAGTCGGCGACCGGCATGGTGTGGCTCCTGGGCCGGATCTACTGCACTGGGACACCCGATGACTACAAGGCTGTCCATGCGTTGCAGGACAAGATGACGGCAGTGCCGCTGTCTGCCTACGGCCAGTCCTTTACGCCGACACCAGGCGCTGTCGACTCCAGCGTCGACATGAAGACTTCGATCCGCGATCAAGTCAACGCGATGGACGCAGCGTCCTTCTTCAAGCTCTTTGCGCAGCTCATGAAGACCAATCCGCCGACAGCGGAAGATGCTCCGATGGTGGCGAGGCTCGCCAAGCTCGGGATCGTGCCGGGACAGGATTTCGACGTCTCCAGACTCGACCCGGCAGTCGCGAAGGGTCTTGCTGACGTCCCCAAGAAGGCCCAGGACAAGATCATGTCCTGGATGAAGGAAGGGATCGTTGGAGGCGACATCAAGTTCACGGATGGCTGGCTGTTTACGACGAAGACCGGCATCTACGGGACTGCCTACCGCCAGCGCGCGCTGATCACGGCGATTGGTCTTGGAGCGAACCGGCCGCAGGATGCGGTCTACCCCACGTCCGAAGGACCGGACATCGTCAAGAAATACAGCGGCGCGAACAAGTACGTCTTGCACTTCAACAAGGGCGAACTCCCGCCGGTGGACGGCTTCTGGTCGCTGACGATGTACGACGCCAACTACTTCTTCGTGCCGAATCCGATCAACCGATACACGGTGAGCCAGCGCAACAAGCTCAAGGCCAACGCCGACGGGTCCGTCGACCTGTACGTCCAGAACGAGTCGCCCGGCAAAGACAAGGAAGAGAATTGGCTCCCGGCGCCGAAGGACCAGTTCATCCTGATGATGCGGCTGTACTGGCCAAAGGAGAAGCCGCCATCCATCCTCGACGGCAGCTGGAAGATCCCGGGCGTCAAGGAAGTCAGTTAAGAGAGACGCACCCGAAGCAGCCCTCGCGAGGCGCCGGCACGGCGCAGCCGCTCCGGCGCCTCGCGTCTGGTTTCTCGTCCAAGTCCCGTGTCCTCGTTTTCCCCTGGTGAGCCGTGCGCAGGACTCGAAACTACGAGAAGTTCACAACAGGTCAGGGACCACCACGCGTCCGAGTCCTGTGTCCGAGTCACCGTTTGCGCCTCGCCCCGGCCCGTGCGACAATGTCGTACACACAGGAGATCACCAGTGACGACCCTGACCATACGGCTCGACCGGAAACTCGAGAAGGCGCTTGAACGCATCGCGACGAATACCGGAAGGACCAAGAGCGAAATTGCGCGCGAGGCGCTGAGACGTCAAGTCGCAGTCGCTCGTTTTCGGGAACTGCGGAAGAAGGCCTTGCCGTTCGCCGAGGCGCAAGGGCTCGTGACGGATGAAGATGTCTTTCGAGCCCTCTCGTGAGAGTCTTCCTGGATGCGAACGTGCTCTTGAGCGCGTTCGCATCTCGGGGGCTGTGCGCTGACCTCCTGGAGGTCGTTTTGCTCGAGCACGACCTGGTTCTCGGGCACAACGTCGTCCGAGAGCTGAGCAAGGCGCTACGCCAGAAACTCAAGCTGCCGCCGGCCCGTGCAGCAGAGATCGTCGAATTCGTTTCCGGCGAAGCGGCTCAGCTCGTCGATGAGTCCCTGCCCAGCGGCGCCAGAGTCGACCCCGACGATGCGCTCGTGCTCGGGGAGGCGATCGCGGCTCATGCGGAAGGCTTCGTGACCGGGGATGCGGCCCTTCTCAAGCTCGGCACGGTCGAGAAGCTCGCCATCGTCACGCCCCGGCGGTTCTGGGAAGTCCTTCACACGGACAAGCCATAGCAGCCTGTTGGGCATCAATCACGTCTTGACTCTATCTGCGTCCATTCGTGGCTCACCCCCCCCGAGCAACGGCTCGTTGTTGGAATTCGTGAGAAGGCGTGAGACAGGATGAGTGGTGAGCCGTGTAGGACTCGAACCTGCTGGAAGTTCACAACAGGTCACCGAGTTGGAACCGCGTGTCCGAGTCCTGAGTCCGAGTCCTCCTTACGGTTGACGAAACCCCTGACTGCACGCCGGGCACCGAACAAGCGTCTGCCTCCCGCCATTTAGCTCGGCTACGATCCTGAGAAGACCCGGTCCTGGATGTCGCTCTCCCCGCATCACAGGCGGGTCAGTAGAATGCCGGCAGCAGAGTTGCTCCGACGGAAAGGAGACCCGCGATGAAATATCAGCAGAGGGTCGCTCGATGAGCGCGTACGCCGCCGCGATGTGGGGCGGGCTGGCCGCGGCGTCGCTGCTTCTGGGCGCGGGGCTGGCCCTGCGGTGGTCGCTCTCGGAGCGGCTCACGGGCGCGATCATGGGATTCGGGTCCGGCGCTCTCATCAGCAGCATCGCCTACGAGCTCGTGCCGGAATCGAAGATCGCCGGCGGCGGGCGATGGATCGTCCTCGCCTTCGCCCTTGGAGCGCTGGTCTTCTTCGTCGCCGATTGGGCGATCGACCGCAGCGGGGGCGCCGAACGCAAGAGCATCGAGGGAGGCAAGGGTGGGGGATCGGGCACTGCGATCTTCCTCGGGACACTGCTCGACGGCGTGCCCGAGTCGCTGATCCTCGGCATGGGCCTGGCGACGGGCGGAGCGATCAGCGTCGCGTTTCTGACGGCGGTCTTCGTCTCGAACGTTCCGGAAGGGGTGGCGGGAACGCGCTCTCTCGTGGCCGCGGGCCGTACTCCGCGGCACGTTGTCGGCATGTGGACGGCGCTCATCATCGCATCGGCGATCGCGTCGGCCCTCGGTTACGCGATCGTCCGCTCGATCCCGGCGGCCGACGGGCGATATGCCAAGGCCTTCGCCGCGGGAGCCGTTCTGACGATGCTTTCCGACGTCATGATGCCGGAGGCCTTCGAACACGGCGGCAAGCTCGTCGGCCTGCTGGCCACGCTGGGCTTCTCGACGGCGGCGATCCTCTCGGTGATGGAATAGCCGCGTACGGCGCACGCGCTTTTTCGGTTTCGCGAGAAATCGTGAGAGGGAGTGAGTGGTGAGCCGTGTAGGACTCGAACCTAACAGGAGTTCAAAACAGGTCAATCACTTGGAGTTGCGTGTCCAAGTCCTGTGTCCGAGTCCTCCTTGCGGTTGACGAAACCCCTGGATGGAGGCCGGGCACCCTGCAGTCGCCAGATCGCTCCGATTTCGCTCCACCTCGAAGGCGCAGCGATCGGCCCGACCCAGTCCGAACTCTCATCGTGTCGAGCCGATCTACGGTGTCGGGATCCGCCACGACGGCTCGGCCACGAGCTTTGGCCATCCGGCTCTCCCCGAGAGTGGCAGGATGGCGTTCAGGTAAACTCCGAACCTGTTGGCAGACACCTCATCGATTCTCGGTCGCACCGTCTCCCACTACACCGTCCTGGAACAACTGGGTGGTGGCGGGATGGGCGTGGTCTACAAGGCCACCGACACGCGCCTCGGCCGGAGCGTTGCCCTGAAATTCCTTCCCGATGACATTTCCCAGGACCCACAGGCGATCGAGCGATTCCGCCGAGAAGCGCGCGCCGCATCCGCGCTCAATCATCCCAATATCTGCACCATTCACGACATCGGAGAGTTCGAGGGTCGACCGTTCATCGCCATGGAGTTGCTCGAGGGCGAGACTCTCAAGCATCGTCTCGCCGGGAAGCCCATCGAAGTCTCGGAGCTCCTGGAGATCGGCATCCAGATAGCCAACGGGCTCGATGCGGCTCACTCGAGGGGTATCGTGCATCGCGACATCAAGCCGGCGAACATCTTTCTGGTGTCGCGCGGGCCAGCAAAGCTCCTGGACTTCGGTCTGGCGAAGCTCGCGCCCGCCGTCCGGCAGTCCGCCGACTCGGTGGGCGCCACATTTATTCCCGATCAGACCCACGCCCCCGAGGGAGGGCATCTGACGAGTCCGGGCAGCTCGATGGGCACGATCCTCTACATGTCACCCGAGCAGGCGCGCGGCGAGGAGCTGGACGCGCGATCGGATCTGTTTTCGCTCGGCGTCGTGCTCTACGAGATGGCGACGGGTCTTCCTCCCTTCTCCGCTTCGACCTCGGCGCTCATTTTCGACGGAATCCTGCATTCCGCACCGACACCGGCAAGAGAGCTGAATCCGCGGCTGCCGGCGGCGATCGAAGGCCTCCTGAACAAGACCCTCGAGAAGGATCCCGATCTGCGGTGCCAGACGGCAGCCGAACTTCGAGCCGACCTGAAACGGCTCAAGCGCGACATCGAGTCCGGCCGGCGACCCGTCGCCGAGAAGACCGTCTCGGGTTCAGGGGCGCACCCGTCTGCGGCCACGCAAAAATCGGTCGCGGTGCTCTACTTCGAGAACCAGAGCGGCGCGAAAGAGGACGAATATTTCCGCGACGGGATCACCGAAGACATCGTCACGGAGCTGTCGAAGATCGCGAAACTCGAGATCTTTCCGCGCTCGGAGATGCTCGCGTTTCGCGACAAGCCGGTGACCGCGCTCCAGGTCGGCCAGCAGCTCGGCGCCGCCTACGTGCTCGAGGGGTCCATCCGACGCGCCAGCAACCGGGTGCGGATCACCGCGCAGCTCGTGGAAGCCTCGACGAAACGTTCCGTCTGGGCGGAGCGATACGACCGCCAGCTCGAGGACGTCTTCGCCATCCAGGAGGAAATCGCCCGGAGCATCGCCCAGGCGCTGCGCATCACGCTGACGCCGCAGGAAGAGACGACGATCGCGCGCAAGCCCACGGACAACCCGCTGGCCTACGACTTCTACCTCCGCGGCAAGAGCTACTCGCGCCGGGAGAACATCGATTACGGCCTGCAGATGTTCGAGCAGGCCATCCAGCTGGACCCGAAGTTTGCCCTGGCGCACGCCGGGATTGCCCAGCTCTGCGGGCTCATCTACGAGCTTCGGGAACAGAAGCCGGAGTGGCTCGAACGAGCGAAGGCGGCCTGCGATAAGGCCGCGGCTCTCGTGCCGGACATGCCGGAGATTCTCGTCGCAAAGGCTCGGATCTCCTACACGCAGAAGAAATACGACGAGGCCGCGCTGCTGGCATGGCGCGCCATCGAGCGCAAGCCGGACTGCGACGGCTCCTGGAACATCCTCGGCCGCGCGTATTTCGCCGCCGGCCGCTTCGAAGACGCCGCGGCGCTCACGGATCGAGCCATCGAAGCCAACGGCGACGACTACAACACGTTTCTCCCCTACGTGAACGCGCTGCAGCGGCTAGGGCGGACGAGCGAAAACTTGAAGCTGCGCAAGCAGATGGTCAAGATCCTCCGCCAGCAACTCGAACAGGTGCCGGAAGACGTGCGCGCCCGGATCCTGTTGTCCGCGTACCTCGCCTATCTGGACGAGGACCCGGACGAGTGCATCCGGCACCTGCAGACCGCGGTGGCTCTGCGCCCCGGCGATTCCAACACTCTCTACAACGCGGCTTGCACCTATGGTGTCCTCGGGAAGAAGGCCGAGGCGCTCGACACGCTCAAGAAGGCCTTCGCGGCCGGATATGGCAACCCGAATTGGGCGGCCAATGATTCTGACCTCGATTGCCTGCACGACGACCCTGATTTCCAGAAACTGGTCGGCCTCAGCGAACGCTCCGCATCGTAGAATCGCCCGAATCCAGCGCTCCAGCTCCTCCGACGGGTCGATCCGCTCATCGACGTCGCGCCGTCGGTACCGGACGGTCTCGCCGCCGTGGTCGCAAAGGCCATGCGCAAGCTGCCGGAGGAGCGCTTCGCTTCGGCGTCAGCGCTCCGCGATGCCCTTCTGGCGTCGCCCCCGTAAACCTACAACTGGGGTCAACCTCGAAAGGTAGTTGTGCAATCCGGCCGGGCGCACGCGGACACCGTCCTCGATCCGGTCGCTCGGGTCGAGGACGACCGCCTCTCCCTCTTTCTAGAGGCCTACGGTCTCCCGAGGTCCACGACGACAAGATAAGCGGCCGGCTAGGGAAATCTCTTCCCTCGGGTGCCGTTTGTCACGAGGCCCTTGAGGAAACTACGTGCCCGAGTTTGTGTCCCGAGTCCTCGGCCCAAAAACACCCACTTTTCTCAATTTGGCCGATCGCAGCGGAATCCTAGGAACCTGCTCAACTTACTCTGCGACCGCGCGTTGTTGGGCTTCGTTGGAACCTGTGAGAGGGGCTGAGTGGTGAGCCGTGTAGGACTCGAACCTTCAGGAAGTTCACAACAGGTCAACGAGTTGGAGCCGCGTGTCCGAGTCCTGTGTCCGAGTCATCCGCGCCCTATTCGACAGCACGTCGCGCCTCGCAGCGACGCGCTTGCGTCCGGCCGGCAAGTTCATCCCCTCCAGCGCGATCGTTGTGCCGTGCTTCGCGAGACTCTACTTCGCCTTCCGATGCCCCTCGGCAACGGCGTGGTTTCCCCTGCGTCCCAGGGCGCTGGGGAGCCTGGCCATGCCAGCTCGCGCACGCGCGAGATCGTAGGAGCTCTGAAGGTTGATCCAGAACTCCGGCGTCGTCCTTAGAGCCGAAGAGAACAAGAGCGCCGTCTCCGGGGTCACTCCCCGCTTGCCGTTGACGATCTCGTTCACCCGCTGGATCGGGATCCCGAGATGGTTCGCGAACTCGACCTGTGTGACACCCATCGGATTCAGAAACTCCTCAACGAGCATTTCGCCCGGATGTGTCGGAATTCGGCTGGTCGGCAACATGACTCCCCCCTTGGTCTAGTGGTAATCGGTCAGGGTCACGTCTCGCGCGAGGCCATCTTCCCAGCGAAAGACGATTCGCCATTGATCGTTCACGCGGATGCTGTGAAAACCCTTCCAGTCGCCCTTCAGCGCTTCCAGTCGGTTGCCAGGAGGCGCCTTCAGGTCAGCCAGGATGTGAGCCGCTTCGATCATGTCGAGCTTTCTCTTCGCCGCGCTTAAGACGTCCGGGCCTACCCGTCTCGTCCGGGAAGAGGTCTGGCCGTCGTAAATCTCCTCGGTCACGGCATCCCCGAAGGAGGCGATCACCCGCGAATACTACACGACTACCGTGCAATCGTGCAAGAGCCGGGGCACAAGCCGCCGGCGACCGGAAATGCACCGACGAGAGGCTCAGTGGTGAGCCGTGTAGGACTCGAACCTACGAGAAGTTCACAACAAATCAGCCACTTGGCGCATGTGTCCGAGTCCTGTGTCCGAAGTCATTTCGGAGGACGCTCTTGGAAGCTGTCTAGAGCGCTCCGAAGATCGGCGTGAGCTCGATGCCGATCGTCCAACGGGGAAACGAGCTCGACGGGCGCGCGGCGTAGTAGCCGCCCTCGATCGAGAAGCTGAGCGGCTGCTTGCCGATGGTGAAGACCTTGCCGACCTGCAGTCCGACGGGAAACGTGGCGGCGCCGTGGTCCTTCCAGTTGAAGACCCAGTTGAAATCGCTGTAGCCCGCGAACCAGCCCTCCGGCAGGTTGTACGTCAATGAAGGCGTGACGATCAGGTTGTTGACGTCCGGCCGATTGGGGCTGCCGGCGTAGGAGATCGGGTTCTGCAGCACCGCTCCGGCGACGAGGTGCTTCACTCCGGTGTAGATCAAGGCAAAGGACGGGCCCGCCTGCCACTTGCCGTTGCCCAGGACGGGAGAGCTCGCCGTGGGAAAGACGAGCGCCGGACCGAAACCCCACCGGCCCCAGGACTGCGAAATCGTCACGAGATCGAAGACCTGAAGATCCCCGACTCCGGCCTGGCTGACCGGCGACGGAAGTGAGGGAAACGGGAGCGTGATCTTCATCAGCTGGGTAAAGGGAATGGCCTTAGAGGGAAGGATCGGAAGGACCGGCTGGAGCTGAAAGATATTGCCGGCGCCCGTGAATCCGGGGAGATCCGGCACGATCGCGTCGCGGAATTGCAACAGGGTCGTCGGCGAGGTCGGGTTGTTGGCGGCGTTGGCCAGGTCGCGCGCGGTAACGGCGCCTCCCCCCGACTCCGGGGCGGCTGGCGGCCCCGGCGGGGGATCGGGCGGCGTCTGGGCCACGGCGCGGCCGGCCACGAACAATCCGAGCGCCAGGACGATTCGAAAATTGCAGCCCATGAATTTCTCCTTCAGAAATCGACGCCGACCCGCGTTTGAAAGATGTTCATGTTGCCGTCCAAAGGTCCTCCCGACACCCGCCCGTGGCCGTACTCGAACATCCACTTCAGCTGAGGCCGCAGGTACCAGTTCAGCCCCGTCATGAGCATGCCGAGGCGGCCGCCATGGACGTTGCCGTCGGTCAGGTCCGTGAAGGAGTAGCGGACCGCCACCTCGAACGCGCCCCATCCCGTCCTGCCGAAGTCGCAATTCTTGTTTGGGACGACGCGCGAGAAGTCGCCCTTTGCCCGGTCGTAGGGGCGGCTCTCCCCCGTCAGAAACCAGCTCGCGAGAACGTAGAGCCCTCCGAAGTTCAAGAGCTCACCGCCGTTTTCCCCGACAAAGGAATGGATGAACTCTGCCTGGAGATTGAGCGGCCCGTTCACCCAGGAGACTTCGGCATCGAGCGTCCCGGACCCGCTCGCATCGATGTTGCCGGTGTCGATGACGTAGGGCGCGATGTAGCTCTCCGGGCGCGATTGGTAGCGCACGACGCTCGCGGCCGAATACTGGACGCCGAGGCTCAACCCGACGTGGAGAAACCTTGCCGAGGAAGGGTCGTCGGAGTCCACGTGGTAGATCGGCAGGCCCGTGACCCGGCCGATGAAGCTTCCGAAGCGCTTCGAGGCGTTGCCGTACTCGCTCGTTCCGGCGCCCGGGCCGAAGATGCCCAGCTGAAAGGTTGCCCTCTCGCCATCGAACGGCTTGCCGACCTGGAAGCCCGCTTCGATGCCCGGAGCGATGGCCTGGAGAGGAGCGGCTGGCTCCATCAGCGGGATGTCCCAGCTGCTGGTGATGACCTGGAGGCCCATCGACGGTTGGAACTGGCCCAACTGCAGCGAGCCGACGTAGTCGATCTTCGAGAACTCGAGATATGCCTGCTGGAGGTTGAACTGATTCGGGACGTAGCCGAGCTCGAACTTGTAGCGGAACGGCATGAGCAGAACGGAATCTCCTTCCGCGATGAGTCGCAGGCGCCGCAGCTGCACGCCGTCGTCGAAGCCCGTCAGGTTGCCCGTCGTCGTGAAGGCAGCGCCGTCCACCTCGACTCGGGCACCGAGGCGGCCTGTGAGCTTGAGTTGCTCGAGATGAATATCGGCGAGAGGGTCGGATTCGGCGCGCGGCATGCCCAGTTCTTCCGCCAGGCTTCTCAGGTGCGTGCTCTGTCGCAACTCCAGGAACAGGCCATCCCATCCCTCCCACGAGAAGACCCACCTGTGGGACTCTTGCTTGTGAGCCGGTGCCGAGCCGCAGGCCTCCGCGGGCGCGCAGGGCACAAGCGCGACCTGGCCGGACGTTTTCGGTTGCGACGGAGCCTCCTCGCCCCGGGCGACCAGCACGTTCGCCGCGAGGGCGAGGGCGCAAGCCAGGTGAAGTCTTCCCGTTCGGCAATTGACAACCACGCTATTTCGGGGAGGCGAACCACTTTCGTTGGATTTCCTCGTAGCTGCCGTCGGCGTACATCTCGAGCAGGGCCTCGTCGATCTGCTTGCGCAGCGGGCTCCCCTGCGCGACGGCGATCCCGAGCTTTTGGGGCATGAACACCGGACCGACGACCTGGAGCAACCCCTTGCCCCGCCGCGCCGCCCAATACTGGAGCGTCGGCGCCTCGTACACGATGGCCTGGGCCTGCCGCCCCATGAGCAGGGCGTATCCGGTTTCGGCGTCGGCCATCGGCGTGAACGGCAGACCGAGTCGCGTCAGGTATTGGGCGGCCGTGCTCCCGGGGATCGTCGCGATCGTCTTGCCGGGCAGATCCTCGGGGCCCCTGATGTCGGAGCGAAGCTGGCGGACGGTCAGCGAGGACGTCACGGTCGCCGTGAGCTGCGCGATCAGTCCGACGCCGAGGAGCCACATGAAGACCACCGTGAGCCGCCGGACGACTTCCGGGGTCTCGCGGTCGCCATACTCGCCCGTCGCGATGATGAGCACCACGCCCCAGAGCCCCTCCCCGATGCCTCGGAGGTATCCCTTCTGAAAGCTCGGGTTGCGCCGGCGCTCGATGAACCAGAGCACGTGGGCGAGCAGAAACACTGCGATGGCACCCGCCGCCAGCAGCTTCCGCAGGGCCGGCGAGAAGAGCGAGACGACCGTCGTCCAAAAGGGTTCCGTGCGGTCCACGCGAACCATGATCTGCAGACCCGAGTCGAGATAAGGGATCGTGAAATCGACCTTTTCCTCCCGCTCGGGCGTCATCACGATAGCCGAGATGGCAACGTCCACCTTGCCGTTCGCGACCGCCTGCACCTGATCGCTCTGGCTGTGGAGACCCAGGTCCAGGGAGGAGGAATCCACGCGAATGCGCCGCGCGAGGGCGTTCCAGAGGTCGACGCTGAAGCCGGTCAATTGTCCGTCCTGCTGGATCACGAACGGCGGGATTTGTCCCGTGGCGACGCGGAGAGTCCGGGCAGGGGCCGTCGCGCCCTCGGCGTCCGCCACGCCGGCGCCGGCGAGCGCCGCCAGGAGGACGACTCCGGCGGATCGCGCCCCACGCGGAGCGCTCATTCCGACTCGAGCACGGCCTCGACGCGCCCCGCGCGAATCGCCTTCTTGAGCGCCCCGTGGTCCCGCTCGCTCTGGTCGGCGTAGGCGACGGCAAAGGCCGCGATGGCCTTGTCGAAGGCGTCGCTCTTACCCAGATAGCCGCTGATCTGTGCCGGCTCCGACAGACCGGGCGTGAGCCCGCGCCAGCGTCCTGGCGCAGATTTCCGCGTACTGGGTCATCATGACGGGCTTGAAGAGCTCGACCATGGGCGAGATCTTCATGTCCTTGAGCCGCCGGACGTAGAAATGCCGGCCGAGCTTGCCCTTCGTCCAGCCGAGGAAGATGTCGCTCGCCGACTGCATGAGTCGGTACCCGTTGACGACGCGCTGCCCGTGATTCGGGTAGACGCTCCTGCCGGCGTAGGGCTCGAGAACCGAGCGGCGGGCCTCCTTGACCTGGAGGAAGAGGGGATCGCGATCACTGGCCATCAGCAGCATGACGGCGCAGAAAGTTCCGACGCTGCCGACCCCGACGACCTTGATCGCGATGTCTTTGAGCTCGAATCGGTCGAGCAGGACGCGCCGGTCCTCCTGCAGGGACTCCCGGTAAGCGCCGAAGGCCTCCCGCGCGCGCGTCAGGAGGGCCTCCCCGCCCTCGTTCTGCGGGTGGTAGATCAGCGGAGGGTTGTCCTTGATGACGGGCTTCTTCCCGGCTAGCGCGGCGAGCTTCGGGAAATCGTGCTCCTGCACGCTGCGAGCACGGGCTTTCGCCAGCAACCTCTGGTGCCGCTGGCGGGTTTCCTTGTCCCTGAGCGTGGGCAACGTCTTCTCCACCTCGATGCTCGAGTACCAGACGTCCAGCACCGACATCTGGGCAAATTCCGCCATGTGCTCGCGGTAGGAGCGAACGCAGGAAAGCGCGGCATCTCGAGCCGCCCGCTCGCTGAAGCCGTTGTTCCGACAGGCCAGGACCACGCTCGCCGCGAGACGTTTGACGTCCCACTCCCAGGGCGCGGGCAGAGTCTCGTCCATGTCGTTGACGTCGAAGATGACCCGGCGTTCGGGCGTTGCGAAATCGCCGAAGTTGAGGAGGTGGCAGTCGCCGCACGCCTGCACTTGAAGGCCGGTGGCCGGCATGCCGGCCAGGTCGGCGGCCATGTTGAGCGCCGCCCCCCGATAGAAGGTGAACGGCGTCTTCACCATCCGTCCGTAACGAATGGGGATCAGCTCGGGAATGCGCCCCTTGTTCGACGCTTCGAGCAGACTAAGAGGGTCGCGGCGATCGTGCGGCGGCTTCCATCCAGCGTGGGAGCGGCGCGGACACTTGTCCCGCAAGCGCTTTCCGATCTCCGAGAGCTTCTCCGGAGAGAGACGCGGCCTGGCTGGCCCGAACGCGCGGCCGGAAGGTTTCATACTCCCTCCTTCTCTGGGGAGAGACTCAGCGTGGCGTCAGCGCGCCGAGGAGAGTCCACGGCTCAAAACTTCGTGAGGTTCGGCGCCGGTGGCGAGCATTGCAACGATTGCCTGTCTCTGGCGCGTGATCTCCATCGTCATCTCCTCGTCGAGTCGACGAACGTCTCGCCTACCCTGCCTTCTTGGGGTACTGGATGTTCTTCAGCGAAGACAGTCGTCAGCACGGAGCACTCCCTGAAAAGTCAGCGCGTCACTACAACGCGATCCAAGGCGCGAGCCGCTCCCTGCGGAGCGGCCCGCGTCGTGGACGATGGGACGGACCAACGGCTCAGTGCGCTCCGACGGTCTGAGGCAACTTGATCGGATCGTACGGGAGCGGATTCTCGGGATTCTGCAGATTCGGGATCATGTCGTTGGAAGCTCCGCCGGGGAATCGCTTCTTGTTCGGAAACTGGACGATGGACTTGTTGAACTCCATGAGCGGAATGTCCCCGAGCGAAATGGCCCAGCCATTGTCCATGCCTGCGTAGCGCCCCGCCGACGAGGTCGGATTGCGCACAGCCACCGCGCCGTTGAACGTCATGTCGTACTTCTCGTACGGGTCCATCGTGAGGTTGTAGGTCGAACCGATGGCGCCAAGGTCCAGCGTCGGCCCCAGCCACGTGTCCTTCGAGGAGTAAAGCATCTTCCATGCAATCTTCAGGTCGGGATTCTCCGGGTCACCGCCGACGTCGGCACGCATGCCCAGAAACTTCTCGCCGTCGGTGTAGATCCAGCCATTGCGCGCCGAATGCTTCGCCTTGCCGGTGACGTAGGCCGTGTTGTCGATGCCGTCGAAGTAGATGGGCTTGCCGTTGTTGTCCTTCCAGGCGCCGTGCGGAGGCGGGGTGAGGCCGGCCATCGTGGCCGTCGTGGGCCACACGTCCATGTGCGACATCATTTCGATGAGGACCTGTCCCGCCGGTATCCGGCCCGGCGCCCACATGATGCCCGGCACCCGGAACGCCCCTTCGAAGCCCGTGCCTTTCTCGCCGCGGTACGGGTTGGTGCCCGCGTCGGGCCAGGCGTCCTGCCAGGCGCCGTTGTCTGCCGTGTGGATGACGATGGTGTCGGGCGCCGCCGCACGGATGGCATCCATGATCCGGCCGATGTTGTAGTCCATTTCCATCATCTTGTCGGAGTAGTTGCCGAGGTGTGACTTGCCCTGGAATGCCTTGTTCGGGCTGGTCGGCTGGTGCATGCCCATGAAGTTCACGCTCATGAAGAACGGCTTGCCGTCCTTGGCGTGCTGCTTGATGTAGGCGACCGCCGAATCCGTCTGGCGGACGTCGAAATCGGCCAGGTTCTCCAGCGTGATCACGGCGCCGTTGTTGCCCTTGACCGCGGGCTTGCCCGCCGTGCCCTCCCATTCATACCGGTTCACCACCTTCTGGTACATGTCCCAGTATTCCTTGTTGTACTTCGGGAACCACGGGTGCGCATTGGGTGCCGTGTCTTCATACCCATAGACACCCGGGTAGTAGGCTGCGAACTGCTTCATCTCGTCGAAGCCGTGCTCGATCGGGTAAAACTTCGGCACGTCGCCGAGATGCCACTTGCCGGAGAAGTAAGTCTGGTAGCCGTTTTTCCTGAAGAACTCGGCGATGGTCGGCGTGTCCGCGTCCAGGCCGTTCGGGTCGCCGGGGACGACCACGACCGACAGGGCCGTGCGGACCGGGATGCGACCGGTCATGAACGAGGCGCGGCCCGCCGTGCAGCTGGCCTGGCCGTACCAGCTCGTGAACATCGCGCCTTCTTTGGCCATTCGATCGATGTTCGGCGTGGGATGCCCAAGCGCCGCGCCGCCGTGGTAGACGCCGTAGTCGCCCCAGCCGACGTCGTCGCTCATGAGCATGACGACGTTGGGCTTCTTGCCCGACGCCTGGCCGAGTGCCGTCAGGCTCGCCGTCAGGCCGAGCAGGACGGCCAGGAACATTCGATACCTGGATTTAGACATTTCTCCAACCCTCCTTGACGCTGTTGTCTTTCCGCTCGCTTTGAGTGATACAGGTTTACAGCCTGGCCGGCGCGTTGGCCACTAGACCTTGGTTCAGGCGGGGCGCGCATGTCCGCTCGAGGTGTCACGAGGCGCACCCCCTCGTGCGCAGCGCCGTCTCGACCGCCCCGAGGAGCTCGTCGTTGGGGAAGGGTTTCCGGAGCAGCCGGACGCCTCCGGCCTCGGACGCCGCCCGGTCGAGCGACGGGTCGTCGCTCGCCGTGATGAACAGCGCGGGAAGCCCGGGGTGCGAGGAGCGCAGGCGCGACTGCACGTCGAACCCCGACAGCTGCGGCATGTGGACGTCGAGGATCACGCAGTCGGGCCGGAACGCCTCGAGGGAGGCGAGGAGCTCCTCGCCGGACGAGTAGGCGGCGACCTGGTAATCCGCCAGTCGCAGGAGACGGCTGAGTGTCTTGAGTACGGGCGCTTCGTCGTCGACGATAGCGACGCGGGTACCTGCTGCCATTGCCCCACGCTACGGCGCGAGCGCGGGAACCGGCAGTAGGACCTTGGTCTAGTCGGCTCCCGGCGAACCTATGCGCGACGGGGCTTCCGCGGATTCCCCGAGCTCGACGGCGCGTCGGTTCTCGTCCCGACGCCGAGCCTCGCCGCGATGATCATCAGCTCGGCGACCGTTCGCGCCTGCATCCGCTCCATGAGGTGGGCGCGATGGAACTTGACCGTCTGCTCGACGATTCCGAGGTCGCCCGCGATCTGCTTGTTGAGCCGGCCCGCTACGATCCCCTCCAGAACCTCGCGCTCGCGCGCGGTCAGGAGGGCCAGCCGCCGCCGAAGCTCCGCGGTGTCCGCCGCGGCCTGCCGCGAAGCCGCACCCTGGTCGATTGCCGAGCGGAGGGCGGGGATCAGGGCGGCGGCCCGGACGGGCTTGGTCAGGAAGTCGGCGGCGCCGGCCTTGATCGCACGGACGGACATGGGGATGTCGCCGTGTCCGGTTATGAACACGATCGGCGCGGCGCGGACGGCTTCGGCGAGGCGGCGCTGTAGCTCCAGTCCGTCGATGCCCGGCAGGTTCACGTCGAGGAGGAGGCACGCCGGCGTCTCGGGGCCCGGATGAGCGAGGAACGCTTCGGCGGAATCGAATGTCTCGACCCGGAAGCCCTCAGCCCGCAGGAGGCGGGAGAGTGCCTTCAGTACTCCCGCGTCATCGTCGACGACGAAAACCGTCTCCCGCGCGGCTTCCGTTGTCATGACTCGTGACGCGAGGGCAGGGTGACGCAGAAGATCGCCCCGCCCCCCGGGCCGTTGGACGCCGCCAGGCTTCCCTGGTGCGTGGCGACGATCGAGCGACAGATTGCGAGACCCATGCCGATTCCGGCGGGCTTCGTGCTCCAGAACGGCTCGAGCAACTCTTTCAGATTGTCCGGGGGTATTCCGGGACCGTTGTCGGTGACGAAGATGCGGGTACTCGAGTCGATGGCTTCCGTGCGGATACCGACCCTCCTTTCGTGTTCGTCGATGCCGCTCACCGCGTCGGCGGCGTTGAGGACCAGGTTCAACAGGACCTGCTGCATCTGAACGCGATCGCCGTCGACGGTCGGAAGCGAGGAATCCAGTTCCGTGACGACCCGGACCTGGCGCTCCAGGAAGTCGGACCGGACGAGTTCCAGCGTCTCGAGGATCAGCCTGTTCGTGTCGATGGGCTCGAGCTGCAGCTCGCTTCGCCTCTGGAAGAGCGTCCTGAGATGCCGGATCACCTCCGCGGCGCGAACGCCCTCCGTGACGATGTCGTCGCAGATGGCCCGAAGCTCGGCAAGATCGATCGGCTCGCGACCCAGGATCTTCTGCACCGCCTCGGCATTGCCGAGGATGGCGGCCAGCGGCTGGTTCATCTGGTGCGCAATGGACGCGGAAAGCTGCCCCAGCGTCGAGACGCGGCTCATGTGGCGAAGGGCGGTGCGGTCCCGCTCGGCCTGCAACTCGGCGAGCTTGCGGGGCGTGATGTCGAGCGTCACGCCGAGCAGGTGCTGTCCGTCTCCCTTTTCCATGCGCGCCCCGCGCGACGACCCAGCGCACCTCGCCATCAGGCCGTAAGAGGCGGTACTCGACGTCCAGATCCGAACCCTCCACGGCTTGCCGCGCGGCTTGCTCGACGGCTTCGCGATCCGCAGGGTGCGCGGCTTCGAGGGCCTGGCGGAGCCCGCCCGTCTGCTGCGCGCGATGAGCCGGGATTCCAGAGCCCGTCGCCCCCGACGTCCCACACCCACATCGAGAGCTCCGCTGCGCGCGCCGCGAGCGTCATGCGCTCCCTGCTCTCCTCCAACGCGGCCGCCGTTCGGCGCCGCAATCGCCGTTCGACAAGGAGCGCGGCGATCAGCCCGGCCTGAACAAGAAAGGTGACGAGGCCGACGATCGCCGTCGTGCGGTGCGCCTGCAAGAACGTCGGCTCCCGGAAGTGCCAAACGGCTCCAGCGGGAATCTCCCGCTCGGCGATCCCCCACCGGCGGGCCTGCCGCCAGTCGAGGTGGAGCGCGGTCGCCGTGAGCTCCGGCAGGCGGAGCGACGAGGGCTTGGCGCCGGCGAGAAGCTCGGTGACAATCCCCGCGGCCTCGCGCCCCATGCCTCTGAACGTCGGCATTCGCCCGCCGACGACGCCCGTGCCGAGGAATGAATCGTAAGGCGCGTAAACGGGAGCCGTCGTCGCGCCGGCAATGAGCTCCACGGAATCGTGCGGAGTGAAAACGCGGCCATCCCCGTCCTCGAAGTAGCCGGGTGAGAAGACAATGGCGTCCCCTCGGAGCCCGCGCAGACGTTCGAGGACCTCGCCGGTCGGTAGGCCGGCGAGGAATTCGGGCTTCGCACGGCCGGAAAACGCCGGCGCCTCCGTCCTCAGTCGTGTCTCCCAGTCACGGTCCCACACCGAAGCCCCCGTCACGACGATGAGGCGCCGGACCTTCGGATGCCAGGCCAGGGCCTGCTCAATCGTGGCGGAAAAATCCCACTCGATCGGGACACCAACCACGTCGGGCGGCAACGCCGGCATTTTTCGCAGATACGAGCGGGAGACGGCCACATGGACGACTGGCGTCTGAGGGAAGAGCTGGTCGTGATGACCCAGGATGAACTCGAGAGCATCCTCGGCAGCCACGACGATCACGTCCGGCAGCCGAGTGGCGTATTTCTCCCTCAGGTACGTGGCCATGGTGTCGCTGTAAGCCGGCCCACCGAAGTGAGGCACGTCGAGGAACTCGGCGAAGAGCTCCACGTGTCGATCTGCCAACATCGCGAACGTCTCGCGCAGGCCGCGCTCGATCTCGATGTTCGCCGGCAGCAGTCGGGCATTCGAGAAGATGACGAGAACGTCTTTGTTCTCCACGGCCGGCGCTGACGGGGCGTGCGCGAGCCCCAGCGCGGCCAGGAGCATGCCGGTACACATCGCCGTTCTCACGCGGGTATTCTCTGCGAGAACGCAGACGACTGACGAGGCGGAAAGGCCCCGAACCCGAATTGAATGAGTAGTGAGCCGTGTAGGACTCGAACCTACGAGAAGTTCACAACAGGTCAACGAGTTGGAGCCACGTGTCCGAGTCCTGTGTCCGAGTCCTTTGTCCGAGTCGGTCTACGACGAAAGTCGGCACCGCCTCACTTGGAAGCGCCAAACAACTCCACGGTCGCAAACGGCTCGGCCGACCACGGCCGGAAGCGGTTGAGCGTGAACTTCGTTTTCTGCCCGGGCTTCACGTCCACCAGCACGTAGTTGTATTCCTCCTTCGGAGACGCGCCCTTCCAGTACAGGTCCGGCGGGTAGCCCTCGGGCACCTTGATGTGCGTCCTGCCGGGGAGAATCGGGTCCTGTTCCGCACCCCCTCCGCCTAGCAGCAGGTACTTCACCCCGTCCACCTCGTAGAGCTCGGTCGTGTGCACGTGCCCGTTGAAGACGGTGATGTCGAGGTCCTTGGCATAAGCGGCAATCGTCTTGTGGGGATTCTGCGCCTCGGGAATGGCGCCCATGCCGGAGCGGCAGAAGACCGGATTGTGGAAGGCGATGAAAACTTTCTTTGTCCCCGCAGCCTTGGCCTCGTCCAGCCACGCCTGCATCTGCTTCATCTGTTCCGGGAAGGAGGGGCGCGTGGAATCCCACGACGTCGGCTCCTTGTAGTTGTACTGGCCGGTCCAGAGGAAGATGAAGCGAGCGCCGTCGTAGTCGAACTTGTAGATGAGCTGCTTGTCGGTCACGCCGAACTTCTTGAGGTACGGGAAGGCCGTCAGCAAACCTTCGACGTCGGAGTCGTTCCAGACTTCGTGATTGCCGACGGCGGGATAGACGCGGCCCGGTAGGCCCGCAGCCTGCATCTTCTTGCTCGCGAGCGGCAACTGCTTCAGGACCTCCTCGTTGACGAGCTTCCAGTAGGGGTTGTCGGACGGTTTGACGCCCTGCTTGCCCCACCACACCATGTCCCCGGTGTTGAGAATGAAATTGGCTCGCCCGCTCTTGACGTCCTTCACGATCTCACGGGCCACCCACTCGCCGCCCTCCAAGCGGAACATCGTGCGGCGCACACCCGGCAGCAGCTTGACGTCCTCGACCGACGCCTCCGTGACCCAGCCCTTGTCGAACGTCAGGGTCGTCACCTCGTTGGCGGTCATGAACGGCATGACCATCTGCACCAGCTCTTTGTTCGCTGGGTCGTAGATCAGCTTGACGTCCTTCTCCACGAGCGCATCCGCGACCTTCTCCGGCAGCACAAGCTCGAACAGGTCCACCATCAGCTTGCGAGCTTCCGCCTCCTGATCCTGCTTGTACGGGAGGTACATCATCGAGCGTGAGTCACCGTACACGGCAAACGAAAAGCTGGAATCGGCAGGCTTCGGCGCCTGCTGCGCTGCCGCCGGGAGACCCGGAACCAGCATCGCAACCAATACGAACCACGATCGCGTCGATCTCAGAGTGGCGGAGACGGGACTCACGGGGGCCTCCTGTTCTTTTGTCAGCCGCTCGAAAACGGCGGGCGGCCTTCGGTGGCCGCCGCCAAGGATACTGGAGCTACTGCCCGGACTGATGGTCGATGGCTTCCTGGACCTTTGCCTTGATCGCCTCCAGGTTGAAGCAGGCCGGCAACGAGCGGAATGAGTGGTGAGCCGTGTAGGACTCGAACCTACTAGAAGTTCATAACAGGTCAACGAGTTGGAGCTGCGTGTCCGAGTCCTGTGTCCGAGTCTTCTGTCCGAGTCATTCCGTGCGGGGGCATCGTCGCTGCTGGCTATGAGCCGTGCCCTGACGATGGGCAACGAGGGCATCGACTAGAATTCGCGGCCAGTGAAACGACTCGGTCTGCTCACGACCGGGCTGCCGTTGGCAGAGTTCGGCGCTGCCTCGGCGCAGCTGCAGCAGGCTGCCGGGCTTGCATGCCGGCTCACGTGAGCGTGAACCGCTTGATGGTGGCTCGGAGCTTCTGCGATGGGGAGGAGTCAGCATGAGCGCAATCGCGATCAGCGGGATCGTGTTTGCCTGTGTTTTTGGGGGGGCGCTCGGCGGGATGGGTCTTCGCGCAGTTCTGCCCGAGCACCATCGGAGCGGAGAATCGAAAGACCTTGTGAGAGCAGCGATGGCCCTGATTGGAACGATGTCTGCTCTCGTTCTCGGACTGCTGGTGGGCTCGGCCAAGAACGCCTTCGATGCGCAAAAAGACGAGTTGACGTCGCTATCGGCTGGGGTCCTCCTCGTCGATCAAACCCTGTCCCTTTACGGACCGGAAACGAAGGATGCCCGGGAAACGCTCCGAGAAGTCGTTGCCGGAGCCAGGGAGCAGATCTGGGGCGGCGGGGCGAACATGAAGCGGGCCGACGCCATCTACACGGCCATACACCGCCTTTCGCCGAAAGACCCCGAGCAGCAGGCGCTGAAGAATCAGGTCTCCTCCCTGGTCGCAGATCTCGCGAAGACGCGCCTACTGATGGCCACGCAGCGAAGCGTCTCGATATCGGTTCCGCTATTGGTCATGCTGGTTTTCTGGCTCACGATCAACTTCGTCAGTTTCGGCCTATTCGCGCATCCCAACGCCACCGTCGTCACCGCGCTTTTCGTGTCTGCCCTCTCGGTGGCAGGCGCCATTTTCCTCATTCTGGAAATGAGTCACCCGTTCGGGGGACTGATCGAAGTCTCGGACGCCCCATTGCGCCATGCTCTCTCGCAATTGGGCCGGTAGCGGAGAGAGGCGGGTGGCTAGCATTCGACCCCTGATTTGGGACTGCCCGGGACACTAAGGGCGGGAGCTTGCGTGGTCGCGCCTCCCCCCACTTGTCGCGCTAGTCGACTGGCGGGTCTGTTGCGTCGGGCCTCAAGCCGGAGCCCACCTGACGGTTGGCGCGTCAGCGGCGAGTGAGGATGGATCGGCTCGATGACCCGCCCGGATATCCGAGGTCGCGTCTGCTGAGGGCGTGGAGCGCGGCAGGAGCAGCCGAGCAGCTACGTTCTCAGCGTCGTCCTCAGTACGGCTCGCCGTCGAGACTCACCGTTTCGGCCTTCGCACCGGGCGTCTCGATCTGGACTTGAGGAGCGTCGAACTTGGAGCACCTTGCGCTGAATACGGGTGCACCGCACGATGAGCAGGAGAAGCGCACGTGCACGTCGGGGGGATCCATCGGGTCCCGCGTCCAATCGTCAGCCGTATCGCATTCCCCGCATTCCCATTTCACAGCCCAACGCGCCATGACCTCTACCTCCTGAGGAAACACCCCGGATCGCCCGTCCTGCATGATGGGATTGCATCCATGGCCCTGCCACAGGATACCCAGGGTTGCACCGGTCAAGAGCTACGATCTCAAGGCTTGCACCCGCCATTTTCGACCTTATGATGCAGATGCATCGGGTGGCTCGCTCTCATTGAGAGCAAGTTTAGCCCGGTAAGAGTTTCGCGTGTCGTTGACGATGGAGGGTTGAGAGATAGAGATGTTCACCAGCGATCAGATCCGGCTCGTGACAAGCGATGAATGAGGCCGGGCATGCCGTGACGTCCTCCGACCCGACGAAGCCCACCTCCACGAAGGCGAAGAGCCGGCGGGTCCTGGCTCCGATCGAGCGCTTCTCGGAGATCCTTTTCGGCCTCATCATGGTCCTGACGTTTACGGGCTCCCTGTCGGCCGCCAGGAGTGGCCGCAACGAAGTCCGGACCATGCTGATCGGCGCCCTCGGCTGCAACCTTGCCTGGGGGATCATCGACGCGATCTTCTACCTCTTGAACACCCTCGCGGACAGGGGGCACGCGATCGCCGCGTTGCGGCGCCTGCGCACCACCGCAGACCCGGCGACAGCGCACGCCCTGATCGCCGAGGAGCTGCCTCCGGGCGTCGTCTCGGTCCTGCGCCCGGAGGAACTCGAAACACTGCGCCAGCGGCTGACGGCTCTGCCGGAGCCGCCAGTGCGCATTCCGTTCTACCGTGACGACTTCCGGGGGGCGCTGGCGGTGTTTGTCCTCGTCTTTCTGTCCACTTTCCCGGTGGCCATTCCGTTCCTGGTGATGAGCGATGCGATGCGGGCGTTGCGCATCTCCAACGCGATCGCGATCGTCCTGCTCTTCCTGGGCGGCTACAACCTGGCGAAGTACTCCGGCTCCCGCCCCTGGCGACTCGGCCTCGTCATGGTCGGCATCGGATTCGCGCTCGTCGCTTTGACGACCGCGTTCGGCGGATGAACGCGCGTTCCGCGGAAGAGCCTGCCGGCTGGGAATTCAAGTACAAGAGCCTCTCCCTGAACGTCTACGTCTTCAATCCCGGCTGGGGAACCCCGACGGTCGTCAGCAACAAGAGCTGGAAACCTTGCGACATCGAGAAGGTGCATTGATTCCACGAATGGAAGAGACACAACCATGAAGACGACAGAAGAGAAGCTCCTCGCAGCTGCGCGCGCGGTCGCGCTGGCATGATCGCGTGACGTCTCGCGATCGGGCTCCGGACGACCGGGCGAAAGCCCCTTCCCGCGCTCTCCTCGACGGCGAGAGCACCGGCCTCGGCAAGGCACTGCGCCCCCAGCTGGACCAACATCCGGGTCAGTCGGGCGTGCGGCTTCTGGGCAACGGACGGGATGCCTTCGGGGGACGTGCCCAGCTGGCGCGCCTGAGCGAACGCAGCATCGACCTGCAGTACTACATGTTTCACCAGGACACCGTGGGCAGGCTCCTGATCCGGGAGCTCCTCGCCGCGGCCGACCGGGGCGTGCGGGTGCGAATGTTGATCGACGACATGTACGGCGGAGAGGCCGACGACGTCTGGTCCGCGCTCGATGCGCATCCGGCCGTCGAAGTGCGGCTGTTCAATCCGTTCGAACGCGGGTATTCGAAGAACCTTCAGTTCCTGACCCGGCTGACGACGGTGAATCACCGCATGCACAGCAAAACCTTCACCGTGGACAACCAGGTCTCGATCGTCGGAGGCCGCAACATCGGCGACGAGTATTTCGACGCGGACCCGGATCTCGCCTTCAGCGATCTCGACGCGATGGCGATCGGCCCGGTCGTGACGGAGGTGTCCGAAGAGTTCGATCAGTACTGGAACAGCGAGCATGCCCGTCCGATGGGCGCGCTGCGGGCGACCGTGTCCCCCGGCGCCCTGGACGGGCTGCGCGACGAACTGGCCGAGTTCTTCCGCCAGCAACGCACGTCGGTATATGTGGACGCCCTGGAGCACTCCGCGCTAGCCGAATCTCTGAGGGCAAAAGCGGTCGAGTTCGGCTTCGGGCAAGCCAGGGTCATTCACGACTCCCCCGAGAAGCTTGCCCGGGGCGGCGCCTGGAAAGGAGAGCTGCTGATGTCGCAGCTGGCGCCGTACATCCTGCAGGCGACCGAGGAGTTCACCCTGGTGTCGCCCTACTTCGTGCCGGGGCAGCGGGGCGCCGATGCCCTGTGCGAGCTCAGCCGCAAGGGGGTGCGAGTGCGCGTCCTGACCAACTCGCTGGCTTCCAATGACGTCGCCGCGGTGCACATGGGATACGTGCGGCACCGCAAGCAGCTGCTGCGCGCGGGTGTGCGACTGTACGAGCTGAACGAGCAGATCCGGAAGGTGGAGGGCGCCCGGTTCACCTGGCTTCCCGGCCTCAGCAAATCCAGCCTGCATGCCAAGACCATGGCGATCGACCGCAAGGCGATGTTCGTCGGATCGTTCAACTTCGACCAGAGGTCGCTGTACATCAACAACGAGATCGGGATCCTGTTCCACGAGCCGGCCCTGGCCGCCGCCGCGGTGAAACACTTCGACGAGCGTGTCGAGCAGGCGGCTTTCCTGGTGGAGCTTTCCCGGGGGCGAGGGCGCGAGTCGCTGAGGTGGACCGGGCTCGACGACGGAAAGAAAGTCGTCTTCGACTCCGAGCCGTACGCGAGCGTCTGGCAGAAGCTGGGTGCGAACCTGGCGCGGGTGCTGCCGATCGACTCCATGTTGTAACCGATTCTTCCGCTTCGGAGATCGGGGCACGGCGCGCCCGGCACGCCCATATCGAGGGCGCAAGAATCACTTCCCGCCGGCGACGAGCTTCTGGAACCGCGGATTCGTGCGAAGGGAATCGAAGTTGGGGTCGATCTTGAGCCGGCCGGGCGAGAGCCAGTACGGGATCTTCAGCAGCGGCTCGAGCTGGTCGAGCGCCTTCTCGGGCTCGCTCATTCTGGCGTCATGTCCGTTAGGAGCCCGTTCAGTAAACCGGCGGAAGCCCGAGTGCCTCCTCGATCTGGCGGCAGCGCTCGCCGATTTCCTCTCGATGGCTGGGCAGCGCCGAATTGCTGATCCCGATGAGGTCGCGCGAGGCCCTGTCAATACTCTCGTGAGGGAGCACGAGTCGGATGGCCGCGCATTGCCTGTAGAACGGGATGAGGGCGCTGGTTGCCTGAAGATCGCTGGCCGCCTCGCGAAGGTTGCGACGAGACTCTGCGACCAACTCTGGGTTGATGCTTCCCGGATTGCTATAGACGTCAGCGTGGTAGATCAGCAGATAAGCGACCCTTCCTATTGCTCGTTTCTGCTCAGCTATCGGCTCGAGGATGAGCTTGAGGAAGAGCTGACTCGCCACGAACACCAAGACACCGGTGACAACGGTCCAGAAAACCTCCATTTTCCTACTCCCTGCTTCATTCATTCTAGGCATTCTGGTCTCCGCTGTCGCACGGTGGGATTGCTCCCCTGAATCGCCACGAGACTCTCGATGCCGTCCGCGTGGCTGCTTCCAGGCCGCAGCAGCTGGGGAGCTACCGACGTGGTTCGGCGGCGTTCGGGAAACGGGAGCAGATGAGCCAAGCTGACGGCGACCGGCCAGATCCCGCCGTATTTCCTCTGGGCTCACCGGAGTCACGCGCGGCTGCGAGGCTCCTCGCGGAGGCGCGAAGGCCTCTACAGAGGGCCATCTTCGAGGACGGGGACGGAAACCCGCCCTGCGCTTGTCCGCCAGCTCGCCCACCGTGGCGCGCGCTGTCCAACCTCGAGTCCCTCGTCGGCATCCTCTTCCCCGCCGTCCTCATCGGGCGGCTGCTCTCGAAGCAGGGCGCCGGAGACGCGCCCCAGCCGCCCGCGGCCGACTGAGTCAGCCCGCCGCCGGCTCCCCCACGTCTCCGGAATCGATCCACGCGTCGAGAAGCGTGTGGGCCACGGCGAGAACGACCGGGCCCACGAAGATCCCGATGAGACCGAACGAAACGAGGCCGCCGATCACGCCCGCGAAGATCAGGAGGAGCGGGAGGTCGGCGCCTTTCTTGATGAGAATCGGCCGGATGACGTTGTCGAGCGTGATGAGCGGGATCGTCCAGACGAGAAGGAACGTCCCCCATCCCGCCTGGCCGCTTCCGTAGAGCCACAGGATCGCGGGCAGGAGGACGAGGAGCGGGCCCACCTGCGCGATGCACAGGACGAGCGCGACGACCGTCAGCACGCCGGCGAACGGGACGCCCGCGATTGCGAGGCCGATGCCCGCGAGCACCGACTGGCCGACCGCGGTGAGGACGACGCCCAGAGCGACGCCGCGGATCGACTCACCCGCGAGGACGACCGCGTTGACCCCACGGTCCCCCGCCACCCGCCGCGCGAATCGTCGCAGCTGCTCCGCGGCCGAGTCGCCGAGCTGGTAGAGGACGGCAGCGACGATCACCGTCATGAGGAGGTGGAAGAAGTGCGCGCCGACGCTCCCGAGAGCGCCGACAAACCAGTCCACAGCCCGACGCGCGTAGGGCGCAGCCTTCTCCGCGAGGTCGCGCACGGCCCCGCCCGCGTAGCCCTGCCACGCGGCGTCGGCGTGCTGACCGACGATGGGAATCTTCGCGACCCAGGAGGGAGGGGGCGGAATTTCCGCGGTCCTCAGCTGGTCGACCTTCAAAACGATCGCGGACCGGCTCTCGAGCAGCGTTCTGAGCCCCGCGAGGAAGGGCACGACGACGACGAGGAGAAGCGCGAGCGTGAGGACAGCCGTCGCCAGACCCCTTCGTCCCCGGAAGAGCTTCTGGAGCTTGAGGAGCACGGGCCACGTCGCGACAACGATCGTCGTCGCCCAGACGAGCGCCGCCGCGAACGGCGCGAGGATCCAGAGCACGGCCGCGAGGAGGCCGCAGATGATCAGGATCGCGAAGACGATCTGCGGAAGGTCTGGCCGGCGGTCGTTCATGGATGTTCCTTTCGTGCAAACAGGCGGTCGCTTGCGCTGAAGACGGGGGCCCCGCACGATGAGCAGGAGAAGCGCACGTGGACGTCAGGGGGATCCATCGGGCCCCGCGTCCAATCGTCGGCCATCTCGCATTCTCCGCGTTCCCATTTCACAGGCCAAGCCACCATAATCTCGTTCTCCCGCCAGAGGAAACACCCCGGACCGCCCGACCCGCATGATGCGATTGCATCCGCCGATCCCGCAATCACGGCCCCCGGCGATGCTCCCCGGCTGGCAAACGGCGGCCGCCTCACCGATGCGTTTGCATCACGCGCTCCCCATTCCGCGGAGGGACACGAGAGCGAGACACGCGACCGGTTAACGGATGATGCATTTGAATCAGAACCATACTTGACCGAAAACGCTAGTGTACGCACATTCTAAGGAGGTGGACGATGAGGAAGCCCGGATTTTCGATGGTGGTGGGTTGTGTCGCGGTCGCCTTGTGCGTGACGTCCCTGGCGCTGGCCCAGGCCTCCGCGGCTCCCCCCAAGGGCGAAGCGGTGCTGGCCTCCGTGCAGGTCACCGCAAAAGTGGAAAAGATCAACCAGAAGACGCGCGAAGTCACGCTCAAAGCGGACGATGGCCAGGAGTACACCTTCGTGGCGGGCGACCAGGTCAAGAACCTCGCCCAGGTCAAGAAGGGGGACCTCATCGTTGCGACCTACACGGAGGCCCTCGCCTACGAGGTGAAGAAGAGTGGCAAGGCCGGCGCAGCAGCGGCGGTTGCAGGCGGGGCCGCCGCGCCTGGCGCGAACCCGGCGGGCACTCTCGGGGCGGCGGTGACGGTGACGGTCGTGATCACCGCGATCGACACGAAGGTCCCGTCGGTGACCTTCAAGCGACCGGACGGCACCACGCGGACAATCAAGGTGAAAAACCCGGCGAATCTCCAGGGCGTGAGCGTCGGGGACGCGGTCGAAATCACCTATGTCGAGGCGATCGCAATCAAGGTCGAGAAGGCGCCGAAGAAGTAGCGAACGATAAGGAAGCAAGGCTGGGTACCTCGAGGCGAGGTACCTCAGGAGGAGCGGCATGGACAACCTGAGAGAGTCGATCGGCGGGTGGGCTCAGAAGGCTGCGAAAAACCGGGACGACTGGTGGGCCTTGGGGTGCTGACGGTGATCGCGGGCTTTCTGGCCATCGGCTCGCCAATGGTCAGCTGGCCTTGGCGTCTCCATTCTCATCGGGATCGCATTGGTGATCGCCGGCGTGGCGCGAACCGTCGGCGCCTTCAGCGCAGGGTCATTCGGGCAGGGTGCCCTCGCGTTCGTCGGCGGAATCCTCACGTTCGTGGCCGGCGTGATCCTCACGGGCCGGCCCGGATTGGGGCTGGCGACCCTCACCCTGCTGGTCGGGGGCTACCTGGTCGTGGACGGGATCTCGGGCGCCATTCTCGCCTTCCATGTGCGGCCGGAGAAGGGGTGGGGCTGGATGCTCTTCAGCGCCGTCATGGGCGTCCTCCTTGGATTCCTCCTGCTGCGGGAGTGGCCGCTGTCCGGGCTGTGGGCGATCGGGACACTCGTGGGAGTCAACCTCTTGTTTAGCGGTTTCTCGATGATTTCCATAGGGTCCGCCGTAAAAGGAGCGGCCAAGAGGCTGTCGTAGATGTCGTAGAAGCAGAGGGGCGCCGGGCACGCCTGTGAGCTCCGCTGGTCCTGCGCGGGCCTTGGGAGCGATTTCGTCCTTGAACCGAGGTCGAGCGGACGGAAGGAGACGGTAATGATCTCCGCCATGGCACCAAACGGGCGCGGCGTGGGCGCCCCGGGTCGGCGCACGGTCTACAGCATGTGCGGGATGTGCGCGGTCCGCTGCCCGATCGAGGTGACGGTCGAGGACGGCCGCGTCGCCTGGCTGCAGGGCAATCCACACGACGCGGCCATCGGCGCCAGCCTCTGCGCGAAGGGCTCGGCCGGCCTGGCTCTCGAGTACGACGACGACCAGAGGCCGCAGACGCCCTTGATCCGCATTGGGCCGCGCGGCGGCGGCCAGTGGCGGCGGACCTCCTGGGACGAAGCTCTCGACTACATCGCCGACAAGCTGAAGGAGACGATCGCAGCGTTCGGCGGGCGCGGCATCGCGCTGTCGGATCGAGGCGGACCGTTCAACGACCTCACACGCACGTTCGTGCAAGCGCTCGGCTCGCCGAATTACTTCAACCACGACGCCACCTGCGGCAGCAATCGTCACAATGCCGGGCTCTCGATTTACGGCTTCGGCTCGGACGCGCTCATTCCCGACCTGATGCGCACCAGGCACCTGGTGCTCTACGGTCGCAACATCGTCGAGTCACTCATGGTCAAGGAGGCCAAGGCCTTCATGGCCGCCATGGCCAGGGGGATGCGCTGCACCTACATCGATCCACGCGCCAGCATGACGGCCTGCAAAGCGACCCGCTACTGGCAGGTGCGGCCGAACAGCGACTATGCGCTGAATCTCGCGATCATCCACGAGGTTCTGAAGCAGGAGGCTTACGACAAGGACTTCGTCGCCCGATTCGTCTCTGGGATGGACTCGCCTCCGCACGGCGGTCAGCGACACGACGCCAGAATGGCAGGAAATCCATACCGGGGTTCCCGCCGGGCAGGTTCGCGCCTTCGTGAAGGAGATCTCCGCCCAGGTGCCGCACGTGCTCTTCCATCCGGGCTGGATGACGGCCCGCCACAAGCAGTCGTTCTACGTCAGCCGCACGGCCCTGATCCTGAATGCGCTGATGGGCAACATCGAGATCCCCGGCGGGTACGTGATCGCCAAGCCGCCCGAGTACTACGGCCGCAAGAGCCTGAAGCCATTGACCGCGCGCGTCCCCGTGGTCGACGAGCCGCGCGTGGACGGGGCCGGCACCACGCGGCCCAGTTGGGACCCGGCGATCGGCATGGTGCACCAGTTATTCGCCGCCCTGGAGACCTCGCAGCCCTACGGCATCGGGGCCTACTTCGCGTACCGCCACGATCCGATCACGGCCATGCCCGATCCGGAGGCGCTCAAACGGGCGCTCGACAAGCTCAAGCTGCTCGTCTCCATCGACGTGCGCTATTCGGAGCTCGGCTGGTTTGCCGACGTCATTCTTCCCGAGGCGACCTACCTCGAGCGCGCCAACATCCTGGCGCAGCTGCCCGGCCCGGTTCCCGCCTTTTTCATGCGCGACCAGGCGATCGCGCCGCGCTTCGACAGC
>CAWERV010000019.1:0-262989 GCA_963811425.1 uncultured Acidobacteriota bacterium
CCGGGGTCCAAGAACTTCACAGGAACTTAACCACGCCGTGAAGCTCCGGGAGTCCTATCGCGACTAAAAAACGAGGCTCTCAGACAGAGGCTGGCGCATTTCGCTTGATCGAGTTATAGGCTGCCCCGTAACGGCAGAGACCGTCGAACGGCCGCTTCATGACTCGCATACTTTGGGCACTTCTGGCTTTTCGTGACGTCGCGGGCTGGATCCGTCGCATCGGCCCCGAGAAGCGACCAGTCGCCTACGGCACGTCCTCGGCAAACCCCCGCGGATTCCCGCAACCTGCCACCTCCGTACCGAAGCTGATGTACTAGAGGAGTGATCCGCATGGCCATGAGAAGAATGGCTCTCTTTTTGATTTCGGTCGCGACAGTCGCCGGTGTGATCGCCTTCGTCGCCCCAAGATCCGGCCGGGCGGACCAGGAGATCTACGTCACCCAGATTCCCGCCGGATACCGCGACTGGAGGTTGGTCTCCGTCGCTCACGAAGAGGGGAACCTCAACGATCTGCGGGCGATCTTGGGCAACGATGTGGCGATCAAGGCGTACCGGGAAGGGAAGCTTCCGTTCCCGGACGGCGCCATCATCGCCCGGATCGCCTGGGCCTACGTCCCGTCGGAGGAGAACAACAAGGTCTTCGGCCGCGCCCAATCCTTCGTTCCCGGGCCGCCCACGGACTGGTACCTGCAGTTCATGGTCAAGGACTCCAGGAAGTACGCCGCGACGGGCGGCTGGGGGTACGCGCAATTCGACAAGGACGGCAAGCCGGCCCCCGAGGCGAAGCTCACGACGTGCTATCCGTGCCACGAGCCGATCAAGGCTCGCGACTACATCTTCACCCGCTACACACCGTAGTTCAGGATCGAGGTCCACAGGAAAACGACGCGAGTCATGTGGGTGGTTATCTTGATCGTCGGGGGCCCTGGCTATGGAGGACGCCTCCGCCTCGGATCTGGCGAACGATGCGGCGCGCGGAGGCCGTCGGTCTCGTGTGGGTCCTCGTCGTGAGTCGGGTCCCTCCTGACCCGAATCTCTGCGACCCGTAAAAGAGGGTGGAGCAAAAGTGGAGCGATCTGGCGGCTACAGGAGGCGAAAGCTGACGCCTCGAATGCCTGATCGAGTCGCGTTTTGTCGCTTCTTTTCCACTTGAGGCGACTCTTCGGGTGTTCTCATGACCCAAAGGGCGTGGGTTCAAATCTTACCCCCGCAATCAAGTCCCTTAAGCGCCGGGAGGAAGCTCCGGACGTTGCCGCTTCCAAAAGGCGGCCAGAGGCCAGCGACCCGAGTAACCTCGCCCTGGAGGTCCCGTCTAATCGTAAAGGAGACCGCATGCTGCCTCGCGGGTTCGCTTCTTGCGCCCTCTGCTGCCTCCTCGAGGCCGCCCCGGCGGCTTCCGCCCCGACGGCCAAGAACGAGCGCGTTCAGCTCGCCCTCGATGCTAGCGAAGCCGACCAGGTGCTGGCCATCCTCGCGCTTCGGAGCCTGGGCAAGCCCGTCCCGGACTCGGAGTGGCGGAAACTCTGGGCCACCGCTCCCTACCAGCGCCTCAAGCAGCGCGAGAAAGCAATCGGGGAACAGTTCCACGACCCCACCGTCGCATTCACCGACGATGATTTCAAACGGTTCATCCTCTCCGACGCGCTCCTCCGGCATGTCGCTGCGCTTTCGAGCACGCTCGATCGGCTGGAGGACAGCCGATCTCCAGCAGGACGGCTACCGGGTCCTCGCCTATCTGCCGGCCGACGCGACCATCCGCGCGAAGGTGAGCCCCGTCATCAAGCCGAGAACCAACAGCTTTGTCTGGGATCTTTCGTCCGATCCCACCATCTTCCTGTATCTCGATCCGGAGAAGAGCCGCGAGAAGTTCGAAAACACCGTGGCCCATGAGCTGCACCACATCGGCCTCGGCAGCGTCGGTCCCATCTATGACCGGAAGATCGCCGGCTTGCCCGAGCCGGCTCACACGGTGGCGAACTGGATGGGCGCCTTCGGGGAGGGCATGGCCATGCTTGCTGCTGCCGGAGGACCCGTCGTCGACCCGCACGCTGCGAGCTCGCCCGAGGAACGTGCCCGGTGGGAACATGACCTTGCCCGGTTCAATGACGACCTCGGTGCCGTGAACCAGTTCTTCCTCGACGTCCTGAATAGAAAGTTCGCCGATCGCGATGCCATGGAAGAGAAGGGCGGGTCCTTCTTCGGGGCGCAGGGCCCCTGGTACACCGTCGGATACAGGATGTCGGTGATGGTCGATGAGCGTTTTGGCCGGCAAGCCCTGATCAACACCATGCTCGATCCGCGATGCCTGCTCGTGCTCTACGACCGGGTAGCCGCAGAGCAGAATGCCGCCGGCAAGCCATTTCGCCCTCTCTGGTCCGACGACATCCTCTCTGCCGTCAATGCCGGTACCTGCGGAGCACCTTGAAGCCAGGGAGCAATCGTCTCTTGCGCGCGTTTTCGACGAGACGACGCTCAGGCGCGTCAGCGCGGCATCGTGTCCCGGACGCAGCGGAAGCCGTCGTCGTCCTCGCGGTCGTCGGGAGCGAGCCGCCCCCGGTTCGACACGCGGATCTGCTTTGCCTTGTTCCTCCACGAGCCTCCGCGCAGCGAGCGCGTGAGCGGACCGGCCTGGGGCGCTTCATCGTCCCCCGTGCCTGGCGCGCTTCGGAAGACGTCGGCATTCCATTCCCAGACGTTGCCGAGCATGTCGTAGAGGCCGAATCCGTTGGCTACCTTGCGGCCAACCGGATGCGCCCGCTTGTCCGAGTTGCCGGCGTACCAGGCGATGGCGTCGATCTCGCCGTAGCGGGCGGCGGGAGAGCCGCCGCGCGCCGCATACTCCCATTCGACCTCGGTCGGCAGGCGCGCCACGATGGCCGAGCAGAAGCCAGCGGCCTCGTCCCACGTGACGTTGACGACGGGAACGTCATCGGCGCTCCATTTCGGCTGGGCCGGCAGCCTGCGTTGAGAGGACGAGGCCCAGTCGCGGAACTGCGCCACCGTCACCGGTAACGCCATCACGTCGAGAGGTTTTGCGACGCGGACGTTGCGGCGCGGGGGTTCCGCCGGGTTACATTCCGTGTCGCCTTCCGAGCAGCCCATTTCGAACTCGCCGGCTGGAATCCGAGCCCAGGAAATCTCCGAACTCCCGGGCAGCGGAGCAGCCTGAGCTGGAGCGGCCGGGGCCCGCGCCGGGGCGACAACCGCGGCTGCAGGCGCGGATAGAGCAGCCGGGCCGAACTCGATCTGGACGATCTGCTTCGAGCCCTCTGCCCGAAGGACCTTCGACCACCTCCGTCCATCGGCTGCGACGGCCGAGACGACGTAATCGCCCGGGACGAGCTCGAGCCTGAGAGGCTCATCGGCGCGCAGGTCCGACACCTTCTCAGCGTCGATGCTCACGGTGCAAGCCGTGCTCGATAGAACGACGAGCGCGGATTTCATCGGCGCGGCCGTCTGCGCGAGCAGCGCCGGAGCCAGGGCGGCCCCAAGAAGGGAGAGGACACGGCGATGGAGATCGGGGCGGCGGAGGAACATGACTTCAGTGCTTCTGAAGAGAGCGAACATACAGGATCGTCTGATCGATCTGCTCGCGGGAGAGCGTTCGCCCCCAGGGCGGCATCAGGGACGACAGACCGACGCCTGCGCCTCCGCGCTGGATGACATCCGCCAGGTCGGCGTCGGTCTTTCTCTTTTGAAACGCCGGGTCCGACAAGTCGCGCGGGTGCGGATCGAGATTGAACGCGTTGAATCCGTCGCCCGCGCCCGTCTCCCCGTGGCAGGTCTGGCAGTAGTGCTGAAACGTGGCGCGGCCGAGTCGAAGTTCGTAGGAGGGCATCGGAGGCTGTAGCGCTTCTACCGGGCCTCTCGCGGCGGGTTTGCGGGCGCAGGCCGAGAGGAGAAGCAGGGCGACAGCAATTCGCAGCGGCCTCATTTGGTCCCTTTCGGTTGCGCCGGCGGTTGATGCAGGGTCGTCAGATACGCGGTCAGGCGCAGCGCGTCGCGATCGGTCAGGCCGAAATCCGGACAGCGGACGTCGGCCCGCCAGCGCTGGGGCCCCTTCAGCCACGTGTAAGTCCAACCCGGCCGCAGCCGCTTCCCGCTGTCGGTCAGGGGAGGACCGTAGTAGCCCCCGGTGGAGCCGACGATGTGGCAGGCCCGGCACCCGAGCGTCGCGTAGAGTCGCTCGCCTTCGGCCGGGTCGGAGTCCGAGGCCGGGTGGCCAAGGAACGGATCTTCCGGTACTCGTGGGTCGACGTACAGGGCCTCGATGGCGTCGGCGAGCTCTACCGCCTCCTCGCGCGGCATGCGGAAGATCGGCATGCGCTCGGTGAGGATCGGGCGGATGCTGAAGGAGAGCACGAGGTAGTCGACGAGCCAGTCGCGCTGGACCTTGCTTCCCTCGAAAGTGAGCGGCGCCGTCGAGATGTCGCCGCCCTTGTCTCCGATCTGGTGGCACGAGAGGCAGCGGTAACGGTCCATGAGTTGCCCCACGCGCCCGGCGGGTATGGGCGCGGGCAGGCTGGCGGGCACGACGCGATAAGCCTCCGGAACGGGTTGCGCACCGAACCCGAGAAGAGCCGTCACGACCTCCCGGGTTTGCTCTGGGCTCAAGCCGTAGGAGGGCATCTTGAGTCCCTTCGCGAAGGAGCGCGGCGACGCGACTTTGGCGGCCAGCCAGGCCGTCAGCGTCCTGGGCAGGTCGGTGCGACGCCCGAAGTCCAGGAAGGCGGCCTTCTTGTCGCCGATCCCATCGAGGTCCGGCCCGAACTTCTCCGCGGACCGGGCGCCGGGCGCGGCGTGGCAGGAGAAGCAGCCGTATCGCCGGAATGTTTTCTCCCCCGCCTCGGCGAGCGTGCGGTTGACGCGAAGCGGCTCGAGAATGTCCTTGGGGGCGTCGAAGTCGCGAAACTCGTCCTCCATGTAGGCGACGATGTCGCGCGACTCCGCCTCGGTGAAATGGTACCGGGGCATTGGCGTGCGCGGGTTGAACGCGTGGGGATCCCGGATGTAGGCGAGGATCCATCCGCGGTTCGCGGCCGAGGCGACTTTCGAGAGCTCGGGCGCCGAGCCCTGTCCCTTGCCCTCGACCGTGTGGCACGAAATGCAGCGGGACTCGGCGAAGAGCTTCTTGCCGCTCGCGGCATCGCCAGACGGCTCATCGCCGGCCGCCTTGACGCGGCGTGCGAGCTCTTCCGGCACTTCCTGGCCCAGGACGTAATGCGAGATCTCGTCGATTTCCCGATCGGTGAGCTGGAAGTTCGGCATCGTCGCGTTGGGATCGACGTCGCGCGGCTTCCTCAGCCAGCGCCGCAGCCATCCAGCTCCGGTCTTGACGGGCTCGGAGCCGAGCGGAGGAGCTTCGGAGCGGAACGCCTCCCGCCCGCGCACGCTGTGACAGGCGAAACACCCGTAGCGCTCCATGACCGCGCGGCCCTGGGAGAGTTCGGGCGCGTCCGGGACGTTTACCGCGGTGTGGCAGCGGCCGCAACCGGCTTCGAGATAGGCGAGCGGGAGCAGAGGAGGTCCCGCGTCGATCGCCGTGCCGTGGGCCTGCCCCTCGGTCGTCGCCGGGCCCTGGCCCGCGTGGCAGGACGTGCAGCCGAAGCGTTCGAACCCGGCCGGCGTGTGGGGAGTCCACGGATGGAGCGTGAAGGGACTTGGCGCTCCCTTCATCAGGGGGTCGGCAACCCCGAGGTGACACGTCGTGCAGCGATCGACACGATTGTCCAGTCCGGGCAGCCAGATCTGGTGGATGGCGATCGGGCGCTGCTCGTACTGCCTTGCCTGCTGCGCGCTTCTGGCCCGGGCGGCGCCGAGCGCGTCGAACCTCCGCTGGAAGGCGCGGTAGGGCCGCAGAGCGTTCTTTGCCGGCGATATTGCCAGGACGATCAAGAACGCGACGCTCGTTAGTGCGAAAAGTCGGCGCAGTGGCACTGGTCTCTTCCTTCTAGAACGCCACGGTTTGAGCCCAGGGCCAG
Organism: uncultured Acidobacteriota bacterium; assembly: GCA_963811425.1. GTDB lineage: Bacteria > Acidobacteriota > Thermoanaerobaculia > UBA5066 > Gp7-AA6 > DAHUXD01. The sequence goes on from CAWERV010000019.1 coordinate 5,982, forward strand.
ACGAAGGACCAGCCGGGGCCGCGGAAGAAGGTTCCGATGGCCGTGAGAATGGTGGCGACGACGGCGAACCAGACCATGATCCACTCGGGGAGCGTCACCTTCGCAATTGCGCGACGGAACGCGCCGGCGCTCTCGCCGCCGCGTGCCGAGAACATCGCCAGGGAGATTGCCGCGGTCGGAACCACGATCGGCCAGCACTTGAAGGCCCCGAAGAGAGCGATCACGGCGCCGGTCGCTCCGGCCAGCGCGAGCGCCCGCTGCGACCCGGCTCCCGCCCAGAGCGGTCCCGCGGTCTGGTTGATGCGGGCGTAAGGAATGACGACGAGCGCGACCACCACGAGCAGCGGCATCAAGACGCCCGCGACCACGGGCGGGAAGTAGTGCAGGAGCTCCTGGAGGCCGAGAAAGTACCAGGGGGCCTTGGCTGGGTTCGGCGTCTCGACAGGATTGGCGATTCCCTCGAGCGGCGCGTCGAAGAGGATGGCCGCGAGCGCCAGACCGATCACCACGACTTGAAAGAGGATGACCTCCCGCACGATCAGGTTCGGGAAGGTCATGACGTACTTCTCGTCCGGTCGTGCGGACGGCTGGCCTACGGTCGGGCCGCACCAGAGCCACGCGGCGGGGCGTGGCGAGCGGATCCGCGCTTTCGATCAGTTCGAGGGGCGGGAGTGAACTCATCGGACCTCCTTCCGGCGCGTCGATTCCTCGGGCGGGCCCTGGACGCCGCCGTCCTTGCGGACTCGCCAGATGTGCACGGACAGCATGAGCAGCAGGGCGACCGGCAGGACGACGCAGTGCAGCACGTAGAAGCGGAGCAGGGCGTTTTCGGAGACGATATTGCCTCCGAGCAGAAGAAAGCGGGACTTCTCGCCAACGAGCGGGGCCTCCTTGGCCATGTTGGTGCCCACGGATACTCCCCAGAACGCGAGCTGGTCCCACGGCAGCAGATAACCGGTGTACGAGAGCAGGAGAGTCACGAGCAGGAGGACGACGCCCACGACCCAGTTGAATTGCCGCGGGGGACGGTACGCGCGGTGGAAGAAGACGCGCATCATGTGGAGGAATGTGGCGAACACCATCAGGTGCGCCGCCCAGCGATGCATGTTCCGCAGGAAGAGCCCGTTGTCGACGACGAACTCGAGCTCCTTCATGTCCCGGTAGGCCTGCGGCACGGACGGGTGGTAATAGAACATGAGAAGGACGCCCGTAGCCGTCAGGATCAGGGCGCATGCGAGCGCGATGCCGCCGAGCCAGTAAGTGTGGGAGAAGCGGAGCGTCTTTTCCCGCACCTTGACGGGGTGCACGTGGAGGAACAGATTTTCGAAGACGACGAGGGAGCGGTTCCGATTCGTGGAGGCGGCACCGTGACGGACGATCGAGCGATAGACGTCCGATTCGCGCAGTCGCCGGAACGCGGAGTCCAGAGAGAGCGTCGTCATGCTTTGAACACCTTTCCGTGGGCGACGGTGATCGCCGTGTCCACGACCAGCAGTCCCGACGGGTCCATCCCGACCTCGAGCCAGGGGAGTGGGCGAGGCGCCGGTCCCTCGACGACGTTGCCTTCGAGGTCGAAGCGGCTGCCGTGGCAGGGGCAGGCGATGATGCTCTGGTCCGACAGGAATCGCGTGATGCAGCCGAGGTGCGTGCAGACGGCGGAGAGGGCGTACACACCTCCGGGGCAGCCGATGACGTAGGCCTTCTCCTCCTTGTTGAAGCGCACGGTCCCGTCCGGGTAGTCGGACGGGCTGCCCGCCCGGAAGCTCGTCGGTGGCTCGAAGAGCACCGCGGGCTTGAGAAAGTCGAGCGTGACGAGCCCCGAGCCGACCGCGGCGACGCCGCAGGCGCCGAGGCCGATCCGGGTCAGGAAGTCGCGCCGATCGGGCCGGTCCGGTTCCGTTGCGTCGAGGGTGTCGCCGGGTTGGTCAGGCAATGGCTTCCTCCCTGGAATGAAAGCTCTGCATCGTGATGGTCCCGGCGGGGCACCGGGCAGCGCACAGCCCGCACCGGATGCAGACCTCGTCGTTCTTGATCAGAATCGCGCCAGCCCGCCGTCCGTCCACGAGGATCGGAGCGAGCTCGCGCGCCTCGGCAGGCAGCGATCGGACGAGCTCGGCCGGGACGATCTCGATGCAGTCCTCGGGGCAGATGTCCTGGCAACCGCCGCAGAGGATGCACTCGGTCCCGACGTCGGCATCCTCCGAGAATGCCGTGTTGGTCCAGCAGCGGAGGCATCGCGAGCCCTCGAGCCGCGCCTCTCGCTCGCCGAAGCACTCCTCGACTTCGGCGATGCCGATCCGCCGCGAAATGGGGCGCGCGGGAGGCTTCTGCCGTGGAATGCCCTCGAAGTCGAGCGCCCTCTGGTAGCCGGGGTGCACGTCGATCTCGACCGTGCCGTCGAATTCGGGCCGCGGCCGGCCCCGCAGACGTTCATCGATCGATCGGGCGGCGCGCTTGCCGTCGGCGACGGCGTTGATCGCGATCCGGGGCCCAAAGGCCGCGTCTCCGCCGGCATAGATGCCAGGCGCGGTGGTGGCGAGCGTGGCCGGGTCGATGACGATGCGGCCGCCGCGCGTCTGGATGGCGTCTTCGGGCCGAAGGAAGGAAAAATCTCCGGTCTGGCCGATGGAGACGATGACCGTATCGGCGGGAACGATGGACTCGGAGCCCTCGATGAATCGGGGCGAGAATCGGCCCTGCTCGTCGAAGACTCGCGAGACCGAAAGAAACTCGACGCCGGAGACCGTTCCACCCGTGCCGACGAAGCGCTTGGGGCCCACGCCGTGGCGAAAGGAGATCCCTTCGCGCGAAGCCTCCTCGATCTCCTCGGGCGAGGCCGGCATCTCGCGCTCGGACTCGAGGCTGCACACCGTCACCTCCCGCGCCCCGAATCGAATTGCGCTGCGGGCGACGTCGAGGGCCTGGACCACCGAGAGGTTGCGCTGGAGGTTTTCCTGCTCGCCCCCGCGTGCCGCCACGCGCGCGACGTCGAGGGCCACGTTGCCGCCGCCAATGACGAGGACCCGGCGGCCCATCTCGACCTTGTATCCAAGATTGACGTTGAGCAGATAATCGATTCCCTTGAGGATGCCGTCGAGCTCGATCCCGTCGATGGCGAGGTCGCGGCTGCGCATGGCTCCAACGCCGAGGAAGACCGCGGCGTAGCCCTGTTCCTTCAAATCGGCCAGCGTGAACTCGTGCCCGAGCCGCGCGTTGGTCGTCAACTCGACGCCGAGGGAAAGAATCGCGTTGATCTCGAGCTGGATGAGCGCTCGCGGCAGCCGGTACTCGGGGACGCCGAGCCGGAGCATGCCCCCCGCTACGGGTGCTCCCTCGAAGATCATCACGGAATATCCCATGAGCGCGAGATCGTGCGCGCACGCAAGGCCCGCGGGCCCCGATCCGATGACGGCGACGCGCTCGGGGTGCCGGTCCTCTCTGCGTCCGTAGATCTCCGCGAGGACCGAGAGATCGATCATGCTTTCCACGCCGAAGCGCTCGGTGACGAAGCGCTTGAGCGCTCGGATGGAGATCGGCGCGTCGTACTCTCCCCGTCGGCAGGCGGCCTCACACGGGGCGGCGCAGATGCGCCCACAGATCGAGGCGAGCGGGTTGGGCCGGCGGGCCACGGCGTAGGCCTCCCGGTACCGGCCCTGCGCGATCATCGAGACGTACTTGCCGGCCTCCGTGTGGACGGGGCACGCCCACTTGCAGGGGAAGTTGCGCTCGAGCCACTCGCGGTTGAGATCCGCCATGCGTTCTACTTCGCGATGTCGAAGTTGGCTTCGGTGGCTCCGGCCACGGCGACGGTCTTCTCGGCCGGCTTGAGCTTCGGGTGCCAGACCTTGACGGTGTAACTGCCGTCCGGAACGTCGCCGATGTGGTAGCTCCCGTCCGCCTTCACCGAAGCGAAGTAGGGAGTGGGGACCGCGACGACGTAGGCCTCCATCTCCGGGTGGACCTTGCAGAGGAGCACGGCCGCGCATTCCTTGGTGAAGGTGTAGCTCTTGGTCTGCCCCTGCGGCCACGTGCCCAGGTTGAATTTTTCCGCGCAGGCTTCGGGCGTGAAGACGTTGTGGAGGACGGCGTCCGAATTGAGGAAGTCGACGGTCGTGCCGACGAGCACCGGCAGGATGTGCGGGGCAAAGACGAGGTTCTTCTGGTCGATCTTTGCGTGCTCCTTTGGGGCGGGAAAGCTCTTGCCCGGGATGGCACCGGTGTACACGACGGCGTCGGCGCAGTCGCGGACGCCCTTGCAGACCACCTTGCCGTGCAGGTCGCCGGCGGCCGCCGGAAAAGCCGCAGCGAGAACCAAGAGAACGAAGAGAGATCTTTTCATCGCATGCACTCCTTGTTTAGAAGGCCGCCCGGAGGACGGTCGAAATCGTGTAGTTGTTCGAATTCACGAGGTCGGCGTTGTACTCGACCATCAGCTTGACGTTCGCGTAGGCGAGGAAGCTCAGGTTCGCCGTCAGGATCTTGGTCAGGGGCGCCGTCGGATCGCCCGGCATCAGCTGCTGGTAGCGCAGGGATGTCTGGAAGGGCGGCACGATCACCCAGTCGCCCTGGACGAACCAGGCCTTGTACGTGGGGTTGATGACCGAAAACGGAATGGTCCCGTCCGGCGTGAATCGCTGGAGCTTGTCCTTGCCCTGAAGGTAACCGCCGAAGACGTTCACCGGTCCAACGTAGAGGGATCCGTAAACTCCCAAGCGCTGAAAAGAGGCGTCCTGAACGAGGGCATTCGCGCCAGCTGGATCCGTCACGGGGTAGAGGATGCCGTTTCCGTTTCCCCCGTACCCGAAGAAGCCGAGGCGGAACGAGGTCTCCTCCCAGTTCTCGGGCGGCACGTCGCAGTCGACCGTGCCGTCGAGCGACAGGCCGCCGATCTTGTAGTCGATCCGGCCGTAGACATCCTTCTGGGTGACGCTGCCGAAGGAGCCGTTCGAGCCGCCGGGCCCGATGGGGCTGTCGACGCCGATCACGTACATGAGCCGATGAAACGCGATTCCGTACATCTCGATCGCGCGGGTGTTGGCGGGCAAGCTCAGGCCGCAGGAGTCGCTTTCGCAGAGTCCCGTTCCGCCGTTGTAACCGATCGGGTTGTAGTCGAAGAACGTGTCGATCCCGTTGTCGGTCATGATCCACATTTCCTGGAACCCGTCCCAGGCGTTCGGCGCGAGCTTTCCGAGGCGGAAGTTGAAGAGGTGTTCCGGTCCGAACGCATTGACGAAGTCGAGCCGCGCATGCTCGATCTCGACGTCGGAGCTGCCGTCCGGGAGCTCGCCGTAGGTGAGCTCGCCGAAGAAGCTCATGTGCTTGCCGAGCGTTCCGGCCGCGAAGAGGTTGACCTCCTGAGGAAACTGGAAGTCGTTGTGGAGGATCTGGTGGCCCGAGTCGTCCTGGGTGGACGCGTAGAGGTCCGCGAACTTGACGTTGACCGCCAACGGCACGTTACCGGGAAGCGTGCTCGGGTAGACCATTTTCGGCCAGAGCTTTTCGTACGCCTCGGATCCGAGAGAGACCGGGACTTGCTTGACCATCTCTTCCGTCTCGCCCGGCATCCGGTAGCCGTTCAGGCGAAAGGCCTCGCCGAAAGGGTTGAGCTTCGGAAAGATGACGTGGCAGGTCTGGCAGGAGGTCTGGTACTTGCGGGAGAACACCGGCACCGCATCCGCGGTTCGTACCCCGGCGCCGAAGATCACATATCCCACCGTGAGGAACGCGAAGACGATGCAGAGACCGCGTCTTGAACTTTCCACGGGCGCCCTCCTTCTCTGAAAGGCATGCTCTCGCCCCGGAAGGAACGGGGAAATGCCGCATCCTCACCAATTCCAATGGGGAGAACGCACCAGAGAGGGAGGGGGCGGTTTAGACGATGTGCTGCTGGAATGCGAATGCGACAGCTTCGGCCTTGGAATGGACTTCGAGCTTCTCGAGGATGTTCTGGATGTGATTGCGCGCGGTCAGCGTCGAGATATGGAGCCGCCCGCCGATCTCCGGCGTCGAACGCCCGGCTGCGAGCATGCCGAGCACTTCTACCTCGCGGGTCGTGAGCTTGCGGGCCCGGGCGTCCGGTGATTCCCGGACGGAAACCAGCATCGGCCGGGGCGGAGCCTCGTGGGGTGACTCCGACACATGCATCTGTGGTTCGGACGGCTTGAGGATGTGGGCGAGCACGAAGTGATCGGGCGGGCGGACCGAGAGATGGAGGACGCTGACGTCCATCGGGATCATGCGCCCGTCCTTGGCACGCAGGCGGAGGCCGAAGTGCCGTATCGTCTCGCCCCGCGCAGCCATCTGTGTCACGGGGCAGTGCTCCGAGCAATAGCGATTCCCGAACGCATCACAGCCCCCGAGCGCGCTCGCGCAGGCGGCTCCCACGATCTCTTCCTCCTCGAAGCCGAACAGTCGCTCGCAGCTCAGGTTCCAGAAGATCATGTTGAGATGGCGGTCGGTAGCGAAGACGGGATCGGGGGAGTGGACGAGGCTCTCGAAGAGTCCCAGGACTTCCTGCGGCACGCGGCTGACTCGGTTCAAGGTCGTGGCCTCATGGCCACCGTCCGGCCGGCCACCGCAACTCGTCTGGGTCCGCGGACACTCCGCACGGAATCATCAAGCTAACACATGGCGGCCTGGCCGCCACGGAGTAGCGGGACGTTTCTCCCTTTACGAAGAATGATATAGCCCTCGCCATCTTCACGTGGTCCGGAGCGGTGGTCCCCGCCGAGGCAAGGAAGGGCCGCTAACGCCCCCCAGTGCGGGACTCGCGGCATTTGGATGAGATCCCGGCTTTGGGCCGGGCGATGAGACATGGTCTCCCTTCGAGGTGCGCGCGGTCCAATCGTTTGTCTCGCTCAACTTGAGACGAAGCAGCGATCGATCGTCACTCGGAGATCTCCGTCAGAGGATCCGGCTCTCGTCTTGACGGATATGATGTTCCGCCGCAGGCCGACCCCGGCCGGACAGGACACACGAATGCAGCGCGACGTCGCTTTGTGGATCGATCACCGGCAAGCCGTGATCGCGTCCGTCGCCGGCGAGGCGGAGGACCTGACGCGCATTCTGTCAGGCCTCGAGAAGAGCGTCCGCTTTTCTGCGGGTGAAGGTGGGGCGGAGGACGCTCGGGACCGGCGCTTCGAGGGACACCTGAACGAGTACTACGACAAGGTCATAGCGGTAGTTCGCGACGCCAATCGCATTCTGATTCTCGGCCCCGGCGAGGCGAAGCTCCAGGTGGAAACGCGCCTCCGTGATGCGGGATTCGGCAAGGCCATCGTCGGCGTCGAAAGGGCTGACAAGATGACCGACCCTCAGATCGCGGCTGCGGCGCGACGGCGTTTTCGAGAATAGAGGCCGCGTCGAGGATGCGCCCGGTCGGCACGGCATCGAGAATGCCCGTTGGCCACGAGGAGAGGCACCGCACCGGACGCATCGGCTGGCTGCGCGCGGCGGTGCTGGGCGCGAACGACGGCATCGTCTCGACGGCGAGCCTCGTTCTCGGTGTCGCCGCCGCGCACGGGACGCACGGCAACGTGCTGGTCGCGGGAGTTGCCGGCCTCGTCGCCGGGGCGATGTCGATGGCTGCTGGCGAATATGTTTCGGTCCACTCGCAGGCGGACACCGAGCAGGCCGAGCTCGAGCTCGAGCGCACGGAGCTGAAGGCGGACGACAGGAGCGAGCACAAGGAATTGACGGCGATTTACGTTGCGCGCGGCCTGGATCCTTCGCTCGCCATGCAGGTCGCCGATCAACTCATGGCCCGCGACGCGCTCGGCGCGCACGCCCGCGACGAGCTGGGCATCTCCGAAACGCTCCGCGCGCGGCCGATTCAGGCGTCGTTGGCGTCAGCGGCCAGCTTTGCGGTGGGAGCGGCCATGCCTCTCCTGGTCAGCGTCGTGACTCCGGCGACCCGGTTGATTCCGCTCGTCTCGGGGACGTCACTTCTGTTCCTCGCGATTCTGGGTGGCCTGGCGGCCCGCGTGGGTGGCGCCGGCGTGTTGAAGGGCGCCCTCCGCGTTACCTTCTGGGGAGCGCTGGCCATGGCGCTGACCGCGGGCGTGGGGTCGCTGTTCGGAACGGTTGCCTGAGCGACCACGCCCGCGGGACAGAAACAGGTCCGGGACTCAGACGGCTCGCCGCCCCTGAATGAGCTGGATCGCGAGGACGACGACCGCGATGACGAGAAGCACATGGACCAATCCCGACATCGTGTAGCCCGTGAGCAGACCCAGCAGCCAGAGCACCAGGAGGATGACGAAAATTGTCCAGAGCATTGGCGCCTCCTTGAGATCAGCCAGTCCTCTCCGCTCGCCTCAGTGAGCGACGTGCTCGTGCTCGTCGGCGAGAGCGTCCGCCTTCAGGTGGTGAACCGTGCCGTCCTTGTGCTCGGGCGGAGCGTAGACGGTGAAAAGCCTCAGGTCGTCTTGCCCGACATTGATGAGGTTGTGCCGCGCGCCCGCGGGGACGAAGACCACACCGTTCTCTTTCACCTCGACCGTCTCCCCGTTGACGACCGCCTTGCCCACGCCCGCGACGATGAACAACATCTGGTCCGTCCCGGGGTGCACTTCGGATCCGATGTCCTCCTTCGCCGGGATGCTCATCGTGACGAGCTGGCTGTGTGGTCCGGTCGCGATGACGCGCCTGAAGTCGGTGTTCGTCCTTGCCGCTTTCGTGATGTTTCCCTGGAAGAGCATGTTGACCTCCTTGGTTCGAAGCTCACATTCTTCACCCTGGCTCGCCGGTTGTTCTGATTCACCTGATTCAATCTCCGATGGCGTCCGCCTGCCAATCCATTGCGAGGTCGGCGCTCGCTCCCGCGGCGGGGAACGCGACGGGCAGAAAAAGGCGGGGGTAGCCCCCGCCTTCGAGAACTTCAGTCGGCGCTTACGGACGTGTCACAAGAGACGGCTTCGGCTCAGGAGAAATGGTCGTGAAATCGACGATCGAGGTCGGGCTCCGCAGCCGTCGGCGCAGAAACTTGATGGCCATGCCGGCCAATGCAATCAAGGCGAGGGTGAAGAGAATCCAGCTACCGGTGCTCAGCTTCTTTTCCGGGATGGCCTCCTCGGAGCGACTCTCGACGGCGACCACTTTGGCTGCGGGCGGCGCAGGAGCAATGGCCTCCAGGGGTGCCGTCTTTGCAGCGGCGTCGGGGGGCGGCGTGCTCGCGGTCGTGTCAACGGTCGCCGCGCTCGCCGCGGCTGCGGTCGTCCTGGAGGGTTCGCTTACCTGGGCCACGGGCTTCTCCGCGGGCTTCTTCGTGTTTTTCCTCGTTACGCGCTTGACGGTCGTCGTGACCTGCAGCGTCTCCGGCGCGGGCGGATTCACGGCCCCGAGAGCGGCGGGTTCGACGATTGGGGCGCTCGGTTCGACGCTGACCGCGGGCTCTACGGCCGGCGTGCCGCTCTCATTCGCGGGAAGTGCGGGCTCCACGGACGGAGCGGCCGGCTCGACGCTCTGCGCGAACGGGATCGGCGGGAGAGCCGGGGCAGGGGTTGCGACGGGCGGTGGCGCTGCGTTGGCTTCCTGCGCTCGAACGACTCCGGCCGTCGCGGCGACGAGAATCCCTGCCATGAGTAACCGATAGATGGATCGCATGACTTACTCCTCCTGGGTGTGGTTTCGCCGGCGTCTTGAACCCGCGACAACGGTGCGCTCGCGTTGAGCGACCTCGAGGCTCGACCCGGCGATTGAAAGCTCCGAATCCGCAGGCCCCGGACAGCCCGTCCCCATCGCGGCCACGAGGGCTCCAGGTCCGTTCCTCATGGCATCAATGCGCCGAGCAACCGGCGCAGGAACGACAGACGCTCAGCCGGGCCCGAGGCGGCGCGGTCCGACGTCGGTTTCGAGGCGAAACTGGATGGGGCGGTGCGCTGGGCCTGAGCGGCTGATGGACCGCGATCGACAACCGTTGTTTGACCTTTACGCGAGCCTGCCGAGCTTGCCGAGGCTGTGATCGGCTCGCGTTCCGGCCAGCAGGGAATGCCATTGGTCCCCGGCACGAGCCCCGAGGGATAGGCGCCCGGGCAGAAGTACGGCGACATTTGGCAAAGCGCGGCCAGTTGACCGGAGCAAGGATTTTGAGGCGGAACCGTCGTGACCTGCGCGAGTAGCACGAGTGCAAGGATCATTGGCGGTTCGCCGCGTGCGTCCGGGGGATCGAGCCGCGTTCTCGGGTATGCGAGTCGGCGATGACTTTCCTGTTTTCCATGAACACTTCCTTGGGACAGGCGAAGCAAAATCTGCGCCGCCAGACGATGATCATGTCCGGCGGACGTGCCCGGGTCCAATCGTTTGTTTGGCTGGAGTTGAGACCCGCAAACGGTCGAACGCAGGTCGGAGTCGAGCCATCACGCGCGAGCAAGGTTGCCTGACAACCGGGTCGAGGCCCGCTCGTGCCACAAGCCGATGGCCTCGAACGAAGCGAGGGTGTAGCGTGAACGTCCGGAGGATCACCCTCATGCCGACGGTCAAGTGTGACCCATGCGGAAAGCCGATGACGCAGGTGAGCAATCTGACGGTAAGGGTCGCGGTCCTCGTGGGCGACGCGGCGGATCCCGGAGGCGGCAGGAAGGACGAGATTCGTCCCGATGCCTATGTTTGTGCCAACTGCGGACGAGTGGAGTTTCGCGTGCGCGACCCGGGCCGTTTCTCTGGCTGATGTCCGGGACGGCGGCGGCAGCTGACATTCGCCGCTTTGTCCATCGGCTCAGGGAAAAGAAGGGAGGCCAGACTTGCTCCGGCCTCCGCGGTTCAACTCGTGCGAACTCTCAGCCATGCGTCGCGTGTTGCGTCTCGCGCATCGGTCCACGGGTCGGAAGCGCCCTGGTCGCTCTTCCAGTTGCGCTGGAGTTCCGACTCGACCTCGTCAAATTCCTTGTCCGCATATTCGTTACGTACCGCCGATTCCCAGCCGAGGCGGTAAGCTGGCTCGTATTGCGAATACTCCTTGCCTGACCGGTAGTAGGGCCGATCCTTGAAGTTCTTGCTCCAGTAGTCGCTTTCCGCCGCCGGATTCACTGCTTCGCCGACCGCGTGGCCTGCCGCCCCGCCAACGACCGCGCCGATGGCTCCTCCCACAACGGCCCCAATCGGTCCGCCCACGGTCGCCCCGACGACGGCGCCGGTGACTGCTCCTCCGGCAGATCCGATACCCGTTTCTAGAGGATGAGAGCCGGGTTCCTGCGTGATCGAATCCATGACTACCTCCCGAGAACTTGCCAGCGGAGGCTTCGCGGCCCCCTGATGCCGTTCAGTCGACGACCAGGGAGGTGCTGTCGCTCACCTTCTTTGCTCCGTCGTTCATCAGGACGACTTTGAGCGCGCCCTCCCGGGCGGCATTTCCAAACACGTCGTAAGCCTTCAGGATGTCGTCCATCGCAAAGCGGTGAGTCACGAGCTGGTGCGGACGGAGTTTGCCCGACTGCACGATCTTCAGCAGCCTGGATGTCGTGACGGTGTCCACCAGCCGAGTCGTGAGCGTGATGTTGCGGTCCCAGAGTCGCTCCAGGTGCATTTCGACGGGCTTGCCGTGGACTCCCACGTTCGCGATGCGGCCGCCTGCGGCGACGATGGCCTGGCAGATGCCGAACGTCGCGGGGATGCCGACTGCCTCGATGACCACGTCGACGCCGGCGCCATCGGTCAGCTCCATGACGTTGCGAGCGGCGTGCCCATCCGTGCTGTTGATCAGAGTGGTTGCACCGAACTGCCGCGCGACTGCGAGGCGCTTGTCGTCCAGATCGATCATGAAGATCGCGGCGGGTGAATAGAACTGAGCAGTCAGCAGGACGGCGAGCCCGACCGGTCCGGCGCCCACGATGGCAACCGTGTCTCCCGGTTTCACTTGCCCGTTGAGGACGCCGCACTCGAAGCCGGTCGGCAGAATGTCGCTGAGCATCACGAGGGCTTCCTCGTCTCCACCAACGGGGAAGCTATAGAGGCTTCCGTCGGCATGTGGAATGCGGACCTGCTCGGCCTGAGTTCCATCGATGGTGTTGCCCAGGATCCAGCCGCCGTGGCGACAGTGGGAATACATGCCCTTCCTGCAGAAGTCGCACTTCAGGCAGGCGGTGACGCACGAGATGATGACCTTCTCGCCGACGTGGAACTCGGCGACGCCCGGTCCGACCTGCTCGACGACGCCAATGCCCTCGTGCCCGAGAATGCGGCCCTCGGTCACGGACGGGAGATCCCCCTTGAGGATGTGAAGGTCGGTTCCACAAATGGTCGACGTGGTGATCCGCACGATCGCATCACCCGCATCCCGGATCGTGGGGATCGGCCGGTCCTCCCAGGCGTGGTGTTTTGCACCGCGATAGACGAGCGCCTTCATGGTGGTGCCGGCGCCTGGAGCTGCCTCGACCGCAGCGGTCAGCTCGAGTTCAGCGGTTGTCATGGATTCTTTCCTTCGAGAAATGGGTTCGACTCAGAGCCGCCCCATCAGAACGAGGACGACGACAACGACCAGGAGCACACCCAGCGCTCCGCTGGGCCGATATCCCCAGCCGCGACTGTGAGGCCACGCAGGTATGGACCCGAACAGGAGAAGCAGCAGAACGACCAGAACGATGACACCCATGACGCACCCTCCTTAGATCCGATCGAGAAGAGACGACCCCCGGCTTCAATCCGAATCATGCGTGCCGGCGCCGAGTTGTGTCCAATCGTTGTTTTCGCTGGAGTTGAGATCCCGGAGCGATGGAAGCGGATCCGCTGCCACTGGACCGACATCGTCGCGCCTCCCAAAGTCGAGCGCGTGTGATGATTGATCGGTTCCACGTTTGGAATTGAGCGCAAAAAACTATTGGACGACACCGGTGTCAGTGGGCCATGGTGGCAAGGGTCGTGCAAGAAAGAGACGTGAGAGGCGAGAGGTGACGGGATGACCGTAAACGTGTATATGTCGGCGGGGTTTCGCGGTTCGCCCAGGCTCGGCCTTCTCGTGCCAGATACTCCGGTTTCGCTGCTGCCCCGCGCGGAAACCTGGCGGTATGTCCGGTCTGCCGATGCCTCTGAACTCGGCCTTTCGGATACGGACGTCGAGCAACTCCAGCGCTCCGGCTTCTGGGCGCGCGACCTTCAGAGTGGTCACGCAAATCGTTGAGCGGTCACCGCAACCAAAGGGAGATTTTGAAATGGCTACCTATACGCTTCCCGGCCTTCGATACGACTACGGCGCATTGGAGCCCCACATCTCGGGCAAGATCATGGAGCTCCACCACGACAAGCACCATGCCGGCTACGTAAAGGCGGCAAACTCTGCTCTCGAACGCCTCGCCGAGGCGCGTGAAAAGGGAGAGTTCGACGATATCGCGGCTCTCGAGAGATCCCTCGCGTTCAACCTGTCGGGCCACGTGCTCCACTCCGTGTTCTGGAAGAACATGGCGCCGAAGGCGGGTGGACGGCCGCAGGGCGAGCTGGCCGCCGTGATCAAGCAGGAATTCGGGAGCTTCGAGAAGCTCCAGAAGCAGATCAACGCCGTCGCGGCGAGCATCATGGGGTCAGGATGGGCTGCGCTCGTGTGGGAGCCGCTCGGCAAGAAGCTTCTCGTCACGCAGATCTACGACCACCAGTCGAATCTGGCGCAGGCCGGCACCCCGCTGCTGGTGCTCGACGCATGGGAACACGCGTTTTACCTCCAGTATCAGAACCGCAAGACCGAGTTTTTCGACGCCGTGTGGAACGTGTGGAACTGGGAGGACGTGGCCGCGCGCTTCCAGGCGGCTTGTGGGGCCAACGTGGCGCTCGTCGGTGCGGGGACCGGGGTCGACTAGCGCGGGACGCCTGCGCCCGTTGTCATTGATGCCCTTCGACCTGCTGTTGGCACTGACGCGCCTGGAGGGCAGCCTCAAGAGGAAGCTCTCCCAGCGGACTCGACCCCCGCGGCGACTGCTGCTGTTGGTGGTCCTCGCTCCGGTCCTGTCTCTGGGCGTTTACGCCGCGGCGGCCCGCTGGTTCCTCTCGGGCCCGAGGCTCCGTGCGTTGATCAACACGGATCCCGAATCGCTGACCCTCGACTACGAGGAGGCGACGTCCTTCTGGCCCGGCCGAGTGACGATCCGGAATCTCCGGATTCGAGGAAGCGACCACAACGTCCAGTGGATCATCCGGCTCGCCGATGCACGGGTTGACTACTCGGTCTTCGCGCTCTTGAAGAAAACGTTCCAGGTGGAGCATCTCCGCGGGAGCGGTTTGTCCTTCTTCCTCCGCGAGAAGCTCGAACGCGTCGAGCTAAAGAACGCGGACGTGTCCGCGCTCCCGCCGATTCCGGGCTTTGCCGACCCGCCGTTTCGCTCGCCGGAGGCCCAAGGGGCCGAGGCCCCCGGGGATCCCTGGCGCATCGAGGTCCGGAGGATTCGCATCGATCACTTCGACGACATCTGGTTCGACGCCTACCACTACCGGGGAACTGCGCGCCTCGACGGGGCATTCTTCCTGCGGCCCGGCCTGCTGGTGTGGATCGGCCCCGCGCGCCTCGGCGTCGAGAGTGGCGAAGTGCGGATCGGCGGGGCGCCCGTCGGCGTCTCGGTGTCCGGGAGTCTCGACGCTACCTTCGAGCCCTTCGAGCCGCCGAAGGTGCACGGCAGCGAGGTCTGGCAGAAATCATCGGGAGCAGTGAACCTCGACGCCCGCTTCGACCGGCTCGAGTCGCTCGAGAGCTTCGCCTCCTCCGCCAGCACGCGTCTCGAGGCGGGAGCAGGCCGGGCAACGATCCAGGCCTCGATCGAGCGGGGAATCGCGAAGGGCGAGGTTCGACTCGCAGTTCGTGACGGGTCCGTTCGAGTGAAGAAGCTTGGGCTTCAAGGCAACGCCGACATGCGCCTTCTCATTCCCGCGTGGAATCTCGTGACCGGCCCTCTCGAGATATCGGGCAGCCGGGTTGCTTTCTCCGAGGTCCGCGCCTCCGGCTCGGACGACTCGCGCCGCTGGTGGGGCCGCTTTGACATCCCCTCGGGGAGAATCGGCTCAACCACGACAGCGCGGATAGAGGCCGAAACCCGGGATGCGCGGCCGTTGATCGCGCTCCTGGAGGCCGATCTCCCGGCCTGGACTCGGGGTCTCGTAAACCTCGACACTTTCTCCGGCACAGGCACCGTGTCCGTCGGTCCCACGATCACGCGCGTGCGTGGCCTCGACGCCAGGGGCGGCAGCTTCCACATCCAGGGGCGCTACCTCCGCGACGAGGGGACTCGTGACGGCGCTTTCCTGATCGAGTCGGGCGGCTTTAGTGTGGGACTCGAACTGCAAGCCGACGCGACGAAGGTCCGACTGGTCGGCGCGAAGAAATGGTACGAGGAGCAGCGAGACGCCCAAAGTGAACTTTCGAACAAGGGCGGAGCTCTTCTGGCTCTCGTGGGACACGGAGCGTCGCGTCCACCTCCGGGGCTCTGAGAGACCCTCGGGCCCGTCGTCAGTATGTGTGATAGCGTACGCATTCCGATTCCTTCCGACGGACCGATTCCACAAGACAATCGAGCGCCCGCCGCCGGTCTCGGCGAAGAAAGTGGGTACGGGCTATGGGTATCAAACTCCAGCAGACGAATTGCGCAACCTGTGGACGCTCGGAAGACACGGACGCCCTTCGAGATGGGGCGGAGACGTGTGGGAGTTGTGCGGACCTGGTGAGCACGCCTGCTTCTCCGCGCGCGGGACGGATCCTTCGGCACTGGACGACGAACGCTCTGGCATTCAAGGGGAAGACGACTGCGACCCGGTCCGAAATGGCGGACGGGGGATTGGCCGATGCGAGAAAGCTCAATCTGCTCGCATCACGACTGAAGTCTCTCGCCCGTGGCGCGGAAGCGAACGCCCTGTGAAGGCCGCTCTTCGACGCTGGAACTGCTCGAATTGCGGCCGATCCAACCGCACCGGCGTGACGCTCGACGGGACTGCAGAATGCGAGTACTGCACGGACCTGACGAGGATCCAGCCTCTCCAGCCGTGGGGACCCAGGCTAGTCCGTTTCGCCGCGAGGCTCTTGTCCCTGGGCAGCCGAGAGCCCGGTTGCGTTCAGTGGCGGCCGGTCCTGGCGGAGGCCAGGGTGTGGCGGGGCCCGAGCCGCAGTCGTTAGCCGGCTGCCAGTCCTCGATCGTTCCAACGGCTCAGTCACAACGAAACAAACGATTGGACTCATCGCCCGAGGAGCCACGATCATGCTTCCTCTGTCGAGTAGTCCAGGCCGTCGGACACCCGACGGCGACAGGACATGCGGGCCAATTTCGGTCCGCTCTTTGAAAGGTTGAGCATCATGAAGAGACTCATAGGAACGGCGGTCGGTGTCTGCCTGATGGCCGGGTCGCAGGCAATCGCCCAGACGCCTGAAAAGCAGGCTGTGGAGACGACGACCAAGCAGACCCTGCCCGGAGTCACGCTGAAGACCGAGACGCAATCCGTTTCGGGGACGGTCAAGGAGTACGAGGCCGGCAAGAAGATCGAGCTTTCCGGTCCCGACGACAAGTCCTACGCCTTCGACCTCGGCGAGAGCGCGAAGGTCGAGGGGACGATCGTCGTCGGCCAGATGGCAACGGTCAAGTACACCAAGGGGACCGACGGCAAGGAAACGGTCTCGGTCGTCTCGGAGGCCACGGCCAACGCGGTCACCGCGGCCGAGGCTCCGAAGATGCATTCGGAATCGACCACGAAGACCAGCGGCCCGGCAGCGAGCACGAAGACGAAGACGGAAACCGTCATCGGAACCGTGAAGGAATACGAGGCAGGCAAGTCGATCAAGGTGACGGGCCCCAAGGCCAAGGACTACAGCTTCGACTTGACCGACATGGCTTCCTTGAAGAAGGCCGTGACCGTCGGCGAGCGCGTCAAGGTCACGTTCACGAAGTCGGACAACGGGAGCAAGGCCACGACGATCGTTGCGTACCCGTACAAGGCTTGACGAGTCACATCATGAAGAAGTTTTTTGCGCTGGGCTCTCTGATCGCGATGGGAATCGTCGGACTATCCGTCGGCTGCCAGAAGAAGGAGACATCGACCACCACCGAGACGACCAGCACACAAGAGGCACCGGCGCCCTCGGGGACTCCTCAGACGACGACGTCGACGACGACCAGCACCGTCGAGTCCCCATCTCCGACGCCGGCCACGAACTAGCTTCTCCAGTCACGAAGATTCTTCAGCGCCGGGAGGAAACTCCCGGCCTTTTTTTTGTCGGCCCGCGGTCTGACATTTCGGAGCCCTCAACGAGCCCTTCGAGTCCTGGCTGGAACGCCACGACGCTTCGTGGCGACCACGCTCTTCTTCTCGACGGGTTTCTCGGGCTCCTTCTGTCTGCGAGGAGTGAGTCTGACCTCGTGGAGGAAAGAAGCGAGTAGTGGCGAGGGATCCTCCCTCCGGTAGATCACCCCGGATTCCGTGAACACTCCGCGGTCTTCGATGGGACGAAAGACGACCCCCGGTATCGCCCGATGCTTGATCGCAGGATCGACCAGCGCGACGGTCAAGCCCGCGGCGACCATTCCCAGGACGGTCTGGGTCGAGGGAAGCCCGCCTTCCATGGCTATGGGCGGCCCGAATCCGGCTCGCCGAAAGATCGACAGCAATTGATCGTAGCGACTCGGCGACAGGTGCCGCGGCCACAGCGTGTAGGCTTCTCCTGAGAGGTCCCGCAGCCGGATGTGCTCATTGTGAGCCATCGGATGCGCTTCGGGAATCGCGGCGATGAGCCGCTCGCGTCCCGTCACCTCGCTGACGACGCCTTCCGCGTCGATCGGAAGGCCCACGAATCCGATGTCGATCCGGCCCCGGTGCAGGGCCTCGATCTGTGCCTCCGGCGTGAGGTTCTGAAAGAGGACCTCGACCGACGGCGCGTGCTCTCCAAAGAGCCGGAGAGCCTTGCCCAGGAACGCCCAGTCCGTCTCGGGTGAAATGCCGATGACGATTTTCCGGGATTCTTCCCGCGCCGTCTCCCGCGCCAGCCCGGCGGCTCGCTCGGCCGCGGCCAGAATCCCGCGCGCCTCCCGGAGGAACCGATCCCCCGCCGGCGTCAGCTCGACGTGCCGCTTGACGCGGCGCAGCAGGTCGACTTTGAGCTCGGTTTCGAGATTCCGAATCTGCTGGCTCAGGGACGACTGGGACGTGTTCAGGCGATTCGCGGCGCGGCCGAAGTGAAGGGCTTCCGCGACCGCGACGAAATAGCGAAGGTGCCGCAACTCCAAGACACTGCCCCTTTCAATCGTTCCGAGGTCTCAACACCAACGAAACAAACGATTGGATCCTACCCGCGTTGCCGCCCCATGATGGGAATCGGGCGGACTCTCCGAGTTCGGCTGTCAAATTCTATTCTGGGAGGAGAACGAGCATGAAGGAATACGCAATTCGAGCGTTGCTGGTGACCGCGGCAGTCGTGGGCCTCGCTGCGCAAGCGGCGCGGGCGCAGGTCAACGTGGATGTGTCGATCGGAGGATTCTACGACGAGCTGGCGCCCTATGGCCGGTGGGTCGAATGCAGCTACGGCCAGTGCTGGGTACCCGCGCAGGTCGCCACGGACTGGCAGCCCTACTCGAACGGCCAGTGGATCTACACGGAATACGGATGGACCTGGGTGTCCAATGACCCGTGGGGGGGTAACCCCTACCACTACGGGACCTGGGCCTCGATCCCGGGCTACGGCTGGTCCTGGGTGCCCGGAACCGTCTGGGCGCCGGCGTGGGTGACGTGGAGCTACAGCAACAACTACGTCGGCTGGGCGCCCCTGCCGCCCACTGTCGTTTTCGGCGCTTCGGGTTACGTCGGCGCCCCGATCGTCGTGACCCAGACGCAGTACGTCTTCGTGCCCACCAATCGGTTCGTCGGGAGAAACGTGGCGACCGTGCGTATACCGGCGCAGCAGAGCGCGCAGATTTTCCAACAGACCAAACCTGTGACCGGCTTTGCGGTGTCGGGCGGCATCGTCCGGAACACGGCCCTTCCCATGGAGACGATCGAGCGCGCGTCCGGCGGCAAGATCGAGACGAGAGGCATCCAGACCGCAGGAACTGCGCCGCATGCGGTGTCGTCAGGAACTGCGCGCCTGGCGGTTGTGGCGCCCGCGCGCGAAGTGAGAGCCGCTGCGGCGGCCCGACCGCAGACCATTCCTCCTTCCACCCGGTCGGCGCAATCGGAGAAACACGCCGGAGCGCCAGTCCCTCACAATGCCGAGAGCGCCAGTGCCGCGAAGGGCCCTGCCGCACCGCCCATGGAATCGCACCGCCAGGTGGCGGAAGCGCCTGCCGAGCAGCACCGACAGCAGCCGCAGGTGCAAGAGCAGAAGCCGCGCCAGGCCGACGCGTCCCAGCAGGCCCAACACGTCTCGAAGCCCTCGCCGCAGCCCGGAAGAGAACAACCGGCCGAGAGATCGCAGCACCAGGCGGCCGCGGTGCCCGTCGAGCCCCGTCCTCCTCAGCCGCCACCGCACCAGGGCGAGCCGAAACAACAGGCCAAACACGCTCCGAAGCCAACGCCGCACACCGGCAAAGAGAAGCCGGCCGAACCGGACAAGAAACCTGATGGAGCCGAGCCCTGAGGGGCGAGCGCACCGGGCCAATCCGCTCGGTTCGCGTCTCCGAGGAGGAGATGACGGAAGCGACCGGCCCCCGTTCTGTGGTCCGAGCCGCTCTCCACGTCATCGTCCTCCTGCTGGGCACGGCTCTCGGGCTCTGGGTCTCGTATCGCTTGAGAGGCGTTCTCCTTCTGCTGGTCCTGGCAGTGTTCTTCGCCTATCTGGTCGCGCCGGCGGTTCGTGGGCTGCACCAGCCGGTTTCCGCGCGGGGTCGGAGTCTCCTGCTTCCGTTACCGCTGGCAATCGGCGCAGTCTACGCAGCGATCCTCGGCGCTCTTGCTGTCTCCGTCGTTCTACTGCTTCCGGTCCTGAATCGGGAAATTGCAGAGCTCGCCAGAGAGACTCCGGGCTACCTCGCGCGGGTTCAGGACCAGTGGCGCGTCTGGCAAGCCGGCTACCAGATCCGGGTACTTCCGGGAGAGCTGCGCGAGGTGGTCGATCGAGCGCTGCAGCAGGGAGCGGCGGCCGCCGAAGCGTACGTGACGGGCGACCTTCTTCCGCGAATCGGAGGCTGGCTGACCTACCTTCCGTGGCTGATTCTCGTGCCGATTCTTGCGTTCTTCCTACTCAAGGACGCCCGGTCCCTGCGGGATCTCGCCTTGCGGATTCTGCCTCGAGGACGCCTCCGATCACGCGGCGTCCAGTTTCTGGGCGAGCTCAACGAAACGCTGGCGGCCTACATTCGGGCTCAGATCACGGCCTGTCTGCTCATTGGTGTGGTCTGCACGCTCGGCTTCGTCGTCATCGGGATCCCCTACGCGGTAGTACTCGGGATGGCCGCCGGTCTGCTCGAATTCGTTCCTCTGGCAGGCCCGCTCACGATGGGTCTGGTGGCCGCAGGGTTCGCGGCATTCCATTCGCCCGGTCAGGTGCTCGCCGTCGTGACGTTTCTGGTCGTACTCAGGGCCGTGCAGGACTACGTCGTATACCCGAAGATCGTCGGCAGGGGCATTCCGCTTCATCCTCTCGCCATCATCCTTGCCATTCTGTGCGGCGCGGAGCTCGGAGGCCTCATCGGCATCTTCCTGGCGATCCCGGCGGTCGCCGTCCTGACGGTGACCTACCGGCACTACCGGAAGCACCGTGCGACCCAGGCTCTCGAAGCCCCGGCTTAGAGATCGGCTACCGCGTCGCATCTTCATCGTTCGCGGGTCTCAACTCGAACGAAACAAACGATTGGACCGCGCGCGCCTGCGACCAACATGATGATGGTCCGGCAATGCATGCTCGGCCACTCCGAATGTCGGCAACGTGAGCTCGAGATCGCATGCCAGGCTTGGATGGTTGCAAGGTGAAAATTCAGCGGGGGACTCGAAAACTGGCGCGGAAGGTCTCGGCGAGGGACCACACTCGCGGGTCACCGTTTGCGAAAACGACGCTGGTGGCTTACGGCGACTTCGCATCGCCGCTGTGCGCGCAGACCTACCGCACAGTCAAGAAGATCCAGAAGGAGATGGGCCCGCGGCTGCGCTACGTCTATCGCAGCTTCCCCCAGCCCGGGCAATTCCCGCACTCCGAGGAGGCGGCCGAGGCCGCCGAGTGCGCGTCCGCGCAAGGCAAGTTCTGGGAAATGCACGACTCCCTCTTCGAAGGCAAGGCCCCGACGGACGTCCTTCTCTACCGACGCGCCGCGGAGGCGGGTCTGGATCTCCTACGGTTCCGTTGCGAGATGCGCGCCCATGCGCACGCCGAGACGGTCCGGAGCGTCCGGGACGGAGGAGTCCGAAGCGGAGTCGCCGCAACGCCGGCCTTCTTCATCAACTCCGTCCGGCACGAGAGCTCTTTCGGCCTGGCGACCCTGCTCGCGGCTCTGCAGGCCGCGTCGGGGGATGAGTCGTATCGGCTCGATGCCAAGTCCCTGCGAGTCGCAAGTCACGAATAACGCGCCAAAGGCGCATAGGAGGCTCCCGTGTTGATGACAATCGGCATCGTTCTCCTGGTTCTCTGGGCTCTGGGTCTGTTTGCGTTTAACGTGTCGACGTCCCTCATCCACGTTCTCGTCGTGCTGGCGATCATCGCCATCGTGATGCATTTCATGAGAGGGGACCGCATCTCCGTCTGAGCGACTGCCATCGTTTCCCGTTTGGCGGCCCCGATCGACCCGGATTGACCGTGTCGAAAAAGCCGCTCCGAAAGACCAGAGGAATCCATGAAGACTCGTACTCGAAGACTCCTGACTATCGCCGCCTCCATGGCGCTGGCACTGGTGATCGCGGCCTGCTCGACGACTCAGACCGCGGGCCGCCAGATTGACGACACCACCATTCATGCCGCCGTCAAGGCGAAGCTCACGGGCGACCGCTTCTCGAACATCGTGAACATCGGCATCAACGTGACCAACGGAGTGGTGACGCTGGCCGGAGAAGTTCCGAACGCCGCGGTCTCGGCCGAGGCGCAGAGCGAGACGCGCAAGGTTTCCGGCGTCGTCCGGGTCATCAACAATCTGCAGATCAAGTCGCCCCCGACGGCCTGATCGTCCCGCACTTAATCCCTCACCGCCGAGCCGGCCTGCGGCTCGGCATTTTTTTGTCCGTGGTAAGAAGAGAGCTGATGACATCCGCCGGCCCGATCCGGGCAGAACTGTTCTCGGCGGAGCAACTCGAACGGTTCGCCGGAACGCTGGCCGCCGAGGACCGCGCCAGTCCTCGGAAGAGGCGCGGGCGACGGCTGCTGCCGAGGCTGCGTGAGAATGCGCGCGTCCTCGCGCTCTCGCACCGGGCGATCGCGGAGGCGAGCCGCCAGACTCGCACGGTTTCGCCTGCGGCGGAATGGCTGCTGAACAACTTCCACATCGTCGAGGAGCAGGTCCGAGAGATCCAGGAGGACCTCCCGCCGGGGTTCTATCGAGAGTTGCCCAAGCTCGCCTCCGGTTCGCACGAAGGCTTTCCGCGCGTGTACGGCCTGGCCTGGTCTTTCGTCGCGCACACCGACAGCCGGATCGATCTCGATACCCTTCGGCGTTTCGTCCGTGCCTACCAGCGCGTGCAACCGCTCACGATCGGGGAGCTGTGGGCGCTGGCGATTTCGCTTCGAGTCGTCCTGGTGGAGAACCTGCGACGCCTCTCCGAGCGCGTCGCCGCCCGGGGCGTCGCTCGCGAGGAGGCCGATGCGATCGCCGACGCGCTGCTCGGAGCGCGGGGGACGCCTCGGCCCGAGCCGGCCGCGGTCCTCTCGATGTTGGAGCAGGCCCCGTTTTCGCAGGCCTTCGCGGTCCAGCTCGTCCAGAGGCTGCGCGAACAGGACCCCGCCGTGACGCCGGCGCTGGAATGGCTCGACCGGCGGCTTGCGGTCGAGCGGACTTCCGCGGAGGACCTCGTTCGCGTCGAGCACCAGCAGCAGGTCGCCAACCATGCAACCGTGCGAAACGTCATCACCAGCATGCGGCTCCTCTCGTCTGCCGACTGGGCGGAGTTTTTCGAGAGCGTGAGCCTGGTCCACGAGGCCTTGTGCGAGGGCACGCGCGTGGCGGAAATGGACTTCCCGACGCGTGACCGCTATCGCCATGCGGTCGAGGAGCTCTCGAGGCGAAGCCCGCACGACGAGCTCGAGGTTGCGCGACGCGCGGTGAGAATGGCGGCGAGCTCGGCGGCGCACGAGGATCCGCGTTTCCGCGACCCCGGCTACTATCTCATCGCGAAGGGTCGCCCAAAGCTCGAGGACGACCTCGGATTCCGCGTCCCCGGCCGGCAATGGCTGCGTCGCGCCTGGGTTCGAGCGGCCCCGCCGCTGTACCTGGCCGCCGTCGCGGTCTCGACGCTCGCGATCCTCGGGGTGCCCACGATCCTGACCGGGCTGGCCGGAGTCCGTGCGAGCCGGCTGATCCTGCTGGCGCTCCTTGGCCTCGTTCCGGCCTCCGATCTCGCTCTCGCTCTCATCCATCGTTTCGTTGCCCGGACCCTGGGCCCCCGGCGGCTCCCGAAGCTCGAGCTCGCTGGGGGCGTGCCGGCCGAGCTGCGCACGCTGGTCGCCATTCCGGTGCTGTTGAGCGACGAGGCGGAGGTCGACGAAGTGGTCCAGAGGCTGGAGGTGCACTACCTCGCCAATGTCGATCCGGAGCTGCGATTCGCGCTCCTGTCGGACTGGCCCGACGCGGCCGCAGAGGTTCTTCCCGAGGACGAGGCGCTCCTCGATCTGGCACGGGCGGCCATCGGGCGGCTCAACGAAAGGCACGGCCCCGCAGCCGGAGGCGGCGACCGCTTCTGGCTGCTCCACCGCCGAAGGCTCTGGAACGAGCGGGAGGGGGCCTGGATGGGTTGGGAGCGAAAGCGCGGCAAGCTGCGCGAGCTCAACCGTCTTCTGCGCGGCGCGACCGATACATCCTTCGTGACGTCGGGACTGCACGCTCCTCCCGCGCCTCCGGGGATCCGCTACGTGATCACGCTCGACGTCGACTCCCGGCTGCCGCGAGAGGCGGCGCGCCGGCTAGTTGGAACGATCGCCCACCCGTTGAACCTTCCGGCATTCGACCCCGTTGCCGCGCGAGTCGTGGAGGGGTACGCCATTCTCCAGCCTCGCGTGACGCCCACGTTGCCCGAGATGGGCTGGGGAACGCTCTTCCAGCTCGTCTTCTCCGGCCCGCGCGGCATCGATCCGTATGCCTTCGCGGTGTCCGACGTGTACCAGGATCTCTTCGGCGAGGGGATCTACACGGGCAAGGGCATCTACGACGTGGACACCTTCGAGCGCGCATTGGACGACCGCGTAGGGGAGAACACGCAGCTTTCCCACGATCTCTTCGAGGGGCTCTTCGCCAGGGCCGGGTTCGTGTCGGACGTGGAGCTCTTCGAGGGATTTCCAGGCCACTTCGGTGTGGCGGCCTCCAGACAGCACCGGTGGGTCCGCGGCGACTGGCAGCTGCTGCCCTGGATCCTGAGACCGTCCGGGGCCTCGGCGGGGGCCCGCGCTGCGGGCGGGATCCCGGCGATCGGGCGGTGGAAGATGATCGACAACCTCCGGCGCAGTCTTTCGGCGCCGACGATCTTTGCAACGCTCCTCGCTGGCTGGTGCGTGACGGGCGCGGCCAGGGTCTGGACGGCCTACGTGCTCGGTGTCCTCTTTCTCCCCGCGTTTCTATCCTTCTTCTCGAGCCTTTTCCCGAGGAGGCGTGGGGTCGCCAGGGGAAGCTTCCTTCGCGGCGTGGCCGCCGATTTCGCGATCGGCCTGTCCGAGACGGTTCTGCGGGTCGTCTTTCTCGCGCACTCCGCATGGCTGCGCTGCGACGCGATCGCGCTCACCTTGTGGCGTCTCTGGATCACGCGGCGCAAGCTGCTCGAATGGGTGCCGGCTGCACAGGCGCACCGGGCGCTCGACCTGGAGGTGGCCGGCTTCTACCGCCGCATGCGCGGCGCGCTCCTTCTGGCTGCGACCGCCGGCGCACTCGTCGCGGCTTCGGGTTCGGGCGCATGGCCGTACGCTGGCCCCTTCGTCGCCGTCTGGCTCCTGTCGCCCCTGGTTGCGCGGTGGGTCAGTATGCCCCCGGGCGAGGCTGCGTCCGCGCGGCTGTCGGCGGCAGAGACACGGCAGTTTCGCGCCATTGCGCGTCGGACCTGGCGCTATTTTGAACGGTTCTCCGGCCCGGAGTTTCAGAATCTGCCCGCCGACAACTTCCAGGAGGTGCCGCAACCGGTTGCTGCGCGGCGGACCTCGCCGACCAACATCGGCCTTGCACTTCTCGCGACGGTTGCGGCAAACGACTTCGGCTGGATAGGAACCGTCGAGATGGCAGAGCGTCTCGAGGCAGCTCTCGCCAGCATCGAGCGGCTCGAGCGGTTTCGCGGCCATCTTTTCAACTGGTACGGCACAGACGATCTCGCTCCGCTCGAGCCTCGTTACGTGTCCACGGTCGACAGCGGAAACCTGGCCGCGCACCTGATCACGCTCAAGCAGGCCTGTCTCGAACGCATCTCCGAGCCGATTCTCGGCGGGAACGCCTTCGACGGCTTCGCCGACACGCTCGAGCTCTTGAGCAACTCGGCCACGGCACTGGCGGAAGGCGGCCCCGGCCGTGTCGTCACCGTCCGCCAACTCGAGGCGGCCGTGAGCGGGGCGCGTGCGCTGCTCGTTCCCATGCCGTCGACACCGACCGAGTGGGCGTCGCGGCTAGCGGCGCTGTCCGTGCGGGCGGAAACGCTGGTGGACATCGTCCGCGCCCTCAGCCATGAGGCTGACCCGTCTGCGACCGGTCCGGCTCTCGAGTGGGCTCTGGCGTTGCGCGCGTGCGTTGCCAGCCACGCGCGCGATTGTCGCGCGGCGAGGGAATCGTTGGAGCCGGCGGAGGCGCTCGAAGGGCGCCTTGCCGCGATCGCGCGCACCGCGGCCGAGATCGTCGCGGCCATGGACTTCACGTTTCTCTACGATCGGCCGCTGGAACTCTTTGCGATCGGGTATCGGACGCAGGAGGGGGCCCTCGACTCCGGTCACTACGACCTGCTTGCCTCGGAGGCCCGTCTGGCGAGCTTCGTCGCGATCGCCCGCGGCGACGTGCCCGTCGAGCACTGGTTCCATCTCGGGCGCCCCCTGTCGCCTCTCGGCCGGGGTTCGGTCCTCCTGTCGTGGTCAGGGTCCATGTTCGAGTACCTGATGCCCGACCTCGTGCTCGACGCGCCGTCGGGGAGCCTGCTCGAGCACAGCGACCGCCTCGCCGTGGGGAGGCAGATCCAGTACGGCGAGGAGCGTGGCGTTCCCTGGGGAATTTCCGAGGCGGCCTACAACGCGCGGGACGTCCACTTCACCTACCAGTACTCCAACTTCGGCGTCAGCGGCCTCGGGTTGAAACGCGGGCTTTCGGAGGATCTCGTCGTCGCTCCCTATGCTACGGCACTGGCCGCGATGGTGGACCCGGCCGCCGCGAGTCGGAACTTCCAGCGGCTCATGTCTGCAGGCGCGCTCGGACAGTACGGCTTCTACGAGTCGATCGACTACACGGCGTCACGGCTGCCCGAGGG
Source organism: uncultured Acidobacteriota bacterium (assembly GCA_963811425.1). Lineage (GTDB taxonomy): Bacteria > Acidobacteriota > Thermoanaerobaculia > UBA5066 > Gp7-AA6 > DAHUXD01. Next base: position 32,484 of record CAWERV010000019.1, read on the forward strand.
GGAGAAGCTCGCGGTCGTCAAGGCCTACATGGCACATCACCAGGGGATGACGATCGTGGCGCTCGCCAACGTGCTGCTCGGGGCTGCGATGCGCCGCCGCTTTGGCGCGGAGCCGGCCGTCCAGGCGACCGAGCTGCTGCTCCAGGAGCGCACGCCGCGAGCGGTGGCCGTGGCTCGCCCGGCGTCGGATGACGCGCGGACCGATCTGCACGTGCTCGACGACGTGCCGCCGGTCCTTCGCCGCTTTCGCTCTCCGCACGACCCGACTCCACGCACGCACCTGCTCTCCAACGGGCGGTACTCGGTGATGGTGACCGCCGCGGGCTCGGGCTACAGCCGCTGGCGCGGCCTCGACGTGACGCGATGGCGCGAGGATACGACCCGCGACCCCTGGGGAACCTACATCTTCCTCGCCGACGGTGTGTCCGGAAAGGTCTGGTCGGCCGGGTACCAGCCGGCCGGCGTCGAGCCCGACTCCTACGAGGCCGTCTACTCGGAGGATCGCGTGGAAATCCACCGCAGCGACGGCCTGATGACGACGAGCCTTCGAGTCGCCGTATCGACGGAGGACGATGCCGAGATGCGTCAGGTCTCGCTGACCAATCGCGGAACGCGCCCTCGCGAGATCGAGTTGACATCCTACGCGGAGATCGTCCTGGCGCCCCCGGCGGCCGACGCGGCGCATCCGGCATTCTCGAACCTCTTCGTCCAAACGGAGTTCGTCCCCGGGTCCGAGGCGCTGGTCGCCGGCCGCAGGCCGCGCGACCGCGAGCCGCCGGTCTGGGCCGCTCAGGTGATGACCGTGCAGGGAGACGAGGTCGGCACCCTGCAGTACGAGACCGACCGGGCGCGCTTTCTCGGGCGCGGGCGAACCATCCGGGATCCTATCTCGATCGCAGAACGGCGCCCGCTCTCGAACACGGTTGGGACCGTGCTCGATCCAGTCTTCAGCCTTCGCCGCCGGCTGCGTCTGGCGCCCGGAGCGACGGCGCGGGTGCATATCTCGACGGTCGTTGCCGAGTCGCGGGAGCACGCCATCGCTCTCGCCGGCAAGTATCGGGATCCGGCCACTTTCGATCGCGTCTCGAGCCTGGCGTGGACGCAGGCGCAGGTTCAGTTGCGGCACCTGGGAATTTCGACCGACGAGGCGCATCTCTTCCAGCGGCTCGCGACCCGGATCCTCTATTCCGATCCGACCCTTCGGGCTCCGGCCGAGACGCTCCTGCGCAACCGACGGGGCGCGTCGGCCTTCTGGGGCCGCGGAATCTCCGGCGACATCCCGATCGTGCTCGTGCGAATCGACCAGGTCGAAGACCAGGGCATCGTGCGGCAGCTCCTGCGCGCCCACGAATACTGGAGGATGAAGGGGCTCGCGGTCGATCTCGTGATCGTGAACGAAGAGCCGACCTCGTATTCCCCGGAGCTCGGCGCAGCGCTCGACGCGCTCGTCCGGGCCGGCGCCCGCGAGCCCGGTGTCGCCTCGGAGCACTCGACCGGGCGTGTCTTCGTGTTGCGCGGGGAGTCGCTTTCGAGCGAGGAGCGCGACGCGCTCGCGTCGGCTGCCCGCGTCGTGCTGCTGTCGCGGCACGGGACGATCGCGCAGCAGGTGATCCGGCATCTTCGCCGGGCTCCGGCCCCGAGGGCCGCGCAGCCGGTCGCTGCCCGCCCACCGACGGCCGATCTGGCGCCCCCGACGATGCCCCTCGAGTTCTTCAACGGGTTGGGGGGCTTTTCGGAGGAGCAGGGGGAATACGTCACGCTTCTGGGCGAGCGGCAATCGACGCCGGCGCCGTGGATCAACGTCCTCGCCAATCCGTCATTCGGCAGCCTCGTCTCGGAGTCGGGATCCGGCTACACGTGGGCGGTCAACAGCCGCGAGAATCAGATCACGCCCTGGTCGAACGATCCCGTGAGCGATCCGCCCGGAGAGGCCCTCTTCCTGCGCGACGAGGAGACCGGTGAGATCTGGTGCCCGACCGCGCTGCCGATTCGGGGCGACGGATCCTACGTCGTGCGTCACGGCCAGGGATACAGCCGCTTCGAATACGAGCACCGGGGGATCGCCACGGACCTCATGGTGTTCGTTCCGCGGGAGGACCCGCTGAAGATTTCTAGCCTGTCGATCGAAAACCGGTCTGCGTCCCCGCGGACGCTGACGGTCACCGTCTACGCGGAGTGGGTGCTCGGCTCGCAGAAGGCGGCCGGCGCGCCCTTCATCGTCACCGAGCTCGACTCCGAGACCGGCGCGATCTTCGCGCGCAACTCCTGGAACGAGGATTACGCCGGACGCGTCGCGTTTGCCGACATCGGGGGAGCACAGACCGGGTGGACGGCCGACCGCACGGAGTTCCTGGGGCGCAACGGCGGGCTCGACGCTCCTGCGGGCCTGGCGCGCGGAGCGACCCTTTCGCAGCGCGCCGGTGCCGGTCTGGATCCCTGCGCCGTGCTGCAGACACGGCTGCGCCTGGCCCCGCGACAACGAGGTCAGGTGGTCTTCTTGCTCGGCCAGGGCCGTGACGCGCTCGAGGCGCGACGGCTCGTCATCCGGTATCGGTCGCGGGACCCCGGACTCCCGCTCGCCGCGGTGCGGCGAGAGTGGGAGGACACGCTCACCGCTCTCCAGGTTCGGACGCCGGACCGCTCGATGGACTTCATGCTCAATCGCTGGCTTCTCTACCAGGCGCTTGCCTGCCGCATGAGGGCGCGCTCGGCCTTCTATCAGGCCGGCGGCGCGTGGGGATTCCGCGACCAGCTGCAGGACGTCATGTCCCTCACCGTTGCGCGACGGGAGCTGGCGCGGGAACAATTGCTGCGCGCCGCCTCCCGGCAGTTCGAAGAGGGCGATGTCCAGCATTGGTGGCACGATCCCGAAGGCAGGGGAGTGCGAACCAGGATCTCCGACGATCTCCTCTGGCTCGCTTACGCGACGCACCACTACGTCGAAATCACCGGCGATCACACCGTGCTCGACGAGCAGGTGCCGTTCCTGTCAGCCGCGCCGCTCGAGCCCGGAGAGGCCGATCGGTATTTCGAGCCGAAGGCGTCGCTCGAAACGGCGTCCCTCTTCGAGCACTGCGCCCGGGCGCTCGATCGAAGCCTGGGGGTCGGCCGTCACGGCCTGCCGCTGATGGGCAGCGGAGACTGGAACGACGGCATGAACAGGGTCGGCGCGGGCGGCCAGGGCGAGAGCGTGTGGCTCGGCTGGTTCCTTTCGGCAAACCTCGGCCAGTTCGCAGGCCTGGCAGATGTTCGCGGAGAGTCCGGGCGCGCGCTGGCCTGGCGCGCGCACGCCGACGCCTTGAAGTTCGCACTCGAGCGCGACGGGTGGGACGGCGACTGGTATCGCCGCGCCTTCTTCGACGACGGGACGCCACTCGGATCCGCGACGAACGACGAGTGCCGCATCGACTCGATCGCGCAGTCCTGGGGAGTCATCTCCGGAGCTGCCGATCCCGAGCGAGGGCGGCGGGCCATGGCGGCCGTCGACGAGCATCTGATCCGGAGGGGGGATGGGCTCGTCCTGCTCTTCACACCTTCGTTCGACCACTCGGTCCTCGAACCCGGCTACATCAAGGGATATGCGCCGGGCGTCCGGGAAAACGGGGGACAATACACGCACGCCGCGGTGTGGGCCATGATCGCCTTCGCCGCGCTCGGCGACGGCGACAAGGCCGGCGAGCTCTTCGCAATCCTGAACCCGATCAACCACGCCAGCACGCGCTCGGGTTTGTATCGCTACAAGGTCGAACCGTATGTGATGGCCGGCGACGTGTATTCGGAGCCTCCGCACGCGGGCCGCGGGGGCTGGTCCTGGTACACGGGCGCTGCCGGCTGGATGTACCGGGCAGGTGTCGAGTGGATCCTGGGCTTTCGACTGCGCGGAACCGTCCTGCACCTGGACCCGTGCATTCCTCGCGCATGGCCGGGATACGAGATCCAGTTTCGCTACCACTCTGCCCGCTATCGCTTATCGGTGGAGAATCCTCACGGCGCGATGCGAGGAGTGACGAGCATCTCGCTGGACGGCGGTCCGGTGTCCGGCCGCGAGATTCCGCTGGCGGACGATGGACTCGAGCACCGCATCACGGTCGTGCTCGGCTAGAAAATGGGAGTCAGCGCAACGACGCGGAGCTCCGTCGCGCGGCCACTTCGGTCGCGGGCCCGACCGGGCACGGCCAGGCGCGGCTGATCGCTGCAGACACGAACGTGATCGCAGCGGAATCGGGAGGAGCCCTTCGAAGGGCGTCGACCGCGATGCGCTCGACGTCGTCGGTTTGGAGCGGAGGCGGACAGATCGCTTGGTGGGCGCAGAGCAAATCGAATGAGGCTGCGACGAAGCCCCTGCAAAACGAAGGATCGTCGCCCTGGCAGGCCGCGAGCACCTGCCGGACCGATCCGACCTCGCGCGCGAGGCCGTCCGGAAGCGGGCCGACCGTGGTGCAGCCGGAGAAGGTCGCTGCGAGCATGGCCGAGACCAGGCCCAAGGAAGGCGGCATGATCCGCGAGGCTCGTGCTGCGACTCCGGGCCACCCGCCGGCCGTTTCGAGGGGATTGAAGAACTTCACCAGCTACCTGACTACCATGCTCGTCAAGAGGTCGAACACGGAAAGAGTGGGTTCAAGTCCTACCCCGCAACCATGATGATCAGGCGCCGGGAGGAGAGCCCCGGCGCCGCTGTTCGAATGTCCCCGCGATAAGATTCCCGACCAAAGAGGAAGGGAGTCATGTCGCTCCTGATCAAGTTCAACCTGATCCTGATCCTGTGTTTCGGGATCGCCCTCGTGCCGGCACACCTGGTGACCCGGCACCTCCTTCAGAACAACGCCCGCGCGCAGGTCGTCGAACAGGCACGGCTGATGATGCAGACGGCCATGGCGACGCGCGGCTACACCAGCAAGCAGATCAAGCCGCTGCTCGCGGCGCGTCTGGCCGAAGAGTTTCTGCCACAAAGCGTCCCGGCCTACTCCGCGACGGAGATCTTCAATGCCTTGCGGGAGACCCATCCGGAATACACCTACAAGGAGGCGACGCTCAACCCGACCAACCCGCGCGACCGTACGGTCGACTGGGAAGCGGACGTCGTCAACGCTTTCCGCTCGGACGCCAAGCTCCCGGAGATCGTCGGCGAGCGGGACGCATCCCTCGGGCGGGCTCTCTACCTGGCCCGACCGATCAAGATCACCGACGTCGGCTGCCTCTCGTGCCACACCACCCCGGAAGCGACACCGGCCTCCGTCGTCAGGATGTACGGCACCTCTGGCGGCTATGGCTGGAAGCTGAACGAGGTCATCGGAGCCCAGATCGTTTCCGTGCCGATGGCCGTGCCCCTCCAGTCGGCGGCACAGGCCCACCGTGCGATGCTCGCCTCGCTCGTGGGGGTCTTCGCGCTCATCCTCGTTCTCTTGAACGTGATGCTGTGGTTCTCGATCATCCGGCCGATTCGGCGGCTCTCGCGGATGGCTGACGAGGTCTCGACGGGCAACCTCGACGTGCCCGAGGTCCGGTTCAGGCGGCGGGACGAGGTGTCCGCTCTGGCCGAGTCCTTCAATCGGATGCGGATCAGCCTGGTGAAGGCCCTGCAGATGCTCGGAGAGGAGTAGCACGATGCCTGGGGTCGCGGGCGCGTGACGGAACAGAGTCTTGCGGGACGGCGGTTCGGCGCCTACGAGGTCCTCGAAGAGCTGGGGTCCGGGGGAATGGGAAAGGTCTATCGCGCGAAGAATCTCAGCCTGGATCGCATCGTCGCGCTGAAGACACTCGCGCCTCGGTTCTCGGCCGACCAGGAGTTCGTGCAGCGGTTCCAGAAGGAGGCCCGCGCCGCCGCGCGCCTCAACCACCCGAACATCGTCCAGATCTACGACTTCGGGTGCGAAGACGGCGTCTACTACCTCGCGATGGAGTACGTGGACGGCGAGTCGCTTCGCGCGCTGCTGAAAAAGTTCCGTTTCCGGGAGCGCGACGCGGTTCTGCTCATTCGCCACACCGTCGCCGCGCTTGCGGTCGCCCATGCCGAAGGGCTCGTCCACCGCGACATCAAACCGGACAACCTCATGCTCACCGCGAGGGGGGACAAGCTGAAGCTCGTCGACCTCGGCATCGCCAAGCGCATCGGCGAGGACCAGGGCCTGACCCAGACAGGGCAGGCCATCGGGACACCGGAATACATTTCACCCGAGCAGATCCGCGGTGTGAGGGACATCGACGGGCGAGCGGACATCTACTCGCTCGGCGCGACCTTCTTCCAGCTGGTCACGGGGCACGCCCCCTTCAAGGGCTCGTCGGGCGCGATCGTGATGTCCATGCATCTGACGGAACCGCTGCCCGACCCCCGAACGTTCGAGCCGAGCCTTTCCGAGGGGCTCTGCCGCGTGCTGCGCAAGATGATGGCCAAGGAACGGGAGGAGCGCTACCCGGACGTCCTGGCACTCGACCGGGACCTCCACCGCCTCCAGACCGGCGAGGCCGTCGAAGCGCACGAGCCCTCGGTCAGTCGCATCGCGACCTGGATCGATTCCGAGCGCGAAGGCAGACGGCCCGTCCCCCCCACACCCTCAACGCCCGACGCCGGTCGCCCCCGGGTCACTCCCCACCCGGAGGGCCGACCGCGAACTCCGCCTCCCACGGTGCCCGCGCCGACGGCCGCGCCGGCACCGGCGCTTCGGGAGGAAGACCTTCACTTCGTCGAGGTCGAGCTCGCCAGGCACATCGGCCCGGTCGCTCGCGTGCTCGTCAGGAAGGCGGCGAAGTCCGCTGCGAACCTCGTCGCCCTCGGCGCCGCGCTGGCGGACAACATCCTCGACGAAGAGAAGCGCCGCGCGTTTCGCGCAGCGGTGCGCACTCGAGCGAGCTGACCATCAGAGGCACCTTCTCATAGGAGAATCACAATCGGGCCGGTTGTCAGCCCGGTTCGCAGCGTCTCGGACTAAGAGTCCGGGGTGACTCGACAATCTTCCTCGCTGCCTTGATCGCGGCGCGAACACGGAGCTTCTGACGGATCGCCTGGCGCGCGGCCTTCTCTCACGTCTGGTGCACCCGCTATTCTCCGGAGATGTGCGGCAATCTCCGCACGGCTGAGATACAGTCCACCGCGACGAACGGAGGTCAATGCAAGTAGCCGACGTGCAGCGCGGGTCAGCCATCCTCATCGCCGTCCTCAGCCTATTCGGCGCTGGGTGTAAGGACGTCGGTAACACCCTGACGGGGTTGTTCGTTACGAAAACGCCGGTTCCCACGGTCACGCCCACGCCTCTGCCGGCAACGTCCCTGCTTGGTAACGTTGACGCCTCCGGCTCACCCATCGCCGGGGCAACGATTGCCGTATATCAAGGCACTCAGATACTTAGCGGCACATCGAATGCTGATAGCAGTTACGAGATTTCCGGTCTTCAACCGGGCCTTGTGGGTGTGTATGCCTCTGCATTTCTTGGGCGCGCGGGAAACCACGTCACGGCCAACGTGAGCATCACCCTTGTGCCGGGCGAGAACGCTCTGCCTCTGCATCTCAAGTAGGCAGAGCCGCCGAGATAAGCGAGGCGTGTTCTCGAGGCTTCCGCCGTTCGCCAGAGGCAGACCCTCGGCAGGAGGCCGCGCCCGCTCTTCCGGCAGCCGGGGAATGATCGGCCGGGGGAAACCCGCGCCGTCTTGTTGGCCCGGCGATACACTCCGTCCGTCAACACCACTTCTGTCACCTCACGAGCAGGAGCATCGATATGAATTCTTTCGAGCAGGAGGTTGCCGAGACCCAGAGGTGGTTCGAGAGCCCGAGGTTCGCGGGTATCACGCGCCTTTACACGGCGCGCCAGGTCGTCGAGCAGCGTGGCACGATCGCCCACGACTTCACCGTGGCTCGCGAGGCCGCGGCGGCGTTCCACGAACGTCTGCGCCAATTGTTCGCGGAGAAAAAGAGCATCACCACGTTCGGCCCGTACTCGCCGGGCCAGGCGGTGGTCATCAAGCGGCTGGGGATCGAGGCCATCTACCTCGGCGGCTGGGCGACCTCGGCCAGGGGCTCGACGAACGAGGACCCCGGGCCCGACCTGGCCAGCTACCCCCTCAGTCAGGTGCCCGATGAGGCTGCGGTGCTCGTGCGCGCCCTGCTCACCGCCGACCGCAACCAGCAGTATCTGCGCGCCCGTATGTCGGAGAAGCAGCGCAGCGCGTCGCCGGCCGTCGACTACCGCCCATTCATCATCGCCGACGCCGACACGGGCCACGGCGGCGACCCTCACGTGCGCAACCTCGTGCGGCGCTTCGTCGAAGCCGGTGTTCCCGGCTATCACATCGAAGACCAGCGCCCCGGCACCAAGAAGTGCGGCCACCAGGGCGGCAAGGTCCTGGTGCCGGAAGACGAGCAGATCAAGCGGTTGAACGCTGCGCGCTTCCAGCTCGACGTCATGAAGGTCCCCGGCATCATCGTTGCTCGCACCGACGCCGAGGCGGCGAACCTGCTCGATGGCCGCGGGGACGAGCGCGACCAGCCGTTTATCCTCGGCGCCACCAACGTCAACCTCCCGTCCTACAAGGCCGGCTATCTGGCGCTCATGAAGCGCTTCTACGATCTCGGGGTCCGCGAGCTCAACGGCCACCTGCTCTACGCGCTGTGCGACGAGGAATACCGGGTCGCAGGCGCCTGGCTCGAGCGCAAGGGACTGGCGGCCCTGGCCGCCGAGGGCGCCGAGGCGTACAAGCAGGGCAGGCACCCGACGATCGACGCCGCCTTCGACCCGGTCGCCACGCGCTTGCTCGAAGCGTGGGAGGAGGAGGCGGGCCTGGAGACCTACGGCGAGGCGGTGGCCGAGGTGCTCGAGTTCCGGTCGAGCGAGGGCGAGCCGCTCGAGATGAGCGCCGCGCAGTGGCGCCGCTTCGCGGAGCGGGCATCCCTATGGGCGGCAAAGGAGAAGGCCAGGTCGCTCGGCGTCCAGATCATCTGGGACTGTGAGCACGCCAAGACCCCGGAAGGCTACTACCAGATCCGCGGCGGCATCCCCTACGCCATCGTCAAGTCGCTCGGCGCGGCGCCCTTCGCCGATCTCCTCTGGATGGAGACCAAGACCGCGGACCTCGAGGACGCCCGGCAGTTTGCCGACGCGATCCACGCGGTATTCCCCGAGAAGATGCTGGCCTACAACCTTTCGCCTTCCTTCAACTGGGACTCGACCGGAATGAGCGACGCCCAGATGCGGAGCTTCCCCGAGGAGCTCGGGAAAATGGGCTTCGTCTTCAACTTCATCACTTATGGTGGTCATCAGATCGACGGTGTTGCCGCCGAGGAGTTCGCGACTTCGCTCAAGCAAGAGGGAATGATGGCGCTCGCTCGGCTGCAACGCAAGATTCGCCTCGTCGAGTCCCCCTACAAGACGCCGCAAACGCTGGTCGGCGGACCGCGCGTCGACGCCGCCCTGCTGGCCTCCTCGGGGCGCACCGCGACGACCCAGGCGATGGGCAAGGGCTCGACCCAACACCAGCATCTCATCCAGACGGAAGTCCCCAAGAAGCTGCTCGAGGAGTGGCTGGCGATGTGGGGCGAGCACTACCGCCTCAAGTACAAGCTCGCTGTGAAGCTGCTGCCGCAGCACGCCGGCTCCGAGCTGCTCGAGCTCCGCATCGGGGGCGACGGCAACGACAGATTCGCCAACGTCGTTTTCGCCCCCATCCTGGATCGCCGCGGCCGGAGCATTCTGTCGGTGCGCGACCAGAACACCTTCGAGGAGTCGTTACGCAAGAAGCGGCTGATGACGCTCGTTCATCTCTGGCTGGTGCATCGCTACAAGAGCGAGTCGGTGCACTATGTCAGCCCGACCGAGGACAACCAGTACCAGGCCGCGAAGATGAAATCCCACGGCCTCTTCTCCGACGTGCAGACCGAGGTCGGGCAAATCATCGTCGCCCACGTCAATCCCTCCCGCATCGAGGAGCTGCTCGCGCCGGACCGGGTCGCGCTGTGGAAGCTCATTCGCAAGGAAGGCTAGGGATTACCGGGACACGTCGGTAGACGATGCCTCTCGGGGCGGGCCGGTTGGGAGAGACGTACCAGGCGCAAGACACCAGGCTGTCGCGCGATGTGGCGATCCAGTCCCGGATTGACCGGAAGGACTGCGCTCCCCACGCAGGGCCTGGGAGAGGGCGGAGGTTCCGGGGCCGGAATTCCGCTAGTGCGTCGAGAGCGGCTGCGTTTCGGGCCTCGCGCGGTCCACGGGGAGGCCAGGAAAGTGCTCGCGGAACGACATCGCGTCGTAGCAGTTGGCGCAGACCGCCTGCGCGCTCGAAAGGACATCGACGAGGCGAACGGGCTCGTTGTCCTCCATGGCCATGGTTTGGCCGTCGGCGCTGCGCAGGCCCGGCTTGCGGTCGCCGGGGTGCGCTTCCGGGATCTCATGGCCGCAGTACGTGCATGTGCGGCCCCGGTACCAGTCAGCGACGATCGCGCGAACCAGGCAGCCGCCCGGGGTCGCCTCGATCTGCGCCACGCACGCCTGGTCGCAGCCTTCTTTCTCGGGCCAGCGGGAGCAGGCCGCGAGGCGGTGGCGGCTCTCGCCGACCGCGGTGGCGAAGCCGCTGCTCCACGCGGCCACCTCGACCTCCGCAACGCAACCGTTCTCGGGGCATGTGATCACGCGCGGGCCGCGCTCGCGAACCGCGCTTCGGATGGCGATCCAGGCGAGCGGGAGGACGGAAAGCACCAGAAGGATTCCGAAAATCACGAAGAGCGTCTGAAACATGGCGACACCTCTCAATGATGATGCGGCCCCCGGTTACCGGTGTCTTGATGCCTTTGCATCACGCCCGGGGTTCTCTCGACTCTCGACGTGGGCGCGATGAGAGAATTTCGCAAGAGGCCGGGCTTCAGATGGGCGGAGAGAGGGCGGCCAGGATCTCGGCCGTGCTCGTGACCGGGCCGGCCTCGCGGGCCTTGATCCGGATCTCCTCCAGGCGCTCGCAGAGCGACGGTTGCCGCACTTCGTAAAGCACGCCCGTCGTCAGGACATCCGTTTCGCGCGTGTAACGCAGTGCGGCGGTGCGGTCGGTCCGGTCGTGGCCGGGCGGCAGGAAGGCGAGCTTCGCCTTGAGCATCTTGAATTGCTCGTCTCCCCGCCAGGTGACGCAAGGAGACATCACGTTGAGGAATGCAAAACCCCGGTGCTGCATCGCGGCGGTCATGAGATCCACGAGGGTCTTCGGATCGCCGGAGAAGCCCCGACCGACCCAGGTCGCGCCGAAAGAGATCGCGAGTTCGCATGGATCCACTGACGGTTCGGGGTTCCCCCAGTACGTGGACTTGGTCTTGTCTCCGGACGGCGTCGTCGGCGCCGCCTGGCCCTTGGTCAGGCCGTAGATCTCGTTGTCCATCATGAAGTAGGCGATGTCGAGGTTGCGGCGCGCCGCGTGGAGAAAGTGGTTGCCGCCGATCGCGATGCCGTCACCGTCGCCGCCCACTGCGATGACGTTGAGCTCCGGTCGGGCGACCTTGACGCCGCTCGCGAGCGTGAGCGCGCGCCCGTGGACCCCGTTGAACCCGAAAGTCGAAACGTAACCCGGAAGCCGCGAGGAGCAGCCGATCCCGGAAATGACGACGGTATCCCACGGCGTGAGCTGCAGCTTTGCCATCGCGCGGTGAAGGGAGGCGAGCGCGCCGAAATCGCCGCAGCCCGCGCACCAGACGGGTTTCAGGTCGGATTTGTAGTCCGCCGGCTGAAAGGCGGGCAGATCGAGGGTCGTGCTCATACGGCCGCCTTTTCTCTTTGCATGGCAGTCCACATTCTCGAGATTTCCTCGAGGACCTCGCTGCCCGTGAGGTCCTTGCCGCCCGAGCGTTTGAACACACGCGTCCTGCCTTGTGGCAGATCGAGGAAGGTCCGCAGGTACTTGTAGAACTGCGCGGTGTAAGAGAGCTCGACGATCAGCAGCTCCCCGACGCTCGCCAGGAACTCCTGGAAGTCCCGCTTCGGGAACGGATACAGCGTCTGCGGTACGAACGCGGAGACCGTCTCTCCGCGCGCGTTGGCGGCGGCGACGGCCTCCTGCACCGGGCCCTTGGAGGACCCCCAGCAGAGGACGCCGATGTCCGCCCGCGCAGGCCCGAATCTGCGAAAAGAATGGTAGCGCTCCCGGATCGGCCACATCTTTCTGTAGCGCTTGGCGTTCATCGTCTCGTGCGTGAGGTAGAGCGAGTTCGGTCTTCCTTCCGCGTCGTGCTCGAGGCCGTTGGTCTGATACATCCCCTTCTTCATGCCCGGCACACTCATTGGCGAAACGCCGGTCGGCGTCTCGCGGTAGCGCTCGTAGCTCTCGAGCTCTTCCGCAGTTGGCTTCAACCGGTCGTGCACGACGTGCTGCAGCGCTTCGGCCCGGATGGTCTCCTTGCGCTGTCCGACCGCCTGATCGGAGAGGACGAGGACGGGGATCTGGAACTCCTCGGAGATGTTGAACGCCTCCACGGTCGCGTGAAAGCAGTCCTCCACGTCGGAGCAGGCGAGCACCACCCGAGGCGCGTCGCCATGGGTCCCGAAGAGGCACTGGAGGAGATCCGATTGCTCGCTTTTCGTTGGGTTGCCCGTCGAGGGGCCGCCGCGCTGCACGTCGATGATGACGACGGGGACTTCTGCCATCGCGGCAAGACCGAGCATCTCGGTCATCAGGGAAAGACCCGGGCCCGAGGTGGCCGTCATCGCCTTGACGCCGGCAAAGGACGCTCCGATGACGGCGCCTATTGCCGCGAGCTCGTCCTCGGTCTGGAGGAACGCGCCGCCGGCGCGCGGCATCCACTCGGCGAGGAAGTGCAGGATCTCGGACGAAGGCGTGATCGGGTAGCCCGCGAAGAACCGGCAGCCGGCATGGAGCGCGCCGATCGCGGCGGCTTCGTTTCCAGACATGAGGAGCCGCGGAGCCGAGGGCGTGTAGTCGAGGCGCTTTCGCGCAAACGCCGGAGCCTGGGAAGCCGCAAATTCGCGTCCGGCCTGGAACGCCCGCATGTTGGCTTCGAGCACGCTCGCTTTCTTGCGGCCGAAGCGGTGCGCGAGGGCGCGCTTGAGACTCTCCGCCGGCAGGCCGAGGAGCTCGCCGAGGATGCCCAGCGTGACGACGTTCTTCGAACCGGGCGTCCCCGAGGAGGCGCGGGATGCGCCGGCAAACGGCACCGGGACCCAGACCAGGTCCTCGCCGCCGACGAGGCCGAGGTCTTCCCCGGACGGGCGATCCTCTGTCGCTTCGTAGAGGACGAGGGCGTCGGGAGCCACCGAGACCTCCCCGCGGAAGCGCGCGAAATCAGCCCAGCCGAATACAACGAGCACGTCAGCGCTGGCTCCCTGCGCGAAGATCTCGTCGGCGGCCACCCGGACCGTGCAGGAGGATTCGCCGCCTCGTATTTGCGGTCCATAGGCCTCCGTCTTAAGAACGTGAAGCCCTTCTTTGGCCGCGACCTGGGCGATGAGATCTCCCAGCGTGACGACGCCGTCTCCTCCGGATCCCACGACCCCAATCGTTATGCTCCGGGTTGCCATGCCGTCCTTTCGGGTGCGGTTCTCGTGCGGATTGGAGTTTCGGACGTTGGCCGAACGATCTCATGATGCGAATGAATCAGGCTCGGGGTGCGCGGTCCGGATCCAGGGTACGGACGACTCGAATTCCCCGTTTTGTCGCTATTCTTTTCTACTTGAGGCGACTTTCCGGATGTTCTCCTGACCCGAAGTAGGCTCAAGTCCCATCCCACGTGCTGGCCCAAGTCGGAGGAAAGGAGCGCTTCGTGGAACGCCCGACCCGTTATCGCACGGTACAGATCGATGGCCTCTCCATCTTTTACAGAGAGGCTGGCCCGAAAGGCGCGCCGTCACTTCTCTTGCTGCATGGACTCCCGTCTTCGTCGCGGATGTTCGAGCCCCTCTTCGACCGGCTTTCCGATCGCTATCACCTCGTCGCGCCCGATTACCCGGGTTTCGGACACAGCGACTGGCCGGACCCGAAGAAATTTGCGTACACGTTCGATCGGTACGCGGAGATCATGAATCACTTCACCGAGGCGCTCGGGATGTCGCGCTACACCCTTTACATGCAGGATTACGGAGGCCCCGTGGGTTTTCGCATGGCCCTGGCCCATCCGGACCGGATCGAGGCTCTCATCGTCCAGGACGCTGTGGCGCATGACGAGGGCCTCGGAGCGAATTGGAAGCCGCGGCGGGCCTTCTGGGCCGATCGCGCCACCAACGAACGCGCGCTTCGCACGAATCTCCTGTCGCTGCAGGCGACGCGGACGCGACATGTCGGGAGCGATCCCAACGTGGACCGGTACGACCCGGATCTCTGGACCGATGAATTCGCCTTTCTCAGCCAGCCGGGCCAGGCCGACATTCAAAGCGATCTCTTCTACGACTACCGCACGAACGTCGAGGCCTACCCCAGGTGGCAGGCCTGGATGCGCGAGAAACAGCCGCGGCTTCTCGTCCTCTGGGGCAGGTACGACCTGTCTTTCGAGCTTTCGGAACCCGAGGCCTATCGACGCGACGTGCCGGCGGCCGAAGTCCACGTCCTCGATGCAGGCCATTTCGCGCTCGATACCGCAGCGGGTCAAATTGCGCAGATCGTCCGTGCCTTCATGAAGTAGCGGGGCGAGGCTGCTGCGCCGATCGGCGCCGTCATTTCGAGAGCGCAGCCACTGGATCGATTCGCGCGGCGCGGCGAGCGGGCACGGCGCACGCGGCCAAAGCCACGATGCCGAGCAGAAGTGTGACGGCGATGAGGACTGCGGGCTCAAAGGGAGTGATGCCATAGAGTTCGCTCGCCAGGGCGCGCCGCAGGGCGAAGAGCCCCACCCAACCGACCGCCAGACCGATCGCCAGGAGGGTCGCGCCCTCGCGGAGGACGAGCTGGAACACCCGGCCGCTCCCGCTGCCGAGCGCCATGCGAATGCCGATCTCGCGAGTGCGTTGCGTCACCTGGTAGGCGAGCACGCCGTAGAGGCCGAACGTCGCCAGGAGAAGCGCGGCGAGGCCGAAGCCCGTGGCCAGGCGCGCCGCGGCGCGCCGCCCCGCCACCGAGATCTCGATGCGCGACTCCATGGTCTTCACGTCGTACAGGGGGAGCTCGGGGTCGATCGCGGCGAGCGCACGCCGCAGAACCGGCGCGAGCAGGATCGGATCGCCCGTCGCTCTCACCGCCAGGGTCAATGTCCGGCGCGGATCCTGCGCATAGGGGAACGGATGCTGGACGTAAGGGAAGTAGTAGGCGCCGATGCGCTCGTCGGACGAGGCGAGTCCGCGCTGCTTGACATTTCCGACCACGCCGACGACCGTCACGACGTGCGCCATCGGGCCGGGGTCGCCGAAAAAGAACACACGCTGTCCGATGGGGTCTCTGCCCGGCCACAGCTCGTCGGCCAGTCGCTGGTCCACGACCACCACCAGCGGCGAGGTCGGCGTGTCGCGCTCGTCGATCACCCTGCCGCGCCTGACCGGGATGCCCATCGCCGCGAAGTAGCCCGGCGTAACGCCGTTCTCGGCCGGGTCGAATACCGGGTCGCCGGGTGACGGCGCACGGCCGTCGGCGCGGACGACGTTGTCGGAGTAACTGCCGGCGAACGGAACTCCGTCTCCGATGCCTGCCGTCTCGACACCGGGAAGGGTTCGGACCCGTTCGAGGGCGCGGGCGCACCAGGCCAGAAGGTCTGCATTCGCCGGATATGACGAGCTGGGGAGGCTGACTTTCGCGGTGAGCAGGCCCTCCGGTTCGAAGCCGGGCCGTACGCGCAACAACTCCTTGAAGCTGGCGAGCAGCAGGCCGGCGCCGAGCAGAAGAACGAAGGCGAAGGCCACCTGCGCGGCCACGAGAGCGCGCCGCACGGCGCGTGTGCGTCGGCCGGTCGTGCCGCCGCGCCCTTCCTGGTTCAATCTCTCGGCCAGGCTGGCTCGCGCTCCGCGCGCAAGCAGCGGAATGACGGCCAGGAGCACGCCGAGAGCGAGGCTGAGCGCGGCCACGAGGAGCAGCGTCGACGCCCCGAGGGAGATCGCGCTCCCGAGCGGAAGGCTTCCGGCGGCGCTCGCGGAGAACGCCCGGACCATGAAGACGGCGAGCGCGCTGCCCGCCGCGCCGGCGATCGAGGTCAGAATCAGGCTCTCGATCAGGTGCTGCCGGAGGAGGCGCCACGTCCCGGCTCCGAGGGCCTGCCGCACGGCGACCTCGCGCGACCGGACGGTTCCCCGTCCAAGCGCCAGGTTCGTGACGTTCACGGAGCCGATCAGAAGGACGCAGATCACACCTCCCCAGAGCAGGTAGAGCGTGCCGCGCACGGCGCGCACCAGCCGCTCCTGGAGCGGCATCGCGAGGGCGAAGTAGCCGGAGGCGATCAGTCCCGTTCGCAGCTTCGGAAACCGCTCGAGGTTTGCCGCGTCGAGCGCACGAAGCTGCTGCCGGGC
Source organism: uncultured Acidobacteriota bacterium (assembly GCA_963811425.1). Classification (GTDB taxonomy): domain Bacteria; phylum Acidobacteriota; class Thermoanaerobaculia; order UBA5066; family Gp7-AA6; genus DAHUXD01. The sequence continues at coordinate 48,884 of CAWERV010000019.1, forward strand.
CTGCTCGAGCGTCGCTCCCGGCCGCAGCCGGGCAACCATGTCCAGATAGTTGTTGCCCCGGTTGCCCTCCGCGCGGTCCTCCGCGGTGAAGGCGAGCGGCACCCAGAAGGTCACCTCGGAGTCGACGAAGAGGAAGTCTCGAGGCGCCACACCGACGACAACGTGCGGGACGCCGCTGACCCGCAACTCCCTTCCGATCGCATCGTCCCTGCCGGCGAACAGACGCTCCCAGAGCCCGTAGCTGAGCACGATTTCGTGGTCCTGACCCGGCTGGCCGTCGCGTTCCTCGAGAAGCCTTCCCCGATAGGGCCGCGTGCGAAGCAGTCGGAACAGGGAGGGCGTCGCCTCCATCCCGGTGACGCGCTGGGAGCCCTGCTGGAGCCCGAGCGTGCGTCCCGTCCGGACGTAAAGCGCCACGTCTTCGAACGCGGGCACGGCCTCCTTGCGGTCGTAGTAGTCCGGGACGGCGTTGGCTGCCTCCATGACGCCGGCCTTCGGGTAGCTGTTCGTGATCCAGACGAGGCTTTCGGCATTGGGAAACGGGAGGGGCTGGAGGAGCACCCGTTGAACTGCCGTGAATACCGCCGCGTTGGCCGCGATGCACACGGTCAGAGTCAACAGCACGGGAAGGGCGAACGCCTTTTCGCGCCTGATCCCCCGCAGAGCGTAGCGAATCTCCCTGGCAATGCTGGAGATGGTTCCTCCTCGTGTCTTCCCCCTCGAGTTACGGCAGCGCTGCGCGATGGTTTCATCAGCGAGTCCAGCGCCAGAGGGCGGATCCTGTTCGTCATCACGGGATTGCTGTGGTCTCATGCTGCATCGGTGGTAGACCAACCGCACTTCGAGAGTGTGACCAGGGACGGTCTGGAGTTCGATCTCATCATCGTTGGTGGGGGGCCCGCGGGCATTGCTCTCGCCGCGGAGGCGAAGGCCGCCGGCGTTCTCCCGGAGCGGGTCCTCGTCCTGGAGAAGGCCGAGGAGCACTCGTGGATCATTCGCAGGTACTACACCGCGGCCAAGCCCGTGCTCGCCAACTACAAGGGGATCGAGGCGAAATGTGAGGGAGTGCTCTGCATCCCGGACCTGACTCGCGAAGAAACGCTGAGCTACCTCGATCGCGCGATCCGCGATTCGGGCGCACGCGTGCGTTACCGCGAAGAAGTGCACCGGATCGGGGCCGAGCCCGGTGGGCCGCTGCGGGTCGAGACGAGCACGGACGTCTGGCGGGCTCGGGTCGTCGTGATCGCGATTGGAGTTCTCAGCCGTCCCAACAAACCGGCATACGCGATCCCGGCTCCGTGAGGCGCCACACACTCTTCGACGTGACGAGCGAGGAAATTCGTGACAGAGACGTTCTCGTCGTCGGCGGAGGGGATACGGCGGCGGAGTACTGTCAGTTCCTCGTGCAAGAGGGGAACCGCGTCACGCTCTCGTATCGCGGTAGAGAGCTGACGCGCCCCAACCCGATCAATCGGGGAAGCGTTCTCGAACTTGAGCGCCAGGGACGATTGCGGATTCTTCTGCCCTCCAACGTGGCCCGACTCGAAGGTGCCGGGGATAGGGCCCGGGTTCACTTTCAGGAGCCCGACCTCGATCCTCTGGATGTCGACCGGATCGTCTACGCCCTTGGCGGGACGACGCCCGAGAACTTCCTCAAGTCGGCGGGAATTGCCTTCGATGGCCCCCAACCGAAACTGACGGACTCCTTCGCGACGAGCGTGCCCGGTCTCTTCCTTGCGGGTGACCTGACGGCGGGAAGGAAGGGCGGGTCGATCATCCTCGCTTTCAACACCGCCGCCGCCGCCATGCGGCAGATCTGCGAGGACTACGGAATCTGCGCCATCGATCCGCGCTCCAGGAGCTAGGAACGGCGCGGGACCTCGAACCCGGCCGTTGCCGCGGAGCGCCGGGGCTCAGAGCGAATCGTCCCGGAACCTGCGCCGCACGGTATGGACCACTGCCCACACCGCGATGAGCAGGAACGGCAGCACCAGAGCGAGTGTTGCGTCCAGATCGAAGTCGAATCCCCGGCTCTGGATCCCTTTGAGGGCATGGCCGATCAGCCCGAGGGCGTAATACGTGATTACGACGACCGACAACCCTTCGACGGCCTGCTGAAGCCTCAGCTGCAACCGTGCCCGACGATCCACGCTCTCGAGCAGACGCGCGTTCTGCTCCTCAACGTGAAGCTCGATGCCCGTCCGCAGCAGGTCGGCGGCGCGCGCGATGCGCTCCGACAACTTGGCCAGCCGCTCGAGGAGACTTCGATACGTTTCGGCGGCGGGACGAACTCGCCGCATGACGAAGCGGCTCAGGCTCAAGACGTGCTCGATCTTGTCCTCGCGAAGATCCGCGAACCGACTCACGAGGAGGGAGAAGTAGGCCGACGATCCGTCGAAGCGGTTGGATACGCGGGCGCGGATGTGCTCGACCTCGGCGGCGAGGCCGAGGAGGGCGTCGAGAACGGTCCGTTTCTCCTGGACCGACTGGGCCCTGCGCAGCGCGTCCACCTCCTGGACCATCCGGCGTTCGGCCGCGGCGAGCTCGGGCTTCACGTCGCGTGCCATCGGCAACGGCATGAGCGTCAGATGGTATGCGTCCTCGATCGCGAGAAGCCGTTCCGTCGTCCGGCCCAGTTCCTGCGCCGAGACATCGCGCGTCACGATCGCGATCCGGCCAAACCCGTCCTCGTGCGCGCGATAACACGTCCAGGCTTCCGCCCTGCCTCCCATGACCCGGCTCCCGTTGACCGTGTGGCCCCCGAAGAGAGCCATGAGCCCCTCCAGGGAGCCGGGCATCACCGGCGTCGACCCGACAGCGAGGCGCGTTGCGACGAGCGGCGGCGCGCCGAAGCCCGCCATCCAGCCCTCTGGCACCAGTTGCAGCACGTCAAATCCAAACGGCTGGAAGGGAATCTGAAGGTCATAGAGAAAGAACGTGTACGCCACGAACTCGGAGTGTTGCTCCCAGGACAGCACGAGGCGGCCAGAGCCCTGGACGGTCGTCGCAAAGATGGAGTGCCGCTCTGTTTCGTAGGTCGGCGCGAGGCCGAGTCCGCGTGTCAGCTCTCGAAGGGGTAGGAGATCGGCACCGTGTCCCTCTCGCAGGAGGAAGGAGATGCGAAGGATGTGGGCCGGGCCAGAGAACCGGACGTAGGGCCTCGCGTGCAGCTCCTGCCAGATGAGGTCGCGTTCCGTGCGGTCGTTCATCCTCCGATTATCTCTGCAACGTGGCCATCGCCGTTCATCGCGGAGCGGGGCGACGCGTTGTAGTCTTCTGGCAGCCCCATGATCCGGCCCGCAGGGAATGCATGACGGCGGCCGCGCGAGAAGCGGACCTCGAAGCCGGGATTCCGGCCGATTTTTGCGCCCATTGTCGCCTGCCTCTCCCTTTGCGCAGCTATCGCGAGAACCTCGGGGGCGAGCCTCTTGCCTTCTGTTGCTACGGGTGCCTCACGGTCTTTCGGCTGGTGGGCGCGACCGGAGACGCGGGGCGGGCCGGCTGGTTTCTCGCCAAGCTCGGGCTGGCCGCGGTGCTCTCGGGCAACATCATGATGTTCCAGAGCCTTCTGTACTTTGGATCGCTCGACGCCCTCGGGGGCGACGTGCTGCGGACCGCATCGTGGCTCATGCTGGCTCTGGCTGCGGCTGTCTACCTTCTGCTCGGCGTTCCAATGCTCCGGGCGGCCTATCGGGCGGCCCGAGGCGGTCACATCGTCCTCGAAACGCTGATAGCCCTGGGTGCGCTCGCCGCGATTGGGGCTTCGGCCGTCGAGACCGTGCGCGGGGGACGTCATCTCTACTACGACTCCGGAACGATGGTGCTCGTTTTCGTCGTGCTGGGACAGTATCTGGACGCACGGGCCCGGGAGAGAGCGACGGCTACCCTCGCCCCTGCCGTCGAGACCGCGCGTCCACGGGCCCGTGTGCTCGGGGAAATGGGCGAACGGGAGGTCGCGCCCGACGAGATCGGTCGCGGGCAGCGCGTGCGCGTGCGCGCCGGAGAGGAGATTCCGGTTGATGGCCTCGTGGTGGAGGGCGCGTCCGACGTCTTCGAGCCGGCCCTCACCGGCGAGTCGGCGCCTCGGCTGGTCGGACCGGGCGACACGGTGTTTGCAGGATCGGTCGCGATCGACGGCTCGCTGGTGCTGGAGGCCGAGGGGGAGTCGGAGACGCTCGCGAGCCGCGTGGAACGCTGGACGCGGGAGGCTCGAAGCCGCCGTGCGCCGGTGGAGATTGCGGCGGACCGATTCGTTGCGCGATTCGTTCCGGGTGTGGCGCTGATCGCCCTTGTGAGCGCGCTGGTGTGGGGCCTTGCCCTTGGCGATTGGGCCCGTGGCGGCCTCGCCGCTCTGTCCGTGCTCGTCGTCGCGTGTCCCTGTGCGCTCGGAATTGCGACGCCCATGGCAACGACGATTGCGATCACGCAGGCGGCCAGTCGGGGGACTCTGCTTCGCAGCAGCGCGGTGCTCGAGGCCGTGGATCGCATCCGGCTGGCAGCCTTCGACAAGACGGGGACGATTACTCGCGGCAGGGCTGCAGTACGCGCCGTATGGGTTGATTCCGCTGCCGAACTGTCCGAGGAGGGCGTGCTGGGTCGCGCGGCCGCCATTGAAGCGGGGGTCGACCACCCGTTCGCGCGGGCCATCGTGTCCTGCGCCCGAGCGAGGCGGATCGCCATTCCGGAGGCCAGCGACATTCATGCGGTTGCGGGCGGGGGAGCCGTCGGGCGCGTGGGCCCCGATCGAGTGCTACTCGGAAGCCGTGCCCTGCTCGCCCGCGAAGGGGTTTCGCACCTGGATCGACTCGACGCGAATCCCGGGCGCAGCGCCGTGGGCGTCGCGATCGATGGCGGGCTCGTCGCCGTGATAGAGCTCGAGGACCCTGTTCGACTGGAGGCGCGCGCCGCGATCGAAGGCTTGAAATCGCTCGGCATGAAGGTTGCCCTCCTGTCCGGCGATCGGGCCGCCGCCGTCTCCCGCGTCGCCGAGGACGCAGGCTTCCATGAGGTGCGCTCAGACCTGGACCCTCGGGCCAAACTCGAGTTCCTGGAGCGCTGGCGTGACGAAACGGGGGGCGTCATGATGATCGGGGATGGCATCAACGACGCGCCGGCTCTCGCGGCCGCCACGGCGGGCGTTGCCTTCGGCGCGGCCTCGGGTCTGGCGAGGCAGACGGCCGATGCCGTAATCCTCCGTGAAAATCTGCTCGAGGTCTCGGCTCTGGTCGTGCTCTCCCGGCGGACCATGTGGGTCGTGCGGCAGAACCTCGTCTGGGCATTCGGCTACAACGCCGTCGGCATCCTCATGGCGGCGTTCGGTTTCCTTCGGCCCGTCGTGGCCGCCGCCGCCATGGTGCTCTCAAGTCTCTTCGTCGTGGGAAACTCGCTGCGGCTTCAGGGGCCGCGGCCGCCGGCCCGCTAGCGCCGGCCGACCGTTTCCGGGGGAAGTCGGCCGCTGGCGAGGGCGAGGTGGCCGAGCAGGGTCCCGAAGAGAATCAGCCCTGAGAGGATTTCCACCCCGCGTGTCAGGCCGGCGGGGAGCATTTGCCAGAGCCCGAGCGAGTCAAGGAGGAGATATGCCGTGGCGAACGCAAACAGAAACAGAAAACCCGAAAGGATTGCGCGGGCGAGCAGGGGAGTCTTCATCGGCAGCCTCCTGAGGCAGAAGTTCGGTCTAAGCGCTCGCGGACGTGCGGAGGGGCCGCACGTTTCTTTGCCGGGACACCTCGCGGACGACCTCGAGAAATGAAAGCAGAAGCGTCGACATTTCGTGCGGGCGGTAGGCGACACCGATCTGGACCGACGGCGCATGAGCCAGCCGACGGAATACGACGCCCTCGGCTGGCCTGCTCGCGAGAGATCCCGGCAGGATCGCCACGCCGAGTCCGGCTCCAACCAGAGCGAGGATTGTCAGGACGTGACCGGCTTCGTGTGCGACGGAGGGTGTGAAGCCCGCCTCCGTGCAGGCTCTGAGGACGAGGTCGTTGAATGCGGGCCCCACTTCAGGCGATACGCGCACGAAAGGGTCCGAACGGAGGTCGACGAGCCCAATCCGCCCCGTGCGTGCCAGGGCGTGAGCGGCTGGCAGCGCGGCGACCAGGGGCTCGACCCCTATAGGCTCGGCGGTGATGTTCCGGTGCGACACGGGAAGGATCGGGAAGGCGACGTCGATTCGACGGTTTGCGAGCGCTTCGATCTGTTCTCGGGAGTGGAGGGTTTGGAGGTCGAGAGTCACGCCCGAATGGCGCGACAGGAAGGCGTTCAAGATCTTTCCCCCCACGCTGGCCTCGGAAGCGACGCCGAATCCGATCGAAAGGCGGCCGACTTCCCCGCGTCCTGCCCTGCGAGCCGTCGCCACGGCGTGGTCGGCGTCCTGGAGAATGCGCCGCGCCTCCTCCAGGAAGGCGCGACCGGGCTCCGTGAGGGCGACGAAATGCCGCGTTCGGTAGAAGAGATCGACACCGAGCTCCCGCTCCAGATCCTGAATTTGGTGAGACAGAGGAGGTTGCGAGATGTGGAGCTTTTCTGCGGCACGGCCGAAGTGAAGCTCGTCGGCGACCGCAACGAAGTAACGCAAATGCCGCAATTCCACGCTTACCCCCCTTTCGACCGGACCTTTGTCCTTAAGACTATCTGAAAATCGTGCAGGGGCTCCCGAGGATGCTGTAGGGCCCTCGCCTTGCCTGTTTACCCTTCGTTTATCTCCAGGAGTTGATAGCGAACCGGTCTCACCGAAGGTCGAAAGGGGTATTAGACGTCGGGGGCCTCCGTTTTTACGATGGCGTCACTTTGCGCACACGCGTGCCGAACGGACATCATCGAACCGGCGCTACGTGCGTTTCCCCATTTTGCTGCTCGGCTCGGCCTCGACGTTCCGGTCGGGTCCGGGCTCGAGTGCACCCACCAGAAAGAAGGAGGACGCGTGCGCAAGGTTTTCTCCCCGGCGTTGGTTTTCGGGTTCCTCATGCTCGGCGTTTCTGCGAGGAGTTCGGCATACGAGGTCATCACGGTGACCAACGGTGGCTCCATCCAGGGGGTCGTCAAGCTCGCGGGGGCCGCTCCGTCGGTGCCTCCGATCAAGACGACGAAGAACCAGGATTATTGCGGCAATTCGATCAACAACCCGCTCTACGAAGTCGGGAAGGACGGAGGCCTCAAAAATGTCGAGGTGTTCCTGAAAGGCATCGAGAAGGGCAAGGCAAACCCGGGCGGGACGATCACCCTCACGAACACGCACTGCATGTTCGACCCGCGCGTGCAAGGCTCGAGCGTCGGGCAACAGATCAAGATCGCTTCCGACGATCCGATCCTCCACAACACGCATCCTCAGAACAACGACACGAGCGCCACGATTTACAACATCGCGCTCCCGTTCAAGGGCTTCTCCGTGACGAAACCTCTGCCGGCGACCCCGGAGCTCATCCGGGTCAAGTGCGACGCGCATGAATGGATGCGCGCGTGGATCTGGGAATTCGATAATCCGTACTACGCGACGACGGATGCCGACGGACACTTCGAGATCAAGGACATTCCCCCCGGAACGTACACCGTGGTGGCCTGGCACGAGGTGATGGGCCAAAAAGACGCGTCCGCCGCGGTTGCTGCCGGGAAGCCGGCGACCGTCGATTTCAGTTTCACGCCGAAGAAGTAAGAGGGATCGAGGCCCGGCGGGGCCAAGGAGGAGGTCTCACGATGACACGGAGAGCAAGGGTCACCTTCACGGCGTGGGCCGCTCTGTCCGCGGTGATGCTTCTTGCGCCACCGCCGGCACGGGCCTTTCCCGCGTTCGCGCGCAAATACGGGCTGCGCTGCACGGGCTGCCACGAGTCATGGCCCAAGTTGAACGACTTCGGCCGGGCCTTTCCGGGACAACGGATATCAGATGCTGACCGGCAAGGACGACACCGGTTTTCGAGACCCCGGGCTACTGGCCCGTGTCGGTTCGCATCACCCCGTCGTATTCCTACACGCAGGTGACTAACCAGCCGACGGACCAGGGAACAAGGAATCTCGGGTCCGGCGGTGTCACGCAGGTCGGCATGGACCTCCTGATGGGCGGGGTGCTCTTCAAGAACGTGTCCTTTCTCGTCGTTCCAACCGGGTTCGCACCGGACGGAACCGTTGTTCTCGAGTCGGCGTTTGTCCGCTTCGACAACCTGTTCGACTCGTCGTGGGTGAACCTCAAGCTCGGTCGTCACGAAGTGGATCTCCCTCTCTCGGCCCATCGTCCATGGAACCTCACGAGTGTTGGCTACCAGATCTACAGCTTCCATGCCTCCGGCTCGCAGTCGACCTATGACATGGGCGAAAACCAGTGGGGTATGGAGTACATGGGCCACGATCGGGGAAGCGTGAATCGTGTCGCCGTGTCGGTCTTCAACGTCCAGAATTCGATCCCGAGCCAGAACTTCTGGAGCGTCCCGGGCGGCTATTTCCACGCCACGCACGAGTGGGTGTTCGATGGGGGAGGGCCGGTCTCGGCGGTCAAGCTGGGCGTTTTTGGCTCCTACACGACCTGGCCGACGACCTTTTTGACGGCCGACGGCACTCCGATCGAGGGAGGCGGTCTCGAGCCGTCTACCAAGTTTGGAGGGGAGGGCCAGATCTGGTTCGGCCCCCGCGCCACCCCGTTCCATCTGATCTTCGTCTTCGCGCACGGGGAAGACAACCAGCTCCTGATCCCGGGCGCCACCCGCAACGGTACCTTCAACGGCGGCTACGGCGAGTTCGGGTGGACGTGGACGTTGAAGGACATCGTCTTCGCGCGCTACGACCTGTGCAAGAACTCCCAGCAGGGCGTCGTGACCAACCCGCAGAACTTGAACGACGTCAACGCCGTCACGGTTGGCTATCGCCATACGTTCCAGTTCAGCAATCGGTCGGAGTACGCGCTGCACGCCGAGTACTCGAGCCTGCAAACGATCGGGGCGGGAGTCGACGGGCTCAACACGCGGACCAACCAGTATCTGGTCGGCATCGACTTTGCCTACTGAAAGGGAGGGCGCCATGAAGAAGCTCCACGTCGCCACGTTGGTTCTCCCCCTCCTCGCGCTGGCCGCCACGGCCGCAGCGCAGGACTTGCCGCCAGGCGATCCGGTGAAGGGCAAGGTCGTGTACACGCGCTTCTGCGTCTCCTGCCACGGCGATCTCGGCAATGGTGCCGGTGAGTTTGCCGAATGGATCACGACCAAGCCGCGCGACTACCGCCAGGGCACCTTCAAGTGGCGGTCGACGCCGTCGGGTTCTCTGCCGCTCGACTCCGATCTCGACAAGACGATCCGCGACGGCATCTACGGCACTTTCATGCCACCGTGGTATCCGATAGGCGAAGTGAGCCGGCGCGACGTCATCGCCTACATCAAGACCTTCTCGGCCCGGTGGACGACCGAGAAGCCTTTGCCGGCGATCACCATTCCCCCGGAGCCCCCGTATACCGACGCGTCCGTCAAACGCGGCCGCGCGGTTTACGAGAAGTCGAATTGCGCCCAGTGCCACGGCCAGGATGCCCTTGGCGACGGGCCTTCCGCGCACGACCTCAAGGACGACTGGGGCTTTCCGATCGTGCCCTACGACCTGACGGGCGGGCACATCAAGTGCGGCGACAAGGGCCAGGACATCTACCGCGTGTTCATGACGGGCTTGAACGGCACGCCGATGCCCTCCTTCACCGACTCGATTTCGGAAGCGGAGGCCTGGGACCTGGTGCACTACATCCAGAGCCTCTCCCCTCTCTATCCGAAGAACTACGGGACCATGACCGCGGCCAAGTAGCCGGAACGGCGGAACGGAGGGGACGGTGCAGGACCAGGACAAAGAGGATCCGGGCGAGATCAGCCGGTACGAATTTTCCGGGATCGACGAGAGGCACGGGAGGATTCCGAAGTGGCTCGGCTTCGTCTATGTCGCAATGCTGATCTGGATGGTCTACTACCTGGTCCGTTTCTGGACCGACAAGGGGTAAGGCATGAGCTCGGTCGCTGGACCCGTCGATCGCGACGACCTCGTCGACCGCGAGGTCGTCCTGCGCTTTCTGCTATCGGCCGCCTTCTGGCTCGTGTTCGCGCCGACGATCGGGGTCATCCTTTCCATCAAGTTCAACTACTACGACTTTCTCGGCAACATCTCCTGGCTGACCTGGGGGAGGCTGCGACCCGTGCACGTGATGGGCGTCGTGTTCGGCGCCTTCTCGAGCGCCATCGTCGGGCTGACGTACTACATGGTGCCTCGCCTCTGCGGCGTGCGCATGTACAAGGAGAACTGGAGCCGTGCGCTCGTCTGGATCTACAACATTGGCCTGACGGCTGCGCTCGTGTCGCTTCCGCTCGGCCAGAACCTCGGCATCGAGGCCGGCGAGTTTCCTTTCTGGGCCAACGTAATCATCGAGATCGCCCTCGTCATGATCACGATCCAGGTCATCGTGACGGTGGTGCGGCGCAAGGAGCCGCGCATCTACGTCACGCTCTGGTATCTGACCGCCGCCTACGTGTGGACGGTCTTCAACTACGCATTCGGCCACTTCATCTTGCCGTACTCGATGCCGGGAGTGAACAACGCCGCGATGCACGGCCTCTACATCCACTACGTGGTGGGACTTTGGATCACACCGGCGGGGCTGGCGGTGATCTATTACTTCCTGCCGCTCTCGGCCAAGCGCCCGCTCTACAGCCACAAACTCTCGCTCGTTGGCTTCTGGTCCCTGGCCTTCTTCTATCCATTCGTCGGGACCCACCACTACATCTACAGCCCCATCCCGTACTGGACGCAGACGATTGCCATCGTGGCTTCGATGATGCTGATCATTCCGGTCTGGACGGTCCTGCAGAATTTCTACGGTACGTTCGTCGGGAACTGGAAGCGCTTTCAGGAGTCCTACACCGCGAAGTTTCTGATCATCGGAGCGCTCTACTACCTGATCGGCTGCTTCCAGGGCTCGACCGAGGCGCTTCGGGGCATGCAGCGGCTGACGCACTTCACGGACTTCGTGATTGCTCACTCCCATCTGACGGTCTTCGGGACTTTCATCCTGTGGGTGACTGCCGGCATGTACTACGTGATCCCGAGAGTGTCGGGGAACGAGCTCTATTCCAAGACTCTCGCGCAATGGCACTACTGGCTGACCGTTGCCGGGTTCTCTCTCATGGCCTCGGTTCTGACGCTTCAGGGTCTCCTCCAGGGGACGATGCTCGACGTTGGTGCGGACTTCGTGGACTCGATGGTGGCGATGAAGCCGTATTGGTTCACGAGAACGCTTGCTGGCGTCACGATGGATATCGGTGCGCTGCTCGGGATGTGGAACTTCTACATGACGGTCGTGCATGGGCAACGCATCGCGGTTCCGGCCGGCGTGGCGGCAGCACCCGAACCGCAGTGGACATGAGTGGAATGACGGTCCGGGGGCCCCGATGAAACGCATCGAGCCGATCATTCTGATCGCCGCCGTGGGCTTCTACGCGCTCGCGATGACGAGCCAGGGAATCTTGCCGCTGCTGGAAAAGGACGTTACACGGCCCACGACGTTGAAGACGATCTTCGGCAAGACCGTGTCCACCCCGAAACGAGACGAGCTCGAAGCAGAGGGGCGGAAGATCTACATTCGTGAGGGTTGCTGGTACTGCCATTCGCAGTACATACGGCCGGTCAATCGGGATACGGACAAGTGGGGTCCCGTCACACAGGCGGGGGAGATCAGCGACGATCTGCCCCAGATGTTCGGAACTCGACGAATCGGACCCGAGCTGTCACGCGAGGGCAACCGCCGCTCCAACGAGTGGCACTACGCGCACCACTGGAATCCGCGTGCCACAGAGCCGGACTCCATGATGCCATCCTTCACCTGGCTCTACGAGGTTGACCCGGCGCACGACCGGAAAGTCGACGCGTTCCTCGCCAAGTACGACACGAATCACGACGGCCGGGTCACGAAGACCGAGCTCGACAAGAACGGCGACGGCGTCGTGACGCCGGACGAGCTCCCACCGGATTGGAAAGACCTCGATGTCTGGCCGGTCAATGCCGATGGAACGGTCGGCGACGGGGTCGTTGACATGCACGACTACGGGCCCGTGCCGGCCCATGAGATGCAGGCGGTCGAGGCGTACCTGCAAAAGATCGGCACGGCGATCGGCGACTGGCGCGTCTGGGAACCCTGGCCGACGAATCAACGGCCTAAGCCGACCGAGGCGCTTGCCCTGCGTCTGGCCCGCGGCAAGGAGGTTTTCGACAGGAAGTGCTCCGGTTGCCACGGCAAGTTCGGCAACGGGCGCCTGACGGCCAACGACAAGGTTTCCAACAATTTCAACGATGCGTACCATTTCCTTGATCCGCAGCCTCGCAACTTCACGCTGGGAGCCTTCAAGAGTCGGACGACCCCGTCCGGGGCGCTACCGCGCGACGAGGATCTCTATCGCACAATCACGCGTGGGATTCGGAAGGGCCAGATCATGCCGGCCTGGGGCAACGCCGCCGACGGTCACACGTTGACCGAGCAGGACCGGTGGGATCTGGTGGACTACGTGAAGACCTTCTCAGACCGATTCCAGAAGGAGGAGGTGCCGCCGCCGATCGACATCCCGGTTCCCCCCTTCCAATCTGCCCAGACCGCGCCGGCCGAACTGCTCCGGGAGGGCAAGCTCGTGTACCGCGTTCTGCAGTGCTGGAGCTGCCACGGGATGGGGGGCAGGGGCGACGGTCCTTCTGCCAACACGTTGGTCGATGACTACGACGTTCCGCTCCGCCCGTTCGACTTCACGACTGGCAATTTCAAGTTCGGCGATTCGCCGCCGGACGTGTATCGGACGTTCAACACCGGCTTGAACGGCACTCCGATGCCGTCCTTTTACGACACGATTCTCTATCCGAAGGAGGCTTTTCCGGACCTGAAGCCCTGGCAGCAGATCTACAACGGCAAGCCGGTCTTCACCGAGGCAGACGTCAGGGAAATCGGCGAATACATTGCGAAGCTGCCGACGGCAGCCGAGCTCGGCAAGATGAGCGACGCCGATCGAACGGCGTTCGCAGATCATCGCCGCTGGGCGCTCGTGTACTTCGCGCTTTCGTTGGCGCAGAATCCGGCGGTGCCCCTGGTGCCTTCGACCGCGGGCTTCCGAGTTGCAAAGTAGCGGAGAACTCGTGGCAGAGCGCTTCTTTCGCCTCATAGAGCTCATCTTCACGGCGTATGCCGTGCCGGCCCTGCTGGTCCCGCTGGTCTGGCTGGTGCGGCGGATATTTCGGGGCCGACGGTCCGGCGCAGCCCTCGAGAGCGCCGAGCGGCTGAACAGGGCCATCGCCGCATACGGGATCATCTTGCTGGCGTGGGTTAGTGCCTGGATCGCGCTCGTTCTCGGAGTTCCCATCGAGAAAGGGGGGCGCGTGGCGGGCGCCGTCTCCTGGATCGCCTACGGGCTCCTGAACTTCGGGCTCGCCTGGCTGCTGGTCGGGTTTACGGCTGGCTACGGTGACCTCCCCGAAGGGCCGTCGCGCGACCGACTCTTCCTGCGGCTCATCTCGGCGATCTTCGTTCAACCGGTGGCAACGGCCTGTGCGTTTGCGGTGCTGTATCGAATCATGGGGGTGGTCTACCATCTGAAGGCGCCGGGTCTGACGGCGGTCCAGGAAGGCATATGACCGCGGGGAGTTCGTCCGAATGATGGACATCACCTTCTATCAGTTCTTCATAGCCCTTCTCGTCTCGTTTGCGGCCTGGTGCATCTTTCTGTGGGCCATCCGGACGGGGCAGTTTAGAGACGTCGAGGACATCAAGTACCAGGTTTGGCCGGCCCTCGGAGAGCCGCCGGAAGAATCCGTGGCCGATCTTTCGTCCTCGACGTCCTCAGCGCCGAAGGCGCGGAAAGCCCATAGCGCCGGTTTGCACCACCACTCGCTCCCGGCGTCGGGCGATCTGATCCTGCTCTTCTTCGCGTCCCTTCTCGGCAGCGCTCACTGCGTCGGAATGTGCGGACCCTACGTCGCACTTTGCGCCGCCCGCCTCGCTCCGGCTGCTGCTGGCACAGGCACGGGCACAGGAGCGCGTCTTCTCTTCAACGCGGGACGTCTGGCGACCTATGCCGCGATCGGCACCCTCGTCGGGGCTTTCGGCCAGATCGCCCTGGCGGCTGGTGCACGCGCGAGGCTGGGAGGCATCGTGGCCCTTGCGGCGGGTGCTCTGGCGGTCCTCTTCGGCGTTTCGCTGGTTGGATGGATCCGGGACCCGGCGGGGATTCTCAACCGGCTGGGCATCGACGTCCTGATACGAGGCGGAGCCCGAGAGGCTTTCCGCGCGCCCCGCTTCCTGTCCCCGATCCTGCTCGGAGCATTGCAGGGAGCCTTCCCGTGCGCGCTCGTGTACGGTGCGGCCGCCCGCGCGGCCGTGGCGGGCTCTGCCGGCGCTGGCGCTGGAGTCATGCTCGTCTTCGGCCTCGGTACTGTCCCCGCGATCTTCGCGCTCTCGGCGCTGTCGCCGGAGCTGCTGCGCCGCGTCCACGGCTGGCGTTGGGCAGGGCTGCTGATCGCGGCCGTCGGGGCTCTTCTCATTCTGCGCGGGCTCGCCGCGATGAACGTCCTACCCCATGCGGTTCTCTGGTAATGCCGGCTGCCAGGAGCGGGCGGAGGCTCGTGCCGGATCCGGTGCACCGGGAACGGAATTCCTTGCGGCCAGGTGAAGGAGCCAATCGATGAAGAGACTCGCGCAGCTCGTGTCGGTTCTCCTCGTATCCGCGTCAATCGGCGCCTGCGTCTCCGCGAAACAGAGAGCCCAGGATCAACAGGAATTGGAGAGGAGCATTCGAAGCACATCGAACGCCGATGCGGTCAAGAATTGCAGCTTCATCATGAATCTGAGACCGGATGGGCTCCACAGCACCCCGGAGGCTCAGGCCGCGTCTCTCGTCACGCTGCAAAAAGGCGTCTCGTGGGTGGTTTTCGGCGTCTCGGGCGGCTATCAGCTTTACTCCTGCCCCCAGAAGCCCCCCCAGAGCGAGCCAGAGGCAATCGCACCGACGCCGACTCCACCGCCTGAGAAGACGCCCACGGCGCCTGCGCCGAGACCTGTCGACGCGAAGACGGCACCGGCGGGGGCGGAGCCAGCACCGGAAGTCGTTACGCCGAAGCGGCCGCCCGCAAGGACCGAGACCCCCGCGCCGGTGAATCCGAGTGCGCTCAAGACGCGGGTCACGAACAACCCGGAAGCGGTCAAGGGTTGCAAGTTCCTGGAGAGCTTCGTCCAGTACCAGAAGGTGTCCCGTTTTCAGGAAGACGTGGTCAGAGCGGGCGGGAACCTTGGTTACGTCGTGGCCACCAACCGGGACGGCGACGTCATCGGCGAATCGTATCTGTGTTCCGAGGAGCCCAAGCCCTGAGCCTGGCGAGGGTCGGGCGGCGATGAAGACAGGGATTGGTCAGTCTTCGAGGGTTGGCAGCGTCTTCAGGACCTCCGCTGCCCGGGGCCGGTTCGAGATTGGCTCGTCCTTGCGAATTCGCCCGTCCTTGTAGATCAGCACCCGCTTGGCGAACTGCGCGATGTCGTGTTCATGGGTGACGAGGACGATGGTGAGCCCTTTGTCGTTCAGGTTCTGAAAGATCTCCATGATTTCGACGGACGTTCGACTGTCGAGATTGCCGGTGGGTTCATCGGCCAGCAATATCGATGGGCCGTTGACGAGGGCGCGTGCCACGGCGACTCGTTGTTGCTGGCCTCCGGACATCTGCGAGGGAAAGTGCTGCGCCCGGTCGGAGAGCCCGACCAGTGCCAGAGCCTCGGCTGCACGCCTCCTGCGCTCGGACTTGTCCACCTTCGCGTACAGAGTGGGGAGCTCGACGTTCTCGAGGGCAGTGGTCCTCGCCAGAAGGTTGAAGCCCTGAAACACGAAGCCAATCTTCTGGTTCCGGATCAAGGCCAGCGCTCTCTTGCCGTGCCCGGAGACGTCGAGCCCCTCGAGCAGGTATCGGCCGGCAGAAGGGCGATCGAGGCATCCGAGGATGTTCATGAAGGTCGATTTGCCGCTGCCGCTTGCGCCCATGATCGCCACGAATTCGCCGGGTCGAATGCTGACGCTCACGCCCCGGAGGGCATGCACTCGCGTCTCGCCCAGGTCGTAATACTTATGCACGTCTTCCACGCGAATGACCGGGAGCTCGGCCGGGGTGGTGTCCATCGCTGCAAGGTCAGTCGTGGGTCGCGGGTCGGGCTGCCGGCTACCGGGCACTAGCGCCGGATCCCGCCTGGCGTCTGCGGTTTGGCGATCACGGACCGGATGATGAGGTCGTCGCCCTCTTTGAGGGTGCCCTTGAGAATTCCGGTCACCTGAGTGTGGGAGTGATCGGTGATACCCAGCGAGATCTTGACCGGTTCCATCGTGTTGCTGGCCGGATCCAACTTCCACACGACGACGACGTTCCTTCTCGCCGCGGGCGCCCCGTCACGCATTGCGGTTGCCGGCGTCTGCTGGCCAGGCTGGAGGCCGGGCTCCTCGCGCACTCGGGCATCGGCACTCTCTTCGAGCCCATACTTGGCGTAGATTGCGCTGATCTCCTCCAGCGACATCGGCGGCTTGTACCGCAGGGCGGTATTGGGAATCTTCAGCACGTCGGTGACGGTCGCTACCGGGATCGTGACGTAGGCCGTCATGCCCGGGAAGAGCTTGAGCTCCGGGTTCGCGAACTCGATGATCGTGTCGTAGGTGACCACGTTTTGGATCGTGGTCGGGTTCATGCGCACCTGGCTGACGACGCCGTGGAAGGATTCCTTCGGAAAGGCGTCGACCTTGAAGGTGACGGGCTTGCCGGACTGGATGTTTCCGACGTCCGACTCGTCGGTCTTGGTGTAGACCAGCATCTTCGTCAGGTCCTGGGCGATGGTGAAGATCGTCGGCGCCTGCAGCGACGCGGCGACGGTCTGGCCGAGCTCGACGTTGCGCGCGACCACGGTGCCATCGATGGGGGATCGGATGACGGTGTAGTTGAGATTGGTCTGCGCGACCTCCAGAGCCGCGGCCTTCTGACTCACCTGGGCGTCGGCCTGGGTGACGTTCGCGGCGGCCGCTCCAACGGAAGCGGTGGCCGAATCATCGGCAGCCTTCGCAAGGTCCAGCTGCTGCTGGCTCAAGAGGTTGTTCTTCGTCAACTCCACGCTGCGGTCGTAGTCGGCCCGGGTCTGCACCGAAATGGCCCTTGCCCGGTCCAGGTTGGCCCTCGCCGCGATGGCATTCGCCTTCGCGTTGTCCAGGTCGGCAGACGCCTGGAGCACCGCGCCCTGGAACAGAGCCGGGTCGATCAGAGCGATGACATCGCCCTTGTGGACGCGGGAATTGAAGTCCACGTTGAGCTTCGCGATGCTGCCGGACACCTGCGATCCCACCTGCACGGTGACGACGGCGTTGATGGTTCCGGTGGCTTCGACGACGTCGTGGATCGAGCCGCGCTCGACCTTGGCGGTGAAGTGCTGCGCCTGGACCTGTCGGCTGGCGCGCACGGCGGTAAACAGGGCGGCCGCGACGACCAGGCCCGCGAGCACGAGCCATCGACGCTTCGTCATTCTCATGCTTGGTTGCTGCGATCAGCCCCGGAAAGCGTCATTCGTAGCGCAGCGCTTCGATCGGATCGAGGCTGGACGCCCGCCGCGCCGGGTAATACCCGAAGAACACTCCGACCGCAACGGAGAACAGGGCCGCGATCAGCACGGCCTGGAACGAGATCTGAAGCGGCCAGTGCAACGTCTGGCCGACGAGATACGAGCAGGCGATCCCGAGCAGCACGCCGACGGCACCGCCGACGAGGCTGAGCATGACGGATTCACCCAGGAACTGGAGCTGGATGGCTTCGTCGGTTGCCCCCACGGCGACGCGAACGCCGATCTCGCGCGTCCGCTCGGTGACGGAGACGAGCATCACGTTCATGATTCCGATTCCGCCGACGAGAAGCGAGATCGACGCGACCACGATCAGCAGAACGGTCAGGGTCTTGCTGGCGTCGAGCTGGGCCTGGATGATGTCCTCGGGGTTGCGAATGTTGAAGTCGTCCTCCTCTTCGGGGCGGAGATGGTGTCGATCCCGGAGGATCGCTGCCGCTTCCTGTCCCGCGATCTTGACGGCGTCGGGCGACACGGCCGAGCAGAGGATGTCGTCGAGCCAGCGTGACTCCCTTGAGCTTCTTCTGTGCCGTGGTGTACGGCAGGATGACGGTGTCGTCCTGGTCCTGCCCCGAGAGGGAGAGCCCCTTCGGCTGAAGGGTGGCCACGACCTTGCAGGGCAGATTCGTGACGCGGATGACCTTACCGATCGGATCCTCGAGGCCGAAGAGCTGCGCGCGCACGGAACGGCCGATCACGCAGACGTCGGCGGCCCGATCCACGTCATCCTGCGAGAAGATGGCGCCCTGGTCCACGACCCAGCGCTTGATGTCGAAGTACTCGGGCGAGACGCCGCGGTAGGACGTGTGCCAGTTCTGGTTGCCGTAGATGACCTGGACCGGATCATCCACGTTGGGCGAAACGGCCTTGATCAGAGACACCTGGTTCTTGATGGCGACGGCGTCGGCCGCGGTCAGGGTCGTGGTGTCATGGGTGCCCGTACGCACGCCATTGATGGCGCGTCCTCCGGCTTCGATCCAGACGAAGTTGTCGCCGAGATTGCTGAGCTGCTTGCTCGACCCGGGCCTGGCCCGCCTTCCGATCGCGACGACGCAGATGACCGCCGCGATCCCGATCGTGATCCCCAGGATCGTCAGCAGGCTTCGCATCTTGTTCCGGAGCAACGCCACGAGCGCGGATCGAAGAAGGGCGGCGTAGTTCACGGCTTCTCGTGCAGGCTGGCGGGCACGTCGAGCGCCGCCGTGGCCGGTCCGAAGAGTGGAGAGTCCGCCGGGTGCATGGACGAGGCAGTCTACCAACGGGCGTGCGCGGCACGAGGCACGGTAGGAGGCGTGCGCGGCCCGTCTGCCGATTTAGGGTCCGTTCATGAAGCCTTGCATTCGTTGCGAGCTTCGTCTAGTACACCCCGACGGGACAGCGTCCCGACAGGCGAAGGAGGCCACGATGGGCAGCATCACGACGAAGGACGGTACGCAGATCTACTACAAAGACTGGGGCACGGGTCAGCCCGTCGTCTTCAGCCACGGCTGGCCGCTGAGCGCGCGACGCGTTCGAAGACCAGATGTTCTTCCTGGCGTCCGGGGATTCCGGTGCATCGCGCACGATCGCCGCGGCCACGGCCGTTCGAGCCAACCCTGGAGCGGCAACGACATGGATCACCTATGCCGACGACCTCGCGGAGCTCGTCGAGAAGCTCGACCTCAAGCCGGCGATCCACGTCGGCCACTCGACGGGCGGAGGCGAAGTCGCGCGCTACATCGGCCGCCACGGCACCGGGCGCGTGGCCAAGGCCGTGCTGATCGGCGCCGTTCCTCCGCTCATGCTGAAGACGGCCGCCAATCCCGGAGGGCTGCCGATCGACGCGTTCGACCAGATTCGCGCTGGCGTGACTGCCGACCGTTCCCAGTTCTGGAAGGACCTGAGCATGCCGTTCTACGGCTACAACCGGCCGGGCGCGAAGGTCTCGCAGGGCATCCGGGACTCGTTCTGGCTCCAGGGAATGATGGCCGGATTCCGCCGCCTCGTACTTCTGCATCAAGGCGTTCTCGGAGACGGATCTCACCGAGGACCTGAAGAAGTTCGACGTCCCGACCCTGATCCTGCACGGCGACGACGACCAGATCGTCCCGATCGGCGCCTCGGCGATGCTCTCGTCGAAGCTCGTCAGGGGCTCGACCCTCAAGGTGTATCCGGGCTTCCCGCATGGCATGTGCTCCACACAGAAGGACCAGATCAACGCCGATCTGCTGGCGTTCATCAAGGCCTGAGCTCCCGGCTTCGAGGAGGTTTCGCATGTCAGGGACCCCGCTACCGCGTCTGGTTCCCCTCGCCTTCGCGCTTGGTCTTCTGTCATCGGTGGCCGCTCGCGCGGACGAAGCCGGCAGGAGCATCACCTCTCTCACGAAGGACGTCGGGGGAGTGAAGCTGCACTACCTGACGGCCGGACACGGTCCGTACCCTGATCCTGCTGCACGGCTATGCCGAGACGTCGCGCATGTGGCGCCCGATCATTCCCGCGCTGGCCGAGCGATTCACGGTGATTGCGCCGGATCTGCCCGGCATCGGCGACTCGGGCATCCCGTCCGACGGTCTGGACATGAAGGCGGCCGCAACGCGCATTCACGATCTCGCCCGCGCGCTCGGCGTCCAGAAGGCGGAAGTCGTCGGGCACGACATCGGCCTGATGGTCGCCTACGCCTATGCGGCGCAGTATCCCGTCGGAGGTGACCAAGCTCGTCCTGATGGACGCCTTCCTCCCCGGCGTGCCGGGTTGGGAGCCGATCTACGACAACCCGGGGCTCTGGCATTTCCGCTTCAACGGGGCGACCCCGGAGGCGCTGGTCCAGGGGCGCGAGCGAACGTACTTCGATTACTACTGGAACGTCTTCGCCGCGGACCCGAATCACTCGGTCCCGGAAGCCGATCGGAAGGCGTATACCGCGGCCTATTCGAGGCCGGGGCGCATGAAGGCGGGCTGGGCTTACTTCGTTTCCTTCCCACAGGCCGCAAAGGACTTCGCCGAGCTCTCGAAGACCAGGCTGACGATGCCCATTCTCTCGATCGGCGGCGAGAAGTCGCTGGGAAAGGAGCTCGGCGATCAGGTCAGGCTCGTGGGCACGGACGTGACCGTCGTCGTGGTGAAGGACGCCGGGCACTGGATCCTGGAGGAGCAGCCCGAGGCAACGACGGCGGCGCTGGTGAAGTTCTTGTGAGGGTCCCGTCCCGACCTCTCAAGCGGCTTCGAGGATGGTTGCGATGCCCTGGCCGCCTCCGATGCATTGGGTAGCCAGGGCGTAGCGGCGCTTTTCCCGAGCGAGCAGGGAGGCGGCCTTGCCCACCAGTCGCGCGCCGGTGGCGCCGAGGGGATGGCCGATGGCCATCCCGCCTCCGTCGAGATTGACGGTCGCCGGGTCGAGTCCGAGCTCACGAATGCAGGCGAGCGCCTGCGAGGCGAATGCCTCGTTCAGCTCCACGACATCGAGGTCTCCAACCGCGAGGCCGGCACGCCTCAAGGCCTTGCGCGTGGCAGGGATGGGGCCGATCCCCATGATGGCCGGATCGCACCCGACGGAGGCGAAGGACTTGATGCGCGCGGACGGAGAAAGGTCGTGGCGCGCGGCAAACTCAGCGCTGGTCACGAGCACGGCGGAGGCGCCGTCGGTCAAGGGGGACGACGTGCCGGCCGTGACGACGCCGTCGGGGCGAAACGCGGGACGCAGCGCGGCCAGCGCTTCGAGCGACGTGTTGGGACGGATGCAGCCATCGATCGCGATGGCATCTCCGGAGTCGGTTTGGATGGGAACGATCTCGTCGCGAAAGCGGCCTTCCTCGCGCGCCCTGGCGGCTTTCCGGTGCGACTCGACCGCCATCGTTTCCTGGTCGAGGCGGCTGACCCCGTACCGTTGCGCGACGTTTTCCGCAGTCTCGCCCATCGAGGTGTAGGCATCCGAATGCGCGAGCAGCTCGGGGTTTGGCGAAAAGTTGGAGCCGCCTTGCGGCACCATCGTCATCGATTCGACGCCGACGCACAGAAAGGCGTCGCCCATGCCGGCCTCGATCTGGGAAGCCGCCATGTGGACCGCCTGCATGGAGGAGCCGCAGAAGCGATTGACGGTGGTGCCGCCGACTTCCTGGGGCAGGCCGGCGAGCAGCCCGACGATGCGCGCGAGGTTATTCCCCTGCGAGGCCTCCGGATAGGCGCAGCCGAGGATCACGTCCTCGAGCAGGCCCGGATCGATCGGGTTGCGCTGGAAGAGGCCCCGGACGACCTGCGCCGCCAGCGTGTCGGGGCGAACCCCCGCGAGGGCCCCCTTCTTCGCGAAGTGGAACGGGGAACGCACGTAAGCGGCGATGACGGCCTTCATGGGGACATCCTCCCGCCGGGGAGATCGGAACTCGTCCTGGTCATCCGAGCTGGAACTACGCGCCCATTGCCGAATTGGTTTCCAGGCGCGAATCCCTTCCAGGCGGGCGTGGACACGGAGTCACGGCCTTGAAGTAAGCTGAATTGCTAGCCACGGGGTGAGCCCATGCCGATGCGGGAAGTCCCGCTACAAAGATTCAGCGTGACGTCCACCAGGTCATTCGACGATGTCGTCCGAGACCTCACGGCGACGATCGGCCGCCCGAAGATGGACGAATTTCAACGCGCGGTCACGGCGGCCGGCACGCTCACCGAGCTGGAGAAAGTGGTTCACGGAGCGATCGGGTCCTCCGGGCTCATGGAATTCAC
Source organism: uncultured Acidobacteriota bacterium (assembly GCA_963811425.1). Taxonomy (GTDB): domain Bacteria; phylum Acidobacteriota; class Thermoanaerobaculia; order UBA5066; family Gp7-AA6; genus DAHUXD01. The sequence continues at coordinate 71,197 of CAWERV010000019.1, forward strand.
CCGCTTCAATCTCGGCGAGATCCTGAGCAAGGAGCACGGCCGGCACAGGCCCAGGATTCTCCGGCTGGTCGTCGGCAATCCCCTCGTCATGAAGGAAATGGCCAGGACCGTTCACGACGCGGCGTCGTACGCACCCGTGACGGTCCTTGTCGACGAACGCGAGGATGGAGTGCACTTGTCCTACGATTCGATGGCCAGCCTTCTCGCCCCATACGGGAGTCCCGAAGCTCTGAGGGTCGCCAGGGAGCTGGACATGAAGATCGAGGGCCTCCTCGAGGCAGCGGCTCGATGAGCGGGGACGTGAACCGCCGGCGGGCGCGGTGAGATAGGTATAGCGGTGAGAACACGCCTTTGCGCTCCGAAAAGATCTACGTGCTCGGGCACGGCGCGCCGAAGAGAGCGCTGAGATGAGCGCGCCCCGATCCATCGTTCCCATGGCGCTCTCGGCTCGCGCCGAGCACGTCTTCCCCACCCTCACGCCGGAGCAGATCGCACGCGTCGCGGCACACGGGCGGGTCCGGCAGGTTCAGAGCGGCGCGGTGCTGGCTTCGGCGGGGCAGCAGGCCGAGTCGTTCTTCCTCGTCACGAAGGGATCGGTCGAGCTCGTGCGCCCAACGGCGGACGGCGAAGCGATCGTCGGTGTTCAGAGGCCCGGCCAGTTCACGGGCGAGACCAACATGCTCTCGGGGCGCAAGGCGCTCGTCAGCCTGGTGGTGGGCGAGGCGGGAGAGGTGATCGATGTGAGGCGGGACGACCTCCTCGCCCTCGTCCAGACGGATAGCGAGCTCTCCGACATTCTCATGCGGGCCTTCATCCTTCGCCGGGTCCAGCTGATCGCCAACGGTCTCGGAGACGTCGTGCTGATCGGCTCGAGCTTCTGTCAGGCCACGCAGCGCGTCAAGGAGTTCCTGACCCGCAACGGGCATCCCTACACGTTCGTCGACCTCGATCACGACGCCAGCGTGCAGGATCTGCTCGACAAGTTCGGCGTCGGAGTCGGCGACGTGCCCGTGCTCATCTGCCGTCAGAACCTGGTCCTTCGCAATCCGACCAACCTGCAGGTCGCCGAGTGCCTGGGATTCAACGACGCGATCGACAAGGCGCGCCTCCGCGACGTCCTCGTCATCGGGGCCGGTCCATCCGGTCTCGCTGCGGCCGTGTACGGAGCCTCGGAGGGGCTCGATGTCCTGGTGCTCGAATCCGAGGCTCCCGGCGGGCAAGCCGGCGCGAGCTCGAAGATCGAGAACTATCTCGGGTTTCCGACCGGCATCTCGGGCCAGGAGCTCGCAGAGCGGGCGCTGACGCAGGCAGAGAAGTTCGGGGCGGAGATGATCGTCGCGAAAGGGGCCAGGCGGCTTTCCTGCGAGAAAAGGCCGTACGCGATCGAGATCGACGACGGCCCGCGCGTTCCCGGGAAAACCGTGGTCATCGCGACCGGCGCGCGATACCGGAAGCTGAGCGTCGACAACCTGGAGCGTTTCGAGGGTGTGGGCGTCTATTACGGGGCCACGCAGATCGAGTCGCAGGTGTGTCGCGGCGAAGAGGTCGTCGTCGTGGGAGGCGGAAACGCGGCGGGGCAGGCTGCCGTATTCCTGGCGCAGACCGCGAAACGCGTGCATGTCATCGTTCGGGCAGCCGGCCTGGCCGAAACGATGTCGCGGTATCTGATTCGTCGGATCGAAACGAACCCGGCCATCGTCCTTCGACCGCGGACGGAGATCGTGGCCCTGGAAGGGGCCAACCATCTCGAGCGCATGAGCCTGCGCGACAACGAGACGGGCGTGGTCACGACGCACGACATCCGGCACGTCTTCTCGATGACCGGAGCGGTTCCGAACACGGCCTGGCTGGAGGGCTGTATCGCCCTCGACGGAGATGGCTTCATCAAGACCGGGCCCGATCTGTCGCCAGAGGATCTCGCTGCCGCGCGCTGGCCGCTCGGGCGGCCTCCGCATCTCTTCGAGACGAGCCTTCCGGGAGTGTTCGCGGTGGGTGACGTGCGGCGCGAGCAGCGTCAAGCGCGTCGCCTCGGCCGTCGGCGAAGGCTCGATCGCAATCACGTTTGTTCATGAGGTGTTGCATGAGTAAGAAGGAAACGACGGCGTCCGACGCGGCCTGCAGTCATCTTCGCGCCATCACGACGGTACGGAAGGCGAAACGGCGCGAGTGCGAGGACTGCGTCAAGATCGGGGCGCGCTGGGTGCATCTGCGGACCTGCCAGGAATGCGGCGGTACGCGCTGCTGCGACGATTCGCCGAACCGTCACGCGACCAAGCACGCGCATGCGACGGGGCATCCGGTCATTGCGTCTGCGGAGCCGGGAGAGCGCTGGCTGTATTGCTATCCCGATGAGGGCTTTCTCGAGTACTGACGGATCAGGGGCCGAGGTCGATCGAATGGGCGGCCACCCGGCACCCTCGACAGGAGCTCTCCCTAAACTTTTCCCCACGTTCAGCTCGCCTTCACGGGCAGTCGATACGGTCTGGCTGGAGGCCGATGATGAGCGAGAAGATGGAGAGCGAGTACCCGACGACCTGGCCGCTGAGATGCCACGCGTGTGGAGATCGCGTCCGAGTCGAGTTGCCCTCCGACACTCCCGAAGGTGCAACCGGCAGGGCAAGGTGTCATCGAGGGCACGAGCTTCTCTTCGGGTACGACGGGGTGACGGTTCTGCTCCTCGACCAGACCCTCTTCGACGGGCGCTGACGTTCTGCATGTCGAGGCAGGGCATGTTCAGATCGAATTTACAGCGACGCCATAGGGTCGCCCTGGGGAGGACGAGAAATGGCTGACGAGAACGCCAGGAGCTGGTTGCTCCGGTGCCCGGCCTGTGGCGAGTATGTCTCGGTCGAGCTCGACGACAGTACCGAGCAGGGAAGACTCGAAACCGCGCAATGCACCTCCGCGCATTGCTTCGCGTTCCAGTACCACGACCAGACGGTCGAGATGCTGGCGACGGTCAACGAACCACGCTAGGGCTCGCCGAGCTCCTCGGCCGAGGATCCGGCGTGAGGGCCTTTCCCGCCTCGACAATCGCGAGCGCCAGGATCGACATCGCGAGCAGGTGGAGTCCGTCCCGCAGCGACAGGGGCTCCGCCGGTAGGATCGAGGCGAGCGGACGCCAGTAGACGGCAAGGGCCTGGAGCGCGAGGCCGCCGAAAAGAGCGAGCCAGAAAGGTGGGGTCAGGCTCCTCGACATGGCCCAGAAGGGCTTGTGCTCGGAGAGTGCCGACAGGGATTGGGTGAGCAGGACAAGTGCGAGTGTCGCCATGGCGAGGGTCTGGCTCCGCACGCCGCCCTCCCGATTCGGGCCGGCCGTAAAGAGCCAGAGCACCGCGGCGGCAACGACGCAACTACGCAACCCGATGATGCCGGTCGCCCGCCAGGTCAAGAGCGGCTCGCGGGGATCGCGCGGCAGTTTTCGGAGCAGGTCGGCCTCGCCCGGGACCATGACCAGAGCGACGGCGGGGAAAATGTGCACGACGAGGTTCAGCCAGAGGACTTGGAGAGGGCTCATCGGAAGCGGCAGGTTTGCCACGACCGACGCAAGCATGACGCCGATTGTGGAGAGGCTGCAAAGTAGGAGGAAATGGACGGAGCGGCGGATGTTCGCATAGATCCGGCGCCCTTCGGCGACGGCTGCCGGCAGGGTGCCGTAGTCGCCGCTCGTGACGACGAGGTCGGAGGCTTCGCGGGCCACGTCCGCCGCACGACTGCCGATGGCGATGCCGATGTCGGCGGCCTTCAGCGCCGGCGTATCGTTGATGCCGTCGCCCGTCATCGCGACGACGTGCCCCGCCGCCTTCAGAGCTCGGACGATGGAGAGCTTGTCCTCCGGGGAGACGCGGGCGAACACAGCCGTCTGGCGCAGGTCGTCCCATCGCCGTTCGCGGATGAGCTCAGCGAGCTCACCCGAATCGACGCAAAGATCTTTCGGGCCGGCAATCTCGAGCGCCCGCGCCACGGCCATCGCGGTCCCTTTCTGATCACCCGTGATCATGACGGTCCGGATCCCGGCTTCTCGCAGCTGTGCAATGGCTTCGCGCACGCCCGCCCGCGGAGGGTCCTCGAGGCCTGCCAGGCCGACCCACGTGAGGTCCTCCTCCACGACGTCCAGCCCGCAGGAGGATTCGAGGCCCCGGAAGGCGAACGCCAGGACACGGTGGCCGCGCTCTCCCAGCTCATGGGCCCTTGCCAGGAGGCGCCCTCGTTCCTCCGGTCCGAGAGGCCGCTCGCCATCCGACTCGAGCACGTGGGAGCAAAGAGCAAGGAGGGCCTCGGGAGAACCCTTGACGAACATCCAGAGCCTGCCTGCGGGCGCCCGCACCACGACCGTCATGCGCTTGCGGCGGGACGTGAAGGCGATCTCGTGAAGGCGCTCGAAGCCTGCGAATGATGCCGCAAAGTCGGCGCCGCCCTTCTGGGCTAGGGCGAGGAGGGCACCCTCGGTCGACGAGCCATGAATGTGCCATTCGTCGTGGGATTCAAGTCGGGCGTCGTTGCAGAGAGCGGCGATTTCTAGCAGGCGCTGAAGTGCGGGGTCGCCATCGGTGCTGACCGAGTGCCCGCTCTCGCGGATCTCGCCCTCGGGCGAATACCCTGAGCCGGTCACTTCGAGCTCCCGGTCCGACAGCCAGATGCGGGTGACGCGCATGACGTTTTCCGTCAGGGTCCCCGTCTTGTCGGTGCAGATGACCGAGGTGCAACCCAGCGTCTCCACCGAGGCGAGCCGCCGCACGAGGCTATGGGCCCGCGCCATTCGGCGCACACCAACGGCGAGGGCGATCGTGGTGACCGCGGGGAGCCCCTCCGGTATTGCGGCGATGGCGAGAATTCCACCCGTCTCCAGCATCATCCAGATCGAACGGCCCCGCAGGATTCCGAGCAGCGCGACGGTCGCGGAAAGGGCGATTGCCACAGCGGCGAGTCGGCGGCCGAGCTGTTCAGCTTGCTTCTCAAGGGGAGTCGGCTCTCTCGGTTGCGCGGAGACGAGCTCGCCGATGCGGGACAGCTCCGTCTCGCCCTGCGCCGCGGTCACGATCAATCTGCCCCAGCCGCTCAAGACGGTAGTGCCGGCGTAAGCCATGCTGGTGCGGTCGGGCAGTGGGGCGGCGCTCGCAACGGGCTCCGGCGTCTTCGTCACCGGTACGCTCTCGCCGGTGAGAGCCGACTCGTCGATCTGGAGGTCGCGCGCGGCCGCCAGGCGCCCGTCGGCGGCAACGACTTGTCCGGAGGAGAGAACCAGAAGATCGCCTCGTTGGACGTCTGTGGCGCGGATCTCGCGCTCGAGCCCCCCGCGGACGATCCGCGCGGTCGGCGCCGAAAGAGATCGCAGGGCCTCGAGGGCCCTCTCGGCGCGCCAGTCTGTGGCAAATCCGAATACGACCGAGAAAAGGACGGACGCGAGGATGGCTAGGGCGTCGCTGGTGTGTCCGAGGAGCAAGGATGCGGCGCTGGAAACGAGCAGGACGAGAATCACGCCGCCCTTGAGCTGTGTCCAGAGGATCCGCCAGATCTGTCGGGAGGCCGAGATCCCCGGCGCCGTCGGCCGGGAAGCAGGCAAGAGATCCTCAATCGCGAGGCCCATCTCCGGGTCGGATCGGAACTCCCGAGCCACGTCCTCCAAGGTGCGAGCGTGCCAGTTCGGACCGGGATGCCTCGCGCTCTCACTTCCTCGGTTCATCACATCGAACCTAGTTGACTGCGGGCCGGGTGTCGAGAGTCAAGGGCATTGAAGGGTCGGGACAGACTTGGGCGCGCCCCTCTTTTCCAGCTGGCCGAAACTTCGGCCGCCGACTTGTCGTATCGGTCCGTAGGGCTCTTCCCTCAAACACGCAGGGGCAGAAGACGTCGCGAACGGCGCTGGTCAGGGGAGCGTGCACCGACCTGACTGGAGGCCGGAAGAGGATCGTCTTCGCCCTCTTCGGAGTCATCCGGGAGGCCCCGAGGCGTCCTCTGATGTCCGGTCGGTAGGCTGTCGAGGGATGCTGTGCCCCGCAAACAGTCGAATCGGCAGTGAGGTCAATTCGAATGGCGGCCCCCCGTTCACCTTGGGTTCATGTCGTCCTGACTAGCTTGATGGACGGCGCGCTGGTGCGCCGCATTCAAGGAGTAGGGGTATGAAGAAGGCATTGGCTCTGAGCATGGTGCTCGTGTTTTGCGCGGCCGTTGGGCTCGCCCACGGCGGCAAGGCAACGGAGGCCACGATCACGAAGGTCGACATGGCCGCCAAGTCGATGGTCGTCAAGACAGCCGACGGCAAGGACATGACGATCTACTGGAACGACACGACCAAGCTCCAGGGGACGCCGAAGGAGGGCGAGACGGTTCACTTCAAGGCCTCGGAGAAGGACGGCAAGTCCTGGGCGACGTGGGTTCACGTCGGCAAGATGGAAGCGAAGGCTCCCGCACAGCCGAAGTAACCGTTTCTCCTCTCGAAGAGCGGCGCGGCCCTCTGGCCTCGCCGCTCTTTTCTTTGGGCGACGCCGTTGCCCGTCCAGGACTCCGGCGGAAATGGGGGTGGGCCCCTTCGCGGTTACAGGGTCGTGATCGTCCGCCGGGGCATTACAGTGCTGCTGGGTGCTCTCGCAATCGCCGCGAGGGTGCCCGCGATGCGCGGCGAGGCCGGCTGGGCGGTCACGGTGATGGGCGATCCCGACGACCCGCGCGTGGCTGCGGTCCGCGAGGCCGTCGCCTTCTGGAACACGGAGCTGCAGCACGTCGGTGCCGCCGGGCGGATCGGTCCCGTCCGGGTGGTCGAGAACTCGATTCCGGACGACGCCCTGAGCGACCTGAGCCGAGCCGTGGCCGACGGGCGCAGCGCCCGGGGACTGGGACGCTGGCTGGGGCCCGACGCCGCGCCGTTCGCGGTCGTCCTCTCCAACACCGACCTGATGTCCTTCGGGGTGCCGCGGCGCAGCGGGGCCGGGGGCGTGGTCGTCTTGAGGAGCGCCGCATCCCCGCCCCTCTCTCTCCCGAACGTCGCCCGAAACGTGGCGGCGCATGAGCTCGGCCACCTCCTGGGGCTCGAGCACAACAGCGACCCCGGCACGTTGATGTGCGGGCGGCCCGCGCCGTGCCGCCCGGATGCGTTCGCCTCGGTGACGCCGCGCTTCTTTCCGTTGACGCCGGCCGAGGAGAAGAGCCTGCGGGAGCTTCTGGCGGAGGGAAGGCTCGACGAACGGTCCGAGGGCCGCTGATCTTCCCTTGACGGGGTCCGTGTTCGGCGCTATATATGGCACCGATACATATGGAAGACCACGCGCTGGATCGCGAATGGAAGAAGGGGAGCGCCGAGCTCCTCTTGCTGTCGCTGCTGGAGGCTCGGCCCCGCCACGGCTACGAGGTCGGGAAACTGATCGAATTGCGGTCGCGGGGCGCGCTCCGGTTTCACGCGGCATCGCTCTACCCGCTCTTGTATCGGCTGGAGAAGCGCCGCTGGATCCAGGGCCGCTGGGTCGAGAAGAGCGGCCAGCGGCGGCGACGCTACTACCGGCTGACGGCGCAGGGGCGAAAGGTTCTGGCGGCCCAGCGCCAGGGGTGGCAGGCATTCGTCGAGGCGATCAGCCGGATCACCGGAGTCGAAAGTGCCTGAGTGGAACGAGAGCATCCGGCGGCAACTGGAGAGCTTGAAACTCGCTCCCGCCCGCGAGGCGGAGATCGTCGAGGAGCTGGCCCAGCACGCCGAGGATCGATATCGGGAGCTCGAGTCCGGCGGGGCCACGGCGACCGAGGCGCGCCGCATCGTTCTCGACGAGCTGACCGCCCACGAGATGCTGGCCGGGGAATTGCGTGCCGTCGAGCGCACCGACGCGCCCGAACCGGCCGTTCTGGGTGCGGGACAGAAGGGGAACCTGCTGGCCGAGGTCATGCAGGACCTTCGCTACGGGTTCCGGACGTTGCGCAAGAGTCCGGGATTCACCGTCGTTGCGATGCTGGCACTGGCACTCGGCATCGGTGCGAACACGGCCATCTTTACGATCGTCAACGGGGTGCTTCTGCAGCCTCTGGCCTATCCCGATCCGAGCCGGCTGCTGAGGATGTTCGAGACGACGTCGGAGTTCAGCCAGTCCTCGGTCTCGTATCCGAACTACCTCGATTGGCGCCGCGAGAGCCGTTCCTTCACCGACATGGGCGCCTACCGCGGCGACGACTTCAACCTCACCGGCATCGGCGAACCCGAGCACCTTTCGGGTTCCTACGTCACGGCGAGCCTGTTTCCGGTCCTCGGCGTCCGGCCGCTGCTGGGGCGAACCTTTCTGCCGCAGGACGACCGGCAGGGTGCCGGCTGCACGGTCATGCTCAGCTACGGTTTCTGGAAAGGGCGCCTCGCAGCCGACCCGAACGTCCTCGGCAAGGTCCTCACCCTGAACGCGCTGGGCTGCTCGGTGGTCGGCGTTCTGCCTTCCGACTTTCGCTTCCGCGAGGATGCGCGTGTCTTCGTCCCGATCGAGCAATGGATCTCGGTCCTGTTGCGCTCGCGGGAGTCGCGTCCGGGGCTGCAGGTCATCGGGCGCCTCAAGTCGGGAGTGACCATCGAAGCGGCCCAGGCGGAGATGGCGTCCATCGGGAGCGCTCTCGCCCGGCAGTATCCGGAGGCGAATGGGGGGCACGGCGCAAAGGTGGCCCGCATGAAGGACTACATGGTGGGCCAGATCCGGCCGACGTTGCTGCTGCTCGTGGGCGCCGTCGGATTCGTCCTGATCATCGCCTGCGCCAACGTCGCTAACCTGTTGCTCGCGCGCTCCACGGCGCGCAAGCGCGAGTTCGCCATTCGCGCCGCCCTCGGCGCCGAACGGCGTCGCATCGTCCGCCAGCTCCTGACGGAAAGCGTGCTGCTCTCTGTGGGCGCGGCGGCTCTCGGGCTGCTGCTGGCCCGGTGGGGGATACGGGTCGTGCTGGCGGCTGCGCCGGACAGCCTCCCACGCTCCTCGGAGATCGGGCTCGACCTGTACGTCCTGGTCTTCACGCTCGCGGTGTCGGTCGTGACGGGTATCCTGTTTGGCCTGGCTCCGGCCTTCCACGGCGCGAACGCGAACCCGCAGGAGTCCCTGAAAGAGGGGTCGCGCGGGGCAGGCGGCGGCAGGCATCGCGCCGAGGGTGTCTTCGTGGCCGTGGAAGTCGGCCTGGCGGTCACGTTGCTCGCGGGCGCTGGACTCATGATCCAGAGCGTCTGGCGGCTCTGGCAGGTCGATCCCGGATTCAACACACGCAACGTCCTGACGATGCAGGTGGCGCTGTCGCCGACAGTCGCAGCGAACCCGGCGGGCATGCGGCTCGCGTACCGGCAAATGCTCGAGCGTGTGACGGCGATTCCGGGAGTCCGATCGGCCGCCATGACGAGCCTGGTTCCCCTCGGGGACAGCGACAGCGAGATCCCCTTCTGGCTCGGCGCGGGAGCGCCGCCGTCGCAGGATCGAATGACGTCCGCGATGTTCACTCTCGTTACGCCCGACTATCCGGGCGTCATGCGCATCCCGTTGCGGCGTGGACGGTTCTTCACGGACCGGGACGACCTGAACGCCCCCCAGGTGGCCGTCATCGACGAGGTCATGGCCCGGCACGTCTTTCCCGGCCAGGACCCGATCGGCCGCCAGATCAGCCTCATGATCGTGGGCCCGGTCCAGATCGTCGGCGTGGTGGGGCACGTGAAATTCTGGGGCCTGGATGCGGACGATACCGCCAAGATCCGGGACCAGATCTACTTCCCCTTCCTGCAGGTGCCGGACAAGTTCATGTCCGACGCCATGGCGGGAGTGACGCTCGTGATGCGGACCTTGCCCGAGCCCGCGAGCCTGATTTCCGCCGTGCGCGCCCAGGTTGCCGGTCCGACACGGGATCAACCCGTGTACGGCGTCCGGACGATGGAAGAGACCATTTCGGCATCCCTCGCGGAGCGTCGCTTCACGATGCTCGTGCTCATCATTTTCGCGGCGACCGCGCTGCTGCTGGCTGCCGTCGGAATCTACAGCGTCATGTCGTATGCGGTGACGCGGCGTATCCACGAGCTCGGAATCCGCGCCGCCCTCGGAGCGTCGCGTAAGGAGATCATCGGACTCGTCGTGCGCCAGGGCATGAGGCTCGCGGCGATCGGCATGGCCGCCGGCCTCGCCGCAGCGCTCGTCCTCACGCGATTCATGGCGGCACTGCTGTATGGGGTTCGCCCGGCCGATCCGGTGACGTTCCTGGCGGTGACGCTGCTTCTGGGAGGCTTCGCCCTGCTGGCCTGCTACATCCCCGCGCGGCGGGCGACCGCCGTCGACCCCGTCGTCGCCCTGCGCTGCGAGTGAACTCTCGTGTCGGGAAGCCGACGAGTCTCGCATGAGTGAGGCCTGACACACCGCGGATCACTCGGAGGGCCTCGGCGGCCGGAGGACTCTTCTCTCATTTGCCCTGTGTCAGACTTGAAGCCGGCTCTCGCCCGCCATTTGCGGCGACCGGGTCATCGCGGGAGGTCGGGCTTTGGAGGCTTCGGTCAGCTGGCTGCCGGCCGGGACGACAACGGGACGGTCCTTCAGCGGCAGAACCGCCTCGGCCTCGGCACCACGAATGACATCTTCGAGATTCAGAGCCCACGCGTGGCCCGATTCGGAGCCCAGATTTCCTTCTGAGTATCGAGCTATCTAACCGCAGAAAAAGGGGTTGCGAGCGATGAGGGGGGCATTTCGCCGTGCTATGCTCCGCCGCTCACGGAAACAGAGTGTATGAGATGCACCGTCGGCCTAGGAGCCTTGCCGTGTCTCGACACGCGAGAAGCATCGGGAGCGTGATCGTCGCTGGCGACAGCGCTGGCGGGCAACGCTGCTGCCTCGACCGCACCACCGGTCCCCGATCGAGCGGCGCGGCCCGCCGGCGTCGTAGCGTCGGGTGCGTGAACGGCAGTGTTTGGCTCGACGGCGGCTTTGAGCTGACAGACCCCGTAACGCTGCTCGATCCCGATTACGCGGTTTTCGACAGCATCTTCCCATCATCTCTGTCTGCAACCTCGCCAACAGCCTCTGCACCGACGGCGAGGGCCCGCGCACCGGCCAGTCGTGGGCGTGGTTCGGAGGAAACGACATCTATATTCCCACTACGGATCACCAGGTCGACTGGGCCGAGCAGACCGTCTCGTTTCCCTCCGGCGTCACGTCTGCGACGCTCCACTACTATCTCCGCATCGGCCTCGTCACCTCACCGTATACCGACACACTCGAAATTCAGGTGGATGGCGTGACGCAGCAAACGTGGGTGGAGCCGTCCAAGGCGGAGTCCACGTACACCCAGCGCAGCCTCGACCTCACGGCTTTTGCGGACGGAGCCGACCACGTCGTCCGTTTCCTGTACACGCAGGGTACGGCAAGCCATGAACCGCGCGGACTTCAACGTCGACGACGTCACGCTCGACGTCGTCTGCGCCCCGGCTACTCCCACGCCGACCGCCACCCTCACGCCAACGGCCACGGCGACTCGGACCAGGACGGCAACAGCCACGCCGACTCGGACTGCAACAGCAACGCCCACGGCACCGGTACCTACGGCGACTCGAACGGCCACCGCGACGGCCACCGCAACGCCGACCGTGCCGACGGCCACTCGAACGGCAACGCCGACTGCGACCCCAACACGGACTCCGAGCGCGACGTTCACACAGACACCCACGGCGACTCGGACGGCGACGGCGACTGCCACAGCGACACCAATCGTGCCGACCGCGACCGCCACGGCGACAGCGATCGTGCCGACGGCGACTCGAACGGCGACCGCGACGGCGACCGCGACCCGAACCTCTACACCCACTGCCATTCCGACGCAGACTGCAACGCCAACCCGGACGCCGACGGCGACGCGCACGCCCACGCCGACTCCGACGCCTACACCAGGACTGCAGGTCCTCGCGATCGTGCCTCACTCCGGTGCGGCCTCCGGCGGAACGATCGTCAGGGTCTCCGGAACTGGATTCCTCAGTGGGGACACGCTTCTCATCGGAGGCGCCGCCGCAACCGGTGTGACCGTTGTGAGCCCGACCGAGATCGACGCCCTGCTGCCGTCGCTCTTCGCGGGCACGCTCAACGACGTCGTCGTCACGAGCGCGACCGCTCCCGTCCAGGCGCGGTCGACCCGCGCGGCGGACGCCTCGCTCGCGCGGGGCTGGTTTGCCGACTTCCTCGACGTGCCGCAGGGCGATGGCTTCCATGACTTCATCGAGCAGATCTTCCGCAGCGGCATCACGGCGGGCGTCGGAGGGGGCAACTACGGCCGCAACGACCCCGTCACCCGCGCCCAGCTGGCCGTCTTCCTGTTGACCTCGAAGTTCGGGGCGGGCTACGTTCCGCCGGCGGCCACCGGCACGGTATTCGGCGACGTCCACGTTGGCGACTTTGCCGCGGGTTGGATCGAGGACCTGTCGATCCGTGGGATCACGAGCGGCTGCGGCGGTGGTAACTATTGCCCGAACGCCCCCGTGACCCGCGCCGAGATCGCCATCCAGCTGCTGCTCTCGGAGCACGGCCCGGCCTACCTGCCGCCGACCTGCACGGGTGTCTTCACGGACGTCGCCTGCTCGCCGAGCCCGGCGTTTGCAGTCGACTGGATCGAGCAGCTCTACCGCGAGGGCATAACGGGCGGTTGCGACGTGGACCGCTACTGTCCGGAAGGCATCGTCACGCGCGGCCAGGTTGCCGTCTTCCTCACGTCGACGTTCGGTTTGAGCCTGTTCCGGCCTTAGCGAAGCGAGGGGCCCGGGGCCGTCGCGACTCCGGGCCGCGAATTCACTTTCTCCGCGAGCGGTCCGCCCTGGATTCGTCCTTGCCGATCGTCTCCAGCAGGCTCTTCATGTCCTCGGCGTGCTCCTCTTCCATCGCGAGGATGCCTTCGAGCATCCGGCGCGTCGTCGGGTCGTCGGAGCCCAGAAAACGGATCATCTCGGTATAGGACTCGATCGCGATGCGCTCGGCGACGAGGTCTTCCCGGATCATGTCGATGAGCGTGTCGCCCTCGACGTATTCCGAGTGGCTTCGCGTCAATAGGCCCTCGGGATTCAGGTTCGGCTCGCCGTCGAGCTGAGTGATCCTCTGGGCGATCTGATCCGCATGGCCCTGCTCCTCGTTCGCATGCTGGAGGAACTCGTCGGCGACGGCCTTGGCGTGAATACCGGCCGCCATGAAGTAGTGACGGCGGTAGCGCAGCACGCAGACGATCTCGGTCGCGAGCGCTTCGTTCAGGATCCGCACCACGGTGTCGCGGTCGGGGCGGTATCCCTCGGTGACTGCGCCCTTCTCGATGTGCTTGCGCGCTCTCCGGCGCAGCTCCTTGACGTCCGTGAGGAATGGTCTCTTTCCGCCCTGTTTTGCTTTCCCCTTCATGATGCTGCCTTTCTTGCTATCGCCTCCCGGATGCTACGCTGATCATAGCCGCTGCGTGTTAGGGTTAGTCCAAGCGATTTCACGAAAGGAGGCCCCATGTCGTTTCTGGGCTGGATCGTTCTCGGGCTCATCTCGGGCTTCATCGCCAGCAAGATCGTCAACAAGTCGGGCGAAGGCCTGGTCGTCGACATCGTTCTCGGCGTCGTCGGCGGCGTGGTTGGCGGGTGGCTGTTCAACCAGTTCGGCGCGGCCGGGGTCACGGGCTTCAACGTCTACAGCATGCTGGTCGCGATCGTGGGCGCCGTCCTGATCCTCGTCATCTACCACGCGATCCGGCGCTAACGCCCTTCGGGCGTCGCCCGGTTGCTACCCGGCGGCCTTCCGAGCCGGCTTTGCGGAAGCGATTCCTTCGCGCACGCGTTCGGGGGTCAGAGGCAGGCGGAGGATTCGTGCGCCCGTCGCGTCGAACACGGCATTGGCGATCGCCGCTCCCGTCGAGACGATGGCGGGCTCTCCTCCTCCCTGCGGGGCGAGATCGTCGTTTTTCACGATCACGGCGTCGACGCGCGGCATCCATGAGAAGCGCGGGATCCGGTACGTCTTGAAGTTGAGGTCGAGGATTTCTCCGCCGCGAAAGCGCAGTTCCTCGGAGAAGGTGTAACCGAGGCCCATCGCAATCGAGCCCTCCATCTGCATGCGCGCGCCGTCGGGGTTGACCACGATCCCCATGTCCTGCGCACACACGACCCGCTCCACGCGGACCGTCCCGTCGGCCGGGTCGACGCGGACTTCCGCCATCAGGGCGTCATAAGAGCCGGCGTCGACGCTGCAAGCCACGCCCCTGCCCTTGCCGCTCGGAGCCGCGCCGCTCTTCCAGCCGAATGCGTCCGCTGCTGCCTGGAGGACCTTTCGCATCCGGGCGTCGGTGAGGTGGCGAAGCCGGAAGTCCACCGGGTCGGCGCCGGCCGCGGCGGCCATGACGTCGATCTGCGACTCCATGGCGAATGCGTTCATGTTCGCGCCGGGCGCGCGCCACGGCCCGACGGCGAACGGGTGCAGGCTTGCGCCGGCCCCCTCGCCATAGGACAGCCGCCCCGAGGACCGTACCCGGAGGTTGGGTACGTCATAGATCGGTACGGCTCCGCGGTCGCCGGCGGCATAGACCGTGGAGTCCCAGAGCGTGATCTTTCCCTTGCCGTCGAGGGCCGTGGCGATCTCGACGACCGCGGCCGGGTCGAAGCGGTCGTAGAAAAACTCCTCCTCCCGCGTCCAGGCGACCTGGACCGGCTTTCCGATCGCCTGAGCGAGCCGCGCGGCCTCGACGGCCTGCCGGTCGGCGCTCTTGCCTCCGAAGCCGCCGCCGACAAACGGCGTGATGACGCGGACGCTCTTCGAATCGAGGCCGACCGCCTGGGCGATCCGGTCGCGTGTCGGGAAGGGAGTCTGGGTCGAGGCCCACACGGTCAGTTTTCCGTCCCGCAGTTCGGCGGTCGCAGTGTGCGGTTCCATCGGCGCGTGCGCGACGTAGCCCTTACGGTACGTCGTCTCGAAAAGCCGCGGCGCGGACGCGCGGGCTGCGGCCACGTCGCCCCGCGTCTCCTTGATCTCCGGTGCGCCACCTGCCTTCACGAGGTGTTCGAAGATCGTCTCGTTGTCCACGCTCGCCTCGGGCACCTGCCACTCGGCGTGGACGCTGGCCAGCGCCTCGGCCGCGGCTTCGGGATCGGCGTGCAGGACGGCGACGAGGTCCTCGCGCTGGACGAGCGTCACTCCTTTCTTCCTCTCGGCGGCTGAGGTGTCGAGCTTGCCGAGCTTCGCCCCGTGCGCGGGAGGGCGGAGGATGCGCGCGTACAGCATGCCGGCCGGCCGAATGTCGCCGGCGTACTTCGCGCGCCCCGTCACCTTCTCGGGGGCGTCCAACCTCGACGGGGAGCTGCCCATCACCTGGAACTGGGCGACGGCACGCAGGACGGCCTTTTCGTCCACGAGGCGCGCGATGCGCTTCCCGTCGGCAAGCTCGCCGTAGGTCACCCGGCGCGACGGTTCTCCGACCACGGAGACGACGCCGTTTTCGACGGCGAGCCGTTCCGGCGCCACGCCGAGCTTCTTCGAGGCCAGCCGGACCAGGACGAGACGGGCCTCCGCCGCGGCTGCGCGCAGGGCGGGGCCGAACATGCGCGTCGTCAGCGAGCCGAACGTTCCCGGGTCGAACGGGCAGCGGTCGGTGTCTCCGAGAACCATGTCGATGGACTCCAGGGCGACACCGAGTTCCTCGGCCACCATCTGCGCCTGCGAGGTCATCACGCCCTGTCCCATCTCGATCTTTCCCGAGAAGACGGTCACACGGCCGTCCTTGCCGATGAGCAGGTACGCGTTGAAATCCTCTCGCGATTCCTGCGCGAAGAGGGCCGACGGCCCCAGGCTGACGAAGACTGCGATGCCTCCCCCCGTGAGCTGGAAGAACCGCCGCCGGTCGATCCGCGCGGCGTCGCTCATGACGCGCCCTTTGGGGCCCGGGAGGCCGCTTCGATCGCCGCGACGATCCTCTGGTGCGCACCGCAGCGGCAGAGGTTGCCCTCCATCCCCTTGACGATCGCCGCGTGCGAGGGCCGCGGCTCGCGGTTGAGCAGGGAGCAGGCGCTCATGATCATCCCGGGCGTGCAATAGCCGCACTGGAATCCGCCATGCTCGAGAAAGGCCTGTTGGAGCGGATGGAGCTTGCCGTCGCGCGCGAGGCCTTCGATCGTCACGACCTCCGTGCCCTCGACGAGCTTGACCGGCGTCTGGCAGGCGAGGACGGCTTGCCGGTCGACCAGCACCGTGCACGCGCCGCACTCGCCGATCCCGCAGCCGTACTTCGCGCCGGTCAGGTCGAGGTCGGTGCGCAGCACCCAGAGCAACAGGCGCTCGCCATCGGTCTGAACCGTGGTCGCCTTTCCGTTGAGCCGGAACTGAATCGACGTCTTCATGCGCGCCCCCTGGCGGCGAGCCTCGACGGCATCATCATAAACCCGGAGTCGCGCCCGCCCCCCTCCGGTCGTGCCGATCGTATTGCATTCCCGACGCTGGCTGTGACAGCGTAATGGCAGCGTTTTCTCCTGGAAATAGGCCCCCTTTTTCGGGAGGTCATCAGAAATGCAGGCTCGGCACCGCGTGACCGTAGTCGCGGCAATGGCCGCCGCCGGGCTCCTCCTCGCGCTCCCGATGTCTGCCCAGTATGGCGAGACCACCGGTGGGATCCACGGCAAAGTCGTCGATGAGCAGGGCGGCGTGCTCCCCGGTGCCTCCGTAACGCAGAGCGGCCCGGGTGCCGCGCAGACGATCCTCACCGATGCGCTCGGCGAGTTTCACTTCCTGCGGCTCTCGCCCGGTGTCTACACCCTCGTGGTCGTGCGCGAGGGTTTTGCGACGGTCGACCGATCGAACATCACCGTTGCCGTCGGGAGGGACACCGAGCTGACCATCGCGATGAAGATTTCGACCGTTGCGGCCACGGTGACCGTGACGAGCGAGGCGCCGGTGGTCGACACGCGCGGTGTGGCGACCGGGGCGTCGATTTCCTATGCAGAGCTCCAGGACATCCCGACGGCGCGCGATCCGTGGGTCATTCTTCAGGGAGTTCCGGGCGTCCTGATCGACCGGGTCAACGTCGGAGGCAGCGAGAGCGGCCAGCAGTCGGGTTTCACGAGCAAGGGATCTTTCGGCGGCACGTTCACCGTCGACGGGGTCAACACGACCGATATGTCGGGCGCCATCGGGACGTCCGTCTACTACGATTTCGATTCTTTTCAGGAAATGAGCATCATCACGGGCGGATCCGACCCCTCGATCCAGGGCGCGAACGCGCATATCTCGATGGTGACCAAGCGCGGCACCAACGAGGTGCATGGAAGCGCGCGTCTGTTCGCCGCGAGCGACAAGCTCGAGTCGAACAACCTCACGACGGAGGAGAAGCTGACGGTCGGCCAGGGCAACCACATCGACAACATCCAGGACTTCGGCGCGGAACTGGGCGGACCGCTCGTCCAGGATCATCTCTGGCTCTGGGGGGCCTACGGCCGGGATCAGATCAATCTGACCGTTCTGGGGGCCGAGCCGGGGGGTGAGAGGAACGACACGACGCTGGAGGACCTCAACGGCAAACTGAACGCCCAGATCATCGCCTCCAACTCGTTCAACGCCTGGTACCTCGGCAGCAACAAGCTCGTCTTCGGCCGCGGGGCCGACCCGACCCGACCGCAGCCGACGACGTGGGACACGAGCCTCCCCAACCACGACTGGAAGTTCGAAGATTCGCAGGTCTTCTCGTCGAGCCTCTTTGCGTCGGCCCAGTACAATGGCTCGAACGGCGATTTCACTCTGACCCCGGAGGGCGGGCTAGGGAAGCAGGTTTTTTACGACGCCGACGCCGTCTGGCACAACTCGTACTTGTTCTATTCGTCGCCGCGCCCGCAGCGCCAGGCCAAGTTCGACGCTTCGTACTTTTTCAGCACCGGGGACCTGGGGCATGAGCTCAAGGCGGGGTTCAGCTATCTCAACGCGCAGGTACGCTCGTTGACGGCCTGGCCCGCCTTCGGTCCCAGCGCCGATCCATCATTGGCGTTGCAGACCAACGGAGATCTCACCGACTGCAGCGGCGACACGGTGGTGCCCTGCGCCGTCATCACCCGCAACGGTTCAGCGAGCGTGGAGGCCAAGTACTACAGCGTTTACCTCGGAGACACGATCACGCTGGACCGGCTGACGGTCAACCTGGGTGTGCGCTGGGATGAGCAATACGGCTTCAACCGGCCGAGCGCCATTCCCGCCAACCCGACCTTCCCCGGCGTGATGCCGGCGTTGAACTATCCCGGTCGGCCGAAGGATTTCGAGTGGAACAACTGGCAGCCGCGGTTCGGCGTCACCTACGCGCTCGGCCAGAACCGCACGACGGTCTTGAAGGCAAGCTACGCCCAGTTTGCGGACGCACTCGGCACCAACACCGTTTCGATCCCCAGCCCGGTGTTCGGCGCCTCCTACGCCTGGTACGGCTGGAACGACGCGAACCACGACAACCTCGTTCAACCATCCGAAGTCGACCTGAACGACTTCCAGTTTTCCTTCAACCGGAACGATGCGAACCCCGGCGACCCGATCCAAGTGACCAACGGCCTTAGTCGGAGGCTCAACGCGCCGGCCACCCGGGAGATCATCGCGGGATTCGACCACGAGCTGTCGCCGAATTTCGCGATCGGCGTCAATTACACCTACCGCAAGGCCACCGGCCAGCTCTATTCCCCGGTGCATGTCTACGACCCGACGACCGGCCAGGTGCTCAACACGAACGACTACGAGCAGTACACGACCGTGACGGGAACCCTTCCGAACGGACAGCCGTACAGCGCGCCGGTGTATCAGATCAAGCAGAGCGTCCTCGAGAGACTGGGCTTGTGCAGCGACGTGGGTACGCCGGACGAGAGCTGTTCCGCCCCGTCGGGCTCGTACACCTTCAACCGCGGCGACTACAACGAGACCTACAGTGGCGTGGAGCTCGTTTTCACCAAGAGGCTGTCCAACAGATGGATGGCCCGCGGCAGCTTCGTCTACAACGACAACGTGCAGCACCTGGCTGCCGGCGGGTGCATCGATCCGACCAACCTTGCGACCCAGAATTGTCGCAATGACGATCTCGTGGCAGAGCCAGGGTTTCGCGGTTCGGTGTACCTCAACGCGAAGTGGCAGTTTGCGGTCAACGGGTTGTATCAGCTGCCGTACAACTTCACCATCGCCGCCAACGTTTACGGGCACCAGGGCTATCCGATCGACTGGTTCCGGAACGTCGGCGGGGCCGTGGATGGGCGGGTCCGGAGTGTCTCGGTGGTACCCGTCGGGAGTCAGCGGTACGGCAGCGTTTTCGAGGTCGACATGCAGGTCGGCTACGTCGTTCGGATCTTCGGCTCGGGGACGATGGCCCTGACGGCTGCCTGCTTCAACGTTCCGAACAGCGGGACGATCCTCCAGCGCCAGAGCCGTCTCGGTCTCGGCAACACGAACGACATCTTCGAGATCCAGAGCCCGCGGGTGGCTCGATTCGGAGCTCAGATCTCGTTCTGAGAACGAGACCTCGTCCGTCGCCGTCCGCCGGGCGATTGGGGGTCCGAACGGCTGGAACGACCAGCCGAGCGCGGACTGCCGTAGAGTACGCACGGCGTTGACCCGCCTCGAAGGAAAGGAGACTCCATGAAAGCCTTCCGGCACATACTTCTCGCAACGGATTTCTCGCCGTCTTCCGGCGCCGCCTGGAAGCGTGGTCTCGACCTGGCCCGCGCAACGGGGGCGCCGGTCCTCATCGTGCACGTCGTTCCGTCGCTCGCGCAGGCGCAGGCCGTGCGGTGGGCCTACCGGGAAATGGAAGCCGAGATCCGCGCCGATGCGGACAAGCATCTGCGGGCCCTCGTCGCGCGTGCCCGCAAGGCGGGTGTTCGCGCGAGGGCGATGCTGCTCTCCGGCATGCCGGCGCACGAAGCCATCGCCCGCGCGGCGCGTTCGAAGAAGGCAGACCTCATCGTGGTCGGGACGCACGGGCGCACGGGAATGGCCGGGGCGCTCATTGGCAGTGTCGCGTCGCGGATCGTGGCGACCGCTCCCTGTCCCGTGATGACCGTTCGCGGCCGCCGGGCGTAGCCCCGCGAAGGGCCTGGCCTTTCGCGGAGCTCGCGTTCCGGCCGGTCGGTGCTACCGCAGCCCGCCGGGCCACCAGTTCCAGCGGCCCGCCAGGCGCAGAAGCGCGGGCCCGATGACCATGCGGACGGCGACGGCGTCGATCAATACCGCCACCGCAAGCGCGAAACCCAGCATTTTGATCGGCAGGAACTTGCCGAGCGTGAAGCCGAAGAACACGACGACCATGATGGCGGCTGCGCTCGTGATCACGGTCGCGGTGCGCGCGAGACCCTCGGCGATCGCCGCCGATTCGCCGAGGCCGCTGCGGCGCGCCTCGGCCACGCGGGCGACGAGGATGACCTCGTAGTCCATGGACAGGCCGAAGACGATGCAGAAGACGAGCACGGGAATGATGGGGAAGACGCTGCCCGTCGGCCCGGCCAGGCCCAGCCAGTGCGCACCGTGCCCCTCCTGAAACACCAGAACGAGCGCCCCGAAGGACGCGCCGACCGAGAGGAGATTGAGGATGACCGCCTTGATGGCGACGAGGAGCGAGCGGAAGCCGGCGAAGAGGGCGAGGAAGGTCCAACCCACGACGAGAAGGATCACACGGCGAAAGTGTCGGGCGATGGTGTCTTCGTAGTCGGCGTCGAAGGCGGGGCGGCCTCCCGTGCGCATGAGCGTTCCGGGAAGCCCCGTGACCTGCGGCGCAGACCACTTCCTCAGCTCGCGTGCAAAGCGTTCCTGTTCTCGCGGCGTCAGGCTGGCGGCAGGGATAACCTCGAAGAGAGCAGCGCTTCCGTCGCCGGCCTCGAGGGTTCGCCGAATCCCCTGCGGCAGCAGCGGCAGCAGCGACAGGCCATCGGGCGTGCTGAGCAGCGCGGGGAGACACTGGACCCTTTCGACGCGGCCGTCCTGGCGCAGGGCATCGTAGAGGCGCACGGCGGCTGCCCAGCCCTTCGGGTGGTCGAGCCGCAGGCCCCTGGGAAGATCGAGCACGATGCGCAGAGAGTGGATGACGTTCGAGCGCCCCATCGCGTCCAGGTGATGGTAGGCGCGGACGGACTCCGACCCCTGGGGCAGCCAGTCGCCGCCCGGCATGCCGGAATCGAGGCGGGCTCCCTGTGCGGCAAGAAACAGAAGGGGAGCGCTCGTGAGAGTCAGAGCGAGCAGAGGGCGCGCCGTCACGCGCTTTCCCCAGCGCCTCCAGGCCTCGGAGCCGGCTGCGGCTCGAGACTTGCGCGCCGGAATCAAACGCAGCGCGTCGATGCGCCACCCGAGCTTTCCGAGAACGGCGGGCAGGAGAGTCACGGAGAGCAGCAGCGCGAAGAGCGTGACGAGCAGGCCGGAAAGGCCCACGGAACGCAGCTCCGAGAGCGGGATCATCAGGAGGGCGCCAAAACCGATCGAGACCGGAAACGCGGACAGCAGGAGCGTCCAACCGGCTCGCCGGGCCGTCTCCTCCGCCGCGGCGCGGGACCCACGGCCGGACGCCATGGACTCGCGGAACCGACTGACGGTCAGAAGCGCGTAATCGATGCCGAGGCCGAGGCCGATCATGGACGACAGGCTCTGGATCAGAATGGAAATCGTGAAGAAGCGCGTGAGAAAGGCGGCCACTCCGAGCGAAAAGGCGATCGAGAGCACGCCGACGCCGAGCGGGAGCACGGAGGCGACCACGCTTCCAAAGGCGAGCAGAAGCAGGAGAAGCGTGAAGGGAAGAACCCGGGTCTCGGCAGAGCGGGCGTCCTCGGCGCTCGCGATCCGGAGGTCGAAGTTGATGGGCGCTTCGCCCGTCCAGCCGAGCCAGATCTGCGGATACGACGGAAGCAGGCGAGCCGTCAGGGCTCCACTCGCCTCGCGCAGGTTCGGCAGCAGATCCTCGACCGGCCGCGATCCCGGGTCGAGCCCCACGATGACCATCATCCCGCCATCGCGCCCGGTGAAGATGGGGTCCTTCGCGTCGAGCGCGGACACCGTGCCCGCAACACCGGGGGTCTCCTTGAGCGCGGAAACGATCGTCTCGAGCACCTTGCGCCCCTCCGCAGTGTCGGGCCCGGGAAGCCCTTCGATGACGAGAAGGACGCGGTCGGTGAAAGGCGAACGGAAGCGCCGGCCGAGCTCGTCGTGGACGGCCTGCGCCTGTCCCGATGGCATTCGCGCGGCGACTTCCAGGCGGCTCTCGACGTTGCGGGCCGCGGGGAGCAGGATGACGGCCACGACTGCCCAGAAGAGGGCGATCAGCCACGGATGGCCGACCACCATGGCCGGCCAGCGCGCGAGCTCCTGCCGCAGCGAGCCCGGTGGAGCCTTAGCCGACACGGAATGCCCTGAGCAGAGGTCGCGAGAGGGGCACCGGTCGCTGCTCTCCCGTCATTGAGCCAGATCATGGCACGGGAAACGGGGCGGAGCCTACTGGGAAACGCTGCGGCGCGACGTCGCGGCGCGCTCGTATTACGGGAGCCCGAACGTAGCCACCAGGAAGACCGCCAACTGACCGCGCGTGGCCGGATCGGTCGGGCAGTACTCGTGCGGACTGTCGAGACAGCCGCCCGTGATTCCCTCCGTGTAGAGCCGCTCGATCCAGTCCACGGCGAAGTCCTTGACGGGCGCGCACGCCACGTCGGCGAAGATACCGGTGCACGCCGGAGGCGCGTAGCCCACACCGTGTTTGGCCACGAGCAGGAGCACCGCCATCTGGGCGCGGGTCAACGAAGCGTCGGGGCAAAACAGGAGCGGACTGTTGGAGCAGCCGCCGGTGATGCCTTCCCCGTACAGTTCCTCGATCCAGTCGGCGGCGAAGGCCTTGTCCGGGCTGCATGCGACGTCCATGAAGATTCCGGTGCACGCCGGGGGCGTGAAGGCAGGACCATGCATGGCAGTCAGCAGGAGCACGGCCATCTGGGCTCGGGTGACCGCACTGTCCCGGCAGTAGTAACCGTTACCACAGCCACTCGTGATGCCGAGCCGGACCAACTTCTCGACGGCCGCGTGAAAGCCATCCCAACTCGGCACGTCGAGGAAGTCGGCGAACCAGAGCGCCTTGCCGGTTCCGAACGAGGCGTCCGCGTTGATGACGGTGGCGTCGTTGAGCGTTCCGGGAGAAAGCGGAGGTGCGCTCGTGCGTAACGAAGTCGCGCCGTCGACCTGCGGCGTGGCGAGAGCGGGCGCACTGCCGATCATCACTCGGGCGCTAGGCTTGAAGTTCGTGCCGGCGATGGTCACCGGAGTGCCTCCCGTCGCGGGGCCGGAGGTCGGTGCAACCGCCGTGATGTCGAAGGATGCAGGACCGCGGATCACCCGAAAGACGACTCCGCCTCCGCCGTCCAGCCCTCCCGAGGACGCCGTGCCCCAAAGCGACCCGTCGCTCGCGAGCAGGAGGCCAGCGGCGGGGTTCGCGCCGTCGGCATACGAGAAGCTGTGGAGCGTCGAGAATGTCGAGCCGTCCGACGAAATTTTGAAGACCGAGCCGCTGCCGTTGGCGCCCCCCTGGTAAGCCGTCCCGTAGAAATTGCCCGAGCCGTCCCTGACGAGCGAGCCGCGTGGGCCGGAGCCGTCCGCGTAGGAGAAGCCGTGAACTGTGGTGACCGTGCCCGAGGAGTCGAGCTTGAAGACAGAGCCATAGCCGACGTCGCTCGTGCCGGATGTTTCCCCATAGAGGTTGCCTGCGCTATCCGAGAGTAGCGGCCCTTCGGGGTTGGCGCCATCTGCACCGGCGAAGTTGTAAAGCGTCGCCAGGGCGTGCGACGAGTCGAGCTTGAAGACGGTGCCGAGGCTATTCGTCCCTCCGCTCCCGGTCGTCCCGAAGAGGTTGCCCCCGGAGTCCCGAAGGAGGGTCGCATTCGGGCCGCTTCCGTCCGGGCCGTTGAAGCTGTAGAGACCGGTGAGCGCACCGAACGAGTCGACCTGGAAGATCGTGCCGTACGTGGGATTGCCAGGGGTGCTGGCTCCCTGGGTCGTTCCCAGGAAGTCGCCCTTGGGATCCTGGATGAGTGCGGCCGCGGGGTGGGCGCCGTCCGTGTTGTCGAAGCTGTGAAGGGTGGTCAGGTTCCCCGAGGAGTCTGCCTTGAAGATGGCGCCGTACCCGTTCGCGCCGCCATTGAGCGCCGTGCCGTAAAAGAAGCCGTCGACCGCACGCAGGAGCGCGGCCGACGGGTTTGCGCCGTCGGCGCCCGTGAAGCCGTGAAGGGTCGAGAGCGCTCCGGGGGCGTCGATCTTGAAGATCGTGCCGTGATTCGAATCGCCGCCGCCACTCGTCGTGCCGTAGAAAGCGCCGTCCGGCGCCTGGATCAGGGGCGCCTGCGGGTTCGAGCCGTCGGTGTACGCGAAGCTGTGGAGGCTCGTCAGCGTGCCCGATGCATCCATCTTGAAGATCGTTCCGATGCCGCTCGCGCCGCCTGCCGAGGTCGTCCCGTAGAAGTTGCCGTCGGCGGCCTTGAGAAGGCCGGCATAGGGATTGGCGCCGTCGGGGCCGGTGAAGCTGTGGAGGGTGGTCAGGTTTCCATCCAGTCGGAAGACCGTTCCGGCGCTCGGCCCGCCCAAAGCCATCGTGCCGTAGAAGACTTCGGAGGAAGCCTCGACGAGACCGCCATAGGCCCCCGTTCCTTCTCCAGCGAGAAAGGTATGGAGGATGCTGAATGAACCCTCCGAATCGACCCTGAAAACGTTTCCCGGAACGGTGACGACGGAAAAACAACCCAATCTGGAGCAGTGGCCCTTGCAAAACAAGGTGATCTTGCAGAATCGGCGCGTGTGAGACGTCGTCGTGCCATAGAGAGCGTCGTGCCCCCTCGCGATCTCGACGAGGGCGGCTCGCGGGTTGCCGCCTTCCGCAATCGTGAAGGCGTGAATCGTGCTCACGTTGCCGGCCGCGTCCATCTTGAACACGGTTCCGAAACCGGTGCCGCCCGCGCTGGTCGTTCCATAGAAGTAGCCGTTCCGAGCCTTGACGAGCGCGGCGTACGGGTGAGCCCCGTCGCCTCCCGCAAAGCTGTGAAGCACGGTCACGCTACCCGTCGCGTCCATCCTGAAGATGGTTCCGTTACCGACCGGGCCACCGCCGAACGTCGTGCCGTAGAAGTCGGTGCCATCCCGAATGAGGGGCGCCTCGGGGTTGGCTCCGTCGCCGGCAGCGCTGCCGAAGTGATGAAGCACTGTAACGTGGCCGGTCGCGTCCATCTTGAAGACCGTGCCGACGTTGCTCGTCCCGCCCTGGCTGGCCGTTCCGTAGAAGTTGCCGTCGTCCGCCTGCAGCAGCGCGGCATCCGGCAGGGCACCATCCGTATGGTCGAAGGAGTGCATGGTCGTGACGGCGCCCGAAGAGTCCATCCGGAAGATCGTGCCCACGCCGCGCGGGCCGCCCGCTCGCGTGGTCCCGTAGAAGTAACCGTCGGTCGCGAGGATCAGCCTGCTCTGGGGAGCGCCGCTCGCCGCGAATTGATGGACCACGTCGTAGGTTTGCGCAGCCGCACCCGATGCCATGAACACGAGGCAGATCGACGCCGCCCAGCGCGTTTCAATCGAACGAATGGTGGCAATCATGGGCCTCTCCTTCTCGGTCGGCTCACGATTTCAGGCCTGGAGACATCGAATCTCCATGGAGGGTTCCGGATTCGTTCGGAATTCGTTCGGCCGAGAGGCTACTGCACCTCGATTGCCGCGTACATGCCGCCGTGGCCGGCGCCGCAGACCCGGGTGCAGGCGAAGGTATACCGGCCCCGCTGCGCGGGCGATGGCGTGACCGTCACGACGTAGTCGGCGCCGGGAGCGACGACCGCGCCGGCGATTCCGAGAACGGGGATCGAGGAGACGCCGTGCTCGACGTCGGTCGAGTGGAAGGTGAGCGTGTAGGTCGTGCCGGCCTGCAGCGTGATGGGCGGACCGTCCGGTCCGCCCGGAGAGAACTGGTAACGGGTAAGTGTGACGAGCAGGGGAACTGCCTCGGGAGGCGCCAGGTCGGGGGCCGGCTCGGCAAAGACGAGGTCTCCGCTCTGATTGTCGATGACGACCGCCCACGGGAAAAATGGCGCGTCTGCGGCGACGGACAGATACAGGTTTGTGTCCGTGACGCCCGTAACGCCTACCGCGTCGCCGATCGTGCCGTCGAACTGGAAGAACTCCCCGGGTCCGATCACGCGCGAGGCCGTATCGAGCGTCGCGCCGTCCGAGCGCTTCAAGCTGTAAACGGCGGTGAGGGTGGTCGAGCCCCGGTTGTACCCGCCGGCGTTCGTTCGAAAGCCGGAAGCGAGGTCGGCCGAAAGGGCGATCTGGTTGAAGACGCAGCGTGTGCACGCCTCCTCGCTTCGGCGCGCGGGGACCGAAGCACCGTAGGTCGGCAACGGCGATTGCGGACTGTAGAGACGAGAGCTGACGAACAGAGGACCCGTCGTGTCGTCGTACAGAAGTTCGATCG
The DNA here is from genome assembly GCA_963811425.1 of uncultured Acidobacteriota bacterium. Taxonomy (GTDB): domain Bacteria; phylum Acidobacteriota; class Thermoanaerobaculia; order UBA5066; family Gp7-AA6; genus DAHUXD01. Next base: position 97,594 of record CAWERV010000019.1, read on the forward strand.
CTCCGCCCGTCTCGGCTGCGCCGAAGAGAGAAGGAACGGCGTCGTCGAGCGCCAGGTTCTGGCGCGGCGCGACGGAGAAGGTCTTGGTCACCGTTGCGCACGCTCCGCCTCCGCGGCAGTGGTAAATGGCCTGGACGCTGACTGCGGAAACGAAGGAGAGGTTCAGCACTCGCAGATCGGTGTGGAAGAAGGTCCCATTGGCGCCGTGGACGGAGGCCGCGACGGGCAGAACGAGCCGCGTCTCGGCAGCCTTCAGGGCCGAGGCAGCCAGGACGGCGAGGAGGCCGACCGCGATGGCTCGCCCCGGAGAGATCGTCTGTCTCACACGAAGGCGAGCGTCGGGAAGGAGCCAAGGACTGGAGACGGATCGGTGTCGATCCAGTTGGCGAGGATCGTGGCGTAGACCTGCCGGAAGTCGATCGCGAACTTCAGGTTGCCGTCCGGATCGAGGTCCGTCAGCGATGGAGGTGTTCCATAAAGGCCCCCCTTGACGCGCGAGCCGAAGACGAACATGGGCGCGGCGGTGCCGTGATCGGTTCCGCCGCTTCCGTTGTCTTCGACTCGCCTGCCGAATTCGGAGTACGTCATGACGACGACCCGCTGATCGTGGCCGTGCTCGATGAGGTCGCGGTAGAAGGCATCGAGCGACTGATCCAGCTCCGAAAAGAGCGACTCCTGGGCACCGAGCTGGCCGTCGTGCGTATCGTAGCTGCCCTGCGACACGAAGAAGATGCGGGGCCCCAGGTCGGCGAAGAGAACCGTGGCCGTCAGACGCAGACTCGCGGCGAGGCCGCTGTTCTCGGGATAGGCGACCGTCGAGTTGTAGGCGGCGAAGGCCGATTGCAGGGCGTCGGCGTCGGCGAGAGCCGCCTCCCCGATGTGGCCCACGTAGTCGCGCTCGACAGGGCCCGCGGGCTGAAAGAGGGCGCGAAGGCCCGCCGTCAAACTCGGATCACCCTGGGGGTAGGAGAAGCCGCTCGGGTCGGTGAGCACGGGCGTCGTCACGAAACGGCCGTGAAGGGCCGGGACGTCGCCGCTTGCGGCAATCGCATGGATCTTATCGGTCTGATCCCGGTAGAGCTGATCGAGCGTGCGCCCGAGCCAGCCTCTTGCTTCCTGATCGGGCTCGAGGACCGCCTTCTCCCAGATGTCGTCAGAGACGAAATGCGACATGTTTTGGCCGGGATACCCCACGCCCTGGACGATGGCGAGCTTTCCGGACTCGAGATAGCCGTGGAGATGCGGAAGACTCGCATGCAGACCCGTCTTTCCAGGCTCGATCGGCAGCAGCTGCGACCCCTCGAGCCGGATGCGAGGCCGGGCGCGGGAGTACTCCGGGTCCGAGAAAGGAACGATCGTGTTGAGACCGTCGTTTCCTCCTCCGAGGTCGATGACCACGAGCACGGTATCCGTCGGGGCCGCACCTGCGAGGCGCTCGCGGCGGTCTCGAAAGACTCCTGCGGCCACCCAACGGGGCACTGCCGCGAGGGACGCGGCAGTCATGCAGGATCGCGTGATGAGAGTCCGGCGATCGATCGCCATGGCGCCTCCTACTGGAGCTGGTACTCGGGGCTCGACATCATGAGAAAGAGGGCTCCCCGGCCGAAGCCGTAGGAGGCCGGGGTCCAGACGAACGGGTCTCCGGAGAGAGCGAGGAAGTTGCGCACGGCATCGCGCAGGGTGTCCGACAATCGGGACAGGCTCAGGCGGTCTGCGATGAAAACGATCAACTCGTCGGCGCTCGCGAAGTTGCGGTTCTCGAAGAAGCGGCTGATGTCGAAACGGTAGACGTCGCCCCACGGTGAGGGGAACGTCGCGTGATTCATGGCGAAATTGATTCGCCACAGGTAGGCCGCGGTGTGAATCCAGGTGCGCCCGCCGGGCCAGCCGGCCACGTTGGGAGGTCGAAAGAGCGCCATACCCATCTGCTCGATCCAGCCGTAATCGCCTGAGTAGTCGGGCAGGAGGCCGAGGGAGCGGTTCATCCCGACCACGAACTCGACGGGCGTCTTGATCACTTCCGCGTTGTCGGCCGCGGCGTCGAACTCCTCGGAGAGAAGGATCAGGCGGACGATCTCGCGGATGTCCCCGTCTGTCGAGAGATACGTGGCCTGAAGACTGGCCGCAAGGGAGGGAGTCGGATCGGCGCCGACGAAAAATCGAGCCAGCTTGACCGTCATGAAGGCGGCGGTCTCGGGCCGCTCCGCGAGCATCGTGACGATGTCCTCGCCGAACCAGGTGCCGTACTTTCCGAGAAACCCCTTGACCCCGTAGTCGTGAATCCTGGGCGTGAAGAGGAAGCGGTTGTGGTTGGCCGCGTCCACCGTCCAACCCGTGAAGGCGCGCGCCGCCTCCTTCACGTCCTGCTGCGTGTAGTGTCCGACCCCCATCGTGAAGAGCTCCATCACTTCGCGGGCGAAGTTCTCGTTGGGGGCGTCCTTGACATTGGTGGCGTTGTCGAGCCAGATCAGCATGGCCGGGTCCTTGGAGACGGCGAGCAAGAGGTCGCCGAACTTGCCCATGGCGAGCTCCCGGAAGATCTGGTTCTGCGCGTACATGAGCTGGGAATCCCCGACCTTGGAGATCGAAGTGGCGAAGTGGTTGTGCCAGAACAGAGTCATTTTCTCTTCGAGGGGGCGTGGCGTGTACTGCATCCGCAGAAACCACCATCGCAGGAGCTGATTGAACCGGTCGAACGGGACGTCCTGGTAACCGTCGAGGTCGAATCCCCAGAGACCGAGATTGGCCTCGAGCTCGGCGGTGGAGATCGTGTCGTAGTCGACCAGCCGTGAAACCGCGCCTTCCCGCCCGAGCGAGACGGCCTCGTCGAGCTCCTGAGGTGTGCCGCTGAAGCCGGCCCGGCGATGGAGGTGCGCGGCGCGCTTTCGATCCCAGGGCTGTGTCATCGGTTCACTCCTGTGGCAGGGAAGAGACGGACCCGCCGCCACCTGGGAGCCGTGTCGCCGTGCGCGGGGCATGCTGTGGAACCGACAGGCTCACGGGCGCCCTGCCGTTCAAGCAGGGGTCCTGCGAAACGGTTTCGCACGGCGAACCAGCTTCGTTGAGGCTCGGCGTCAGGCGGGCGATCCAGCCGTCGCCGCCGAAGAATTCGGAGCCGCCCGCATACCGTGGCTGTACTGCGCCCAAGGTCCCCGGGAGGTCGATGGACGAGGTCGATCCCGCGACGAGGACCTCACCCGTCCCGGGATTTACGGAAACCGCAATCGACGTGTCATCGCCGGAGCCGCCGAGGTAGGTCACCTGGATCCACCGGCTCAGCATCGGGTCGAGCCGCGCGACGAAGGCTTCGTCGCGGCCCGCCGCCTCCGGCTGAGTGCCCCCGGCTGTGCCCGGAAGGTCGGTCGAGAACGTCTCGCCGGTCACGAAGACGTCGCCGGTTCCCGGGTCGATCGCGAGAGCCCACGCGTAATCGTCGCCCGAGCCTCCGACGTAGGTCGCCGCGAGGAGCGTCGTGAGGGGGGCGTTGAAGCGCACGACAAAGCCGTCACCGGGGCCGACCGATGCTGGCTGAGCGCCGTTCTGGCTCGCCGGAAAGTCGGTCCAGTTCGTCCAGCCGGCGACGAGAATGTCGCCGTTTTTCGGGTCGACGTCTATCGCGCGCACATCGTCACCACCGGACCCACCGAGATAGGTCGTTTGCAGAAATCGCGTGAGGGCCGGATCGATGCGCGCGACGAACGCGTCCCAGTTGCCGTTTCCCGGCTGTCCGGGGTTTGCACCCCCATCGGTCGCCGGCAGGTCGCCGCCGAGAGTTTGGCCGCCGATGAGGACCTCGCCGCTGCGGGGATGGATCGTCAAGGCGTGGATGATGTCCGGGGCGCCACTGCCGAAGTACGTCGCCTGTTCGATGTGTGCGAGCTCCGGGTCGAGCCGCGCGATGAACGTGTCGTTCGGGTCGGCCGCGGCGCCCCCCATCGTGCCCGGGAAGTCGGTGGAAGACGTGTTCCCAACGACGTAGATCTTGCCCGTGGAGGGATGAACGGCGATCCCGGTGGTCCGATCGATGTTCGCGCCGCCGAGGTAGGTTGCGCCGAGAAGCTTGGTGAGGCTCGCGTCGAAGCGCGCCACGAATCCGTCGCCTCCCCCGGCGTACGTCGGTTCGGCGCCCTCGAGCGCGCCCGGAAGGTCCGAGGACGAGGTGAATCCCGTGACGTAGACGTCGCCGTTTGCAGGATGCACCGCGAGACCTACGATTTCGTCGCTCGCCGAGCCGCCGAGGAGGGTCGCCTGGCGCAGCGTCTCGAGCGTTGCGTCGAACCTCGCGACGAATCCGGAGAGAGGCACGGCCTTGCCGCCCTGCGCTCCTCCGGAGGTCCCCGGAAAGTTCGCCGAGTAGGTGCTACCGGCGACGAGCACGTCGCCCGTCGACGGGTCGATCGCCATCGCGGCGATCGAGTCGGCGTCGGCGCCGCCGAGGTAGGTGGCCTGGAGGACGGGGTCGATGATCACCGGGCTGGCGGGATCGAATCGCCCCAGACGAAAGCCATACGTTCTGCCTCGGAGGGCATAGGAAACGGGGACGGGCCGGCGCGCACCCCCATGCTCCTGGTAAGCCAGCGGAGCGGCAAAGTGGATCTGGCCGCCGGCCGTGCCGACTGCCAGGGCGCCGTCCGGCTCGACTCGAAGCGAGTTGGCTCCGTCCACCCGAATCCGAATACGCCGGGCGCTGGCCCGGGGAGCGAGCGTGAAGACCTTCTCGACGGTGCGCGCGTGCGCGCGCAGAGCGACGGAAACGCCGGGCCAGACCTCTCCAAGGCGCACCTCTTCGAACGTCGGAAGGCCGCTGCGCCAGCTCTTCGGATCGGCGCCGCGAAAGGCGCTGAGCCTCGTCGCCGCAGGAGGCCCTGCTGTCGGACAAGTGCGACCGCCGGCAAAGCTCTCCGCCAGGGTTGTCGCGGCGGATGGCGTGGCTCTCAGGGTATATGCGAGTCGGCCGCCGCGCGTCACGGCGACAGTTCCGAAGAGAGTCTCCGCCGAGAACGCCACGTCCACCGGCAGCTGGCCCGCGTTCTCTACGAAGGGAACCTGAATGCGAGCGATTCGCCCGGTCGTGGCGGGCGGCGCTCCCACCGCTGCGGCAAGACCGTTTGCCACGAGCAGGCCAAGGACGGATGGGATTGCGCTCTCTCTCACGGCGTCCTCAGAGTTCGGATTCTTGAGCCCGATGTTCTCACTCAAAGTTCCGGATTTGTTCCGGATTTGTTCCTCGAACCTCTACGGCAGCGCCGGCGAGGCGGTCAGATCCTGAGTGGCGTTGTCGACGACGATTCCATAGGCGGCGACGGGGGAGGATCCGGCATCAATCGCGAGCGTGAGCGGCTCCCCGGGTGGGAACTGGACCGACGGGAAGAGAACCGCGAGGCTGCGCTGGGTGAGGCCATACGGGGGTAGAGCCGCGGCGATGGTGCCCAGGACCTCCCCGCTCGGCCGTCGCAGCGTGAGTGTCACATTGACAGCTGCCGGTCCGGGATTGAACAGGCCCACGTTGGAGCGGGAGGCGTCGTCCTGGCGAAGTCCGAGGATCGAGGCCCGTGTCACGAAGCCGCCGGGCGCGACCGGGCAGATCTGCTCTCCCACCGTGCCCTGCGTTGCCTTCGACGTGGCATAGATGCGGGCGGAAACCACGAGCGGGTTGGCGGACTCGACCTTGAGTGCGCCGTAGGTCTGCGAAAGGCCGAAGAGGACCTGAAGCGCGTCGGGGACGAACCGCGTCTCGCGCGGACCGAGAGTGGCGGAGACCGTCGGTGCTCCGACGGTGTTGTCCCGCTCCCTCTCGAGGAACGTGAGAACGACGTCCGAAGAGGAGTCGGACGCGTTGAAAAGGCTCAGCTCACTCTGGAACAGAGCCGAGTCGAGGCCCGTCACTCGGGAGATCACGGGCAGATACACCGTGGTGGATGAGGCGCTCGAGGGGTAATAGGTAAGGTCGCCCGAGCGGTTGTCGACCATCGTGCCGTAGGCAAACGGCCCCCTGGACCCCGGGGGCGACTGAAACTCCGCCGTCAACCCGGAGCCCTCAATCGAAGGAAAGAGCGTGGCGATGCCGACCTGCCATTGCCCGCTCGCGGGAAGCGTGACGGCGGGACTCTCGGCGAGGATCGCGCCGTCCGGGCCCCGCAGCGTGATCGAAAAGTCCTGACTCTTGTCGTCCGTGTTGACGACGCCGAGCGCCGCGCGGTAGTCCGAGCTCTGGTTGAGGCCCGTGACGAAGCGTGATGAGTCGCTCGCTGGCGCGTCACCGAAGCCCGAGATCGCCGTGCCGAATCGACGACTGCCCTGCTGGCCGTAAGTGCGCGAGGTCATGCGCAGGATCGGCGCCGGACCGCCCGTCGTATCGAGGCGCAGGTCGCCGAACACATCGGTCACACCGAACTGGCTCGCGACGACGTCGGGAAGGAATCGCGTCTCGAGCGGCGCGAGCGTCAGAGACACCTGGCTCGGCGGGTCGCTTCCGGCCGGATAGAAAAGAGATCGGCCGTGACGGGATCCGGGTTGGGGTTTTCGATCTCGACGTCGCTGACGAAGAGCGTGCCGCTCAATCCGAGTACGTGACCTGCCACTGGCACCGTGACGGAGCGCTTCGCCGGGCCCACGACGGAAACCGGCTTCGTGAGGGAGTTCGAGCCGTTCGCATTGGTCACGGTCAACGTAACGTTGTAGGTGCCCTCGGACCCGTAGGCGTGCGTCGCTGTTTGCGACGTTTCGGTTGCGCCGTCGCCGAAATCCCACGACCAGGAGGTCGGTGTTCCCGCGGACAGGTCCGAGAAGGTCACGGTCTGGCCCACGAGGGGGCTCGGAGGCGCGAACGAGAAGTCGGCCGAGGGCGAGCCGGGGCTCGCGACCGAAATCGTCTGCGAGATCGAGTTCGAACCTTTGGAATTCGCGACCGTCAGCCTGACGGTGTACGTCTTGGCCGCCGCGTACACGTGCGAGGGGCCTTGGATCGCGGCAGTCCCTCCGTCCCCGAAGTCCCAGTACCAGGAGTCGGGCGGCCCCGTAGAGCGGTCCAGGAAATACACCCTGTCGCCGACTAGCGGACGTGGGGGTGCCGCCTGAAAGTTCGCTTTCGGAGTCACCGGTGTAAAGACCGTCACGATCTTCGACACCGAGCTCGAGCCCAGGTCGTTGCCGGCCGTGAGGGTGACCGTATAGGACCCCTCTGCCGCGTACGCGTGTGTCGGGTTGCTCGCCGTCGAGGTTCCTCCATCCCCGAAGCTCCAGGACCAGGAAGTCGGGTTTCCCGTCGACGTGTCGCTGAACGACACCGTCTGGCCGACGAGGGGGCTGGCAGGGCCGAAGAGAAAGCGGGCGGATGGGGCCGTTCTCCCTTCAACCACGGTCACGGCCTTCGTCGTCGACTTCGAGCCATAGGAGTTACTCGCGACGAGGGTGACCCAGTAGTTGTCCGGCTTGCTGTAGACGTGATTCGCGGAGCTGCCCGTCGCGGACGCTCCGTCGCCGAAATCCCAGTGCCACGTCTTCGCACAGAAATTGGGTTTCGCAGTGAAGGTGGCGGCCTGGCTGGAGCGTGGAGGTGAGGGTGAGACGGTGAAGTCAGGCGTCGCGGGAGGCTGCTTGCAGCATCCCAGAAGCGGCGCAGCGGCGAGGATCGCGATGGCAAGGGCGCCGCGCGCCGGGCTGGGAAGCGCTGAGAGCCGGATCGGATTGTCCATGAGCGAATCCTTTCGTCACGATGCCCTGGGGTTTCTCTTGAAGTGCGATGCCTAGAATTGCGAGCTGGCCATCCGATGTCTCCATGGAGAGTTCCGGATCGGTTCCGAATTGGTTCGGGGTGACAGGGGCGTTCGGTGTTGGAGCTCTCGACTCTCCGCCTCGGCGCGGCGGTTTTCGGTCGTATGTGTCCGCGCGACGTCGGGTCAGTGAACCGGCCTTCCCTCGCCGGTGAGGATCGTGTTCGCGTCCGTGAAGATGAAGCGCATCTGCTCCGCCCCGAGATCCCACTCGACGGTCAGATGCGACGTCCGGTTGAATGCCGGGTTCGAGCTGACGACGTCGATGACGGCTGGGCCCGTGCAGTCGTCGCCGACCGAGAAGGTGCCCGTGAGCGTCTCCGTCAGAATCAGGCCGTTGAAGCTTGCGGTCTGGCTGCCCGTGAGAGTGCCGTCCTTGTCCAGGGTGACCAGGCCGACGCTGGCGGCGACGCCGACCCCGATCCGGGTACCGGTGACCGTGTACGCGTACGTTCCCGCGACGCTTCGGTTGGAGCAGCCCTGGTGGCTGTTGGCGAGCAGGAAGGGCGAGAAGGCCGCGAGCGACAGAACCGCGAAAGTGGCGACTAGCGCTGCCGAAACAGTGTTCCTCTTCATGTTGTCCTCCTTGTGCGTTGGCCCCGCCGCGCCGAGGCGGGGAGTCGAGAGCTCCGATCCACCACCCCTCCTTTCCGCGCGAGTCAGGCCGGTTCCGGCCTTTCCCCAGCGCGGTACTAGGATTAGGATTCAGCCAAGCGGAGTCTCCATGGACAGTTCGGGGTTCGTTCCGGCTTAGTTCGATACGGCAATGCGCGTACAGTTCGGCGATTGCACGCTGGACACCGACACACGCGAGCTCTCGCGCGGCGGCAAGGCTGTGCACATCGAGCCCAAGGCCTACCGGCTGCTGGAGCTCTTGCTCGCTTCCCGCCCGAAAGCGATGTCAAAAGATGAACTGCAGGACCAGCTCTGGCCGAAGACCTTCGTGTCCGAGCGCAGCCTCGCGCGCCTGGTCGAGGTCCTTCGGGACTGCCTCGGCGACGATGCAAAGGAGCCGCGTTACGTTCGAACGGTCCGCGGATTCGGGTACGCGTTCTTCGCCGACGTGAAGCCGGCGTCGATTCCTTCGCCCCGGCCGTCGGTTTCGCCCTTCCACTGCCGGATCGCGTGGGGTGACCGCGAGATCGCTCTCTCCGAGGGCGAGAGCATCGTGGGGCGCGATCCGGAGGCGGTGGTCTGGATCGACCTGAACAGCGTGTCCCGGCGGCACGCGCGGATCGTCGTCGGGGCGGGCACGGCCACGATCGAAGACCTGGGAAGCCACAACGGGACCTACCTGCGCGGTGAGCGCCTGGCCGCTCCCGCGAAGCTCGAGAATGGCGACCGCATCAAGATCGGCGCCGCGACGCTCGTCTTCCGCAGTTACCGCGGCCTCGGGTCCACGGAGTCCGAGGTGTCGTCGGAAATCCGGTGAGCTGAACATGGCCAGCCTGTCGGCCGGCGCACGGCTCGGTCCCTACGAGATCCTGGGCCCTCTCGGGGTGGGCGGCATGGGAGAGGTGTGGCGCGCGCGGGACGCGAAGCTCGCGCGCGACGTGGCGATCAAGGTCCTGCCGGCGGAGCTGGCCGCGGATCCCGGACGCCTGAAACGCTTCGAGAAGGAAGCCCAGTCAGCCTCCGGTCTGAACCATCCAAACATCGTCACGATCTACGACTTCGGGAAGACGGACGAGACTTCCTGGATCGCGATGGAGCTCGTCGTCGGAAAGTCTCTGCGCGAGCTCCTGGCTGGTGGTGCACTCCCGCTTCGGCGATTGCTCGGTATCGCCGCGCAGGTGGCGGACGGGCTGGCGCGCGCGCACGACGCCGGGATCGTGCACCGGGACCTGAAGCCCGAAAACGTCATGGTTACGAAGGACGGGCTTGTCAAGATCCTGGACTTCGGACTCGCGAAGGTTTCGCATCCCGGGATCGACGGCGGGCAGCCGACCGAGGCGCCGACGGTTTCGCTCGGGACGACGCCGGGTGTCGTGATGGGAACGGTCGGCTACATGTCGCCCGAGCAGGCCTCGGGGCATCCGGTGGATTTCCGGTCGGATCAGTTCTCGCTGGGCTCAATGCTCTATGAGATGGCCACCGGCAAGCCCGCATTCAAGCGCGGGACGACCGCGCAAACCCTGGCGGCGATCATTCAAGACGAGCCCGAGCCCGTAGCGGCCATCAATCCGAAGGTCGCGCCGCCCCTGCGCTGGATCATCGAGCAGTGCCACGCGAAAGAGGCGGGCGGGCGGTATGCCTCGACCGAGGACCTCGCCAGAGACCTGGCGCGAGTGCGGGATCATCTTTCAGAGACCTCCGCCGCGATCGAAGCCTCCGTGGCGACCCGGCCGCGATCCAGGCTCGGCTCCGGATACGTCCTCGCCGCGTTCGGGCTCCTGGCCGGCGTGGCGGTCGGTGCGATGATATTCCGCCAGCCTCCCGCAGAGCAGCCGCGCTTCCACCGGCTGAACTTCCGCCTCGAGCCGCTGGGTTTTGCCCGGTTCGCCCCGGACGGACAGACGATCGTCTACGGGGCAGCGTGGAAGGAAGGAGGCGCGACGCAGCTCTTCTCGACGCGTGCCGACAGCACGGAGTCGACCCCGCTCGCAGTTCGAGAGGCCGAGCTGCTCTCGATTTCCTCTTCCGGCATGATGGCCATCAGCCTCTGGCGAAGGAATTCCACGCTCGCCGAGGTGTCGCTCGCCGGAGGCGCTCCTCGGGAGATTGCGGAGGGCGTCAACGGCGCGGACTGGTCGGCAGACGGGCGGAGCCTGGCTGTCACACGAAAGGTCGGGAGCCGTTTTCGTCTCGAATTTCCGGTCGGGAAGGTTCTCTACGAATCTCGGGACGCGGAGCTGGGCTGTCCGAGGTTTTCACCCGACGGGAAGCTGATTGCTTTTGTCGATGGCGGAGACATCGCGACGATCGATCTGGCTGGCAAGAGGACGACTTTGAGCTCCGGGTGGTGGCCAATCGCCATTGACCTGGCGTGGCACCCGAAGACCGGCGAGCTCTGGTTCTCCGGCCGCGAGGGCTCCGGAAGAGACTATGGCGCTCTATACCTCCATGCGGTGTCCCGCTCGGGGCGGCACCGCGTCGTTCTGAAGTTGCCCGCCAATCAACACCTTCAGGACATATCTCGGGATGGCCGCGTCCTGCTCCAATACACGGAGTATCCCCAGCGGTTGATGTGTCTGCCGCCCGGCTCCGATAAAGAGGTCGATCTCTCCTGGCTCGACCTCTCTGGATGCACGGACCTGTCGGATGACGGCAAGTCGGTCCTCATCTACGAGTTTGGAACTGTTGGAACGGTAGGAGTCGTATATCTGCGCCGGACGGATGGCTCGCCGGCGGTACGCCTGGGCGAGGGTAACGCAGAGGCTCTGTCGCCGGATGGGAAGTGGGCGATCGTGATCCCCGAATCGGGCGGGCTCACGCTGCTGCCAACGGGGGCCGGCGAGCCCCGGCTCCTTCGGCAGGAGGGGTTGCGCTATGACTCGGCGAGGTGGTTTCCCGGCGGGAATCGGATTCTCTTTTCCGCAACGGTAACGGGACACCCGACCCGGCTCTACGTGCAGGACGTGACAGGTGGCGCTCCCCGGGTCTTGACTCCGGAAGGATTCGAGATCGGCCCGGTGTCTCCGGACGGCCGGCTCGTCGCCACTCGCGGCCCGGATGGAACGGCCGTGCTTTATCCGATCGAGGGTGGCGAGCCGAAGCCTTTGGCTGGAGTCTTTGCGGATGACGGCATCATTCGCTGGGATTCGAGGGGAGAGGCGCTCTTTCTCGCGAAGGGAAGTGGGATTCACTTTGGAATTGTGCCGCCCTTGAGGATCGACAAGCTGATCCTTTCGACCGGCCGCCGAGAGCTTTGGAAGGAGATCATCCCGCCGGATCCCTCGACTGTGGTTGGTATGGACGTTCGGCTCACGCCCGACGGCCGCTTCTACGCGTATTCGTTCATGCGCGAGCTGTCGAGCCTCCACGTCGTGGATGGGCTACGGTGAGAGCTTGAGCGACCGAGTGGCCAGTCCCAACCCATGATCTCCACTGGCGCGCGCCTCGGCCCGTACCACATCCTGACGCCGCTGGGCGCGGGTGGCATGGGGGAGGTGTGGCGGGCGCGGGACACGCGGCTCTCGCGCGAGGTGGCGATCAAGGTGCTGCCTTCGGAGGTGGCGTCGGACCCGGAGCGGTTGAGGCGTTTCGAGCGGGAGGCGCGGACAGCCTCGGCGCTGTCGCACCCGAACATCGTGACGATTTACGAAGTGGCGCGCGAGGAGGGGACCTCGTTCATCGCGATGGAGCTGGTGTCAGGAAAGACGCTGCGGGAGTTGATTGGCGGGGTGCCGGTGGCTCTGCGTCGGGTGCTGTCGATAGCGCCGCAGCTTGCGGAGGGGCTGGCGCGGGCGCATGCGGCGGGGATCGTGCACCGGGACCTGAAGCCGGAGAACGTGATGGTGACGGAGGACGGACACGTCAAGATCCTGGACTTCGGCCTGGCCAAGCTAACGCGTCCCGAACTCGACAGCGCGGACTCGAAGGAAGCGGCGACGGTATCGGCGGCGACGCCGACCGGGGATCGCGATGGGGACGGTGGGCTACATGTCGCCGGAACAGGCGTCGCGGGCACCCGGTGGATTTTCGGTCGGACCAGTTCTCGTTGGGATCGGTGCTCTACGAGATGGCGACGGGGCAGGCGGCGTTCAAGCAGCCGACGACGGCGCAAACGCTTGCTTCGATCATTCAGGACGAGCCGGAGCCGATTGGTGTCAGGGCGCCGAGGACGCCGGTGCCGCTGAGGTGGTTGATCGGGCGGTGCCTGGCCAAGGAGCCGAAGGGGCGGTACGCGTCGACGGAGGATCTGGCGCGGGAGCTCGCGGACCTGCGGGACCACGTTTCGGAGCTGTCGGCCTCGGCGGCGGTCGAGATCGAGGAGCCGCCGAGGCGTCCGCGGTGGCGCGTGATCGCCCTTGTGGGGTTGGGTCTGGCGGTTCTTGCGGGGATGTACATGCTGGGCGACCGGCTGCGTCTGGCGAGAACGTCGGACCCGCACTACCGACAGCTCACGTTCCGCGGCGCGGGGATCGGCTCGGCGCGGTTTACGCCGGACGGGCAATCGATCGTGTTCTCGTCGGAGACCGAAGGCACGCCGCCGGAGCTTTTTTCGATGCGCCTCGAAAGCCCGGAGGTACGGTCCCTGGGGCTGCCGCCCGCGCACATTCTGTCGATCTCATCCACGGGGCAGATGGCGATCCTGCTCGCGCCCCCGTACGGGCTCGGCCCGCGAGTCGGCCATATGGCCTTCGAGCAGGCGGTACACAGGGATCCGTTTCTGCTGGCGGGGACACTCGCTCAGGCTCCCCTCGGGGGCGGCGTGCCGAGGGAGATTCTCGAGGACGTCGCGTTTGCCGACTGGGACGCGGAGGGAAAGAGCCTCGCGGTGGTGCATCGTTTCGGCAACCGCTACCGGCTCGAATATCCGATCGGGACGACGGCCTTCGAAGCCGAGCATGCGCTGCTCAACCACGTCAGGCTTTCCTCCAGGGATCGGCTCGCGTTCAAGGATTGGGACGATCTCTACGTGAAGGATGCGGGGAGTGCGGCGCGGATGATCACGAATGGCGGCGCAAACATCGAGATTGCCTGGTCCGAGGCCAATTCAAAGATCTGGTCGTCGGTTGGCCCCGGGGCCTCGCTCCAGGGCGAGACCGTGATCCATGCGTACACGCCCGGGGGTAGCGAGCGTACCGTGGCGAGGCTGCCCGGAGACTTCATCCTTTACGACGTCGCCGTCGACGGCCGCGTACTGCTCGGGCACCTCATCGAGAACGCCGAGATCCTCGGGACGTTTCCCACCGAGCCCCTCGAACGAAATCTTTCTGTCTTCGATACATCGGAGCTCGACTCGATGTCGTCTGACGGCAGGGAAATCGTAGTCGGCGACCTCATCGTCAATCAGTTCGGATATCTCCGCAAGACGGACGGGTCAGAGCCGAAGCGCTTGAGAGAGGATTGCCCTGGAAGCCTCTCGCCCGATGCCCGCCTCTTGCTTTGCTGGGATCCCAAGAACCGTTTCGCAATCGCGCCGACCGGACCGGGCCAGAAGCGACAGCTCGATTCGGGCGGCATACGCACCGAGGTCGTCGACAGCTCGGGATTCGGGTTCTTTCCGGACGGGAAGAGGATCTATTTCTCCGGCGCCGTCGACGGAAAGGACCGGGTCTGGGTGCAGGACCTCGAGGGCGGAGCGCCTCGATCGGTCACGCCGGAGGGCGTTCGACGTCCGCTCGTCATGGGCGACGGACGCTTCCTGTGCGCCCGTGCTCAGGACGGCGGCTGGTATTTGTACCCGGTCGACGAGAAGAGCGCTCCGCGCCGGGTGGTCGGAATCGAGCCCGGCGAGGAGCCGATCCAGTCGTCGCCCGAGGGGCTTCTCTACGTCCGCGGCGCGGATGAGTTGCGGCCCGGCGAGAAGCTCATGACGACGCGTGTCTATCGGGTGAATCCCGCGACCGGCAACCGCGAGCTCTGGAAGGAGATCCCTCCCAGGGACCCTCGCACAGGCGGCGCGATTTCCACGATCCTCTTCTCCGCCGACGGCAAGACCTGCGTCTGGACCCACATACGCTACTCGACCGAGCTAGTCCTGGTCGAGGGACTGAAATAGGGGCCAGGAACCGCCGGTGCCCATTTTTCGGGGGTTTGCGGGCATGGCTTGACGGCTGTTTGCCTTCGGTCAGAGAATTTCGCCAACCGTCGCTTCCCCGGGACCGGTGCGCCGAGCCACCCTGAGCCCGACCTGCCGATTCCGCGAGAAACGCCGAAGAGTGCATTGTGGCAGCCCGCAAGTGGGCCGCATGGATGGTTGTCGCCCTGTTGCTCAACGGCGCAACAGGGAGCGCTCAAACCACGGGCACGATCGCGGGCCGGGTCGCGGACTCGGATGGTGCCCTTGTGCCGGGCGTCACCGTCGAGGCCGCTGGCGTAAACCTTCAGGGGACACGCGCCTGCGTTACCGGTCCCGACGGAGGGTATCGGCTCCCGGCGCTGCCGCCCGGCATTTACCGCGTCCGAGCAACTCTCTCGGGGTTTCAGCCTGCTGAGAAAATGGCCACGGTCGCGCTCGGCGCGACGGCCGCCGTGGACCTGGCGCTCCAGATCGCGGCCTCCGAGCAGGTCGTCGTGTCGGGCCAGGCGCCTGCGATCGATCCGGCGTCGACGACCGGCGGCACGAATTACACGAGCGGCGTGATCGGGCGCCTGCCGACGAACCGCAATTACGCGGACATCGTGCGAGCGAACCCTGGCGTCTCGACGGATCAGGGCGAAACGCAGGGCCGCGGTCTCGGGCTGACGATCTACGGAGCCACCTCGGCCGAGAACCAGTTTCTGATCGACGGCGTGAACACGACGAGCGCCCAGAAAGGGATCCAGGGCAAGGCCATCAACAGCGAATTCGTGCAGGAGGTCGAGGTCAAGGCCGGGGGCTATCCGGCGGAATATGGCGGAGCGCTTGGCGGCGTCGTCAACGTGATCACGAAGTCCGGCGGCAATCAATTCCACGGCGATGGGTTCTACTACTACGACTCGTCGGCGACCTCCGCCTATCAGGTTTTCAATTCCGCCGACGCGGCTGCGACCGAGATGCGGACGGCGTCCTACACGACGGCAGGATTTCGGCGCAGACCTCGGCGGATACCTCCTGAAAGATCGCCTGTGGTTCTTCGGGGCGTACGACCGCGTCAGCTACGGGGCGGACATGTCGCGCATCTTGGCGAGCGACCTCGTCTCCACGAACGACCGCTTTCCGCTCGACGGAACGGACAATCTCTACTCCGGCAAGCTCACCTGGAATGCAACCAACTCGTTCTCCATGGTTGGAACGGTTTTCGCGGACCCCTCATCCACCGCGGGCGCTTCAGGCGTCGACCCGAGGCAGGATCCACGGCTCGGCCGCTTCGAGAGCACGGCGATCCTGAACCCCGATCCCAGTACCTGGAGCGCGGCCCGGAACGTCGGGGGCACCGACTACGGCCTGCGCGCGACAGAAATTCTCGGCTTTCAGGGGCTGGTCGCCGTTCAGTTCTCCCACCATCAGGAACAAAACCTCCTGACGGCGTCCGATCAGATCCGAACGCTGGACCTGACCTGCCCGACCGCGAGCTATTCCACTCCGTGCGGAATCAGCGGGGGCTTCGGGATCACAGACGGCCCGGCGGACCACAACACATCGCATCGCAACCAGATGCGTGCTGACGCGACGTTTTATTCGGGAGCCCACGAGATCAAGTTGGGTGGAGGCCTCGCCTATGGCGCGAGCGATTCGACCTACTCGGCATCGGGCGGCCAGGAGGTTTTTGTCTTACCCGCGGACGACCAGGGTCCGATCTACGGGCACTTCTATTCGGCTCGGAGCTACTCCGACCTCACGCCGGTCGACGGCGTGAGCATTCGAGCAAAGAATCGCGAGTACGGTGCCTACGTCCAGGACTCCTGGCGGGCCGCGGCTGGCCTGACCGTGAACGTCGGCCTGCGCTGGGACACGGAGTATCTCTACAACTACCAGGGTGTGCCGGCCTTCTCCCTCGGAAACGAATGGCAGCCTCGGATTGGCGTCGTGTGGGATCCGTGGAGAGACGGGATCACGAAGGTCTATGCCTTCGCGGGGCGGTTTGCCTACGATCTGCCAACGATCGGCACGGGCTGGGCGTTTCACGACTTTACCGTGCTCCTGGCTCTGAATCGCGATCCCCTCTCCCTCGTCCCGGATCCGGCCCTGGGCTACTCCTGCCCGTTCGGATGCGGCGGCGCTGCCAACGGGGGTGACCCGTTCGACGCCGTCGATCACAATCTCCGGGGGACGTATCAGGACGAGCTGTCCTTCGGCGCGGAAAGAATGATCGACCCGAGCCTGACGGTCGGAGTCAAGGCGACGTATCGCCGGCTCGGAAACGCGATCGAGGACCGCTGCGATTTCCAGCTGCCCGGCACCACGCTCACCCAGTGCGCAATCATCAATCCCGGCTCGGGCCAGAGGTACGCGCGTGGGGACGCGCCTGTCTGCGACGGCTACGACGAGAGCGGCTCCATGGAGTGCGGGCAGCCCGGGGTCGCCACGCCCCCGGCTCAGCGGACCTACCGGGGAATCGAGATCGTGGCGCGCAAGACAATCGGAAGCACCCTTTGGGCACAGGGAAGCTTCCTCTACTCGTCGCTCAAGGGAAACTACGACGGGGGAGTCAACGAGACGTTCCAGAGCACGCAGCCGGGCCTCAATCAGGACTTCGACTGGCCGCAGATGTGGCACAACGCGTACGGCCGTCTCTTTCTGGACAGGCCATACCACGTTCGCCTGGATGGGTTCTGGGTGACGCCTCCGGGGCTGTCGGTCGGTCTTCAGGCTTTCGTCGAGTCGGGAGCGCCCGTCGAACAACTCGGGTACTTCCAGTATGGCCCCAGTGTTTATCTGGTCCCGCGAGGATCGGCCGGCCGCCTCCCCACGCAGTGGGAGGCGAACCTGACCCTTTCGTATCCGTTCGCCGTCGGCCCCGCCACGGCGACGCTTCAGGCATACGTCTTCAATCTCTTCAACAACCAGATCGCAACTTCCAGAAACAACGACTGGACGACCAGCCCACCCGACAACTATCCGAGCACGATCTATGACCCGAGCGTCCCCTCCAACAACACCGACCTCTACGGCAAGTACACCGCGCGCCAGCCGCCCCGTTCTTTCCGCGCGGCCGTGAAGGTCTCCTTCTAGCCGTTCGACCGGTCTCGGGTTATAAGCGGGTCGTGAAGGGTTGGACGCCGCCGAGGGTCTCGCTGCGCGCGGCGGCGATTGCTTGGACCCTCGTCGCCGTCGCGGTCAGCGGCAAGATCATCCTGTCGCCCCGCAGTCACACTCACTGGCCGGCCTTCCAGCAAGGCGGGCTCGGCTGGTGGGAGGGGAAGAACATCTACGCTGGCTCCGACCCGAGCGTCCCCTACTTCAGCTATAGCCCGGCCTTCGCGGTGCTGCTTGCTCCGCTCGCCGCGATGCCGGGGCCGCTGGGGAACCTCGTGTTCGACCTCGGCGGCCTGGCGATACTCTTCCACGCCATCCGGCGCCTGACGCGCGTGGTGTTTCCCGAGCCCGTGCTGTCCCGCGACGAGGCGGCCGTCCTTCTGCTGAGCATCGCCGGTGTCCTGCGTTCCGTGTGGTCGTCGCAGTCGCACATTTGGTCGGCGGCGCTCGTGTTTCTCGCGGCGGCAGCGCTGGTCGAGCGGCGCTACTGGGCATCGGCCTTGGCCCTCGCCCTCGCGGTGCACCTGAAGGTTGCACCCCTGGCGATCGTCGGAGTGGTCGCGCTCAACTGGCCGCGCGCAATGATGGGTCGCCTCGTCGCGGCGATCGCGGCATGGGGAGCGCTGCCGGCGCTGCGCGGCGGACCTGCGAGGGCCGTGGAGATGTACGGGCAATGGATGGTGCGGCTGCAGCTCATCGGGGCGAGGCGGTGGCCGAGCTTTCGGGACGCAATGCACGTGTTCGAGGTCGCCGGCGTGGCCGTCCCCACGACGGCATACCGCGCGGTGCAGGTTGCGGGAGGGCTCGCTGTGCTCGCCTGGGTCTGGCGGCTGCGCCGTCGCGGTCCGGGCGATGTCTGGCTCGTGAGCGGGATCTTCGCCCTGACGATCTGCTACATGCTCGTTCTCGGGCCGGCCGTCGAGTTTGTCCAGTACCCCCTGCTCGCCCCCTGGGTCAGCGCGGCCTGGCTCGCGGCGGGCGAGCGCCCGCGAGGGCAGCTTCTGTTCGGACTCGTTTACCTCGTTACGATGATCACGGCCTTCGGCGCCGTCGAGGACAGTCTCAGCGTTCCGTTTCATTCGACTGCGCCAGAAGCATTGATCACGCTCGGCACCCTCGCATTCGGGGCGTGGGTCGCCTGGCGCTGGCAACACGGTCCGGAGGTTGCTCCGGTCGCCGCTGCCCCGAAGTAAGGCCGGGAAAAGAAAAGGGCCGCGCGTCGAGCGCGGCCCGTGGGTCGAACGCGAATCCCGCGCTTATTGCTTGGGCGCGCCCTGCTTGGAGGCGTGGTAGCCCGCCTTGATTGCGTCCTGCTCGGTCATGAACTTGCCTTCCTTGGTCTTCCCGTACCACGGGTCTCCCTCGCGGTGGTAGACCTTGGTCGCGGTGTTGACCCAGACCATCCCGGCGGCTGGAGCCGTGCGCGCCGCAACCTCTCCGGTCGAGGCAGTCTCGGGTGCCTTCGACTGCATCTTCGGGGCGGCGGCTGGAGCCGCGGCGGGTGCGGCGGCCGGTGCCTTAGAAGCCGCTGCGGCGGGGGCGGATTTCGTCGAGACCGCGCCGACGGTCACGAGGGAAGAGATCTTGCCGATCGTGCTCGCGGAGACGCCTGCTTTCGAGAGGTCGGAGACCGACGAGTAGGGCCGGCCGGCGATGATCTTCTTCGCCGTGGCCTCGCCGACGCCGGGCAGCGCCTCGAGCTCCTTCTGCGAAGCGGTGTTCAGGTCCACGGCCTGCGCCAGCGCAGGCGAAGCCTTGTCCTTGGCGGCCGGTGCGGGCGTCGCCGAGGCAGGGGCCTTCTTCGCGGCGGGCGCTTTCTCCGCGGGGGCGGACGCAGCCGCGGCCTCCGGGGCCTTCGAGGCCTTGGGCTTGCTCGCGGTCACGAGCGGGGAGATCTGGTCGATCGTCTTCGCCGGCACCCCTGCCTTCGAAAGATCGGCAACCGAGGAGTAGGGGCGGCCGGCAATGATCTTCTTTGCCGTGGCCTCGCCGACGCCCGGAAGCGCCTCGAGCTCCTGCTGTGTGGCCGTGTTGAGATTCACCTTCGGCGTCTTCGCCTTCGCGGCGAGGGCGGCCGACGCGGGAAGAATCAACCCCGTGAAGAGGAGAATCGCCAGAGCGCGAGACGGAAAGGCTCTCGAGAATTTCATGGAGCCCCCTTTCTGGCCGTATAGCCTACGACGGGACCGGATGAACGGGAGATGAACCGCCGAGGCAGCGGCGGGTTCGACAGCGGCCTTCAGGCCGACAGGACGTTGGTCGGGCTGCCCTTCAGCTTGTGGATGATGCGTCCCAGGCTGACGTTGAGACTGTGGCGGCGGTCGAGAAACGGAAGCGGCGGGGGCTGGCGCACGCCGAGCCGCTTGCGCATGCGCAGCAACAGGAAGTTGTCGGGCGCGGCCCGCAGCCCGCGCTCGACCGTGTCGATGGCGTCCTTGCGAGACTTGGCGATGAGCTGGAGCTGCGCGAGGCACCAGTAGATGTGGGCGTTCCGGGGATCGGCGTGTTGGGCTTTCTTGCAGAGCTCGATGCCGCGGCGAAGCTCTTTTCCATGGCCGAGGCAAAGGGCGTAACTCGCCAACCCCGAGGCAGGCACCGTCTCGCCGCGCGACGTGTAGCGCTGGAAATAGGCGGTAAGGAACGTGGTCGCACGCGGCCACTGTTCCCGCTTGACCGCCTCGCGGCCCGCTTCGAGCAGCTCTTCCTCCGAGTACTCCTCGAGATCCATGGATGCCTCCGCCGCCGTTGCCGACGGAGCCCTATTCTAGGACAGTTTTGCCAGCCCGATCTCCGCTCGAGAGGACGCGTCGGAGCACCTGAATCATCCACTTCGCGAGAAGGATGCCGAGGACCAGAAGGGCGGCGGCGGCCAGTGCCGCGGCGAGCGGGTATTTCACGGCAAGCAGCAGCAGGAAAGCCGTCAGGCCGTCCTCGGCGAGCGAGGCTGCCCAGTTCGTTACGGGCTCGGGGCTCGCGTTGATGACCGCGCGGGCGCTCGCCTTCAAGCCGTGGGAGGAAAGGGCGACGCCCCCGCAGACGAGGGCGGCGGCGGCGCGCCACGTGTCCGGAACGCTGGCGAGGGCGCTCCAGGCGAGCAGGGCCGCCGCGGGAACCCGGACGAACGTGTGGACGACGTCCCAGACCGTATCCACGAGCGGAATCTTGTCGGCCACGAATTCGACGAGGTAGAGAGATGCCGCGACCAGGATGATCCACTGGCTCGTGAGCAGGGAGAGCCCCGCCGGGAGCGCGATGACGCCCGAACGCCCGAGGAACCCCAGGACTGCGATCGTGGCGTAGAGCCTCAGCCCCGACGCCGCCGAAGCGCCGAGCAGCAGGCCGATCAGGGGAAGCGAGATCTCGGAGGACACCGTGCTCCGGCTACGTCAGCTTCTCCTGGAGGATCTTCGAAGCCTGCTCGGCTCGAAATTCGGCGAGTTTGCGCGAAAGCTCGGGCCTCTTGCCGGCGAGGATCGCGACCGCGAAGAGCGCGGCGTTGACGGCGCCCGGCTTTCCGATCGCAAACGTTGCAACCGGGATCCCTCCCGGCATCTGCACGGTGGACAGCAGCGAGTCGAGGCCTTTGAGCGACGCGCTCTCCATGGGCACGCCGAGCACGGGCAGCGTCGTGTGCGCCGCCGCCACGCCCGCGAGGTGTGCAGCGCCGCCGGCGCCGGCGACGAGGACCTCGATCCCGCGGCCCGCGGCCGACGACACGTATTCCGTCGTCTCCTTCGGCGTGCGGTGCGCGGAGAGCACCCGGCTTTCGCCTTCGACGCCGAACTTCTCGAGCGTCTCGGCAACGTGCCGCATCGTGTCCCAGTCGGACTTGGAGCCCATGAGAATTCCGACGAGCGGCTTTCCCGATGTCTGCGTTGTCATTCGTCATTCTCCCTGGCCGAGCGAGTAGCCCCGCTCGCCGTCGAAGTGGCTGAGCGTCTCCGTCTTCACGAAGTCGAGGCCCGCTGCCGCGATGCGCGCCAGCAGGGCGACGATGTCGGTGTGGGTGACGGTGCCACCGCTCGAGCCCAGGAACCGGCATCTGCACTCGTCCGCGCGCAGGGTCTCGGGCTGGCCGTCGGGCCACACCTTGATTCCGCGCGACGTCAGCATCTTCAGCACGAACTGGGGCCCCGCGAGGGGCTGGAGCTTGGCGGCGAGGGCGTCGCTGTCGGGATTGCGCCATCCAACGTAGACGTCCACACCGACGGTCTCCTGCTTCGGCAGCGAGCGCGGCGCGGGTCCGGCCGACCCTGCGGCCTGTGCCCGTGCGGCGCCATATCCGACGGCCTTGAGCTTCTGCGGCAGCTTGTCCGATCCGCGCCACGACGGCCTGGGCGAACTCCTTGGTCCCGACCTTCTGTCGGCTGACGCCCTCCTTGTAGATGTCGTAGGTGTGGACGCCGTCCTCGATCGTGCGCAGCCAGGCGTTGTGGACCCGGCTCGCGACGTCCGGCTGGTCGATGTGCACCAGCATCAGCACGGCCCCGAGCAGCAGCCCGGACGGGTTGGCCAGGTTCTGGCCCGCGCGCCGCGGCGCCGAGCCGTGGATCGCCTCGAACATGGCGCACCGCTCGCCGATGTTGGCCGAGCCGGCCAGGCCCACCGAGCCGGCGATCTGCGCCGCCACGTCGGAGAGGATGTCGCCGTAGAGGTTCGGCATCACGATCACGTCGAAGGCCTCGGGCGTGTCGGCCATCTTGGCCGCGCCGATGTCGACGATCCAGTGTTCCTTCTCGATGTCGGGATACTGCGCGCCGATCTCGTCGAAGACCTTGTGGAACAGCCCGTCGGTCATCTTCATGATGTTGTCCTTGGTGAAGCAGGTGACCTTCTTGCGGTTGTTGCGGCGCGCGTACTCGAACGCGTAGCGGACGATCTTCTCGCAGCCCGGCCGCGAGATCAGCTTGAGGCACTACATGACTTCGGGCGTCAGCTGGTACTCGATGCCGGCGTAGAGGTCCTCTTCGTTCTCGCGCACGATGACGACGTCCATCTCGGGATGCTTGGTGTCGACGAACGGGTGATAGGAGACGCACGGCCGGACGTTGGCGTACAGGCCGAGGGTCTTGCGCGTGGTGACGTTCAGGCTCTTGAAGCCGCCGCCCTGGGGTGTGGTGATGGGGGCCTTGAGGAAGACCTTGGTGCGGCGCAGCGAATCCCAGGCTGAGGCTCGATGCCGGCGGTATTGCCGGCAGATAGACCTTTTCGCCGATCTCGATGGTCTCGATGTCGAGGCGCGCCCCCGCCTCCTTGAGGATGTGGAGCGTGGCGTCCATGATTTCGGGGCCGATGCCGTCGCCGTGGGCGACCGTGATGGGAACGTCGTTCGACATGTTTGGTCGCTCTCTCCGCTCTGCGCGGGGCGGTCGGGCCGCCCGGCGAGCCCGAAACCTTATCATCCGGGCGAGGACGGCGGGCCCCCGGGGGCCGAACCGGCCCAATCGGGTTTAAGCTTGGAGCCGGTGAAGAAGGCTCTTTGGATCGTTCTCGCGGTCGGGATTGCGCTGGCCGGGGCCTGGGGCTACGGCGAGCTCGTGCGCCGCGAAAACGACACGGGCAGGCCGCTGAGGCTGCTCGCCGTGGCCGAGGAACAGAGCCTCGCTCTGTCGTTCTCGCGCCGGGGCAGACTCACGACCCGCGTTCCCGAAGAGGGGGAAGCGATCGCCGCTGCGCAGGAAGTCGCGCGCATCGAGGAGCCGGGCCTCGCCGAGGATGCGTCCGACCTCGAGCGGCAGGTCTCCCAGGTCAAGGCTCGCAACGCCACCCGTCTCGAGGAGATCGAGAAACTGAGGGCACAGTTCGCGGGAGTCGCCGCCGAGGAGCGGCGGATCGAGCGGCTCGTGAAAGAAGGCGTCTCGCCCTCGGCGAGCCTCGAGGCGCTGCAGCATCAGCGCGAGGCGATCGCGGCGGACATCCGCGCCCGCGAGTCCGAGAAGGGCCAGCTCGACGCCGAGGAGCAGGCGCTGCACGTGCGATTCGACAAGGTCAGGCACTTCGAAAAAGAGGGCGTGCTCAATTCGCCCGTCGCTGGGACGGTGCTCACGCGGCACCATCGCATGGGCGAGTGGGTCGAGCCGGGGCAGGCCATCGTGACGCTGCAGATCGAGGCGCCCTACCTGCGGGTCGAGGTCCCCGAGGAGCGCCTCTCCTCTTTCGTCGTCGGGCGGACCCTGGCGGTCTGGCCGCAGGCCCAACCCGACTCGCGCTTCCAGGCCAGGATCGTCTCGATCAAGCCTCGCTCGGAGTTCGCGACGCGCAAGAATTGGGGACTGCAGAGCCGGGACCTCCGCACGTTCTCGGTACGGCTCCAGCCCTTGAACGGCACCGTCGTTTCGGGACAGACCTTCGTCGTCGAAGCGGGCAGCGGACCTCCCGGAGCGTGAGCCCGGCCCGTCCCATCGAGGTCGAGGGACTGACCAAGCGTTTCGGCGAGTTCCTCGCCGACGATGCGGTTTCGTTTTCGGTCCAGGCCGGCGAGATCTATGGCCTCCTCGGCCCCAACGGCGCCGGGAAAACGACCCTCATCCGGATGCTGACCACGCTTCTGCCGCCGACCTCCGGCACGGGGCGCATCGAGGGCCACGACATCGTCACGGCGAGGCCCGCGGTACGGCGCGCGATCGGCACCGTGTCGCAGGCGCAGACGACCGACGAGAACCTGTCGGTCCGCGAGAACCTGTCGGTGCAGGGCAAGATGTACGGCCTGTCGGGCCGGATGCTCCGGGAACGGATCGAGCTGCGCCTGAATCAGGTCGGTCTCTGGGACCGCCGCAACCAGATCGCCCGGCACCTGTCGGGCGGCATGCGGCGCCGCCTCGAGATCGCCCGCGGTGTGCTGCATGCGCCCAGCGTGCTCTTTCTCGACGAGCCGACGACGGGTCTGGATCCCCAGAGCCGGCGGGCGATCTGGGACATGTTCGGCCAGCTTCGGGCGCACGATCCGGAGCTCGCCATCATCCTGACCACGCACGCCATGGAAGAGGCCGACTTCCTCTGCGATCGCGTGGCGATCCTGGACCGGGGCAAGCTGCTCTGCGAGGACACGCCCGAGGCCTTGAAGCGCGGTCTCGACACCGGCGAAAAGGTGGAGCTCGAGACGGATCGCGAGCTCGCCGACGAGGACGAGCTGTCGCTCGCCGCGGCGGGTGCCGCCAACCTGCGATTCCAGTCACCCACGCGCGTCCATTTCGACGCGCGTCCGGGGGAGGGAACCGGCCGGCGGGCGGCGCGTCTGCTCGAGGATCGCGGGTATCACATCGTGCATCTGAACATCGGCCTCGTCACGCTCGAGGACGTGTTCTTCTCGTACACGGGACGGGCGCTCCGCGAGGCGCCTCACCCATCATGAGGGGAGAGCGCAAACCGGCGCGGGGCCTGAGGCTCGCGCTCCTCGGCGTGGCCGCGATCGGCCAGCGCGCGTTCCTGACGCTCTGGCGGCAGCCCGTTCTGGTCGTCTCCACGATGATTTTCCCGATCGTGTACCTCCTGATCCTCGGCAACGCCATGAATCGGCAGCTCGAGAACGTGCCGCTCGCGATCGTGGACGAGGCCGGCAACGCGTACTCCGCGGAGTGCCGGCGAGGCGCGCTCGCCCTGGAGAGCGGGCGCGCGCTCGTCAAGACGACCCTCGCCACAGACCGGGCCGAGGCGCTGACGGGACTCCGCCAGGGCCGGTACCGCGGCGTGTGGGTGCTGCCATTCGGCCTTGCGCCGTCCGGGCCGCCGCCGTCGTTCATTGGCGACAACACCGACCGTTTCGCATTCGAGGCCGTCGAGTCCGCCTTGAAGCAGGTCTGGCAGGAGGTCTCGGCTCCCCGGGACGCGGAGCCGGTCGCGCCCTCCGTCCGCCTCGAGGCCTATCCGTACCTCGACTACTTGACGTATCTCGGCCCGGCGGTCGTGTGCCTGGCCATATTCATGGGCTCGATGGTTTCCGGCGGTCTCCAGGTCCTGGAGGATCGAATGTACGGCTACCACGAGGGATATCTCGTCACGCCGATCACGACCGGGACCCTCGTCACGGGTCACATCCTGGCGGGAGCCATCGTCGCGTCGATTGCGGGCGGCCTCGTGCTCGTGAGCGTCGTTGTGCTGACACCGTTGCCGCTGGTCGGCGCGACGAGCCTCGCGGCTGCGGGGGCCACGGTGTTTCTGACCTCCACCTCGATCGCCGCTCTGTGGTTCCTCCTCTTTGCTCGAGCGCGGAGCGCGAGCCTCCTGCGCGGGATGTTCGGCATCATCAACGTGCTCCTCTTCTTCCCGTCGGGCGCGCTGTATCCCGTCGAGTCGTACCCGCCATGGCTGGCGAAGGTGTCCGCCGCGGACCCGCTGACCTACGGCGTACGGGCCCTGCGCAGCCTTCTCCTGCGCGGCTCCGCGCCCCGAGGCCGTCTACGCCGACTGGGTGCTTTCTGGCGACGTTCACGCTCGTCGCGGGTGTGCTGACGAAGGTGCTGTTCCGCCGCGAGGTGTAGGGTCTGTCGTCCCTGGCCGGCCGACCCCGCCCGTCATCCCGAGCCGCCCGCCGCTGCCTGTCATCCCGAGTAGCGCAGGGCCCGAGAGACCTCAAGTGCCGCGGAGGTAACCCTCGAACTCCTCCGGGTGCGCCGCGCGGGCGCGAGCCTCCTCGACGTCGACCACACCTTCGCGCGCGAGCTTCGCGAGGGACTCCTCGAGCGTGATCGAGCCCTGCTTCTTCGTGATCGCGATCTCCTGGTGGAGGTGCTGGAGCGCGTTCTTGCGGATGTGCTGGCGCGCACCGTAGCTGACGAACAGAAGCTCGGCGGCGGCGGCGCGGCCTCCGGCCCTGCGGGGCAGGAGAGTCTGCGTGAGGAGCGCGGCGAGCGACATGGAGAGCTCCTGCCGGATCGTGTTCTGGCGCTCGGAGGGGAACGAGTCGGCTACGCGAGAGACGGTCGATGCGGCGTCCGTCGTATGGACCGTCGAGAAAACGAGGTGCCCGGTCTCGGCCGCGGCGAGCGCGATGCGCATCGTCTCGGGGTCGCGCATCTCTCCGACGACGATGATGTCGGGCGCCTGACGCATCGCGGCGCGCAGAGCCGTGGGGAAGTCGGGCGCGTCGACGCCGATCTCGACCTGCTCGACGAGACTCGCGCGATGGGGGTGCTCGTACTCGATCGGGTCCTCGATCGTCACGATGTGGCGGGCGTCGCGCCGGTTGATCTCTTCGACGAGCGCCGCCAGGGTGGTGGTCTTCCCGGAGCCGGTGGGCCCGCCGACGAGAACGAGGCCGCGAGGGAGCTTCGTGAGGCCCTCGACGCCCGGCGGCAGGCCGAGCGATGCGAGGCGGGGCGGCTGCGTCGGCAGGGCGCGCACCGTGGCAGCCGCCCGGCCTCGCTCCCGATGGAGATTGACGCGGAAGCGGCCCACGCCGCGCACGCGATGAGACGCATCGGCGATCCCGCCCTCGCGATAGCGCGCGCGGGCGTGCGGTGCGAGCGCCGGCAACACGGCTTCTTCGATCTCGTCGCCCGAGAGCGGGGGCTCGGGGGTCGGCTCGACGGCCCCATCCACGCGCACGGAAGGAGGCGCTCCGGCGACCAGCAGGAGGTCGCTTCCAGCGCGCAGGACGAGCTGCTCGAGCCAGCGGTCGAGTCGCGACGAGTCCGCGGCCTCCGCCGCGGCGCCGGACGCCGGGCGCCCCTCGTTCAGCTCGCGGATGAGCTGGTTGATGTCCTCGGTCTCGTCCATGGCGAGCCTCTCACCGGAGGTGTACGTTAACCGCGAACCTTCCGTCCAGTGGGTGAGCGCCTACCCTGCCAGGTGCCAGTCCGTGTGCGGCGCCTTGTTCTCGAAGATCCAGGCGCGGAAGAGGCGACCGTACGTCGTCGGCGTCCAGCCGATCGTGTCGAAGAACGGACGCAGCGTGAAGTGAAGGCGACGGAGGTTGTAGAAGGGCACTCCCGGAAAGTAGTGGTGCTCGAGATGGTAGGCCGAGGACAGGTACCAGAACTCCCAGAAGCGGGAGGGCTTCAGGATCGAGCCCCACTTCGCCGGATCGGTCGGGTCGATCGCGTAGTGCTGGCCGAGGCGGTTCAAGGCGAAGGCGATCGGGAAGACGAGAAAGACCGGCGCGAGGTACACGCGGCCGAGAATGGCCAGCCCGCCGAAGACGTAGATCGCGGCCATGACGCCGAAATGGAAGAGGATCGTGACCCACCGTTCGCGGGCGATGCGCTTCTGGACCTCCGGCGGATAGGTCGCGGTTTCCTTGTGCGCCGCCCGGAAGTAGATCGGGAAGAGCGCGGGCGTGAAGTAGAGGAGCTTGTACCAGGGCTTCACGATCTTCGGCGAGAGGTAGTGCCGTTTGGGGTCCGCCTCGGCGTCGCCGAGCTCGGCGTGGTGCGTCAGGTGCCAGCGCGTGAACTGTGACGCGGAGATGCCCGACGGCACCGCATAGAGGAGGCTCAGGAGCCGGTCGCCCCGCGGATGGGGGCCGTTGAAGACCGCGTGATGCAGCGCCTCATGCAGGAGCACGGTGAAGTTGAAGACCGTCCAGCCGGAGACGAGGGCCGCGGGAATCCAGATCCAGGGCTGTGGGCTTCGCCACGCGACCGCGGATGCGGCGAGGAGCATCAGGAACTGACGTGCCGCGATCGCCATGTGGCGCGCCGGGCTCTTGCGATGCAGCTCCTTCAGGACGTCGTGCGGGATGGCCTTGTTGAGGCGGTGTCGCAGGTCCCTGGATGCGTTCGTCCAGTAGTGCTCGCCGGGCGCGATTTCGTCCGGGCGGAGGGAGGTGCCTGAGGTGGGTCGGGCGCTCATGAAAAAACCGCCACCCCGCGAAACACGCGGGATGGCGGGACCATTCTCACACAGCCGGGCGGCAACGCCGGGCGGGCCGTCGGGTTACTTGCCGGCGGCTGCCATGGACGTGACATCGATCTTCTTGTCGGCCGCGGTCAACGTTCCCTTGACGGTGACTTCCTTGCCGGCCAGCGTCTCGGCGTCCTTGGCATTGACGAGCTCGTAGAGCTGCTTCGCCTTGGGGTCCCAGAGGGCCCAGTGAGCCCCGTGCTCCTTCACGCACTTCGTCGAGCACTTGGCGCCGTTGGCGTTGGCGTCCTTCTCTCCGCAGTTGCTGTCGGTGACGATTCCGAGCCAGGTACCCGCTTCTGCGTTGGCGGCCGCGACCGCCACGGCGGCCAGGGCCAGGATTGCGACGACGGCCAGTGCTTTTCTCATGGTTCCCTCTCTTTCCATGCGTATTCTAGGCGAGTACGCCGTGAAAAATTCCCGTACCCTCCTGGCCCGGCTCTATCGCGCGGCCCTGGCCCAGGCCGATCCCGAGAAAGCCGTTCGCCGTGTTCTTGCAGAGAGGGATGTGGCTCGGGCCATGGGGAGTGCTAAAGCGGTCGGCATCTTCGCGGCGGGCAAGGCCGCTGCCCGGATGGCGCTGGGGGCACGAGAGATTGAGGCCGCTCGTACCTGCATCGTCCTCCCCAAGGGACATCCGGCCACCGGGCTCCCGCGAGGGAGCGTCCTGTTTGCGGCGCACCCCGAACCCGATGCGTCCAGCGTGCGCGCCGCACGGCGGGCGCTCCGGTTCTTCGAGAGTTTCGGGCCGGGAGACGTGATCCTCTGTCTCGTATCCGGCGGAGCCTCCTCGCTGCTGGCGCTGCCGCGCAAGGGCATCACGCTCGCCGCGAAAAGGAGGGCGGTGGGCGCTCTGGCGCGATCCGGCGCGTCGATCCTCGAGATCAACCGCCTGCGGACGAGGCTCTCCGCGGTCAAGGGCGGGAGGCTCGGCCGAGTGACCCGAGCGCGCCTCGTGACCCTCGTTCTCTCCGACGTGCCGGGCGACCGTGCCGCGTCCGTGGGCTCCGGGCCGACGGTGCGCGGGCGGCGCGGAGACATCGTCCGCATCGTCGGGTCCAACCGCGGGGGACTCGAGGCGGCCGCATGCGAGGCGCGGCGGCTCGGCCTGGCGGTGATGCTCCGGGACGCGAGGCTCTCGGGAGAAGCGCGTCGGGTCGGCCGGAGCCTCGCCCGAGAGGCATTGCGCCTCTGCCCGCGCACGCTGCTGCTCGCGGGCGGCGAAACCGTCGTGACCCTTGCGACGTCGCGTGGCCGCGGCGGCCGGAGCCTCGAGCTCGCCCTCGGCGCCGCAATCGAGCTCGACGGTTCCGCCGGCCTGACGCTGCTCGCCGCCGGCTCGGACGGGAGGGACGGCAGCTCGGATGCAGCCGGCGCCTACGCGGACGGCCGCACGCTCGCGCGCGCGCGCAGCCGCCGCCTCGATCCGGCCGGCGCCCTCGCGCGCCACGACTCGCACCGCTTCTTTGCCGGGCTCGGGGACCTTTTCGTCGTGGGCCCGACCGGAACCAACGTCGGCGACTGGGTCATGGCCCTTCGCGAGGTACGGAAGTGACTTCGCCGAGTCGCGCGTCGTCCGCGAGCGGCGGCCGGAGTCGTTCATGAATGGTCCCGGCTCGCATCGGAAAGGGATGCGAGCGCTGCGTCGGGGCGTCGCGAGCCTGCTCTTTACGGCCGCTGCCGCGACGCAGGCGCAGGAGCCCGCACCGCTCCACTATCGGATCCGCACAACGGGGTCCGAGCTTCGCTGGGAGTTGCCGGCAACGCTGCACACCGTGCACGGCAAGGCACCGCAGCTCGAGGGATCGGTGGACGCGGAGCCCGGGCCCGGCGGAAAGTGGAAGATCACGGGGCGTGTCGCCGTGGCCGCTGCGGCGATGGAGACGGGCAATGGCTCGCGGGATCGGAAGATGAGGGAAAAGATCCTCGAGGTCGATCGCTATCCGGAGATCCTCTTCGAGACGACGCGGGTCGCGGTGGACCTCACCCCTCTGCGCCGGGGCCAGCGCTTCACGGTCGAAGTCACGGGCGACCTCACGATCCACGGGAAGACACTGCCGGTCCGGCTGCCGGTCGACGTCGAGCCGACGGAGGCGCTCGTCGTCTTGAGCGGGACATTTCCGGTCAACTGGCGGGAGTACGGCCTGGCGGACCCGTCTTTCGGCCTGATTCGGGTGCGGGAGGTTCTGAAAGTCGTGTTTCGGTTGGAAGCCGAGCCCGTCGCGACGAGCACCGTAGCCGGGCTTCCGCCCCTATAATCGGCGGTTCCGCATGCCGCCCACACCGAAGAACAGAGAGCGCGCCGCGCTCGAACGCTTCACCGAGCGGCCGAACCGCTTTGGCGGTTATCGTCTGGCGCTCGGCTTCCCGAACGCCTACGAGGTCGGGATGTCGAATCTCGGCTTCCAGTGGGTCTTCCGACTCTTCAACCGGGTCCCGGATCTGTCGTGCGAGCGGTTCTTCTTCGACGAGGGCGAGCCAGCCGTCACGTTCGAGACGGGTGCGCCCCTGTCGGACTTCGGTCTGCTCGCGTGGTCGCTGTCCTGGGAGATGGACATCGTCAACATCCTGCGCACGCTCCGTGCGGCGGGAATTCCGACGCGGCGCGAGGCGCGCGACGAGCGGCACCCGCTGCTCCTAGTGGGCGGCGACATCGCGCGGATGAATCCGGCAGCGCTGTCTCCGTTCGTCGACGTCTTCGCGCTCGGCGACGGCGAGCGGCTCGTGCCGCGCGTGGCCGAGCTGCTCATGACGGGGCTCGATCGGGAAGGCTTCCTGGCCGCCGCCGGCAAGGTGCCCGGATTCTTCGTGCCGGCCGTGCACGGCTCGCGCGCCGAGTCCGCCGAGAACTCCCGAGTCGTCATCCAGCAGCCGATGTCGCGCAAGGAGATCGCACCGGACTTCGAGGTGCCCCACACCACGATCCTGACGCCTTCGACGGAGCTTTCCGACAAGCTGCTGATCGAGATCTCGCGGGGCTGTACCGAGATGTGCCGGTTTTGCTGGGCGGCGTACGCGATGGCGCCGGTCAAGCAGTATCCGGCCTCGTCCATCCTCAAGGTGGCGCGCCAGGCGCGGGCGCTCACGGATCGCACGGGCCTGATCGCGACCGCGGTATGCGACCACCCGGAGATCGGAACGATCCTCGAGGGGCTGGCCTCGCTCGGGTACCACATCGCGCTGTCTTCCATCAAGATCGATGCGATCGAGGATCGCATCCTGGAGGTCCTCGCCCGTCAGGGCGAGAAGGCCCTCGCGATCGCTCCCGAGGCGGGAAACGAGCGGCTCCGGCGCCACATCAACAAGAAGGTGTCGGATGCGATGCTCTTCGACAAGGCGCGCCTGGTGTTCGCACGCGGCTTCACGCGCTTGAAGCTCTATCTCCAGGTGGGATTGCCGTCGGAGACCGATGAGGACGTCCGCGACATCGTGCGCCTCGTCGAGCGTCTCCACGAGATCGCCGTGGATGAGGGCAAGCGCCTCGGGCGGGTCGCCGAGATCGTGCCCTCCGTGAATGCCTTCATCCCCAAGCCGCACACGCCCTACGAGGACGAGCCGTTGCGTGACGAGGCGTACCTGAAAGAAAAGCTCGCCGAGCTCCAGCGCTCCCTCGAGCGGATGCCGAACGTCGTGTTTCGCGGCATGCCGGTCGGAGAGGCGGTCTGGGAGGCCTTTCTCGCCAAGGTCGACGAATCCGGCGCGGACATTCTCGAGGAGGCGGCTTCGGGCACCCCGGTGCGGCGCCTGCTCAGGACGCACCGGGAACGGATCGCCGCCGTCGTTCGGCCGCAAGCCGTCACGCCCGCTGCTGGAGCGGTGGCGGCTCCCTGGTCGTTCATCGCCAAGCGTTGAGGAGAGCAAGCCGCATGCGCCGAAATCCGAAATTCGAAGTCCGAAACCCGAAATTGCCGGTTGCCCTCGCGCTGCTGCTGTGCGCCGCACCTCTCGTCGCCCTCGACCCGTCACCTCCGGCTGCCGATCCGTCGGTTTTCCAGGCACGGCGCGAGAGGTTCATGGCCGCGCTGCCGCCGAAATCCATCGTGGTCCTGCGCTCGGCGCCCGAGCGGACCATGACGAACGACGTCGAGTACCTGTACCGTCAGGATTCCGACTTCTTCTACCTGACCGGCATTCCGGAGGACGACGTGACGGCCGTGCTCCGACCCGATGCCGCCGACGGGAAGCGCTACGTCCTGTTTCTCCGCCCGCGCGATCCGCGGGGAGAGGCCTGGCACGGGACGCGTGTGGGTCCGGACGAGGCGGCCGCCGCCTATGGCGCGCAGGCGGCGTTCCCGTCGAAGGACCTGAGCGGGAAGCTCTGGGAGCTCGATGCGAGCGGGCGGAACTTGTCGGGCTACATGGCCGGAGTCGACCGGCTCTACCTCTCGGACGGCTCGGATGACAAATGGGCCGAAAAGTTCCGAACGGAATACGCGCAGATGCGCCAGAGGGACCGCGGGCCCGCCACGATCGTGGACGCGCGCGGCCTGATTCACGCGATGCGCCTCGTCAAGGACGAGGAGGAGCTGCGGCTGCTGCGGCGGGCTGCGGAGATGTCGGCGCAGGGCCACGTCCGCGCCATGCAGGCCGCGCGCCCGGAGAGATGGGAGTTCGAGGTCCAGGCGGCGCTCGACGGCTATTGCTACGCCAACGGCGCGCGGCGCATGGCGTATCCGTCGATTGCGGGCTCCGGCCCCAATTCCTGCGTCCTTCACTACGACCGGAGCAACCGGCAGATGAAGGACGGCGAGGTCCTGTTGAACGACTCGGGCACGGAGTTCGGGATGTATGCGACGGACATCACCCGCACGTATCCGGTCAACGGACGCTTCTCCCCCGAACAGCGCGCGATCTACGAGATCGTCCTCGACGCGCAGAAACAGGCCATGGCGATCGTCCGGCCCGGCCTGCCGCACGACGAGATCGAGAAGAAGGCGTCGCTGGTGCAGGCCGAAGGACTCGTCCGGCTCGGCCTGCTCTCCGGGGACCCCGCGACCATCGTCAAGAGTCTCGGCCACCGACGGTTCACGCTGCACGGCGTGTCGCACTGGGTCGGCCTCGACGTGCACGACGTCGGCACCTACGTCGAGGGGGGCAAGCCGCGCCTGCTCGAGCCGGGGATGGTCCTCACGATCGAGCCGGGGATCTACATCCCGGCCGGCTCGCAGGGTGTGGACCCGAAGTGGTGGAACATCGGCGTGCGGATCGAAGACACCGTGCTGGTGACGAAGGACGGCTCCGAGTGCCTGTCGTGCGTGGCACCGCGGGAGATCGCGGATGTGGAGCGCACCGTTCAGGCCGGCCGGAAATAGCGGGGCGCGCCGGAGTCAGTCGTCCCCGGCGGGCTCGCTGCGATTCGGCACCAGGATGTTCACGCACTCCGGCCCGATGCGGCAGGCCAACGGCGTCGCCAGGACGCAGTCGCCGTCCACCTGGATCTCCACGGGATAGTCCTCGAGCGAGCGGATTGCGATCTCGCGGCCCCGCACGACCCGGGCGATGCCTTTCTCCAGGTGCCCCGAGCGCCCCGCCGCGATCTGCTGAAAGAACTGCAGGAGCCTGCGGCGGTTGCGGTGCGAGAACAGCACGACCTCGAAGGAATCGTTCTTGAGGTCCGCGCGGGGGGCGAGCACCCAGTTTCCCCCGTAGTGCCTCGCGCGACAGACGACGGCGAAAGCGGCGGGGTACGTGGCGCCGTCGACGGACACCTCGAGGCGCGGGAACTCGTAGCGGAGAAACTGGGAGAGGGCCGTGGGCAGGATGCCCGCTACGCCCAGTCTCCGCTTCCAGGTCAGGCTCATCTTTCCCATCACCCGCGCGTCGAGGCCCGCGCCCGCCCACAGGAGGAAGGGCCGGCCGTCGGCGTGCCCGAACCGGATGGGAAGCGGCGTGCCATCGCGCAGGAGCGCTTCCGCGCGAGCCAGAGCACGCGGGATTCCGAGCTCGACGGCGAGCACGTTCGATGTTCCGGCGGGCAGGATCGCGAGCGGCACGTCCGAGCCGATCAGGCCGCAGGCGGCTTCCGAGATGGTGCCGTCGCCGCCGCATACGGCGACCAGATCGATGCCGCGGCCGAGAAAGCCGCGAACGATCGACGTCGCGTCCCCGGGCCCGCTCGTCGGCGCGTTGACGAGATCGAGGCCCCGGGCCCGCTGCCGGTCGATCAGGGCGCTCATCTGGCTGCGCCGATCCCGCTGTCCCGCGGTCGGGTTGTAGACGAGGATGCCGCGCTTCACGGGCGTCTTGCGAGTCGTGCGCTCCGCGGCGTGAACCGGCTCGTCCATCCGGGCGACGACGGACACCTCACTGCTCACGGCTCACGACCATTTTCTTCAGAACAACTCGCCATCGCGGCGTGGCGCCACGATTCCCAGGTGCCGGTAGGCGGCGGGTGACGCGACGCGGCCGCGCGGGGTGCGCTGCAGGAAGCCGGCCTGCAGGAGATAGGGCTCATACAGGTCCTCGAGGGTTCCGCGGTCTTCGCCGAGCGAGGCCGCGATCGCGCCGACGCCGACGGGACCTCCGCCGAACTTCTCGATGATCGTGGTCAGGATGCGTCGATCGAGCTCGTCGAAGCCGTGCTCGTCGACCTCGAGGCGAGAGAGGGCCTGCCTGGCCGTGGCGAGATCGATCTCCTGCCTTCCGGCGACCTCCGCGAAGTCACGCAGGCGCCGCAGCAATCGGTTCGCGATGCGCGGGGTGCCCCGGCTCCGGGAGCCGATCTCCTTTGCGGCCTCCGGCGCGACCCGGATGGACAGAATGCGCGCCGAGCGGTCCACGATCTCGGCCAGCGCCGGGACGTCGTAAAAGTCGAGGCGGAGCGTGATGCCGAACCGTCCGTGGAGCGGCTGCGAGAGCAGGCCCGGCCTGGTCGTCGCGCCGATGAGCGTGAACGGTGGCAGGTCCACCTTCATCGTGCGCGCCATCGGGCCTTCGCCGATCAGGATGTCGAGGCGGAAGTCCTCCATCGCGGGATAGAGGATCTCCTCGACGGTCGGCGAGAGCCGGTGGATCTCGTCGACGAAGAGCACATCGCGGGGTTGGAGATTCGTCAGGATGCCCGCCAGGTCGCCCGCGCGGGCGATCATCGGCCCGGCTGTCAGCCGCAGCCCCGCACCCATCTCCCGCGCCACGATGTGCGCGAGCGTCGTCTTGCCGAGGCCGGGCGGTCCCGTCAGGAGCACGTGGTCGAGCGGTTCGCCCCGGCCCCGGGCTGCCGCGAGGAAGACCGAGAGATTCTCGCGAACCTTGTTCTGGCCGATGTACTCGCCGAGGGTCTGCGGCCGAAGCTTCGGCTCGACCGCGGCGTCGTCCTCGAGCGCCGTCCCGACCAGGATCTCGCGCGATTCGCTCAATCGGGTCCCAGTCTATCGCCGCTAGCCTCCGGTCAGTCTCCGGAGGGCCGCCCGCAGATACTCGCCGAAGTCCGCCGGGCCACCCTCGCGGGCGACGCCGTCCACGGCCCGCTCGGCCTCGCTCTTGCGATATCCCAGGTTGACTAGAGCCGAGATCACGTCGTCGGCGGCCACCGTGGCGGGCGCCTTCGCCGGGGCCTCGCCGGGGAGCCGGGCGACTTTCTCGGCCAGCTCGAGCGCCATGCGTTCCGCGGTCTTCTTGCCGACGCCCGGGACGGCGACCAGTCGGCGCACGTCCTGCTTCCGGAGCGCGTCGACGAGCTCGGCGGGTGGAATTCCCGAGAGAACGGTCAGGGCGACGCGGGGTCCGATTCCGGTCACGCCGAGCAACATCAGAAAGAGCGCGCGCTCGCGCTCGGTGAGGAAGCCGTAGAGCGCAAGGGCATCCTCGCGCACGTGCGTATGGATCCACAGGGACGTGGGCTCTTCCGCGGCGGGGAGCTCGTAGAAGGTGGAGAGCGGGATGTGCACGAGGTACCCCACGCCCCCGACCTCGAGGAGCACCTGGTCCGGGGTCCTGGTCGCGAGGCGGCCCGTCAAGCGACCGATCATGCCGCGATTGTAGCGTCGCCGCTCGGCCGCGGGTGTTGAGTCGGCTCGAGACGCATGACTCGTAACGCGGGCCGGAAGGGGCCCGCTCTCAGCTGCGCCGGTTGTTTCCGCTGTCCCGGACAAACGAGGCGAGCAGCTGCTCGTTGACCTCGACCTTCCTCGTCGAGCGCACCTGTTGGAGGTACGCGCGGGTCAGGCGTTCGGCCTCTCGGCTGCGGATCGAATCGCGCAGCTGTTCCTTCTCCGCCTGGAACGTGCCGCGACTTCCCTCGGTGCGCGTCAGCACGCGGAAGAGCACGTACCCGTTGGGCACGGCGACGGGCGGTCCCGCCTGCCCCTGCGCCGTCCGGAAGACGGCCGCGGCGAGCTCCGGTGCGGCGCCGAGGTCGGGCACCGGGCCGTTGGGGCCGAATTCCGTCGTCGTCTTGACCTCGGTGCCGTAGCGCCCGGCCAGCGCGACGAGGGTCGCTCCCGAAGAAAGCTCCCGGGCTGCGGGCTCGAGCTGCGCCAGCGCATCCTTCTCCCGCCGTTCGGCCTTCCAGTCCGCCTCGATCCGCGCCTTGAGCTCCGTGAAGGCCGGCAGGCCGGCTGCTCTCTCCTCGGACGGCTTGACGAACGCGATGCCGCGCGGCGTATTGACGGGCGTCGGCGATACCTTTCCGACCGCCGTCGTCCAGGCCTCGTCCGAAAACTTCTGGTTGGCGCCGATGCCCGGGATCGAGTCGCCCCGAGCGCCCCACTCCGTGGTGTTGAAGGTGACGGCATCGCTCTGGAGCTTGCGCAGGTCGTCGTCCGAGGCCGAGCGCATGCCCTTGAGCTTCTCGGAGAGCTCTCGGGACAGGCGATCGACTTCGGCCGAGGACAGCTTCTCGGTGAGCTCGGCGAGGATCGAAGGACGCACCTCTTCGAGTGTCCGGGTCCGCGCGGGCGTCTTCGCCGTCAGCTTGATGATGTGGTAGCCGAACTGCGTCTTGATCGGGCCCCGAATCTCGCCGGGAGCCATCGTGAAGGCGGCCTCCTCGAACTCCGGCACCATCTGCCCGCGCGAGAACGGCGGCAGCTGGCCGCCCGTGGTCTTCCCGCTCGGGTCGTCCGTGTTCTCGTTGGCGAGCTTG
This sequence comes from uncultured Acidobacteriota bacterium, assembly GCA_963811425.1. Taxonomy (GTDB): domain Bacteria; phylum Acidobacteriota; class Thermoanaerobaculia; order UBA5066; family Gp7-AA6; genus DAHUXD01. Next base: position 135,074 of record CAWERV010000019.1, read on the forward strand.
GCGAAGTCGGCGCCGGGGGCCTTCGCCCTGGCCGCGATGGCCTCGGCCCTGGTGCGCGCGGCGGTGTCCGCTTCGGCTCCGCCCTCCGACTTGGCACCGATGAGTATGTGCGCGGCGGTGACCTGCTCGGGGATGGCGAAGCTGTCCTTGCGCCGCTCGTAGTCGGCGCGGACGTCCGCGTCGCTCGGCGCGAGCTTGGACCGCACGCGCCCGCGATCCACCAGCAGGTACTTGATCCGGCGCTGAACCGGCGTGCGGTACCGGTCCTTGTGCTTTTCCAGGTACGCCTGGAGATCCGCGTCGGAAGGTTGAACGTTGGACTCGAGACGGCTGGACGGTACCAGGACGTACTCGATCGTGGCCTTGTCGTTGCGCGCGGCGAACTCGCGCAGCAGATCGGCCTCGGGGACCACGACGGATGCCTTGACGAGGCCCGCGTACTTCTCGAGCAGCATGTCCTCCCGGAGTTCCTCTTCGAAGCGGTCCGGCACGATGCCGTTGGAGCGCAGCATCTTCTCGTACTTGTCGCGTCCGATGAACTGGCCGTTGTCCTGGAAGAACTGGAGCCCGACGATCTTGTTCGCGAGCTCCTCGTCGGAGACGTGCAGGTCCAGCCGGCGCGCGGCCTCGACGCGCAGCAGCCTTTCGATCATCGAGTCGAGCACGTTGCGCGGCAGGTCGAGGGCCCGCTCGAGCTCGGGCGAGAAGTTGCCCTGGTACATCTGCCGGTAGCGCTCGACCTGCGCTCGGTACTGGCGGTCGAATTCGACCGCCGTGATCCGGTCGCTGCCGACCTGCGCCAGCACCTGCCCGCCCTTGTTGGGATCCGAGCCGGAGCCAGACCAGAAAACGAACCCGAGGATGAAGACCGCGATCACGAGGAACAGCGTCCACTTCAGGTGGTGGAAGCTGTTGCGCATCGTCTTGAGCATCGAAACCCTCCTCCGCCGAGAATCCGAGAACGGGCGACTATAGCAGGGCTCCTGCAAGCTCGCCCCTCGCGCGGTGGGCGGCCGGCAAGACGCCGCCGCGTGTCGCACGCAACAGCGATTGCGACGCAAGTGTGCTATAAGCGAGAGGGGTAAGTCCCGCAGTTTCGGGAGTTTATGCGCAAGCGGAAGGCCGGTCAGCCGGCGGGAACGGACCTGGACTGGTTCGTCATCCCGATCCAGAGGATTCGCCAGTGGGCAATCGTGGGCGTGCTCCTGCTCGTCGCCGCAGGCGCCGGGTATTTCCTCTACGTGCGCAACCGGCGGTCCCCGCAGGAGCGCGCGCGATCGGAGATCGCGCAGGCGGAAACGCTGCTCGGGAGGGCTTCCCGGAAAGTCGGCGGCGCCCGTCCGGGATCGAACGTGGCCCAGGCGCGGGATTTTCTGCGCGACGCCCGGGAGTCATTCACGGGCGCGCGGTACGAAGAGGCCTTCCGGCTGGCCGTCGAGTCCCAGTCGTATTCGCGCCGCGCGCTCGGCGGTTCCGGGCCGGGCGAGCAGGGGGACGCCTCCTTCATCTTCGTCGAGGGCGACGTGGCGCTGCAGCGCGCCGGGCGATCCACCTTCGAGCCGGCGCGCCAGCGCGAGCCTCTCTTCGAGGGAGATTTCGTCAAGGCGGGTCGGACCGGTTCGGCCGAGATCATGTTCTACGACGGGACGCTGTACACGATCCGACCCGGCTCGCTCTTCGAGTGTCGCCGCCCGGTCTCCTCCGAGGTCGCAGGAAGCCAGATCAAGATGATCTCGGGCGCCGTCAACGTCTACACGTCGGGTTCGACCTCGACCGTGGCGACCGACGCCGCCACGGCTGCGATCGACCGGGACTCGCGGGTGTCGGTCGACGTGGCTCCGGGCGACAAGACGGAGGTCACGAGCTACCGCGGCCGCACGACGGTGTCGACGGGCAAGGAAAGCGTCGTCCTGGAGGGCCGGGAGAGGATCTCGGCCGAGGCCAAGTCCCAGACGATCTCGCCGAAAGTCGAGCTGCCCGACGCCCCGCAGCCGATCGGGCCGGCCGACAACCGGATCTACGACTTGAAGACGGGGGATCAGGTCGAGCTGAAGTGGTCGAAGATCCCGTCCGCGGCCCGCTACAGACTGCAGATCTCCCGCTCGCGCCTGTTCGTCCCGGACTCGACCGAGGTGGACCTGGACGACCGCGTCCAGACGAGCGCCCGCGTGAAGGTATCGAAGGAAGGCTCTTATTTCTGGAGGGTTGCGGCGATCGAACCCTCGGGCATCACCTCCGACTGGAGCGCCGTTCGACGGTTCAAGATGACGACCGAGCCTCAGAAATCCGGCGGCGGGGAGGGCAGGGCCCCCGAGCTGACCGTCTATCCGCCGCAGCAGATGGGGAGCCTCTTCCTGATCTACGGCAAGACCGAGCCGGGCGCGGTCGTCACGGTCAACGCAGAGCCGGCGGATGTCGAGCCGGACGGCTCGTTCAAGAAGACCATCACGGTCGAGCGCGACGGCGCCACGATCCTCATCGTCAAGGCCGTCGATGCGGCGGGCAACGAAACGGTGCGCCGCGTGCGAGTATTCGTCGAGTCCTTGTGAGATACGTTGCGGCGCGGCACTGCCGACCCTAGGAGGTTCCGTTGGCCTGGAAATCCATTTTCTCGATCTTCTCGAACGACCTCGCGATCGACCTCGGCACGGCGAACACGCTGGTCTTCGCTCGGGGCAAGGGAATCATCGTGCGCGAGCCGTCCATCGTCGCCGTCAACACCGCGACCAATCGCGTCGAGGCTGTAGGCACCGACGCCAAGGAAATGCTGGGCCGCACCCCGGGCAACATCGTCGCGATCCGGCCCATGAAGGACGGAGTCATCGCCGATTTCGAAGTGACCGAAAAGATGCTCGATCACTTCATCAAGAAGGCGCACGGGCGTTCGCTGTTCGTGCGCCCGCGCATCGTCATCTCCGTCCCCTCGGGCATCACGCAGGTCGAGAAGCGCGCCGTCCAGGACTCCGCGCTGCGTGCCGGGGCCTCGGAGGTCTTCATCATCGAGCAGGCCATGGCCGCCGCGATCGGCTCCGGCCTTCCCATCACCGAGCCGACGGGCAACATGATCGTCGACATCGGCGGTGGTACGACGGACGTGGCGGTGATCTCGCTGGCGGGCATCGTCTACAGCCGCTCGGTGCGCACGGCTTCCAACGAGATGGATGAGGCCCTCATCCAGTACCTGAAGCGCAAGTACAACCTGCTCATCGGCGAGCGCACAGCCGAGCAGATCAAGATCGAGATCGGCTCGGCGCACCCGCTCGACGAGCCTCTGACGATGGAGGTCAAGGGCCGCGACCTCGTCGAGGGCGTTCCGAAGACGCTGATGCTCTCGGACGAGGAGGTTCGGGAGGCGCTGTCGGAGGTGGTGGCGGCGATCGTCGAGACGGTCCGGGTCGCGCTGGAGCGCACGCCGCCGGAGCTGTCCGCCGACATCATGGACAAGGGCATCATCATCACGGGCGGTGGATCGCTGCTGCGGAACCTCGACCGCAGGCTCTCGGAGGAGACCGGCCTCCCGATCTCGTATGCCGAGGACCCGCTGGCTTCCGTGGCGCTCGGGACCGGGGCGATGCTCACCGACATGGACCTGTTGAGGAAGATTTCGATCACGTGAAAAGGCCCGCCGCGCGCGGCATTCCCGGCCATCGATGAGACTCCAGAGCCCCCACGTCGAGATCGCCGCCGTCAATCCCCGGCGCGGGGGAATCGTCCTCGTCACGGTGATGGTCGCCTGCGTGCTCGTCCTGTCCGCGCAGGCGCGCGGCCGCGGCGGGCGCGGGACGGTGCTGCAATCCTGGATTCTGTCGGCCTCGGCTCCGGTCGCCGGGGCGGTCGGGTCCGTGTCGCACGCGGCCTCGAGCGCAGTCGGCTCGACGCTCGAGCTGTTCCGCGTGCGGTCGGAGAACGAGCGGCTGCGCCGGGACCTCGACGCGCGGGAGCGGGAGCTCTTCCGGTTGCGGGCCGAGGCGCGGCAGTTCGCCGAGGAGCGCAGGCTCTCGGCAGCGGGCTCGGCCCTCCCGGGGGTCATCGAGAGCGTGCCCGTCCTGCTGGTGGAGCATCGTTCGGGAGTGGAGTCCGCGCTGATCGCGGCGGGGTCGGTCGACGGTGTGGTCCCGGGCTCGCCGTTGGCCGTTCCGGCCGGCCTCGTCGGGCGCGTCGTGACCGTCGGCCGCAACGTCTCGCGCGCTCAGCTTCTGCTGGACGCTGCGGCGGCGGCGGGAGCCCGGATCGCGAGGACCGGCGAGCTCGGTGTCGTGCGGGGCGACGGCCGGGGGGCCCTGACGCTGAACAACATCGCGACGACATCGTCGGTCGCCCGGGGCGACCTCATCGAGTCGGCAGGCATCGACGGAATCTATCCGCGGGGGGTGCCGATCGGGCGTGTCGAGTCGGTGTCGCGTGGCAGCAAGCTCTTCCTCGAGATCATCGTGTCGCCGGCGGCGGATTTCGCCCGCCTGGCGGATGTCCTGCTGCTCGCCCCTTCGCCGGCCACGAAGGAGTCCCTGGAGGTGGGGCGGAGTGCGCCGCGGTGAAGACGGGCCGCATCGCGCTCTTGCTCGCGGCCGCGACGCTGCTCGAGTTCTTCGTCGGGCGCTCGCCATACCGGTCCTTCCTGCCGGTCGACTGGTTCCTGCTGGCGACGGCGGCGGTGGCACGCGGCGGCGACTTCGTTCGTGCCGTGCTGACCGGAGCGGCGGCAGGCTTGGTGGAAGACGCCGTGTCGCAGCCTCTCGTCGGAATGAATGCGTTTGCGAAGGCCGTGATCGCATACGCCCTCACGCTCGTTTCGGTGCGCGTGGTCTTCGGCGGCGCGATGGCCGTGGGTGCCGCGATGGCCGTGGCATCCCTCGCCAACGAGGCCATCGTGGCGCTGCTGTCGGCGCTGCTGCTGCAGGCACCGGTCGTGATCGTCTCGCGGGACGCGCTCTGGCGCGCGGCTGCGACCGGTGTGGCGGGTGGGGCGCTCGAAGCGGCATGGCGTTTCCCGTGGCACGATTGGTGGGCCCGGCGCCGGCTGAGGAGGCTGCGGTGAGCCGGGCCGCGCACCCGCAGGCGCGGGCCGGGAGCCCGGCGTGTTGAGGATTCGGGAGGACCGCCAGGCCCTGGCGCGGCGGATCGAGATCTCCCGTGTCGGCGTGGGAACGCTGTTGTCGCTGCTGGCGGTCGCGTACTGGACCGTCCAGATCGTGCAGGGCGAACACGACTCTCGCTGTCGGAGAACAACCGGATCCGGGCGGTCAAGATCACGGCCCGGCGCGGCTACGTGCTCGACCGCAATGGCTCGCCGCTCGTCGAGAACGAACCTGCGTACACGCTGCACCTCTACCGGCGCGAGGCGAGGGATCTCGAAGGGTCCGTCGATTTCATCGTGGACCTCCTGCGGCTCAACGCCGACCAGATCCGCTCGAGGGTCGAGCGCGGCCGGCGAGACCCGGAGTTCATTCCGATCCCGATCGCCGAGAATCTCGGCATCGAGGACGTCGCCGCGGTCCAGGCGCGTGCGGCGGAGCACCCCGAGTTCGCGATCACCGTGTCCCAGCGGCGTCTCTACAAGCACGGTGGTGCGGCGGCGCACGCCCTGGGGTACCTGTCGGAGGCCACGCCCGACCAGATCAAGAGCGCCGGAAACGTCTACCAGGTGGGCGACTGGATCGGGCAGAAGGGAATCGAAGGGGCCTATGAACGGCTTCTCGCGGGCGCCAACGGAGAGCGGCGCGTCATCGTGGACTCGCACGGGCGCGAGGTGGCCGAGGAGGCCCGGCTCGAGGCCAGCCCGGGCCAGAACCTGTTCCTGACGCTCGACCTGAAGCTCCAGGACATCGCCGAGGAGTACTTCCACGATCGCGTCGGATCCGTGGTGGCCCTGGATCCCGCGACGGGAGAGATCCTCGCGCTCGTCTCCTCCCCGTCCTACGATCCGAACTGGTTCACGCGCCGTGTCACGTCCGCGGAGTGGAACGGCCTCCTCGAGAACCCGAACCATCCGCTGCAGAACCGGGCGATCCAGAACATGTACTCGCCCGGGTCCATCATCAAGCCGTTTCTGGCCTACGGGGCGCTCGCATCGAACCTCGTGGACCCGGAGATGCGCATCTTCTGCCCGGGCCATGCGGCCTTCTATGGCCGCGATTTCCACTGCCACAAGAAGGGCGGGCACGGCTGGGTCAACCTGCGGGAGGCGATCAAGGTCTCCTGCGACGTGTACTTCTACAACCTCGGCTTCCGACTCGGCATCGACCGGATCCACGAGATCCTGACCTCCTTCGGGCTCGGCGGGCCGAGCGGCGTCGATCTCGCCTTCGAGAAGTCGGGGCTGGTGCCGTCTGAGGAATGGGCGCGCGCGCGACGCGGAGCCCGGTGGTACCCGAGCGAGACCATCTCGGTGGCCATCGGCCAGGGGCCCCTGCTCGTGACGCCGATGCAGATGGCGCGAGCGCTCGCGGGCCTCGTCGAGGCCGGACGGCTTCCGACACCCCATCTCTTCCTCTCGTCGCAGGACCCGCGCTCGGGCGCGCACCTGAGCTACAAGGCCGATCCTCGCGAAGGGCTGGCCATCCCTCGGGAGAAGCTCGCGATCGTCGAGAGCGGAATGTGGGCGGTCGTCAACGAGCCCGGAGGCACGGCCTTCGGTTCGCGCATCCCCGGGCTCGAGATGGGTGGCAAGACGGGCACGGCGCAGGTCATCGGCCGCGAGGCGACGGTGCGCGCCGGAGCGGACCGATCGAAGCTCCAGGACCATGCGTGGTTCATCGCTTTCGCGCCGCTCGATCACCCCAAGATGGTCGTGGTCGTGTTCGTCGAGAACGGCGGCCATGGAGGGCTGGCGGCCGCGCCGCTCGCGAAGGCGCTCTTCGAGGCCCGTTTCGGGATCACGCCCGAAGCGGCGCCGCCGGTGATCCAGGCACAGTCCAAGCCCGTGGCAGGAATCGAGCGGGCCTCGCGGCAGGAGCGGCCATGATCGGCCGGGCGCTTCCGGGAGGACGGCGGCTCGACCTCGTCGTGCTCGGCTCTTCGCTCGCGCTGGCGGCCGTCGGCATCGTCTTCATCGCGTCGGCGACGGGCGGGACGCGGTTCGACGGCCTGGCGGGGCGCCAGGCGATGTTCATCGCGATCGGCCTCGTCGCGATGGTCGCCGCCATCCTCTTCGATTACCGGATGCTGCTGAAGTTCTCGTTCGCGATCTACTGCGCGACCCTTCTGCCTCTGGTCTACCTGCTCGCATTCGGCGAACGGATCGCCAACGTCCGCTCCTGGATCCGCGTGGGCCACTTTCAGTTCCAGCCGGCGGAACTGTCGAAGATCGCGACGGCGCTCCTCGTCGCCTACCTGTTCGAAAACGAGGACGACGCCCGCCTCCAACCGGCGACGATCCTCAAGCTCGGCGCGATCGTCGGCCTTCCCGCGTTCCTCGTCTTCCTGCAGCCGGACATGGGTCTCGTCCTCACGTTCCTGCCGCTCGTGTTCGTGGGCCTCTTCTTCGGGGGGCTGCCGGCGCGCGGATGGGTGGCCATCGGCGTGATCGTCGTCCTGCTCGCGGGCGGAGGGTGGTTCCTCCTGAAGGACTACCAGAAGGCGCGCATCGAGACGTTCCTGAACCCGAACAGCGACGTCCTCGGCTCGGGCTACCAGGTACGCCAGTCCAAGATCGCGGTCGGCTCGGGAGGGTTTTCCGGCAAAGGCCTCCGCGGCGGCACCCAGAGCCAGCTGCGATTCCTCCCGGTCCAGCACACGGACTTCATCCTGGCCGTCCTCGCGGAGGAATGGGGATTTCTGGGGGTGATCCTCGTGCTCGGGCTCTTTGCCGGTCTCTTTCTCCGGGCGTTGAAGCTCGCACAGACCGCGCGCGACCGAGGAGGAGTGTTCCTGATCCTCGGGCTGACGGGCATGATGTTCTTCTCGGTCGTGATCAACGCGTCGATGATGATCGGTCTCGCGCCGACCACGGGTATTCCGCTGCCGTTCGTGTCCTATGGCGGCTCCTCGGTTGCCACGACGTTTCTGGGGATCGGACTGATCCTCGGCGTCGAATACCGCCGATTCGCAAACGCGTGAGGAAAGAGCTCCTCGTCAACGCGACCCCTCCCGAGACGCGCGTCGCGCTGATCGAGGACGGGCGCGTGGTGGAGGTGTTCCACGAGCGGCGAGGCCGCCAGGGCCTGGTCGGAAACGTCTATCTGGGCCGTGTGCACCGTGTGCTTCCAGGAATGCAGGCTGCTTTCGTGTCGATCGGCCTGGACCGGGACGCATTTCTGTACGTCGAGGATGCGTCGCCCCATCCGGACGATCCCGATTTCGGAGAGGTCGCGGACGGCTTGCCGGTACCGGGGCTCGCCCGCGAGGAGAAGCCGCGGATCGACGATCTCGTGAAGGAGGGGCAGGAGATCGTCGTTCAGGTCACGAAGGATCCGTTCGGCGGCAAGGGCCCGCGCGTGACCGCGGCCATCTCGCTGCCCGGCCGGACCCTCGTCCACCTCCCCGGCGCCCGGGAGGTCGGGGTGTCGCGGCGGGTGGTGGAGGAGGGGAACGCGAGCGGCTGCGCGCGTTGCTGGCGGAGCTCTCGAGCGACGGGGGCCTGATCGCGCGAACGGCCGCGCGGGGCAAGTCCGCGGAGGACCTGAGGCCCGAGCACCGATACCTGATGGAGCTCGCGGCGCGCATCGGGCGCCGCCGCGAGAGCGCGTCCCCGCCGGCGCTGCTGCACCGTGAGCTGGACCTGGCGCTGCGCAGCGCGCGCGACCTGATCGGCGACGACTGCGAGACGATCCGGGTGGACGAGGCGGCCACGCACGGTCGCCTGCGGGAGTTCCTGGAATCGGTTTCGCCGGCCCTGGCACGGCGGCTCGAGCTCCACACCCGGCCGGAGCCTCTGTTCGAGCTCAACGGCGTGGACGCGGAAATCGAGAACGCCCTGAAGAGCCGGGTGGGCCTCGCCTCCGGCGGCTCGATCGTGATTCACCAGACGGAGGCCCTCGTCGCGATCGATGTCAACACGGGGCGGTTCGTCGGGCGGGAGGGGCTCGAGGACACGGTCTTCGCGGCCAACCTGGAGGCCGCGCCGGAGGTCGCCCGGCAGATCCGGCTGCGGGACCTGGGCGGCCTGATCGTCGTCGACTTCATCGACATGGAGGATGCGGACCATCGCCAGATGCTCTTCGAGCGATTCCAGGAGGAACTTTCCCGGGACCGCGCCCGCACGCGCGTCCTGCAGATTTCGGAGTTCGGCCTCGTCGAGATCACGCGGCAGCGCTCCCGCGGAAACCTCGAGCGGGTTCTGACGCGCGGATGTCCGGATTGCTCCGGAAGCGGGCGCGTGAAGACGGACCTGACCGTCGCGCTGGATCTGCGGCGGGCCCTGCTGTCGCCGCCGAATCTCTTCTCGGCCGGCGAGGTGGTCCGCGTGCGCGTGCGTCCAGGCGTGGCGGAGCTCGTCGCCGAGGACGATCCCGCGCTGCTGGCCGACGCCGAGGCGGCGCTCGGGGTCCGGATCGAGCTCGTGCCGGACGAGGGCGTCGATGCCCCGGGATTCGAAATCCTGAACGACTAAGTCGAGCTCCATGAGGAGTTTCGGCGCGGAAATATTCCCGGGCTACCCCCCGTTGCAATGACCAGCACGCGATACCTTCCTTCCCGGCCCCGACACAAATAAGTCGGGGCCGCCTTTTTTTGGGGAAGTCGAGGAGCCGGCGCTATCTCCGGATTGCCGCGAACATCGCGAGCGCGACGACTCTCTCGCGGGCGTGGTCCACGATGGGCGTTGGATAGTCGGCGCCGATGCGACAGCGCGCAGCCCTCTGCTCTTCCGGCGTCATGGTCCAGGGCTCGTGGATCTTCGCAATGGGTGCGTCCGCGAGCTCCGGAACGAAACGGCGGATGTACCGGCCTTCCGGGTCGAACCTGCGCGATTGCAGGACGGGATGGAAAATGCGGAAGTAGGGCGCGGCGTCCGTGCCGGTGCCGGCCGCCCACTGCCACCCGCCGTTGTTGTTGGCGAGGTCGGCGTCGGCGAGCTCGTGCTCGAACCACCGCTCGCCCTCCTTCCAGTGAACGTGGAGATCCTTGGTCAGAAACGACGCCGCGACCATGCGGGCGCGGTTGTGCATCCAGTGCGTCGTCTTCAGCTCGCGCATCGCCGCGTCGACCAACGGAAAACCCGTCAGGCCCCGCTTCCAGGCGTCCAGCGCCGCCGGGGAATCCCTCCAGGCGAGGCGGTCGAACTCGGGGCGGAAGTTCCCGGTCGCGACGCGCGGAAAGTGGAAGAGCACGTGGTGGTAGAACTCGCGCCAGGCGAGCTCGAGGATGTACTTGCGGATGGGCTCACGACCGGCAGGCGCCGCCTGCCTCCACGCTTCTTGGGCTGCCCCGCGCACGGTCCGCGAGGAGAGGGTGCCGAAATGCAGGTGCGGCGAAAGGCGAGAAGTCCCCTCGCGGTCGGGGCGGTCGCGGTCCTCGACGTAGTGCCGGGCCGCGGCGGTGAGGAACCGGCCGAGCAGGGCCTGCGCCGCCGCGGCTCCGCCCTTCGGAGAGACGGGGTCCGCCGCCAGGTCGCGCCACGCTCGGACGTTCGCCAGAGGCACGCTCGGAAGGGGCGGGGTCGACAGCATGGCCGGCGGGGGGCAGGGGTCGCGCTTTTCCGCCGCCATCCACTTTCTCGAGAACGGGGTATAGATCGTGTAAGGATCGCCGGCATCCGTCGCGATCGCATGCGGCGCTACCAGCAGCTGGTCGTCAAAAGTCCGGAATCGTCCGCCGACTGCCTCCACCGCGGCGGCGGTCTGCGCATCGCGCTCCTGCGGGTACGGGCCGATCTCGGTGTTGGCGTAGACGGCCCGGGCGCCCGTCTCCGCGAGAAGCGCGGGGAGGGCTCGCGCGGCGGGGCCGGGCCGCAGTATCAGGCGGCCGCCGAGCCGGGTGAGATCTCGATCGAGCTCCTCGAGGCTCTCGCGCAGGAAACGAAATCGTGCCGGGCCAACGTGCTCGTCGCGCAGGTACCGGTCGTCGAGAATGAAGACCGGAACGACGCGATCCCCGTCGCGGGCCGCCGCCAAAAGAGCGGTGTTGTCCGCGACGCGCAGATCGCGTCGGAACCAGTGGATGATGGTCATCGCGTCGTCCGCGCGAGGGTCAGCCGAGGCGAACGATGCTGCCGTTGAGAAACCCGGCGAAAGCGACCCACGCGGCATAGGGCGCGAGCATCCAGGCTGCGGTCGGCGACACCCGCGAGGCGAGAAGGATCAGGCCCAGGCAGGTCAGCTCGAGGACGACGATTTCCACGAGCGCCGCTCCCGGTCGGCGGGCGGCAAAGAATAGATAGCACCAGCCGGCGTTCAGGATGAGATTGACGACGAGCAGGGCAACGTATCCGCCGGCCGGGGCCTTTGCCCAGATCGTGGCGCTCGCGACGGCGATGAGGACGTAAAGGATCCCCCACACCATGCCGATGACGGATCCCGGCGGAGTCCATGAGGGCTTGGGGAGGCCGTCGTACCATGGACCGAGGCCCCGCGCGGTGAAGCGGCCACCCAGCGCGCCCGTCGCGGCGACCAGCGCTCCGAAGAGCAGCAGACCAGTCCCGAAGCCGCGGATCATCGCGCTTGCGCGGCCGCTGCTACGGCCCGCCCGAATATCTCCGCGATGGCCTTCCTCCGGAACTCGAAGATCCCCTCGAGCTGGCGGCGGACGACGAGCGCGTGGGCGATCCGGCCGAGGACCCCGAAGGGCAGGGCGTAATCCACGCGGTCCTCCATCGTTACGCCGGACCCGCGGCGCGAAAAGCGGTGGGTGTGAATCCAGGTCTCGTAGGGCCCCTTCTCCTGACTGTCCTGAAACTCGACGCCCGCGCGCCAGCGGGTGATCCGCGTGACCCATCGAAGGCTCAAGGACATCCAGCGGATCCGGTACTCGATCCGGCTTCCTTCACCGAGCTCGCGCGGCGGCGTGCCGTGGATTCGGAAGGAAAGCCACGGGGGTGTGATCCGTGCGAGATTTGCCGGGTCCGAGAAGAAGGCGAAGACCGCGTCCGGTGGCGCGTCGATTTGCTGTGTCTGCACCAGCGAGTACATCGGCGGCGAGACTAGCTCAGGCGCGTCCGGGCGCCGCCCCCTGTCGAGGATCGGGTTCAGGGCAGCGGCTGCAGTCCGAAGAGCGGCAGCGTGACCACGTTGCGCAGGCCGGGGGGCCCCGCGACGATGAAGGGCACGGCGTTGACCACGGTGCCCACGGTCGCGCGGTCGCCGTGGAATCCTCCGGCGACGGTGAGATGGACGGGAGGATCTCCCTCGACGTCGATGCGGTCGGCCGGCGCCTCGGCACCCACGGCCATGGTCAGGTCCAGACAGACCTTGACCTCGTCGCCCGCCTGGACGAGCGCGATCTGGTGGAGCCCGAGAACGCGGCCGGGCGGCACGCCGTCGGTCTCCGTCCGGGCGATCACGGGCTCGATCGTCTCGGTGATCTCGTGGATCGGCAATCCCAGCCCGAGAGCAATGATCGCCGCCGATTCCGAGAGGCCCACGTGGCCCAGTCTTCGGGAGGCGACGCCGGCGGTGAACTCCTCGCGCGTCAGGCCTGCGCCGACCTTGGCTCGCAGCGGGCCGCGCCGCTTGGCGGCGTCGACCACGCGAGTCACCTTCACGGTCTCGACCTTCACGCAGGCCGACGCGGCGGCCAGCACCAGTCGGTCCATCACGAGGCCCGGATTCACCCCCGTGCCGAGGACGGCAACGCCTTTCTCCTTCGCCTTGCGGTCGATCTGGCGGGCCATGGGGGCATGGCGCAGCTCCGGGTAGGAGAGCTCCTCGCAGGTCGAGACGATGTGGAATCCGGCGGCGATCGCCTCTTCGATCTGGGGCAGCACCGCATGCAGCCGCGATCCCGTGCAGAGCAGGACGACGTCCGATTTGCCGCGCGAGGCGGCAGTCTCGGAATAGAGGGTGGCCGCGCTCGGCCGAATGACCACACCCGGAAACGCGCCGTCGAGCAGCGTCGCGAGCGGCTTGCCGGACTTCTCGGGCGCCGGGTCGGCGGCGCCGAGCAGGGACATGCTCTCGCGGCCGGCCAGCGCTTTGCCGACCTCGATTCCGATGGGACCCAGGCCGACGAGGGCGACGCGCAGAGGAGGCGATGGATTCATGGTTTGCCGATTCTATGGGACGACGCGTCCTCGGAGGCAACGAGCTCCGGGACCCCTCGCAGCAGGACGAGGGCGATCAGCATGAAGAGCGCCAGCGAGCCGACGGCCGCACGATAAGCCGCCTGCACCCCCAGGGCGGGGGAGAGGCCGTCCACGAACGCCGCCCAGACGAGGGGCCCGACGATCGCGGCCGCGCGGGCCGAGAGGGAGAGCAGGCCGAAGAAGCGGCCCGCCTCGGCGGCCGGCGCGAGCGTCAGCAACAGCGGGCGCTCGGCCGACCAGATCCCGCCGAACGCCAGGCCCACGATCAACCCGCCCGCCCAGAATCCCTCGAGCGACGGCGCGGCGGCGATCACGAGCAGCCCGACGATCCACAGGGCCAGGACGATCGTCAACGTGCGCCGCGCTCCGATGTGATCGCAGGCCCGGCCGGCCAGAGCGGCCCCGAGGATGGCCGGCACCGTGAGAGTGACGAACAGCCGGATCTCGCCGCCCGCCGGCAGACCGAGCACGGCAACGGCATAGAGCGCCATGAAGGAGATCGCCGTGCCGAGGCCGTCCTGGTAGAAGTACGAGGCCACGACGAACCGGGTCAGGCCCGGGTGGCGCCGCGTGTCGCGCATCGCGGCGGCGAGTTCGGTCCCGAGGCGCGATAGCCGCACGGGCGCCCGCCGCGCGGCCGAGCCATCCGGGTGATCCCGGCAGAAGAGAAACAGGGGCAGCGAGAAGATCAGGAAGAGCGCGGCGGTCGGGACAAACGCCGCCCGGCGACCCCCGGCCCGCAGAAACCCGAGCCCGCCGGTCACAAACGGTGCAACGAGCAGGACACCGGCGATCGAGCCGACGTATCCCACCGCCGTTCCGATTCCCGACAGCTTTCCGCGATCGGCCACGGGCACGAGGCCGGCGAGCATCGCGTTGTACGGAGGCAGCGCGAGCTGGTAGGCCGTGTTGGCGAGGGCGAAGGCCGCGAGCAGGAGCCCGAGGGCGGCCGTCCGCGGCAGTCGGGCACCGGAGAGCGGAGCGAGCGCGAAGGTGGCGGCCACGCAGACCAGTGTCAGTCCGACCACCCAGGGTTTCCGGCGCCCGGACCGGTCCGAGGCCGCGCCGATCCACGGCGCGAGGACGAGCACGGCAGCCGAGGAGAGGCTCGTCGCCGCCGAGTAGTTGGTGTTCGACGCGCCCTTCTCCGTCACGATCCACACCGCGAAGTAGAGCGTCACGATGTTCATCGAGAAGATCGTGTTGGCGAAGTCGTAGAGTGCCCAGCTCGCGCGCTCGCGCAGCGGGGCGGACCGGACCGGTCCCGGGACGGGCGCGCCGGCGGACAAACGAGACTCGCGCATGGCGAGGGCTTAGGATATGTCGGCAAGGGAGGTCCACTCGATGATGCGAAGAGGCCCCATCGCGCTCGCGCTGCTGCTTGCGGGCTTCCGGCATCTGTCGGCCGAGCAACCCGCCGCTCCGAAGGTCACGCTCGCTCTGGTCGGCGGGAAGATCGTGGACGGCTACGAGGGGAGGCCGATCGACGACGGTGTGATTCTCGTCGCGGGCGAGCGCATCGTGGCGATGGGCCCGCGGAGGCAGGTGGCGGTGCCGGCCGGCACGCCGACGATCGACACGCGCGGCATGACCGTGTTGCCGGGCCTCGCGGACATGCACGTGCACCTGATGCTCCTCGGGGCCGGCGACTACTACCGGTGGGACATGACGTACCGGTCCCGCTTCCGCACGGAGATCATGCCCGCCGCCGCGCGCCAGCTCCTCGAGAGCGGCGTGACGTTCGCCCGCGACCTCGGCGCGGAGCTCGGGGACATTCTCGCGGTGAAGGCGCGCATCGAGAAGGGCGAGATCCCGGGACCGCGTCTCTTCGTCACGGGCCCCTTCATCCAGCATCGCCCCTACGAGGAGTACGAGAAGGAGTATCGCTGGGGCGTGTCCGGCGCCGCGGACGCGAAAGCCAAGGTCCAGAAGGTCATCGACGCCGGCGTGGACATGATCAAGCTCATCGATCAGGACCAGATGACCGAGGAGGAGGTGCAGGCCGTCGTCGAGACCGCGCACAAGGCGGGCCGTCCGGTCGTCGCCCACGCGCACCGGGAAGACGAGATCCGGATCGGCCTGAAGTACAGCGTCGACTGCTTCGAACACACGGGCCTCGGAACCGAGCCGGGATACCCCGAGGACATCCTCCAGGGGCTGAGAAAGCGCAACCAGACCCTGGCATGGTGCCCGACGGTCGAGGGCCTCCTGCTTTCGGAGTACACCGCCGACGTCTTCCCGGAGCGGCTCGACGATCCGCGCTGGCAGGCGAATCTGCCGCCCGAGATGGTCCGCGACATCCGCGACTCGCTCTCCAACATCGGTGCGCTGCCGTACTTCACGCTCGTGCGGCGGAGGATCCCGACGCTGTCCAACAAGTTTCATCAGCTCCGCGAGACCGGGGTGACGCTGCTCGTGGGCACCGACTCCGGGATCCCGGGAAACTTCCACACCGATTCGACCTGGCGGGAGCTCGCCGCCTGGGTTCGCTTCGGCATGACCCCCATGCAGGCAATCGCCGGGGCGACCCGGTGGCCCGCCACCTGGCTCAAGCGGGAGAAAGACATCGGGACGCTCGCTCCGGGACACTACGCGGACATCATTGCGGTTCGCGGCGATGTCCTGTCGCAGATCGAGCTGCTTCAGAACGTGAACGTGGTGGTCAAGAACGGGGTGCGGGTCCGCTGATGGCGAGGAAGGAAATGACGGGCCCGCGGGTTGAAGGCACTATGAAACAGAGAACGATCCTGGTGGCCCTCGTGACGGGAGCCCTGCTCGTGTCGGCCTGCGCGAGCAGCAAGAAAGACCCCACGGCCGGCACCCGCGTGCTCAACGCCGTCGTGTCCGAGCGCGACCACGAGTCCACGGCCTCGACGGCAACGGGGTACCAGGGCACGGGCAGCTATTACATCGTGTTCGAGGTGCACGAGGGCCAGGCCGCATCCCGCTACCGCCTCGAGGTCAGCCGGCAGCAGTTTTACCGCTACCCGGAGGGCTCGCACGTCCAGATTACGCTGAGTAACAACATCCTCGTCGACATCCGGTCCATCGAGTGAGACCCGGGGCCAGGAGCCACCCGGAAGTCCCCGAGCCGGCGCCTTGAGCCGGGAGCGGCGACGGTGGGAATGGCTGGTCCTGCCGGTCCTCGCCGCGGGAGCGTCCTGCGTCCTGTCGTGGGAGTGCTGGATCCAGCCGTTCGTGGATGGCTCCCGGGAAATGCAGGTGCCCGCTCGGCTGGCGGCCGGCGAGCGTTTGTACCGGGATGTCGTCTACTACTACGGCCCGGCGACGCCCTGGCTGAATGCGGTGGCGTTGCGGCTCTTCGGCCCGCGCTGGGGCGTGCTCGAGATCGTCGGGGGTCTCGCAGCCGCCGCCTTGCTCTTCGCCCTCTACCGGCTGACGGCGCGTGCGGGATCTCGAGGGTCCGCCGGCGTTGCCGTAACCGTCGCCGCCGCGCTCTGCATCGGCGCTCCGAACGGCGGATCGTTCCTCTTCCCGTACGCCTTCGCGGCGCTGTTCGGACTTCTCGGGGGGTTCGTCGCACTGGCGGCCGCCAGCGCGCCAGCATCCGGCAGGACGACCACCCTTGCCGCGGCGGGGATCGGGCTGGCCCTTCTGGCCAAACCGGAGGTCGGCGCGGCCGCGGCGGTCGCCCTCGGCCTGGCGGTGCTGCGCGCGACTGACCGACGCGCCGAGTGGCAGAGAACCGGGCGAGTGCTGCTTGCCGGCGCCGCCGCCGCATTGCTCGGCTATGCGTTCGCGTTCCGCGGTTTGCCATTGCGGGAGCTTGCGCGAGAAGGCCCGCTCGTTCTCTTCTCGCCGCCGGCCGAATGGCGCGGCGTGTATCGAGCCATCTCCGGCCTGGCCGACCCAACGGCATCGCTGTCGCAGTTGGCGACGGCGCTCTTCCTCGACCTGCTCGTTGCCGCCGCTGTCCTCGCCGCGTGCCGGGGCGCTGCGCCGCCGGGGGCGACGCCCCGAGCCGGGGAGGCTGCATGGTGGGGCGGTCTGCTGCTGACGATCGTGGCGGTCTCTCTCGGTG
Organism: uncultured Acidobacteriota bacterium; assembly: GCA_963811425.1. GTDB lineage: Bacteria > Acidobacteriota > Thermoanaerobaculia > UBA5066 > Gp7-AA6 > DAHUXD01. The sequence continues at coordinate 152,290 of CAWERV010000019.1, forward strand.
CGGGCGCGCGCGTCGAAGACCGCCTGCCTCCACTTCTCATGCCGGCGCCCGTGCTCGCGGCGGTTGGTGGGCTGTGGCTCCTGCGCTCGCCGCTCGACGCGAGGCGTCGGGCACGCTTCCTCCTGTTCGCCTTTTCTGCGCTGGCGGCGTCGCGGGTCGCTCTCGGCCTCGCCTATGGATACCGCACGACGCCCTATTCGATCCTGGCGCTTCCCGGTCTGATCGCCACGGCCGCCGTGCTGGCGATCGACGTTCTGGCTTTGCGGGCTCCGGCGCCATGGGTCGCGCGGCGGTGCGCGGCCGGGGTGTTCCTGGCGCTGGCGGCGGTCGGTCTCATGCGGCTCGCGCGGTTCGACCGCCCGCAGGACACGGTGCGCCTCGAGACGCGGGCGGGTGCGCTCCGACTGTCGGCGCCGCAGGCCTTGACGACGGAAGGCGTCATTCGATTTCTCTCCGAGCGAGCCCGACCGAGCGACACCCTTTCGGCGCTCCCGGAGGCGGGGATTTTCAACTTCGTGACCGGGCTGCGGAATCCGCTCCGACAGGAGCAGATCCTGCCCGGTCATCTCGATCGGGAGGGCGAGGCGCGGGTCGTGCGGCGAATCGAGGAGGCGGGGCCGCGATTCGTCGTCATCGTCAACCAGACGCACCCGGGTTGGGGGCCCGTCACCTTCGGCGTGGACTTCGGCCGCGAGATCCTTCGGGAAATCGACGCTCGCTACGCGCTGGTGGCGGTGCTCGGCGGGCCACCGTCGAAGACTCCGCTCGGCGCGCCATACTTCTTTGCGCGCGTTTACGAGCGCCGGTAGGATTGCACGAGTGCCGACCGGCGCGTGGCTCCCGAAATCGATCACCGCGATGCGCGGCTACACGCGCTCGCAGCTCGCAGCCGATCTGCAGGCTGGCATCATCGTCGGAATCGTGGCGATCCCGCTCGCGATCGCCTTCGCGATCGCTTCGGGCGTGCCTCCCGAGAGAGGTCTGGTCACGGCCGCGGTCGCCGGCTTCCTGATTTCTCTGCTCGGCGGCAGCCGGGTTCAGATCGGTGGCCCAACGGGCGCCTTCGTCGTCATCGTCTACGGCATCGTGACGAAGTACGGCCTCGACGGTCTGACGATCTGCACGGTGCTCGCGGGGTTCCTGCTCGTCGTGTTGGGCCTCGCGCGCTTTGGCGGTGCGATCAAGTTCATTCCCTATCCCGTGGTCACGGGATTTACGAGCGGCATCGCGGTCATCATCTTCTCCTCGCAGGTCAAGGATCTGCTGGGCCTGACCATGGGTGACGTCCCCGCCCCGTTCCTCGCGAAATGGGAGGCCTACGCCATCAGCCTCCCGACGGCGTCGGTGCCGGCGATGGCCGTCTCGCTCGGCTCGCTCGCGATCCTTCTCGGATGGCCGAAGATCTCGCGCAAGGTGCCCGCCCCGATCGTCGCGTTGCTCGCGGCATCGGTGGTCGTGGCGATGTTGGGGCTGCCCGTCGAGACGATCGGGTCGCGTTTCGGCGAGATCCACGCGTCGATCCCGACACCGCGACTGCCCGCGGTCACGCTCGAGCGCGTCCGCGAGCTCTTCTCTCCGGCGGTCACGGTGGCCCTTCTGGCGGCGATCGAGTCTTTGCTGTCGGCCGTGGTCGCCGACGGCATGATCGGCAGCCGGCACAAGTCCAACGTCGAGCTCGTCGCGCAGGGCATCGCCAACGTGGCGTCGGGACTGTGCGGTGGCATGCCGGCCACCGGCGCGATCGCTCGAACGGCGACGAACGTCAAAAACGGCGGCCGCACGCCGGTGGCCGGCATGACGCATGCCGTCACCGTGGTCCTCGTGCTCGTCTTCCTCGGCAAGTGGGCGCGATTCATTCCTCTGGCGACGCTGGCCGCGATCCTGGCCGTCGTCGCGTACCACATGAGCGAGTGGCGCAGCTTCGCGCACCTCTTCAAGACGCCGAAGAGCGACGTGGCGGTTCTCCTCACGACCTTCCTGTTGACGGTGTTGATCGACCTGACGGTCGCCGTGCAGGTGGGTGTCGTGCTCGCGGCGTTCCTGTTCATCAAGAGGATGGCAGACGTGACCAACGTGAGCGCTGTCACGCAGGAGCTGACGGACGCTCCGGACGGAACCATGATCGAGGATGCCGAGGGCGTCGCCCGGAGGCGGATTCCGGAGGGTGTGGAAGTCTACGAGGTCAACGGGCCTTTCTTCTTCGGCGCCGCGGACAAGATCAAGGACGTTCTCCACTTCGTCGCGAAGAAGCCGAAGGTCTTCATCCTGCGCATGCGCAACGTCCCGGCCATGGATGCCTCGGGCATCCGGGTCCTCGACGATCTCTTCCGCTCGTTCTCCCACCAGGGGATCCAGTTCGTCATCGCCGGCATCCAGGCGCAGCCGCGCGCGGCCCTCGATCGGGCGGGCAAGCTCGACGAGTACGGCCGCGAGAACTTCGTCGCCACGCTCGACGAGGCGATCGAGGGGGCGCGGCGGCGCGTTTCCGGGCAGAAGGAAACGGCTTGAGCGATCCGGCGGACAAGCCGGGCCGACGCGTACCGGGAGTACACGGCTCTTGTGCGACGATGGATCTAGCCGGCTGGAGCGGCGAGTCGCTCGTCACGCGCTTCGACCGCCAGACGAGCGCGTGGTTCTTCGTCGCGCTGCACTCGGCGCGGCTGGGCCCGCCGACCGGGGGAACGCGGATGAAGCGGTACCCGGACCTCGGCGCCGCCCGGGCCGACGCGATGCGGCTGGCCGAGGGCATGACGTACAAGTGGGCCGTCGCCGGCTTTCCGCGGGGCGGTGGCAAGGCCGTGATCGCCGTGCCGCCGGATCTCGATCCGGATGCGCGTCCGGGGTTGCTGCGCCGGTACGGCGGGCTCATCCGGGAGCTCGCGGGCCGGTTCTGGACCGGCGGGGACGTGGGGACCTCCTCGGCCGACATGGACGTCATTGCGGAGACGGGGGCGCCCTTCGTCTTCAGCCGTACGGCCGCACGGGGCGGCGCCGGAGGTTCTGGAGTATTCACGGCACTCGGGGTCTTCGCCGCGATGGAGACCGCCTGCCAGCGCCTGTTCGGCGATCCGTCGCTTGCGGGGCGGCGGGTCCTCGTCCAGGGAGCGGGAAGTGTGGGCGCAGCGCTCATCGACAGGCTCGTCGCTGAAGCCGCGATCGTGTCCTTCTCCGACCTCGACGAGGGGGCCGTCCGGCGGTATCGCGAGGAGCGGGAGTTGACCTTCGTGACGCCGGAAGCGGTCTTCGACGTGGAGTGCGAGATCTTCGCGCCCTGCGCCCTGGGCGGCGCATTGAATGCGACGACGATTCCCCGCCTCCGCTGCCGTGCCGTCGTCGGCGCCGCGAACAACCAGCTCGCCACGCCGGAGGACGCCGAGCGCCTGCGCGCGCGGGGCATCCTCTACGCGCCCGACTTCGCGGTCAACGCCGGCGGCGCCGTCGGGATCACGGGGATCGAGGCGATGGGCTGGCCGGTGGAGCGCGCCGAGCGCGAGGTCCGCGCGATCGGGGCTACGCTGCGCCGGATATTCGAGGTCGCCGACGCGGCTGGCATCACAACCGACGCGGCGGGCCGCCGCATCGCGTCCGAGCGCCTCCGGGGGCAGGCATGACGGAGGGCGCCGGGGGCCTTGGATTCCGGGACGAAGCTCCGGAAGACCGAACGAAGGATCCGTCCGCAGGGTCTGTGGCACGCTCGGAGGCGCACTCCTGAAAGGCGTCGATACCGACGACTTCCTGCGGGGCGAAACCTACGACCCGAGGAAGTTCACGGCCTTTCTCCGAAAGTGGTCGCCTCCGGACGAGCCACGCCCGCCGCGATCCGGCCCGCGGCCCTGACCGACGCATTCGAGCCCGGCGCGTAATCCGGGTCGATCTTCTTCATCTTCCCCTCGATGTCGGCGGCGAGGGCGGGACGGCCGGCGCGGCGCGCATCGGCGGCGATCCGATCCAGCCGGAAGAGCCCCTCTCCCCACGCGTCGAACCGGGGATTGGCCGAGAGCTCGTCGGCCACCTTGAGGATCGAGGCCTCGGCCGCCGTGGCGTCGTCTCCCCGCAGGGCGATCTCGGTGTCGATCTGCCGGACGAAGGGCGCGACGAATCGGTCGAGATCGCGCGCGTCGGCGCCGAGGTCGACCTTGCCCTGGGCGAGCAACTCGGCGGCGCGCGCGGCGGCCGCGCGGGCGTCCGCCATCCGGTCCAGCGCAATCAGGGCTTCACCCTCGATGGCCGCCGCGACGATGTGCGCCGCCACCGTTCGCGTCGGGGTCTGGAGGGCGCGGGCGACCACGAGGGCATCCTTGGCGTTGCCGCGCAGCAGGTAGTACTCCGCGAGGCTCGCCTGCGCCGCACCCCGATAGGACAGCCTTGCCGGCGTGTCGAAAGCGCGCTGGAAGGTCTTCTCGGCGTCGGCCTGCCGGCCCAGCCGCAGGTAGGTGTAGCCGAGGAGCTGGAGGTTGTGCAGGTGATGCCAGTCGTCGCCCGGCCGGAGGTTCTCGGCCCGGGCGTAGGCTTCTTCGATTGCGTCGGCCTTTTCGAATTGCGCGAGGGCCTCCTGCCAGCGACCGAGGCGCGGCAGCACGTGTCCGTACATATGCTGCGCATGCGCCACGCCGGGGCTCGCCTCGGCATAGACCTTGCCGTGATCGGCCGCCTCGGCGTGGTGCCCGATGTTTTCGAAGGAGTGCACCAGGTAGTGGTGCGCCCCGAGGTGGCCGGGCGTCCGAAGGAGCGCGGTCTCGTAGAAGGCGATCGAGGCGGCGCCGCCGGCCTGGCCGCGGCCCCAGGGGCCCGGCTCCTCGGCGTTGCCGCGCAGGATCCAGAGCTCGGCGTCGTCGGGATATGCGGCGAGTGCCCGGTCGAGGGCCGCTTTGTACGCTGCGTGCTTGTCTTTCTCCTCCGACAACGGAGCCGCCTGCGCATCGATCTGGATCGCACGCAGCTCGATGAATTGCTGCTCGCTTCTCGAGGCCCCGGGCGCCAGGGCCTTCGCCCGTTCGATCGAGGCCGCCGTGGCCTCGGGTCGCTCGAGGCCCTGCTCGGCGCGTGCGAGCCCCATCCAGCACATCGCGCACGCCGGGTCCAGGCGCAGCGCCTGATGGAACGACCGGGCCGCCTCGATCCAGACGTAGTGATGAAGGTACGTGAGTCCCTGGTCGTAGAACGCCTGGGCCTCGGCCGAGAGCGTCGAGATCTTCTGGTGAACGCGGCCGATGTCGCCCTTCGCGGACGTCGGGCGCTCCAGAAGGCTCGGGTCGACCGGGTCTCCCGGGGCAGCGCAGCCGGCATGGGAAAGCGACGGGGGAGCGTCCGCGGCGAACGTGAGGATGGTGCTCGAAAGCAGCCCGACGAAAAGTGACGGTGCGATGCGCATGGTCCAGCTGGCGGTCATGGTATCGCGGCCGCCTCAGGACTTGTCGACGAGAGGGTATGGCTTACCGTCGCGGGCGACGTCGAACTCGTTCGACTTGCCCCTGGGAATCGAGAGCGACTTCCAGCGGCTGGCCGAAAACATCCGGGCCAGGTCGACGATCTGGCCGACGTGGTAGGCGTAGTGGGCCATCTGGCGATGGATCGCCTGCATGACCGTGTGTGCCTCGCCGCGGATGCGGACCACGCGCAGCAGGTCCTCCTTCGCGAGCGCGTCGAGCGCCGCGAAGAGCTGCCGCCAGCCGGCCTCCCACCGGGCGAAGACGTGCGCTTTCGTGTCCGAGGGGCCGATCTCGAACTCCTCGTCCCGGTGGCGATCGGGCTTCTCCCCGTCCGACGTGAGGAAATCCGTCCACCGCGAGCGCATGTTTCCCGCCATGTGCTTCATGACCATCGCGATGCTGTTCGAGTCCACGGCCGGCGCGCGGAACAGATCGGCGTCGGACACCTGCGCGAGGGCGTTCTCCGCGAGGCCGCGATACTTGCGAAACTGGAGGATCGCGTCCTCGAGGAAGGGCGAGCCGGGCTCGGTCATGGTCGCCCGGAAGCCTCGAGGAGCCGCTCGAAATCGGGGAGCGCGACGGGCCGGCCGAAGTGATACCCCTGGCCGAGCTCGCAGCCGGAGCTGCGGAGCGCGTTCGCCTCCTCGGGCTGTTCGATTCCCTCGCCGACCATGGTCAGCCGCATCGCCTTTCCGAGGTCGACGATCCCGCGCGCGAGCGGCGAGAGACCGGAGTGCGAGGCCCGGCCTCGGATGAAGGACTGGTCGATCTTGAGGATGTCGACGGGAAGATTCTGCAGGTACGCCAGCGACGAGTAACCGGTTCCGAAGTCATCGATGGCGAGGCGCAGCCCGAGCGTCTTGAGCGCACGCAGGCGCGGGATGATCGTCCGGGCCTCCAGCATGATGAGACTCTCGGTCATCTCGAGGACGAGGCGGGCCGGCTCGAGGCGCGCCTGGCGGAGCGCTTCCCGTACCTGGTCGACGAGGTCGGCTTCCTGGAGCTGGCGTGCCGACAGGTTCACGCTGATGTGGAGCGGCCCCCCCGGGAACCGCGACCAGCGACGGGCGGCGCGGCAGGCCTCCGCGAGCACCCAGCGGCCGATCGGGACGATGAGCCCGCTCTGCTCGGCCAGAGGAATGAATTCCGCCGGCGGGAGAAGCCCGCGCTCCGGATGGAACCAGCGCAGCAGCGCCTCCGCGCCCACCGTTCGGCCGGTCGCGAGGTCGACGATGGGCTGGAAATGGAGAAGGAACTCCCGCCTCTCGAGCGCGTGGCGCAGGTCGGCCTCCAGGGCAATGCGCCGCACGACCGCCATCCGCATTCCCGGCTCGAACACCTCGCATTCGCCCCTGGCCTTCTCCTTGGCGATGTAGAGCGCCACGTCGGCGTTGCGCAGCAGCTCCCCCTCCCCTTCGTCGGGCGAGCTGACGGCAAGGCCCATGCTCGCCGTCAGGAACGCCTCCTTCTCGGCCAGCTTCACGGGCGCGCGCAGGGTGGCCGAGATCCGACGGGCGACCTCGAGCGCGCCCAAGGCATCGGAAGTGTCCTCGAGCAGGAGGGCGAACTCGTCGCCTCCCAGGCGCGCCGCCGTGTCGCCTTCGCGAATGCACGTCAGGAGCCTGCGGGCGACTTCGGCGAGAACCTCGTCGCCGGCCGTGTGCCCCAGAGTGTCGTTGATGGCCTTGAAGTCGTCGAGGTCGAAGAGGAGCACGGCGCATGGCTTCCCGTCCCGATGGCTGCGCGCGCGGGCATGCTCCACCCGGTTGGAGAGCAGGGCGCGATTGGCCAGGCCGGTCAGCGGGTCGTGGAAAGCCTGGTGGGTGAGGCGTTCCTCGAGGTTCTTGCGCTCCTGGATGTCGCGGATCGTCAGGACGAGCCCCCGGATCGTCGGGTCCTCGAGGAGGTTGGTGCCGATCACCTCCACGAAAAAAGTCTCGCCGTTGGGTCGGCGCAGGCGCCACTCGGCCGGTGCCGATGACCCGGGGCGAGCGCTCGTTTCCGCCGCGAGCGCGAGCACGCGCGGGACGTCGTCCGGGTCGACCAGGGCCGTGAGCTTCGTGTCGTTGAGCTGCTCGGCGCGGTAGCCGAGGACACGCTCGACCGACGGACTCTGGTAACGGATCGTCGTATCGGGGTCGACGACCGCGATGATGTCGGAGGAGTTCTGGACGAGCGTGCGGAAGCGCGCCTCGGTCTTGCGCGCCGCGCCCTCGGCGGAAAGGCGCACGTTCTCGCGGACGGCCACGATCTGGCGCAAGAGGACGGTCGCGGTGAGGGCGATGGCGCCCGCGACGATGCCCGCCAGGGTCGGTGTGCGCCGGTCCAGGGCCGCGACGAAGAGGGAGCCGTACCCGACGACGACGGCAATGTAGGGGGCAAAGCGGATCGAGGACGCTGCATCGTCCGCCGTTGCCGCCGCGCGCGTCGGGAAGCGGGCCTGCGCCGCCGCGCTCGCGCCAAAGAAGAGCCAGGCTGCCATGGGGATCAGGTCGACCGTGCCGCCGCTCCTGTAGCCGCCGCTCAAGGCGATGACGGCCGAGACCGTGTCGTTCAGGAGCGTCGCCGCGATTCCGGCCATGAGGAGCAGGAACACGATGCGCCCGGACTCGTTGCGGCGTCGGACGGCGATCACCGAGATTCCGAAGAGCAGGATCAGGTCGGCGAGCGGATAGAGGATCGAGAGGGCAACGGCGGCAACGTCCTTCGTGTCGACGCTGGCGAGGGGAGCGATCAGGACGGACCAGAGCAGAAGCAGTCCGCCGAGGAAAACCGTCGTCGCGTCCAGCCAGAACTGCCGCGACTCGCTCTTCGTCCGAAGGAATCGGGGAAAGGCGAGAAGGCCGAGCAGCAGCGGGGGGTAGTACCCGAGGTAGGCGGCCTGGCCGACGACGTAGACGGCCTGCGAAATTGGAGGGGTCCGCACGATCCACTGGGAGGCGAACCAGAGCAAGTCGCCCAGCCAGAAGCAGAAGAACGCGGTCGCGAGCAGCCGCCAGGCCTTCCGCGTGCCCCGGTCGAGTCCGGGACTGCCCGCGGCCCGCGCCGTCAGAATTGCGACCGTCAAGCCGACCGGGAGAAATGCGAGGTCGCTGCGGAACGATCGGGCCGGGGCGGGAAGGGAGGATGTGAGCGACCAGAGGCAATACGCTGCGGCATAAACGGAGAGCGCCGCGAGAATGGCCAGCCCGCGATCCGGCGCCGTCCTGCCCGGCAAGCCACTGGTCTTGCCGGGCGCCGGAGAACGACGGGGGCCGCGCGGCCTGGCCGCGACGCTCTCGCTCATCGGTACCATTGTCGCCGATCGGGGCAACCCCCGATGTCCTCGACGCGCGGCAAGGCTTTCCTATAGGCTCTGCGCCATGCGATTTCGTCGGGTTCTTTCCGTCCTGATGGTCGGCGTGTGCGCTGCGACACTGGCTCCGCCGCTCTCGGCGCAGTCGGCCGAGCAGCCGCCCCGGCGCCCGAAGATCGGCCTGGCGCTCGGCGGCGGCGGCGCGCGCGGCGCGGCGCACATCGGCGTCATCCGCGAGCTCGAGGCGCTGCACATTCCGATCGACTACATCGCCGGCACCAGCATGGGCTCGATCATCGGCGGCCTCTACTCGTGCGGCTACACGCCCGACCAGATGCAGAAGCTCATCGGCTCGATCCCTTGGGACACGCTCTTCCAGGACGCTCCCGAACGCAAGGACCAGTCCTTCCGCCAGAAGGAGGACGACTTCGAGCACCTCATTCCCCTCGAGTTCGGTCTCAACCTGAAAAAAGGCGGGCTCGTCCTGCCGCCGGGACTCATCGCCGGCAGCACGCTCGGCTTCGTGCTCGAGAACGCGACGCTGCCGTGCTCCTCGGTCACGACCTTCGACCAGCTTCGCATCCCGTTCCGCGCCGTCGCGACCGACATCCAGACCGGGCAGCCCTACGTCATGTCCAGCGGAAACCTCGCCCGGGTCATCCGCGCGAGCATGGCCATCCCCGCGGCCTTCACGCCGGTCGAGATCGACGGGCACCTGCTGATCGACGGTGGCGAGTCGGAAAATCTGCCTGTCCAGACTGCATTCGCGATGGGCGCCGACATCGTCATCGCGGTCAACGTCGGCTCATCCGGCGCGGCCACGGCCGCGAAGCCGCAGAGCGTCGGCGCGATGATCGGGCGCCTCATCGACCTGCCGCTCCAGCAGAACACGATGGCGTCCGCCAAGCTCGCGAACCTCGTCATCACCCCCGATCTCGACGGCTACACGTCCGCCGACTTCATGAAGGCTCTGGAGATGATCCCCCTCGGCTACAAGGCCGCCGTGGCGGACAAGGACAAGCTCGCGCAGTGGTCCGCCCCCGAGAGCGTGTTCGGCCCCTGGAAGCAGCGCCACGACGCGACGCTACCACCGTTGCCGTACATCGACGCGGTCGTGATCGACCCCGTTCCGGACGTCGACCCGAGGCGGCTCGAATACCTGGTACACACCAAGGCCGGCCGGGTCCTCGACACCCAGACCCTGGGGCAGGACCTCAAGCGCCTCTATTCGCTCGGATATTTCGAGATCGTCAGCTACTCGATCATCGAGGACGGACCGCGCCGCATCCTGAAGATCACCGCGACGCCGAAGTCCTGGGGCCCCACGTACCTCAAGCTCGGTCTTTTTCTCGGAACCGATTTTCAGCTCACGACGCAGTTCGGCGTGACGGCGCTCGTCGATGCGACGGAGTTGAACGGCCTCGGCGGCGAATGGAAGACGACCGTGACGGTCGGAAGCCCGCTCGAGCTCAAGACCCGGTTCTTCCAGCCGCTCACGTATCGCAGCCACCTCTTCGTCTCGCCCTACGCGGGCTGGAAACAGGAGCTTGCCCAGGTGTACGACCAGAACGAGATCGCCCTCGGCACCTACGAGGTCTCGCGCGCCGCCGTGGGGATGGATCTCGGCTACGACTTCGGGACCTGGGGAGAACTGCGCGTCGGCTACGGGCGCGCCTGGGGAAAGGGGCGCCGCAAGGTCGGCGACCCCTCCTTCCCGGACGTCGACTGGGACGAGGGGGGGCTGACGGCGAGGATGGAGGTCGACCAGGTCGACAACGTCAACCTGCCGCACTCGGGCTACTTCTCGGACATTGCCTTTCTCGCCAACCGCGAGAGCCTGGGGGGACCACGTCGTACGACCGGCTGAACGCGGGCGTCGCGGGCGTCCAGACGATCGGCCGCCTTACGGGCCTCGCGAAGGTGGAGGGAGGCTCGGGCCTGGGCACGCAAATCCCCTTCTATGACACGTTCGAGCTCGGAGGCCTTTTCCGCCTTTCCGGCCGGCCGATCAGGCAGCTGAGAGGGAACACCTACGCGCTCGGCGCGCTGTTGCTCTACTACCGGATCTCCGGCACCGGAGGCGTCGTCCTCAAGAACCTCTCGATCGGGATCTCGGCGGAGGCCGGGAACACGTGGGAGTACCAAGCCCCGGTCACGCTCTCGAGCCTGAAGCCCGCGGGCAGCATCTACGTCATCGCGGACACCATCCTCGGGCCCTTCTTCATCGGCTACGGCCGCTCGGGGAGCAAGAACAATGCGGCATATCTGTATCTGAACCGATCCTTTTAGACTCCTGTCATCCCGAGGGCCGAAGGCCCGAGGGATCCCTTTCGAGTCTCGGGGTGGCTCGAGAAAGGGATCCCTCGCTGCGCTCGGGATGGCCCGGCCTCTTGCGCCCGGCTCCAGCTGCAGGCGGTTCAGCCCGTCGAGGCCGGCCAAATGCGGGACGGAGCGCGAGGAATCCCTCGAAGCTGCGCCCGCGCTCCAAAGGGATCCCTCGCTGCGCTCGGGATGGCCGGCCTCTTGCGCCCGGCTCCAGCTATAGCCGGTTCAGCCCGTCGAGGCCGGCCACCTTGTACGCCTCGGCCATCGTCGGATAGTTGAAGACGGTGTCGCGGAAGTAGTCGATGGTCCCGCCGAAGGCGATCACGGCCTGGCCGATGTGGATGATCTCGGTCGCGCGCTCCCCGAAGATGTGGACGCCGAGCAGCTTGCGCGTGTTGCGGTCGAAGAGGATCTTGAGAAGCCCCGTGTCGACTCCGAGCATCCGCCCCTTGGCGAGCTCCTCGAACTTGGACACGCCGATCTCGTAAGGCACTCTCTCGGCGGTCAGCTCCTGCTCGTTTTTTCCGACGATCGAGATTTCGGGGATCGTGTAGATGCCGTAGGGGATCGCGGACCGGCTCTCGCAGTAGGTGCCGAACATATGGCAACTCGCCAGACGCCCCTGTTCCATGGAGGTCGAGGCGAGCGCCGGGAATCCGATGACGTCACCGGCCGCGTAGATGTGGGGTACGACCGTCTGGAAGAACTCATTGACCGCGATCTTGCCCCGATCGTCGGCCGCGAGCCCGGCGGCGGCGAGGTTCAGCAGGTCGGCGTTGGCGCGGCGGCCGACCGTGTAGAGCAACGTATCGCCGTGGACCTCCTTGCCGCTTTCGAGGTAAGCCACGACGCGATTCTTCTCGTCGTACCCGACGCGCGCGACCTTTTCGCCGAGGCGAAACGCCGCGCCACGCTGGCGCATGAAGTACATCAACGAGTCGATCATCTCGCGGTCCACGAAGTCGAGGATGGTCGGCCGCGCCTCGATCACGGTCACCTTGATGTTCAGGGCGGTGATCATGGAGGCGTACTCCAGGCCGATGACTCCGGCGCCAACCACGATGAGGTCGCGCGGGAGCGTGTCTCCGCGCAACAGCTGGTCGGAGTCGATGATCCTCTTTCCATCGAGCGGCACGGTCGGGCTGTGGGCCGGCCGCGTGCCGCAGGCGACGAGAATGTGGTCTCCGCGCACCGTCGTCGTCCCGTCCACGGACTCGATCTCGAGAGTGTGGTCGTCGACGAACCGGGCCGTGCCGGAAAGCGTGGCCACGTGATTGCGGTTCAACTGGGCGCGGATGACCTCCGTCTCGCTCACGAGAACCTTCTGGACGCGAAAGGCGAGGTCGGCGACCGTGATGTCCTTGGAGACCGCATAGTCGCGCCCGTAGAACGTGCGCTCGCGAAAGCCGGAGAGGTAAAGAATCGCTTCGCGCAGGGTCTTCGAGGGGATGGTGCCGGTGTGCAGGCACACGCCGCCAACCATCTCCTTGCGGTCGATGACGGCGACTTTCTTGCCGAGTTTGGTGGCGGCGATGGCCCCCTTCTGCCCGGCGGGGCCCGAGCCGATGACGACCAGGTCGTAGCTCGAAGGATCCATGGATTCAGCCTCTCACAGCCCGTGTGAAGACGCGGTGGAGGCCGGAGCCAAAGGCTGCCGGTGCCTGGCGTCGAACTCCGCGGAGGCGAGGAGGCAATCGACGACATTCGAGCGTCGCGTGCCGTGCTCGATCTCGCCGGCGTAGTACGCGAGGCCTCCCTCGTCCGGGTCGCGGCCGAGAAGCACACGGTAGACCGCGGCGACGTAGTCGCGCGGCGGGTCGGCGCGATGCCGGGCGATGAGCGGCTCGACGAGCTCGCGCAGCTCGACCGCGCCGGACAGAAGCCGATCCCGTTCGGTAGCGGCACCCGAGCCGAGACGCGCGAGAAGCCGGTCGAGGGCCTCGGCATTCCAGGTTCGGCGGCGCACGACGACCGCGGCGGTGCTGGCCCGCCCACTCTCCGGCCGCCGCGCGGCCGTCGCCCACGTGTACTGGGTCCGTTCTCCCGTCAGGCTGATGACGTCGAAGGAATGCGCGGCGAGCTCGCGGCGCAGAGAGCCCGCTTCGTAGCGCACGCCGTTCCACGTGTTGACAATCTGGACCAGCCGCCTCGGCCGGCCATCGACCTGCAATCGGAAGACTCCGCCGCCCTTGAGAACCCTCGCCGCCTCGGCAAAGTACCGGGACACGGCCTTCCGCGACGGGACGTGCTGGAAGACGATGTGGGAATAGACGAGATCGAGGGAGGCATCCGCAACCCCGGCGAGATCCCCGTCCGTGATCAGGAGCCGGACGTTGGGTCTGCCCGCGAGGGCCTCTTGCGCGAGCCGGATCATCTCGGCCGAGATGTCGACGCCGGTCGCGTGCGCCACCCGCTCCGACATCGGCCGCAGAAGGCGGCCGATCCCACAGCCGATCTCGAGGACCGAGGCCGAGCGATCGATGTCGAGGTCCCGGAGAATGTGATTCGAGAGGTCCTCCTCGCCCGAGCGCCAGAAGGACTCCTCCGTCGCGCCGTGCCCGCAGTCGATGTAGAGACGGGCGTCGCGCCGGGCCCTCAGGTCCCAGTCGGCGCGCATCCGGCGGCGGGCCGAGAAGAGGGCCGCGAACGATGGCGCGAACGGAATCCTCATGGCGGCGAAATCTTACAGGCCCGAGGCTTCAGGGCGCGGGTGCCCAGGCCACCCGGCCGGTGTCCGCGAACAGGAGCCCGGCACGGGTCGGGCGGCCCGTCAGGCGCTCCCAGTAGCGCCGGTAGATCGCGATTTGCGGCGTGTAGAACCGGACGAGCTCGTCGAGGTTGTCGCCGACGGTGTCGGACTTGTAGTCGACGAGCGTCCAGCCGTCCGCATCCTCGAAGACGAGGTCGACGGCGCCCTGCAGAAGCGTCTCGGCCGGCCCGTCCGCGATGCCCAGCTCCTCCCGGCGGACCATGAGGGCGAAGGGCACTTCAACGAGACGCCGGGGCGCGGCCGCAGCACGACGCCAGAGCTCGGACGCGCGCACGGTCTCGACGGTGCGGACGATCTCTTCGAGGTCGCCGGCGGAACGCTCTTCCTCGGCCAGCAGGTTCACCGCGTAGGCACGCACGTCGAGCTCTCCGTCCCGCATCAGGGCCTCGAGCAGACGATGCAGGACGCGGCCCCAGGACATCCCGCGGCCGGTCCGCTCCCACGCCGGTCGAGGGCCCACGTGCGCGATGCGCGTGACGGGGCTCACGGAGTAGCTCGCTCGCGCCGAGGTCTCCTGTCGCTCCCGGCGCCGCTGCCGGAAGGCCGCCGCCTCGGCCGGCAGGTTGCGCAGGGGAGCAGGCGCCTGCGCCGCGGCCGCGGCCGGCGGCTCGGGCAGTTCGTCGTGGATGTAGGCGTCGAACATGCTCCACGTCCCCTTCGGTTTTCCCTTGCCCTGCCTCCAGGTGCTGACGACGAGCATCTCGCGCGCCCGCGTCGCGGCCACGTAGAGCAGGCGCTTCTTCTCGGCGTCCTCGAAGCGCTTCTCGCGCTCGGCCATGGACTCCCATCCGGCGGGGCGCGCGATCTGGATCACGCTGAAGCCGTCCGTTTCGCGGACGACGAGCCAGTATCCGCGGGCCGCGCCGCCACTGCGGTCGATCCAGGAGCGCGGCGTCTTGGGCCGGTCGGCGCGCGGGTCGGCGAGAAAGACGACGGGAGCCTCGAGCCCCTTCGCCCCGTGGACCGTCATCAGGCGAACGGCGTCGCGGCGTCCGGGCTCGGCGCTCATCTCCTCGATGTAGCCGGCGTGCGTCATGCGCGTGAGCTCCCGAACGACGGCCGGGAAATCGAGCCCCTCGGCGGACAGCGTGCGCGCCGCGGCAAGCGCCTTCAACAGGTTGCCGGCGCGGCTGTCGCCGAGCTCGCGGGCGGCGGCGGCCGCAACCCAGCCGAGGGACTCGACGATGCGGGCGATGGCGGCGCCTGGCGGGAGGCGCGCGGCGAACGCCTCGCCTTCGGCCAGCAGCTGGCAGGCATGTGCGATGCGCGGGTCTGCCGGGTCGGGCAGCGCAGCGCGGAACGAGAAGCGGCCACCCGCCGCGAAGTGGCGATACAGGGCTTCGTCGTCGATTCCGAACAGCGGGCCGCGCAGAGCCGCGACCAGGGGCACGGGGTCGTCCGGATCGGAAATCGCGGCGAGAACGCAGAGCAGCGCCCGGAGCTCCTCCGAGTCCTCGAAGGCCCCGCCACCGGCGAGCTCGTACGGGAGACCCCGCGCCTCGAGCTCGCGGGCGTAGGCTGCCATGAAGGAGCGGGTGCGGAAAAGCACCAGGAAGTCACCGGGCCGGCGCTGTCCGTCCGCGACCGCGGCCTCGATCGCCCGCCCGATGCGCCGCGAATCCTGCTCGATCACCGCATCGGTGGCCGACGTCGCCGTGCGCGTCTCGAGCCGGAAGACCGGCGGTCCGCCCGGCTCGCGGGAGGATTGGAGCGCCGCGTGGGCCGCCTGCTCCGGCGAGGCCTCGGCCGGAAGCTCCGCCCGGAAGACGGTGTTGACGAAATCACAGAGCCGGCCGGTCGCCCGGAAGTTGGTCGTGAGAGCGAGCAGCCTGCCGCTCTTCTCGATGCGGCGGCGCACGAGGCCATAGGTCTCGATGTCGGCCCGCCGGAACCGGTAGATCGATTGCTTGGGGTCTCCCACGACGAAGAGCGACCCCGGACGCGGGGTCAGCTCCCGCCAGTCCGTGCCCGCCGTGTCGCTGCCCGTCAGGTAGAAGAGAATCTCCGCCTGGATCGGATCGGTGTCCTGGAACTCGTCCACGAGGATGGGCAGGAAGCGCTCCTGGAAAGCGCGGCGCACGGCGGGGTTCTTGCGCAGCAGGTCGCGCGCGTGGAGCAGGAGATCCTGGAAGTTCAGCCGACCGTTGCGGCGACGCCACGCCGCGTAGTCCCGCACAGCGGGTGCCACGATCGCGATCAGAACCGGATACAGGTACTCCCGCCAGGCGAGGATCGCGGGGGCGAGGCCTCCGGCGACGAGGGCCTCGAACTGTGCCCGCAGCCGGCCCGCGTCCTTTCCCTGATCCCGGGCGCGCTCGAGGACTTCTGCGACGCGCACGAAGCTCGCGGGATCGGCGTCGGTGACGAATGCGGAAAGTCGCAGGGCGCGCCGCACGGCCTCCTGGTACTCGGTCCAGCCGTCGCGCGAAGGCGTCTCGGGCATTTCGGCCGCGGCGCGCTCGAGGAATTCGTCGACGGCGCGTCGCGCCGCCCGAAAATCCGGAGGCGGCGTTTCCGGATCGAGCGCCGGCTCGACGTCCTCGTTCTCGGACAGGGCCTCGAAGGTCTGGCGCAGCTCCTCGAGCTTCACGCCGAGGGCGGCCAGGCGGGCCAGGATCGGACTGTCCTCGGAGAAGAGGCGCTCGGCGTAGCGGTCCCATGCCTCCTGCCGCGCGACCGTATCCGCGGGCTGGTCCATCTCGACGAAGCCGGGGTCCACGCCCGCCTCGACCGGGCGCTCGCGCAGCAGGCGTGCGCAGAAGGCGTGGATCGTACCGACGAAGGCGGCGTCCAGACGCGCCAGCGCGTCTTCGAGCCGGGGCCGTTCCTCGGGCCCGGCCTCGCGCGCGGCCTGCTCGAGGCGGGTCTGGAATCTCTGGGAAAGCTCGGCAGCAGCCTTGATCGTAAACGTCACGGCCGAGATGCGCTCGACGGGCGCGGCTCCCGTGCGCACGAGCGCAACCATGCGCTGGACGAGGCTCTCGGTCTTACCGGTGCCGGCTGCTGCCTCGACGAGGATCGTGGTCCCGAGGTCCTCGGCGATCGCGTCGCGCGCGGCCTGATCGGGAAGAGGCCGCCTGGGTTCAGTCCGGCTCATGGATCTCCCGGAAGGCCTGGAGCACGGGCAGCCGTGTCGCGGCCAGCTTCGCCTGAGCGCGGCGCCGCGCGACTCTCTCGCCGCCACAGACGGTCTCGTAGTCGCAGAACTTGCAGTCCTCCTTGTCCACCGCGTGCGGAAAGGCGCCGGCGCGCAGCAGATCGAGCAGGCGGCGCGTGACATCGCGCGTGCGCGAAGGGTCGAGCATGATCGCAAGCCGCTGGCCTTCGCCCTTCCTGCCCGGGAAGAAATAGCCGGAGCGCGAGACCTCCGCGGGAGAGCCGGCGCGGGCGAGCAGTTGCTCCAGGGCCATGGCGTAGAGCGCGTGCTGGATCTGGCGGCCGCCATGGATGCCGCGCTCGGCCCTGTAGCGGTACGCGCTGCCCGTCTTGTAGTCCCAGACGTGAAACGTCCCGTCCGGCGCTTCATCGACCCGGTCGATCGAGCCGCGCAGGAGGAAGGACTCACCCGCGCCGATCGCGATCGGGACGGGCTCGGGGCTGGCGATCGGGGAGCGGGACTCGGCCCTCGGGAGGCCGAATGGCACCTCGAAGAATCGCGGTGTAACCGTGCGGCAGTGCTCCTCTTCGAGGCGCAGGAATGTGCGGCTGGCGAGGAGGATCTCCTGGCGCCGCTCCTCGAAGGCGAGCTCGCTGGCCGGCGGGATCTTCTCTCTCCAGGCTCCGATCGCCGCCTCCGCGAGCTCCTGGATGCGCCTGCCGTGGCGCGCGGCGTCGGGCTTTTCCCCGGCTGCGGTGATCTCCTCGAAGAAGACGCGAAAGACCTCGTGCAGCAGCGAACCGGCCATCATCGGGTCGAGCCAGCGCGTACTGTCGCGCTCGACTTCCTCGGGCGCCTCGATGCGGAGCACGTGCTTCAGGAAGTACCGGAAGGGGCACTGCGCCAGGGTTTCCATCCGCGAGGCCGACTGCGGCTGGCCGGACGTCCGGGGATCCAGCTCGGGTGTGCCTGCCTCGACCCAGCCGTCCCAGATCGTGAAGGCGTCCGAGTCGCGCGCGGTCTCGGCGCGGTGCCCGTCGGCCAGGTGCGGATGGAAGGCCCGCACGATCGGGCCTGCTGCGCCGGCCGCGGCCGAGGGGCCCGCCTCGCGCAGGCGCGACAGCCACCACTCGGTATCGTCGAGCGCCGCATCCACGCCGGGCGCGAATCCGGCCGGCGCGGAAAGGGCCGCCACCAGAGCGCTGTAGTCCGCCTCGGGAGAACCGGAGCTGGCGCGATACACGTCGAGGAAGAAGGGGGACGGGAACTGCTCGCTCTGCTGATCGAGGCTGCGCAGTTTCCAGCTGGAATAGGAGGCCGTGAGCGCCCCCGTCAGGCGCGACACGCAGGCGCGCAAAGCCTGTGCGGCGTCCCGGGGGCGGTCGCGGTGGAGGGCGAGCGCCGCCGGCGCGAGGATCCGATTGATGGCCCGCCGTTCGTGATCCAGAAGCACCGGATCCTCGAGATCGGTGCCGGGATGGCGGCTCTCGTCGAGGCCGAGCAGGTAGGTATTGGGTCGCCCCGAGAATCCGCCGGAGCGGTAATCGGCGACGTGGACGCAGCCGGGGCGGGCGCGATCGGCCGCGACGGAGAGGGCCCGGACGGCCTCGGCGAGACGCTCGGCGGCTTCCGCCGGTGCGAGGCGGCTCGCGGACAGGACCTCGAGCTCGGTGAGCAGCTTCTCGAGCGCGGGGAGTGCCATGCCGTCGAGCTCGTCGCCGACGCGTGCGAACTCGGAAACGAAGGTCCGACAGCCCCGGGCGAGCGCGCGCATGTCGCATGGCTCTCGCGTCGCCGCGGCGGCGAGCTCGAGCGCGCGTGCGGCGAAATCGCGTGCGCGCCGGGCCGCGGCGACGCGCTGCGCGCGGCGCTCGTCGCGGGCCTCGATCTCCTCCTTGCCGGCATCCCGCCGGGCGGATGGGTCTTCGCCCTTTTCGAGCTCGGCGACGAGACGGTCGAGGCATGCCCGGTGGCGTCGCGCGCCCCAACCGATGCGTGCGTCGCGAAGGGACCGCGCGGCCGCGCGCGTCCCGGGGGCGCCGTCGGCTCGGCCCGGCACCCGCTCGAACGTGAGGGCCCCCGAGGCGAGCGCCCCGCGGAGCACGTCCGCCGCGAAACCCTGGCCGATCCAGTTCAGGAAGGCGAGCGCGGCCTGGCCCGGCCGGGTGAAGGGAGCGGCGACGCCTCCGGAGAAGGTACACGGGATTCCGTGCTCGCGGGAGAGCTCCCAGCAGAGCGCCGGGTACGTGGCAGCATCGGTATGCAGGATCTCCACGGCGTCGAACGGCAGTCCCTCGGCGAGAATCCGGCGGAACGCCTCGCGGATCTCGTTCTCCTCGCCGGTTGCGCGGAAGATTCTCGCGGTCCGCGCGTTGAGGGCCGAGTCGGCGGGCGGGTCGGTGGCGAGGATCGCGAGGCGCCCGCCGGCGAGCCGCTCGAGGAGCGAGCGTTCGACGGCCGTCATTTCCTGACCCTCCGGAAGCAGGTAGAGGGCCTCGCCGGCCGGCCGGAGGGGAGCCGCGTCGACCGCCCGCCGCAGGACCTCGGCGGAGTCGACGAAGCCGCCGGCCGTCAGCGCCGCGTCATAACGGCCGAGGATTGCCTTGAGCTCCCTGCGCTTGCGCTCGTCGGCAAAAGCGCCTTTTGGCAGGGCCGCCGGGGAGATTCCCGCGGCTCGCAGCTCCTCGAACGTGCGGTGGACGGCCCGGTGGAACCCCGGCCGATCGCGAAGCTGCCCGAAGTACGCCCTCTCGTCGAGCGCCTCGTCGCATGCTTGCTCGACCAGGGCGAGGGCCTGGGCGCGCGAGAGCAGACGCAGGCCCTCCCGGGCGAGGTCCGCTCCGACGAGGCCATGGGCGAGGTTTCGAACCGTTTCGGCGCGCAGGTTCATCCAGGGGTGTCCTTCGCGGGAGAGTCGCTCGAGGATCTGGTGGCCGATCGGCAGCGAAGGAGCGACAAGGATCTTCTCGGCGAGCGGCTGCTCGGCAATGACTCGAGCGAGCTCCCGCACCAGCCGGGAGATCCGCGGCGGGGGCACGGGCTCGTCGTCGAAGGGGAGGAAGGGCTGTGTGGCCATCCGGGGCCCATTCTTATTCAGGTGGGGGACAAACACCGTCCGGGGCCCGAAGGGGGTACACTCGGGTCGGCTGCACGGGGGAGCCCACTTTGCGCCGCGGCGCAAAAGGCTGAGAGTCCGGTGCGACGTCGCCCGGAGACCCCGCGAACCTGATGCGGGTAATGCCGCCGTAGGGAGTGGACATGAGCATTCGTCGCGAGGCGCTTCCTTCCAACGCCGTCGCCAACCGCGAGCCGCTACCCGGCTCGCGCAAGGCCTACGTCTCCGGGCCGCACGGAATGCGTGTCCCGTTTCGCGAGATCGCGCTGCAGCCGACCCGAGGGATGCGCGGCGAGGCGGAGCTCAATGCGCCGCTGCGCGTCTACGACACCTCGGGGCCCTACACGGACCCGACGGCCGAGATCGATCTCGAGCGCGGCCTGCCGGAGCTTCGCCGGCCGTGGATCCTGGCGCGGGGCGAGTACGACCGCTCGGTTCCGGTGCGTCCGAGCGCGCCCGGCCTCGCGATGACGCGGCCCCGCGAGGCCCTGCGGGGGCGCGGCAACGTCACGCAGATGCACTACGCGAAGCGGGGCGTGGTCACTCCCGAAATGGAGTTCATCGCGATCCGCGAGAATCTGCCGGTCGAGCTCGTGCGCAGCGAAGTCGCCCGAGGCCGCGCCATCATCCCCGCCAACATCAACCATCCGGAATCCGAGCCGATGATCATCGGCCGCAAGTTCCTGGTGAAGATCAACGCGAACATCGGCAACTCCGCGGTCGGCTCCTCGATCCAGGAGGAGGTCGAGAAGATGACCTGGGCGATGCGGTGGGGCGGCGACACGGTCATGGACCTCTCGACCGGGCGCAACATCCACGAGACGCGCGAATGGATCCTGAGGAACTCGCCGGTCCCGATCGGAACGGTGCCGATCTACCAGGCGCTGGAGAAGGCGGGCGGCCGGGCAGAGGACCTCGACTGGGAGATCTTCCGCGACACGCTCGTCGAGCAGGCCGAGCAGGGAGTGGACTACTTCACGATCCACGCCGGCGTGCGCCTCCCCTACGTTCCGCTGACTGCCCGGCGCGTCACCGGGATCGTATCCCGCGGAGGCTCGATCATGGCGAAGTGGTGCCTCGCCCATCACGTCGAGAGCTTCCTCTACACGCGCTTCGACGAGATCTGCGAAATCATGAAGGCGTACGACGTCTCGTTCTCGCTCGGAGATGGACTGCGCCCGGGCTCCACGGCTGACGCCAACGACGAGGCGCAGTTCGCCGAACTCGAAACTCTCGGAGAGCTCACGACGAAGGCGTGGGCCCACGACTGCCAGGTCATGATCGAGGGCCCTGGCCACGTGCCGATGCACTTGATCCAGGAAAACATGGAGAAGCAGCTCGCGCTCTGTCACGAGGCGCCCTTCTACACGCTCGGCCCGCTGACGACCGACATCGCGCCCGGTTACGACCACATCACGTCGGCCATCGGGGCGGCGATGATCGGCTGGTACGGCACGGCGATGCTCTGCTACGTGACGCCCAAGGAGCATCTCGGCCTGCCGGACAAGAAGGACGTCAAGGACGGGGTCATCGCCTACAAGATCGCGGCCCACGCGGCCGACCTCGCCAAGGGCCATCCGGGCGCCCGTGCCTGGGATGACGCGCTGTCGAAGGCGCGCTTCGAGTTCCGGTGGGAGGACCAGTTCCACCTCGCGCTCGACCCCGAGACCGCACGCGAGTTCCACGACGAAACCCTGCCGGCCGAGGGCGCCAAGCTCGCCCACTTCTGCTCCATGTGCGGTCCCCACTTCTGCTCGATGAAGATCACGCAGGACGTGCGGGACTACGCGGCGTCGCTGGGTGTGGCCGAGGAAAAGGCGCTCGAAACGGGCCTGGCCGCGAAGTCCGAGGAGTTTCGCGGCGAGGGCGCGGAGATCTACAAGAAGGTCTAGGACCGGTCGGCGACCTCACGCATAAGCCATTGCTTATGTATCCCGGGGGCCTAGAACTTCGCGACGAGGCCGATGGCCGTGGCCGTGTTGGTTGCGGAGAACCCGAACACCGGTTTGTTCGTGTAGAGCAGCGTCCAGGACGCCTTGAGAGCGAAAATGGACGTCAGGGATGCCGTGATCGCGGCCTTCTCCGCGATGATCCAGTTGTCGGAGTCGGAGAGGTCGTACAGAAACGAGAAGTCGTTGGTGAAGAACGCGGTCTTCGAGAACTGCCACTTGTAGGCGAGGCCGGCCCGGGCGCTCGCGTAGTTGCGGTCGAGGCCGTTGGTTTCGTTCTCGGTGGTGTAGCCGAAGCCGATCTCGGGGCGCAGGAACTGGCTCGGCCCGTTGAGCAGCTTGTACCCGACGCCCACCTCGCCGTTGACGAGGCTGTCTATGCCGGCGAACGTGTTGCGCAGATAGCCGGCGCTCGCGTACACGTCGATGTGTTCGGTCAGGTCCCGCGCGCCTTTGAGCGACGCCGTGGTCGTCTCGGAAGTCGTGATCCCGTCGGTCGAGGACGAGAGGTAGGAGGCCTTCAGGACGACCGCCCACGGGAGGGGCTTGTAATCGAGCTCGAGGGCGCCGCCGATCGAGCTCGTGTCGGTGTTGCCGCTGGTGGAAAGAAAGGAGAACTCGGCCGATCCCGACCAGAGCGGTGGCGGCCCGGGCGGCGGCACGGGGCATGGGCACTCGGGCGTCTGGGCGAGGGCCACCGCCGGAAAGGCGGCACCGAGAAAAAGAGCGAGTTGCATCCGGCGTCTCACGTGTCCTCCTTCGGAATCCGGCGGATCGTAGCATCGAGCCTCGGCCGGGCCCTCGCCGGTCCAGATCTATCGAAGCGCCTTGCGGATCTCGGCGAGCTCGGCGCGCTTGGCCTTGTCGACCCTGGGGTATGCGAGGTCGAGCTTCTCGAGGCCCCGGACGATGGTCGCCGCGACGACCAGCCGCGTGAACCACTTGTTGTCGGCCGGCACCACGTGCCAGGGCGCCTACGCGGTGCTCGTCGCGCGGATCATGTCCTCGTAGGCCGTCATGTAGTCGTCCCAGAAGCCGCGCTCCTTCGCGTCGGCGATGCGAGAACTTCCAGTTCTTGTCGGGCACGTCGAGCCGCTCGAGGAAGCGCTGCTTCTGTTCCTTCTTCGAGACGTTCAGGAAGAACTTGAGGAGGACGATACCCGTTGCGCGCCAGGTAGTCGCTCGAAGGCGTTGATGTCCTCGTAGCGCTCGTCCCAGATCTTCTTCGTGACGAGCTCCGGCGGAAGCTTCTGGGCCTCGAGAAACTCGGGGTGGACGCGCACGACGAGGACCTCCTCGTAGTACGAGCGATTGAAGATGCCGATCCGGCCGCGCTCCGGAGCGCACTGCATCGTGCGCCAGAGGAAGTCGTGATCGAGCTCCTCGGCGGATGGCGACTTGAAGGAGGTGACCTGGCAGCCCTGGGGGTTGACGCCCGACATGACGTGCTTGATGGTCCCGTCCTTGCCGGCGGCGTCCATCGCCTGGAAGACGATCAGGACCCCCCACCGGTCCTGGGCGTAGAGCTTGCTCTGAAGCTCGGCGAGCAAGTCGACGCCCTGGCGCAGCATGTGTTTCGCCTCCCTGCCCTCGAGCGAGAGCCCACCGGTGTCCGCCGGGTCGCACTGGCTCAGGTGGAACTTCTTTCCGGGATCGACGCGGAGGCGGCCGATGATGCGATCGACCCTCTTTTCCCCGGCTTTCTTCATGGCGGGGAATTCTAACTGCCATCGCCTTGCCGAAACCTTCGGCGGCTTTCTTCGAATCAATCGGAAACAAGGAGGCTCTCATGACCGAAGTGACCCGCCACGAGCCCGGATCCCTGTGCTGGGCCGAGCTGGCGACGACCGACCCGCGTGCGGCGAAGGCGTTCTACACCGCCCTGTTTGGATGGACGTTCGCCGACAGCCCGATGGGCCCGGGCCCGGAGGATATCTATACGCGACTGCAGCTCTCCGGCAAGGATGTCGGGGCTCTCTACCGCATGATGAAGGAGCAGGAGGGTCAGGGGGTGCCGCCCAACTGGCTGACATACGTGGCCGTCGCAAGAACCGACGAGGCGGCGAAGAAGACGAAAGCGCTTGGCGGGCGAGTTCTGGCGGAGCCTTTCGACGTTCAGGATTTCGGGCGGATGGCCATGCTGCAGGACCCGGCCGGCGCGACCTTCGCCGTCTGGCAGGCGGGAACGCACACGGGCGCCCAGCGGATCAACGAGCCGGGCTCGCTCTGCTGGATGGAACTGGCGACGAGCGATCCGGCAGGCGCGAGGATTTTCTACTCGGGACTCTTCGGATGGGGCTGGAAAGAGTCGACCGATCCGGACATGCCCTATACCGAGCTGCAGGTCGGAGGCCGCTCGATCGGCGGCATGATGCCCATCCGCCCCGACGCGGGCTCCATGCCGCCGCACTGGGGCATCTACTGGATGGTCTCGGACTGCAGCGCCACGGTCGCCAGGGCGAAGGCCCTGGGCGCAACGCTGTGCTTCGGACCGCAGGACATGCCGAAGGTAGGCCGGTTTGCCGTCGTCCAGGATCCGCAGGGGGCGGCGTTCTCGATCTTTCAACCCGCGTAGCCTTCTGTCGGCCCTCGGGACCCCTCTCGAGCGTCACGGTGACTGGAAAGGGATCCCTTGGCGCTGCGCGCCTCGGTGTGGCATGAGGGAGGTTCGCGTCTCGCCGGAGCGCAGCCGTCGAGCAGTTGGTCTTCTCTTGTCATCCCGAGCGTAGCGAGGGATCCCTTTTGAGCGTCACGGTGACTGGAAAGGGATCCCTTGGCGCTGCGCGCCTCGGGATGACATGAGGGAGGTTCGCGTCTCGCCGGAGCGCAGCCGTCGAGCAGTTGGTCTTCTCGTGTCATCCCGAGCGTAGCGAGGGATCCCTTTTGAGCGTCACGGTGACTCGAAAGGGATCCCTCGGCGCTGCGCGCCTCGGGATGTGATGGCCGGGTGCGCTGCGCGCTCCGTCCATCACACCTTGATGAAAATGCGCCTTCGATAGAGGAGACCGAAGAAGAGCGTCCAGATCGCAAGGTAGGAGAGCGCGAAGAGGAGCGACCCGAGGCGCGGGTCGGCGAAGCGATCGAAGACGGATTTGTGGATCGTCGTCCAGAGTGAGCGTCGTGAGCCGTCGGGGCCGACGACCCGGATGCCGATGAGGGCGATCGCAGCGAGCGTCGACATCGTGAAGGCGGCGATCGCATTGCGTCCGAGCCAGAGAAATGGCGCCACCCAGGTCCGCCATCCCTTCACGTCGATCGCCCACAGCGAAGCGGCCAGGGCAAGCGCCGCCAGTCCGGACATGAAGACCGCGTAGGAGGACGTCCAGAGGCTCTTGTTGATGGGGAGTACGCGGCTCCAGCCGAGGCCGATCGCCGCGGCGGCCGCACCCGCAACGACGAGCGTGCGGATCTTCGCGCCGATGGGCCAGGAGGCGCGCAATCGTTCTCCGGCCAGGACGCCGAAGAGAGTCGTCGCGATCGCCGGGAGCGTCGAGAGCAGCCCCTCCGGATCCCAGCCCGGCTTCCAGGTGTGCACGCCGAAGACCGCGTGATCCACGCGCGCTCCGATGTTGCCCTCGGGGTCGAGGGGGCCCGCGGCGATGAGCGCCCAGTAGCCGAGCAGAAGCGCTCCCGCGGACCAGGCGGCTGCGCGCCGCCCCCCGGCGAGAAAAATCGCGCCGGCGCAGAGGACGCAGAGGCCGATGCGCTGGAGGACACCCGGGTATCGGAGGTGCTCCCTGTGAAAGGCGACGAAGCCGGCGACATTGAGCGCCACACCGAGACCGATGATCACGGCGGCCCGGGCGACGAGGTGCCGGAAGAGCCCTGCGGCTGCCGCGCCTTCCGCGCGCCGCTGTCCGAACGACAGCGCGATCGAGACGCCGGCAAGGAAGAGGAAGAAGGGAAAGATCGTGTCGGTGTAGGTCCAGCCGTGCCATTCGGCGTGGAGCAGCGGCGGATAGACGGCGCTCCAGGTGCCCGGGTCGTTGACGACGATCATCCCGGCTATGGTCGCGCCGCGCAGGGCATCGACGGCGTCGAGGCGCGGAGAAGGGGTGCTCGCGATGGAAGGAACTCTATCGCCGGCGAGCCCGCGGCTACACTGGTCGCGTGCGACACCCGCTGATCCTCCTGCTCGCCTCGATCGGCCTGGCCCGGGCCGGAGTGGTGGGAGCCGGCGAGCCGCTCCGCCAGCGGGCGGGTGCGTACGAGGTCACTCTGCGCCTCCCGCCGGCAGGACTGTACGCGGGCGAGGAGATGGAGATCGAATTCCTGGTCGAGAAGGTCGACGGCTCGGGACTTGCGCGCGGGCCGCTCACCTGGGCCCGTATCCGCGGCGTGGTCGACATGCCGAGCATGCCGTCGATGGCCCGCTTCGACGAGATCGCGCACCTGGAAGACGTGCCGGGCGTGTACGGTGTGCATCCGACCTTCGCACACGGCGGGGATTACCGGCTCTGCCTCACGATCCTGCCGACGGTCGGCGGCTTCCCTCTCGCGGAGGCGGACACGTTCGAGTTTCCCCTGACGGTCCGCGACGCGACCGGGAGCCCGACGCGGGAGTCGGCCAGGGTCCGCCCGTTCGTCCTCGACGTCACGGCGAGCCCCCGCCATCCGGTGGCCGGCGAGCCGGTCGAGCTCGAGCTGACGGTGCGCATGGCGAGCAGCTTCGAGTTGCGCGAGGTGACCGACTTCGATGTCCAGCACGAGAAGCTCATGCATCTCTTCATCGTCAGCGAGGACCTCGCGGATTTCGCCCACGAGCACCCGGAGCCCGTCGGGCGGGGCCTCTTCCGGCTGACGCACCGATTCGCCCGCCCCGGCCGATACCGGATCTTTGCGGACGTGGCGCCGAAGGATGCGGGCTCCCAGGTTCTCTCGGCCACACTCGCCGTGGGCGGGGTGCGCGATCCCGCCGCCGGATCCGCGAAAGCCGCGCCGGTGCGGCCGGGGCCGGCCACGCGCGTCGCGCTCGAGCTTCCGCAGGGGGGCATCCCGGCCGGCCGAACGGTGATCGTGACGGCCGTGCTCGAGGACTCCAAGGGCAGTCCGGTTCGCGATCTCGAGCCGTGGCTCGGCACCGTCGGCCACCTCATGCTGGTTCACGAGGACACCGAGACTTTCGCCCACGCCCATCCCGACGAGCGGGAGCGTGGCGTCGGCCGCGACGGCCGGATCCCGTTCCTCGTGCGCCTTTCCAGGCCGGGGCACTACAAGGGCTGGCTGCAATTTCAGCGCAGGGGAAAGGTGGAGACGGTCGAGGTATCGGTGGAAGCGATCAGTCCGGGCGCCGCATCGTGACCCGACGCTCCGGACGCGGAGCCGTTGCCTGAGGCCTCGGTCGGAACTTCCCGCCGAGGCCGTCGGGTTCTCGTCCCGCCACCCAGGCGTCTTCCACCTTCAGCTTCTCGAGGTCGACGACGGCGACGACGTCCGCATGCGCGGCCGAAACGAAGGCGCGTGTTCCGTCGCCCGAAATCAACAGGCCAACCGGGGCGGGGCTCGAGCCGAAGCGCTTCTGAAAAGTGCGGGTCTCGGCCCCGGCGACGGCATCCCGCCCGATCGCGATACGCCGCGTCTCGGCCCGGCTCGCGACGTCGAAGACGCCGACGTCGCCCGAGCCCGTGAACGTGACGACGGCCCGGCTGCCGTCGGGCGTGAACTTGACGCGGATCGGAAAGGACGACGCGGCGATCGTCGCGACCACCGCGAGGCTCTTGGCGTCGATGACCGAGACGGTGTTCGCGCCCCGATTGGTCACCCAGATCTCGCGGCCGTCGGGAGAGGCATCCACGCCCTCGGCCCCCTTCCCGGTGGGCACGTCCTTGACCACCTTCCCGGTGACGAGATCGATGACGGTCAGCGATCCGCCCGACAGGGAGGTCACGTACGCGCGCCTGCCGTCGGGCGAGGCCGCCACCATGTGCGAGACGTCGCGTCCGGTCGGGATCCGGGTGGAGACCTTGCCGGTGCGGGGGTCGACGATCGCCAGCTCGCGCGTTCCCTCGGCGGTCACCAGAAGGCGTCCGTCGCGCAGCGCCTTGAGCCCGTGTGGGCGCGAGCCCGCGCCGACGTCGATCTTGGCGGCGATCTTCCCCGTGGCGAGGTCGATCATGGAGACAGTGCGCCCGGCCTCGCCGGATAGGCCGTACGAAGAAACGGCCGCCATCCGCCCGTCGGCGAGCAGCTCGACCTCGTGCGGGCCGGGCTCGACCGCAACGGTGGCCTGCAGCCTGCCTGTCACGCCGTCGAGAATCGAGACGGTGTTGTCGGACTTGTTCACGACGACGAGGACGTCGGTCGGGACCTTCGGCGCTGGAGTGGGCGTGAGCCGCGGCGCGGGTGTCGGCGTGGCGTGGGGCGCCGGCGAGGACTCCCCGCCCGCGGCCGGCGAGGCTTCCGGCGGCGCCGGCGCTCCCCGAGCCAGCTCCGGGGAGGCTGAGGCGCTTTGCAGCGCCAGGAGGGTCGTCAGAAACAGAAGAAGCATTCCAGACTCACCGTCAGGTGGCGATGACGACGAGATCGCCGGGCCGAACCGAGAGGCTCGTGGGCAGCTCGCCCTCGCGGGCGCAGTAGTCGTCCTCGATGCGGACACCGAACTTCCCCGGAATGTAGATCCCGGGCTCGACGGTGAAGGTGTTGCCGATCACGATCGGAGTGACGTTGCCGCGAACGAGATAGGGCGGCTCATGGCCGTCCATGCCGAGACCATGACCGAGCCGATGCGTGAAGAAGGTGCCGTAACCCGCCTCGTCGATGACCTTGCGGGCGGCCCGGTCCACCGCCTCGCCCGTCGCTCCGGCCCGCAGGGCCTCGATGCCGGCGATCTGCGCGGAGTTGACGACGTTGTAGACCTTCCGCAACTCGTCGGAGGGCGGTCCCCACGACACCGTGCGCGTGATGTCGGAGGTGTAGCCGTGGACCTTGCAGCCCGCGTCGATGAGGACCACGTCCCCGCCGGACAACTTCCGGTCGCCAGGCCCGCCGTGGGGAAGGGCCGAGGAGGGTCCGAACTGGACGAGCCCTCCGCCCTGGACGCCGAGTTTCTGGAACTCCTGCTCGAGCATGAGCGACACCTCGCCCTCGGTCTTGCCGCTCGCGAGTCTCTTGTGCGTCGCGTCGATGGCGAGGTTCGTGCGTCGCGCGGCATCCCGGATGAACTCCTGTTCCTCCGGGCTCTTGATCGTTCGCAACGCGTCGAAGAGCGGCGTCGCGTCCTGGGATGGGATGGAGTCCGCCGCCAGGAGTCGCGCGGCCGTCCCGTACGCCGTCGAGCCCTCGATGCCGATCGATTTCGCTTTCCCGAGAGCCCTGGCGGCGATCGCGATCGGGTCCTCCTCCTCCTTCCAGGTCACGATGTCGTCGACGACCACCTCGCGCCTGTGGTTGTCCGCTTCGAAGAAGGGGGTGATGAGCACGGCCGGCCCGTCGGTGAAGAGCAGGAGCGCGGTCAGGCGCTCGCTGCGGCCGATTGCGAGGTTGGTCGAGTAGGCGAGATTGGTCGAAGGCGTGACGAAGATCGCATCCACGCCCCGCGCCCTGGCGGCTTCCCGCAGCCTCGCCTGGCGATTCCGGAAGACCTCGGGCTTGAGGGGGGGCGGGAGCGCCGGCGCGGGTGTCGCCGCCGACAGGGCCCTCGGCGGCAGCGCCGCGGCCGCGGCCGCGGCGGCCGCGGCGGTCATCCAATGGCGACGTGTCAGGCGCATGCGGGCTGTCCTCCGGTTCGGACGCGTAGGATATCGGTTTTCCGACCTGCTATAACGGTCGCGAGGAGGCCTATGCCGTACGACCCGAGAATGACCGCGCCGATGCGCGAGGAGCTGACGCGCGCCGGTTTCGAAGAGCTGCGGACGAGCGACGAGGTGGACCGCTCGGTGGCCTCCCCCGATGGGCCGATGCTGCTCGTGGTCAATTCGATTTGCGGCTGCGCCGCGGGAATCGCGCGGCCCGGCATCCTGATGTCGCTGTCCCACCCGAAGGCTCCGCGAAGGCTCATGACCGTCTTCGCAGGCCAGGACATGGAAGCCACGGCGCGAGCGCGCAGTTATTTCAAGGGCAACCCGCCGTCGTCGCCGCAGGTCGCGATCCTGGCGGGCGGCGAGCTCCGGTTCCTGCTCCAGAGGCACGAAATCGAGGGCCGTTCCGCTCCCGAGATCGCCGCGCGGCTGACCGCCGCGTACGAAGCGCTGCCGACGGGGTCCTAGGGGCGGAGCCTCCGCGGTCTCGGCCATCACCGGGAGTTGCGGCGGTCTCCCTGGCGGCGATCGCTGCGGGCGGGCTTGGAGGGCGAGAATCGGGCGTCCGCGCGGCGGTCGTCGGCGCGGCGATCGGTGCTGTTTCGGCGGTCCGAGCTCTGCGAGTCCGGCGGCTTCTGCTGGGTCATCCTCTTGGGCTTCCTTTTCTTCATGGTGATTTCAGGGCGGGGATAACGGCGCGGCACGCTCGATCATTCCCTCCGCGAGCGCGTCAGTAGACTCCGCCCGTCAGATGCACGATCGCCGTCCAGAGCCCGCGGCTGAATCGAAAGGTCACGAGGGGCACCAGGATTGCGGCCGCGCCCCACACGATGAGCGTGATGGGCAGCGGCCAGCGCGGGGTGAACGCCGAGGCGATCATCAGCCCGAACGCGACGACGAACGTGTTGATGTCGAGCGAGCCCACCCACTGCCCGTGCTCCCGCGCGAATCCGACGCCGCACCGGGGACAGACGTCGTGCATGCGGAAGTACGTCCTGAACAGTTCACCCTCGCCACAGACGGGGCAGCGCAGCCTGAGCCCGCGCCAGACGACCTTGCGCCAGTAGCCTTCCGGCCAGCCGGTTCGGTGACGGGTGGTCTCGCCGCGCCAGGGGAGAACGGGCGGCGGATCGGGCTCCGGGGCTGCCATGCGGTTCAAATCTTACAGCGGTATGCGCTGTCCCTCGCGGGCGACGGCCCATCCCCGCATCGCGAGCTCCTGGGCGACCGTCCTCTCGTCCCACAGCAGGCGATTCGTGTGGTTCAGGTGGACGAGGAAGACGCGGCCGCGGGCTGCCCTGGTGGGCGAGATGCGCGCCATCGTCTCGGGAACGAGCGGGTGTGGAATCTCTTCCATCGAGCGCCCCGGGATTTCGTCGGCGGAGAAGAACGTGCCGTCGACGAACGCGGTCAGCGTCGGGTCGGCGAGGAATTCTTCCAGCCGGCGATCCCACCGCTCCCACTTGTCGATGTCGGGCAGCCAGAGCAGCTTGCCGCGTGCACCGCGGACGAGGAAGGCCACCGTGTCGGAGTCCTCGTCGCGGTGGGGGACCCGGATCGCGGTGACGTGGAGGTCGGGCGTCAGGGCGAACTCGGCGCCTGGCTCGATCTCACGGATCGTGATGTTTTCGAGGGTGACCAGGCGGCTCCAGGGCCGGTTCGCGCGGAGGAATTTCGCCATGGAGGGCGTGCAATAGACCGGAACGTTCTTCGCTCCGAGCACTTCGCGTCCGAGCTGGGCCAGTCCGAGGTAGTGGCCGATGTGAGCATGTGTGAGCAGGATCCCGTCGGGCACGCCGCCGAGCCGCTCGATCTGTTCGGCGAAGTCGGGCGTTGCGTCGACGAGGAAGCGTTTGCCGTTGACCGTGTCGATCAGGCCGAGCGAGGCGACGAGCCGGCGCTTCGCGGGGTCGCGGCGGGCCTCGACGCAGAGCGGTTGCCGGCAGCCTGCCTGCGGGACGCCGCCGTCCTGGACGATTCCGAGCACGATGGCCTCGGGCCCGGCCGCGGCGGCGGCGAGGCCCGCGAGGGCGATGACGAGGCCGAGCACGGGCACTACTGTAGACTGTCCGGCCGGAGGAACCCATGGCCCGCAAGAGTCTGTCTCGCTCGACCGCCCAGGCGCTCGGCCCGATCGTCGTGCCGCTCGTGACGAAGGTGGCACTGCCGATCGCCATCGAGAGCCTGCGCCGCGGGGGAAAGTTCGACACCGATCGGTTCTTCGCCGAGGCGAAGGAGAGCCTGGCGAAGGGCCTGAAGAAGAGCCGCCCGGAGCTCGATGACCTGAAGGATCAGATCAGCGACCGGGGCTCCGACCTCTACGAAGAGGTCCGCAAGCAGGGCGCCGAGCTGCTGGAGAGCTTCGCCGAAAAGGGCTCGTCGCTCGCCGAGGAGTGGATGAGCCGCGTGCGGCCCCGCCGCCGCCGGTTCCGCCTGGTCCACGTGCTCGGCATCCTCGCCGTCGTCGGCGTGGGTGTGGCGCTCGTGGGACGCCGCTGACGCTGCCAACGGTCCCTTCATAGCTGCAGTGAGGCTCGAAAGGGATCCTTCGGGCCTGCGGCCCTCAGGATAAATACAAGCGCCTTAGCCTACGGCTAAGCGCTTGTATTTAATCCGGTGCGGCTCGAGGGCGTCGAGGCCGAGCCGGCGCTTGCGGTCCGCCTCGTACTCCTGGTAGTTGCCCTCGAACCACACGGTCTGGCTGTCCCCCTCGAAGGCGAGGATGTGGGTCGCGATCCGGTCCAGGAACCAGCGATCGTGGCTGATGACGACCGCGCAGCCGCCGAAGTCCAGCAGCGCCTGCTCGAGCGCCCGGAGCGTGTCGACGTCGAGGTCGTTGGTGGGCTCGTCGAGCAGCAGCACGTTGCCGCACTTCTTGAGCGTCCGCGCCAGGTGCAGCCGGTTGATCTCGCCGCCCGAGAGGTCGCCGATCCGCTTCTGCTGGTCCGGGCCCTTGAAGTTGTACATGGCCACGTAGGCGCGAGAGGGAATCTCGCGCTTACCGAGGATCATCTTTTCCAGGCCGCCGGAGATCTCGTCGTGCACGCTCTTGGAAGGATCCGGCCGGTCGCGGTCCTGGTCCACGTACGAGAGAATGACGGTGTCGCCCACCACGAGTTTGCCGGCGTCCGGCTTCTCCCTGCCGACGATCATCTTGAACAGCGTCGTCTTGCCGGCGCCGTTGGCGCCGATGACACCGACGATGCCGCCGCGCGGCAGGTCGAAGGAGAGATCCTCCATCAGGAGGCGGTCGCCGTAGGCCTTGCGGACGTGCTCGGCGCGCACGACGACCTCGCCCAGGCGAGGGCCCGCCGGGATGAAGAGCTCCTGCGTCTCGCCGCGCAGTTCCGGGCCCGTGTCCTCGAGAAGGGCTTCGTACCGGTCGATGCGTGCGCGGCTCTTCGCGTGCCGGGCCCGCGGCGACATCTTGATCCACTCCAGCTCGCGCTGGAGCGTGCGGCGCTTGGCGGTCTCCGCCTTCTCCTCGAGCTCGAGACGCTGCTCCTTCTGCTCGAGCCAGCTCGAGTAGTTGCCCTTCCACGGTATTCCTGCGCCGCGGTCGAGCTCCAGGATCCAGCCGGCGACGTTGTCGAGGAAGTACCGATCGTGCGTGACGGCGACGACCGTGCCCGGATATTCGGCGAGATGCCGCTCGAGCCAGGCGACCGACTCGGCGTCGAGGTGGTTCGTGGGCTCGTCGAGAAGGAGAAGGTCCGGTTTTTCGAGAAGGATCCTGCACAGCGCCACGCGCCGCTTCTCGCCGCCCGAGATCTTCGTGACGTCGGCATCCGGCGGCGGCAGGCGCAGGGCGTCCATCGCGAGCTCGAGCTGCCGGTCGAGCTCCCAGGCGTTCGAGGCTTCGATGGCGTCCTGAACGCGCTGGTACTCCGCCATGACTTTTTCGCTCTCGGATTCCGAGAGCTCTTCGGCGAGCTTCTCGTTCAACTCCTCGAAGCGTTTGAGCAGCGCCCGGGTCTTGGCGACCCCCTCCTCGACGTTGCCGAGGACGTTCTTCGACGGGTCCAGGCGCGGGTCCTGCGGAAGGAACCCGATGCGCGTGCCCTCGGCCGGGAACGCTTCGCCCGCAAAGTCCTTCTCGACGCCCGCCATGATCCTCAGCAGCGTCGACTTGCCGGCTCCGTTCAACCCGAGAACGCCGATCTTCGCGCCCGGCAGGAACGAGAGGTAGATCCCCTTCAGGATCTCGCGCTGCGGCGGAACGACCTTCCGCAGGTTGACCATCGTGTAGATGTACTGGTGTGCCATAAGAGCGGGGGAGTCTACATGAGTTGCGAGGCGTCGGGAGGAGTCAGGAAGGGGCTTCTCCGATGTTGATTCCCATGGTTCCCAGGAGCCGGTTCTCGTGGCGAACGTTCGAGAACCCGGCGGCCTGCATCATGCGCTCGACGCCGCGTTGCGCGGGGAAGCGGGCGAGCGACTCGGGTATGTAGAGGTACGTCTGCGGGTCCCCGTGAAAGAGCCAGCCGACGGCCGGCATCATCGTGCGCAGAAAGCCTCTGTAGAGGGCTCCCGCAACGGCGCTGTCGGGCTTGCCGAAGTCGAGAACGACGGCCCGCCCGCCCGGCGCGAGCACCCGGCGCATCTCGCGGAGGGCCGCATCGAGATCGGCGATGTTGCGCAGCCCGTAGCTGATCGTGACGACGTCGAATGTTCCGTCGGCGAACGGGAGCCCCAGCGCATCCGCCTGAACGAACTGGCTGCGGCGGCGGCCCTCGGTCCGGCGACGCCGCGCGACGGCGAGCATCGGCAACGTGAAGTCCGCGCCGATGACCGGGCCCGGGACGCGCTCCTCGGCCAGGAAGCAGAGGTCGCCGCTTCCGCAGCAGAGGTCGAGGACTCGCGGCGGCTCGTCCGCGCGCGCACCCTCGAGCGCCAGGCGCACCGTCTGCTTCTTCCAGCGCCGGTGCATCCCGAAGCTCATGATGTCGTTGACGAGGTCGTATCGCCAGGCCAGACGCGAGAACATCGCGCGAACCTTCGGAGCGCGCTCGGAATCGTACGAGAGGTACTTGTTGGTCACGGGCGATGTCATCCCGAGGAGCGGAGCGACGAGGGACCCCTCTCCATGCCGTACTGTAGCGTCAAAGGGATCCCTCGCTGCGCAGAATGACGGGACGGCGTCGGAGGCGCGTTCTGTTGTAGATTCCCGTCCGATGACCGATGGCAGCCGCAAGCCCGTGAGCGCCGACGAGGCGCGCCGCGTCGCCGAGGAAGCGCGCGAAACCGAGTGGAAGGCACCCTCTTTCCTGAAGCAGATCTTCCTCGGCAACTTCCGGCTCGACCTGGTGCATCCCTTCCCGGAGCCCCCACCCGAGCGTCCGGAATTTCGCGATTTCATGGACCGGCTCGAGCGCTTCCTGATGGAGCAGGTGGACTCCGACGCGATCGACCGGGAGGGGAGGATCCCTCCCGGCGTGGTCCGGGGACTGGCCGACCTCGGGGCGTTCGGCATGAAGATCCCGAAGGAGTACGGCGGGCTCGGCTTCAACCAGCGCGAGTACGGCGAGGCGATGAAGCGCATCACCAGCCGCGACGGCAACCTCGTCGTCCTGCTCTCGGCGCACCAGTCGATCGGGGTGCCGCAGCCGCTGCTGATGTTCGGCACGAAGGAGCAGAAGAAGCAGTACCTGCCGCGGCTGCGCCGCGGGTGAGATCAGCGCCTTCGCGCTGACGGAGCGCGCACGTGGGATCGGACCCCGCGCGGATGAAGACCACGCGCGACGCGAACGCCGAGGGCGACTTCGTCATCGACGGCGAGAAGCTCTGGTGCACCAACGGGACCGTCGCCGAGCCTCTTCGTGGTCATGGCGCGCCATCCGGACACGAAGAAGATCTCGGCCTTCATCGTCGAGACGGGGTGGCCGGGCGTCGAGGTCGTCGTTCGCTGCCACTTCATGGGCCTGAACGCGATCTAGAACGGCGTCATCCGCTTCACGAACGTGCGCGTGCCGAAGGCGAACCTGCGTCGGCGGCGAGGGCAAGGGGCTCAAGGTCGCGCTCATCACGCTCAACACGGGACGGATCACGCTTCCGGCTTCGTGCACCGGTCCTGGCGAAAGCGGTGCCTCGAGATCTGCCGGACCCTGGTCGAGGATCGCGGTCCAGTGGGGACAGCCCATCGGCCGTCACGACGCGATCGCCGAGCTGCTGGCCGCATGGCCGCCACCACGTTCGCGATGGAGGCCGTGACGGACCTCGCGTCTTCGATGGCGGACATGGGCGATCGCGACGTCCGGCTCGAGGCGGCCGTCGCCAAGATGTGGAACTCGGAGGAGGGCTGGAAAATCATCGACCGCACGATGCAGATCCGCGGAGGACGCGGGTACGAGACGTCGGATTCCCTCCGTGCCCGCGGCGAGGCGCCGGATACCGGTCGAGCGCATCTTCCGCGACTTCCGCATCAACATCATTTTCGAGGGCTCAGCGGAGATCATGCGCCTGTTCATCGCGCGCGAGGCCGTGGACCGGCACCTGGCGGTCGCCGGCGCTTTCGCGAACCCGAAGGCCTCGGCGGCACAGAAGCTCGGGGCGCTGCCGCGCATGGCCGCCCACTACGCCTGGTGGTATCCGTCGCGCTGGCTGGGCTGGGGCCGATTCCCGCGCTTCGGGGAGTTCGGCCCGCTCGCCGGTCACGTGCGCTACCTCGATCGGACTACGCGACGGCTCGCCCGGACGATCTTCCACCTCATGCTGCGCCACGGGCCGAAGCTCGAGAAGCGGCAGGCCCTGCTCTTCCGCACGGTGGACGTGGGTGCGGACCTGTTCGCGATGGCCGCGACGCTGTCCCGGGCGCAGCAGCTGCGGCAGGCCGGTTCCGCCGAGTCGCCGCAGGCGGCCGAGCTCGCCGACGTCTTCTGCCGCATGATGCGGCGCCGCATCGCCGACCACTTTCGCGCCGTCCGCTCCAACGACGACGTCGTCAAGTATCGGGCGGCCCGGCATCTGCTCGATGGCGAGCATGCGTGGCTCGAACGCGGACTGACGCCCATGGAGCTCGCCCGGGAGCTCGCGGCGCCGGAGATGTCCGGCGAGCACCTCGTGGCCCGGCGTTAGCCGCTCGAAGAGGTTCGCCCCGGGACTGGCGGCACCGGCGAACCTGCCCGTCGATTCCTGGAGGCCGCGACCCCCGCCGCGCTGACGCGGGCGTCCGTCTGGTAGGCTCGTTCTATGCGAAACATCCTGCGGGCGATCGCTCTGATCGTCGCCGCGGCGCCGGCGGCCGCGACGGAACCGGCGCAGGCGGGAGGCGAGTTCGGAGCGACCGCGACCGTGAGCACCCGGCAGGGCACGCGCAGCATGGCCTTCGACATCGTCGTGGCGAGCCCGATGAGCCTCGAGCAGGCCCAGCCCCTCAAGAAGGTGCTCGAGGAGGGAGGTCAGCAGGCCCTGCTGAACGCGATCCGCGGGGCGGGGCGAGGGCGGATCCGGCTCGGCGGCTACGAGTATCCGGTCGATCTCGTCGTCGCCGAGAAGACCCGCGACGGGAACCGCTACATCGTTGTGACCGCCCGGACCCTCAGGTACGAGGAGGTGCAGGAGGGTCGGGATTCGATGGACCACCCCTTTACCGTCATCGTCTTCGAGGTTCCAGGCTTCGGCCGGGGCGACGGCCGCATTTACACCCGGGCGGCCCTCTCGGTGGACGCCGACGGCCACGTCAAGGCAGATCAGTACGACGGGCACCCCGGCACGTTGAAGGACGTCCGCCGCATCAAGTAGGCCTACGCGAGCCCCGGCACCTCGTCGGTTCCCTCGTTGATGCCCTCGAAGAGAATCGTCGAGAGGTAGCGCTCGCCCGTGTCGGGAAGCATCGCCAGAATGACCGAGCCCTTCGGCGCCTTCTCCGCCACCTTGCGCGCCGCGGCGAACGTGCCGCCCGACGAGATGCCGCAGAAGATGCCCTCCTTGGTGGCGAGGTCGCGCGCCGCGTCGCGGGCCTCGATGTCGGAGACGACCACGATCTCGTCGACAACGCTGCGGTCGAGGACGGCGGGAATGAAGTTGGGCGTCCAGCCCTGGATCTTGTGGGGCTTCCACTCCTGCCCGGAGAGAAGCGCGGCGCCCTCGGGCTCGGTGGCGACGACCCGGATGTCGGGACGCGCCTTCTTGAGCATCTCGCCCGCCCCGGTGAGCGTCCCGCCCGTGCCCCACCCCGTGACCCAGTAGTCGAGGCGTCTGCCCGCGAAATCGCGCAGGATCTCGGGCCCGGTGGTGTTGCGGTGGTACTCCGGATTGGCGGGGTTCTCAAACTGCCGCGCGAGGAACCAGCCGTTCCTGGCCGCGAGCTCTTCGGCCTTCTTGACCATGCCCGTCGCGCGCTCGGCGGCGGGAACGAGCACGACCTTCGCGCCGAGAATGCGCATCAGCTTGCGGCGCTCGATCGAGAAGCTGTCGGACATGAGCGCGACGAAGGGGTAGCCCTTGGCGGCACAGACCATGGCGAGTGCGATGCCGGTGTTGCCGGAAGTTGCCTCGACAACGGTCTGGCCAGGCTTCAGCGTCCCTCGCCGTTCGGCGTCCTCGATGATCGCGATCGCGAGGCGATCCTTCACGGAGGAGAGGGGGTTGAAGGCCTCGCACTTGACGTACATGGTCGTGCCCTGCGGCGCGAGGCGGTTGATCCGGACGACGGGCGTGTTGCCGATGGTGCCGAGGATGCTTTCGTGAATCATGGACATGCCTCCTGGGTCGATCGTTGAGGGGGTTAGGATATGCCTCCATGACACGAAAACCCATTGGGATTATCTTGGGCGCCCTCGTGCTGGCCAGCGCCGTTGCCCCCGCCGCCACGCCCCGGGCGATGCGACTCGACTACTTCCACACCGGCAACGGGACCCAGGAGCAGTTCAGCCTCGACCGGGTCGTGATCGAGCCCCTGGCCTGGCCGGGCAACCCGCGGCGGCCGATCGACGATACCAACCTCGGCAAGTACTTCTTCGAGGTCATTGACCGCAGGACGAATCGCGTCCTGTATTCGCGAGGCTTCGCGTCGGTCTATGGCGAGTGGGAGACGACGGGGGAGGGAAAGACGATCTCCCGCACGTTCTCCGAGTCGCTGCGGTTCCCGACACCGGAATCGCCGGTGCAGATCGTGCTCAAGAAGCGCGACGCGCAGAACGCCTTCCGCGAAGTCTGGTCGCTGACGCTCGACCCGAAAGACATCTTCATCGACACCTCGACGCCGCCCTCGCCCGGGGCGCTGATCGAGATCCAGAAGATGGGAGAGCCCTCGACCAGGGTCGACTTTCTGATCCTCGGCGACGGATACACGGCGGCCGAGCGCGGGAAGTTCGAGAAGGACGCCCGACGGCTCACCGAGTTGCTGTTCGCGACCTCGCCGTTCAAGGAGCGTCGGGCGGACTTCAACGTCTGGGCCCTGTGTCCGGCCTCCGAGGAGTCGGGCATCTCGCGGCCGTCGACGGGCGTTCACCGCCGCTCGCGGGTCGGCGCGACCTACGACGCGTTCGGCTCCGAGCGCTATGTGCTGACGTTCGAGAATCGCTCCTTCCGCGACGTCGCGTCCTTCGCGCCCTACGAGTTCGTCGAGGTCCTGACGAACACACGCACCTACGGTGGCGGCGGAATCTTCGGCCTCTACTCGACCGTTGCGGCGGACAGCCTCTGGGCGCCCTACATCTTCGTCCACGAGTTCGGGCATCATTTTGCCGGGCTCGCGGACGAATACTTCACGTCGGCCGTGGCCTACGAGGCCCCTGCCGAGCGTGTCGAGCCGTGGGAGCCGAACGCCACTGCGCTGCTCGACCCGAAGAACCTCAAGTGGAAGGATCTCGCCTCCCCCGACACGCCGATTCCGACGCCCTGGGCGAAGGAGGAGTTCGAGAAAGCGTCGAGCGAGTTCCAGAAGCGGCGCCGCGAGATCCGGGCGGCGAACGGCCCCGAGGACCAGATGGATGCGCTCTTCCGGGAGGAGCAGGCGCATGAGACGAAGTTGCTCTCGGGCGACCGCTTCTCCGGCCGGGTCGGCGCCTTCGAGGGAGCCCTGTACGAGGCGAAGGGGTACTTCCGGCCGCAGGAAGATTGCATCATGTTCTCGCGCAACGAGGTCCCGTTCTGCGCGGTCTGCCGGCAGGCCATCACCCGCGTCATCGATCTCTACAGCCGATAGGCGTCGGCGTTGAGTTATCGCCGCGGATTGCAGCTGGCCGGCTTCGCCCGGAGGCATCTCGGTCGCATGAACCGCGGGCGGCGCGAGGTGATGGCCCACCTGTCGGCGCCGTCGTCCGGCAACCTTCCGATGCCGACCTTCGTGCAGCTGCGCGTGACCAACCTCTGCAACCTGCGCTGCAAGATGTGCGGCCAGTGGGGCGACTCGGGAATCTTCCGCTCGCAGTCGGGAGCCGACGCGACCGACGGAGCGCTCGAGCGCTCCCGCATCCAGGAGCTGATCGGATTGAAGCGCCAGCTCGCGCTCGAGGACTACGTGCGGCTGCTCGACGAGCTCGCTCCGGCGCAGCCGATCATCA
This sequence comes from uncultured Acidobacteriota bacterium, assembly GCA_963811425.1. Classification (GTDB taxonomy): domain Bacteria; phylum Acidobacteriota; class Thermoanaerobaculia; order UBA5066; family Gp7-AA6; genus DAHUXD01. The sequence continues at coordinate 192,511 of CAWERV010000019.1, forward strand.
GCCTGTTCGGCGGCGAGCCGCTGCTGTATCCCGACATCCTGCCCCTCGTACGCGAGATCAAGCTTCGCGGCCTGACCTGCACGATCATCACCAATGGCGGCCGGCTCGAGCCGCTTGCGCGGGAGCTCGTCGAGGCGGGGATCGACTCGATCGCCGTTTCGATCGACGGACCGCCCGAGGTCCACAACCGGATCCGCGGGCAGGCCGACAGCTTCCAGAAGGCGGCGGCGGGCATCCGCGCCGTGGCTCGCTGGCGCACCGAGTTGTCCCGCGCCATGCCGATGACGATCGCGATCCTGCCGGTGACCGAGCTCAACATGGACGCGATCGCGCCGGCGGTCATGGCGCTCCGGGAGCTGCCGCTCGACACGATCAACGTGGGGCTGCGCTGGTTCATCCCGGAAAAGGTCGGCGCCGAGTACGAGAGCGTGATGATGGAGGAGCTTGGTGTTGCGGCGACCTCGTGGAAGGGCTTCGATTTCGACTGGTCGTCGGTTGCCGCTTCCAGGGAACAGCAGATGGTCGCCCTCGTCAAGCTCCTGAAGGGGCTGAAACGGCGGCGTTTCCTGGATTCGACCCTCGGCCGGCCCTGGACTTCCTTCGTCCCCGACGTGCCCGCGGCGCGGGTTCCCGAGTACTTCTCGAACTTCGGAGAGACCTTCGGCCACAACATGTGCCCGGTCGCCTGGTACTTCGCCCAGATCGAGCCCGACGGCGAGGTGACCTTCTGTGGCGATTTCCCGGATTACTTCATCGGCAACGTGCGCAAGCAGTCTTTCCGCGACATCTGGACGGGCGAGAAGGCGCAACGCTTTCGCGCGAAGCTCGCGAAGGAGCCTCTCCCGATCTGCGCCCGCTGCTGCGGCAACTACGTCTACGGGAGGTGGGAAAGGCCGTAGGCCTTTCCCGTCCCGAGCGCCGCGAGGGAGCGCTTTCGAGTCACAGGGCGGCGGAGAACGGAATCCCTCGTCGCTCTCCCTCGGGATGACGCGGTGGTCGAGTTCCCTTAAGGCCTCTCGGCCCAGAAACGATAGAAGTTGAACCACTGCGTCGGATAGCGGCGAATCACCCCCTCGATGTTCGCCGCGACCAGGGTCATCAGCCGCATCGCGTCCTCGTCGGGTGAGAGCGACGGGTCCGCGCGCAGAGGTTCTCCCCAGATGTTGAAATACGAGCCATCCGGGTTCCGCAGGAAGAATCCCGGTAGGATGTCGCAGCTGCAGAATCGCGCGAGCAGTGCCGGAGAGCGCAGAAACGGCGTCGGCCGGCCGAAGAACGAGACGACGACCTGGTCTTCCGGATACGCGCGGTCGACGAGAAGGGCCACGGCCCGGCCGCGATCCACGGCGGCGCGCACCCGGAAGGCCGTCGCCATCGAAGAGCCGATGTCGATGGACTCGACCCCGAGGCGCTCACGCAGCTGCTGGCGCATCTCGTGCACGTTCGGATCCAGCTCTTTCTGACCGACCACCGCCGGGACGAGGTCGTGCTGGCGCAACGTCACGGCGCCCATCTCCCAGTTCCCGACGTGGCCGGTGACGAGCAGAAAGCCCCGCCCGCCGCGGCGGCTGCGCTGCAGGACGCGCGCGTCCTGGGGAAACGTCGTGATCTGCGGCACGAAGGCTTCGCTGCGCAGCCGCCAGACGTCGATGGTATGGCGGCCATACTCGAAGAACTGTCTTGCCGCCAGGCTCGCGGCGCGCTCCTCTCCGACGCCGAGGGCCGTGCGAAAGTTGTCGCGCATCCCGCGCTTCGTGCGTGTGAGGAAGGTCACCGCGAGGCCGTTGCCGACGAGATTGATGGCGTTGAGGGCCGCCATCGGAAGCCAGCGCGCTCCGTAGTGGAGGCCGCCGTACACGATGCGGTTCGATAGCCCGTGGCTGACCCACTTCTTGCGGCCGCGCGCCTGCGCCAGGTCGCCGGAGCCCGCTCCTTGCGCCTCGGTTTCTCCCATGTGCGGGATGAGTCTACAATTCGCCGAGCAACCGATGAACGTCCTGCTTCTGCGTCCCGATCCGGGGAACGAGCGCTTCGGTCTGGGGCCATTTTTCCGCGTCGAGCCGCTCGGGCTCGAGTACGTAGCGGCCGCCCTGCGCGCCCGCGGGCACGCACCCGCCATCGTGGACCTGCGCTTCGGGCACTCGGCGGAATCGTGGATCCGGAGGACCCGGCCGCGCGTCGTGGGGATCTCCTGCATGCATGCCCTCGAGTACGACCGGGTGATCGAGACGGCCCGACGCGTGCGCCGGGCATCGCCCGAGGCGCTCGTGCTCGTCGGAGGGCACGCGGCGGCGGCATTTCCGGAGCCCCTGCAGGTTCCCGAGATCGATGCCATCTGCGTCGACGACGGCGAAGAGGTCGTGCCGGCGGTCGCCGATGCAATCGAGGCGGGACGTCCCCTCGCGGAGGTCCCGGCGCTGCTCCTGCGCTCCGCGGAGGGTTGGAGCGCGACGGCGGCCCTCTCCGAGCGCACGGGGCTCGACGAAGTCGCCCAGCCGGCGCGCGATCTCGTGGAACGCGACCGCGACCGCTACCACTGCCTCCTCTTCAAGCCGGTGTGGCTCGTGGAGACGGCGCGGGGATGCCCCTTCCGCTGCAACTTCTGCTCCGTCTGGCAGCTCTATGGCCGATCCTTCCGGGAGAGGTCGATCGGCGCGGTGGTCGACGATCTGGCGTCGGTCGGGGACGCCGTATTCATCGCGGACGATCTCTTCTGGAACCATCCGGAGCGAAGCCTCGAGCTGGCGGCCGCGTTGCGGCGGCGCGGCGTCTTCAAGCGCTGGATCCTCGTCCAGACGCGCACCGACATCGTGTGCCGTCACCCGGAACTGCTCGAGGCATGGCGGCCGATTGCGCGGGACTTCGACATTTTCTTCGGACTCGAGGCAGCCTCGGACGCAGGCCTCGCGAACGTGACCAAAGACGCGTCGGTATCCTCGTCGGTGGAGGCCGGCCGGATCTCGCGCTCCCTGGGCTACGGGGTGACGGGCAATTTCCTGGTGGATCCGGACTGGACCGAGGCCGAATTCGCGGAGCTGTGGGACTTCGTGGCGAAGAACGGGTTCCAGCGCGCCGGCTACACGATCCTGACGCCGCTGCCGGGCACGGAGCTCTTCCAGAAGCTCGCCCCCGTCCTGAAAGGCCAGTCCTGGTTCAAGTACGACATGCATCACGTGTTGTGGGAGCCCCGCCTCGGCGCACGGCGGTTCTTCGAGCTCTACGCCGAGACCTGGCGGCGATCGATCTTGAATACGAGCGGGGAGAAGCGGTGGATCGACTGGATGCGCCAGATCCGGCCCGCGCAGATCCCGTACCTGACGCGCGTCCTGTTGCGCACGCAGCGGATGATGAAGGCCGAGGCGTACCTGCGCGAGCACGAGGCCACGCGGGGCGAGGTCGGCGCCGCGCCCGAGCAGGCCCTCGAGGCGTCCTGACCCCGACCCTCCTGGAGATGGCTCTCCACCGGCTCCACGTCGAAGCGACTCGTTGGAAGGTCTGGGAGGCCCTTCTCGCGCGCGGGTATCATTCGCACCGGCCGAGACCGGCCTGGAGGTGCGACGACGATGAAGAAGTGCCTGGCAGCGGCAGCGTGGCTGGCGATCCTTCCGTGTGCGGCTTCGCCGCAGTCGACCGACGCGATCTTCGCGACGGGCACCGTGGGCGGGATCATCGACGGGTGGCATGCGGCGGCGGCGGCGGCAGACGAGCAGAAGTACTTTTCCTACTTCACTCCGGACGCCGTGTTTCTGGGCACCGACTCGACCGAGCGCTGGACGCGCGACGAGTTCCGCAAGTTCGCGCATCCGTACTTCGCGAAGGGCAAGGCCTGGAACTTCAAGACGGTCTCGAGGTGGATCTCCTTCGCCCCGGACCGGACCGTGGCCTGGTTCGACGAAATGCTCGACACGCCGAATCTCGGGCCGTGCAGGGGCTCGGGGGTCGTCGTCTTCACCAACGCCGGCTGGAAGATTGCGCAGTACAACCTCTCGATTCCGATACCGAACGACCTGGTCGACGACTTCAAGAAGCAGATCGAGGAGTACGCGAAACAGCCGAAGCAGCCGAAGAAAGGGCCCTGAACCAATGAAGCGAGCACTCGCGGGCGCCTTCCTCGCGGCCGTCGCAGCCGCAACGTGCGCGCAGCCCCGGCCGGCCGATCTGGTGTTCGAAAAGGGCGCCGTCTACACGGTCGACGGCACGCGGAGCTGGGCCGAGGCCGTCGCCGTGTCGGGCGGCCGGATCGTGGCGGTCGGGACCAATTCCGCGATCGCGCCGTGGATCGGCCCGAACACGAAAGTCGTGGATCTGGCAGGGAAGATGCTGCTGCCGGCCTTTCACGACTCGCACGTACACCCGGTCTCGAGTGGCATCGAGATCGCCGAATGCGATCTCCACGGCCTGGAGAGCTCCGAACTGGTGTTCGCGAAGATCCGGGCGTACGCGGCATCGCACCCGGGTGCCGCGTGGATCCGGGGCGGTGGTTGGGATCTGCCGATCTTTCCGGCCGGCGGTCCGACGAAGGCCATGCTCGACGCGGTCGTCCCCGACCGCCCCGCCTTCCTCGAGTCGAGCGACGGGCACTCGGCCTGGGTCAATTCGCGGGCGCTGGCGATCGCCGGCATCACCCGGAAGACACCCGACCCGCCGTACGGCCGAATCGAGCGCGACCCGAAGACCGGAGAGCCGAGCGGAGCTCTGCGCGAGGACGCCGCGGGTCTGGTCGCGAGCCATCTTCCCGCGCACACCGCGGCCGAGTACGAGGACGGCCTGAAGACGGGGCTGAAGATCGCCAATGGATTCGGCATCGTGTCGCTGCAGGAAGCCGACGCCAGCGAGAACATCCTGAAGGCGTACGCCGCGCTCGATGGCCGGGGAGAACTGACGGCCCGTGTCGTCGCCGCGAATTCCGTGGACCCGGACAAGGGCGTCGCGCAGATTCCCCGGCTGAGGGAGCTGCGCGGAAAGTACCGCGGCAAGCGCTTCCGGGCCGACGCGGTCAAGATCTTCGCCGATGGGGTGCTCGAGACGCGCACCGCGTCCGTGCTCGAACCCTACATCGGATTCGGCGACGATCGCGGCAAGGCAAACCTCACGCCGGAGACCTTCCAGACGCTGGCGAAGGCCCTCGACAAGGAGGGCTTCCAGATCCACGTCCACGCGATCGGCGACCGTGCGATCCGCGACACCCTGGACGCGCTCGAGGCGGCGCAGAAGGCCAACGGACGGCGGGACGCGCGCCATCACATCGCGCACATCGAGCTGATCGAGCCGCCCGACATCCCGCGCTTCCGTCGGCTCGGAGTCATCGCCAACTTCCAGCCCTTCTGGGCCAACGGCGACAAGTACATCACCGAGCTGACGGAGCCCACGCTCGGCCCCGAGCGATCCCGATGGATCTATCCGATCGCGAGCGTGATCGCCGCCGGAGGCGTGACGGCCTTCGGCAGCGACTGGAACGTGTCGTCCATGAATCCGCTCGACGGCATCGAGGTGTCGATCACACACCGGGAGCCCTCGCGCGGTCCCGGACCGGCGTGGCTGCCGGAGGAAAGGATCGCGCTGCCGGACGCTCTGGCCGGCTACACGATCCGCGGCGCATACCTCGATTTCACCGAGAAGGAGACCGGGTCGATCGAGGTCGGCAAGGCCGCCGACTTGATCGTCCTCGACCGGAACCTGTTCGAGATAGCGCCTTCACAGATCCACGATTCGAAGGTCCTGCTGACGCTGCTCGAGGGCAGGGAGGTCTTCCGCGCGCCGGGGTTCTGAGCCGGGCTACTGCAAGCCGAAGGCCGCCGTCAGGAAGACCGCCATCTCGCCGCGGGTGCTGGCCGCGTCGGGGCAGAAGAGCGGCGGAGTCCTGTTGCAGCCTCCGGTCACGCCGTCCTCGTAGAGTCGTTCGATCCAGTCGACGGCAAACGCCTTGTTCGGCGCGCAGGCCACGTCGGTGAAGATTCCGGAGCAGCCGGGAGGCGTGTAGGCGGTGCCGTTCTTGGCCACGAGCAGGAGGACGGCCATCTGCGCGCGCGTGACGGGGTCGTTTGGGCCGAAGGTGCCGTCCGGGTACCCGGCAGCGATTCCGCGGCGGTAGAGCTCCTCGATCCAGTCGACCGCGAAGGTGGCGGGACTGCCCGGACATGGCACGTCGGGAAAAATGCCAGGCGGCGCGCACGGAGGCGGCGTATAGGCCGGCCCCTCCTTCGCCAGGAGCAGGAACACCGCCATCTGGGCGCGCGTCACGGGCTCGGCCGGGCAGTAGTTGCCGTCGCCGCAGCCCGCGGTGATGGCGTTGCGGGCGACCGTGTTGACGAAGTCGTGGAACGGGTGCGCCGGCGTCACGTCGAGGAAGTCGACGGAGACGAGCCTGCTCGGCGCCGCCACTTCGCAGGACGAGAGCGTATCCACGAGCTCGACGAGGATGGTCCCGCCCGGAGTCGGCGATTGGAATGTGATCTGGCTCCCCCCCTGGCCGGAGGAGATCGTGCCTCCCGTCAAGGTCCAGGTGTCGGTGTGTCCCGGTCCCGAAGAGGCGGTGGCCGTGCCGTCGGTCGAGGGTGGCACCGAGACGGGCGCCGCGATCGTCGGCGCCGGGAACGGACAGGTGACGACCGAGGTCTGGATGGAGGATGCGTTGTTCGTCGTGCTGGGATCGAAGGCGCCGCTCGAGACGCTCGCCGCGCTGGTGATGGATCCCGGAGCAGACGGCGTGACGACGATCTGAATCGTCGCCTGGCCGCCTCCGGAGACCGGGCCGAGGTCGCACGTGACCCCGTGCGCGAGCAGCGCGCACGAGCCCTGGTCGGGCGTTGCGGAATTGAGGACGGCGGAAAGCGAGAACCCGTCCGCGAACGTGACACCCGGTGCGTCCGCCGGGCCGGCGTTGGCGATGGTCACCGAGTAGGTCACGGGGACGCCCGGGAGCGTCGGGTCGGGCGAGTCGGACTGGACGACGGAAAGATCCGCCGCAGCCGCGTCGACCGCCCCCAGCGCGTCGACGCGGCCCCAACCGTACGTGTTGTTCGGAATCGCGCTGCCCGGGATCCCTCCGCACGTCTGGCTCGTCGTGCGGGGGACGCACGAGCCCGTGATGATCGGCTCGATCGCGTCCGGATCGCGGGCGAGCCCGGGGCTGGCGGACAGGAGCAGCGCAACCAGACCGGCGACGTGTGGTCCGGCCATGCTGGTGCCGTCGTAGACGGCATAGAGGCCGCCCAGGTTGAGGGCGGGCGGAACACTCGAGCGAATGCCCACGCCGGGTGCGGAGACGTCGGGCTTGAGGCGGCCGCTGCCGTCCGCGGTGACGGGTCCGCGGCTCGAGAAGGAGGCGATGTTGTCCGCGCTGTTGGTCGCGCCGACGGTGAACGAGGCGTCGTAGATGGCGGCCGGATCGGTCACGGACGAACAGCCCGAGCCGCTGTTGCCGGCCGATACGACCACCTCGATGCCGGCGGCACGTACGCTCTCGACGACGGCCTGGAGCACGGTGGGGTCGGTGCAGCCTTCGCTGGGCGGGCATCCCCAGGAGTTGTTGATGACGTGAGGCGCCTTGGAGGGGTCGGGATTGAGGTTCGCGAGGTTCGTCGGTGCGATGAACCACTGGAAACACTCGGCGTACGTCGCGGGCGTGCCGTTGCCCTGGTCCATGTTGCGGCAGCCGATCCACTTTGCGCCGGGCGCCATGCCGATCCGGTTGGAGCCTCCGTCATCGCCGACCATGGTGCCCATGGTGTGCGTGCCGTGGGAGACGTCGTCGCATGGCGCGACCGCATCGTGCCCGCAGGGACCGCTGCCGGCGTGGATCGCGTCATGCCAGTTGTAATTGTGGTCGGCGGCGCTGCCATTCCAGCCGCGATACTGTCCCTTGAGCGCGGGATGGTCCCACTGGTAGCCCGTGTCCTCTCCCGCCACGACGATCCCCTGGCCCGTGGCGCCGAGGGCCCAGACGTCGGGCGCGCGGACCCTGGTGATGTTCCACTCGATGCTGCCCGGCGAAGCGACCGGCTCCGGGAGGCGGCGCGCGACCGGTCCGCCGAGAGCCACGGTGGGATTGGCGTAGATGCGGGAGACGTCCCCGCGCGCGGCGAGTTCGTCCACGAGCCCGCGGCCGCCGCGCACCCAGATCATGTCCGCGACCCAGAACGGCTGGTATTCGACGCCGCGCGCCGCCAGGAGCGCGAGGATGGGGGCTTGCGCGCGCTCGGCCGTCGACCGCAGCGCGTCGAGAACGAAGGCGCCTTTCTCGAACCGGGTCGCAAGCGGCTGGGCTCCCCGCAGGTCCGCCTGCTCACGCAGGAGCACCAGGAACTCCGTGTCGCCGCGGGAGGCCGTCTCGAGGACCCACGGATCCACGCTGGCGGAGCCGGCTTGCCCGGCGCGGGCGGCCAGCATGACGAGAACGACGAGAATGGCGCGCGGCCGCATGCGGGTGGCCTCCCTTTCGGCCGCGCGATTATGCCCGATCGGGCCCGCCTACTGGAGCCCGAATGCGGTGACGAGAAACACGGCCATCTGCCCGCGCGTGTTCGACTGGGTCGGGCAGTATTGCAGCGGACTCGGCTTGCAGCCGCCCGTGATTCCGTCGAGGTAGAGCTGCTCGATCCAGTCGACCGCGAAGGCCTTCGACGGCGTGCAGGCGACGTCCGTGAAGATGCCCGAGCACGCGGGGGGAGCGTAGCCGGCTCCATTCTTCGCGACGAGCAGGAAGACGGCCATTTCCGCCCGCGTGACGACCTTCGTCGGGCAATAGAGCAGCGGGCTCGTGCTGCAGCCACTCGTGACACCGAGCGAGTAGAGCTCCTCGATCCACCGCGCGAAGGGATCGGAGACGGGAACGTCCTGGAAGATTCCGGCCGGTGCCGGCGGGACGTGGCTCGATCCGAACTTGGACGTCAGCAGGAAGACGGCCATCTGGGCGCGCGTGACGGCCGAGTTCGGGCAGTAGTTCCCGCCGGTGCAGCCGGACGTGACGCCGTTGCGGGCCAGGGTGTTGATGAAATTGTGAAATCCGTCGGACGGAGGCACGTCCAGGAAGTCGACCTGGATCTTTTTCGAGGCCAGCGGCGACGAGCAGCCGTTGTTCGTCTCGACCACCGAGCACTGCATCGTCGTCCCGGGGGCGCCGGCGTCGAAGCCGATCTGGTGCGTCGTCTGCCCCGCCGTGATCGTGCCTCCCGTCAGAGTCCAGGCGTAGGTGGACCCGGCGTGGCTCGTGACACTGGCGGAGGCGCCCGAGCCTCCGACGGGCAGCGAGGCGGGGGCCGAGATGACCGGTAGCGCGGGCTTGGGGTTGGCGGTGACGGTGACGGTCGGCGAGTTGGTCGAGGGACAGCCGTTGGGGCCCATGACCGTCAGCGTGTAGACGGTGGTCGTCGTCGGAGCCGCCATCGGCGCGCAGCTCGACGCGTCGGTCAGGCCGGTCGCGGGGGCCCAGGAGCAGGAGACGCCTCCCGAGCCGGAGAGGGGAGTCGAGTTGCCGACGCACAGGGCGGCGGTGCCCGAGGCGGCGGCGGTCGGGCGCGCGTTGACCGTCAGGGAGGCCGCGGCGGACGTGATGGTCTGACCGAAGCCGTCGGTGACGACGATGTCGTAGTTGCCGGTGTCCCCCGTGGCGGTCGGGTTGATCGTGAGCGTGGGCGTCGTCGCTCCGGAGATCGACCCGCCGTTGGTGAGGTTCGATCCGCCCTTGCGCCACTGGTACGTCAGGGTCGGCTGTCCCGTCGCGGTCGCGGTGAACACGGCGGAGGCGCCCGCGCAGAGAACCAGGGCCGAAGGAGACGTGACCGTGATCGGAATGCGCTCGTAGGCGCCCATGTCCACATACGGCGGGCTCAGGCCGGCTCCCGTGTCCAGGACGTCCGGATCGTCGAAGAAGCGGGGGAGGCTGGCGAGGTCGAGGATGACGCCGCCCGGGACCGCTGCGTTGTTGCCCGCGTCGACAACCGGGGACGCCGGGCCCGGACGCAGGTCTGTTGGAGGCGCGAGGAACAGCGGGTCCGCGTTGATGTTGCCGGTGCCGGCGAAGCCGCCGCCCTGGATGTCGCAATACGACGCGGAGACGCTTCCCGTCACGAGGAAGAGCTCGCCGGTCGCATCCGCCCAGAAGATGTCGTTCGTCAGCGCGTTGCTGTTGCTCGTCAGGAAGGCGGCGCCGTAGCCCGTGTTTGCCGTGAAGGTGCAGTTGTCGACGACGCTTCCGTCCACTGCGCTCACCTGCAGACCGTTGGGGCTGTTCTGCGCGAACAGGCAGTTGACGAGCGTCACGGGAGCGCCCGCGGTCTCGATGCCGCCGCCGCCGGTCGACGCGCTGGAGATCGAGTTCGAACGGAACACGCAGTTCTGCGCGGTGACGCTGCTGGCACTGCCTGCGTAAAGGCCGCCACCCTTGCCGCCGAAGCCGACCGAGTTGCCCTGAAAGACGCAGTTCAGCAGGATGGGCGAGCCGCTGGTGACACGCAGTCCGCCGCCCTCCGAGGACGCGAAGTTGCCGCTGAAGCTCAGGCGCGACAGTGTTGGCGAGCCCCCGTTGTCCCACATGCCGGCTCCGCGGTCGTTGCTGTTGGCGGGGGCGCCGTCGGCCTGGCCGCCCGTGATCGTGAAGCCGTCGAGCACGCCGGTCGAGGTCACCGTGTTCGCGGCCGTGACGACGTGGTAGCTGTTGTCGTTGGAGGCCGCGGGGTCGCCGATGTTTCCCGAGAGCGTCGTCACGTTGAGAGCAGGCTTGGCCTGCGAGCGTGCGGTCTCGGTGCCGTTGAAGCCGCCGTAGATGCCGACGCCGTTCTTCAGGGCGAAGCTGATGGTCCGGTCGGTGGTAGCCGTCGGCTTGTAGGTTCCCGTGGCGACCCAGATCTCGTCGCCCGATCCGGCCGCGGCCAGCGCGGGCTGCAGATCGGTATAGGCGGTCGTCCAGCACCCGCTGCCGGAGGGAACGGGCTTGACGCAGCGGACGGTGCCGAAGGCGGCGGTTGTCGATGCCGCGAACAGGCCCAGAAATACGATTGTCGAGCGCGGAGAAAGGCGCATCCGATTCCCTCCGTGGGCGGTTAGGACACTCGGTCCGCATTGTCGCGCCCCGAGCAGCAAAAAGTTAGCCGCCCATCCGGACAGGTCTGCCGTTACCCCGGGTAACCATTTTCGTGCGCTGGCGCTCCGCCCATCTCGTCAAACCATTTCGGTTCAATAGGTTGGCATCCTGGCCTTTCGATTGCGTCTATGTCAGGTATGGCGATGGGGGACGTATGAACACAGTTTCGGATGGCCGGGGTGTGTGGGTGGACCATTCCACGTTGCGCGGCGAAGTCGCGGGATCGGACACGCTCTATCGGGTCTCGCTCGGCGGGGCCGTCGACGAGCGCTGGCTGGAGGCGTGCACCGGCGCGCTCCTCGAGTCGACCGCCCTGCGACGCTTTCGTCTCGATCGCGGGGCGCGGTCGGTCGCGTTCACCTGCCGGACAGTGGACGGGCCGGGGCTGGTGATGGATGCGCTCGAGAGGCTGGAAGCTCTGCTCGCGCGCGTGAACCGCCAGCTCGACGCCGGCCCGACGCATCCCCTGTCCCTGGCATCGGACGCTCGCCCCCGGGGCTTCGCGTGAGATGAGGAAGCCATGGCCTCCTCGCCGGCGTGCAGGGGGCCCGGACGTGGCCTTTGAGCGAGACCACTCGGCTGCGGCTGTGGGCCCTGGCGAAGATCCCGCTCCTTTTCTTTCTGCGCCCGGCGGTCGTCGAGCTCGATGCTCGTCGTTGCGTCATCCGGATCCCTTTCTCGCGCCGCTCCCGCAATCACCTGGGGTCCATGTACTTCGGCGCCCTGTGCGCCGGCGCAGATCTGGCCGGCGGATTGATCGCGATGCGTCGGATCGAGCAGAGCGGCCGCAAGGTCTCGCTCATCTTCAAGGACCTGAGCGCGCAGTTCCACAAGCGGGCGGAGGCGGACGTACTCTTCGCCTGCGAGGACGGCGAGGCGATCGGCGAGCTGGTGCGCCGGGCGATCGCGAGCGGCGAGCGGGAAGAGCTCCCGGTGGGGATCGTGGCGACGGTGCCGGCGAAGCTGGGCGATGAGCCTGTCGCGCATTTCACCCTGACCCTGTCGCTCAAGCGCCGCGACTGATCCCGCGGCAAGCCCGCGGACCGCGGTAAACTCGGCGCCGATGACCGCGGAGCAGCCGTGAGGAGGTCGGGCCGCCCGGCCTGGCTCTCCTCGACCGCGCTCATCTTCTACGCTCTCATCCTGGGCGTCGGCTGCGGGTTCCTCTTTCCCGCCGAGGCCCACCCGGCCGCCTACGAGACCTTCCGATTCCTGTCGAAGGCCTTCATCAGCCTCATCAAGATGCTGATCGTGCCGCTCATCTTCTCGACGATCGTCGTGGGCATCGGGAAGACGGGCGACGTGAAGGCCGTCGGCCGCATGGGCGTCAAGGCACTGATCTATTTCGAGATCGCGACGACCGCGGCGCTGGCGCTCGGCCTTTCGATCGCCCACCTCGTCCGCCCCGGCGACGGGCTGACTCTGCCGGCCACGGGCGAATCGCTCGCGAAGCCGAAGACCCTGGTCGAGACGCTGCTGCACCTCTTCCCGTCCAACGTCGTGGATGCCATGGCGAAACAGGACGTTCTCCAGGTCGTCATCTTCGCCACGCTCGTCGGCGTGGCCGCGGCCCACGTGCAGCAGAAGGCCGGACCGTTTCTGAAGATCATGGACTCGATCGTCGCCGTGATGTTTCAGCTCACGGATTACGTGATGGCGTTGACTCCTCTCGGCGTCTTCGGCGCGATGGCGGGTTCCGTGGCCCACCACGGCCTGGCGGTCCTCGGCGCGTACGCCCGGCTCGTGGCCTCGCTCTATGGCGCACTCGTCCTCTTCGCGCTGCTGGTGCTCGCGCCGGCGCTGCTGATCGCCCGCGCGAACATCCGCGTGTTCGTCCGCAAGATCCGCGAGCCCTTTCTGCTCGCCTTCTCGACGGCCTCCTCCGAGGCGGCCCTGCCCCGGGCCCTGGAGAAGATGGTCGAGTTCGGCGTGCCGGAGTCCGTCGCCGGGTTCGTCATTCCGGCCGGCTACTCGTTCAACCTCGACGGTTCGACGCTCTACATCTCCCTCGCGGTGCTCACGATCGCGCAGGCCGCCCACGTGCAGCTTTCGCTGGCGACCGAGCTCCTCATGATGCTGACCTTCCTCATGACGTCGAAGGGAGTCGCGGGAGTGCCGCGCGCCTCGCTCGTCGTCATCGCGGCGGGCTGCGCCTCGTTCGGGCTTCCGGGCGAGGCGGGCGTGGCCATGTTGCTCGCGGTCGACGAGCTCATGGATATGGCGCGCACCTCCGTCAACGTCATGGGCAACTGCGTGGCCTCGGTCGTGGTCGCGCGGTGGGAGGGAGTGCTCGGCGACCCGCTGGCGATCCGAGACGAGAACTCGCCGGGCGCCGAGCTCGCGAAGGAGGCGATCCCGTAGACGGCTTGCCGGCTAGAGGGCCCGGACGTACTGCGCGGCGTCCTGCTTCCAGACGACGACTCCGCAGAAGCGCTCGCCCTCGGGGCACACCGGGCGAACCGTGGCAAGGTGCCGCAGCGTGCACGGCGGCAGCAGCCACGGGCCGATGCGGGGATTGACGTCGCGGATCTGGAGAGCCTCGTCGAGCGACGCGCGCCAGATCTCCTCCTGGGCGTTGTAGCAGAGACGCATGGCGCACTTGTGGTGGAGATTCAGAAGGTCGGCGGACTCGGTGAAGCGGATCGCGACGGCGTTGGGAAGGAGATAGGCCGCATACTCGTCGGCCACGCTCCGTGCGCGCAGCTGCCCGATCGCCTCCCACGATTCGTCCATCGTCCTGCGATAGAGGGCGTCGGCCTCGGGCACGTCCGCGACGAGCATCGGCACGATGTAGTCGGGCTCGTCCGAGAGGTACGCGGGCAGCGCGGGCCGCGAGGCGGGCGTCATGCGGTGACGCTGATCCTGGCTGTCGGCGGTGTGCGAGAGCTTCTTGCGGAAGGTGTACGCAGGATGGAAGAGGGCGCGGGAGAGCTTTCCGTGCGTCGTCAGGGTCAGCGTTTCACCGAGGGAGCGGTTCTGCGCCGGGTCGAGGACCATGCGGATGGCGTCGTCATCCCCAAGAGCCGTCCGCGGGACGCCGAGGATCTCCCGCACGGCGGCGGCGAGAACCTCCTCGTTGTTCGCCTTCCAGTCCACGAGCCGGGAAACGCGGCCGCCGAGCTCGCGATCGAATTCCTCGCGGAATTTCCGATCCGCGCCGCGAACGCGGGGAAGCTGCTGGAATGCCGCGTATTCCGGCGTTTCCTCGAGGGGGAGCGGGTCCTGGAGGACCGATCGGTACAGGGGATCGTGGCGCAGCACCTCCGCGACCATCTGGCCGACGACCTCGCGCTGTTCGGCGGGAGCGTCCATGGACTCGCAGAGGCGCCAGTAGCGAAAGAGCGTGATGCCGGAGACGGTGTGGTAGAGGTAGGAGAACGTAGCGACCGGCAGGACGTACCGCGCAATCTCCTGCGCGCGCTTCTTCACGGGCCCCGCAAACCGCGTTCTCCCGTCGCCCCGCGTGCGGCCGGGGAAGAGGCCGAAGTAACGCTCGGACGCGAGCGGCGTCAGCAGCTCCGTCAGCCGGGCGTACGCTTCCTGCTGCCGCCGCGCCGCTCTCTCGTAGATGTCCCGCTCGGCGGGGCCCAGGGGTGGCACCGCGAAGTTGCCCCGGCTGACCTCGACGTACCGCTGGGACACCTGCTCGGAGTTGTAGAACGGGTGCGAATGCAGGAACGTCCACAGGAACTGGCGGGAGACGTTCTCGAGGGAGAACTGAAAGTGCGCGTGCTGGAAGGTCGTGTGGTGGCCGGCCTCGTAGATGGACTTCGCGATTGCGTCGCGCCGATCGGGCCGGGCCGAAGCCTGGTCCTCCGTAATGATCCCTTTCGCCGAATAGCAGGTCCGCGCCGTGGCGACGACGTTCTCGTACGGCCGATCGAAGGCGTGGACCAGGCGCACCTTCGGGGCGGCAGAGAGGAATCCGAAGCGGCTCTCGGGACGGGGCAGACTGGACATCGTGCGCCTGCCATTATCTCCGAGTTGCGAGTTCCGGGCTTCAGCCCCAGCGGGGCTGAGAGTCCGGGTGGATGCCGAGAACGGTCTTCGCCACGAATTCATGGGTCAGGGCGGAGTTGGTGGGATGGAAGCGGCCGGCCCGCGCGTCGCGGAAGAGCCGTTCGAGCTCGCTCTTCTTGAACATGCCGAAGCCGCCCGAGAGCTCGAGGGCCGTGTCGGCCACCTTCCAGACTCCTTCGACCGCGCGGTACTTCGCGGTCACGAGCTTCTGAGGCCACGCCCCGCCGTGGGCCACGCCGTTCGACCAGTCCTCGGCCACTTTCTCGATGAGCGGCTCGATTGCGTCGAGCTCCATCGCCATCTCGGCCACGCCGTGCTGCATCGCAGGGTGATGCGCCATCGACCCCGAGACGGCCAGAGACTTCCGTTTCGCGAGCGATTCCACCGTGATGTCGAGCACCCGTCGGCCGAGCGCGTAGTAGACGTTGGCGAAGCCGAGGAGCGCCCAGGCGAAGATCGAGAGGACGAACACGTCCACGCCGGCCGCGCCAGGAGGAACGATCCGCGCGATCCGGGAGTCCGGCACGAATGCCCCATCCAGGAGCGTGTCGTCGCTCTGGGTCGCTCGCATGCCGAGGACATCCCACGTGTGCTCGATCCGGAATCCCTTTGCATCGCGGGCCAGGAACCCGTGCACGATCCTGGGTGCTTTCGGGTCGCTCGTGTCCATCCCGTGCAAACCCAGGAAGTTCCAGACAGGCGTCAGGCTGCCGAAGGCCTTGCGCCCGGTGAATCGCCATCCGCCTTCGGTCCGCTCGGCCTTCGTGGTCGAAAGGAACACCGGCAGATCGTGGCCGCTCTCCGCGTGGCCGGCCGCGAAGATCGCCCCCTTCGCCGCGGCCTGAAGGATCCAGTCGCACGAGGGATCCCCCGAACGGCTGACCTCACGGGCCACGCCACACCAGTAGGTGTGCATGTTCACGCCCAGCGCCGTCGCCGGAGCGTAGTAGGCCAGCCGACGCGTCTCGCGCGCGCACTCGGCCAGTGTCATCCCGAGGCCTCCGTGTTCCCGGGGCACGGCCATCTTCAGGTAGTCGGTCTTCCGAAGGTCCTCGAAATCCTCCGTGAAGAAACGGTTCTCGCGATCGTAGACCGGCGCCCGCTCGTGGAACCGATGGAGAAGATCGTCGGAAAGAATGGGTCCGCTGCGCGTCGTCATGCCGCCCTCCTCTCGGGCAAACGCGGATTCTGCCGGCCTTTATACGGCGACGCGGGCGGCGGCTCAAGAGGAATGCGAGGCCGGTTGTCGTTCCGGGTGGCGCGGCCCTATAGTTACCCCCCCATGCAGCTGCCGGTTTACATGGACTACAACGCCACGACCCCCGTCGACCCGCGCGTTTTCGAGGCGATGGCGCCGTACTTCACGAAGACATTCGGCAACCCGGCCTCCCGCAGCCACGTCTTCGGCTGGGAGGCCGAGGCGGCGGTCGATGCGGCGCGCGACCAGGTCGCTCGCGCGATGAACGCCTCGGCACGGGAAATCGTCTTCACGAGCGGGGCGACGGAGTCCGACAACCTGGCAGTGCTCGGCGTGGCGCGGCTCCATCGTGAGAGGGGAGGCCACCTCGTCACCGCCCCGACGGAGCACAGCGCCGTGCTCGATCCCTGCCGGCAGCTCGAGCGTGAGGGATTTTCCGTCACGTATCTCTCTCCCGAGCGAGGAACGGGCGAAATCGATCCCGAATGCGTTCGTGACGCGATCACCGACAGGACCGTTCTCGTCTCGCTCATGCTCGCCAACAACGAGATCGGTACGATCCATCGGGTCGGGGAGATCGGCCGCATCTGCCGCGAGAAGAGGGTGCTGTTCCACACGGACGCCGTCCAGGGGTTCGGCAAGATCCCGTTCGACGTCGAGGCCATGAACGTCGACCTGGCTTCCATCTCGGCCCACAAGATCTACGGTCCGAAGGGCGTCGGAGCCCTCTACGTGCGGTCGCGCAATCCTCACGTGCGCCTCGAGCCGATCGTCCACGGCGGCGGCCACGAGGGCGGGATGCGCTCCGGGACCCTGAACGTTCCCGGCATCGTCGGAATCGGCAAGGCCGCCGAGCTCGCCGTCGCCGAGATGGTGGAGGAGGGCAGGAGGCTGCGGCTGCTGCGCCAGCGGCTGTACGACGGCCTCACTTCCGGCCTGAGCGACGTCCACCTGAACGGTGCGCCGCTGCCGGCGATCGAGGCGGACGGAGCTCTGTCGCCGGACGTCGAGGAGCGCCGCCTGCCCGGCAACCTCAACGTCTCATTCGAGGGCGTGGACGGAGAGGCGCTGCTCGTGAGCATGAAGGATGTTGCCGTCTCGTCGGGCTCGGCCTGCACGTCGGCCTCGCTCGCCCCCTCGCATGTGCTGACCTCGATCGGCGTTGCGCCGGAGCTCGCCCACGCCTCGATTCGCTTCGGCCTCGGCCGCTGGAGCACTGGGGAAGAGGTCGACTATGCAATCGAGAAGGCCGTCCGGGCCGTGCTGCGCCTGCGGGACAAGTCGCCGCTGGCGAAGGCGCGTTGACCCTGCCATCCCGAGGAGCGGAGGCCATGCCATCCCGAGGAGCGGAGGCCATGCCATCCCGAGGAGCGGAGACCGTGCCATCCCGAGGAGCGGAGGCCATGTCATCCCGAGGAGCGGAGCGACGAGGGATCCCTTTTCGAGCCTCAGCGTGGCTGTGAAAGGGATCCCTCGGGCCTTCGGCCCTCGGGATGACAGGACAGCTCTGCCTCCGACATGGTTGTACCGGGGATGAGAGACGGGAGAGAGACCGATCGCTGAGCCTTCTCGCTGACGTCGCCCGCGGCCTTCCCGTTTACGCGGACCTGCTCGGCAGGGTTCGCGGGGGAGAAGACCGCCTGGTCGTTTCGGGCGGGGTCGGTGCGCTGCCGGCCATGCTGCTCGCGGCGCTCGCTCGCGATCTCGAGCGGCCGCTCGCGGTCGTGGTCGCCAACGAGAAGGAGGCCGAGCGCCTGCTCGGTGATCTCGCGGCGAGCGGAATACCGCGGGTCTTTCACGCTCCGGCGCCGACACTGACGCCGTACCAGCGCATCCCGGCCTCGCTGAAGGCCCGCCGCGACGAGTTCACGCTGTTGACGGCCCTGCGCGGCGGCGCGCGCGACTGGGCGGCGGTGCTGCCGGCGCGCTCGTTCTTCGTGCGCCTCCCGGACCCGGGGCGCTTCGAAGAGCTCTTCGTGCACCTTTCGCGCGGATCCGAGGTGTCGCTGTCGAACCTGATCGGACGGCTGACGCGGCTCGGGTACCACCGTTGCGACCTCGTGGTCGAGACGGGCGATCTCGCCGTGCGCGGCGGCCTCTTCGACGTCTTCCCGCCGGACCGGGATCTCGCCGTGCGCATCGAGCTCGACGGCGACACGGTGGCTTCGCTGCGTCTCTTCGACCCCGACACGCAGCGCTCGAAGGAAAAGCTCGAGGAGATCTGGCTGCCGCCCTTTGCGGCGGCGGAGGAGTCGGAAGAGACGCGCCGCGCGATGACCGAGCGGATCGGGCGGCCGCCGTCGGAGGCCGAACGCAGCGTGTTTGCGCCGGCGGTGTCGCCGATGCCGTCGGGCTGGCTCGATCATGCCCGCGGCGCCCTCGTCGTGATCGTCGAACCGTCTGCCGTCGAAGAGGAGATCGCCGGCTTCGAGGAGCGCCTCCTCGCCGATCGCGACCCCGACCGCGACACGTTCGCGCCCGAAGAGCTCACGCACCCGGTGGCGCGCATCCGCGAGCGCGTCGGCGCCGTGTCTCTGCGCTTCGACCGGCTCGGCCTCGAAGGCTCCGGGGGAGTCGCCATCCGGATGCCCGCCGAGGCGATCGCCGGCCATGGCGGGCGGGCCGCCGAGGCGGCGGCGGACCTGTCCGGGGCCATCGAGTCCGGAGAAGAGGTGTTCGTCGCGTCGCGGCCGACCGGAGGCGTCGAAAAGCTCAAGCGCCTCGCCTTCGAGTATGGATTCCACGTCTCCTCGGAGCGGCGTCCGGGGGCCGTGATCTCGGTCGCCGCCGAGATCTCCGCGGGGTTCCGTCTGCGGGAGCCGCGGCTCTCGGTGTACGCGGAAGAGGAAATCTTCGGCGAGGAGCGCCGCTCGGCTGCCGCGCGCCGCAAGCCGAGCGAGGTGTTCCTCTCCGATCTGCGCGATCTCAAGCTCGGCGACGCGGTCGTGCACGCGGACTACGGCATCGGCCGGTTCAAGGGCCTCAAGCGCGTTCCCGTGGAGGGCGAGGACCGCGAGTTCATGGAGATCGAGTACGCGGAGAGCCGGACTCTGCTGCTGCCCGTCGAACGCCTGGATCTCGTGCAGAAGTACTCCGGGGTCGAGGGTGTGGAGCCCGTGCTCGATCGCCTCGGCGGCGCCGGGTGGGCGAAACGCAAGGCATCGGTCCGCAAGGCGATGCGCGACATGACCGACCAGCTCTTGAAGCTCTACGCGCGCCGCAGTCTGGCCGAGGGATTCGCCTTTTCGCGGGACGCGCCCTGGCAGAAGGAGTTCGAGGATGCCTTCGAGTACGTCGAGACGCCGGACCAGGCCCAGGCCATCGCCGACGTCAAACGCGACATGCAGTCGACCAGGCCGATGGACCGGCTGCTCTGCGGCGACGTCGGGTACGGAAAGACCGAAGTCGCCATGCGGGCGGCCTTCAAGGCGGTGCTCGACGGCAAGCAGGTCGCCGTGCTCGCGCCGACGACGATCCTCGCGGACCAGCACTTCCGGACTTTCCGCCGGAGGTTTGCGGCGTTCCCGGTCGCGATCGAGCTCCTGTCGCGATTCCGGTCGCGCGCCGAACAGAAGGACGTGGTTGCGAAGGTCGCCGAGGGTTCGGTCGACATCCTGATCGCGACCCATCGCATGCTCGGCAAGGACCTCGCGTTTCGGGACCTCGGCCTGCTGATCGTGGACGAGGAGCAGCGGTTCGGCGTGGCTCAGAAGGAGCGGCTCAAGGAGTGGAAGGCCTCGATCGACGTCCTCGCGATGTCGGCCACGCCGATCCCTCGATCGCTGCATCTCTCCCTGTCGGGCCTGCGCGACCTCTCCATCATCGAGACTCCGCCGCGGGACCGCCTGGCGATCGAGACCCAGGTCGTGCCCTCGCGTCCCGAAGTGGTGCGCGAGGCCATCGAGGCCGAGATCGGCCGAGGCGGACAGGTGTTCTTCGTGCACAACCGCGTCGAGTCGATCGGGCGCGTGAAGCAGGAGCTCGAGGAGCTGCTTCCCGGCGTCCGCGTCACGGCGGCCCACGGACAGATGCCGGAGGCCGAGCTCGAGAAGGCGATGCTGAAGTTCCACGCGCGCGAGGCGGACGTGCTGCTGGCGACCGCGATCGTCGAGAACGGCCTCGACATTCCGTCGGCGAACACGATCCTGATCGACCGCGCCGATACGTTCGGGCTCGCTCAGCTCTACCAGCTGCGCGGCCGCGTGGGAAGGAGCGACAAGCCGGCCTATGCATACCTTCTGATCGACGAGAAGGCGGCCCTCTCGGACGTCGCGCGCCAGCGGCTGGCGTCCATCCGCGAGTTCTGCGATCTGGGCGCGGGGTTCCGCATCGCGGCCAAGGATCTCGAGATCCGCGGCTCGGGAAACATGCTCGGGGGCGAACAGTCCGGCCACATCGCCGCCGTCGGGTTCGAGACGTACCTTTCGCTGCTCGAAGACGCGATCCGGGAGGTCCGGGGCGAGGAGCCGCTGTCGGAGCGCTCGGTCACGCTCTCGCTCGGGATCGATCTGGCGATCCCGCACGACTACGTCGGGGACGAGAACTGGCGGATGATGATCTACAAGAAGGTGGCGCGTGCCGGGGACGATGCGGCTCTCGAGGAGACCCGCCGCGAGATCGCGGACCGGTTCGGGGAGCCGCCACCGGCCGTGGGCCGCCTGATCGAGTACGCGCGGCTCCGGGCGCGGGCCGAACGGCTCGGCGTCACGGCGATCACGCGCCAGGCCGGCCGGGTGCACCTGCGGTTCGCCGAGGGGGCAACGGTCGACGCCGGGCGGATGCTCGATTTCGTCCGGGTCACGCCCGGCGCGAACCTCTCGCCCGCCCGCGTGCTGACCTTCCCCGCGCCGGCCGGAGACGCCCTGCTGGAGGGTCTCATCGAGCTGCTGCGGTCACTCGAACGGCGGGCGGCATAGTTCCTGGAATTCGAGGGGGCGGAAGGTGTTAATAATGTCCGCTGTGCGCCGGTCCATCCTTGCTCTCGCGGTGCTCCTTGGGGCGGGCGCGCTCGCCGCCGCGGAACTGGTCGAGCAGATCGTTGCGCGGGTCAACGATGTGCTGATCACGCAGTCCGAGTTCGACCGGCGGATCGCCATCGCCGAGAAGACCGCCCACACGACGACGGCGACCGACGAGCTCCGCACGGTGGTTCTGGAGGACCTCATCCGCGAGAAGCTCCTCGAAGAGCGGGCCCGGGAGATGTCGGTCGTCGCCACGGACGAGGAAGTCGAAGTGGCGGTGGCGCGCGTCAAGGCGCAGTACAACCTGACGACCGACGAGGCATTCGACGCTTCCCTCGCGCAGTCCGGGATGAGCCGCGACGACCTGAAGCGCCAGATGAAGCAGACCATCACGCTGCAGAAAGTCATCGGGCGCGATGTCGCCTCGAAGCTGGAGTTGACCGACGACCAGCTCCGGCTGGAGTACGAGCGTCAGAAGGAAAAGCTGTACGCGATTCCGGAATCCGCCCGCGTCTCCGAGATCCTCATCAACTTCTCGTCGTCGGATCCGGAGGCGCGACAGCAGGCCGTCGCGAAGATCGAAGAGATCCGGGAGAAGATCAAGTCCGGCACGCCCTTCGCGGACCTCGCCAGGGAAAGTTCCGAGGGTGGGACGAAAGACAAGGGCGGGGATCTGGGCGTCGTCAACAAGGGCGAGCTCGTCGAGGCTCTCGACGTCGTCATCTTCGCGACGCCGGTGGCGGAGTATCCCCCGCCCGCGATCCTGCCGGGCTCGATCCACCTCTTTCGCGTCACCGACTTCCACCCGGCCGGATTCAAGCCCTTCTCGGAGGTCAAGGAAGATCTCCGAAAGCGAATCTCGGACGACCTCTACGAGAAGCGCTTTGCGGAGTACCTGGACAAGCTGCGCCGCGACGCGTTCGTGAAGATCTACGACGCGGATCTCGCGAAGCTGGACGAGAAGAAGGCGAGTTAACCGTCCGTTCGCGCCCGGTGCGAGTCCGCCTTCCACTCCCTCCCGGCTTCTCTTTCGACGCGGTCGTTCGTTCCCATGGCTGGTACGACCTCCCACCGTTCTCCTACGACGCCGCGCGCGGAGAGTTGAATGCCGTCGTGCCGGGGCCGGCAACGCTGACGTTTCGGGTCCGCGGTGGCAAACTGGAGGCCTCTGGAAAAGCCGGGGATCCGTCGAGCCTGCGGGCGATCGCCGAGCGGATCTTCTCTCTGGATCTCGACTTTTCCGCGTTCGCCGCCATGCTCGGCGCGGACCCGGCCATGCGGCGCTCGCTGCTGCGGGGCGGCGGCCGGCTGCTGCGCGCGCCGACGCTCTTCGAGGACGCGGTGAAGGTGCTCTTCACGACGAACTGCTCCTGGGCGGCGACCCGGGGGATGGTGGCCCGCCTCGTCGCCCTCGCGGGAGACGGCGGAGCCTCGTTCCCGGGCGCGGATCGGGTCGCGCGCCTGGGGCCGGCAGCCCTTCGCCGCAGGGTGCGGTGCGGCTATCGCGCGGATGCGTTGTCGCGCTTTGCCCGCCGGGTCGAGTCGGGCAGGCTCGATCTCTCGAGCTGGGAGCGTCGCGACCTGCCGGCAGAGGAGATCCGGGAGGCGATTCTCGCCGAGCACGGGTTCGGCCCCTACGCGGCCGAGGGGCTGCTGCGCATCCTCGGGCGGCACGAATACCTGGCGCTGGACTCGTGGATCCGCAGGAAGTACCGGGAGCTGCATCCCGGTCCTTCCCGCACCACCGACGGCTCGATCGCGCGGCGCTACGCGCGCTTCGGTGACTACAGGGGGCTCGCTCTCTGGCTCGACATGACGCGCGAGTGGCACGAGGGTTCGGAGCAGGTTTGGCCCTGAGCGAGGCGGCGGAGCCGGCCCTCCGAGTGCTTACGCCCGTTTACCGCTCCTAATTTTTTTAGGCAATCTTCTTCTCTTGACTAATAAACCTCGGCACTCCTAACATCCGCCCAGTGGCCAAATCTGGCTAAAAGTGGGAGAAAGTGGTTCCGGAACTTCAAACGGAACGACATTAACGGATGGATCGCTTTCGTGGAAGCGCGCCGGCCCGTCTCGACGAGAAGGGCCGGCTGAAGGTGCCGAATCTCTTCCGTCAACAGATCGAAGAGGCGTTCGGACGCGACCTGTTCGTCACGTCCCTGCATGGAAGGAACTTCCTCGTGTATCCGCTGCCGATCTGGCGCGCGCTCGAGGAGAAGCTGGCGGAGCTGCCCGCCATCCATCGCGCAAAGAACAAGTTTCTGGAGCGGGTCAACTACTACGGGCAGGACGCCGCGATCGACGGGCAGGGCCGAATCCTGATTCCGCAGATCCTGCGCGACGCCGCCCGGCTCGCTGCCGACGTCGTGGTGACGGGCAACATCGACCACCTCGTCGTCTCGGATCGCGGCGCGCTCGCCAAGAAGCTCGCGACCGAGGAGTTCGGTCCCGAGGACTACGACGAGCTCTCGAAGTTGCTTCTGTGAGACGTGAGTCATGACGGATGAGTCGGGAGTCGTGAGCCCGGGAGTGAAGGCCGATTGAGACACGCGCGCATACGCCGGTCCTCGTCGAAGAAGTCGTGGGGTTGCTCCGACCGGAGCGCGGCGGATTCTTCGTCGACGCGACCGTCGGGGCCGGAGGGCACGCGGAGGCGCTGCTCGGCGCGGGCCCGGATGTGCGTCTGCTCGCTCTGGACCGGGACGCCGATGCGCTCGTCCTCGCGCGCGAACGCCTCGCTCCGTTTGGAGGGCGGGTTTCCTTCGCGCAGGCGGATTTCGGCGATCTCGATTCGATCCTGGAGGGACACGAGGCTCCCCGCGGCATCCTCGCGGACCTCGGCGTGTCCTCGATGCAGCTCGACCGGCCGGAGCGCGGCTTCTCGTTTCGCCGCGACGGACCTCTGGACATGCGCATGGGGGGGAGCGGGCGCACGGCTGCCGATGTGGTGGCCGGGGCGTCAGCGGAAGAACTGACACGGATTTTCCGTGAATTTGGGGAGGAATGGATGGCGGCAAAGATCGCGCGCGGGATCGTCGCAGAGCGGACACGGGGCCCCATCACGACGACACGCCAGCTCGCCCGCATCGTCGCGGGCGAAAAGGGGAGCCGGGAGAAGATCGACCCGGCGACCCGCGTCTTCCAGGCGCTGCGCATCGAGGTCAACCAGGAGCTCGTGGCGCTCGGCCGGTTCCTCGCCGCCGCCGTCGCGCGCATGACGGGCGGCGGCCGGATCGCAGTCATCGCATACCACTCGCTCGAAGATCGAATCGTCAAGGAGACTTTCCGGCGTGAGTCGGGCGTGTGCCTGTGTCCACCCCGGATGCCCGCCTGCATCTGCGGGGCGCGCCGGGCGCTCGAGGTCCTGACGCGGCGTCCGGTGCGGCCATCCGAGGCGGAGGTCGCCCGCAACCCGCGCTCCCGCAGCGCCCGTCTGCGGGTGGCGGAGAAGATTGCAGAGGCACAGATCGGATGAGGCCTGCGGCCCCGTCATCCCGAGCGCAGAGAGGGATCCCTTTCAAGGGGATGTGCGGCGACAAGAGGGATCCCTCCTCGCTGGCGGTTCCCGGGATGACCGGAGAGGGCCGATGAGCACCCCGTACGCGCAGGCCAAGCGCGTTCAGAACCTCCACCTGACGCGGGAGCGAGACCGGCGCCGGGGCCGGGAGCTCGCGACGTTCCTGCTTGCGGGCCTGCCGATCGCCTGCGCGCTGCTGGCCTATGCGGCCCTGCACATCGAGACGGTCCGCGTCGGATACCTGCGGGAGGCACGGCAGAAAACGATGCTGGAGTTGACGGAGGAAGATCGCCGCTTGCGCGCAGAGCTCGCGCGTGCCTCATCGCCGGATCGGGTCGCGATCCTGGCCCAGCGAAAGGGCCTCCGGCCTCCGCACCCGGGCCAGGTGCAGTACGTCGAGCCTCCGGGGGAGAAGGCGCGATGAACACCATCCGACGCGGCCGCGCGCGCCTGTTCGCCCTCATCCTCGCCGTCTGGGCGGCGATCGTGGTCGCACGACTGGTCCAGATCCAGATTGCCCAGGGCTCACGTTACCGGGCCAGGGCCCAGCGCCAGCAGGAGCGGCGGATCGAGATCGCCGGATCGCGGGGGTCGATCTTCGACCGCGACGGCCGCGAGCTCGCGGTGTCGGTCGAGGCGTCGTCCATCTACGCGATTCCCGACGAGATCGAGAACCCGCAGGCCGCGGCGCAGGCTCTCTCTGTGGTCCTCGGCGTTCCGGCGCACGAGGTGCTCGAGCGTTTGGTGTCCGACAAGGGGTTCGTCTGGGTGCGCCGACAACTCGACCTGGAGGTCGGCGCGAGGGCTCGCGCCCTCGGGCTTCCCGGCATCCACTTCGTCACCGAGCCGCGCCGCTTCTATCCCAAGGGACGACTGGCGGCCGCGGTGCTCGGCTTCGTCGGCACCGACGACACGGGCCTGGCGGGCCTCGAGCATTACTACGACCGTTCCATCCGGGGCCGTCCGGGCGAGATCATCGCCCTGACCGACGCGCGGCGAAGCCGCTACGGGGAGGCGGAGGCTGCCAACAGCCGGCCCGCGCAGACGGGAGCATCGCTCGTGCTGTCGCTCGACTCGGGCGTCCAGTACGCCGCGGAGCGGGAGCTCGCCGCCGCGATGGTCGAGCACCGGGCGAAATCGGGAACCATCGTCGTGCTCGATCCCTGGAACGGCGAGATCCTCGCGATGGCCTCGGCTCCTTATTTCGACCCCAATGATTTTCAGAAGTATCCGCCGGATGCGCGCCGCAACCGCGTCATCGCGGATTCGTACGAGCCCGGCTCGACCTTCAAGATCGTCACGGGCTCGCTCGCCCTGGAAAACCACCTGATCTCCCTCGACGAGCTCATCGAGACTGGCGACGGCACCATCCGCGTCGCCAACACGACGATCCAGGAGGCGGACCGGCACCGGTATGGCGCACTGACCCTCGGCGGGATTTTCGAGAAGTCGTCCAACATCGGGATCATCCGCGTCGGGCTGCGCCTCGGACCCCAGCGCCTCTACGACGGCGCGAGTGCCCTTGGTGTCGGGCGGGGCACCGGTGTGGACCTGCCCGGCGAGAACTCCGGGATCTTCCGGCCTCTACCGCGCTGGTCGGCGTTGTCGAACGCCGAGATCTCGATGGGCCAGGAAGTGTCCTTGAATGCGCTGCAGTTGGCGCGGATCACGGCCGTCGTGGCCAACGGCGGTCGCCTGGTCACGCCGCACCTGGTCACGCGGATCCTGGAACCGGGCGGTGTCGCCCGGACGATTTCTTTCGGGGAGCCTCCCCGGGTTCTCTCGGAGACGACGGCTCAGTCGATTGCGCGGATCCTGGTCGGCGTGGTCGAGCGCGGCACCGGAACCAAGGCCGCCGTCCCGGGCTTCGCCGTCGCGGGCAAGACGGGCACGGCACAGAAGGCCGGCATGGGCGGATACCTGGCAGGCCGACACGTGCCCAACTTCGCGGGATTCGCTCCGGCCGACAGTCCGCGCTGCGTGGCCGTGGTCGTGATCGAGGAGCCTCAGGGCAAGTACTACGCGGCCGACGTGGCCGCTCCGCTCTTCGCGCGCGTGATGGCGCAGGCGCTCGGAATCCTGCGCGTGGCTCCGCGGGAGCAGCGTGTGCCGGCGACGGTCCTCGCGGAGGCGGCGCCGCGTGCTCCGGTCTACCCCGCGGGAGTGGTGCCGGTTGCCGCGCGCCGGGACGCGGACGGCCGCGGTTGGTCCGACGTGGACGGCCTGACCCCCCGGGCGATCGGGATGTCCGCCCGGCAGGCCCTCGCGGTCTTCGCCCGGCTGGGCGTGCTCGCGCGACTCCAGGGGAACGGATTCGTCGTCGCTCAAGATCCGCCGGCCGGCTCGCCGATCCGGCCCGGCTCGGTTCACACCCTTTTCCTCGCCGACAACGCAGCGGCGCCGGGCCGGGCGGCCGGGCGTCGCGCGGAGGAGACGGCACCGCCTCCACCGGCTCCGTGAGATTGATGGAGCTCGTCGCCGCTGTGCCGGCCGCCGAGGTTGCGCCCGCTGCGCGGAACCTCGAAGTGGCGCGCGTCACGAGCGACTCGCGACAGGTGCGCCCGGGCGACCTGTTCGTGGCCGTGCGCGGGGAGAAGCAGGACGGTCTCGCCTTCACGGCGGATGCCGCGGCCCGGGGGGCCGTGGCCGTCGTCTCCGACCGCCCGGCGCCCGAGGACGCGACGGTCCCCTGGGTCCGGGTCGAGTCACCCCGCCGGGCCCTCGCGTTGTGGAGTGCGCGCTTGCACGGCAACCCGGCCGAGAAGCTCGTGCTCGCCGGGGTCACGGGGACCAACGGAAAGACGTCGACGGCAGCTCTTCTCGAGGCGATTCTCGCTCGCCACTTCGGAAAGGCGGGATTTCTCGGCACGATCGGCTACCGGACGCTGCGGCGGGAGATTCCGGCCGAGCGGACGACTCCGGATGCCACGGTGATCCAGGAGCTTCTCGCCGAGATGGTCGCCGATCGCGTTCCGGCGGCGGCGATGGAGGTCTCCTCCCACGCCCTCGCCCTCGATCGCGTCGAGGGGTGCCGGTTCGACGTCGCGGTCTTCACCAACCTGACGCGGGACCACCTCGATTTTCACGGCGACATGGACTCCTACTACCGCGCCAAGCGGCGGCTCTTCGACCTGCGCAAGCCCGGCGCGTGCGCCGTGGTCAATGCCGATGATCCGTTCGGGGCGAGACTGTTGGCGCAGGCGGCGCCGCCGGTGGCGAGCTTTTCCGCATCGGGGGCCGCCGCGGAATTTCGCGCCGAGGGCGTGCACTGCGACCTGTCGGGGGTCGCGTTCGATCTCGCCTATCCGGGCGGCCGGCTGGCTCTCGCCTCGCCGCTGCTCGGCCGGTTCCAGGTCTCCAACATCCTGGGCGCGGCCACGGCGGGATTGTGCCTCGGCATCCCGGCCGCGGAGATCGCCGGCGCGGTCGTCGGTCTGACGCGCGTTCCGGGCCGTCTCGAGCGCGTCGAGGTGGGGCAGCCCTACGCCATCCTCGTCGACTACGCCCACACACCGGACGCTCTGGAGAGACTCCTCCAGTCCGTGCGGGAGCTCGACAGCCGCAAGATCATCCTGGTGTTCGGGTGCGGGGGCGATCGCGATCGGGGCAAGCGCGCGCCGATGGGCGAGATCGCGGGACGCCTGGCCGACATCGTGATCGCGACCTCCGACAACCCGCGCTCGGAGAGCCCGGAGGCGATCTTGAAGGACGTCGAGGTCGGTCTCGTCGCATCCGGGGCCACGAAGTACCTCAAGGTCGTGGATCGGCGCGAAGCGATCCAGCGCGCGATCGATCTCGCCAATCCGGGGACGGTCGTCGTCATTGCCGGCAAGGGCCACGAGACCACGCAGGTCATCGGCTCGCTCGAGATTCCGTTCGACGACGCCCGGGTGGCGGCCGAATTCGCGGGGCGGTCGTGAAGTTCGCGCTCGCCGAGGTCGCTGCGGCGGCCGACGTCCCTGCGCCGCGCGCGGCCGTCGAGCTGTCCGGCGTGGCGGTTGACTCCCGGCGGGTGCGGGCGGGCGACCTGTTCGTTGCGATCCGCGGGGCCCGCGTGGACGGGCACGACTACGCGCGCGAAGCGGCAGCGCGGGGTGCCGGAGCGCTGCTCGCCGAGCGGCGGCCGGCGGGCCTGCCCGAGGGGTTCCCGGCCGTGATCGTGCCGCGGTCGACGGAAGCCCTCCTGCGCTTCGGCGCGGCGACGCGGAGGAAGATGGGGTTCCGCCTCGCCGCGATCACGGGTTCCGCGGGCAAGACGACGACCAAGGACTTCACCGCGGCGATCCTGGCCCGCCGATTCTCGGTCGAGAAGACGCCGGGCAACCAGAACAGCCAGATCGGCTTCCCCATGTCGGTCGTCAACCTGCCGCGCAATCCGGATTGGATGGTCGGCGAGATGGGGCTCTCGGAGGCGGGAGACCTCTCCCGGCTCTCGCGTGCCTTCGAGCCCGAGGTCGCGGCGATCGTGCTGGTTGCGGCCGCGCACCTCCAGTACTTCGCATCCCTCGAGGCCATCGCCGACGGCAAGCGCGAGATTCTCGAGGGGCTGCGCCCGGGCGGTACGTTCGTGGCGAACGCCGACGATCCGCGCGTTGCCTCGATCGCAGCCGCCCACCGCGGCCGCGTCGTGCGGTTCGGGCGCGCCGCCTCGGCGGACGTCACGGCGCGCGAGGTCGTTTCCGAGGCGGGCGGCAGCCGATTTCGCCTCGAGACGCCGGAGGGCGGGGCGTCGGTCCACCTGCCGGTCGCCGGCCCGCACCAGGTCATGAACTTCCTCGCCGCGAGCGCGATTGCCTTCGCCGTCGGGATCCCGGCGGCGGAGTGCGCAGCGGCCTCGGGCGCGCTGCATGCCGCTCCCCACCGCGGCGAGCTGCTGCGCCACCAGTCGGGCGCGGTGCTCCTCGACGACACCTACAACGCAAACCCCTCATCGATGCGCGCGGCGCTCGAGACGCTCGCGGGCCTGTCGGCGAAGCGCCGCATCGCGGTGCTCGGCGACATGCTCGAGCTGGGCGCCGAGGAGGAGCGCTGGCATCGGGAGACCGGGAGTGCCGTCCCGGGCCGCGCGGACCTGCTGGTCTGCGTGGGATCGCGGGCGCGGGCGCTCGGTGAGGGCGCGGTCGCAGCCGGTCTCCCGGAGGCCGCCGTGCGCCACGCCGCGTCGGCGGACGAGGCGGCGGAACTGCTGCGCGGCTCCCTCATTTCCGGAGATGCCGTCCTGTTCAAGGCTTCCCGTGCGATCGGGCTCGAGCGCGCCATCGCGGCGCTCGAAGCGGAGGGCTGATTGCTGTACTGGCTGCTCTATCCGCTCGCGGCGAAGCATCCGGCATTCAACGTGTTCCGGTACATCACTTTCCGGACGGCGATGGCGGCGGTGACGTCCCTGGCGGTCGCACTCATCCTGGGTCCGGCGATGGTCCGGCTCCTGAAGCGCTATCAGATCGCTCAGTCGATCCGCCAGGAAGGGCCGAGCTCGCACCTGGCGAAGGCCGGGGTCCCGACGATGGGAGGGCTCCTGATCCTGCTCGCGATCGTGCTGGCGACGCTGCTGTGGATGGATCTCTCGAATCGCTTCGTGTGGATCGTCCTCGGAACGCTCCTCGGCGTCGGCGCGGTGGGTTTTGCGGACGACTGGGTCAAGGTGGCGAGGCGCCGCAACCTCGGCCTGAGCGGCCGCGGTAAGCTCGTTCCGCAATTTCTCGTCGCACTCGGCGTCGGGTGGGCGATTCAGCAGTGGGCGGGCCACGGCGCTTTCTCGACGGTCATCACCTTTCCGTTCCTGAAGAAGCTGCTCATCGACCTCGGCGTCCTCTATATTCCGTTCGTGGCGATCGTCGTCGTTGGCTCGTCGAACGCGGTCAACCTGACCGACGGTCTCGACGGCCTCGCGATCGGAGCCGTCGGGATCGCGGCGGGCACGTACGCCGTGCTCGCATACGTGACCGGCAACGCCGTCGCGGCGAAATACCTGCAAATCCCGTTCATTCCGCAGTCGGGGGAGCTCGCCGTAATCTGCGGCGCGCTGGTCGGCGCTTCGCTCGGCTTCCTCTGGTTCAATTGCCACCCCGCCGAGGTCATCATGGGCGACGTCGGGGCGCTCTCCCTCGGGGCCGCGATCGCGGCCGTCGCCGTGATGACGAAGCAGGAGGTGCTGCTGGCGATCGTCGGGGGGCTCTTCGTGCTCGAGGCCCTCTCGGTGATCATCCAGGTCTTTTCGTTCAAGGCGACGGGGCGCCGCGTTTTCCGCATGGCGCCGCTCCATCACCACTTCGAGCTCATGGGCTGGGCCGAGTCGCGGGTCATCATCCGATTCTGGATTCTCGCGATCCTCTTCGCCGTTCTCGGGCTCTCGACGTTGAAGCTGCGATGAACCCGGAATCCACCGACAGCGGGCACGAGAGCACCGAAGCCGGCAGGGTCGCCGGGAGCGGCGGCATCCCGGAGCGGGTCGCGGTGCTGGGCTTTGCCCGGAGCGGCCGGGCCCTGACGGAGGCGCTCGTGGACCGCGGCGTGTCGGTGGCGGTCGGCGACAGCCGGCCCGAGGGCGACTTCGACGGGCTCGAGCCGCTGCGGCAGCGCGGGGCAAGGTTCTACTTCGGGGGGCCGTCGCTCGAGTTTCTCTCGGGAGCGGGATGGCTCGCCGTGTCGCCCGGGGTGCCGCTCGCATCGCGCCCGGTCGGGGCCGCGCGGGCGCGCGGAATTCCCGTCCTCTCCGAGATCGAGGTGGCCTGGCGCATCGCCGAATTGGAGGCGCCGGGGCGCCATCGGTGGGTCGCGGTGACGGGCACGAACGGCAAGTCGACGACGACGAGCTGGATCGCCGAGATGTTGAAGCGCGCGGGTCGTCCCGTCGCGCTCGCCGGCAACATCGGCGCGCCCCTCTCGGGCTTTCTCGCGGACCGGTCGCCGCGCGACTTCGTCTGCGAGGTGTCCTCCTTCCAGCTCGAGGGCGTCGACCGGTTCCGGCCGCATGTCGCCGTGCTGACCAACATCACGCCCGACCACCTCGATCGCTACGCCGGCTTCGCCGAGTATGCAGCCGCCAAGGCGCGGCTCTTCCTGCGGCAGGGCCCCGAGGACTTCGCCGTGCTCAACGGCGACGATCCGCGCGCGCGCGCGGTCGAGACGGCCGCCCGTCGCGTGCTGTTCTCGCGCCGCGGAGGCCCGCAGGGAGACGGTGCCTGGGTGGACGCGGGGGATCTGGTCTCGAACGTCGCGCCGCCCGAGCATCGGCTGTTGCCCGTCGCGCGGCTCGCCCTGGCCGGCGCGCACAACGTCGAGAACGCGCTCGCGGCCCTTGCCGCGGTCGAGTGCCTCGGGACGCCGGCGGAGGCGATCACGAGCGCCCTGTCGCAATTCCAGGGCCTGCCGCACCGCAGCGAGCTCGTCCTGGACTCCGGCGGCGTGAAGTGGGTGGACGACTCGAAGGGCACCAACGTCGATGCGACGGCCAGGTCGCTCGAGGCCTATCCGGCCGGCAGCGTGCTCCTCATTCTGGGAGGCCGGGACAAGCACGGGGACTTCCAGGCGCTCTCCGGCGTCGTGGCCCGCACCGCGAAGGTGGTCCTGACGATCGGCGAGGCGGCCGACGCCATCGGGAAGGCGCTGGGGGGCGTCGCGCTGATCGAGGCGTGCGGGACGATGGATCGGGCCGTCGCGCGGGCGGCCGGGCTCGCTCGGCCCGGCGACACGGTCCTGCTTTCGCCGGCCTGCGCCTCGTTCGATCAGTACCAGAACTTCGAAGAGCGGGGACGGCACTTCGCGGCGCTCGCGCGCGCGGCGCGGTCCGGCTTCCCCGCGGGGAGATGACCGATGGCACGCAAGCTCACGTCCGACAAGGTTCTCTTCATCGCGCTCGTGGCACTCTCGCTCTTCGGGTGCGTCATGATCTACAGCGCATCGGCGGTCTCCTCGGGTGAGACCTCCGGCAACCCGTACCGGTTCCTGCTCCGGCAGATTGCGGCGCTCGCGCTCGGTGGCATCGCCGCGTTCGCCGTTTACCGCACCGACTACCGCTTCTTCGCCCGGCCCTGGGTCGTGTACGGGGCCTACGGCGTCACGCTCGCGCTGGCCGCGTTCGCCCTGTTCCTGCACCCGATCAACGGCGCGCGGCGGTGGATTCCTCTCGGCGTCACGATGCTCCAGCCGTCCGAGCTGCTCAAGGTCGCGCTCGTGCTGCTGCTCGCGCATCAGCTCGCGCGCAAGAGCGAGAAGGCGGGAGACCCCGAGCGGGCGCTCGTGCCGGCCGTCGTGTTCTCGGGCCTGGCAGCCGGCGTGGTGGTCCTTCAACCGGACCTCGGCACGGCCGTGTGCTACCTGATGCTGTGCGCGGTCCTGCTGTGGCTCGCGGGCGCACGAGCGCGGTGGTTTCTGTTCGGGGCGCTCGCCATGGTGCCGATTCTCGTCGGGCTGCTCTTCACCGCCGAGTACCGCCGAGCCCGCATCCTCTCGTTCTTGAACCCCTGGGCCGATCCGCTCGGCCGGGGATTCCAGGCGATCCAGTCGCTGATTGCCGTGGGCGCGGGCGGCTGGTTCGGCAACGGGCTCGGGGGAAGCCGCCAGAAACTCTTCTTCCTTCCGTTCCCGCACACGGATTTCATCTTCGCGATCGTCGGCGAGGAGCTCGGCTTCGTCGGTGCCCTCGGCATCGTCGTCTGCTTCGGGATCGTCGCGTGGCGGGGCCTGCGGGCCGCCCGCCGCGCCCCCGACGCCTTCGCCGGATTCCTCGCGGCCGGAGCCACCGCGATGATCGTGGTCCAGGCGGCGATCAACCTTTCGGTCGTCCTCGGGCTGCTTCCGACCAAGGGCATCCCGCTCCCGTTCGTCTCCTACGGCGGTTCCTCGCTCATCGCCTCCTGGATCGCCGGGGGCCTGATACTGAACATCTCGCAGCACGAAGTGGCGGAGGCGGGATGAGAGAGAGTTCGAGCTTCGAGGTTCGAATTTCGAGATTGGGGAGCGCGTGACGACGAGCGATCTCGGAACGTACGTCATCGCCGCCGGCGGCACGGGCGGCCACATCATCCCTGGCATCGCGCTGGCGGGGGAGATCCTCGCCCAGAAACCGCGTGCCGAGATCCTCTTCATCGGGACCGCGCAGGGCCTGGAATCGAAGATCGTTCCCGCCGCCGGCTTTCCGCTCGAGCTCGTCGACGCCTCGGGCTTCGTCGGGAAGACCTGGGTCAAGCAGGTCGGGTCGCTGGCCCGCCTGCCCAGGGGATTCCTGGGGGCGCGGGCGCTGCTGCGCAAGCACCGGGCCCGGGCGGTCGTCGGGGTCGGCGGGTATGTGACCGTGCCCGTGTTGATGGCCGCGCGCTCTCTCGGCATCCCGACGCTCATTCACGAATCCAACGCCGTGCCGGGAGTCGCCAATCGATTCCTCAATCGTTTTGCCACGCGCACCGCGCTCGGGCTCACGGCGGCCAATGCGCATCTGCGCAAACCCGGTATCGTGACCGGAACGCCGGTCCGGGCAGAGTTCTTCGCGATCCCGCCGATCGACCCGGCGGGAACGACACGGCGCCTGCTCGTCTTCGGAGGCAGCCAGGGCTCACGGATCATCAACCGCGCCATGGCCCGCGCCGCGGTGCTCCTCGAGAAGTCGGAGATCGAGGTCATTCACCAGACGGGCGAGAAGGATCTCGCCGGGACCCGCCAGCGCTATCTCCGGATGCCGGCCGGTTGGAGGCTCGAGCCGTTTCTGCCGCGGCTCTGGGAAGAGATGGCCTGGGCCGACATCGTGCTCTGCCGCGCGGGGGCGCTGACCGTCGCGGAGCTCGCCGCCGCGGGCCGCCCCTCGATCCTGGTGCCCTTCGGCGCCGCCGCCGCCGGACACCAGCTCGCCAATGCCCGCGCCCTGGCGAAGGTGAAAGCGGCCATCGTCATCGCCGAAAAGAGCTTCACCGCCGAGAACCTCGCCGGCACGGTCGTCGAGCTGCTCAAGGACCGGGCGCAGCTCGCCTCCGGGGGACAGAAGGCGAGGTCGCTCGCCAAACCCGACGCCGCGCGCGATCTGGCGAAGCTCCTGTTCGAGGCGGAGGCGGCCCGGTGAGATTCCTGCGCCTGCGGCGCCTCCACTTCGTCGGGGCCGGAGGCGTCGGCATGAGCGGCATCGCCGAAATCCTCCTGCTCGCGACACCGCTCGAGATCTCCGGATGCGATCTCGCCCGCTCCGACACGACGGAGCGCCTCGAGAGGCTCGGGGCAAAGGTCGCGCTCGGGCACGACCCGGCCCACTTGGCGCAGGCGGATCTCGTGGTCATCTCCTCGGCCGTGGCCGAGTCGAATCCCGAGGTCGCGGCGGCCCGTGAGCGAGGCATTCCCGTCATTCGCAGAGCCGAGATGCTCGGCGAGATCATGCGCCTGAAGCAGGGCGTCGCCGTCGCCGGCACCCACGGCAAGACGACGACGACCTCGCTCACCGGCATGGTGCTGACCGAGGCCGGCTTCGACCCGACGATCGTGGTCGGCGGCCAGGTGCACATTCTGGGAACCAATGCGCGACTGGGCAAGGGCGACTATCTCGTCGCGGAGGCGGACGAATACGATCGGTCCTTCCTCGAGCTGACGCCGGTCGTCGCGGTGATCACCAACATCGAGGCGGATCACCTGGACACGTACCGGGACCTCGAGGACATCCACGACGCCTTCGCGACGTTTGCCAACCGCGTCCCTTTCTTCGGGGCGGTGGTCGCCTGCCTGGACGATCCGGGAGTGCGCGGCCTGCTGCCCCGCATCAAGCGGCGGGTCGTGACCTACGGCGAATCGCCCGATGCCAGCCTCACGGCGCGAAACGTGCTCCTCGAGGCGACGTCGACGAGCTTCGAAGTGTGGGAGGCGGGCGGACGGAGGCTGGGCCCGGTGCGGCTCCGGCTTCCGGGACGGCACAACGTCTTGAACGCGCTGGCGGCGATCGCGGTGGGGCGCGAGCTGCTGATTCCATTCGAGTCGATCGCGCGGGCCCTCGCCGCGTTCACGGGCGTGGTGCGGCGATTCGAGCTGAAGGGCGAGCGAGGCGGCGTGCGGGTCGTGGACGACTACGCGCATCATCCGACGGAAATTCGCGCGACCCTCGCGGCGGCGCGCCAGGTCTATCCGAAGCGGCGGCTCGTGGCTCTCTTCCAGCCCCATCTGTTCTCGCGCACACGCGACTTCTCGGGCGATTTCGGCAGGGCCCTTTGCGGCGCCGACGTCAGCATCGTGATGGACGTCTACCCGTCGCGAGAGCAACCGATTCCAGGAGTCACGGGCGAGCTGGTTGCGGAGGCCGCCCGCTGCGCCGGGCACCGGAATGTGATCTATATATCTGATAAAAAACGAGTTATTGATTGCCTGAGGCAAACACTCTGCCCTGGAGACCTCCTGCTGACCCTCGGAGCCGGTGACGTCGTCCGGTTCGGAGAGGAGTACCTGAAGCATGGCCAGCCCGGATAGGGAAGCTCCCTTCCTTCGCCGCGGCAGCGCCGTCCCGCGACGGAAACGCCAGACCCCCGTGCTCGGCTTCGTCGCCCTGGGTCTCCTGGCGGCCTTCGCGGCCTTCGGTCTCTTCCGGTTCGTGTCGGGGCCGCGATTCGCCGTGGGCCGCTTCGAGGTCTCCGGCAACACACGCGTCCGCACCGAAGAAATCCTCGACGTGCTCTCTTGTTGGAGTGGAAGAAACCTCGTGGCCCTGGATCTCGCTCCGCTCGCCACGCGGCTCGCCGAACACCCGTGGATCGATCGCGTCACGCTCTCCAAGCGCTTCCCGGACGGCCTCGTCATTCGCGTGACCGAGCGTCGCGCGGTCGCCCTCTATCGAGACGGCGAGCGGTTCTGGTGGGTCGGGGCGAGCGGGAACGTGATCATGCCCTACGATCCCCGCCGGGATCGCGCCGAGTACGTCATCCTGACCGGCGAGCGTCGGGCCCTGCCCGAGGCCGTCGGTTTGCTCGAAGACCTGCGCGCCGCGTGCCCCGAGTACTTTGCGGCGCTCTCGGAAATCGCCTCGCTCCCGGACGGCGGATTCGGTATGATGGATTCGATCTTTCGAAGGCCGGTCCGCGTTCTTCGGGCGGACGCTCCAGAGAAAGTGCGGGCGCTGCTCGAGGCGCGCGGTTTCGTTGAGAGTCGCAGGTGGGAGGCGCGGGCCATCGATCTTCGTTTTGCCGATCGCATCGTCCTCGTTGGCGCCTACGGCGCAGGGAATCGTCTCTAATGCGGAGCCCTCGAGACCGGGCTCTGGACTCTCGACCCGGGCTCTCCTGATGGCCAAACCCGAGAACTTCCTCGTTGCGTGCGACATCGGGACGTCGAAGATCTGCGTCCTCATCGGCGAGCAGAACCCCGGCGGGGCCCTGGACGTGATCGGCAAGGGGTCCTCGGCCAATCGGGGTACCCGCAAGGGCAACATCATCAACGTGGACGCCACGATCGAGGCCATCAAGAGGGCCGCCGAAGAAGCCGAGATCATGGCCGGTGTGCAGATTTCCCGCGCCTGGGTGGGGATCTCGGGCTCCCACGTCCGGTCCTTCAATAGCCGCGGGGTCGTGGCCGTCTCCGGCAAGGACCGGGAGATCACGAGCGAGGACGTGGCCCGCGTGATCGACGCCGCTCGCGGGGTCCAGATCCCCCAGGACCACGAGGTCGTGCACGTCCTGCCGCGCGATTTCGCGGTCGACGGCCAGGACGGCGTCGCCGACCCGCTCGGAATGATCGGCAGCCGGCTGGAGGCCGACGTCCACGTCGTCACCGCGCCGGTCGCCGTGACGCAGAACATCGTCACCTGCATGAACAAGGCGGGCATCGAGGTCGTCCAACTCGTGCTCGAGCAGTTCGCGGCGGCCGAGGCCGTCCTGACCCCGGACGAGAAGGAGCTCGGGGCCTGTCTCGTGGACATCGGGGGCGGTACGACCGAGGTGGCGGTCTACCAGAAGGGGACGATCGCCCACACCGCGGTCATTCCCATCGGCGGCGATCACTTCACCAACGACCTCGCGGTCGTCCTGCGCGCCCCGATCACCGACGCCGAGCGGCTCAAGAAGAAACATGGCTGCGCCTTGCGCTCGGCGGTCTCCGAGGACGAGATGGTCGAAGTCCCGATGGTCGGTGGCCGCGCGCCGAAGCTCTGCCCGCGCACGACGCTCGCCGACATCCTGCAGCCCCGGGCCGAGGAGCTGCTCGGTCTGATCCACGAGGACATCCAGCGCCTCGGACTGGACAAGGAGGTCCGCTCGGGAGTCGTGCTCACGGGCGGCGGCTCGGAGCTCGAAGGCATTCTCGAGATTGCCGAGGGAATCTTCGAGGGGCCGGTGCGGCGGGGAGTTCCCTCGGGTGTCGGGGGGCTCGTGGACGTCGTGTCGCGGCCGGAATGGGCGACGGCGACCGGGCTTTTGTTGTACGGTCACCGGTACAAGCCGGCGCGGCGCCGGTCCAGGGCGTTCTTCCAGGCGGCCAGTTCGGTTTCCCGATTCATCCGGGACTTCTTTTGATGACTTCGAAAAAGCGCGCGCGACGGAGGGAAGGACCCATGATCGAGTTCCTGGACGACGAGAATTCGAAGCTCTCGATCGAGCTGGAAGGCGGCGACGCCTCTCCGGCAACCATCCGCGTGATCGGCGTGGGCGGCGGCGGCTCGAATGCCGTCAACCGGATGATCGCCGCGGGGGTCAAGGGCGTCGAGTATTTCGCGTGCAACACGGACCTCCAGGCGCTGCGCAAGTGCGCCGCTCCGAACAAGCTCCAGATCGGGTCGCGCCTGACCAAGGGCCTCGGGGCCGGCGCGGACCCCGACGTCGGCCGGAATGCGGCGCTCGAGGACCAGGAGAAGCTGGCCCAGGCGGTCGCGGGGGCCGACATGATCTTCCTCGCGATGGGGCTCGGCGGAGGCACGGGCTCGGGCGCGGGCCCGATCATCGCGAAACTCGCCGCGGAGGCGGGCGCCCTGGCGGTCGCGGTTGTGACCAAACCCTTCGAGTTCGAGGGCAAGAAGCGGATGCGCCAGGCCGAGCGGGCCTCGCGCGAGCTGCGCGACCACGTGGACACCCTCATCACGATCCCGAACCAGCGCCTGCTCGCCTTCGTCGAGCGCAACACGCCGCTGCAGGACTCCTTCAAGATCGCCGATGATGTCCTGCGGCAGGCCATTCAGGGC
This sequence comes from uncultured Acidobacteriota bacterium, assembly GCA_963811425.1. Lineage (GTDB taxonomy): Bacteria > Acidobacteriota > Thermoanaerobaculia > UBA5066 > Gp7-AA6 > DAHUXD01. The sequence goes on from CAWERV010000019.1 coordinate 231,412, forward strand.
ATCTCGGATCTCATCAATTGCCCCGGCGAGATCAACCTCGACTTTGCCGACGTGCGCAAGATCATGTCGGACATGGGGCGCGCGCTCATGGGAACCGCCATCGCGGACGGAGAGAACCGCGCGGTCCACGCGGCGCAGGCCGCCATCTCGTCGCCCCTGCTGGAGGATGCCTCGATCGAGGGCGCTCGCGGCGTGCTCATCAACATCACGGGCGGCGCCGATCTGACGCTCTTCGAAGTGACGGAGGCCGCTCAGATCATCCAGCAGGCGGCGGACCCCGAGGCCGAGATCCTGTTCGGCTGCGTGCACGACGAACGCATGGGCGGCAGCGTCAAGGTCACCGTCATCGCGACCGGCTTCGACCGCCTCGAGCGCGACCTCGCCGAGATCGAGGAGGAGCCCAAGCCGCTGACCGTTGCGACGAAGACGCTGCGCCCGCCGTTCCTGCGCGGCGATGACTCGGGCGGCTTCGGGCCGAACGCTTCGTCGCGGGACGACTTCGACATTCCGACGGTCCTCCGTCGACAAATGGACTAGAAATCGCCTCCGCTTCGCTCGGGACCTGCGCCCTCCGGGCGCACCGGCGAACGGCTCGCCCGGATGCGGGCTCGACCGTTCGCCTGGCCCCTCGCTCCGCTCCGGCTCCCGCGGCGCGAACCTCCTCCCTCCCTCCCTCCGGTCGGGAGACTATTCGCGCCGCGAGCGTGTTGGCCGAGCCCGGCCTTTGTCATCCCGAGCGCAGCGAGGGATCCCTTTGGTCGCCGGAAACGGGATGGATCGGCCTATTGCGCGCGACGGCGGCGGATGTGCTCCTGGCGCTTGCGTCTGGCCCTCCCGCGCCATTTCTTGTAGGACGCGTCGAGCCTCGGATAGCGGTGGCGCCAGCGGCGCAGGGTGCGCCGCACCTTCGGGAACACGAGCGAGAGAAACAGCGCGCTCATGACGAAGAAGGGCACCTGCGGCATGATCGGGACAAGCACGCCGATCACGCCGACGATGAAGAAGAAGACGGCGAGGGCGAGGTTGCGCGTCTTGCTGCGGCGGGCCCGCGTCGGCGCGTGCGATCGTTTCATCAATTCGCCACGGCGGCCTTGATCAGGTTGGTGCTTCCGGCCACGCCCATCGGGACTCCCGCCGTGATGACCGCGGTTTCACCGGGCTTCAGGAGACCGGCCTGGATCGCGAGGGCCGGAGCCTGTTCCATCATCGCGTCGGTGTCGCGTCCCTCCCGGGCGACCAGCGGAATCACCCCCCAGACGAGAGCCAGGCGCCGCGCCGTCGCGGGAAGGCGCGAGAGCGCGAGGATCGGCCGCCGCGGCCGGTGCTTGGCGACCAGGCGAGCCGTCGTCCCGGATTCGGTCCAGGCGACGATCAGGGCGGCCCCGATGTGCTCGGCGAGCTCGCACGCGGCTCCGGCGACCGCTTCGGGAAGGCCCTGCAGGGTGCGGTCCTCGAAGCGGCGCATCCACTGCTCGAAGGGGAAGGCCGCCTCGGTATCCTCGGCGATGCGCTTCATCGTCGCCACGGCCTCGGCGGGGTAGCGGCCGGAAGCGGTCTCCTCCGAGAGCATCACGGCGTCCGTGCCGTCCAGGATCGCGTTGGCCACGTCGCCGACCTCGGCCCGCGTCGGCCGCGGGCTCTCGACCATGGACAGCAACATCTGCGTGGCGGTGATGACGGGCTTGCCTGCGCGGTTGGCCTTCTCGATGAGCATCTTCTGGAGCAGGGGCACGTGCTCGAGGGGCGTCTCCACGCCGAGATCTCCGCGCGCGACCATGATGCCGTCGGACTCGGCGAGGATCTCATCGATCCGGGAGAGCGCCTCGTGCTTCTCGATCTTCGCGATCAAGGGAATCGCCGCGCCGTGCTCCGCCATCACCGCGCGGGCCTGCCGCAGGTCCTCGGCGCTGCGGACGAACGAGAGTGCCACGTAGTCGACGCCCTGCGCGATGCCGAACGCGAGGTCCTCGCGGTCCTTGGCCGTGAGCCCGGGGGCCGCGATCGAGCGCGCCGGCAGGCTGATTCCCTTGTGGGACGTCAGTGGGCCTCCCACGACGACCCGGCAGTGGATGTCCGAGGCCGTGACGTCCTCGGCGCAGAGCTCGATCTCCCCGTCCGCGAGCAGGAGCCGGTCGCCCGGGTGGACGCTCTCCGATAGGTTCGGAAAACTGACGGAGACCTCGCGATCGTCGCCTGGAACCGGTCGTCCCGTCAGGGTGAACGGTGCCCCCGGAACCAGCCGCACGACTCCGCCGGCGACCTCGGCGATGCGGAGCTTGATCCCGCTCAGGTCCTGCATGATGGCGACGAGACGGTGCTGGTCCTCCGCGATTCGGCGCAGAGCTGCGATGACGGCCGCGTGCTCCGCGTGCGTTCCGTGCGAAAAGTTCAGACGCGCGACATCCATCCCTGCCTCGATCAGGCGAGCGAGCGCGTCGGGGGAGCGCGAGGCAGGGCCGATCGTGCAGACGATCTTGGTGCGCGGCATGCGGGAAGAGAGTAGCAAACGGCTCGCGACCGACTCGCGCCTATGAAAATGCCGCCGGGCGACGGCCCGGGGGCAACACGACCGAAGCAGCCCCGATCAGGGCTTGGGAGTGATGGCCTTCTTGACGTCGTCGGCGGCCTTCTTCGCGGCGTCGGCCGTTGCCTTTCCGGCCTCGTTGGCCGCATCCGCCGCCTTCGCGCCCGCGTCGGCGGCGGCTGCGCCTGCGTCCTTGGCGGCATCGGTCGCGGCGGCTCCCGCGTCCTGCGCCTTCTCGGCGGCCTTCTGACACGCGGCCACGCCGCCCAGAGAAAGTACGAGCATCGCGATCCAGACCTTGTTCATCGATTGTTCCCCTTCAAGAAGTCTTGACCGCGCTTCTATCACAGGAGCGCTCCTCACCTCGAAGAGCGGCGGCCCGCACGCACGCGGGCGCGGCCACCGAAGAAGCGCATCAGCCAACCCGTGACTCTCCGGACGGAGGCGCGGCTGGTTCCCAGGCGCGCGGCAATCTCGCGTTCGGAATGGCCGGCCAGATGGAGTTGATAGACGGCCCTGGCCTCGCGGGGCATCAGCGACGCTCGTGCCCGCAGCAAGCCGAGGAGCTCGCGGTTGACGGGGTGCGATCCCGGAGCCGCGCCTGCCTCCTCCTGGATCGCACGCATTCGCTTGCGTGATCGAACCAGATCAAGAGCCCTGTGCTCCGCGGCGCGGAAGATCCAGGTGGCGTTCAACGGTGTCGCGGCTCCGGCGCGCAGGACGGCAAGCCGAAGTTCCTGCAGCAAGTCCTCGAGGTCGTCCGGTCCTAATCGGAAACGCCGCGCGGCAACGTGGCCGATCCGCGGAAGATTCGGCGAGTCGAGCCACTGCTGTCCGGATAGGACGAAGCGGGAGACGGGCTCCGCCGCGACGCGCAACGAGATCCTCCACAGCCAATCCGATTCGAATCCCGGACGGGCACCAGGGCTCCCGGCGGTGCCGCTCCTCCAGGGCGCTTTACTCACTATTGTCGCGAGTCGACTATTTTCGCGGCCCAAAGCTCCGTCGCCGCCGCTTATCTACGTTGAGAGGTGAGCCGATGAAGCGAAATGCATGGAGAGCCACCGGCGCCAGGAGCACCCTGCTCGTGGCCACGCTGGTCGCCGCGGCAGGCGTGGCGGCCCGCGCGGATCAGCCGGACGAGACGCTGCCGTTCTTCCGCCCGGATGCCGTCTACGACGCGCACGGCATCGACAGCGTGAACCTCTTCAGCGGAGACACGGGGGTCGTCATTCCTCTGGGGCCCGAGTACCTGCTGGGGCCGACGACGCGCTGGCAACTGAAGGCTCACAACACGGTCAAGTTCTGGCACTACTCCCAGAGCTGCTCGTGGGATCCGACGGCCCGGTTTGCGTACGTGTCCGGAGACCCGACACTCGGCGTCGGCTGGGCTCTGTCGCCCGGATTCATCGAGAACTCTCCCGGGTCGGGACCGACGTACTGGTCACCGGACAGCAGCCCGCATCGGACCGGCCCTGGAACCGGCCCGTGGGTGACGACGGACGGGAGCCATCTGAGGATCCGGGCACTGCCGAATGCGACGGCTCCGGCCTCGTATACCGTGGAGTACCCCGACGGAAGCACCCACGTCTTCAGGCAGCGGTATGCGCCTCCGGGTGGTCCGTTCGACTTCCGTACCTGGGACTACGGGGCGAGCCCGCCCGCGCGGTTCGGACTGACAGAGATCGACGATGCGTTCGGCAACAAGGTGCTGGAGGTGCTGTACTCGGATCCCTCGCGCCCGGCGGAATTCTCGAGCATCCAGCTTGCCGGAGCGGCGTTCGGCGCCGCGGCGCCGGTGATCGCATTCTCCTGGACGAGCTTTACGGTCAACGCCGGCAACGTCTGGCGGGTCCTCGACTCGATCCTCTTCCCCGCGCCGGGCGGGACGCAGCTGAGAGTGAAGTTCTTCTTTCAGGTCCCGATTCCGGCCTCCGGAACCGGGTTCTTACGCAGCAGCTTCGACCTGCCGAGTCCGAATTGCGTCAATCCGCCGTCGTCGCCGTCTACCGCGGACGTGCCCGAGCTGTCCCAGATCCAGGTGAGCGATGCGCCCACCGCCGACGTGATCACGAAGACGTTCTCCTATTTCTTTACCTACAACCAGGCGCCCTCGACCGATCCGGCTTCGGTTCAAAAGCAGGGCACCCTCGCATCGATCACGCTGCCGAGCCAGCAGGCCGCCCCGTCGGCCGCGCTCGCCACGATCCAATACGAATACGGAAGCACGAGCGGCCTGCGGCAGATCGTTTCGGGCTCGTGCGATCCGTACTCGTGCGATGCGACGGCCCCCGAGCTGGAGCCGGAGTTGCCCGGCAACATTGCGCCGTACTCGATGTATATGGACAAGACACCCGCGGTCATTGCGCGCACGGAATTCGACCCCTTTCGCAGCGCGTCGGCCACCGTGAGCTATCAGCGCGCCGGCTTCTTCGTGTACGACACCATGACGGGAACCGCGGACACCAAGACCTTCGTGCGTCGCGTCACGGTGACGCGCCCCGGCAACGACGGCGGGACTGGCTCAAGCCAGTACGTGACGCAACACTTCTTCCACGCTGCGTTCGGGGACGGAGGAAACCCGCAGGACGGGAGCAACGGGATCGAGCTCGAGAGGAGGGATTTCGACGGCCCCGGCACGCGCTCGCCGAACCGGATCGTCCGGGACGTCATTTCCTGCTACGGCGGCTGCGGCTTCGAGGACGCGGCCGGCGCGGTGCGGAGGATCGGCTTCGTCGACCGGACGCCTCCGAGCGGAGAGGTGACGTGGTTCGGGGAGCGGCCCGGGGGGCAGGATGGCGGAACCTGCAGCGCCGCCTCTGCGCCGGCCTGCACAGCCATCACGTCTTCGGCCTACAACGCGGTTGCCGGCAAGTACGAACGGACGAGCACGGCGAGCTCGCTACCCGGCGGGGTCAGCCGCACGACCGAGACCGACTGGATCGCTGCGAGCGCGACCCAGACGGACTGGCTGCTCGATGTGTACGACCATCGTTTCACCTGGGACGGCTCACCGACGTCCCCTCCGCCGGGCTCGAATGGATCGAACGTCGTCCGCCAGTACCTCGACTTCGACACGGCCACCGGCTTTCTGCGGGCGTCGTGGATCTGGGACTCGGCGCTGGGAAAGGCGATCAAGGATTGTCGCTACGACGGCGGCGCGGGTGTCGTCTCGGGAGGCTTCACGCAGACCTATCCGAGCTCCGGAGAGCCAACCGCCAGTGCTTGTCCGGGCGGGATGCCGAACATCCCGTCTGACTCCGACACGTTCGGAAAGACCTACGCCTGGACCAACCTCCTGCCGACCCGTTCGAGCTGGCAGGCTGGATCCGCCAGCATCGGCTGGAATTCTTTCGACGTCGTGCGCGACACGAACACGGGCCTCATCACGACGTCCCGGGACCCCAACGTGGCTCTGGCCACGACCTATACCTATGATCGGATCGGGCGAATCGTCATGATCCAGCCGCCCGGTGGATCAGCGGTCGAGTGGCCGACGACCATCTGCTACACGCCGAGTGCGATCGGCTCCGGAAACTACAGCTTCACGCCGCTCGTTCTGGTCAAGAAAGTGACCGCGAGCCCGACGCTCGGGCCGGGGAAGTCCGCCTGCGCGTCGGATGAGGGCGCTCCGTCCTCCAGCTCGGGCACTTTCGAGGGGTATCTGTACGACGGCTTCGGCCGCCTCGTGCGAGAGATTCGCCGGGTCAACCATGCCCTGGCGGCCGGCTCCTACTTCGCCATGCGAGAGACCCGCTACGACTCGGCGGGGCATCGGGCCTCGCAATCCGAGTGGCAGCCGTGCGGACTGAATGGCTACGCGCCCACGAGCATCGCGGGCTGTACGAAGGCGCAGGCGGACGGCTCGAGGACCGTCTGGTCCAGGTTCGATGCGTACGGCCGGCCGGAGGAGATTCAGGGCGTCAACGGCGCGAGCGTGTCGAGCGACGTGACGATCGACCGCACCGACGACCGCGTGTCGCCTCCCATTCGGTTCAGCGACTCGAAGGAGAGGACGACCACGAGGTGCATCAATGGTACGTGGTCGGCCGGCGCGTGCACGGGCCCCGGGAAGGGTCGATGCCGTGACCGTCTTGGAACGGGATGCGCTCGGGCGCGTGATCCAGGTGACCGAGCCCGACCCGGTGACCGGGGCCCCGTCCCCGGACACGACGAGCTACGCGTACAACGTGCTGGACAAGCTGGTGCAGGTGAACCAGGGCGCTCAGGTGCGGACCTTTCACTATTCGGCGTTCGGCTTCCTCGAGGACGAGACGACGCCCGAGGCAGGAGCTGCCGGGAAGGCGAGGACCGACTACCCGAGCTACGGGAGTCTCGGCAATCTTCTCGTCAAGAGGGACGGAGCGCCGTCCGCAACGCAATACAACTACACTTACGATTCCGCAGGGCGCCTGACGCTGCTGACCACCGGAACTTCGTCCTTCACGACCTACCTGGTCCAGTGCTTCGACGGGACGGGAATCTGCGGAGACACGACGGTCCCGAATTTCTCGGGTGGGAGCTACCCGAAGGGGAGGCTGACCCGCCGGCTCGGATGGAACCTCATTCCGTTCCCGGCGGCATCGGTCTACGACGACTTCGCCTATTCGGGCTCGTCCGGCCGCTTGAGCGCGCGCACGACGTCGATCGGGGCGCGCGGCGGCTTGCTGACGGCCGCGGGTTTCGGCGCTCCGGTGACGCAGACCTGGACGTACAATTCGCAGGGACGAATGGCCAGTCACACCCAGCCGCGCGCCGCTGGGGCATCGAGCTCGTTGACCGTCAACGACGCGGACTACTCCTCGGGATCGCTCACGCGCGTGACGGCGAGCTGGCAGGGCGGCGGGTCGCAACAACTCGTCGCAGCGAATTACCACGAGAGCGGGCGGCTCGCGGATTACTCGACCGGATCCACGGGAACCGTCAAGACGACGATCTCTCCGGACGGGCTGATTCCATCGCGGCCCGGTCAGATCAGCGTGAATACCGGTGCATTCGCCACGGGCGCCTTCGCCTATGACGGTGCGGGCAACATCAAGTCCATGGGCTCGTCGGATACGTTCAGTTACGACGCCCGCTCCCGGATCACGCAGGCGAAGTACGGAAGCACGACGCAGATTTTCATGTACGACCGCTACGGGAACCTGCTGACGCGCGCGGGCACCACGCTGTGCACGGGGACCTGCGCCAACAACAGGATCGCCGGCGCGGTTCACGACGACCGCGGCAACATGACGACTCTCGGATCGGAGACCCTCGCCTACGATCTGCTGAACCGCCAGATCGCCGAGACCAATGCCTCGTCGGACTTTGCGTACCTTTACGACGGCGCCGGAGAACGCGTGGGCAAGTTCCCGCGGTCCGGCGGTGTCCTGCGGCGCGAGCTCGCGCACGACGTCATCGAGGCACGCGGAGACGCGAGCCTCGCATGCACGGCGAATCCGTTTCTCGATGTCCTCTGCGCCTCCAATCCGAACGACGGCAAATACATCCAGAAGCTCAAGGATGTCGGCATCACGTCGGGCTGCGGCGGCGGCAGCTTCTGCCCCGATACGACCGTGGCGCGCGATCAGGCGTCCGTCTTTCTGGTTCTCGGCAAGCACTGTCCGGTCGGCGTGAATGGCTGCACGTGGACGCCGCCCGCGTGCACGGGGCGTTTTGCGGACGTGCCCTGTCCGAGCACGTACGCGGCATGGATCGAGCAGCTTTCGAGCGATGGCGTGACGTCGGGCTGCGGCGGCGGCAAGTTCTGTCCGTCGGCCCCGCTGACTCCCTGGCAGATGCTCGCGTGGCTGAAGGTGTACTGGCCCGGCTACAACCCCGTGCCACGCGGCACGATCCTCACGTTTCGCGACGAGGATGGAAAGGTGACGACGGAGGCCCATCAGGCGAGCGCGACCGGGGATGCCTCGGACTCGATCGTCTACGAGCGGGACAACGTGTTCCTCGGCCACCAGCTCGTCGCCTCGGCGATCTGGAATGGCACGACGCCGGGCTGGCAGTTCTACTCCTCGGACCACCTGGGAACGCCGCGGCTGACTACCAACAACACTGGCGCGACGGTCGAGACGAGGAAGTACTGGCCGTACGGAGACGAGGCGTCCTCGAGCGGCAACGCCACCCAGCGCCTGAAGTTCGCCTCGATGGAACGCGACGACGAGGCCAACCACTTCTACGACCACGCCCGCAGCCACGACTTCAACCTGGGCCGATTCACGAGTCCCGACAAGGTGGGGGGGCACGTTACCGATCCCCAAACCTGGAACCGGTATACCTATGCCCTAAACAACCCGCTGAAAGTAGTTGACCAAAACGGGAAATGGCCAACGAAGGTGTGGACGGTCCACCAGAACGCGATCAAGAGAGCTCTGCCCGATATTCCGCGAACTGATCGGGATCTCCTGATGACCGAGCAGAGAATCGTGGACAAGGACCAACGAGCCGAGTCCCAGTTCAAGCACGCGATGCGAGGGCCCAACCAGAGTGTCGAAGATGCGAAGGCTCGGGCAAACAGGTTTGTGCACGACAACCTCGTTCAGGCGATCGCACTTGAGAGGACCGGCGATCACCACAGCGCTCTGGTTCATGTCGCCGACGCCATGCACACGCTGCAGGACTCGACGTCGCCCGCTCACGAGGGCTTTCAGTCCTACGGCGGAGGAGGAACCGCTGAGGCTGTGGAGCACGCGGCGGAAGAGCTGCGAGACCCCGGTGCTGGAAGCCAGCTCGATGTCATCACGCGTCAGGCCTGGGACTACTTCACAGGTGCTCAGCCTCTGCCACGCGACTTTTTCCCCGACGTGGGAACTCAGAAAGCGCCAGAATGCGGCGATTCCAATTTCGTTGGCCCGTGCCACAACTAAGGGATCAGTCGTGAGCGATCGCAAGCGACTGGGGTTCGTTTGCCTCGTATGCGCGGGGATTGTAGTGCTCGGGGTGCTGTTCCTTAACGCTGGCGGTGCCGGTCCCCGTTGGACGAATGACGTTGTCTTCCCCTTCTTCCTCCTTGGCGTTGCTGTAAGTCGGAATCCCCATCAACCCAGCCAGCTGGTCGTTTGGCTGTCGATGTACGTTGCCGCTTTCCTGACCCTTTACGGGGTGGCGGGGATCGCCCTTCTCGTGCGTCGACTTCTCAGCCGCACAATGGGCCCCCAGGTGTGATTTCTCAACACGTCAGGGAGCGGGGTCAGCCCTGCACCCGTGAACTATCCAGGTTCAGGAACGCAGGGCTGACCCCGCAGTCCCGACCTGTATTCCCGGTCACTTCCATTCCTTGCCGAGCAGCGCGAATAGCTCCGCGTAGACCGTGATCCCGTCCCAGAGATTCTGGAGGCGCAGGTTCTCGTTGGCGGCGTGCTGGTTGTCGTCGTGGTTGGCGATGGGAACGCCGATGACGGGCGCGCCAAGTGTCTCGCGGAAGACGTACATCGGGATGCTGCCGCCGAGGCTGGGCGGGCGCACGACGGGGCCACCCGAGGCCTGCTCGACGATCTTCACGACGGCCAGCGAGAACGGAGCGTCGAGGGACGTTCGCGCGGCCGGATAGCCCGGCCCCCAGTTCATGCGGATGAGCCTCTCGTGCGCGAGGCGCGTGGCGAGATCGGGCTCGTCGCGCACGATGAAGAAACCTTTTTTCGCGACGAAGTCCTCGAGAAGCCGGCGCACTGCCTCCGGCGTCTGGTCCGGGACGAGGCGGAAGTCAATGGATGCCCGGGCCTGCGTCGGAATCGCGTTGGCGGCCAGCTCGCCGACGTGGCCGCCTTCGATGCCGCGGAAGTTGAGCGCCGGAGCGAGGATCGCTTCTGGGAGCGGCTTCGACGACTCCGCGCGCCGGAGGCCGAGCTCGCGCTTGAGCTCGGCGTCGAAGTCGGGCATCTCGGCGAGCGCGCGGCGCTCCGCTTCGGTCAGGGGACGCACGTCGTCCGAGAAACCGGGGATCGTGATTCGGCCGTCGGGATTCCGCATGGCGGCGAGCAGATCCGTCAGAAGGGCGATCGGGTTGGGAGCCCAGTTGCCATAGTGGCCCGAGTGGAGAGCGCGCACGGGGCCGTACACCGTCATCTCGACGTCCACGACGCCGCGGGCGCCGAAGAAGACGAGCATCCGGCGGCTCTGGTGCACGGGGCCGTCGCAGAAGATCCAGGCGTCGGCTTTCAGCTTCGGCGCGTATTCGCGCAGAACCTCGGCCAGGTGCGGGGAGCCGGCCTCCTCCTCGCCCTCCAGGAAGAACTTGAGGTTGATCGAGGGTCGGGCGCCGAGAGCCTTGAGCGCGTCGAGGGCGGCGACGAATCCGATGATGGGGGCCTTGTCGTCCCCGGCCCCGCGGGCGTACACGCGCGCTTCCGGCGGGAGCGGAGAGGGCAGAGGGCTCCAGGGGATGTCGCGACCACCACCCTCGAGCGGCCCGTCGCGCAGTGCCGGATTCCAGGGCTCTCCCTTCCACGCGGCCGCGTCCACGGGCTGGCCGTCGTAGTGCGCGTAGAAAACGACCGTCTTCGTGGCCCCGGGCGACGGCAGCTCGCCGAACACGACCGGCGGCGTACCGCGGTGCTCCAGGAGCTCCGTTCGCACACCCCGTCGCTCGAGCATCCGGGCGATCGCCTCGGCATTGCGCCGGATGTTCACGCCGTCCGACGCCAGGTTCGGCATGGAGAGCAGATCGCGGAATTCCGCCAGGATCCGCGGCTCCTGCGCGGCGACGTAGGTGCGGAGGCCGTCGCGAAGCTGGACGGCGGAGGCAGGCCGAGCGTCGGCGAGGGTCGGCACCAGGGCAAGGAGCGCAAGTCCGATCACGACGGCGAAGCGTACACCGAACTCGCAGGGCCGATCGTCGCGCTACGGCGCTCACCCCGAAAACAGCTGCGCCCGCCAAACGGCGGGCGCAGCATTCGAAACGAACGAAAGGGTTAGTTCGCGGAGCGGGACTTGCGGATCGCGGTGAGGCCGGCCGCAGCCGCCAGCGAGAGAGCACCGGCAAGGCCGACGAGAGGAACTTCGCTCGCGGTCTTCGGGAGCTTCTTCTTCGAAGCCGCCTTGGCTGCCGCCGCATCTGCCGCGGCCTTGTCCGCTGCTGCCTTGTCGGCCGCCGCCTTGTCGGCCGCTGCCTTCTTTGCCGCTGCCGCATCCGCGGCCGCCTTGTCGGCCGCCGCCTTCCGCGCTGCTGCATCCGCCGCAGCCTTGTCCGCGGCCGCCTTCCTGGCTGCCGCGTCCGCGGCGGCCTTGTCGGCTGCCGAGGTGTCCGTCGTCATCACCGGAGCGGCCTGCCCCGGGGCGGCCTTCTGAACGACCATGCCTGTGATCCGGTCGCCGACCATGACCGACCCGATGTCGACCACCGCGCCGTCCTTGACGATCGTGATGTCGTTCGCATTGTTCCATACATACTTCTCGGTCAGGCCCTTGGCCCCGCGGATGAGCATCGTGTTGCCGGCCTTGTTCACGACCTCGGCGTTGAGCTCTTCGTGGACCATCACGTTCGTGGTCTTCCAGTTCCCTATACCGGATTCGAATCCCGTCACCTTCATGCCGGGCTTGAGGTCTGCAACGCCCATGCCGGCCTTGCCGTCGGCATTGAACTGCGTACCCGGGGGAACGTCGTACTGCTGCACGCCTTTGGGGCCGCGGAGAATGAGCGCGCCGTTCGGGAGGACTGCCACAACCGTGTACCCGGCGCCCTGGGCCAGGGCAAGGCCACCCCCTGAAACCATCAGACATGCCGCGAAAACCACCAGGAGCCAGCGAGACTTGGTTGTCATTCCTCTTCCTCCTCCAAATTGAAACGAGTTTTGGGGCCCGACATGGGCACGCTTCGCGGATTCTATTGAGGATTTGGTGTCAGCCTCGATCTTTTTTCGCCGCAGCGACGCTCTGTCGATTCCGCACGGTTCGGGTCCCGCGCCGCTTATCGCCGAGCTAACCCATTTTATTATCAATGAATTATGCTCTCCGCCGTTGACTGCAATGGACCCGAGCTGGAACCCGATCGCTCTGCTCCTCGCGTTCTTCTCCCGCCGTTTGCGGTGGCCATGGTCGTTCTTCGAGAGCTGCGCAAGTGGGTCCGCGCCGGCGCGTCGGCCAGCAGGATGTGGCTGTTTAGGGGAGCGGTCGGGGTCTTCGGATGGGAGCGGCCTGGCTCTCCGGGACTGGGACTACCGCTTTCGGCGCTTCTTTTCGGCCGCCCGCTTTCTTGAAGCCAGAGCGAGGGCGGCTCGAAGTTCGGCCGGAGAAATGAAGGCGAGGCCTCGAGCCTCCTCCGCATCGGTCACGACAGGTGCCTCGCCACGACCTAGAGCCCGCACCCGGGCTCTTGCTGCGGCCGAGGGAGGCAACCGATGGGGCGAGGAGTGCTTCATGGATTCATTATTACTGAAAGCGGGTCGCGCCCGTCGGAGGAGATTCATGAACTTGCGTATTCGGCTTTCACTCGGTTCAGCCGTATTGGGCTCTTGGTCCGCAGGTCTCCCGCCGGGCTGCCCTCGCCGGTAGGTCGATAGGCGAGCGCTCTATTTCATCTCGGTCGCGGGTATTTCCTTCAGAGGTTTGAGGGCCTCCGCCGGCGCGATCTCTTTTCCGCTCGCGTCCACATAGTGGATGTCGAAGGCGGCGTCGGTGTAGAGGTAGAAGCCGCAAGCCGCCACACACCGGAATTGATGGACGTGGTGGGACGGCAGCATCGCGAAGCCGCCCGGCTTGAGCGTGATGGATCTGCCTTCCTTCATGCTCACCTCGGCGGTGCCACTGACCATCATGAGGTTCTCATTCGCCGTGTGCCAGTGCCAAGGGATCGTGCATCCCGCGGGCACCTTCGCGTAGAGAATGGCAGGCCCCTTCGTGGGGTCGCCGCTCAACACGGATCCGTGCGCGCAGGTCGGCAAAGGCGGGATCGTCACGAACTTCATCTCGGCGACGCTGCGTCCAAACGGCTGAGCCGCCTCCGCCTGCCCCCGGGCGACGCCCGGCAGCGCGAACGCGAGCGACGCCGCAAGCCCCAACGGGATAGACCGGCCTCGAATGCTCATCTCTCTTCCTCCTCTCCTCTCATGCTCTCATGGCGAATCACGAGATCCTACTAGTCGCCGCGGTTTCGCCTCCTGCAGCCGCCGGCGCTAGAGGTCGGGCGCGCGGCGGTTAGCTGGATTCGCCAAGGCGCTTGCGCAGGAGCAAGTTCTTGTGAGCCCGCGGGTGGTCGTCCACCACGGCCACGACCTCAAAGCCATGCTTGGCGTAGAAAGCCGGGGCCTGGAAAGCGAACGTCATGAGAACAATCTGCTGACAGCCGCGCCGCCGAGCCTCATGCTCTGCTGTCTCAAGCAGCCTCGTCCCCAACCCCCGTTTGCGCCGCGCCTCCTCCACCCAGAACTGGCGGATCTCCAGGCAACCACCCCAGGTGTTCCCGCAGATCCCGGCAACGATTCGATCTTCCTCGTCTCTCACGAAGATCGCGAGCCACTCGCCGTCTGTGATGCCTGTAGCAGTCGAGTTGAACTCATAGATTCGATCCTCCAGATACTGAACCTCGTCTGGCCTCGGCTCGGTGTTGATGACGAGTTCGGAATCACGCATCGCCTGATACCTCGTTGCCAGCTAAGGGCGTAGAGTGAAGCAGCCCGCGCCGGTCACGGAGCAACGACGAATCGCCGCGAGCAAACTGCAGCGGCAGAGCAGCGCGCGTCCGCTGCAGCGACTCGTTGGGCGGCACAAAACGGTCGAAACTTCTGCGCATTTTGGCCTTGGGTCCCTTCAGGGCGGACCTACAGCCGTCATCACAGCGCTCCCACTTCAGTCGGGGTTCGCTGCCCTGAAAACTCGTCTCCACCGCCACGCCAGAGCGCAAGGTCTGAAGATTGACACAGCTGTACTCAGAAGCCGCCAACAGTTTCGCTATCATCTTCGGATCTGTATCGGCAGCGGCCCGGAGATCAATCCGACAATGCATCTTCTGAAAGCCGATGGGCACCTTACGATCGACAACCAGGGTGCCGCGGACATCCACTTCCGCTGTCACATCCACTTCGAGTGACGTGAGCGTGAGGTGAAGGCGGTCAGCAATGATCCGGATGGTCGAATCCAAGCAGGCCGCCAGTGCGTCACATAGCCATGAAACGGATCGGTCTCAACGCCCCCAGTGGTTCTGCCGCGATTAGTGATCCAAGCCTCCTGTGCTGCTGTCTTGTATGACCGGCATTCTCGGATCTTAGACAGCCTATGCGCCGAGGGCAAACGCGCAGCCCCAAACCTTCCCTCGCGAAGCAAGGCGCTGGCGAATCGGACGCGCGCCCGCTCCTGACACTGTGTGCTTATGACGCAGATCGGCCCGCAAGTGCCGGAGACAGAAGGCAATCGCCGCCCTTGTCCCGTCGCGCGCCTAGCCCGGCTACAGCGTCAGAACTACCGGCAGAGCCTCTAATCCGCGCAATACGATCCCACGCCGCCAGCGTAGGAGTCGTCGTGTCGTCCGAATATTCGGCAATCGGCTGACCAACGCGCCGATCGCAATCTGGCCCTCAAGCCGAGCGAGCGGGGCGCCGAGGCAGTAGTGGACTCCGAGGCCGAAGGCGAGATGCTTGTTCGGTTCGCGAGAGAGGTCCAACCGATCTGGATCGGAGAACTGTCGCTCGTCCCGGTTGGCGGAGGCGAGCACGGCGTAGACCAGTTCTCCTCGACGGATGACGGTTCCTGCGACTTCTACGTCTTCCCGGGCGTAGCGTTCGGTGGCCGTCTCCAGGGGGCCGTCGAACCTCAGCAACTCTTCCACCGCGACCTTGATCATGCCGGGCTCGTCGCGCAGGCGTTTCATCTGGTCCGGGTGCCGCAGGAGCGCGAGCATTCCGTTTCCGATCAGGTTGACGGTCGTTTCGTGTCCCGCGATCAGCAGAAGAAAAACCATCGACACGAGCTCATCCTCGTCCAGCCCCGCCCCTTCCTCCTCCGCCTGCACCAGCGCCGTCACCAGATCATCGCGAGGACTCGAACGCCGAGCCTTGACGAGCTTGCGGATGTAGCGAAGAAACGCGATCGCGCTCGGAATTGCGCGCACCATCCTCCAGCCGGAGGGGGCGGACGCGACGATCATTCGCGACCAACGATGAAACCTGTGGCGGTCCGATGCGGGTACGCCGAGCATCTCCGCGATGATCGTCGTGGGGATCGGTAAGGCGTAGTCGGCGATCAGATCCATGCGGCCCCGCCGCTCGGCCGCCACAATCAGCTCCTCTGTAAGACTACGGACTCGCTCGCGGAGTCGTTCGACCAATTGTGGCGTAAAGGCTCTGTGAACCAGCTGACGCAGCCGCGTGTGATCCGGTGGGTCGACATCGAGCATGTTGCGGGCCAGAGGCTTGAACAGATCGGGAACCCACGGCTGTCTCGCTGACTGCTCGGGCGTCAACGCGCTGCGCTTGTCCTTGACGAAGCGCTCATCAGTCATCACGACAGCGACGTCTTGGTACCGGGTTATGAGCCAGGCATACTGATTGTCCGGCAACTCGGTGCGAAACACGGGGGCCTCGGCGCGCAGCCGGGTATAGAACGGGTATGGGTTCCTTTTGAACTCCCGACTCGCGATGTTCGGAACGGTCACTCGAAACCCATGTTAACGGAGAGAAGCAACAGAGCGTTGGGTGGGACCGGCTCGTTGAGAAGAGGCGCACCGACGTCATCCATCGCACGGCGAAAGGAGGAAGCCGTACAAGCCGCCGTGTGGCCCTATGCAGCGGGCCCTGCGTGAAAGCCATCCTCGTGAGATGCCCCAACTGCCTTTGTTCCGGAAATCGGACCGCGCGCTGATAGCCCCAGGAGGTGCGGCAGGCGTTCACTGTGGTAGCGGCTCCCCTTGTGGCACGACGTGGATCTGCTCCGCGGGGTGGTGGGCCGCGAACGTGAGCGTCGTCATGACCAGGCCAGCCAAGAATCCATCTCCGAATCCCCGGAGTCCGTCAACCATTCCGCCCGTGAGAGTGGGCCCGTAGTCAGGGTAAAGGCTCGAAAAGACTTAGACGAGTTTCGTGCCCCAACCCATCCCGGCTATCCAGCCGAGAAGCGTTGATCCCCCCCCCCCAGGTAACGCCAAGACTGAGTCCCATCGGAACGACCTTCAGCTCCGTCATTCGGGCCTCCTTTGCATCATCAACTCCCGTGCAGGGAACGGTTCTGTCAGCCAAGTGAGTGCCTCATATCGGATCACGAGATATATTCGAATCAGCAAAACTCACAGCCTCCTCGCCCCCAGAAGGCTCCAACCCACCGGAAGTGGGCTGGGGTTCCCCGCTAGGCCCGAGGCGACCCCCGCAGCACACTACTTTGCTGTCACCAGGAAGTGGGCCCGCCGGTTCTCCTGCCAACACTGCTCGTCATCTTCTGTGCAGAAGGGCTTCTCCTTCCCGTAGGAGACCGTCTTGATCCTGGACTCCGAGATCCCCAGCGAGTTCAGATATTCGTGGGCGGCCTTCGCGCGCTGCTCGCCGAGGGCCAGGTTGTAAGCTTCGGTCCCCCTGTCGTCGCAGTGCCCTTCCAGCAGAATCACGACAGACGGATACTTCCGGAGCCATTCTGCGTCTCTTGCCAACGCCGCTCGAGCGTCCTCCCGAAGCTCTGCCTTCTGGAAATCGAAGAAGGCATCCCCCAGATATCCGCGCTTGTTCAGCGACGTCAGGTCTTGGGACAGCACCTCTGCATCGAGATCCCGGTCGGTCTTGGCTCTAGCAGGCGGAGCAATAGCGGTCTCGGCCGGCCCAGCAACCTTGACGGGCTGAACGGCCGCTGCTGTGGTGGGTGGATTCTTCTTGCACGCAAGAAGGGTACCGAAGGCAAGAAGAAAGACAGGCGCGAGTACTCTCGACCGTCGAGTCATGAGGTCCTCCTTAGGCATAACATCGTACTACGATATATATTGGGAGAACCAGGCGCCGCGGACATGGTAGATTTCAACCGGGATGAAGAGCAAGGGCAGGAAGCCGCCCGTTCACTCTAGGTCTGGCTTGAAGGCAAGGCCGACCCGGAGGCAAGGACAGAAGGGGGGAAGCCTTGATCCCCTCGAAGCCGATTACGGCCGGCTCGCCCGGTTCCGCTATGCACTTCGACGGTTCCTCCATTTCTCGGAGGCCCAGGCGCGCGCAGCGGGGATCTCGCCGAACCAGTATCAGCTCATGCTCTTCGTGCGAACCTCTCCGGGGCCTCCGACAATCACCGAGCTCGCCGACCGACTCCAGATCGAACACCAGAGCGCCGTCGGCCTCTTAGACCGGTGCGTGGAGGCAGGCCTCGTGCAACGCCACCGTGACGTCGAGGATGGCCGCCGCGTTCGCGTGACCCTAACTCGACGCGGTGAGGCGCTGCTGGCTTTACTGGTCGCGGCACATTCTCCCGAGTTCCGGCGGCTATCGGCGGCGCTTTCACGGACGCCACCCTCGTGAGGGACGACTCTTCGCCACCCACTGCGGCCACGGGCGGGGAGACCCAGTCGGCCGAGCCTCCTCACCTCGCTGACGAGAGTCGCTGGTACGCCGAACACACGGCCCTCCTCATCAGCACGCTAAAGTGGGCTCTTCTGGGCGCCGGCGCCGGTGTCTGCGTGGGCCTCGGCACTCGCGCTTTCCTCTGGGCGCTCGCCGCTGCAAATGCGTCCGTCAGCAGGCTCACGCTGGGCCCTTTCCCATACTACGTTCTCCTGCCTGCGGCCTTGCCTGGTTGCGTCTGGCTCGTCCGCCATTTCGCGCCGGACGCCAAAGGGCATGGCACCGAGGCCGTCATCGCGGCCGTTCACCAGCGATCGGGGAGAATCGAATGGAAGGTCGCGCCCGTAAAGCTGGCGGCAACGATCTTGACCCTTGCTTTCGGTGGATCCGTTGGGAAGGAAGGCCCTTGCGCGCAAATTGGCGCAGCAATCACGAGTTTCTTCGCCGACCGGCTTCGCCTGAATGACGAAGACCGCCGAAGGCTCGTGATCTGCGGCATAGGAGCGGGATTTGCCGCTGTCTTCGGAACACCTGTCTCGGGAGCCCTCTTCGGAATCGAGGTTCTCTATCTGGGCAGGATCGAATATCCGGTTCTGTTCCCCTGCCTGATCGCCGGGATCGTGGGACACCTCGTCTGCGGCGTTGGCCCACCGGTCGCAGCTCTGCATGAGAGCTTTGGCACGCTGGGTCAAACCACGGTTGTTGGACTTTCGTTGCTGTTCGGGGTCGCGTTCGGCCTCATGGCGCTCCTTCTGATCGAGACGATGAGAGCCGTCGAGAAACTCGTCCAGCGATTCCAGGCGCATCCCTACCTCGTGGCGGCAGCCGGCGGGGTCTTTCTCGCCACGTTCTACGCCGTCGTGGGCAGCACGTACGCGGGCCTGGGAACGGCGACGATTGGAGAGGCGCTGGCCGGCGCGGCGAGGCTCGCGATGCTCGCCTTTCTCTTCAAAATCATTGCCACCGCTGTGACCCTCGAAACCGGCGGCAGCGGCGGAATCGTGACGCCGATCTTCTTCGTCGGCGCCACGGGAGGGGCCGCGCTGGCACATGCTTTCGGGCTGCCGTCCGGAGCCTTTGCTGCGTTTGGATTTGTCGCGGTCCTGGCCGCCGCCGCAAACACACCCATCGCTGCCGCGGTGATGGGCATGGAGCTGCTGCCGGGACCGGTGGGCGTGTACGCAGCACTCTGCGCCGCGACGGCCTTCCTCATCGTCGGTCACCGAAGCGTCTACGCCAGCCAGAAGCTGGGATTTTCCAAGTCCGCGGGCCTCGACATTCGACTCGAGATGGCAATCGGCGACGTTGATCGAGCGGCGATGCGAGTGCGCCCGGGAAGCCTCACGGAGCGAGCTCTACGCGCTGGAGATGCACTACGGGAACGCGCACGCGGTCGTCGAAAGGAGAAGTGAGTCGCCTGACGGCCTACCCACTTCGCAGCGGTAACCTCCGCATGCCTTCTGGGAGGTTGCCATCAATCAACGCGGAGTCTTCACGAAACTCACGAGATCAGTGAGATCGCGCCCCGAGGCATTTGGGAAGACTCCCAGCTCTTCTTGCGGGAGGCCGAGGCGGTTGACCCAGAACGTGGGATAGCCGAACGACTTGGCTCCTGCCGCGTCCCATCCCGCAAACGCCACGAACAGGATCTCCTCGCGCGCGAGCCTCAAGGCATCGATTCCCATCTGATAAGCGCGAGGATCGGGTTTGTAGGATCGTATCTGGTCCGTGCTCAGGACGTGCTCGAAGGAACCCTCCAACCGAACCCGTGTCGCGCCCGGAAGGGCGCCCTCAAAGGTGTTGCCTTGAGAGGGCTGCGTCCGCAGGACGCGGCGTGAGACTTGGAGTGGGGGTTGAACTGGTAGCCCATACGGGCCCCAGTTGGAACCAAATCGAGAGATTCCTGCGAGATTTGGCCGCCCTGCAGAGGGTTGCGTAGATGGGGCGCGCACGCCTCGCCCGGGTGTCTCAGGTCGCTCCGAGAGGTGCTAGGACTCGACGGATCCGAGCCCAAGGCCGTCTGGTCCTGCTTCGGGATGATCAGATTTGCGAGGCCCGTTCGGAACCGATCGCGGCCCGCATCGCCGAGTGTCTCCGGGCATACGCCGGTCTGGAAACCAACGAGCGGCGTCCCGAGGCTGCGGATACGGGAACCGTTCGGAGGATTCTTGCCTGCGGGGATCGGCTCTCAGCCGTTGCTTCGGCGGCCTTCGAGGGGCCTGCAGTTTCGACGGCTCTTCGGGGAGCCCTGCGCTCGGCTCTTGGTGCCTGGTGGCAGGAGAGAGGGAACTTCGTCAGCGCGGATCGAAGAAAGTGGACGGACCCGATCCTCTCCGAAGTCGACGCTGACAGGGGGGATAGCGATTACTCAGTAGGCTACCCATAGTCGCTCCTGCTCTTCCACGCTACCCATCGACTACGCCGAGAAGATCATCGCGGAGCCGGCGCGGTCGTGGGAGCGGTTCCCGTTCGAGCGCCGGACGCGGTTCCAGATGATCGCGTTCCCGGAGGGTGTCGCGTGGGAGCCGCAATGGGGCCTTATGGAACCGATGATCTCGCCAGTCTTCAGAATGTTGCGGGGGATCCGCGACCGGCGAACCCCGACGAGCTCAAGAGTGCAGTAAGAGCACTTGCGAGACTGCTGATCTCGCAATGGCTTCGGTTGCGTCAGCCTCGCGAAGAATGATGGGGTGGAACCGAGACTTCGCGCCCTGTGAGGACCTCCATCCGATGACGTCAACGACTGCCCGGCAACGGATCGGGGCGTAGAATTCGCGCAAACTCGCGTGGCAGGCCCATTTTCTTCAGGCGATCGTCAAATCGCGGATCATCGCGCAGGCCATCCCAATCCGGTGCGACCGCCAGGTGAACCAGTGCCGGGTCGCGTTGCGCGATGGCTTGATCAAGGCAGTCGAACGCTTCATCGAGCCGGCCTGCTGCCCCATAAATTCTGGCTCGGAAGAAAGGCATCTTCAGCAACACGTCGAAGTCCAGCTGCGGATTCGGGATTTGTTCCACCCAGAATCGGTTCAATCCGGAGAGGCCGGCAGTCGCGTACACCTGCTGCGCTGCCGCGGTGACCTGCCTCATTACGGCCACCCACTCTTCGGGTAATCCGAACTCGATAGACATGCGGACGGCCAAGGCCGCGAATCGATCGATGTCCCCGATCTTCAAATAGACGTAACTCATGAATTGGCACGCCTGCGCATGCTTCGGGTTGACGTCAATCGCTCGCTGGGCCCAGACAAGCGCGTCGTCGTACTTCCGCTGGTGCCAATACGAGATGGCGATCTGTACCAGAACGCCGGGCGATCGCGGATCGCGCGCGAGCGCCTGTTGCTTGCATCGCAGCCCATCGTCGAGCCGCCCGAGCGCTTCCTGGAGCGACCCAAACTGCAGGAGCGCCTCGGTATGATCCGGGTTGATTTCGAGCGCACGTTGCAGGCTGCGCTCCGCCGCAGTCCAATCCCACTCGCTGAGAAAAAGGACGGTGCCAAGGGCAACTTGCGCGTCCGCCGAGGCGCTGTCCATCGCCAGCGCGCGTAAGGCAGACGCCTTCGCCTCTGCAAATGCTTCCTGGTGCGGCACAGCGTGAGACGCTGCCAGCACGCACCGTGCGCGCGCCAGCCCGGCGTGTGCCGGTGCGTAGGTCGGATCGATCTCGACCGCGGAGCGAAAGGCGTCCACGGCAGCAGGCAGTTCCAAAAACGAGTCAGACAACAGGTGAGACCGGCCGCGGCCGACAAGCTCGTAAAGTTCGACGGGTCGCGCCCTCGCACTCGGTGCGAATGCCTTCTCGCCGGCCGGATCGCATCGAACGGCAGCGATGAAGCGATACCCGGACCGCGCCACCGTTTCGATATAGGTCGGCCGGCGGGCGTCCTCGCCAAGCGCCTTGCGCAGCGCCGACACGCAAACGTTGAGACTGCCTTCTTCGACGAAGGTCCCGGGCCAGAGGCGCGTCAGCAATTCGTCCTTCGTGACCAGATGGCCCCGCTGCTGCACCAACGCAACCAGCACATCGTAGGCCTTTGGTGGCAAGCGAACGGCTTCCGTCCCGCGCAGCAAACGCCGCTCTCGCACGTCGAGCGTGAACTCGTCGAAATGAAATGTCTCACTGCCGGCCATCAGATTTAGGAAGATCCTAACAACTCCTTAAGGACGCGGCACGGCCGGGACAGCTGTCATGGACGCGCTTTCAAAGGAGAAGAAAATGAGCATCCGATCGAAGAGCCCTCGCTGAGGCGAAGGAGGATTCGATGAAGACGACACTCGGCCTAGCCATCGCCCTCGTGGCACTGTCGCCGCCGGCCAGGGCCGGCTCTCAGGGGGCCGTTTCCGGCACCGCCACCTCGCCCGACGGGGTCCCCATCCGCTATCGACGCGGCCGGCAAGGGCGATCCGGCCCTGGTGTTCGTCCACTGCGGGGGCTGCGACCGGGGCTTCTGGGACGGGCAGATGGCCTACTTCGCCGCGAAGCACCGCGTCGTCGCGCTCGACCTGGCCGGCCACGGCCAGAGCGGAGGCGGGCGCAAGGACTGGACGATGGCCGCTTTCGGCCAGGACGTGGTGTCGGTGGTCGAGGCGCTGGGCTTGAAGCGGGTGGTGCTCATCGGCCACTCCCTTGGCGGGCCGGCGGTCCTGGAGGCCGCGCGCCGCATGCCGGGCCGGGTGGCCGGCCTGGTGTTGGTGGACAGCTGGGTGGACTTCGAGCAGAGGATCGCGGCCGAGGAGGTGGAGAAGTTCCTGTCGGCGCTGCAGGCCGACTACCGGGCCACGACCACCGCCATCATGTCGCAATACTTGTTCTCGGCGAGCACGCCCGAGCCCGTCAAGGCGCGCGTGCTGGAAACGGTGCTGTCGGCGCCGCAGGAGATTGGCGTGGCCGTCGCCCGCTCCAGCATGGCCTACGACCCGCTGCCGGCGCTGCGCGAGATCAAGGCCCCCATCTGCGCCATCAGCTCCGACCTGTTTCCCACCAACTTGGAGGGCAACCGCAAGTATGCCCCCGGCTACCAGGCGGCGATAATGAAGGGAGTGGGGCATTACCTCATGCTCGAGCAGCCCGAGGCCTTCAACGCGCTCCTGGCGTAGGCCCTGCGCGAGCTGGCCCGGAGCGGCGGACGGCGGTGAGGCTTCGGGTAGCTGTTGACTTGGTGAATGGCAGAGTGTTGAGCACACCGGATGGAGTCTGGGGTGCTTTCTGAGCCGCGGCCTAACACGCGCGTGCAGCGGACTCGCTCCTCGCCTTCGGGTTCGATTCCCACATGGGCAGGGGAAGGTCCTTCCTGCGAACCCTTGCTGCTGCAAGCGGTTAAGGGTGGGAAGGGTCGTGGTAGCCCATACGGGAATCGAACCCGTATTTCGGCCTTGAGAGGGCCGCGTCCTAACCGTTAGACGAATGGGCCAAACGGGGCCGGAAAGTTAGCACAGCGGGCGAGTTCGGGCAACCGAGCATTAACCGATCCGCCGTGCGGGCGGCGCGCTGGCGCCGCCCGGCGCGTATCGGGCCCAGCGAAGGATTTCGGGGATCGTGGGCCGCTTGCCGTACATCAGGATGCCGACGCGGTAGATGCTCCCCGCAAACCAGGCGAGCACGGCCGTCGTGCGCGATCAGGAAGACGATCGAGAGGCCGATCTGCCAGAGGGGCGGCTCGGAGACGGCCGTGCGCAGGAACATGGTCAGCGACGCCGTGAACGGGAAGAGCGAGAAGAAGACCGCCATGCCGCCCGAGGGGTTGTTCAGGACCGCGGGGTAGATCGCGACACCGCCGACGATCAGGATGATCGGCATCATCGCGAGCTGCTGCGCCTCCTGGTCCGTGTTGAAGGGCGCCGCGATCACGGTGTAGACGCTGGCATAGAGGAAGTAGCCGAGGATGAAATAGAGGAGGAAGTAGCCGAGCATCGAGAGCGGGATCCGCGGCACGCCGAGGTCCCCGCTCGAGACGATGGCGGCGAAGCCCGGCAGCGAGAGGTTCATCGCGACGATCGACCACACCAGGTACTGCGTCAGGCCGACGAGTCCGATGCCGACGATCTTGCCGACCATGAGCTCGATCGGCTGCACGGACGCGATGATGATCTCGACGATGCGGTTGCTCTTTTCCTCGATGACGCCGCGCATCACCTGGTAGCCGTACATCAGGAACGTCGAATACATGACGATGAGAAAGACGATCGCCGCGATGATGCCCGGCGCCCTTTTCCTCGGAGGTGCCCTTCTCGGTCATCTTGAAGGGCTTCAGGTCCACGCGCTGCTCGAGGTCGGCGGCGAGGTCGGGCGACAGCCCGCGGGCCGCCATCTTCTGACGCATCCAGATCCGGTTCATCGCCGACTGGAGCTGCGCCAGGGCGATGTAGTCCGAGACGGTCGTCGAGTAGTACTCGATTCTCTCCTTGTCGAGCTTGGCCGGGTCGAGGATCAGGTAGCCGCTGATCTTCTTGGCGAGTGACTCCTTGCGAAGCGCCTCTTTGGCGGCGTCGAGGTCGCCCGCGAGGGGCGCTCGCCCAGCGCCCAGTCCGGGCCCTTGGAGCCCGAGGCCTGCTTCTTCTGCTTGCCCTCCGTGTCGGCGAGCTCCGCCACCAGCGGGGCGTAGAGCTTTCCGGTCAGGTCGACGACGACGAGCTCGCGCTCACCGCTGGTCTTGCGCGAGAGCGGCGATCTCTATGGCGATGTAACCGAGCAGAAGGATCGGGATCAGCAGCGTCGCGATCCAGAACGCCTTGGTGCGGACGCGCTCGACGTACTCCCGGCGGACGACGGCGAAGGTCTTCTTCCAGTTCATGGGCGCCTCATTCGATGACGCGGTCTTCGATGCCGGCGCTCTTGACGGCGTCGAGGTAGATCTCCTCGAGCTCCGGTTCCTTCTGCGAGAACGCGTCGATCCGGTAGCGCTCGAGCGTGCGCTTCAGGAACTCGCGGCGGTCGGTGCCGGGATTCAGTCCCACGACGAACGTGCCGTCGACGGCCTTCACCGTGGCCACGCCGGACAGGACGCGGACCTCCTCGAGCGAGGCGTCCATCGAGATGCGCAGCAGGTCCTGGGAGTAGCGGTGCTTGAGCTCCTTGATGGAGCCCTCGAGGATCTTGCGCGAGCGGGCCATCAGCGTAATCTCGTCGCAGAGCTTCTCGGCCTGCTCGAGCACGTGCGTGCAGAAGATGATCGTCTTGCCGCGCTGGCGGAACTCGAGGAAGTAGTCGCGCATCAGCGCGACGTTGATCGGGTCCAGGCCCGAGAACGGCTCGTCGAGGATCAGGATGTCCGGATCGTGCACGATCGTCGCGATGAACTGGATCTTCTGCTGCATGCCCTTGGAGAGCTCGTCGACCTTCTTGTTGAGCCAGGGGCCCAGCTCCATCTTGTCGAGCCAGTCGGCGATGCGCTTCTTCGCTTCCTCGCGCCCGACTTCCTTGATGGCCGCCAGGAAGTAGAGGTGGTCGATCACCTTCATCTTCCGGTAGAGGCCGCGCTCCTCGGGCAGGTACCCGATCCGGTTCTGCATGGCGCGGTCCATCGGGTTGCCCAGGATCCGGATGTCGCCCGTGTCGGGCGCGGTGATGTTCATGATCATCCGGATCGACGTCGTCTTGCCGGCGCCGTTGGGCCCGAGCAGGCCGAACATCGCCCCCTTGGGCACGTTCAGGGACAGGTTGTCCACGGCCCGGAACTTGCCGAAGGCCTTCGAGACGTTCGTCAGCTGGATCGCGCTTTCCATCGGGGTTGCCGATTATTACGGATTCCTTGGGGCGGGGTTTAGGGTCGTCTTACCAAAGGCGGACAGAATCGGCTAGGATTCGCCGTTCCACCCGCGCGGAGAGGTGCTGGAGTGGTTGATCAGGCCGGTCTCGAAAACCGGTAGGCCCTAACGGGTCTCGTGGGTTCAAATCCCACCCTCTCCGCCAACTGTTTTCCCCCCGTTCAACCCGCCTTCAACCCCGCCCGATACCTTCGCCCGCGGAGGCTACCCATGAAGAATGACCACCCCACCGTATGGCCCTTGAAATGCCCGCAATGCGGCGACCGCATCAAGATCGAGCTGCCCGTCGACACGCAGGAAGGCCAGACGGGAACGGCCCAGTGCCGCCGCGGGCACGAGCTCCTCTTTGGTTACGACGGTGTGACCGTCCGGCTCCTCGAGTTCGTCGGCGAAGAGCGCTGACGATGGAGCTGACGAGCACGCGGTACGTCCAGATCCGGTGCCGGGCGTGCTGTATCCGGACGCTCGTGATCGCGGGGCGGCCCTGGCCGAAGCGGTGCATCCGGTGCAGCGAGCCGTTCGAGCCGGCGCCTGCCCCGCGAGACGCCACGTCCTCTACTGGAACTGCAGACCGAGAGCCTTTGCGAGAAAGACCGCCATCTGCCCGCGCGTGACCGGGTTGTCCGGGCAGTAATTTCCACCGCCGCATCCTCCCGTGATTCCGGAAGCAGCGAGGGCCTGGATGAACTGGAAGTACGGATGGCTCGTCGGCACGTCGCCAAACGTCGCCAATGCGGGGGCCGGGCTGACCTGCAGCTTGTAACCGACGATGGCGCCTGCGAGGGACTCCGAGCCGTCGCCGATGTTGTGGTAGAAAACGAGGTTGTACGACTCCAGGTAATTGTCGACGACCATTCCCTGAGACGACTCGTCGACGCTCACGAAACCGCATCCATTGTTGATCGACGAGAGGGTCGGCAGCGTCGACGTCACGTTTCCGTCCCAATGCGTGTCGACCAGCGTCAGCGTGGACCGGTTGGATCCCGCGTTGTTGTCGCAGTAGTCCAGCTCGAGATACGTGATGAGCGCTCCCGACGGAAGGTGCAGCGGCGCGGTGAAGAAGGAATTGCCCGAGCCGTAGCGCGTGATCTGGCCGGATGTGCCGGAGCTTCCTGTCGTGTAGACCGGACCGTCCACGCCGCGCATCGGCTGGAACTCGATCGCGGGAAGGTGAACGTAGGTCGTGGCGGATGTCCCGTACGACTCGCGCACCTGTTGCGCAGAGGCGCTGGCGCAGACCAGAAATAGGACGCCCATCGCGGCGCGGAAAGGCTTCATGGCGGATCCTCCTGTTTTGGGAGCTGGGGGACGCACTCAGCTCGCGTTTCGTCTTCGATCATTCGCGTTGGGAATTATCAGCCCGCTTCGCCCGGAAGAACTGCTGGAGCAGCTCCGCGGATTCGGCCCCGAGCAGGCCGCCCTCGACCTGGCACCGGTGGTTCAGCCGCGCGTCCTGCGGGATGTTGCCGAGCGTGCCGCAGTATCCGGCCTTGGGGTCCGCGCAGCCGTAGACGATCCGCGCGATGCGCGCGTTGACCGCGGCGCCCGGCGCACATGGGGCAGGGCTCCAGGGTCGCGTAGAGGGTCGCGCCCTCGAGGCGCCAGTTGCCGACCTCCTGCGCCGCCTCCCGGATGGCCTCGATCTCGGCATGGTGCGTGGGGTCGGCCAGGCGCTCCCGGCGGTTGCGGCCCCGGCCGATCATCCGGCCGTCGACGACGACGACCGCCCCGATCGGAGCCTCGTCCTCGGCATAGGCGATGCGGGCGAAGGCGAGGGCCTCGTGCATGAAGGCCGTGTCGGCGGGGGAGAAGGACATTGGCTTTAAGGCTTAAGTTGGTGCGCCCAGAGGGAGTTGAACCCCCAACCTCCTGATCCGTAGTCAGACGCTCTATCCAATTGAGCTATGGGCGCAGGGGGCGTGAGGCTAACGAAAAAGGCCTTCGTTTTCAATGGTGGAGACGGAATTGAACTTTCCGACCCCCCCTCCGTAGAACAAGATACGCTGAAAAACCGCGTACATCCGGAGGGTTGAGGGCATGTCGAAGAGGACGAAAATCATCATTGGCGTGGTGGCGGCGGTCGTCGTCGTCGGAGCGCTGACGGCATCCATCCGCGGGCGGGACAAGAACGTTCCCCCGGGTGACCACCGCCAAAGTCGAGAAGACCGACCTGGTATCCAAGGTCACGGCCAACGGAAAGATCCAGGCCCGCCGCAAGGTCGACATGTCCGCGCTCGTCATGGGCCAGATCGTCAACCTGGCGGTCAAAGAGGGCGACCACGTCAAGCGGGGCCAGCTCCTGCTGCAGATCGACCGGGCGCAGCTGGCGGCGCAGGCCCAGGGCCGCGAAGCGAGCCTGGAGGCGATGCGCCACGATCTCGACGCGGCCAAGGCCAATGCCGAGCAGGCGAAGTTCGACTTCGAGCGCGCCAAGCAGAACTTCCAGGCCAAGATCCTGGCGGAGGCCGACTATCAAAAGGCCAAGTCGAACCTCGACTCGGCCGTGGCGACCCTCGCCGCGACCGAGCAGCGCATGAACTCGACGAGCGCCGACCTGGTCGCCAGCCGCGACTCGCTCTCCAAGACGACCGTGACGGCGCCCATCGAGGGCATCGTGACCTTCCTGCCGATCAAGGAAGGCGAGGTCACGGTCATCGGCACGATGAACAACGCCGGCACGCAGCTGCTGACGATCTCCGACATGGCCGAGGTCGAGGCGGTGATGATGG
Source organism: uncultured Acidobacteriota bacterium (assembly GCA_963811425.1). Lineage (GTDB taxonomy): Bacteria > Acidobacteriota > Thermoanaerobaculia > UBA5066 > Gp7-AA6 > DAHUXD01. The sequence continues at coordinate 259,881 of CAWERV010000019.1, forward strand.
TCGACGAGACCTCGGTGCCGCAGGTGAAGGTCGGGCAGAAGGCCGCGCTCGCGATCGACGCCTATCCGAACCGCAAGTTCGAGGGCACGATCACGGAGGTCGGCTCGTCGCCGATCTCGAAGACGGATCCGGACCTGCTGACGCTCACGGCCAACTCGGAGGCCATCAACTTCAAGGTGAAGATCCGTCTCGACAACCCGCCGGACACGATCCGGCCGGGCTTCTCGGTGACGGCCGACATCGTCACGGGCCGCATCGACGGCGCGACCGCGATCCCGATCCAGGCGCTCGTCGTGCGCGACGTTCAGATGAAGGACAAGAAGCCGGAGGCCGGCGCGCGCCCCGAGACCGAGGAAGGCGTCTACATCGTCAAGGACGGCAAGCTCGGGTTCGAGAAGGTCGAGACCGGGCATCGCCGGCGAGCTGATGATCCAGGTCAAGAAGGGCCCGGCCGTCGGTGCCGAGATCGTGACCGGGCCGTTCAAGGTCCTGCGCCAGGTCAAGGAAGGCGACAAGGTCATCATCGAGAAGGAAGGTGGCGGCGACAAGAAGGACGGGGGCAAGCCCGCGTGACGACCGGGGAGCTCTTCCGCGTCTCGGCGTCGGCGCTGACGCGCAACAAGCTGCGCGCGTTCCTGACTCTGCTCGGCGTGATCATCGGCGTCGCGACCGTGGTCGGCGTCGTGTCGGTGATCTCGGGGCTCAACACCTACGTCAAGGACAAGGTCATCGGCCTGAACCCCGACATCGTCATCTTCGACAAGTACGGGATCATCACGAGCCGCGAGGAGTGGCTGATGGCGATGAAGCGCCGCAGCCTGACCCTGACCGACATGGAGATCGTGCGGCGCGAATGCCGCCTCTGCTCCCAGGTGGGAGCCCGCGGCGAGCGCACGCGCCCGGTCAAGTTCGGGGACAAGAAGCTTCCCGCGGTCGAGGTCCAGGGCCACACGCCGAACATGGGCGAGGCGATGAGCTTCGACATCGCCACGGGCCGCTACTTCACGGAAACCGAGTACGACCACGCCGCGGGTGTCGTCGTGATCGGTTGGGACGTGCAGGACCAGCTCTTCCCGAACATGGACCCGATCGGGCGCGAGATGAAGATCGACGGCTACCCGGTCAAGATCATCGGCACCCTGACCAAGCAGGGCAACGTGATGGGGCAGAGCCAGGACAACGTCATCTACATGCCGCTGACCCTCTTCAAGAAGCACATCGCCCCGTCCGAGGACATCGGGATCTTCATCAAGCCCAAGGGCGGCGTCGAGGCCGTGACGGCGACGACGGACGAAGTCCGGACGATCCTGAGGGCGGTTGCGCAAGACCAAGTTCGACAAGGAAGACCCGTTCGGCCTCGTCACGGCGGAGCTCCTGCAGAGCCTGTGGCGCGGCATCTCGCAGGGGGCGTTCCTGCTCATGATCCTGATCTCCGGCATCTCGCTCGTCGTGGGCGCGATCGTGATCGCGAACATCATGTTCGTCTCGGTCGTCGAGCGGACGAAGGAGATCGGCGTCCGCCGCGCCCTCGGCGCGCGCAAGAAGGACATCCGGCGGCAGTTCCTTCTCGAGGCGGCGCTGCTGTCCTCGGTGGGCGGCGTCATCGGCGTGCTCCTCGGGTCGCTCATCGCGCTCGCGGTCAACCAGGTGTTCCCGGCGCAGGTGCGTCCGTCGTTCATCCTGCTCGGTGTGGCGGTCGCGACCGTGACGGGGCTGCTCGCGGGCTGGATCCCGTCGAACCAGGCGAGCAAGCTGCCGCCGGTCGAAGCCCTGCGCTACGAGTAGGCCGTGTCCTCGATCCTGTCCCACCTGCGCCGCGGTTTCGGCGAGAACGTGCGCTTCGCGATGCTCGCGGTGCGCGCGCACAAGCTGCGCGCCGGGCTGACGGTCCTCGGCATCGTCGTCGGCGTCGCGACGGTCATCGCGATGGTCTCGATCGTCACGGGCTTCAACAACCAGATGATCCGCAGCTTCCAGAGCTTCGGGGCGACGCTGGTCCAGTTCCAGAAGTTCGAGCAGCGGTTCGGCCCGGGCCACCGGCCCGACGAGGAGCGCAACCGCAAGGACTTGACCTACGAGGACGCGCTGGCGCTGAAGGCCCAGGTCCCGGAGATGCGGGCCGTGTCCGCCGAGCGGTACCTGTGGAACACCACCGTCAGCATCAAGTACCGCGGCAACGAGACGACGACGCCCACGATCGCCGGGGTGATCCCCGACTACTCGATGGCCAACAACCACTTCGTGGACTACGGCCGTTTCATCACCGACCCGGACGTCGAATACGCGACCGAGGTCGCCGTCATCGGCCAGGACGTGCGCAAGACGCTCTTCGCCACCGAGGACCCGCTCAACAAGACCGTCGAGTTCAACGGCCGCAAGTTCGTCGTCGTGGGAGTCCTGGAGGACAAGCCCGGGTTCATGGGAGGCTCGAACAATAATTTCTTCCTCATCCCGTTTACGGCGTTCGACCGCATGTTCCCGTTCATCAAGGCCAGCCACGGCGACACGATCCACATCGCGACCGTGCCGTACAAGCCGGAGCAGGTGCCCATCATCACGGAGAAGGGCATCGCGGTCCTCCGGGCCCGGCGCCACGTGCCGTTCAACAAGCCGAACGATTTCGCGCTCTTCACGCCCGACAAGATGATCGAGAGCTTCCAGGGCATCACCCGCGGCATCACGGGCGGCATGATCTTCATCGCCATGATCTCGCTGCTCATTGGCGGCGTCGGCGTGATGAACATCATGCTCGTCTCGGTCACGGAGAGGACCCGCGAGATCGGCGTGCGCAAGGCCGTGGGCGCCTTCCGGCGCGACATCGTCATGCAGTTCTGACCGAAGCGACGACGCTGTCGCTGCTCGGCGGCGTCATCGGCGTCGTCGTCGGCGTCGCGGTGCCCGCGGCGGTCAAGGCGGCGTTCGCCGCTCTGCCGGCGGAGACGCCGTTCTGGGCGATCCTCCTCGGACTGCTGGTGTCGATCTCGGTCGGCGTGTTCTTCGGTCTCTATCCCGCGATCAAGGCCTCGCGCCTCGACCCCATCGAAGCGCTTCGGTACGAGTAGTCCGTCGCTCCCGCTCGCTCGTTCCTCGCTCGCTCTCGCTCCCGCGT